>NZ_FNAV01000046.1 GCF_900102075.1 Salipiger thiooxidans | reverse complement strand
CCCCCCGCCTGCGCACCGCGGCGCGCCGGACCATGAACTCGGGCGCGCAGACCCGGCCGCTGTTGTAGAGGCTGAGCCGGTGCAGCACGTGGCGGCGGTGGCCGCGCGGCGGCAGGGTCTCGCGCCGCCAGCCGGCCACGAGGTCGAGCCGGTCGTCGCCGCGCAGCACGTCGCGCAGCAGCAGCAGCCCGCGCGGCTCGAGCGCGAGGTCGTCGTCGGAGAAGGCGAGATAGGGATCCTCGGCGAGCTCGAGCGCGGCATTGCGGCTGTTCGAGAGCCCGCGCCCGGGCAGCGGCACGATGCGCAGGTCGTCCCGCGCGAGCAGCTCCGGCGCAAAGCCCGCATCCGCCGGGCCCCGCGCCTCCTGCACCAGCAGCAGGTAGCGCAGCCCGGGGCAGGGCGGCGGCAGCACCAGCCCCGCGCGGCGGTCGGTCATGGCCGAGATCGCGACCGTCAGGCCATCAACGCTGTCACTCATGAAGGGGGGCCGTCTTTCCGGGATCGGGTGTCGGGGAAGGGGCGTTTCGCGCGCGAAACATCTCCCAAGATAGGGCCTATTTCCCGGCCAGCCAGGCCTCGAGCCGCTGCCGCAGCTCTTCGGTGACGCCGGCGCCCGAGAGCACGATCTCGCCACGGTCCTCCTGCCAGTGCAGCTCGACCGGGCCCGAGATGCGACCCTGTTTCAGCGCCTCGGGGCGTTTCGCGCGCGAAACGGCGGGGGTCTTCAGCGCCTTGCGAATGGCCTCCTGCTCGGCCTCGGCGCTCTCGGGGGCGGCCTTGTCGAGCGCCGCCGCCAGCCGCGCCTCGAAGCCCGGATCCTCGCGCAGGGCGCGGGCCATCTCGAGCCCGATGCGCTCGCCCAGCGAGGCCGGGAAGCGCAGCAGCTCGTCGAGCCGGCGCACCAGTTCGGCGAAGCTGCGGATCTTCGACCGGCGCGGCCGCGAGGCCGAGGCGTAGAGCGCCGAGAGCGCCGCCTCGTCATGCTCGAAGGCCCCGGCCTCGACCGCCTTGGTGGCGATGCGGGCGCGCTCGTAGTAGCTGAGCCCGAGCCGGATCTCGTTCTCCTCGACCATCGAGACATAGGCCTCGCCCGCCGCCTGCGGCGGCCGGATGCGGGCCAGCACGGTCGAGAACCGCGCCTCGCCGGTCTCCTCGAAGAGCGCGCGCAGCGACGACAGCCGCCGCCAGCCCGAGATCAGCCCGTAGCGGGGCTCGCCGCCCTCGCCGAGATCCACCACCTCGATGGCCATCTGCTGGCCACGGGCGCGCAGGCTCTCGCGCAGGGACTGCTGGTCCTCCTCGGGCACCGAGATGCGGTCACGCACCAGGTAGCCCGAGTCGATCTCGGAAAGCGGCAGCGGCTGGATCAGCCGGCCCTCGCGGCGGGCCTCGGTGATCAGCGCGGTCACCTCCTCGAAGGCGGCGTTGCGGGCGGCCCCGCCGGCCACCTGCGCAATCGGCGGGGTCGAGGCCGCCGACAGCGACGGCCGCGCCGCGGAGGGCCCGGCAGAGGGGGCTGGGGCGGGCGTGGGGGAAGCCACCGGGGATGCGGTCGGGGCAGGGGAGCCGCCGAGGAAATCCGGGCTCGCCGGGGTCAGTCGCTTGCGCTTGGCCATGTCTCTCTCCTCACTCCGCCGCCTGGGCCTCGGCCAGCTCGTCGCGGCGCCAGGCCCCGAGCAGCAGCGTCTTGAAGGCCGCGTAGGTCTTGTCGAAGGTCTCGCGCCCGCGGGCATAGGTCATGCGGTTGAAGTCGCGGTAATCGGCCTCGTAGATGCCGTTCACCTGCTCGCCCGCCTGCCCGATGAGCGCGGTGAAATCCTGCCGGTGGGGCGACAGCGTGCGCCCGAGATAGGCCTGGATCAGCCCCGCCAGCTCGGCCTGCTGGGCGTCGTCGTAGCGGGTGACCACCGCCTGCACCGCGTCCCACTCGAAGGCCATCTCGGTGCGCCCCAGCGCCCGGGCGGCCATGTTCTCGCTCTCCTCGATCGAGGCGAAGGTCGAGTGCAGCATGTCGAAGAAGCGCCCCGTCGAGTCGAACTCGAGGAAGCTCGCCCCGAGCGGCACCAGCAGGATATCCGCCGCCGCCAGCCCGTTGATCGTCAGGTAGCCGAGCGCCGGGGGGGTGTCGATGAAGACGAGGTCGTACTCGTCGAGGATGCCGTCCGCCTCGAGCATGTCGGTGAGCGCGTCCCAGAGCTTCCAGCCCTGGCCCTGAATGCGCCAGACCGGGATCTGGAACTCAGCCCAGTAGAGGTTGAGCTGCGCGCCCAGGAGGTCGATGTTGGGCCAGTGGGTCTTCTGCACGAGATCGCGGGTGCCGAGGGTCAGCGCCTCGGTCAGCGTCTCGTCGAGCGCCAGCGGCGCCTCGCCCCGGTCCATGCGCCGCTGGTTCACCTGCCGCAGGTGCAGCGCGTAGTGCCGGGCGATGAGCGGGAAGGCGGTCTGCCATTCGTCCGCCACCTTGCCGCCGAAGATCGAGGTCATCGAGCCCTGGCTGTCTAGGTCGAGCATCAGCACCTTGTAGCCGTCGAGCGCCGCCGACATCGCCAGGTGTGCCGCGGTCGAGGTCTTGCCGACGCCGCCCTTGAAGTTGGCCACGGCCACGATCTTGGCGGGCAGGCCCTCGGGGCGGTAGGGGGCGTATTCCTTGGCCTTGGATCCCTCAGAGGCGAAATGCGCCCGGAGCCGCAGCACCTCGTCGAAGGTGAACCACTTGGCGCTGCCCGAGCTCGAGGACCGGCCCTGCGGCAGCTCGGGGTTCTGTCTTAGCACCCGGCGGAAATGGGCCTGCGCCACAGGGATCAGGTAGCGGGTGATCTCCCAGGTCGAGAACAGCCGCAGCGTCTTCTGGCCGCTCTCGTCCATGCCGCGCGAGGCCAGGTCCTGGCGGCCCTTGCCGCAGGCCTCGGCGATGGCCTGGAATTCGGCGGTGCCGATCTGCGGCGGCAGCTCAGCCAGCGCCTTGTCTGGGTTGATCCGGAAATAGGGGGGAAGGGTGTCTTCGGTCACGGAAACTGCTCGATGTTCTGTGTTTTTATCAGTGTATCAAGAAAAGCAGCACATGGAAGTGTTTTGCGAACAAACGCGTGTTTTCTTCGGAAAACCCCTTGGTTTTCAAGGCAACCTGCCACGTGCCCGATCCATCCCCAAGTTATTTTTCTGTTAGATAGAGAGTTACGGGACCGGGACGCTATCGCTAACTTGCCGCAATTTCAGGGCTTTTGCGCGCCTCGACCGATCCATGCGACTCTGAACCCACGATAGGGCGATTCCGATCCCACGCCAAAGCGACTCCGATCCCACGATCGCGGCGGGGGCGGGGCTGGACGGGGGCTGTGGATAAATCTACCCTCGGTGTAAATGAAAACACGATTCCCGCGACAGGCGGGACAGCGGCTCGGGCAGGCCGTCACGATACGGACAGGACAGTCATGGCACAGGGCACGGTACAGCCAGCCGGTCCGGGGTTGCTCCCCGACCGCTATCCGACCGCGGATTTCTTTCTCTGCGACATCTTCGACGCCCTGCCCAAGGACGACCTCGCGACCATGGAGCACCCGGTGTTCTCGCTGTCGACGCGGCCCGACCGGCGCATCCTCGAGTACGAGCACAACGGCGTGCAGATGACTGTGACCCCCTCGGTGCGGGGGCTCGCGACGATCCACGACAAGGACATCCTGATCTACTGCGTCAGCCAGCTGATGGCGGCGATCAACGCCGGCCGCGCGGTCAGCCGGACCCTGCACCTGCGCGCCCACGATCTGCTGGTGGCCAGCAACCGCGAGACCAGCGGCGATGGCTACAAGCGGCTGCGCGACGCCTTCGAGCGGCTGGCGGGCACCCGCATCACCACCAACATCGCCACCGGCGAGATCGAGGTCACCCGCGGCTTCGGCCTGATCGAGAGCTGGGAGATCGTGCGCCGCTCGCGGGGCGGGCGGATGATCAGCGTGGCGGTCACCCTGTCGGAATGGCTGTTCCGGGCGGTGATGGCGAAATCGGTGCTGACGCTCTCGCGCGATTACTTCCGCCTGCGCAAGCCGCTCGAGCGGCGGATCTACGAGCTCGCCCGCAAGCATTGCGGCCGCCAGCCGGCCTGGACGGTCTCGGTCGACACGCTGCTGAAGAAGTCGGGCTCGGCCAGCCCGCGGCGGGTGTTCCGCAAGATGCTGCGCGACATGATCGCCGCCGGCCACCTGCCCGATTACGACATGACCGAGGAGCCGGGCGATCTTATCCGCTTCACCCAGAAGGGGGTGGTGGACGACGGCCCGCGCGGCCCGGCGCTGTCGCCGGACGTGCTGGACCGCGCCCGCGAGCTGGCCCCGGGCCGCGACGTCTACGCGCTCGAGGCCGACTGGCAGGACTATTGGCGCCGCAGCGGCCGCCCCGCCCTGCGCAACCCGGGCGCCGCCTTCCTCGGCTACGTTCGGACCCGGGTCGGGGGCGGCTGAGCGCGACCCGTCTTCAGTGCCTGCGACCGATGGCGCCGAGCTTGGCAAGTAGATCGGGCAGGTGCCACGGCCGAGTGGGCCGCTCCGGGGCTACCCAAGGCTGTCGAGAAGCAGCAGTGCTTCGTTGCGGTGCATCGTGTTTTGAATTTGCGAGGGGATCACCAGGGGCAGGCTCCGGTTGGACATGGGAGTGGCCCCCGGTCTCTCGTGACGGCTCTGCGGGGACGGTCGTGCATGGTGCCCGCAAAGAAGTCTCTCTGACTCAGGGTGGGTAGGCAGTTGAGACCCCGCCACCATGCAGGGTAGAGCGTTAACTCTTGCGAAAGTTTCGCGCGCGAAACGCCCCCATCGAAGCTGTCAAAAGGGCAGGGGGGCCTCTCAGACAGACCAGCACGACACCGTTCCACGAGCAGGCCCCCGCAAAACGGAGGGATTACCTCAGCCAGCGCGCTGGTGTCAGAAGCTTAAGGGGCTTTGATTTCATGATGGAAAACGCAGGCCGGAGCGCTGCTGAGTAAGTCGCATAGGAGGCATCTACCTATGCGAGGGGCAGGAGTGATGGAACAGAGGCTGGCGTATGAAGGCCAATAGAAAAGTCCCGGGCGAGGTAAGGCGGTGAAGCTTTGTTTCTCAAAATCGAACCAGATGTACTAATTTCTCGGGCGCGGTAGCGGGCCGTGAGCGCAGGGAGTCTCAGAAAGTTCAGTGGTGGATACGGTGCGGACGCAGAGGTGTTCGGACGTTCGGCGCGGCTACGTAGCTTTAGGAGTACGTAGGGCCGTTCGACTCCGCGCCCGCGGCTTCAGTAGAGCCGATTCCACCCTTCCAAACAAGGTTCACCGCCCCGCCTCGTGCGGGGCATCTTCATGGAGAAACTGCTTCCTGATCTAAGATCCACTCAAAAAGAGCGGATCTTAGATCAGGAAGCCGCGCGGTAGGTGGGGCCAGAACACCGGTTACGGTCATCTGGCGGAGCACTTTCGCGAGGAGCAAATTCGGACCCGTTTCTCCCCCTTGAGTAAGCTCAACCGCGAAAGGGCATTGTCCGAGCGGCACACACTCGAAAGGCTATGGCAGACCTTCCAGCGAAGCGACTGGCGCGACTATGCGAAAGTTGAGGTGGCGGGTGGGCAGCCCAGGCAGGCGTTCTCCCAGGCGGGTCCGGACGTTCTCAAGGTCTTCGGGCGGTATCTCGCGGGAAACAATTGAGCCGCAGGTCGCCTGTTTAGGTCAGCGTTTTGTCTTGCTCTTCCCGCGATGAGCGGCGAGACGACATCGACCTGAGCAGAACCGCTGACGGGCGTGGGTGCCCGCAGGAATGATCTCACTGCAGCCTGGTGCTTCACATTGCCGTTCGGCGACGGCCGCCCTAAGGGAGCGGAAGCGGGCTTGATCTAGTCGCCGTTTCTCTGATCGGATGCGGTACTCCAGCACCAGATCGGCAATTCTCACTCTCGTGGCGTGATTGGGCTCGGTGCCATCGCTCTGGTCGTAGACCTCAAGTAGAAGCTTCAAGGCGTCGGCAATGCGATAGCCCCAGCTATCGACATACTCAGTTTTGTAAGGGCCAAGGAGTTTTGGCTCCCAACGTCGGACGATTGCCCGAGCGTCTTCGTTCTCCGCTTTGTTGTCGTGGGTCATCAACGCTCCGACGTGGTCTGCTCACGCACTACGTTTTACGTTACTTTGCGTCTCCGACATTGTTCCGCAAGTCCGGTTGAAATCTAGCCCGAACTAGAAGCCGCTGCAGATATCTGCATATCTGCCCTTATGCGCTTGGTCGCGACTTAAAAGACCGAATGAATGGAGGCGATGCCTGAGGCACCGCCGCTGCCGTCCAAGATTGCCCCACCTGCAGAGTGCCGAGCTTGCAAGGTGCGGCGGTGTCTGCGCCAGCGTGTTTCGGACACTCAACATGACTCGGTCCGCTCTTCGCGACCGGTCGGCGCTAAAGCGCCGCCCTTCAAACGAAAAACCGGCTTCCGCTTTGCGAACCCTCCGGTTTTTGGTTGGATCGCATCACGGCCCGGTCTGCTCGTTTTTCACCGAAACACTCAAACTGACGGAGACACAAAATGCGTACCTTTGCAGAATTTCAGATCATCGGCCGGGTCGGGAAAATCAAGGAAGTCGGCCCCACGCTCCGGGTGAGCATCGCCGCCGAATATGGTCGAAAAGATGATCGCGGCGACTTCCAGTCGCGCCCCTTCTGGAACGAGGTCACGATCTTCAAGGACAGCGTCATCGGCTGGGCGAAAGAGAATATTGCCCCCGGCGACGTGGTCCATACCCGCGGCACCATGCGCCAGAGCGAGTACACCAAGGACGGCCAGACCGTCTACGACGTTACCTTCGCCGCCAACGACTTCGACCTGCTGCGCAAGAAGGCCAGCGAGGGTTGAAACGACCGGAAAGGGCTGCCTCTGGCCGCCCTTTCCGCCATCCCACCGGCCCGGGATGCCGGTGAGAAATCTCGATGGAGCCTCGCCGCCATCTCGGTGAAGACCCGCCTGCGGCCGGGCATCAAGCCAGACCTTCCCACAAGCCGGCTCGCCATCCTTCGCGATATGGTTGCGCGTCCCGCTCGCCGCCTGCAAGGCCCGCGCCGCCCCCTCGGCCGGCTGTGGGCTGGAAAGCTCTGGCGGATTGATCAGGAGAGATCCGCGCGGGGCGCGCGTCTCGCGTGGTTTCAAAGGGCAGGGCAGGGGCTCGACGGGCTGGCGCCCGCTCACCCCCGCCCTGACATGATCCTGTTTGTTTGTCCGCCCAACAGACCGGCCCCGGAAAGTCAAAAGACAAGCGCCGCCGATGGCGTCGTCTGCGCCGGGGCCGTGTCCTCGCGCTGCGCGCTGCGGGCCGCACCACCCCCGGCTCCGATCCTTTGACTGTCCGTGTCCGGCCCGTGGGTCGGGCTTCGCCCTCTCCCACTCTGTTCCGCCGAAAACATGCGTTTTCGGTCGGACAGATTGGCCGAGGCGCAGCCCATTGGCGGAAGGCGGGCACCCAGCCCCCACCGTCTCCACCACGAAGGAGGCCACAAATGGCAAAGGCGAAATTCGACGTTTACCAGCATGTCACCGATGAGATCATTGCGCAGATCGAGGCAGGCACACCGCCCTGGCGCAAGCCGTGGACCGGCGGCGCAGGTGGCGCGCAGATGCCGGCCCGCTTCAATGGGGAAGACTATCGCGGCATCAACGTGCTGATGCTCTGGGCGACGGCGGCCAGCAAGGGCTATGCCTCGGCGCGCTGGATGACCTATCGGCAGGCGCAGGAGCTTGGCGCGCAGGTGCGCAAGGGCGAGACGTCGGCCACGGTGGTGAAGTTCGGCACTGTCGAGCGCGAGACCGAGGATGGCGACGAGAAGAAGATCTCCTACTGCCGCGCCTATCGGGTGTTCAATTCCGACCAGATCGACGGCCTGCCGGAGGACTTCTACACCCGCCCCGAGCCGCCGCGGGATCTCGGCACCAAGGCGGATCCGGAGCTCGAGGCATTTATCGGGCGCACCGGCGCGGCGATCCATTCGAGCCCGGAGCCGCGGGCGTACTATGACATCCGGGCGGATCGCATCCACATGCCGCCGATCGAGACGTTTCTCAGCGCGCAGGCATTCTACGGGACCATCCTCCATGAAATCACGCACTGGAGCGGCGCAGAAAAGCGGCTCGACCGGTTCAAGCGCTTCTCCGACCGAACGGCCTACGCCTTCGAGGAGCTGGTGGCCGAAGTCGGCGCCTGCATGCTCGGGGTGCAGATCGGCGTGGCGCCGGAGTTCGACCAGAGCGCGAGCTACGTTGAAGGGTGGCTTGCTGCCATGAAGGGCGACAATCGCGTGATCTTCCGCGCCGCGTCGGAAGCGCAGAAGGCTGTCGATTTCATATTGGGCGAGGCTGGGCGTGCCACCGAGCAGGCCGCCTGAGGCGTTGCCCACCTAGACGCCGATGATCGGGCCTCGCTCACGCGGGGCCCGTCTAATTTCGCGGGTTGGTCTCAGCGTCTGCGCCGCCGAGGCCAACCCGCGCGGGCCGGGCTTATGCCCGGCCCGGGGACGATGTGGCAGGGATCGGCTCTTCGAAGATCAGGCCCATCCTGAAGGCGCCGGGTTTCTCCCAGGCAATTTCGGTCTCTCCTGTGTTCCAACGGAATCTCAGTCCCAGGAAGTGTTCTTTTCCTGCCTGATCGAGGTGAAACACTCTGGAGATCGGGAAGGCATAGAGTTTCTTTGCCAGCATGGTTCTTGTCCCAAATAGTTGAAGCCGGATAGCGCGCTATCCGGCCTGCCCGCTGGCGAGGCCGGGGGTAGCAAGGGCAGCAGAAATCGACAGGGGTGGTGCGGCCCGCAGGCCTTTGGCCGAGGACACGGCCCTGACTATTTCTGTTGACCGCGCGAGGGGCGGCGCCCCTTAGCCCTGTCGATGCAACAGTCCCTGCGGGCTTCGGTTTTCATTCCGGATGGGATGCCCTAGCGTGAGAGAGATACGCTTTGCCCTCGAAAGGGGTGTTTCATGGAGATTTCATCATTTTTGGCATTCATCGCTTCAGCATTGATGCCGCTCGCCCTGCAGGCGCAGCAGGAGACCGGGACGAAAGATGGATCCGCCGCAGACTCTGCACCGGTGGTGATCTCGGATGTGACCTGGTCTCACAGCATCCAGCGCGGATTGCCGGTGCATGATCTCGAGGGCCCCGGCGCAACGCTGCAGCTCGTCTGCGATCCGGATCGTGTCTTCG
This sequence comes from Salipiger thiooxidans, assembly GCF_900102075.1. Lineage (GTDB taxonomy): Bacteria > Pseudomonadota > Alphaproteobacteria > Rhodobacterales > Rhodobacteraceae > Salipiger > Salipiger thiooxidans. Next base: position 1,282 of record NZ_FNAV01000046.1, on the reverse strand, counting down.
GCCCGCAACCGAATGGGTCTTTCGCCGTCACCCTGCCGCAGGAGCGCGCACCGGCGCGGATCGTGGTCCTGGCTCAGACCGGTGAACAGGCGGCGTTCGAGCTCGAAGACGGCCGCGTCGCCCAAGCGAAGGCCGACCCCGACGCGTGGTCGGCGCTGGTGACCATCCTTGGATCGAGCACCGAGTTCGCCGTGGTCAGCGCGCATGATGCGGTGACCTGGAATGTCGATGAGGCCCTCGCCGGCCCCTGTGACTGAGCAGGGGTCGCGGGCTGATGCCCGCGACGACCTCTATTGCGCGGTCTTCACCTCGTAGGCTTCGAGCGCGTCGAGACCGTAGATCCGGAACAGCGCGCCGATGATCCGTGCATCGGCGATGAGATCGAGCGGATCGCCGATCTCCGCGCGCAGGGCGCGGACAATCTCGGGGTCCGAATAGGCATTCACGAACAGCCCACCGCTGCCCTCGGCCCGCGTGAGATCGAGGTGCGTCTTGAGCCGCGTGCTGTCGCGCAGCGCTGCCGCGTGATCGAGATCCAGGTATCTCCTGCGCGCCTGCTTCATCAGCCCCTTTTCGAGATAGTCGACGCTGGTGCCGAGCCGGACCGCCAATGCCTCCAGCCGCGCCATGTCGGTCGGCAACCAGATCACGAAGCCGCGCACGTTCTTCTTCGCTGGGGCCTCGGCAGCCGCCCCCCGCCGCGTTACCGCCTTCGGTTGCGCCCGCTTTGAGGTCGCGGGTCTCTCCTCGCCCGCCGGGGCCAGGTCAGGGGAGACGCCGGTGTTGCCGTCGACCTCGGGCTCTGCCTCCGCCACCGGCTCTTGCGGCCCGGGCGTGGCGCGGCCCGCGTAGCGGGCCGTGGCCCCTGCGAGCCGGCTGCTCGCCTTTGCGTGCTCGGCGGCATTTGGCAGTGCATGGGAGGTGCGCACGACGCGGGACCTCTTGCGCTTCTCTGGCTTGGGATCGCCGCTCACTCTGCGGCCTCCGTCACGTCGATGACAGCAAGGAGTTCCTCGAGCAGCGCGTCGCCGCCGGCCAGGATGTCCATCATGGCGCCGCCCTGCAGCCGCCCGGCGGGCTGGGCGTTCGCTGCCTCTGCGGCCACACCGAGCGGACCCCAGGCCGCGATCTCGCGCCAGTATTTCGAATTGGGGATCACGGTCAGCGCATGCGGCATGTCCATGACCGCCTGCAAGGCGTCGCGATCGCGCGGGGTCAGGCTGGCGATGTCGAGATCCCCGGTGAGCACCGAGATCATCTTGGCTGGCACCGCGGTCAGCAC
>NZ_FNAV01000043.1 GCF_900102075.1 Salipiger thiooxidans | reverse complement strand
CTGCGGGGATCATCGGCTGATCCAAGATCCACCCGTAGTGCTTCCGAAGCTGCGCCGAAAAGTCCCTGGCATCTTTGCTAAATTTCTCTGGCGGGAGGTTCACCAGCATGCAGCCGTGCTCGGGGCAGCTTCTGATCGACGAGAGTTTCCACTGCAGGCGGCGCGGAACACACCACGATTCAGCTGCAGACGGCGCCTCTGCCCTTACACACTCGGGACAGACACGGACGCGCAAGCGTTGAAAGCTCTGGAGGGAGGCAAATTCGTCTCGCAGTCGGAAATGCCCTTTTCCGTGGTGGCGGACTGACACCCGCTCCAACGCAGCTGCGTCGCACCCGGCCAGCTGCGCCAATTGCTCTATCGCGATCTTCTCCCCGCGGAACAGGGGATCGATCGGAAAGGCAATGTCGCCGCAGAATCTTTGCATGGAGCTTGCGCCGCCCCTCGCCGCGAGTCGGGAGAGCAAAGACGATGCCGGCTCGAACGCGGCATACCGAACAGTCAGCGGCAACTGAGGAAAGGTATTTCCCGGGATGGCAGGGAGGCTCTTGGCCAAACGAGACTTCCGGGATCAGACAAAGGCAGGAATGTCCTGACCTCACGATCGCGAGCTCAACTGGGCAACGCCACTCCGCATTCTGGGATTTCCGCCTGCGGGGTCAGGCATCTGACATGAAAGTCAGATTTGCCTGACACCCCACAGAGTGTGTCGAATGTCGTGCATTTCCGACTCGTGGCAACGTGTTTTCTGAGGCTTGCCAGTGGTTCGTGCCGAGCAATTCCGACCCAAATGCCAAGCATTTCTGACCCAGGTACAGGCCGTCATCTAACGTGCCGTCTTGGTAACGTGACACATGTCCGCAGGCGCCCTTCGCCTCGAGATGCCTTGTCCAGCGAAGCGGACCCTAACGCCAAGAGCACGGAGGGATCACTCAGCGGGACCTTTTTGCCGTTCGCCGCGAGTGCTCGATTTGCGCTGCGGCTGCAAAGGTCCTCAGTAGAGAGCGCGGAGAGCCGACCTCCGCTGCGTCTTAGACAGATCGCGGTGATGCGCAGGAAGTTGATACGGCTCGCGGCACCCCGTACCTCTCGCGCTTCCGGCACAGTCGCCGACGTTGGACCGAAGCGCAACCAACAGCAGATCTGGGCGCTCCCGACCCGTGGTCCCGGCTCAGTGACAAGCTACTATCGCACGTAGGCCCTTGAAAATCTGTCAGGCGAACACCATTTATATGCAGCTTATGTTTCTTCTCTTCGTTATTCCGCCGCCATTGGCTTGGTTTCGGTTGATCGGCTTGGATCGACGACGCCGGGCTGCCGCGATTGTGTGGGCAGCGTTTATCAAGGAGACCACGGATATGGCCAATGGCACCGTGAAATGGTTCAACAGCACCAAAGGCTTCGGCTTCATTCAGCCTGAACATGGCAGCAAAGATATTTTTCTGCACATCTCTGCCGTCGAACGCGCCGGGATCAGCCGGATTGAAGACGGTCAGGCTGTCACCTTCGACGTAGAGAGCGGTCGTGACGGTCGCGAATCCGCCAGCAACCTGGCACTTGCGTGAAGACGAAGCTGGAAGACCTGCTTAAAGGTGTTCCGGCTCAAGAGGGAAACGGTGGGCGGCTCTTAGCTCCCACCGTTTCCGCTTCGGCTGCAAAAGCCGCTGAGCCGATGACTGCGCTTGACAAGACGACCGCAAGCGCAAAGCGCTTGCTGGATGACGAGGCTCTGGTCCGGTCTGAAAAGACGGCACGTCTGAAGGCTGCCCGCAAGGATTGCGACAAGGGCGACGACAACTGATCCTCGCCCCCGCACCGCCACTTTCCACGCTCCTGCCCACGCGAAATTCTCCGAATGAATTCGTGTGGCTCATCGTAATCAAGTCAACACGAGGAGACGGTCATGGGCTATTCCCAGCCGAAAAAGCAACTCGATCTCAAGGAATTCCTTAGCACACCTGCGAAGAAACGTCCCTACAATCGCAAGTTTGGCACAATGAAGCCGCAAGCGGCAACGTCGAAGCCGACCGCGACGTCGGCAATCGAACCGGACGACGCGGCAAGCTGAGCCTCGCGACATCTCTGCCTCCGGATCCCGGAGCAGCATAGCAGGGTTGGTTCCGAGCATTCGGAGCCGACTGTGTCCCCGATGCGGGACCTGGCACGACCCACGTCGCGCCGAACAGGCGATCTCCTCCACTTTCGAAGAGCGTTGCGGACTACCCTTCTGGGCAGGCAACGCCGGGATCGCGTTAACAGACAAGGACAAAGAATGATTGAAATACAATGGGGTGTCCCGATCACCCTTTACCCGGCGCACAATGGTGTCGCCGAACGCTTCAGTACGATCGAAAAGGCGCGTCACTGGCTGCGCCGCAACTGGCCGCTCGCGGACGATGCGCGTCAGGCCGCCCTGGAAAAGATCGAATCTGCCATGGACTGTATGAGCCCGGTGAAGGAAGCACGCAGCGCCTTCGTCGCTGCGGCATTGTCTGCCGGGTTCGCTCCCGACCGCGCGTCCTGAGGCGCGTCGGGCATTCGAGGAGGCGCATTAGACCATAGGAATTCGCTAACAGGTCAAGTAACTTGCGCTGGAACCACTCTTCCGGCCAGATGCATGTTACCCAATATTGATCCCCTTCAAGAGAGTATCCGGCAGGTCGAGCTTGTCTCGGATCTTTCCATGATCCTCGATGCCTGCGGCATGGCAACCGGCATGGGCTTTGTTGCTGTCGCCCGTGTAACCGAAGGCCGCTGGCTGACCTGCGCGTCCCGCGATCAGGTGAATTTCGGCCTGACACCCGGCGATGAGCTGGATGTCACATCGACCATCTGCAGCGAAGTACGGGCCTGCCGCAACAGCATCACGATTCCGGATGTGGATGACAGCGAGGTCTATCGCAATCACCCCACGCCCCGACAATACGGTTTCAAGAGCTACATCTCGGTTCCGATCATCAGAAGCGATGACAGTATCTGGGGCACCCTGTGTGCCATCGACCCCGACCCGCAAGAGATCGGGCCGCAGGCGGAACAGCTCTTTACGATCTTTTCCAGATCAATCGCCCGCGAGCTCGACCGCCAGGACGAACTTGCCAAGGGTCGGCAAAAGATCGCAGAGGGTCGCGCCAGCCTTCAGACCGAACGCGATACCGCCCGGCTGCGGGAAGAGTTCATCGCCATCGTCGGGCACGACCTGCGCAATCCGATCGCCGCGGTCACATCCGGTTTGCGGATGATCGAGAAACGCGAGCTTTCGCCGGAACGCCAGGCGATGCTGGTGTTCGAGATGCAGCGGGCGCTGACGCGGGCCAGCCAGATCATCACCAACCTGATGGATTTCGCCCGTGGCCGCCTTGGCGCCGGGATCGAAGTGAATGCGCCTGCGCCGGTCGATCTCGCGCCGGTATTCCGCGACGTGATCGGCGAGATCGAACAGGTTGCCGGTCAGCCGGTCCTGCCTTCGATCGACTTGCCGCGCGCTCTGGTCGCCGATCCGCAGCGGCTTGGCCAGCTTTTGTCAAACCTTCTGGGAAATGCCGTGGCCCACGGTGCCCCCAATCAACCAATTACGGTCGACATCGCAGAGCGCGACGGTGAGTTAGTTGCCAGCGTCACGAACCAGGGCATGCCGATCCCGCCGGAGGTACAGGCGTCATTGTTTCAGCCGTTCTCACGCAATGAGAGCAAGCAGAAAAGCCTTCAGGGTCTTGGGCTTGGCCTCTACATCGCGTCGCAGATCGCGTTGGCGCACGGCGGACGGATCGATGTGTCGTCTTCTGCTAAGACAGGCACGACCTTCACCCTGCGCATGCCCGCAAAGCCGGCCTGAGGTCATGGCATTCGAACAAGCGCTGCCACGATGTCCTTGGCTGCGAGGGGCTTTGCAAGAAACGGGCTGTCTTGCGGGATGGCATGAGGTGAGGGAGGCGTGCCACCCGACATGATGACGATCCGGCAACTGTCAGACCGCTGCCGCGCCTCCGAAGAGAGGGTGAGACCGTTCATTTCGCCCGGCATGTCGATATCGGTGACAAGCACGTCGACTGCATTGCTGCCGTCCATGACGCGCAGTGCCGTTGCCGCATCTCTCGCTTCCAGAACGGTGTATCCCAGATCCGCAAGACCGAGCGCCAGATCCATGCGAATTATCGGCTCGTCCTCGACAACGAGGATCGTCAGGCTCTTGTCGATCATGCGGGCGTTCCAATGCTACAGGAGATCTGCAACGCAGCCCGCACTCGCGCGCTCTACGATACTTAGACAAACGGCTGGGGGAGCACGCGCGTTCCGGTTTTCTTTCGTGTCGGTGACATTTTTCGAGGAAACTTGGTGGAAAAGGCCAAACATCCCAACAGGCCATTCCCGCACCCCGTGACGAACATTGCGGGCTGAACCCGTGACCGCGGCAAGGCGACGATGTTCCCCAAAGATCATACCGTGCGCCCGGATGCGATGACCGGTGACGCCGGGCGATCAGAAGCCTTCGATCGTGGCATCCAGCGCCGTTGTAATTCAGGCGAGACTTCCTATATATTGTTCAAGCACTACGTGCGTATCCCAAATTTTGTGGGTTTGAAGGAAGAGCGGACCCCGCCGATTGTCCGGCAATCGCTATCCCACGACCGGAGCTCTCACCGGGCTGCTCGTTTCCGTAGAACGCCCCTATCCTCAGACATCTGCCGAGCCCGCGTGGACGTGCCTGGTGGGATGGCTGTCAGGCAGACCTTTGCTGCCTCGCCCTTGATCGAACAACTGCAACGACCTCTTGCGAGGTACTGAAAGGATCGTCCGTGAACAAGGACACCCGCCTCTCGTCGATGGCTGACGGCACGTCGGCGCTGCGCATGAATATCGGATGCCGCATCACCCACACCCTGACCCAGCCGACCCCATTGATCGCGCTGCTGAATGTGCATTATTCGCGGTTCGGCGACCTCGAGCGCGCGGACTACCTCGTGACTCAGCCCAGCGTTCCGCTCGAAAGCTACCGCGACGGCTTCGGCAACTGGTGTACGCGCATGGTGGCCCCTGCTGGCGAATTCACCCTGACGACCGACGGGATCTTCCGCGATGCAGGTCATCCAGACCCCCATTGCCCGGATTCACGGCAACATGCCGTGGAGGACTTGCCCTTCGATACGCTCGTCTACCTGCTGGGCAGCCGCTACTGCGATACGGACTTGTTGTCCGAGCGCGCCTGGGAGCTGTTCGGAAAGACAGACCAGGGCTGGTCGCGGGTGCAGACAATCTGCGACTATGTGCATGACACCATAACGTTCGACTACATGAAAGCCGACGCAACCCGTACCGCGGCGCAGACATTGACCGGCGGCTTTGGGGTCTGCCGCGATTTCACACATCTCGGCATCGCGCTGTGCCGCTGCATGAACATCCCGGCCCGGTACTGCACAGGCTACCTGAGCGAGATCGGCGAACCGTTGCCCCATGCCGAAGACGATTTCGCTGCATGGATGGAGGTCTATCTGGGCGGACAATGGTGGGTGTTCGATCCTCGAAACAACAAACGGCGCACCGGGCGCATTCTCGTGGCGCGCGGCAGAGACGCCGCAGACGTGCCGCTGACACAAATCTTCGGGCCGGGAACTCTATCCGAGTTTGAAGTGTGGACCCAGGAAGTTCACGGCGAAAGGCCCGGCACCCCCGATACCTGACCTTCAGGGCCAGAGACCACGGATATCCTTACTTTGGAGCGCATGCCAACTGGCCGTTTCCTTTCAACATTTCCAAGGAATTTTCAAATGAGTCTTCAAATCGACATGACAACCCTTCCGCGCCTGTCAGGCGAGTGCCTGTCAATCAGCCTTGGCACACCGGATGAGGCTTTCGGTGGCCGACCTGCTCCCTGCAAACAGCATGACGAACCCGCCAAGGCTCTTGCCGCCCTGCGGCGATCAAACCTCGCAGGACGCAACGTCGGTCGGATTTTGCCCGGAACCAGGAGCGATGGCACCAAAGGCCTGCATCCGGACAGGGAACCGACTGCAATCTTCGTCGAACGGATGGTGGCCGACCCGATGACTCGTCTTATCATGCTGGCCGATGGTGTGTCGGAACACAAGATCAGGACCCTCTACGGGATGCGTCTCCCGACGAGGATATACGGGCGTGACCGACCTGATACATCGGTCGTGGCAGTGCAGGAGAGGGTCGTTCCCGAACCGGAGCCGCGACCGTGCACCCCTCGGCCTGCTATCGGTGAATGAGCCTTGGAGGCGAACATCCTGCTCAGAAGGCCGCCACTGCACAGGCTTCGGCGCGAAGAGGAAACGGCACGTGACGGAAGGGTGCCCCACATCCTTGGACGATGTGATCGCGCCTGCCAAAGCGGACGTGGCCGCGGAACGCTTGTGCCTGTCTTGCCGCAAGACCTTTCCGAGCGAAGGGTTCGGACACCGGATCTGCCCTCGCTGCAAAGGGTCGAGTGCTTGGCGGAGTTCTGTCCCGGATCGCGGCTCGACCGGGCGCCAGCGCGGTGCCCGGTCGTCGTGATGTCGCCATGACCCGTCTCTCCATCACCCACAGGACACGCTATCGCTTTCACAACCCGGTGGATCTGGCGCCACACCGGATGATGCTGCGCCCCCGCGAGACACCCGACCTGAGGCTTCTTTCATACAAACTCGATGTTCGGCCTGCGGCGGTCATCGACTGGTCGCATGACGTGGCCGGCAATGTCGTGGCTTTGGCCAGCTTCCAGTCCAAGGCGCAGGAGCTGGAAATCCTGTCTCAGTCCCGCGTTGATCTGCGCGCGCCCGCCTGGCCGGTCTTTCCCATCTCGGCTTCCGCAGCATCCTATCCTTTCATCTATTCGCACGACGAAAGCGCTGACCTCGGCGCGCTCATTCTGCCGCAGTACGAAGATCACGGGCAGCGTCTGCGAGGCTGGGTCGGGTCTATCGTCGCGACGAGGCCAACCGACACGCTGGCCCTTCTAAGAGACGTCAGCAACGCGGCCACAACGCAGATCGCCTATCAGGGACGCGAAACAGAAGGCACACAGGGCCCGCTCGAGACGCTGGACCGTGGCTGGGGCACCTGCCGTGACTTCGCCGTACTTTTTGCCGAGGCTGTCCGGACTTTGGGGTTCGGAGCGCGGCTTGTCTCAGGTTACCTCTTCGATCCCTTCGAAAACAGGGTCGGGACAACCGAGGCGGGCGCAACCCATGCCTGGGTGGAGGTTTTTGTCCCAGGAGCGGGATGGATACCTTTCGATCCAACGAATAGGTCTTTCGGTTCCGCAAATCTTGTGTCCGTCGCTGTTGCCCGGAATATTCATCAAATTTCACCGGTTTCAGGCAGTTTCAGAGGCACGAACTCTGATTTCCGCGACCTTGACGTTTCGGTGGATGTTCGCGCTGATGACAATCACCAGAATGCGGACGTGAGCGAAGGAAACTGATGAGGTGAAACCGGAAGACTATGTTACGGAATTCGCGCATGGTCTTGGAGTATAGTCATGTTGAACTGCTGACCTGCGTCAAAACGTTATTCGTACACCTGACTTTATTACAGGTTCTGTGCCAACGAGTTCTCGGTTGCTTGGCGATACTCGCCCTTGGGTCTCGCGGCCGTACCACAGCTCCGCATCCCCGATGGACTTCGCGTCCGACGCACCGAACGCGGCGAGATGGAGGAGGGTGTGGATAGCGAAAGCGGCCCGATGTCTGGATAGGGCCTGTTGTGACTGGCCTGCCGATGCTGCAACAACGAACTCAAATAATGTCGAAGCGGTCAGTTGGGCTCGCAGGAACCGTTCGCTGCGCACAGCCCGAGCGGCAGCTTTCAAGGAATGAACTCCGCGGAGCCGTGTCCGCTTCCTGCGCTTTGCTGCCGCTCCATGCCGCGCACGTTCCACCTGCTACTCCCAACCAGCATCCATGAATCTTTTCAGGTCAAAGTCGGGGTCTCGCGCGCCCATACGGTCAACCTGATCCTGAATTGGCCGCAACCGTTCGAGCAAGTCCTGTTCCGCGTGCATCCGAACGAGTTCGAAAATCAACTGGGCCCGTAGCTTAAGATACTCCGCGGCCTCCACATCCACCTCGCTCATGGCCAAGAGCAAGCTCCTCAGACGTTCGACGTCATCATCCATGGCTCGAGCTCCTCAGGGCGTCCCATGCGCGGCGACCTGCGATCGTTCGTAGGCGCGAACATTTCGCCCGCCGCAGCTGACTGTCGGGACCCCTTCCCTATCCAGCCTCCGTGCCAAATGGATCGGGGCCACTTTCGACGCCTTCGCGAGCTGCCCAAGAGTAAGAAACCGCGCCTCGAAGGCCCGAATGCTGGTCCTGGTGATCAGGGTGTGTCGGTGATTGGTGTCGGCGTTCACACATTCCGCTTGGCCGAGATACCCGGCATCCCGAAGCGCCCGAATGGCTCCAACCCCGATCTTCAGGTAGGCTGCGGCCTCAAGCGGCGTCAGATCGCGCGGCGCGAACTGGACCTCTCGCGCGCCGACTTCAACCTCTTGCGGAACGAGGATCGCCTGGAGTCCTGTCACGTCTGCCACACGGGCGAGCCCCTCGATTTTGCCATCCCGCCAGAGCGTGATCAGGCGGACCAAACCAATACGATGGTTTCGACAATGATCACGTAGCAGGAGGTAGCTGCCGACACCCGGCGCTTCTGGCAATGCGGCCACCTCTGCCAAAAGAAGGTCCACATCCTCAGCGTAGACATAGCGCAGCGCCGTACCGAACCTGATTGAACGCAGAACTCCCTTGTCGATCAGCCCCTTCACCTGCGTCGGCAAAATGTTCAGCGCAGCACCCGTGGATTTGAGGTTTCGCAACCCGCCCCAGAATTCGAGCGCCCTGTCGAGCTGCTCCGGCGTCGTTTCCGTCAGGGCTTCAGTCTCCGCATCGGAAAGACCTTCGACGTGGCCGATCAGCCGCTCCAACAGCGCAACCCCGAGGCCGGTTTGCCTGCGCGCCGTATCAAATGACATGCGCTGGACACCCGGCACCGGCCTGCCCAACACGCGCCTGTTGGGCTTCATCGTGTAGCTGCGCACCGTGAAGGCGTGGACGCAGGCGACGAGGCCTTGCAGCTCCGGGCGTTCGTGTGCGGCGCGGAGCCAATGGTAGAACGCGCCGAGGTCGGTCGAATAATACGGCCGACGTGAGCGGGAGCGCGCTTTTAGCTCCTCCATGCAGCGAAGGAGGCTCTCCGGACCGGCGGAAAGAACCCGCAGCCCCTCGACACAAAACTCGCGCTCCTGGTCCTGACCGTACGATGAGAAATGCTGCAAGGGCGCCCCGCAGATGACCGCGCCCAGCGTCATACAGGCCCCGTGCAGATGAGTAAGCTCCAAACCACGGAGCCAGTCATCCTGAGGGCCCCGGTAAATCCTGCCGCGCAAGTAGGTTTCGAACTCGGTAGGCTCGTATCCCTGCTGTCGGTCCACGGCCCGCTTCACCAGATCGCGGTGGAGATCGACTTGGGCCACAACATCATAGGTTTCATGCGAGGTTGCAGCGCGCGGCAGGTCCAGAAGAGCCATCCCGTGGCGCTCGCACCCGAAAAGACACAGGACGTTCCACTCAAGCAGCTGATGCGCCCCATACCGACCCATTTCCGCAAGAGCCTCTTCTGTGCATGTCGGGCAGACCCGGCTGGACGTGCGCCGGAACACGCCCGTGCTGCTCCTGGTGCGACCGACCCGGTAGTGACCGGTCCGAACCTGCTGTGCGCTCCAAAGCTCAAGGTGATGCAACGCAAGGCCGCCCACGTCAGCGAGCAAGGCAAGCTGGTCCGGGTGCCCGGAGCAGAGAAAGGGCCACCGCATTCCCATGTCGGAACATAGGTCTCGCGGCCTGACACCATTTCGGGCGGCGAGCCGGGAGCCGATGCTTGCGGGAGTTTCCCCGCTGAGCGGAGAAACGGTCAGCGCCAGCCGCACATTGTGCATGTCGTCCTCCCGCATCCACCGTGCCAACGATGCTCGAGTGCCTTCAGAAATTTCGAAACGCACAGATTTCTGCGTCTTGCTTTGCAGGACCGACGCGCGTTCCTTGATTTGACCCGATGTCATGACATCGACCACTTTCATTTTTACCAGATCACAGCCACGCAGCTTGCTGTCGATAGCAAGATTGAAGAGGGCGAGCCCGCGATGGTTCTCGGCCAGTTCCAGCCGTACCCTGATCGCCCAGACGTGTTTTGGCTTTAGCGGCCGTTTCTGGCCGACGATCCGGCCTTTGTTCCAGGCCGGGCGAAGCGCGCGGATGGCGGGTAAGTTTGGTGTTTCCACAACGGATCCTCCGATCCGCCGCGCCCTCCCACATCGACAACCCGACGTTGACATGACATCATATCACATGATGCTGCTATGCATCCGAGGTCGGCTGTGAGCCCATATTGACATGAGTAGACCGCCGGTATAGTCAGCCCTCGACTTTAGACCACCAGTCTAAATGAGCCATGAATGCCGACTGGAACTACAAAACCGCGCGAAAGGTTCGACGCGCTGGACGAGCAGACACAAGCGCGTTGGCTTGTCCCCGCCGAGGCGGAATTTTGCGAATACGGGTTTGAAAAGGCATCGCTTAACCGCATCATCACCCGCGCGGGCGAAAGCAAGGGCCGAACCTATCATTACTTTGCCGACAAGGGCGCACTCTTCTGCGCAACGCTTGAGCGCCGCGTTCGGCACGATGATTTCATTGATCAATTCCGCAAAGCAGCCTCTGCTTCCGACGCAAGAGAGTACTGGCTCGAACTTACTGCACTTTGTGCACGGCTCACAAAAACGCTTCAAGGTGACGGCCGTCTTGCTAGCTTGCTCAGGACGTTGCACCGGGAAGCCGCGGCGCAACAGTCCTTCGCGGAACCACTGGCCGCGATACGCGGCAGCATTGATGACTTACTTATCGCAGGTCAGTCTATCGGCGCAGTGCGCGATGACCTTCCCATCACGCTGCTGACCGAAGTCGCGTTGAATCTGATTGCGACCTTGGATCGATGGTTTGCCCTGAACGGTTCCACTTTGTCAGAGGAAGCAGAAGCAGCTCTCTCGCAGAGAGCATTTTTGCTCCTGATGGCGCCCCTCCTCCCCCCTCGATCTACGGAAGCTATGTCAATATGAAGCCTTTTCACGCGCTATGCATCCTTGTAATACTGAGCGCAGTCAATCTCGCCCTGATGATCCCGGGTGGATTTGTCGAAACCCGAACGTTTCCGGGTTATAGCGTCGCGGTACTTGCTGCGTTCAATATCTTTCTCACCTGCCTCGGCATTGGAAGTCTCGCTCTGGGCTATCGCATGTTTCGCACCGGCCATGCGGGGATTTCGCCAATAGTCGTAGGCGTCGCTTATGTAGCGGTCTATGCTCTCGATCTTGCCCATATCTTCCCGATAGCAAAGGCGCCCATGTCAAAAATGTTGGCCGCAACGGAGTGGATCGGGATCATACTCGGTGTGACGGTGATTGTTCTTGGTTTGCGGCTGGCAGTCGCGAATGATGAAACGGCCGTGAGCGGACCAGCACCATCGCGCACCCTGTTGCTCACACTGGGCATGGCGGGCTTGCTGATCGTTGTCTTCGCGACCCTGTCGGCAATTTAGCTTATGAATTGCACAAGCGCTGGCGCGACAACACATCGCCGAATTATCCGCCTAGCCAACATCCAGTTCAGCAGTGATTCGTAACGGCAGTTTAGTCCGCGAAGTGTGAGTTCGCCTATGCTTCGTCTTCGCAACCGCGGCGTATGACCGGTCTTGGGACGCTGCGGATGACGGTAGGACGGGCGTCGGGAAAGGGCCGAAATGTTACCGCTCGCTCGCTATTTACGCGCACACATCTTCGCGCCAGTATATCCTGCTTAGCTCGTGCGGCATCGCCAAGAGCGCCACGTCAGCATTTCTAAGTCTCATAGACAAAGCGCACTGAGCTGCGTCGGCAAGCTCGCCCAAAGATATGAAAATTTCGCGGAACTGCATCAGACTACCAGCGGTAACTATGATCGTCCCTCGTCGGTAGAACTCTGAAGCATCCACACCGTGCAGCGGCTCTGTTGCACAAATCGCGTGAGGGATTCATCTCGTGAATCCAGCGTGGTAGCCGGGATGCATGAGCAGACCCATACCCGCGACCTACAGGACCAGGAACTGGCCAGCCTATAACGAAGCGCTCAAGCGCCGGGGTTCGCTGACGATCCACTGACCGGCAGTGCATTGCGCAGCAATGTCACGAGAGGTTGGTTCGACCCTGAGATGAGCTGGGATGGCGCGGCGACAGGCCGGCGTGGCCGACAGCAGACCTACAGCGATGCCGCTATCCAGACGTGCCTTTCGATGAAGGTTTTGTTCGGCATGGCGCTCCGGCAGACAACCGGGTTC
>NZ_FNAV01000010.1 GCF_900102075.1 Salipiger thiooxidans | reverse complement strand
TCCCGCCGCCTCCTGCTGCGCAACCGCGAGATCGAACGCTTCGAGGCGCAGTACGACGTCGGCATCTTCGAGCTCTGGGACCAGCTCTTCGGGCGTGGCGGCCGGGCTCCGCAGGCGCGGCATATCCGCGACCTCGTGGCGCTGGCCCTGGTGGGCGGGGGCATGTCCGACCGTGCCGCGGAGGACCTCGTGGCGGAATTGCCGCCTTCGGAGAACATGCGACTTCGCCAGATCGCGCAGCGCGTGCTCGGGGTGGCCTTCATCCCGGCGGTCCTCGGCGAGGGCAAAAAAAAAGTGGATGGATCGGGCGCGGACGAGAGCGCCCCGCCAGCCACTACGGCGCCCGCGAGCGGATCCTGAACATCTGCGGCGCCATGAACCGGCTGCCGGCAGAGATCCGGGCGCTGACGCCCGAAGAGACGTCACTGCTGGTCGCGGCCTGGAACGAGGCGCAGCGCGAGGCCTCGGGCGCGGTCGCGCCGCCAAGCGAGGAAGAGTACGAGGAGCTGGTGAAGCGATATGGCTGACGAAGAACTCGAGCGCATCACGATCCTCCTGCAGGCGCGGGACCGGGATTTTGCCCGCGCCATGGACCGCAACAACAAGCTGATCGCCAGGCTCCAGCGCGACGCGGGCCGGAACACCTCGAAGATGGCGCGCGACATCGACAGCAACCTGAGCAAGGCGGCGGCGAGCGTCGGCGCGCTCGGCAAGGCCTTCGTGGCGGGCGCCGCGGCCACGGCGGTGGGGGTGTTGACCTCGAACCTGACGCAGGGCGTGCGGGCGGTGGCCCAGATCGGTGACGAGGCGCGGCGCTCGGGGCTGGGCGTCGAGGCCTTCCAGGCGCTGGGTTACGTCGCGACCCAGTCGCGGATCCCGATCGATGCGCTGGTCGACGGCATGAAGGAGCTGAACCTGCGTGCCGACGAGTTCATCGTCACCGGCAAGGGGCCGGCGGCGGAGGCCTTCGCGCGGATCGGGCTCGGGGCGGCGGATCTCGAGCGCAAGCTCGAGGCGCCCGAGGAGCTGCTGCTCGAGATCATCGGGCGGATGGAGGATCTCGACCACGCCGCCCAGATCCGGGTGGCCGACGAGGTCTTCGGCGGCACGGGCGGCGAGCGCTTCGTCGAGCTGCTGGCGCGCGGCGAGGACGGCATGCGCGCGATGATGCAGGAGGCCCGCGAGATGGGGTTGGTCATGGAGGCCGAACTGGTCGCCAGGGCGCAGCGCATCGACGCGGAGTTCTCGCGGCTCATCGAACGCTCCTCGACCTGGGCCAAGGGGCTGGCGGTGGCGCTGGCGGATCTGCCCTTCGACGTGGTCGAGACCCGCCTGCGGGAGATCTTCCCCGACGAGGGCGAGGGCCGGGCGATCCTCGGCGACGAGATCTACGACCGGCTCTCCGAGGTCACGGACCTGGCTGACGAGCAGGTCGAGGGGCTGCGGCTCCTCGCTGCGGAGTATAGCCGCCTCGGTGAGGAGGCGGACCGGCTGCGACCGTCGCTCGACCAGGCGGTGCTCTCGCTCGACGGGCTCGAGGAGAAGGAAGCGGCGGCCGCGATCATGGCAGCGCGGGAGCGGATGGTGGATCTGAATGACGGTCTGCAGGATGGGACCATTGGGGCGGACGACTTCCGGATAGGCATGCTCGAGGCAACAGAGCAGGTGGAGGAGGCGCTGGCAGGGCTCGAGGACATCGATCGAGTGAGCTTCTCGGGCGTGATCTCGCAGGTGGGCGCGCTGGCCCGCTCGCTGGTCAAAGTTGCGGCGCTGGCCGCAGACGTCAACCGCACCCTGCCGGGCGGCACGCTCGAGACCACGCCCATGCCCGGGGAGCCGGTGGCGGCCGAGCTGCCGCCCGGGCGGTATGCGCCGACCAGCTCGCCGCGGCCGCAGATGCCCGGCGTCGACTTCAGCTTTGGCGTGCCCGACGCGCCAAAAGGTGGCGGGGGCGGCGGCGGATCGGAGAAGCAGAGCGACTGGGAGCGCGAGCTCGAGCGCACCCGCGAGGAGATCGCGCGGCTCGAGGCCGAATCCGCCTCGCTCCTGGTGGTGGCCGAGTACGGCACCGAGCTCGGCGATGCGATGGAGTATGCGCGCAAGCGCGCGGAACTGCTCTATGCAGCACAGCAGTCGGGCCTCGAGATCACGCCCGAGCTGACCGCGCAGATCGACGAGCAGGCCATGGCCTGGATGCGCGCCTCGCTCGAAGCCGACGCTCATGCCGACCGGCTCGAGCAACTGCAGGACCGGGCCGAGCGCGGCGCGGACGCGATGACGGATCTCTTCATGAGCATCTTCGATGGCTCGATGTCGGCCAGGGACGCGGTGCTGCAGCTCATCGCCGAGATCCTGCGGGCGCAGGCGATGCAGGGGGTCAGCACGCTGGCGGGTGCCGGGGGCGGCGTGACCGGCTGGCTGGGCGGTCTGCTCGCCAATGCCAGGGGCAACGCCTTCTCCACTGGCTCCGTGGTGCCCTTCGCCAAGGGCGGGATCTTTGACAGCCCGACCTACTTCCCGATGGCGGGCGGCCGTACCGGCGTGCTGGGCGAGGGGCTTGACGACGAGGCGATCCTGCCCCTGCGGCGGGGTTCGGACGGCAAGCTCGGGGTGCGGGCGCAGGGCGGCGGCAAGGGTGGGAACATCACGCTCAACCCGGTCTTCCAGGTCGATGCCCGCGGCGCGCAGCGCGGGGCGGCGGAGGAGTTCGCGATGCAGCTGCGCCGCGCCTATCCGCAGCTCATGCAGGATGCGGTGAAGGCGGTGCGCAAGGAAAGCCTGGAGAACCGCTTCTCATGAGCGTGGACGTCTATGCCTGGCCACCGGTCTCGCTGACCGGCTGGTCCTGGACCATCTCGGATCCGGTGGAACGCAGTGAGTCGCTGCTGACCGGCGCGTCCTACCTCTCGGCGGCGCAGCGCCGCCGGCGGGTGGCGACGATGGATATCTCGGGGGTGAGCCACAACCGGATGGGCGCGGGCTACATGGAAAGCCTCAAGGCCTTCCTGCAGGGTGGGCTGAACCTGGTGCGGCTCCGGTCGATGCCGATCTCGCTCATCACCCGTCACAGCGTCGAGGACCGCCAGTCGGTGCCCATGCTGTGGTCCGACGGGGGTGACGCTCTCGACTGGACCGCCGGCGGGGCCGAGCTGCTCTGGTACTCCGGCACCATCCTGACCGGCACCACGGGCACCGATGCGGCGGGATTCGCGACCGTGACCGTCGAGGGTCTTCCGGCGAACGCACTGGTGGCGCGGCCGAGCGAGTTCCTGACGATCTTCGCCAACGCGGACGATGCCGTCGGTGTCACGGTGCGGATCGTCACGGCGGCCGTCTCCGACGCCAGTGGCGTCGCGGTGGTGAGGGTGTTCGAGAGCCCCGGCGCCTTCACCGGGGCGCGCGTCAACCTCGGCACCTGTGACACCGCCGTGTTCCGCCCGGTCGACATGCCGACGCCGCCGCAGATGCTGGCGTCTGACTGGATCTACACCTGGGAGTTCCGCGAGGTCTTCGCGGAAGAGGTGGGCGGCTTCGTGGAGATCGCCCCGTGGTGATCGCGCGCCAGATCCATCCCGACACGCTGGCGGCCATCAGCAACCCCGCGGGCTTCTTCCCCATCGTGCTCTTCTTCGTCGACTGGCCCGAAGATCCGTTCCACGCCCACACCAACCTCGGCACCGTCAGCTGGGACGGACACGACTGGACTGGTGTCGGCAAGATCGCGGGGCTGTCGCTGCCGGGCGACGGGGTGGGCATGGCTGCGCAGGAGGCCTCGCTGTCGCTGCTGGGGCTCGGCGATGAGCTCGACGCGCATCTCGATGTCGATGCACGGGATCGCGAGGCGGTGATCTACTTCGGCGCTGTGACCGCGTGCGATGGCGACACGCTTGTGGGGGAGCCGTTCCCGATCTTCACCGGCACCATCAACGGTCTGCGCGACCTCACCGAGGCCAATGCCATCGGGCGCACCCGAGGTGTGCAGGTGCCGCTGTCGTCAGGCCCGTCGCAGCGGGCCCGTTCGACCGCCTACCACAGCTTCGAGGATCAGGCGGCGAACCACCTCGGCGATACCGCCGGGCGGCTGCTGATCAACACCGACCGCGAGGGGCTGCGGCTCAGATGGCCGGCGTGATCACGGCTGCCGAGGTGCTCGATGCGGCCTTTGACGAGATGGGCGGGCCGTTCGGCTGGGAGGGGCAGAGTGATTGCAGCGCCACCGCCTGCGCGGCGTGGCGGAGATTGACCGGGATAGACCTGATGGCGGGCCTGCGCGGCCTCTATGCGAACCGGGCAGAGGCTCTGGCGCTTATCAGGTCTCGGGGCGGATTCACCCCCATGTGGCGTCTCCAGGCGGCGTCGTGGGGCCTGAGAGAAGGCCGCGAGGCAACCGGGGCAATCGGCGTCATCCATGTTGACGGCGAGCGATACCGCGTTCTCGGCCTCTGCATGAGGCCGGGGCTGTGGGTGGCGAAATCACTAACCGGCGCGGCGGTCTGTCCCGCGACCGTGGAGGCTTGCTGGAATGCGTAAGTGGCTGCTGATCACGACGGCGATGGTCGCGGTGAGCTTTGTTCCGTCGGAGGCGCAGGCCGAACCGATTACCGCGGCGATTGCGGCCGTTGCGGGGTGGTGGACTGCCCTTGGGGCAACCACGCTCGGCACGCTCGCCCAAGCGGCCATCCAGCTGGGCGCGGGGCTGCTGCTCACCGCTGCGACCGTCCGCACTCCGAGTCAACAGGACCTGAAGCGCGAGTTGACGCTCCCCACCGCGCGGCCCGCCAAGCGATGGGTTTACGGCCACTTCGCCACCACCGGCACGCCGGCACCGTGGCGGGTGAAGGGGAGCCGCCTGCTCGGCTGCATCCTCTTCAACTCGCGGCCCTCGGCCGGGACCAACCTCACCTTCACCATCGACGGGCGCGAGTGCGTCTTCGCCGAGCGGGTCACCGGAACCGAGCTCACCGACCCGGGCGATTGGCAGAACCTCTTCGACTTCGCCTCCGAGGGCGAGCTGGTGAAGATCAAGGAGAAGTTCCCGGACTGGGATGCAAACGAGACGCAGGCGCTGTTCTGGCTTGGCCTTGGCGACCAGGCGGCGCCGCCCGCCTACTTCACCGACAACTACCCCGAGTACTTCAGCGCCACGGACGCATGGCGCGGGCAGACGGTGCTCTGGGTGAGCCTTTCCGCTGGCGGCTCGGTCAGCAAGCGCCCCAAGCGCTGGCCCAACGTGCCGCCGCAGATCGAGCTCGACATGGACTGGTCGATGGTCTGGGACCCGGAGGATGTAGCGCAGGACCCGGACGATCCGGACACCTGGACCTTCAGCGACAACCAGGCGCGCTGCCTGCTCGACGCGGTGCGCTTCAACCCGGTGCGCGCCTACGGGCCGGGGCAGATGGTGCTCTCGTCCTTCACCGACGCTGTGCCGCTGGCCGATGAGCCGGTCACGCGGTGGCACGACAGCGTCGACGCCGGCGAGACCGTCACCGAACCGCGCTACCGGGTGGCAGGCGTGGTCGACTGGACCAAGGGGGAGCTCCTCGACCTGCTGCAGCCGCTCGCGGCGGCGGGGGCAGGGCAGCTTGCCGTGGCGGGCGGCCAGCTCTCCTACATCCCCGGGGCCTACCAGGCGCCGGTCTACACCATGACCGACATCCTTGCCGACAGCGCCGTCGACTTCCAGCGCCTCGCCTCGCGCCGGGAGGTGCCCTACGCCCTCAAGGGGACCTGGACCGCGGCGGAGCGTTACTACGAGACCGCCGAGCTCGAGCCGCGGCTGGTCGCGGGCGGTTCCACCAGCGCCGACGACATCGAGGAACTCGCGCTGCCGCTGGTCCCGAGCGGCACGCAATGCCAGCGCATCGTGAAGATCGAGGCCGGACGCCGGGCCGCGCAGAAACGGCTGAGCTGCACCCTGCCGCCCTCGGCGATCGCGCTGGTGCCGGGGTCTTCGCTCACCGGGGCGTTGGCCTCGCCCTTCACCCGGCTGAACGGGGGGTGGCAGGTCGAGGAGGCCAACCCCGGCGTCTGGCTGCAGGACGGCGAGAACGGCAAGGTGGCCTTCCGGGTCCCGGTGACGCTGCGGGAATATAGCGCGGAGATCTTCGACTGGGATCCCGAGACTGATGAGCAGGAGATTCTGAGCCAGGACCTCTCCAGCGACGACGTCGAGCTCGGCACTGTCGAAGGACTCGGCGCCACCACCGTGGAGCTCGACAGCGGCGGCGCCGTTGTGCTGATGGTCGAGTTCAGCTTCGATGCCATCACCGACTACGTGGTCGACGAGTACGAGGTCGGCTGGCGCGAGGAGGGCGAGACCATCTTCGTGCCGCTCCCCGACATCCCCGACAGCGCGATCGAGACCAGCACCGTGGTCGGGCAGTTCGGGCCGGTGGCCTTCGGCAAGAGCTACGACCTGCGGGTCCGCGCCATCGGCCCCAGCAGCGAAGGGCTCTGGTCCTATGCCCTCGGCATCGTCGCGGGCCTGCAGGTCAGCGGCGCCAGCGCGTCCCTCGGCGGGCCTGGCGAGCTGACCGTGAGCGGCACCGCGCCCGACAACGGCTATTACGACGGGCTGCGGCTCTACCGGGCAGCGGTGGGCGAGGAGTTCGGCGACGCCATCGAGGTGGCTGAGGACGACACCACGCCCGCGGGCAGCCCTTTCGCGATCACCTTCCCCGGGCTCGCGCAGGGGCCGGGCGCTTTCTGGATCGTGCCCTACACCACGACCGGCACCGACGGCACGCCTTCGGCGCTCGGCACCTTCACCATCACCTGAGAGGTCCCATAGATGGCTGCACCTGTTTACGCTCTCCCGATCAGCGGGACGGGTCCCAAACGCACGACCAAGGCGCTTCACGATGCGGCGATGCAATCTGTCATCAATGCGCTCTACTCCGAGATTGGCGCTATCGCGACCTCGCTTAGCGCCGCCGGGCAATTCGATGCGAGCGGCGGATCCTTTCCCAGTGGGGCCGTGCGCGGCACCTACTACATCACGAGCGTGGCCGGCACTGTCGACGGTGAGACCTTCGCCGTTGGCGACTGGCTCCTGCCGCTGACGAATGACGCAAGCACCAGCACATTCGATGAGAACTGGACGCGAGGCGACTATTCCAAGGTCATCGCCACGGTCTACGACACCCCGGCTGCTCTCATTCTTTCCCTTGAGGTCTCCCGCGGGCCGGGGGCGCTCTGGAGCACCAAGAGTGGCCTCCACTATCAGGAGGTCACCACCGGGGAGCACCTCACCACCGCTGGTGGCGCGAAGCTGAAGGCCCTCCCCAACGCAGACGGGTGGATCACCACCACTCAGCTCGGGTGCTACCAGGACGGGGTCACCGACGACTACGACGTCCTTTCCACGGTCATCGGACAGGGTTACGACGTCCTCTTCACCGGGATCTGCGCTTTGAGTGGGGGCCTCCACCTCACCACCGACGGCCAGCGTGCGCATGGGGTGATGAAGCAGACCTGCGGAACTCGAGCCACCGTGGAGGATCAGGAGTTGGGTCTGCAGATCGGGCACATCACCCCTCACGCGGCAGGGAACTCCATCCGGCATCTGTCGATGGATGGGCGGCGGACCAACGAGACCAGCTGGGAAGGCGGCGCCCTATCTGCGCGATCCAGCGGGATCTACCTGCGCAGCACCTCGTCGGACTGCGTCATGGAGGATCTCGACATCAAGAGCTTCACGCGCCACGGGATCTGCGTGCTGGGGACCGGTCACCGCATCCACAATGTCAAAGTCGACGACTGCGTCGCTGACAGCATCGGGATCGGGTCCGGGCAGGAGGCGTCCAACGTCACCCGGAATATCCGCCTTACGGCACTCACCCTTGGAACGTCACACTTCCGGGGAGGCGTAGAGGTCAACGACGGATGCCACAATATCTGGGTTGAGGACGTCGAGGTCACCGGGTCGTTCTCGAATGGCGAGAGCATCTTCGCGGTCAATGATCACGGGCGCACCGGGGAAAGCAATTCCCGCATCACCTTCAAGGGGCTCAAGGTGAACCTCGATACCTACCAGGACAACGTCATCCTGTTCGCCATCGTGAGCACCGAAGTTGAGGAGGCCCTGGTCCACACCGACATCGTGATCGACGACGTCACGGCAGCGAATGTTGGGGTGGGCTTCGTTATCAACGGCGACATCGACCGGGTGAAGATCGACCGGGTGAACCTCCCCAACGCCCGGCGCTTCATGAATACGAACGGGGACAGCGCAACGCGAACCGTGAAGAACGTGACGGTGACCAAGTGCAGTTTCAAGCTGCAGCCGGGGGTCTCGAGCGGTGGCGGCATTCGCCCGCAGCACACGATTGGGCTCACCATCGACAATTGTCACTTCGAGGATGCGCAAGGCAGCGTCATGGAAATCATCACCGGCTGCGACCGCATCAAGTTCACCAACAACACGATGGTGAACTGTGCGTCCAATGGCACCGCCAACTGGATCACAACGCGCAGCAGCAACACCAATTACCCTCCTGCTGATAAGGGTGTGCTCCAAATCACCGGCAACACGTTCCAGGACGACAACGGGAACATGGCCTACGCAATCCGCGTCGCGCAGTCCTGGAAGTTTGGGGTGATCACCGGGAACCAGATCATCGGTTACAGCGCGGCGCATGGTGACATCCTTGCGACCGACGACGCGCAGACGAACTACCAGGTCATCGAGAACAATCCGAGTCTCGTGGCGGCGTAGCAGCACCCCCGACCCGTGCTGCCACGCGGATCAGGGGCTGTTTGAGGTCCTCGCGATCCGGTCGGCACGCTGTCTGGGAGTTGACTGAAAGTGAGGCCACCGGTTCTGCACGGGCTTGCGCATGCCGGTGGCCACCACAGGGCGCACAAAGGGTGAGCCCCCTGTGGCAGAGCACGATCTGGTGCGCTCTGCGCTCCGGGCAAATCACGAGTTTCGGACAGTACAGACCGGGGTGGACATGGGAGACAGAAACATGACCGGCGACGAGTTCCCGAAGTCCAGAAGCGGTCGGTTGATCGAGCTGGGCAAGATTATGGGCGCCATCGCTGCCATCTTCGGCGCCACCAGCCTGATATGGGGTATGACCTTCGGGCCGCTCCGGGAGGCATACCTGATGATCGGCGATTTCGTGGACCGCTTCGCGCGGCTCGAGGTTACCGTCGCCGAGCTTCAGCAGGAGGTCGCGCGGGCCAATGGCGAGGACCGGGTCATCCGGCAGATACAAGGCCAGAGCTACATTCGCGAGCCGGTAAAGCAGGGCGACAACGTGGTGATGACCATGGTGGCGGCGCGCACGAAGCTCGGGGTCGACTGCCGCCTCACCGACTGGACGCCGATATTCACAGACGAGCTCAACATCCCGACGCCGGGGCAGCGGCTGAATGCGGGTCGCGCGCCCCGGCAGCTCAACGACGACACGCAGACCCTGCGTATAGAGATGATCCCTCCGGCCATCCTCCGGCCCGGGCGGATCACGGTCTACCTGACGCTGACCTACCAGTGTCCGACCGAGAACGGCACGACCACCGTCCAGGACCGCACGGACACGCTGGCCTATCAGCTCTTGCCTGCCGGGTGAGGGTGCGGATGCAGCGTCAGGGGATTGATGTGACGCGGTGTAGGTTGGGAAACCGGTCAGGCTGCGTCCGCCGGACCACTTCAACGCAGATCATTAATTCGCGCAAGTGACGCACCCTCAGGGTTGCGCCGCTTTGCGCCGACCGCCCCGCCTCGTGCGGGGCTTTTTCATGGGAGAACACCATGCGCACCATCACGGAAATCATCGTGCATTGCACGGCAACGCGGGCCGACTGGATGGCGGGGTACCCGACCGGATCGAAGGTGGCCGAGGTCAAGGCGTGGCACCTCGCACGCGGCTTCAGCGATATCGGCTATCATTTCCTGATCGACCGTGACGGCACGGTGGCCCAAGGACGCCCGCTCGAGCTGATCGGGGCCCACGTCGCGGGGCACAACACAGGCACCATCGGCATCAGCCTCTTCGGCGGCTTCGGCTCCACCGAGGTGGATGACTTCTTCGACAACTTCACGGCGGAACAAGACGTCTCAGCTCGCACGCTGATCGCGGATCTGCGCGCACGCTTTCCGGCGATCAAGCTGGTCACCGGTCATAACCAGTACGCCGCGAAGGCCTGCCCGGGGTTCCAGGTGTCCGAGTGGCTGGGCGAGACCATCGTGGTGAATGCGCCGGGACGCGTCACGGTGCGCCGCGGCTCGCGCAGTGACGACGTGCGCGTGCTGCAGGAGACACTGTCGCTGCGCGGCCATGCGCCGGGCCAGGCGGACGGGATCTTCGGCGGCATGACCGAGGCCGCGGTCAAGGCGTTCCAGATGGGGCAGGGGCTGACTACCGACGGGATCGTCGGGCCCGTTACCTGGGGCGCACTGCTGGGGGCCGCTTGATGGCGTGGCTCGGTCGCAAGCTTCGCTCGATCAAGGGCGGGATGGTGGCGTTCATGTGCCCGGGCTGCCGGATGATGCACCAGGTCGGGGTGGGCGAAGGGACCGGCCCACGGTGGGGTTACAACGGCAACCCGGACGCGCCGACCTTCTCGCCGTCGATAAAGGTCTCGGGCACAGAGCGGCTCACCGATCAGCAGCACGCTGCGATCATGCGGGGCGAGCCGTTCGAGCCGAAGCCGCTGCTCTGCCACAGCTTCGTTCGGGATGGCCGCATCCAGTTTCTGAGCGACTGCACCCACGCGCTGGCAGGGCAAACCGTCGATCTCCCGGACCTTCCTGCCGACTGATGCTCGGCCTCCCCATTACCGACTGGCGCTTGGCGCTGGTCCTCTCCGCGGCTGTGTGCCGCCTATCCTCGAAAGGACAAGACCATGGACGACGTAAAATCCTTCCTCGCCTCGAAGACCATCTGGGGCGCCGGCATTGCCATCCTGCCGCAGGCGCTCTCGATCTTCGGGATCGAGGTCTCGGCGGAAGACGCTCAGGGGATCGCAAGCCACGTTGATGCGATCATCACCTCGGTCGGCGGGCTCATCGCGATCTACGGCCGCGTGATGGCGAGCAAGAGCATCAAGACCAAGGCGTGGCAAAAAAACTGACCAAAAAATCACGAGGTACTCAAGTCGAGCTGAGCACCTTGCCCTGTGGGCGGCGCTAATTGATATTGGTGGTTGTGCCCAAAAGTAGCACTGTGTCCCAGTAGAGATTGCTCTGCTCAAGGTAGAAAGTGACGACAGGGATGCCTAAGGATTCTAGGGCTAGTCTTGCGACTTTTGCCGTACGGTCGTGCTTGGACACGGTTTCTTCATGTGCTGCATGAATGTCCGAAATTCTGGAGAAAGTTAGGCGCGACGAAGCTGGTAAGCCGGAGTAAGAGATAAATTCAGCAAGTAGCATGGCGGCTTGATCATCAGGGACCTCGCCGAACAGGCAATCAGTTATGCGATCAGGTTGACTCTTGTCTCGACGGAGAAAAAATCTCGGATCTTCTCGAAATGAGCCTTGCCAGGAAAAGTCATCAACCCGCACTGCCAAGCCGTTGCTCAACGTTTCCCAGTTTGGTCCAAACATTGTCTCTCCTGGTCTGGCTAGAGCGAAAAGCGGGCCTCGCTGTGTGTCTGCAAGAACTCCCGCATCTCGAAGTACGCAAGGTCTTCCATCTCATACATTATGTGGATTTCTGCTGGCAAGTCCGCGTTCCGCTGCGCATGCTCTAAGTCTCTCAGTAGCTTGCTAGTGTACGAAGCGTATACGCGATTCCGAGACAGGTCTTCGGTGAGGCCGACACCGTCTCTGTAAGCCTGAAGGCCAACGATCGCGATTGCGAACAGACTCGCTGCTAGCACTGCTGTTGACACGACACCAGCGGCCTGTGTGCCCAGTAGCTGGCCAGCAACAGCCAGACAGTGTAGCGAAACAATTGCTAGAGTAGCGACAAACTCCAAAGTGCTGACTGAGTGTTCTTGGTCCGCAATCGTCCCAAATATCGGCAGTGGGGATGGTTGGCGCATATTTTGCTCCGTGGCATACTCAATCTGCCAACTGAACCGGAACTCGCGCCAGAATCGCCTCAGCTCGTCTAGTCGATCACGCCGCAGATCTTCCCCAGCATTCAATAGTTCGCGTTCAACCAAGGCCGCTTCCTCGAGTTGCGTGTCGTTGAGGACTGTTTGCTTGTAGACGAGTGCTGAGACATCCTTATTCACCCGCTCAAGCGCTATCGCACGTTCGGCCTCAAGATGTTGTAGGTCATCTTCACTTCCGCCGCAGATGAGGGCGCGGTGCTTCAATAGAAACTGGAAATAAAACTGACGCAGACGTTCGGCCGCAAGGCGATGTCTCAGCCATTGTTCCCTACGTCTACCGAAAAGAATCCCTTTCCCGAGTCCTATCGCAGCGAGAAGGAGCAGGAGGGATGCCAACGCCAAGGTTACTTGGAGCTGGGGTTGATCTGTCAGGGTCTTGACAAAGTATGATGACGTCGTGGCCCAGGTTACAGAAAGGGAGGCAACAATGCAGGTGATCGCAAAAAAGCTATGCCGCCTGGAAGTTGTTTTCATCTCTTTTGCATGATGCTCGTGGAAGTTGAAGCTCTTCACAAGCTCGGGCCAAATAAGCGATTCTGCGATAAGCGGATATTGGTGTCGAAGATATCCTCCGTCTCCACCGTTTCCGCCAATGTCGGAATTCGCGGGCATAGAAATCATCCTTAGTTCAGAAATTTCAGAAAGTTTAGAACTTTTTCTGGAGTTTGATGTGGGTTTGCTGCCTTCTGCATAAGCTGATGCTATAGATCTTCGCGACAGAGGGTGCGACACATGATGAAGAAAGCTATCGAATGGTCGAGGCGGTCTATCGAGTGGATTAGGTCTCTCGTTGGTGGGAGGAGTCCAGAGAATAGTCTGTCAGCGGCTTCGAGGCGTCAAGAGCTACGTGTTTTCATTCTCGGCGACATGAAGCCGAAGGGAAGCTACACGGATGATACGTCTACTTATGTTACTAGAAACAACACTTCACAACTGTCTCGCATTATTGGTGGTGCTGTCAGTGATTTGGCGAAGAAAAATCGCGTTCCGTCTGAGCAGAGTATTGAGGTTACTGCTCCGGATGATAGTGCTCGCTCACAGATCGTATCTGCCGTTCTGTCGCAAATTGAGCGTTCCGATCTTATAGTTGTTGATATCAGCTATGAAAGCCCAAGTGTCATGTATGAGCTCGCCGCAGTTAACTCACTGGGCACGCCCTACATTCTTGTTACATCCAAGAACGTGTTGCCCTTCTACCTGATGCAAAATCGGGCGATTCTCAATTTCTCCTTCTCTGACGTGTTCGATCCCGGAGAAGAATCGCACCGAGTTCTGAGAGAACGGATTTTCGCAAATTACCAAAGCAGCGATGGCGTCGGGTTCGGAGAGAGCATACTGTCTCAGTACTTTGACGGCATCCCGATTGTGAATATCTCTGGGCCAGCAAGTGCAGCGATAGGGTACCACGTGAACACACTCGCTAGATTTGGTGCGCAATCGTCCGGGTTTTTGGTAAAGCCGGTTAAGGTGGCTAGGGATGGAGAGTTCGCGGAATCAATAGAGGAATTGCGGTTATCAGCTCTTGTCGTTGTTATGCCGGATCTAACGAAGCATACCAATCTTGATGATGCTAGGCTCGATTTGGAGGAGGGTTTGAGGAGAGTCGGGTTGTCGACGATGAGTGCTTCCATCTTGGAAAAGGACAGTAGTGGTAATTGGAATAGTCTCGGGTTTGGTGCGATGATGCTGGAGCAAGACCCAACGATCGTGCTTGATATTCCTCGTACTATATATCCGCTCTCAAATGTGCCGCGCGTACATGTGGCAACGCGCCAAGAGCCTTTGCTTTCGGGCGCTGCCGGAAGGCGCAGGCTGCTCCGCCGGTTGGTTCGCGAGTTTGAAGCAATTGTGTTCTGGAGCATGAGACGTGAAAGCGAACGTAGCGATGGAGGTTGGAAGAAAATTCACTTTGTAGACCACGAAATGGCGCCAGAGTTTTTGCGAAATTTCGTCGCGGATAAACAAGCAAGGGGCGGATAAACCGCCCCTTCTACCACTACAGCTTTCGCTGCCGGTCTGCCGTTTGTGGTCTGGACTGTCTCTTCACCATAGTTTCCCTTAGGTGGGCACCGTACAGTCTCTACACCTTCCTTCAATTTTGAAGGCTTGGCTCGCGATTCTCAGTTAAGAGTCTCCCGAATTTGATGCCAGATCTTGGGCGGTTTCCCGGCCAAGCGCCTAATATTACCCTGCATTGATGCTGTAGGGCGAGTCAATGCAAAAGTGATAACCTAAGATGTCTGGACTCCTATTTCTTCGGCTCGCTCTCGTTTGGGGCATAGGCTGGACAACAGGTGCTCATGGCGCTGTGCGCTACAGCGTCAGCCGAGTTCGCCTACAAATTGGCGCCTTGTCCGCCGCGCCGCTTGCTCTGGCGAGGTTCGTCTCGATCTCCTCACGCTCCGCTACTGACAAAGTCTTCCAGAAATTCCTTCAGATCATGTCCGGTTTGACGTTCGTCCTATTCACTTCGTTTGTCGTCGCTACGGGGTAGGTCTTCTTCTGTGCTTGAACTAGGTTGGTGCTTGTGGCCGACTGGGGCGGTGTGCTTTGAGTACAGCCAACGCTGATAGCCTTTACGAAACCGCCGTCGATGCTAGCATTTCGAAGAGCCTTGTAATGCGAGGGCAAAAGCTGTCCCCGCGTTGTCGGGCTTTTGAGCATAGATTGGGTCTTGGATGTATGCCGAACAGCGATTTCTCGAGTTTGAATCATGGGATGGATGATGACCGGAGAATAAAGGCCGCAGAAGTCGCCATGCTCGCAGGGCTTCACATCGAGACACTCTATCGCTGGCGTCGGGAGGAAGCTGCCGGCGGCGAGGTTCGTCTGCCGCCTTGGCATGAGAAGCCGATCGGGAGCGGCAGGATATTCTTCTGGGAAAGCGACGTGCTTCGCTGGCTCTCTCAGAGCTCTTAGGTTTGGTCTTGCTAGGGGCTCCTGTCCTCATTTTCGCCACGTTCCCAGATGGCTGCCCGCAAGCCTGAGTAGGTTTCCTAGACTTGGGGAGGCGTCGCCTATCCGTTAGGATAGGTACCCCTCTCGCTCGCGCCCCCTGACCATCCGGCCTTCCAATACGTTTTAATCGTTAACTCAGGCATAAGGTTCTCCAGAGGTCGACCGCACCGGTCGAACAGCACTGGAGCAACGGACATGTACCTCGGAGCAATCATCGTCATCATCGCCGCAGGCTGTGTCTTCGAGATCTTCGAGGGTGCATCCGAGCGCCGTCGCAACCAGCGCAACGCGGAAATGCTGAACTTCCCGGGCCTCGGGAGCTAAGTATCGGGCTGGAAGGTGGTGATCTTGAGCGTTTGAGCACGAACCCGTCACCGAGCTGCCCAACTTTCGCCAAATTTCTGAACGAAGTGTGGCAGCTGAGCCTCAGCGCTTGGCTGCTTTGCGCCCCTCTTCTTAGCGCTTCGAGCGCCCAAGCGGATTTATGAGATGACCGGAGATCTTGGTATGTATGCAGGAGCTATCGCGGTCATTGTCGCGGTTGGTTGTGTTGTTGAGCTGGTCGAGGGGCGCGCCGAGCGCCGCCGATCGGAAAAAGAAAAAGCCAAACATGACGACTTTCCTGGTCTTGGAGACTGAGGCGGCCCGGTTGGCGAGGCTTGAGTGACACCAGGCGCCGCCATCCCGGCCTCCCTCAATTGAAGCGAGGTGTGGCCCTCGGTACCTTCAATCCTGCGAGAAATGTCGGGCCGCATGGCCTCGCCTCTTCGAAGTTTCCCTTCCTTAAAGCAGACCCTCGTCTTGAAGGCGCTCGTTTGGCAAACTGGCCGCGATCCGATGGTCGATGATCTTCACCCAGATCCTCCGGTCGTCGGAAAACGTCCCGAAGTCTCGTTTCAAGATTCACGATTTGTTTTCGCTTTGTCCGTTGAAATGCATAGGTCTAGAGCGTTGATATGGATAAGGTTTTCCACGCTTTCCTCAACCATCTCTACGGCGGCATGGACGAGCCCGAGCTCAAGATCATCGACGTCTTCATCTGCAAGCTCCGCAAGAAGCTCTCCGAGGCGACCGGCGACGAGAACTACATCGAGACGGTCTGGGGCCGCGGCTACGTGCTGCGCGACCCCGAGCCCGGTCGCGACCAGCAATCGGCTCTCGCTGCCAACGGCTAGGCACCGGGCGCGGACAATGCCGTGTCCCGGTGGCTGGACGGCATCGCCCGCGCGCCCTATCACTTCGGCCAGAAGTGAACAAAGGGCGCGACGATGGCAGATCAGGGCACAGCCGGTATCGAAGTCGAGGCACTGACCGAGACGCAGGCACGCGACGAGCTTGCGCGCCTCGCAGAGGTGCTGGCACAGGCGAACCGCGCCTACCACACCGAGGACGCGCCCGAGATCAGCGACGCGGATTACGACGCGCTGAAGCTTCGCAATATCGCCATCGAAGAGCGTTTTCCCGAGCTCAAGCGCGAAGACAGCCCGAGCGAGCAGGTTGGCGCGCCGCTGGCCGAGGGCTTTGCCAAGGTCCGCCACAGCCAGCGCATGATGTCGCTGGCCAATGCCTTCGCCGATGACGAGGTCACCGATTTCGACCGCGGCATCCGCCGCTACCTCGGGCTGGCCGACGACGCGCCGCTGCCCTTCACCGCCGAGCCCAAGATCGACGGCCTCTCGCTGTCGCTGCGCTACGAGAACGGCGAGCTGGTGCAGGCCGCCACCCGCGGCGACGGCGCCGTCGGCGAGAACGTCACCGCCAACGCCCGCACCATCGACGACATCCCCGCGACGCTCGAGGGCGCGCCGGAGGTGCTCGAGGTGCGGGGCGAGGTCTACATGAGCCACGAGGATTTCGCCGCCCTCAACGAGCGCCAGGAGGCGCGCGCGGGCAAGCGCTTCGCAAACCCGCGCAACGCTGCGGCGGGGTCGCTGCGCCAGCTCGACGCCGCGATCACCCGCGAGCGCCCGCTGCGCTTCTTCGCCTACGCGTGGGGCGAGGTCTCGGAACCGCTGGCCACCACCCAGATGGGCGCCATAGAACGGCTTGAGGCGCTCGGCTTCCAGACCAATCCGCTGACCCGGCTCTGCGACGGCCCGCAGGAGATGCTGGCCCATTACGCACAGATCGAGGAGCAGCGCGCGACGCTCGGCTATGACATCGACGGCGTGGTCTACAAGGTCGACGACCTCGCGCTGCAGCAGCGGCTCGGCTTCCGCTCGACCACGCCGCGCTGGGCCATCGCCCACAAGTTCCCCGCCGAGCTGGCCTGGACCCGGCTCGAGGCCATCGACATCCAGGTCGGCCGCACCGGCGCGCTGTCGCCGGTGGCGCGGCTGACGCCGGTCACTGTGGGCGGCGTCGTGGTCTCGAACGCCACGCTGCACAACGAGGATTACATCGCCGGGCGCGACGCCAGCGGCAACCCGATCCGCGACGGCAAGGACATCCGCGTCGGCGACTGGGTGCAGGTCTACCGCGCCGGTGACGTGATCCCCAAGGTGGCCGATGTCGATCTCGACAAGCGCCCCGACGACGCCGAGCCCTATGCCTTCCCGCAGACCTGCCCCGAATGCGGCTCCGAGGCGATCCGCGATGCAGGGGATTCCATTCGGCGCTGTAGCGGTGGACTTATTTGTCCAGCCCAGGCAATTGAAAAGCTAAAGCACTTTGTGTCTAGATCTGCGTTTGACGTCGAAGGTCTCGGTTCGAAACAGGTTGAACTCTTCTATTTTCTTCACTGGATTGAGGAACCGGCTGACATTTTCACGCTAGGTGT
The DNA here is from genome assembly GCF_900102075.1 of Salipiger thiooxidans. GTDB lineage: Bacteria > Pseudomonadota > Alphaproteobacteria > Rhodobacterales > Rhodobacteraceae > Salipiger > Salipiger thiooxidans. The sequence goes on along the minus strand of NZ_FNAV01000010.1, from coordinate 234,523 downwards.
AAGAGATCAAGACGGAACTAAGCTGAAACCCGGGTTGCGTGCTTTTCTTACTCGACAGTTTTGTAGTGAAGCCAAGGGTAAAGAGTTGAGGATGAGGTATGGAGAGATACTTCGAGATATCGGAATTCCTGTAGATGAGTTCGATAGCGAGGGCCTAGAGGAGGCAATTCGATACCTTTCTCAAAAGCCTCTCGCAAGAATAAAGGGGTGGGGCGAGACAAGTGCAAAAAAACTCTTCGATTCAATCGACTCGAAACGAGAGATTGGACTTGAACGGCTAGTTTTTTCTCTTGGTATCCGCCATGTGGGCGAAGTTGCTTCTCTGGATTTCGCTCGAAACTTCGAGTCGTGGGAGAACTTCATTGAGGTGGTGGATTCTGCGAAGGTTGCAGCCGAGCGCCACATCGAGACGCAAACTGCGGCTCAAGATGAACGAGCCAAGGCAAAGCGAGAGAAGCGTCGGGCTGATGTAGCCGGTGTGAGGCAAAATGTGTGGGATCGCGACCCGCGCCTTCCTGAAGAAGCCGTCGAAGCATTCCATAGGCTTGAGGAAATAGATGGCATCGGAGCAACAACGGCGACTTCGCTTGTGAGTTCACTGACGCAAAGCTCTGAGCGCGCCTCCGTCGACCGGCTGATCGCAGAGCTCCGCACCATCGAGGCGCCCGAACGTCCGCAGACCGACGGCAGCCCGGTGGCCGGCAAGACCGTCGTCTTCACCGGCGCGCTCGAGAAGATGACCCGCGCCGAGGCCAAGGCGCGGGCCGAGGCGCTGGGGGCCAAGGTCTCGGGCTCGGTCAGCAAAAAGACCGACATCGTCGTGGCGGGCCCGGGCGCTGGCTCGAAGGAGGCCAAGGCGCGCGAGCTCGGGATCGAGCTCATGGACGAAGACGCCTGGCTGGCGCTCATCGGCTCATGACGCAGCGGCCGGAACCGCTCTGGCCGCTCTTCGCCGAGCTCAAGACGCTGGACGGCGTCGGTCCCAAGACCGCGCAGGCGCTCGAGGGGCTCGACGTCGTGGCCCCGCGCGACCTGCTGTTCACGCTGCCGCACGGGGTCATCGACCGCCGCCCGCGCGAGACGGTGCTGGGCGCCGACCTGCCGGGCGTGGTCACCGTCGAGGTGACCGTGGGGCGCCACATGAAGCCCGCTCAGAAGGGCCGGCCCTACCGCATCCACGTCGAAGACGCGCGCAGCGGCTTCCAGCTGGTGTTCTTCCACGGACGCGAGGATTACCTGTCGCGGATCCTGCCCGAGGGCGCGCGCCGGCAGGTCTCGGGCCGGGTCGAGCTCTTCGACGGCATGGCGCAGATGGTGCATCCCGACCACGTGCTGCCGGTGGACGAGGCGGCGACGCTGCCTGCCTTCGAACCGGTCTACCCGCTGACCGCGGGCGTCACCCAGAAGCTGATGACGCGTGCAACGGCGGATGCGTTGACCATGGCGCCTGAGCTCGGCGAATGGATCGACGGGCCGCTGAAGGCGCGCGAGGGCTGGCCCGACTGGCGCGACGCCCTGGTCCGGGCCCATGCGCCCGAGGGCAGCGGCGACCTTGCGCCCACGGCGCCGGCGCGGGCGCGGCTCGCCTATGACGAGCTGATGGCGCACCAGCTCACCCTCGCGCTGGCGCGCGTTCATCGCCGCAAGGGCAAGGGTCGCGAGACGATCGGCAGCGGGGCGCTGCGGCGCAAGGTGCTGGCGGCGCTGCCGTTTCGTCCGACCGGCGCGCAGATGCGGGCGATGGACGAGATCGCCGGGGACATGGCCGCGGCCGAGCGCATGAACCGACTGCTGCAGGGCGACGTCGGCGCGGGCAAGACGCTGGTCGCCTTCATGGCGCTGCTGATTGCGGTCGAGGCAGGCGGGCAGGGGGTGATGATGGCCCCCACCGAGATCCTCGCGCGGCAGCATCTCGACGGGCTGAAGCCGCTGGCCGAGGCCGCGGGCGTCGTGGTCGAGTTGCTCACCGGGCGCGACAAGGGCTCCGAGCGCAAGGCCAAGCTCGCGGCGCTTGCCCGCGGCGACATCCACGTGCTGGTCGGCACCCACGCGGTGTTTCAGGCGGACGTCGAGTTCGCCGACCTGCGGCTTGCCATCGTCGACGAGCAGCACCGGTTCGGCGTGCGCCAGCGGCTCGAGCTCGGGCGCAAGGGCGCGGCGGCGGATGTGCTGGTGATGACCGCGACGCCGATACCGCGCTCGCTGGCGCTGGCGCAATACGGCGACATGGACGTCTCGGTGCTTGACGAGAAGCCTCCGGGGCGCAAGCCTATCCGCACGGCGCTGGTCTCGGCCGAGCGCATGGCCGAGGTGGTCGAGCACCTGCGCGGCGCGGTGGCCGAGGGGCGGCAGGCTTACTGGGTCTGCCCGCTGGTCGAAGAGAGCGAGGCAGTCGACCTGACCGCCGCCGAGGAGCGGTTCAAGCGGCTGCGCGCGGCGCTCGGCGAGGGCGTCGTGGGGCTGGTCCACGGCCAGATGCCGCCCGCCGAGAAGGACGCCGCAATGGCGCGTTTCGTCGCCGGCGAGACCAAGGTCCTGGTCGCCACGACGGTGATCGAGGTCGGGGTGAACGTGCCCAATGCCTCGATCATGGTGATCGAGCGGGCCGAGTATTTCGGGCTGGCGCAGCTCCACCAGCTGCGAGGCCGGGTCGGGCGCGGCAAGGCCGAGAGCACCTGCCTGCTGATGTACCAGGGGCCGTTGGGCGAGGCCGGGATGCGGCGCCTCACCACGCTGCGCGAGACCGAGGACGGCTTCCGGATCTCGGAGGTGGATCTCGAGATGCGTGGAGCGGGCGACCTGATCGGCACCGCGCAATCCGGGCTGCCGCGCTTCCGGGTGGCGGATCTCGAGCATCAGGCGGGGCTCATGGCAATGGCGCAGACCGACGCGCGCAAGCTGCTGGCCGAGGATCCGGGGCTGGAAAGCGAACGCGGCCGGGCGGCGCGGATGCTGCTCTGGCTGATGCGGCAGGACGAGGCGATCCGGCTGATCTCGGTCGGGTGACGCTGGGGCAGGGGCCGGGGACGAAGAGGTGCCCGGAACGCCCGGGGTCGCGGTGTTCCGCAAGTGTTCCCTAAAAGTTCTTTACGAATCGTGAGAATCATGAGAACAAAAGAGCAACAAAACGCCAAACAGGGAACGACACCATGATGAAGACACTTCGCCAGGTTCTTTCGCGTTCGGACGCGACGCTGGTTCACGACATGATCGGAGGCGTGTCTCTGGTCGTCATCCTGCTCGGGGCGTTGCACCTGCCGTCATTCTGATCACCGCTTTTTCGATTTCTGCCTGCGGTCTTTCGCCCGGACCGGCCTTCCCGCATCATCTGTCCCCGATGCGCCGCGGCTGTCCCCGCCTTTCGCCTCCTCGCCTGTCCCCTGCGTCAGGAGGCGCGGCTGGTCCGGGATCCGACAAGACGCGCCACTGGCCGCCGCCTCCACCCCAAGGGAGTGCGGCGGCTTTTTCTTTGGCGGATCGGGGGCGGGTCCTGCTTCTGTCCGGGTCGGGTCTTCGTCTCTGGGGCGTCGGTTGTCTGGGCTGGGCTTTTGTTTGACGTGTCGCTTCGACCGGGGCAGGTCTCAGGTCTCAGGTCTCAGGTCTCAGGTCTCAGGTCTCAGGTCTCAGGTCTCTGCGGCAGCCAGCGACCGGGCAGTGCTCTGAGCGGGTTGTACTCTGCCCGGGCAAGGCCCTGTCTCCTGACCAGCCTGCCCCGTCAGGGCGCAGGGCGATACGCTCCATCCGGCCCGGTGGCGCCTGTCCCATCTGGCACCGAACCGCCGTACACGGGCCAATCGTGCGACTGGACCAGCTGTCGACTTAGGCGCGGCGGATCAGAAGCGGTAGGCCAGCCGTAGCCCACCCCAGTGCCGGCCACGCACGGTGATGGGGGCGGAGAGATCCTTCATCATCACGAACGCGCCGCCGCCCATGTCGCGTCGGTAGACCTGCAGGAGGAAGGGCCGCGTGTTGCGCCCGGCCTTCAGTCCGACCCGATCGCCGAAGATCCGCCGGTTGCGGCTGTTGGCGGCGTTCCACACCGGGTCCGTGCCTTGCGGCCTTGAAAATCGCGCGTTGTGCGTCGGCAGGTAGCCGTTGCGGTCGACCGCCGCGCAGAACACGATGCGCGGATCGCGGTCCAGCACCGGCTCCTGGATCGGGGGCAGAACCTCGTCGGTGAGCTTCGTGAAGCCGGTGGTCACCTGCTGCGGGTCGCTCCCCGGTACGGGCGTGTATTGCGTGTCGAAGAGCGCCTCCAGCGAGATCCGGCGCTGGTCCACCGCTGCCTCGAACTGCTGGGCGATGCGACCCGCCAGATCCTGCACCAGCGCGATCATCGGACCGTCCTCGCCGGAGCCGCCAAGCGCCACCGCGTGCTGCAGGATCGCCTCGGAGCCATCGACCAGCCGGTCGCAGCGGCGCGAGGCCTCGTCCACGCCGCGCGCGACCTCGCTCACCGAGCCCTGCAGATCCGCGACCGTGGGGCGCAGCTGGTCGACCGCGGCGCCGGCCTGGGCCATGTCCTGCGCGATGCGGGCGGTGGCACCGCGCAGGCGCGTGACATGGGCGCCGATCTCGGAGAGGGCCGCATCCGCCGATTCCGCGCCCGAAAGCACGGTCTCGGCCTCGCGCGAGGTGCTGACGGCACCGGCGTTCAGCGTCTCGATCCATTCCGACATGCGGGCCACATTGCCCGAGATCGCCTCGACCGCGGCACCGGTCTGGCGGCTGAGCTCGTTGATCGCCTCGGCGACGATGGCAAAGCCGCGGCCCGCGTCGCCGGCGCGCGCCGCCTCGATCTTGGCGTTGACCGCGAGGATATTCACCTGCCGGGCGATCGAGGCGATCTGGCCGTTCGAGGTCTTCACCGCCTCGAGCATTTCGGCCACGAGATCGTTCTCGGCATGCACCGACTGCACCCAGCGCGCCAGCTCGCGCGCCGCCTGTCCCGACTGGGAAAGCGTCCCGATGGAGCCGTCGACCCGCGCCCCCGCCTCCTCGGCGCTCTGGGCGACGTCGCGGATGTCGCCGGTGACGCGGGCGGTGGCGGCAGCGACGTTCTCGGAGGCGCGCCCGACCTCGGTCAGCGACGTGAGCTGGCTGCGGCTGCGGGCATCGAGCGCCTGCAGGAACCCCGCGACATCGACAACCTCGCGCCCGAGCGCCGAGGCGCCCCGGGTCAGGCTGGCCAGTTCGCGCGTCGCCTCCGGCGCCGTGAGGGAAGGATCGTGTTGCATTCCGGGCCCGTGCTGTTTTCGCACAGGCATAGCGCCGGAACTCTCAACATCGGCTTAAGCGGATTGCGCTTCCTGCGCCTGTTGCGCGGCCTCGGTGGCGGCATCGAGCGTCAGCATGATCGAGGCGTGACGGTTCTTGTAGGCCTGCGCCGGACGCAGCACCTCGAGGTCGTCGAAGGGGGCCGCGGGGGCGGGGCCGTCCTCCTTGAGCATGGCCCGCAGCGCGTCGCGCGCGGCGGCGATCTCGGTGGGGGTGCAGCCGACGATGGCGCCGCCCACGACCGAGGCCGAGGCCTGGCCGAGCGCGCAGGCCTTCACGTCCTGCGCATAGTCCGCGACGCGCCCGTTGCGCATCACGAGATCGACCGTCACGGTCGAGCCGCAGAGCGGCGAACGCTTCTTGACGCTGGCATCCGGGGTCTCGAGCCTCCCCGTCCGCGGGATGTCCGCGGCGAGGGCGAGGATGCGCTGCGAATAGAGCTTGATGAGGTCGGTCTCGGCGGACATGGCTTTCCCTTTGCGACAGCCCCCCTTAAATAGGCACTGATTTCCCCGGTGCAAAAGGGTTTTTCCGAAATGGGCTTCGATCCCGATACCTTGGTCTATGACGCCAGCGGCCTGATCCCCTGCATCGCGCAGGAGGCCGAGACCGGCGAAGTGCTGATGATGGCGTGGATGAACGCCGACGCGGTGGCGCGCACGCTCGAGAGCGGCCGCGTCACCTACTGGTCGCGCTCGCGCTCGTCCTTCTGGGTGAAGGGAGAGAGTTCGGGCCATGTGCAGGCGCTTGTGGAGTTGCGCGTCGACTGCGACCGCGACTGCCTGCTGGCGCTGGTGCGCCAGACCGGCCCGGCCTGCCACACCAACCGCCGCTCGTGCTTCTACACCGCCCTGCGGGACGGGGACGAGGTGGAGATCATGGCGCCGATGACCGGGGCCTAGGGCCCGGATCCCGGGGCCGGGGGTCCCGGCGTTCCTTGCGGTGTGCTTCTTGCGGGACCGGGCCCGTGGCGGACAGGACCGCGAGGGAGGCCGAAGGCGGCGCGCGGGGAAGGGGGCGCTGCCCCCGCCGCGCCTTGCGCGACTCCCCCGGAGTTTATTTGGCAAGATGAAGAGGCGGGCTGCGCTTTGGAGCCCGGGGTGGTCGTGCTGGCGGGATGTGTGCTTGAGGCGCCGTCGCAGGCTTTGCGCGAGCGCTCTGGATCTTGTTCCCCTTGGATCTTGTTCTCTGAGCTGAGGTGGACGCGGTGCGCGTCGGGCATGGGCGGGTTGTGCCGGCGGGGGGGGCGTGGCCCCGCTGGCGTGTCGATTTGCCGGAAGTTGTCGGGCGCAATGACGGCCGAGGTGGGGGCTCAGAGGCCGATCATGGCGCGGAGTGCGCTGGGGGTAAGGCCTTCGCTGCGGTAGAGGGCGATGGCGCGGGCGTCGTCGCGCTTGGCGAGGCGTTTGCCGTTGTCGTCGCGGATCAGGTCGTGGTGGTGGTAGATCGGCGTGCTCAGCCCGAGCAGGTTTTGCAGCAGGACGTGGATGCGGGTGGCCTCGAAGAGGTCGGCGCCGCGGACCACGTGGGTGATCGCCTGCGCGGCGTCGTCCACCACCACCGCGAGGTGGTAGGCGGCGCCCATGTCCTTGCGCGCGAGGACCACGTCTCCGATCCCTTGGATCATCTCCGCGGGCTCGGACAGCTCGGTGCCTGTGGTCACGCCGGGGGCGGTGCCGGTCTCGAGGAAGGCGATGGGCGCGCCGGCGAGTCGCGCGCAGGCGCGCGCCATGTCGAGGCGCAGGGTGGTGTCGCGGGGGCGGGGGCGGGGTCCCTCGGCGGCCGCCAAGGGGCGGCAGGTGCCAGGGTAGACCAGCCCGTCGGGCCCCGTGAGCGGCGCGCCTTCCTGCGGCGCCGAGAGCGCCTCGCGGATGTCGCGGCGGCTGCAGCTGCAGGGGTAGAGCAGCCCCATCGCCCAGAGCCGGTCGAGGGCCGCGTCATACTCGGCGAGATGTTCGGATTCGCGCCAGCAGGGCTCGGGCCAGTCGAGCCCAAGCCAGTGCAGGTCGTCCTTGAGTTGCGCCTCCCACTCGGGGCGCGAACGGCTCTGGTCGAGGTCGTCGATGCGCAGCAGGAAGCTGCCGCCCCCGGCCCGCGCTTTGTCGTGGTTCAGCAGCGCCGAGTAGGCGTGGCCGAGGTGCAGCGGGCCGGTCGGCGAGGGCGCGAAGCGGGTCCGCACCTCAGTCTTCGTCGCGCCATGCCCGTTCGAGGCGGCGGGTGCGGCGTTCCTCGCCGGACTGGTAGATCAGCACCCATGCAAGCAGGATGAACATCGGGTGGGTGAGGCCTCCGGTGAAGAAGATCGCCGGCACCCAGATGATGAAGACGAAGATAGACAGGAAGATGCGGCCGGTGAACAGGATCGACAGCGGCGGCAGGAACAGGGCGAGGACGTAATTCATGCGGGCACCTCCTGGGATGCGACCCATGCCGACCAGTCCTGCTTGGCGCGGTCGGTGTAGGCCTTGTAGCGGTCCTTGCGGCCGCGGCGGCCGCCCTTGAGCCCGTCCACCGGGCGGAACAGGCCGAAGTTGACGTTCATCGGCTGGAAGGTCCTGGCCTCGGCACCACCGGTGATGTGGTGGATCAGCGCGCCGTGGGCGGTGTCCTGCGGGATCGGCGGCAGGGTGCGGCCGAGGATCTCTGCGGCGGCCATTCGGCCCGCGGCGAGGCCCATGGCGCAGGATTCCACGTAGCCCTCGACCCCGGTGATCTGGCCAGCGAAACGGATGTGCGGCTTCGAGCGCAGGCGCATCTGGTTATCGAGCAGCGTCGGAGAGTTGAGGAAGGTGTTGCGGTGGATGCCGCCCAGCCGCGCGAAAGAGGCGTTCTGCAGCCCCGGGATCATCCGGAACACCTCGGTCTGCGCGCCGTATTTCATCTTCGTCTGGAAGCCCACGATGTTGTAGAGCGTCCCCAGCGCGTTGTCGCGGCGCAGCTGCACCACCGCATAGGCCTTTTCCTCGGGCTTGTGGCTGTTGGTGAGGCCGATGGGTTTCATCGGGCCGTGGCGCAGGGTCTCGCGGCCGCGCTCGGCCATGACCTCGATCGGCAGGCAGCCGTCGAAGTAGCCCGCGGTCTCGCCCTCGTGGAACTCGGCCTTGTCGGCGGCGAGCAGCGCGTCGATGAAGGCCTCGTACTCGGGCTTGGTCATCGGACAGTTGATGTAGGCCTTGCGCTCTTCCTCGGTCTCGCCCTTGTCGTAGCGCGACTGCAGCCATGCCACGTCCATGTCGATGCTCTCGGCATAGACGATGGGGGCGATGGCGTCGAAGAAGGCCAGCGCCTCGGCCCCGGTCTCGGCGGCGATGGCGCGTCCCAGCGCGTCCGAGGTCAACGGGCCCGTTGCGATGATCCAGCGGCCGTCCTCGGGAAGCGCGGTGATCTCCTCGCCGGAAATGCTGACGTTGGGGTGGGCGCGCAGCGCGTCGGTGACCGACTGCGAGAACGGGTCGCGGTCCACGGCCAGAGCGCCGCCTGCGGGCAGACGGTGGGCCGCGGCCTCGCGCATCACCAGCCCGCCGGCGTGGCGCATCTCCCAGTGCAGGAGGCCCACGGCGTTCTGCTCGTGGTCATCCGAGCGGAACGAGTTCGAGCACACCATCTCGGCGAGGTTGCCGGTGCGGTGGGCGAAGGTCTCGACCTTGGGGCGCATCTCGTGGATCACCACGGGGACGCCCGCCTCTGCGGCCTGCCAGGCGGCTTCCGATCCGGCCATGCCGCCGCCGACGATATGCAATGTCTCTGTCATGGAGTGGCAGATAGGGGATCGGAGGGGCGGTGTTAAGAGGTTGCGTGGCCGGATGTGCCGCGGCGGCGCTTCCTTTTGGTGCGGGGCGACGGGGGGCCGGGCTCGGATAGGTGGGGCGCCTCAGTCGAGGCGCCCGCCTTCGGGCAGGGCCTTGAGGTAGGCGGCGACGGCGGCGCGGTCCTCGTCGGGGAGGGCGGCGAAGTTCTCGACCACCTCGACCATGTGGCCGCCGACGCTGTCATAGTCCGGGGTGAAGCCCGACGAGAGGTAATAGGCGATCTCATCGGCGCCCCAGCTCAGCTTGTCCGGCGTCAGGCCGGGGATCGTGCCGCGGCCGTTGGGATTGGGGGCGCCGGTGAGCCAGGCCGAGCGGTCGAGCCCGCCAAGCGCGTCGCGCGGGGTGTGGCATTCGCCGCAATGGGCCAGCGCTTCCACGAGATAGCGACCGCGTTCGAGCTGCGGCGACTCGGCTTCGGTCATCACCCAGTCGGGCGAGGCGTAGAGCATCTTCCAGGCGCCGACGCCGCGGCGGATGTTGAACGGGAAGCCGACCTCGTGGGGCTGGCTCGGAGTGTCCGAGGCGGGCAGGGTCTGCATGTAGGCCCAGAGATCGACGAGATCGCCGTCCTCCATGCGGGCATAGGCGGTGTAGGGGAAGGCCGGGTAGAGGTGCTGCCCCTCCGGCGATACGCCCCGTTTCACCGCGCTGGCGAAGTCGTCCAGTGACCAGTCGCCGATGCCCTGCGCGGGATCGGGCGAGATGTTGGGCGCGAGGAAGGTGCCGAAGGCCGAGGCGAAACGCTGGCCGCCGGTCAGCACGAGCCTGGCCTCGCCCTCGGCGTCGGGCGCATGGTGGCACGAGGCGCAGCCCGCCGCGGTGAAGACCAGCTGCCCGCGCTCCGCGTCACCGGTGGCGCCGTCGAGGCTGCCCTCGGGCAGCGGCTTCGGTGCGGTGAGCAGCCAACCGGCCCCGGCGAGCGCGGCGCCCGCCAGGACCACGACTCCGATCAGCCTGCGCATGGATCAGGATTGCGGCGCGCGGTAGCTGTCGTGGCAGGCCTTGCAGGCGCCGCCGAGACCGCCCATCGCCGGGCCGAGCGCCTCGGCGCCGTTGCCCGCGACGGTCTGCATCGAGGCCGCGGCCTCGCCCAGGGCGCCCCATTTCGAGGCGAAATCGTCGAAGTCGTCCCAGATCTCAGCTTTCGCGCGGGTGTTGTCGATGTCCATCTCCGAGCTGCCCTCGGGCCAGAGCGGTGCCTGGTTCACCATCGACACGCCCACCAGCGAGTCGGCCGCCGCCTGCGCGGCCTCGGCGTCGTACTCGGTCTTGCCCTGCGCCATGTCGCCGAGAATGCCGAGGTTGATGGCGAGGATGCGGAACTGGCCCTGACGTGCCTTGAGCTGGGCGGTGGCATCCTGCGCGGCGGCGGCGCCGGCGGCGCAGATGGCAAGGACGGCGAGGCCGGTGGACATGCGGATCATGGAATTCTCCCTGTGACGTTTTCGCGTGAGGCTAGGGTGTCTAGCAGGCAGATCGTCCCGGCGCCGACAGGCCCCCGGACGAGACGAGCCTAGACTTGCCGCCACGCCGTGATGTGACAATCACCTAATTTCCGTAGCGGAAAGCGGCGGGTGCGGCGGGCGGAGTATGCGGGTCGCCAGCTACGTCAGGGAATTGATTTGTTTTCAGTGGTTTGCGCATCGATCCTGACGCGGATCTGCGGGCGGAACTGACAGCCCGTGGTTGTCCTGCTTGGCGAATACTCGCTTATTCGTGAACGAACGTCAGGACATTGCGAGCCCGTCCGGCATAACCCCGAGGGCACAGGACGGCCCGGGGCGCACCAGGGATCACCCACCGGTGCTTCGCCGGATGTCAGGCGTCGTCGGGGAAGCGGACCTTGCCGATGAAGGGAAGGTTGCGGTTGCGCTGCGCGAAGTCGATGCCGTAGCCGACCACGAACTCGTCGGGGATCTCGAACCCGGTCCAGTCGGCCTTGAGCGCCACCTCGCGCCGCGCCGGCTTGTCGAGCAGCGCGATGGTGCGCAGCTTGCGGGGCTCGCGCGACTGCAGCAGCCGCAGCACGTGGCTCAGGGTGAAGCCGGTGTCTACGATGTCCTCGACCACCAGCACGTCGCGGCCCTCGATGGGCGAGCGCAGGTCCTTGAGGATGCGCACCTCACGCGAGCTTTCCATGCCGTCGCCGTACGAGGAAGCCTCGAGGAAATCCACCTCGACGGGCAGGTCGAGTTCCCGCACCAGATCGGCGATGAAGACGAAGCTGCCGCGCAGCAGACCCACGACCACCAGCTTCTCGGTGTCGCGGAACTCGCGGTCGATCTCGCGGGCCAGCGCCTCGATGCGGGCGGCGATCGCCTTGGCGGAGATCATCTCGTCTACGACATAAGGCCGCTCAGTCATGGCATCCCCCTTGAAAAGCCGGGCCCAGCATATGAAGAAACGCTCAACCATTGTCACGCGATAAACAGACGCTAGAAAGACCGACATGCCTACCCATTCCGAGACCAAGCACCTGCCGTATTCGGCCCAGCAGATGTACGACCTCGTGGCCGATGTCGCGTCTTATCCGAAGTTCCTGCCCTGGACCGCCGCTGCCCGCATCCGGTCGCGCGAGGACAAGGGCGACCACGAGGTGATGCACGCGGACCTGGTGATCTCGTTCAAGGTGTTCCGCGAACGCTTCGGCAGCCGGGTGACCCTGTGGCCGGAGGACAAGCGCATCGACACCGAGTATCTCGACGGCCCGTTCCGCCACATGATCTCGAAATGGCATTTCGAGGACAAGGCAGAGGGCGGCGTCGACGTGCATTTCTTCGTCGATTTCGAGTTCAAGAACCGGATCCTGCAGGGCGCTGCGGGGATGTTCTTCTACGAGGCGATGCAGCGCATCGTGCGCGCCTTCGAGCGGCGCGCGGCCGAGCTCTACGGCGCGCAAAGCTGAGCTGTCTGAACAGGGAGGTAACCATGCCCCCCGGTTCCCGGCGGTCCGTCAGATTTTAGACAAATTTCGGAAACATCTGCTGCGGTGACGAATGTGACACCGCAGAGGGTCAACGATGCAGAGCCCGAACATCGCTGCCAGCCCGGTGCTGGCGCAGCACGCCCCCAGGATCGACATCATCCGGGCGGAGCCGATACGGCAGAGCTCGGACGAGGCCATGGCGCCGAAGCCTGAGCGTGCCAAGGAAACCTCCGAGGGCGCCGCGATGGAAGCGCGCAGCCGGGTGCCTGATACGGCGACCCGCATGCAGCAGGCGCAGGCGATCCAGACCGCCGTTTCCTCGAAATCTCTGGCGCCGACGCCGACCTCGGCAGGGGCGGCGGCCTCCTATCGCGCTGCGACGCAGGCGCTCGCCGCCTGAGGCTCAGTCGTCGGAGAGCGCGCTGCGCAGCAGTTCCAGCGCGTGATGCGTCGCGGCGGCGCGGACGTTGCCGCGGCCGAGCGCGCCGAAGTCCTTCGTCTCGGTGATGGTCTCGGTGCTGTTTGCCAGCGCAAAGCAGACGCGGCCCTCGGGCTTGTGCTCCGAGCCGCCGGGGCCGGCGATGCCCGAGATCGCCACCGCAAGGTCCGCCTCGGCCGCCTTGCGGGCGCCCTCGGCCATCTCGCGTGCCACTTCCTCGGACACGGCGCCATGCACCTCGAGCGTCTCCGAGCGCACGCCCAGCATCTCCTGCTTGGCGGCGTTGGAATAGGTGACGAAGCCGCGGTGGAAGATGTCGGACGAGCCCGCAACGTCGGTGATCGCGGCCGAGACCATGCCGCCGGTGCAGCTTTCGGCAGTGGTGAGGGTGACGCCGCGCTCGCGGGCGTGCAGCAGGATGTCGCGGGACAGAACTTCGGTCACATGAGGACTCCGTGTGCGATGGCGGCGAGGATGATGGAGACGATAGCAGAAAACACGCCCGCGATCACGTCGTCCAGCATCACGCCCATGGCATCGCCGCGCCGGTCGGCCTGGCCCACGAGCCACGGTTTCCAGATGTCGAAGAGCCGGAAGAACAGGAAGCCGGTGATCCAGCCGGGGTAGAGCCGCCAGATATCGACCGACATCATCATCGCCCCGTAAGCCACTGGAAACAGGGCGATCCACTGACCTACGACCTCGTCGATGACGATCCACGACGGGTCGTGATCCTCGCCGGTGGCGGTGATCGAGCGGGTGGCGATGTAGCCCAGGACGAAGGCCGCGACGGTGGCCGCGAGCAGCAGCCAGAAGCCCCCGATCAGCAGGATGCCGTAGGCCACGGGCAGCGCCGCGAGCGAGCCCCAGGTGCCGGGGGCGGGCGTCAGGAAGCCCACGTAGAAGAACGATGCGATGGCTTTCATGGCTTCACCAGCGTGGCGGTTGCGATGGCGGCGATGCCTTCCTCGCGCCCTGTGAACCCGAGCCGTTCGGAGGTCGTGGCCTTGATCGACACCCGGTCCGCGTCCATGCCCATGATGCGGGACATTTCTGCTGTCATCACAGCAGCATGCGGGCCGATCTTCGGGCGCTCGCAGACCAGCGTGAGGTCGATGTTCGATATGGTGAAGCCCTTGGAGCGCGCCAGCTCGACCGCGTGGCGCAGGAAGATCTCGGAGGCTGCGCCCTTCCATTGCGGGTCGCTCGGCGGGAAGTGGCGCCCGATGTCGCCCTCGGCCATGGCGCCGTAGAGCGCGTCGGTGACCGCGTGCATGCCGACATCCGCGTCGGAATGTCCCTGCAACCCGCGCCCGTGCGGCACCTTGATGCCGCAGAGCACCACGTGGTCGCCCTCGCCGAAGCGGTGTACGTCGTAGCCGTTGCCCAGCCGGATATCCATTCGTCCCTCCGTCAGCAATGCCGCGGCGCGGTCGAAATCGTCCGGCGCGGTGATCTTGAGATTGCGTTCCTCGCCCGGAACGATCGCCACATCCAGCCCCGCAGCGCGGGCGACCTCGACATCGTCGGCGGCGCCGCCGGGATGGGCGGCATGGGCGGCGGCGATCTCGGCGTAGCGGAAGCCCTGCGGGGTCTGCGCGCGGTAGAGCCCGCCGCGGTCGCGGGTGCCGGTGACGCGGTCCTCGGCCCCGGTCCAGAGCGCGTCGGTGACCGCAAGCGCGGGGGCGGCGCCGGGCAGGGTGGCGAGCGCCGCCTCGACGGCGTCGATCACGCCGCGCGACACGCAGGGCCGGGCCACGTCATGGATCAGCACGCGCTCGGGCGGCACGTCGGCCAGCGCCGCGAGGCCCGCGCGGACCGAGCCCGCCCGGTCCGTGGCACCCTCGACCAGCGTCACCGGCAGGGCGCCGCAAAGCGCCTCGGCCCGGGCCCGGTCGTCGGGGTGAATCACCATCACGATGCGCGGAAGATGGGCGAAGGCCTCGAGCGTCCAGCGCGCCACCGGCTTGCCGGAGACGTCGCGCCATTGCTTCGGCAACTCGCCTCCGGCGCGGGTGCCGCGGCCTGCGGCGACGATGATCGCGGCTGTTGTCATGTGCCTCGTTTTCCTTCGCGGCCTCTCTAGGCGCTGCACCAGGGCGGCGCAATGCGATGTGGTGTCTTGATGAATTATTGTGCAAGCTGCGATATCAAGGGGCGTAAAGGTGCTTGAACGATTGAAAGCGCCGCGGGGGCAGGTTACCTCCCAAGCATCTGCACAAGGAATAGGCGCTTGACACTCTCCCTGGGAGACAAGGCAATCTCTCCTCCTGTTCTGCTGGCACCGCTGGCGGGAATCACCGACTTACCGTTTCGCTCTCTGGTTGCGCGCTGGGGCGCCGGCCTCGTCGTGTCCGAGATGATCGCGAGCGGCGAGTTTCTCACCGCGCGTCCGGGCACCCGCGAGAAGGCCGAACTGGGCGCCGGTATCGCCAACACCTCGGTCCAGCTGGCCGGTCGCGCACCCGGGCCGATGGCCGAGGCGGCGCGCATGGTCGCCGACATGGGCGCCCGCGTCATCGACATCAACATGGGCTGCCCGGCCAAGAAGGTGACGGGCGGCTACTCGGGCTCGGCGCTGATGCGCGAACCCGACCACGCGCTGCGGCTGATCGAGGCCGTGGTGGGGGCGGTGGACGTGCCGGTCACGCTCAAGACCCGCCTTGGCTGGGACGACAGCAGCCTGAACGCGCCCGAGCTCGCCCGCCGGGCCGAGGCCGCCGGTGTGCGCATGATCGTCATCCACGGCCGCACCCGCTGCCAGTTCTACAAGGGCCGTGCCGACTGGGCCGCGATCCGCGCCGTCAAGGACGCGGTCTCGGTGCCCGTCGTGGCCAATGGCGACATCACCGACGCCGCCACCGCACGCGAGGCGTTGCACCTTTCGGGCGCCGATGGCGTGATGGTCGGGCGCGGCGCGCAGGGCGCCCCTTGGCGGCTCGCCGAGATCGCCCACGCGCTCTACGGCGCGCCCCGGCCCGACGTGCCCGGGGGGCGCGCGCTGACCGACATCGTGCAGGAACATTACGA
Source organism: Salipiger thiooxidans (assembly GCF_900102075.1). GTDB lineage: Bacteria > Pseudomonadota > Alphaproteobacteria > Rhodobacterales > Rhodobacteraceae > Salipiger > Salipiger thiooxidans. The sequence goes on along the minus strand of NZ_FNAV01000010.1, from coordinate 219,042 downwards.
GGCGATGATCGCCTTCTACGGCCCGGAGCTTGGCGTGAAATGCGCCCGCAAGCACCTCGGCTGGTACATGGATCACGCGGGCACTGCGCCCGAGATGCGGCGGAGGGTGCTCACCGAGCGTGACCCCGCGCAGGCCTCGGCCCTGCTGCGCCCCGCATTGGAAGATGCCCTGATGGAGGCGGCATGAACGGCGAACTTCAGCTTCAGCTCTGGTCCTCGCTGCCGGTTCCCGCGATCCTGCTGGACGCCGAGGAACGCATCGCCGACATGAATCCGGCTGCCGAGGGCTTCATGAACAACTCGGCCAAGTGGCTGATCGGCCAGCCGATCTGGGACCGCCTCGCGGTCGACGCGCCGCTCGAGGAAAGCCTCGCCCGGGCCCGCGAGCACGGCACGCCGCTGTTCGTCAACGATGTCGACGTCGGCACCGGCTCGCGCCCGCCGCTGGTCTGCAACCTTCAGCTCGCGCCGGTGCAGGGCTTCCCCGGCTGGTTCATCATGCTGATCTCGCCGCGCGAGCTGGCGGGCCGCATGACCCAGAGTCACTCGGTGAAATCCGCCGCAAAGTCGGCCATCGGCATGGCCGAGATGCTGGCGCACGAGATCAAGAACCCGCTTGCGGGGATCACCGGCGCGGCGCAGCTGCTGTCGATGAGCCTCAGCAAGGACGACCTCGAGCTCACCGACCTGATCGTGGCCGAGACCCGCCGCATCGTGAAGCTGCTCGAGCAGGTGGAGCAGTTCGGCAATCTCTCTGCGCCCGAGCGCAAGCCGGTGAACATTCACGACGTGCTCGACCGGGCGCGCCGCTCGACCCAGCTCGGGGCAGGGGCGCACATGAAGTTCATCGAGGATTACGACCCCTCGCTGCCGCTCGCCTACGGCGATCCGGACCAGCTTCTGCAGGTGGTGCTCAACCTGCTCAAGAACGCCGCCGAGGCCGCCGACCCCAAGGTCGGCGGCACGATCCGCCTGCGCACCTTCTACGAGCACAGCTTCCGCATGCGCCGCGCCGATGGCACGACGCAGAAGCTGCCGCTGCAGGTCGAGGTCATCGACGACGGCCCCGGCCTGCCCGACGACATCCGGGGCGACGTGTTCGACCCCTTCGTGTCGGGCAAGGAGAACGGCACCGGTCTGGGGCTGGCGCTCGTCTCGAAAATCATTTCGGATCATGATGGCTGGATCTCGGTGGATTCCGTCCCCGGCCGGACGATCTTCCGGATTTCGCTTCCGCGCGCCCCGCGCGAGACAGAGGAGAAGAGATAATGGATGGCACGGTTCTTGTCGCAGACGACGACCGCACGATCCGCACCGTTCTGACGCAGGCGCTGACCCGCGCGGGCTGCAAGGTGCACGCGACGAGCTCGCTCACCACGCTGATGCGCTGGGTCGGTGAAGGCAAGGGCGACGTGGTGATCTCGGACGTGGTCATGCCCGATGGCAACGGTCTGGAAATGCTTCCGAAGATTCGCCAGGACCGGCCCGACCTGCCGGTTATCGTGATCTCGGCGCAGAACACCATCATGACGGCGATCCAGGCGGCGGAGGCGGAAGCCTACGACTACCTGCCCAAGCCCTTCGACCTGCCGGACCTGATGAAGCGCACCGCCAAGGCGCTCGACAACCGCAACCGCGCGCCCAAGCGCGAGGATGTGGCGACCATCGGTGCCGACGGTCCCGACGAGCTGCCGCTGGTCGGCAAGACGCCGGCGATGCAGGCGCTCTACCGGCTTGTTGCGCGGGTGATGAACACCGATCTGCCGGTGCTGATCTCGGGCGAGAGCGGGACCGGCAAGTCGCTGATTGCGCGCGCCATTCACGACTTCTCGGACCGCCGCACGCTGCCCTTCATCACCGTGACCGGCGCCGACCTCTCGGATCTCGAGGGCCCCGCCCGGGTGCTGGCCCGCGTCAAGGGCGGCACGCTGCTCATCGACGAGATCACCGACATCCCCGACGAGATCCAGGCGCGCGTGGTGCGCATGATGGATATCCCGGGCGAACACGTGCCGCGCTTCATGGCGACCTCGCAGGGCGACCTCGCACAGGCCATGGACGAGGGCCGGGTGCGGCAGGACCTCTACTACCGCCTCTCCGGCGCGACCATCAACGTGCCGAGCCTGCGCGAGCGGGTCGAGGACATCGCGCTGCTCACCGAGCACTTCCTTGCCCGGGCCGAGCGCGAGGGCGCGCCCAAGCGCTGGCTGTCCAAGGATGCCGCCGAGCTCTTCCGCGCCTACAGCTGGCCGGGCAACGTGCGTCAGCTCGAGAATTCGGTGCGCCGCCTGAGCCTGACCAGCCGCGCCGAGGAGATCAGCCGCACCGAGGTCGAGGCGGTGCTGGGAAACCAGCCCGATACCGGACCGATCCTGCGCGGTGGCGACGCCGAGAAGCTGGGCACCTCGGTGGCCCGTCACCTGCGCCGCTATTTCGACCTGCACGGCAACATGCTGCCGCCGCCGGGGCTCTATGCCCGCATCCTCAAGGAGGTCGAGGCGCCGCTCATCGAGATTGCTCTCGAGGCAACGGGCGGAAACCAGGCGAAATGCGCCGATCTGCTCGGGATCAACCGCAATACTTTGCGCAAGAAGATCACGGATCTGGATATTCGCGTGACACGCCGTCGCAAACTGATGTAAAAGGGTCACATAGATGTGGCCATACTGCTTCGCTTCAACCCGAGGTAGTGAAGAAGCCACACGATATGGCGGTCCGCTGCCACGAGCAGCACATCAAGGCGAGGTAGGTCTGTGGCCACCCGGGCACGGAAATCTGTCGTGCATCGCGCGACGTGGAACCGGCTGATGCGCATTCGGCGTCAGCGGCGGGTCCAGACCGTTGCAGCGCTGGGGCTGGTGCTTCTGGGCCCGGCGCTGGCGCTGGCAACGTTCATGGTGCTTGGTCCGCTCGAGACCGGCAACGGCTCCGAGCTCAGCCTGCGACTCGTGCTGCTGGCGGATCTGGTCTACGTGCTGCTGCTGGCGACGCTGGTTCTGGCCCGTGTCGCCCGCATGGTGGCCGACCGGCGGGCGCAGTCGGCAGGATCCCGCCTGCACCTGCGGCTCACAGGCGTTTTCGCGCTTATGGCGCTTCTGCCCACCGTGACCGTTGCCGTCTTCGCCGTGCTGACCATCAACATCGGCCTCGAGACGTGGTTCTCGAGCCGGGTGCAGAACGTGGTGGGCGCCTCGCTCGCCGCCGCCGAGGCCTACGAGGCCGAGCAGCGCCACGGGCTGGCCGAGGATGTCGAGGCGCTGGCCCGCTTCATCGACGCCGCCCGCCGCGCCAATTTCGCGCTCGATGACGGCGACATCCGCCAGATCCTCGGGCAGGGGCAGGGCCAGATCCAGCGCGGCCTGCGCGAGGCCTATGTCATCGACGGCGCGGGCGAGATCCGGGCCCGCGGCGAACGCTCCTACCTCTTCGACTACGAGCAGCCCACCATCGCGCAGCTTGCGCAGGCGGACGAACAGGGCGTGGTCATGGTCCCCGACTGGGACAACCACGAGCTTCGGGCGCTGATCCCGCTCGACGCCTTCGCCGACCGCTACCTCTATGTCAGCCGCGAGGTCGACGGGAACCTGCTGAACCTGCTCGACCAGACGCAGGCCACTGCGCAGTTCTATCAGCAGCAGGAAAGCGAACGGGGCCGCAGGCTTTTCGACTTCGCGTTGCTCTACCTCGGTTTCGCCGTGCTGCTGATCCTTGCCGCGATCTGGCTGGGCCTGTGGTTCGCCGAGCGCCTCGCCCGTCCCGTGGGCCGCCTTGCCGGTGCCGCGCAGCGCGTCGGCGCGGGCGATCTGGAGGTGCAGGTGATCGAGGAAGAGGGCGATGACGAGATCTCAATGCTCGGGCGCTATTTCAACCAGATGACTCGCCAGCTGAAGGGGCAGCGCGAGACGCTGCTCGAAAACACCCGCCAGATCGAACGCCGCCAGCGGCTGTTCGACAGCGTGCTGTCCTCGGTGACCTCGGGCGTCGTCGGGCTCGACGACAGTGGCCGCGTCACCTTCGTCAACCGCTCGGCCGAGCGCCTGCTCGGCTGGCAGGAGACCAAGTCCGAAGTGCCGATCACCGTCGCCGTGCCCGAGTTCGGCGCGCTTTTCGAGAAGCTGCGCGACACCGGGCAGGAGACCGCGCAGGAAGAGGTGAAGGTGAGCCGCGAGGGCCGGCTCGAACACCTTCTGGTGCGCATGTCGGTGCGGCGTCGCGCCAACGGCTCGCTCGAAGGCTTCGTGGTGGCCTTCGACGACGTCACCGACCTCGTGAGCGCGCAGCGCATGGCCGCCTGGGGCGACGTGGCGCGCCGCATCGCCCACGAGATCAAGAACCCGCTGACCCCGATCCGGCTCTCGGCCGAGCGCATCAAGCGCAAGTTCGGCCGCCAGCTCGAGGGCGAGGATGCCGTGAAGCTGGACCAGATGACCGAGGTCATCGTGCGCCAGACCGAGGACCTGCGCCGCATCGTCGACGAGTTTTCCAAGTTCGCGCGAATGCCCGAGCCCGACCGCAAACCCGAGGACGTGGTCTCGTTGCTGCGCGGTGCGGTGCTGCTGCAGGAGACCGGCCAGCCCGACGTGCGTTTCGTGATTGACCTTCCCGACAACGAGATGCCGTCCGAGCTGGACGCCACGATGATCGGGCAGGCGCTGACCAACCTCATCAAGAACGCCGGCGAGGCCATCGAGAGCCTGACCGAGAAGGGCGCGCCCGAGGGCTACAGCCCCGAGATCCGCGTCAGCCTCGCCGAGCGCGACGGCCGTGCCGAGATCCGCATCGCGGACAACGGCATCGGCCTGCCCGAGGACCGGGCACGGCTCTTCGAGCCCTATGTGACAACCCGCGACAAGGGCACCGGCCTCGGCCTGCCCATCGTGAAGAAGATCATCGAAGAGCATGGCGGCAGCCTCGCTCTCGAGGATGCGCCCGTATTCGACGGCGCCTCCCATGCCGGGGCGATGGCGGTGGTCCGTCTGCCGCTCGGGCTGGCGCCGGCACGGCCGGCACACATGACCAGAGTGATTACCGAACTAGAGGGGCAGACATGAGCGATATCCTGATCGTCGACGACGAGCGCGACATTCGCGAGCTGATCGGGGACATCCTCGAGGACGAAGGCTACACCACGCGACTGGCGGCAAACTCCACCGAGGCCATGGCGGAAGTGAACGCCGAGCCTCCCGGCCTGCTGATCCTCGACATCTGGCTGAAGGACAGCAAGATGGACGGCATCGACATCCTCAAGACGGTGAAGCGGGACAATCCGGATATCCCGATCATCATCATCTCGGGGCATGGCAACATCGAGATCGCCGTCGCGGCGATCAAGCAGGGTGCCTACGATTTCATCGAGAAGCCGTTCAACATCGACCAGCTTCTGGTGGTGATCCGGCGCGCGATGGAGACGTCGCGGCTCCGGCGCGAGAACAACAAGCTGAAGCGGCGCGAGACCGAGGTCAGCCAGATGGTGGGCGAAAGCCCCGCCTTCCGCGCCCTCGTGGGCCAGCTCGACAAGGTCACCAAGTCCAACGGCCGGGTGATGCTGTCCGGTCCCGCGGGCTCGGGCAAGGAGGTGGCGGCGCGCTACATCCACGCACATTCCGGCCGTGCGCAGGGGCCCTTCGTCACGGTGAACTGCGCCGGCGTCGAGCCCGAGACCATGGAAGAGGTGCTCTTCGGCCGCGAGACCGCCGAGCGTGGCATCGAGCCGGGGCTGCTCGAGCAGGCGCACGGCGGGGTGGTCTATTTCGACGAGGTTGCGGACATGCCGCTCGGCACCCAGTCCAAGATCCTGCGGGTGCTGGTGGACCAGAGCTTTACCCGCGTGGGCGGCTCGGACAAGGTGCGGGTGGACCTTCGGGTGATTTCCTCGACCAACCGCGAACTCGAGGACGAGATCGCCTCGGGCCGCTTCCGGCAGGAACTCTACCACCGGCTCAACGTGGTGCCGATCGCGGTGCCGAGCCTCGAGGACCGGCGCGAGGACATCCCGCTGCTGGCAGAGTACTTCATCGACGCCTGCAACAAGTCGCAGGGCCTGCCGTTGCGCCGCCTGTCCGAAGACGCCGTGGCGCTGATGCAGACGATGATCTGGCCGGGCAACGTGCGCCAGCTCAAGAACCTCGTGGAACGGGTGCTGATCCTCGGCGAGGGGACCGGGCCCATCGAGGCGCGCGAGCTGCCGCAGGAGGCGCCCTCGGGTGGCGACGAGGAAGGCCGCGTGGTGCTTTCGGGCACACTGGCCACCCTGCCGCTGCGCGAGGCGCGCGAGGCCTTCGAGCGGGAATACCTGCTCACCCAGATCAACCGCTTCGGCGGGAACATCTCGCGCACTGCCGCCTTCGTGGGCATGGAGCGCTCGGCGCTGCACCGCAAGCTGAAGTCGCTGGGCGTGGTCACCGGCGCCAAGTCCGGAGGCCGGCTGGCCTACGTGGACGAGGACCAGGTGCAGAAGGTCGGCTGACATCATGCGCACAAGGGCTGCCTTCGGGCGCGTGGGATACATGGCCGGGGCGCTGGCGCTTTCGCTCGGCCTGCTGGGGGGCTGCTCGGCCCCCTCGGTCTCGACCCAGACCGGCGGGCCGGCCGTGGCCCCGGCACAGGACCGCGACGCGCTGGAGGCGCAGATCGCCGAAGTCACGCAAGCGCTGCGCGCCCTTGGACCGGGCGTCGATCCGGACGAGGCCGCCCGCGCCGCCCGCATCGCGGTGCTGAAGCCGCTCGACTGGGCGCGCGAATGGCAGGTTGTGGACGCGCCGCTCGTCCACAACGTCAAGGTTGTCAACGGCTTCCGCGAGAAGGGCGTGTGCCAGGACTGGGCCGACGCCATGGAGATCGCGCTGCACGCCGAGGGCTTCCGCACGCTCGACATCCACCGCGCCATCGCCAACGCGCGCAACATCAAGCTCGAGCATGCGACCGTCATCGTGACCGCCGATGGCCAGCCCTGGGACAGCGGGCTGATCCTCGATCCGTGGCGCATCGGACAGGGGCGGCTCTACACGGCGCGTGTGGGCGAGGACGACCGCTACAGCTGGGAAAGCCGCGAGGCGGTGCGGGCCTGGACCCGCGAATGGAAGGCCCGCGCGCTCGCGCAACAGGGCTGAGCGCTGCCGTCCGTCCGGCCCGGTGACCCCCGGACGACATGGGGCGCGGGCCCTCGCGCCAGCGCCGTTGGCGCCGTCCCGGCCCGCCCCTCGGGCGTTGACCGTCCCGCAAGCGCGTGTCATGCCACGCATAAGACAGGACCAGGGGCAAGGAACGCATGAAGGTCATCATTTGCGGGGCCGGGCAGGTCGGCTGGCAGATCGCGCGGCACCTCTCGGGGGAGCGGAACGACGTCACCGTGGTCGACAACAACCCCGACCTGGTGCGCCGCGCCACCGATACGCTTGACGTGCAGGGCATCGCGGGTTTCGCGTCCTACCCGGACGTGCTCGAGAAGGCCGGCGCGCGCGATGCCGACATGATCATCGCCGCGACCCATTCCGACGAGGTCAACATGGTCACCTGCCAGGTGGCCCACTCGATCTTCGCGATCCCGCGCAAGGTGGCCCGGCTGCGGTCGCAATCCTACCTCACCGCGATCTACTCCGACCTCTACCGGCGCGACCACATGCCCATCGACGTGGTGATCTCGCCCGAGAAGGAGGTCGCAGAGGCGGCGCAGCAGCGGCTCGAGGCCCCCGCGGCCTTCGACACCGAGCGCTTCCTGCAGGGCGATGCGCATCTGCTCGGCCTCACCATCGACGAACACTGCCCGATCGTGAACACGCCGCTGCGGCAGCTGTCGGATCTGTTCTCGACCCTGCGCGCCGTGGTGGTGGGCATCCGCCGCGAGGGCACGCTCTTCGCGCCCGAGCCCGGCGACCAGCTCTTCGTGGGCGATTCCTGCTATGTCATCAGCCACGGCGACGACGTGCGCCGGACGCTCGAGATCTTCGGCAAGTCGCAGCGCAAGCAGGAGCGCGTCGTGGTGATCGGCGGCGGCAACGTCGGTCTCGCCGTGGCGAGCGCCCTCGAGAAACGCACCGAGCGCATCCGCGCCAAGGTCATCGAGCGTGACCGCAAGCGCGCCGAGATCGCCGCCGACGCGCTCGAGCGCACCATCGTGCTGCACGGCGACGGGCTCGACAGCGCGCTGCTGGCCGAGGCGGGTATCGACCGCGCCGACGCGGTGCTCTGCGTCACCGACGACGACAAGACCAACATGCTCGCCGCCGTGCGCGCCAAGGCCGAGGGCTGCCCCATGGCCATCGCGCTGGTCAACGACCCGACGCTGATCCCGCTGATGGAGCCGCTGGGCGTCGACGCCTGGATCAACCCGCGCGCCACCACGGTGAGCTCTATCCTGCGTCACATCCGCCACGGGCGCGTGCGCTCGGTCTACTCGATCGGCGACGCCGAGGCCGAGGTGATCGAGGCCGAGGTGCTGTCGACCTCGTCGATGGCGGGCAAGCTGGTGCGCGACATTGACTTCCCCGAGGGCGTGCTGATCGGCGCCGTGCGTAAGGGCGACAAGGTGGTCAAGATCGCCGGCGACCTGCGCATCGAGGACGGCGACCGCGTGGTGATCTTCGCCCTGACCAAGGATGTGCGGGAGGTCGAGCGCCTGCTGCAGGTCTCGATCGACTTCTTCTGACCGATGCGCACCCTCTACCGCATGCCGCTCTTCCTGTTGCTGACGGGAATTGCCAGCGCCTCGATGATGCTGCCGGCGGCGGTGGCGCTGGCCGAGGAAGAATTCCACGACGCGCGCAGCTTCTTCTACGCGGCCATCGTCGGCGTCGTGCTGACCGCGCTGGTGGCCATCGCGCAGGCCACGCGGCGGCACAACCGCTCGGCCTCGCGCCAGCTCTTCGCGCTGATGGGCGCCTTCGTGTTCCTGCCGGCGCTGCTGGCGGTGCCGTTCCACGAGGCGGTGCGCACCACCACTTTCATGAACGCCTTCTTCGAGATGGTCTCGAGCCTCACCACGACCGGTGCCACGCTCTTCGACCCGTCGCGCCTGTCCTCGGCCGAGCATCTCTGGCGGGCGCAGGTGGCGTGGCTCGGCGGGCTGCTGATGTGGATCGCCGCGGCGGCGATCCTTGCCCCGCTGACGCTGGGCGGATTCGAGATCACCGCCCGCGGTGAGCCCGGCCAGAGCGTCGACGCGGGCGCCGCGAGGCGCGACATGCGCGACCCCGCGCAGCGGCTCGGGCTCGCGGCGCGGGTCCTGGTGCCGATCTACGCGGGGCTGACGCTGGCGCTGTGGATCATGCTGATGGTGGCGGGGGACCTGCCGCTGACCGCGCTGATCCACGCCATGTCGACGCTCTCGACCTCGGGGATCTCATCGGTCGGCGGCCCGATCAACGCGGGTTCGGGCATCGCGGGCGAGATGATCATCTTCTGCTTCCTGTTCTTCGCACTGTCGCGGCTGACCTTTTCGGGCGACACCGGGGCGTCCTATCGCCCGGGCCTGCGCGAGGACCCCGAGTTCCGTATGGGCATCTCGATCGCGATCCTCGTGCCGCTGGTGCTGTTCGTGCGGCACTGGATCGCCGCCTTCGACGTGGGCGGCGAACAGAACCTCGCGCTGGGGCTGCGGGCGCTCTGGGGCGGGGTGTTCACCGCGCTCTCGTTCCTGTCGACCACGGGCTTCGTCAGCAGCGACTGGGCCGAGGCCCAGAGCTGGTCGGGCCTGCCGACCCCGGGGCTCATCCTCATGGGGCTCGCGATCATGGGCGGTGGTGTCGCCACCACCGCGGGCGGCGTGAAGCTCCTGCGGATCTACGCGCTCTACCTCGCGGGCAAGCGCGAGCTCGAGAAGCTGGTGCACCCGAGCTCCATCGGTCGCTCGGGCCCGATGGCGCGCAGGATGCGGCGGCAGGGGGCGTTCATCGCGTGGGTGTTCTTCATGCTCTTCGCAATGTCCATCGCCGCCTTCTCGCTGATCTTCAGCCTCTTCGGCATCGATTTCGAGAACGCCATGGTGCTGACCATTGCCGGCCTCACCAACTGCGGCCCGCTGATCCGCGCCGCCGCCGAGATGCCGGTGGACCTCGGCGCGCTGGGGGACGGGGTCAAGCTGACGCTCTGCGCGGCGATGGTGCTGGGGCGGCTCGAGCTGATGGCGATCATCGTGCTTCTCACCCCGGGCATCTGGCGCGACTGACACGCCGTCCGGGCCATCTGCCTTCCGTGTGGGCAGCGCGCACAGGCAGCGTGCACATCCGCCAAGGCCCGGATTTTTGCACTGGAAGTTCCTCCTTTGGCGATACATACTCGCCCGAAAGAGCGAAGGCCGCCCGGCGGCAAAGGGCAAGAATAAAGGCAAATTCAATGGCTTCGGACAGACAAAATCTTCAGGACGCGTTCCTCAATCACGTCCGCAAAACCAAGGTTCCGGTCACTGTCTTCCTGATCAACGGGGTTAAACTGCAGGGCGTCATCACCTGGTTCGACAATTTCTGCGTGCTTCTGCGCCGGGATGGGCAGTCGCAGCTTGTCTACAAGCATGCGATCTCGACGATCATGCCGTCGCAGCCGATCAACCTGTATGACGGCGACGGCAACGATTGAAAGAACATGCAACGCATGTGACCCGCGCCTGGGTCCTGCATCCCGACATCCGCTCGGATCGTGATCGCCGCGACGCGGAGATGGCGCTCGAGGAAGCTGTCGCGCTGGCAGTCGCGCTCCCCGACCTCGAGGTCGTGGGCAGCGCCGTCGTGCCGGTGCGCGATCCGCACCCCGGCCACCTCTTCGGCACCGGCAAGATCGAGGAGCTGAAGACGCTCTTCGAGGAGGCCGAGGTCGAGCTGGTGCTCGTCGACGGCCCCGTGAGCCCGGTGCAGCAACGCAATCTCGAGAAGCAGTGGAAGGTCAAGCTGCTCGACCGGACCGGGCTGATCCTCGAGATATTCTCGGACCGTGCCGCCACCCGCGAGGGCGTGCTGCAGGTCGAGATGGCGGCGCTGTCCTACCAGCGCACCCGGCTGGTGCGGGCCTGGACCCACCTCGAACGGCAGCGCGGCGGGCTCGGTTTCGTCGGTGGCCCCGGCGAAACCCAGATCGAGGCCGACCGCCGCGCCATCGACGAACAGCTCGTGCGGCTGCGGCGCCAGCTCGACCGCGTGGTCAAGACCCGCGACCTGCACCGCAAGGCGCGCGCCAAGGTGCCGTTCCCCATCGTGGCGCTGGTGGGCTATACCAACGCCGGCAAGTCGACGCTCTTCAACCGGCTGACCGGGGCCGAGGTCATGGCCAAGGACATGCTCTTCGCCACGCTCGACCCGACGATGCGCGCGGTGCGGCTGCCCACGGGCATCGAGGTGATCCTGTCGGACACGGTGGGCTTTATCTCGGACCTGCCGACCGAACTGGTCGCGGCCTTCCGCGCCACGCTCGAAGAGGTTCTGGCCGCGGACGTTGTCGTGCATGTGCGCGACATTTCGCATCCCAACACCGAGGAGCAGTCCGAGGACGTGGAGACCATCCTCGCCTCGCTGGGCCTCGACGAGGAGGTGCCGCGCATCGAGGTCTGGAACAAGATCGACCGCCTGCACCCGGACGAGCGCGACGCGCTGCTGACCCGGGCCGAGCGCGAAGAGCAGGTCTACGCCGTCTCGGCCCTGACCGGCGACGGGCTCGACGTGATGCTGCGTGCGGTGACCGACCTGCTGCAGGGCGAGACGGTCGAGGAAGAGCTCCTGCTCGGGTTCGACGAGGGGCGTCGCCGGTCGTGGCTCTTCGGCAAGGGGCTGGTAACGGACGAGCGGCAGGAAGAGGACGGCTTCGTCGTTCGCGTGCGCTGGTCCGCAAAGGACCGGGCGCAGTTCCAGAGCCTCTGAAATCGCCGAGTATCCATGACAGCGGCGCGGGCTGGTGGCCTGCGCCGTTCGTGCTAGGGTTTCGGGAACGGCACGGTTTTTCGGAAAGAGACAGGGCATGAGCATCGGCGAACGGGTCTCGGCGTGGTTCCTTGACGGGCCTGCGCCGATGCGCTGGACCGACATCGGCGTGATGCTGGTGGCCGTCGTGCTGCCGGTGGTCGTGGCGGTGCTGCTCTTCGGACCCATCGGGATGGGCGCCTTCGCCGCCTCCATGCCCGCGCATCTTGCCAGCCGCGAGGGCGGGGCGCCGGTGGCACTGCTTGCGACCATCGCGACCGGGCTCGGAGGCATGGTCGCCATCGCCGATCCGGTCATGGCGCTGATGACGGCGGGCTGCCTTGCGGTGATGACCGCCATCGCCGCGCATCACCAGCTTGCCAGGCCCGCCATGCGCGCGGTGCTGACATGGACGCTGTTCACCGCGCCGCTGATCCCCTCGGACAACCTGCCGCTGCTTCTGGGCATCTATCTGGGCGGCATGATCTGGAGCATCGGCATCACCTCGCTGGCACGCCGGGTGCGGACGCTCGACGCGGTGTCGGCGGGCAGTCGGGTCTACAGCTTCACCTTCGGCGCGGTCTTCGGCACCGGACTCGTGGTCGCGGTCTGGCTCGGGCAGAGACTGTTCGACGATCACGGCTTCTGGCTGCCGCTGACCTTCGTGATCCTGTCGATGCCCCCCTATGGCGCGCTGTTCTCGCGCAGCCTGAAGCGGACGCTGGCGACCCTTCTGGGCGCCTATGCCTCGGTCGCGGTGGCGCAGGTCGGGCTTTCCGCGGCGGCGACCGGCGTGCTGGCCCTGGTGATCTTTCCGCTGGCGTTCCGGTTGCTGCCGCGCAGCAGCTTCGCGGGCACGGCCCTGATGACCTTCAGCATCCTCGAGGTGCTCTCGCTGATCTCGGACATCGACGCGGTCGCCGCCGAGCGGGTCGAGACGGTGCTGCTGGCAAGCGTGCTGACGCTGGTGCTTGGCGTGCTGGCGACCGGGGTGCTTGCGGTGCTGAAGCCGAAGGCGCTGCGCGAGGCCACGGCGGACGACGCTGCCTGAACGTCAGACCGGCAGCAGGGGCGCCCGCGCCGAGAGGATGCGTTGCGCCGCGACGAAACGCGCCCGCTGCCGCAGCGAGGGGGCCGGGGGCGTCGCCGCCCAGACCCCGAGCGCGAAGAGCCGCTGCAGGAAGAGCGTCGCGGGACCGATGCTGCCGGTGATGCCGTAGCCCTTGCCAAGCGCCTCGGACAGCGGCTCGAGCCCGCCGCCATGGGCCACCGCGTCGAGCAGCAGCGCGACGAGATCGCGCATCGGCTCGTCCGGGGCGTCGTTCTCGAAATCGAGCCCGATCAGCCGGTTGGGCGTGAGCATCAGGTTCGACAGGTGTAGATCGCGATGGGTCACCGCGCGCACCGAAGGCGTGCCGCGCACCTCTGGAACCTGCTCGGCCAGCGCCGCGACCTCGAGCCGGAACTGCCCGACATCGGGGATGAGCCGCCCGCCGAACTCGTGTTGCATGATGAGCTTCTGCAGCCACGCGAGCTGGCCCTTGGGACGGAAGGGGTGCGGCTCGAGGCTGGTGCCGTGCAGCCGCCGCAGCCAGTGCCCCGCCGCCTGCAGACGCGTCGCGCGGTCGGCCTCCGACAGGTGCGGCCAGAGCGCCGAGAGGCTCGGACCATCGGCGTAGGCCATGCCGAGCACCAGCCTGCTCTCGTCGAAGAACAGCACCTCGGGCGCGGCGTCGGGCAGGGCTGTCACCACCGCCCGCTGGCGCGCGACCTGTGCGCGGGCCTTGTCGGCCCAAGCGGGGGCGTAGACCTTGACCACGATGCGCTCGTCCGGCCGGGCGGCGCAGAAGACCTGCGCCCGGCGCGGCTTGTCGACGGGCGCGAGGCTGCCCAGCCCGTGCGGCGCGCCCGGGCGCCGCTCGGCCAGCGACGCGCGCACCAGCGCACGGGCGGTGGCGAGGTCGAGATGGGTCTCGTCCCTCATCCCGGCGCTACTTCCTGAGCAGCCGCGTGACGCCGATCGAGGCCGCCCGTGCCAGGTCCTCGTCGAGCGACATGGGGATGTACTCGCCGCGCCGCCACAGCGTGCCGAGGTCGTCGTAATGCCGCGACAGCAGGTGGCCGCTCTGGCCGGTCGAGGTGATGAAGACCGAGGAATCCGGGTCGGCGAAATCGTAGACGCCGCGGTAGGTGGCGCCGTGCACGCTGGTGAACGGGTCGGGATCGGTGCCCGAGGTGCGCCCGCGCTCGAGCGTGAAGTCGCCGCCCGAGGTCGCCTGCCGGATGTTGGTGAAGTAGCGCAGCACCGGGATGTCGCCCAGCACCATGTGCCGGTGCAGCGCCTGGTGCGCATCGCCCCAGCGCAGGCTCTCGAGCGCGGTGCCGTAGCGCTCGGAGATCCACACCAGCGCATCGTCGAGCGCCATGCGGGCAATGTCCGAGCAGCTCTCGACCGCGACCGAGCGGATCACGTCGCACCACGCGCTGGCGCCGTCCACGTCGCGGTACACGCGCTCGATGAACAGCGGCTCGACGTGGCTGTAGGCGTCGGCCAGCGGGCCGAGCTCGTCCCGAATCAGGCGCTCCTGCAGGGCCCGGACCCAGGCTGCGTAGATCAGCGGCTCGGGCAGGTGCTCGTTCATCTCGCCGTTCCAGTCGGCCAGCAGTTCGAGCGCACGCTGGCGCTGACGCTCGGGCGTGCCCTCGGGCGCGGCCTCGCCGGTGAACCACAGGTCGCGACCGATGAGCGGCAGCAGGGTGCGCGCCGCCGGCGACACGGTGTCGAGCTGCGCCTCGATGAAGCTGTCGCGGGTGTGCACCTGCCGCCCCTGCATGAGCTGGCTCCAGCGCATCACGCGCTGGCTGTCGCCCCAGTCAAAGCTGACATGGGCGGGGAAGGGGCGGTCGATGATCTTGTTGTTGGTGTTGCCGACGATGCCGCCGTCGGGATCGGTCCAGACCGGGTTCTCGCTGTCGGGGAAGACGCCCTGCCAGCGGTTGGCCTCGACCCAGCCGGGCGAGGGCATGCGGCCCTGGCTCTGGTGGGCCGGATCGCGCAGGGGCATGGCGCCGATCAGCTTCATCGCGATGTGCTCGCGGTCGATCAGCGTCAGCATCTGCGACGGCGCGACATAAAGCGGTGTCGCCTCGTCGAGCGCCTCCTGCACGCTGCCCGCTGCCATCAGGCGAAGCGCGCCGCTGACCGAGGTGTCGTTGCCCGAGAGCGCCGTCCAGTTCATCGACACCACGTGGCCCGGGGGCGTGATGGCGTCGAGCTCGAAGCGGGTGCGGGGCAGGACGGGGCCGTTGTCGGTCCAGCGCAGGGTGACGGTGACCGGCGCCTCGCCGCGGATCTCGACGATCGAGCGGCGGGTCTGGAAGCGCTTCCAGCCGTCGGGCGTGCGGTATTCCTGCGGGTTCGCGGGGTTCAGCTCCTCGATGTGCAGGTCCTGGTCGTCGAGGTAGGACGAGGTCAGCCCCCAGGCCAGCTTCTGCGACCGGCCGAGCATCACCGCGGGAATGCCGGGCACGGTGGCGCCGATCACGCCGCCCGAGGACAGCTCGAGCCGCGCGAGATACCAGGTCGAGGGCGCGGTGAACCCCAGGTGCGGGTCGTTGGCGAGAAGCGTGCCGCCCCCGGCCGAGCGCGCGGGCGCCGCGGCCCAGGCGTTGGAGGCGCCGGCGAAGCCGCGCTCGGCGAATGGCGAGAGCCGGTCCTTGTAGGGGGATGTCCCGGGGTCCCGCGCGGCGTAGCGCGGCATTTTCAGGCCGGGAAAGAGGCTGGCGTAGTCGGGCAGGGCCGCGGTGCCGGCGCCGGGGATGTCGGGCAGGATGTCGGCGAGCCGCTTGGGATCGGGCAGCAGCAGCGAGGTCCGGGCGCGCAGGATCTCGTCGCGGAACTGGCCCGAGAGCTGCAGCGCCATCAGCTTGACCAGCGAGATGCTGTCGGCGGGCTGCCACGGCGCGATGGGTGCGTCGAAGAGGAAGAACTCCGGCGCGCCGCGCCCGAGGCTGTGCTCGTTGATCTCGGTGATGCGCGCGTTCACCCCGGCGGAATAGGCGCGGAGCGCCGCCAGCGTCTCGGGCGTCTGCGAGGCGACCGAGCGGGTGGCGAGCGGGTAGAGGTCAAGCCTGCGCATCAGGATGTCGGTCTCGAGCGTGCGCCGCCCGAAGATCTCCGAGAGCCGCCCCTGCACGGTGCGCCGCATGAGCACCATCTGCCAGAGCCGGTCCTGCGCATGGGCATAGCCCAGCCCGAAATAGGCGTCCTCGTCGGAGGCGGCGAAGATGTGCGGCACGGCGGCATTGTCGCGCACGATATCGACCTCGGCGCCGATGCCGGCGACGGTCAGGTCCTTGTCGTAATCCGGCAGCGACCGCGAGGCGAGGTAGTAGACCAGACCCACCACGACGACGGAGAGAAGGATCGCCGTGGACGCGAGCCTCAGGAGCCATCGGAAGAGTGTCGCCATCAGGATTTCCCCGTTCACCGGTCTTCGGGCGGGCTTACCGCGTGGCCGCCCCCTTGCCAAGGCCCGGGGGAGCGGCGACAACACAGCCAACGTCAGCGATAACGGAGGGTTGAACCATGGCGAAATGCGCATTCCTTGGGCTCGGGGTGATGGGATATCCCATGGCCGGGCATATGGTGAAAGCCGGTCACGAGGTCACGGTCTACAACCGGACCGCCGCAAAGGCCGAGGCCTGGACGACCGAACACGGCGGCAAGATGGCGCCGACCCCGCGCGAGGCCGCCGAGGGCGCCGAGTTCGTCATGGCCTGCGTCGGCAACGACGACGACCTGCGCTCGGTCTGCCTCGGCGAGGACGGTGCCTTCGCGGGCATGTCCGAGGGGGCAATCTTCGTCGACCACACCACGGTGAGCTCGAAGGTCACGGCGGAACTCTATGAAGTCGCGAAGGAAAACGGCTTCGGTTTCGTCGACGCGCCGGTCTCGGGCGGGCAGGCGGGGGCCGAGAGCGGCCAGCTCGTGGTGATGTGCGGCGGCGACCAGCCGGACTACGACATGTCCGAGCCGGTCATCGACGCCTACTCGAAGCTCTGCCGCCGCATCGGCGACAGCGGCGCCGGCCAGAAGTGCAAGATGGTCAACCAGATCTGCATCGCGGGCCTGGTACAGGGCCTCTCCGAGGGGCTGGCCTTCGCCGAGAAGGCGGGTATCGACGGCCGTGCTGTGGTCGACGTGATCGGCGGCGGCGCCGCCGGCTCGTGGCAGATGGTGAACCGCTACGGCACCATGATCGACGACAAGTTCGAGCACGGCTTCGCGGTCGACTGGATGCGCAAGGACCTCGCGATCTGCCTCGCCACCGCCGAGGAGATCGGTGCGCCGCTCCCCGTCACCGCGCTCGTGGACCAGTTCTACAAGGACGTGCAGGCGATGGGCGGCGGCCGCTGGGACACCTCGAGCCTGATCAGGCGCCTCAAGGCCTTCGGCTGACGTCCCGCGCCCATTTGACACGCCGGAGGCCTCCGGAGGGTATCATTTGGACCAGTGGAAGACGCGCGCGCTTCGCCCTGTCTTCCACTGGCCTTCAAATATCCCGGGGGTGAGCGCGCCCCGGCGCGCGAAGGGGGCAGCGCCCCCTTGCCGCCGTTACGCCAGCGTGGCGTCCATGGTGATCTCGGCGCTCAGAAGCTTCGAAATCGGACAATTCTCCTTGGCCGTCGCTGCCGCCTCGGCGAACTGCTCGGCCGTGGCGCCGGGCACCTTGGCGGTCACGTCGAGGTGGCTCGCGGTCACCGCGAAGCCGGCGTCGCTCTTCTCGAGCGAGACGGTGGCGACGGTCGAGATGTCGTCCGGGGTGAAGCCGGCCTCGCCCAGCACCATGCTCAGCGCCATCGAGAAGCAGCTCGCGTGTGCGGCCCCGATCAGCTCCTCGGGGTTGCTGCCTGGCGCGCCCTCGAAGCGCTTGTTGAAGCCGTAGTTCACCTCGTCCAGCACGCCGGATTCGGTCGAGATTGTGCCGGTGCCTTCCTTGAGGCTGCCCTTCCAGTTCGCGGATCCCTTCTTGCGGATCATGTCGTGCTCCTTCTCGTCAGACGGCGCCGCGATGCGCAGCACCCGGGGACCAACGCGGCACCGGGCGGGGAGTTGCATCGGGGCGGCGCGCCGCCTCGCGCGCGGAAAATCGCGACTGTCACATTCCATATTGTCTTTTCCACACCCCTTCCCTTATGCTGGCTGTCAGGCCTCCCATAATGCTTGGCGATGCCAGAGAGTTTCGCTGCGCCGGCGCGTCCCCGACAAGGACCCGGTGCAGACCGATCGGGCCGAAAGGCCACCCGAAGACCGCCCGGACCGCCTCACGGTTGCGGGCAGATAACAGGCGCAGCGCGGCAAGGTCCGTGCCAGCGTCGGAGAAGAACCGCGATGAAGCGTGCGACGCAGACGAGGCACCAGGGCGAAGACCAAGCGTCTTCCCGTGCCTGCGCGCCGCAACTCGCCCAGACAAGCCACGCCGCAACTCCCCTTCGTCCCCCTCCCGGTGGAGGAGGGGCGCTTGCGCCGTGCAGACGGACAACATGGCAAAGAAAATGCTCATCGACGCCACCCACGCGGAAGAGACCCGCGTCGTGGTGGTCGACGGAAACAAGGTCGAGGAATTCGACTTCGAGTCGGAAAACAAGCGTCAGCTAGCCGGCAACATCTATCTCGCCAAGGTGACGCGCGTCGAGCCGTCCCTGCAGGCGGCCTTCGTGGATTACGGCGGGAACCGTCACGGCTTCCTCGCCTTCTCGGAGATCCACCCGGATTACTACCAGATCCCCGTCGCCGACCGTCAGGCGCTGATGGAGGAAGAGGCCGCGCTTGCCGCCGAGGCCGATGACGAGGACGACGAGAAGGAAAAGTCGCGCGCGCGCTCCACGCGGTCGCGCCGGTCCCGTTCGCGCACCCGGTCCAAGGCCGAGAAGACCCGCAGCGACGACAAGACCACCTCGGCGGACGTCTCCGAGATCAAGGGGATGGAGACCATCGACCTTGGTGACGAGGAGCACGGCGAGGACACCGCCGAGGGTCTGTCGCCCATGGTGCTGGTGGACGAGGCCCCCGTGGCCGAGCCCGCCGACGCGCCCGAATCCGGCGACAGCGAAGACATCGTGACCACCGGGACCGCAACCGAAGAGGCCGCGTCCGACGAGGCGGCTGCCGAGGCGATCGCGGACGAGGACGAGGCACCCGAGGCTCGCGACACCGAGGCCGACGACGAGGATGAGGACGACGACGAGGACGATCACGTCTCCGGCGACGACAGCATCGAATCCGTGGCCGACGATGACACCGAGGAAGACATCCGCCCCAAGCGCAAGCCGCGCCCGCGGAAGTACAAGATCCAGGAAGTCATCAAGGTGCGCCAGATCATGCTGGTGCAGGTCGTCAAGGAAGAACGTGGCAACAAGGGCGCCGCGCTGACCACCTACCTGTCGCTGGCCGGCCGCTACTGTGTGCTGATGCCGAACACCGCCCGTGGCGGTGGCATCTCGCGCAAGATCACCAACACCACCGACCGCTCCAAGCTTAAGCAGATCGCCGCCGAGATCGACGTGCCCAAGGGCGCGGGCCTGATCATCCGCACCGCTGGCGCCAAGCGCACCAAGACCGAGATCAAGCGCGACTACGAGTACCTCCAGCGCCTGTGGGAGCAGATCCGCGCCCTCACGCTGCAAAGCATCGCGCCCGCCAAGATCTACGAGGAGGGTGACCTCATCAAGCGCTCGATCCGCGACCTCTACAATCGCGAGATCGACGAGGTTCACGTGGAAGGCGACCGCGGCTACCGCATCGCCAAGGACTTCATGAAGATGATCATGCCGTCCCACGCGAAGAACGTGAAGCACTACGCCGACCCGATGCCGCTCTTCGCGCGCTACCAGGTCGAGAGCTACCTCAGCTCGATGTTCAACCCGACGGTCCAGCTCAAGTCCGGCGGCTACATCGTCATCGGCGTGACCGAGGCGCTGGTGGCCATCGACGTGAACTCCGGCCGGGCCACCAAGGAAGGCTCGATCGAGGAGACCGCGCTCAAGACCAACCTCGAGGCCGCCGAGGAGGTGGCCCGACAGCTGCGTCTGCGCGACCTTGCCGGTCTGATCGTCATCGACTTCATCGACATGGAAGAGCGCAAGAACAACGCCGCCGTCGAGAAGAAGCTCAAGGACAAGCTCAAGACCGACCGGGCCCGCATCCAGGTGGGCCGGATCTCGGGCTTCGGCCTGCTCGAGATGTCGCGCCAGCGTCTGCGCCCGGGCATGATCGAGGCCACCACGCAGCCGTGCCCGGCCTGCCACGGCACCGGCCTGATCCGCTCGGACGACAACATGGCGCTGAACATCCTGCGCCAGATCGAGGAAGAGGGCACCCGCCGCCGCTCGCGCGAGGTTCTGGTCAAGGTGCCGGTGGGCATCGCAAACTACCTGATGAACCAGAAGCGCGAGCATGTCGCGATGATCGAGGGGCGCTACGGCATGGCCGTGCGCATCGAAGGCGACACGCATCTGGTCTCGCCGGACTTCTCGATGGAGAAGTTCAAGACCGCGACGCGCAACGTGCCCGAGGTCGTGGCGCCGGTGGTGTCGGTCGACACCACGCTGATGGACCAGGTCGACGAGGACGCGCTCGAGGCGGAAGTCGAGGAGGTCGAGGAGGTCGAGGAGGAGACCACGGTCGAGACCCCGACCCAGCAGGACGACGACGACAAGCCCAAGAAGCGCCGCCGGCGTCGGCGTCGCTCGCGCTCGAAGTCGCGCGAGAACGACGAGAACGGCGAGAGCGATGGCTCGGACGAGGGTAACGACAACGGCGATGCCGACGCGTCGGA
Organism: Salipiger thiooxidans; assembly: GCF_900102075.1. GTDB lineage: Bacteria > Pseudomonadota > Alphaproteobacteria > Rhodobacterales > Rhodobacteraceae > Salipiger > Salipiger thiooxidans. The sequence goes on along the minus strand of NZ_FNAV01000010.1, from coordinate 198,323 downwards.
CGAGGTGACGGCGGAAGCGCCGGCCACCCCGGTCGCGGCAGAGGCAGCGGCCGAGGTTGTGACCGAAGCCCCCGAGGAGGCCCCGGCCGCCGAGACCCCCGAGGCCGCTCCGGCCGAGGAGGAAGCGCCCGCCAAGCCCAAGCGCACCCGCTCGCGGTCGCGCTCCCGCGCCAAGAAGACCGAAGAGGTGACGGAAACCGCCGAGGCGGATCCGGCCAGCGAGCCTGAAGCGGCCGCCGTGGTCGAAGCGCCCGAGGCGCCTGCTGCCGAGGCCTCGGAGCCCGAGGTCGCAGCGGCTCCCGAAGCCGTCGAGGCCGCGCCGGTCGCCGAGGCCGAGCCTGTTGCCGAAACGGTCGAGCCCGTCGCAGAGCCCGCCGAGCCGGTGGCAGAGGTGGTGGCAGAGCCCGTCGCCGAGGCACCCGAGGCGGAGGCCGCAACCGAGACGCCCGAGCCCGTCGCCGCGGAAGCGCCGGCGGAGTCCGAGGTGGCCGAGGCCGCGCCCGTCGAGGAGACAGCACCGGTTGCCGAAGAGGTGGCCGAGGCCGAGCCCGAGGCGGCACCGGAAGCGGCAGCCGAAGAGACCTCGGAAGAGGCTCCGGCAGACGTTGCCGTCGACGAGACCCCCGCGGAAGAGCCGCAGCCCGAGTCCGTCACCGAAGGCGCAAGTGCCGATGCTGACGACAAGCCCAAGCGGCGCGGCTGGTGGTCGGTCGGTCGCTGACCCGGCGCGGATCGCCTGATACCTGAACGCACGAAGGCCCCGGACCCAGTCCGGGGCCTTTCTGCTTTGCGGCGCATTGGTGCGAGTGCGTTACGGCACACCTGTGCGACACGGGCGGATCTACTGGCAAGGTCAAGCCAGGCCGGGCGGGGCTTTCCGGCGAGACAGGGGAACGCGCTGCCCGTTGGCCGAAGCCTTCCAAGCGCCACACCGATACACCACGCCACGGCTTTCCACGGGGATGTGACCTCGCGCCGCGTGACGCGGGTGCCGTTATCTTCTACCCATGCGATATGTTCGGAATCGACATCATAGACGCCAGCCTGCTGCCGGCGATGTTCGTGGCGCTCTTCGCCGGGGTCATCTCGTTCCTGAGCCCCTGCGTGCTGCCAATCGTGCCGCCCTATCTCGCCTTCATGTCGGGGGTGAGCCTCGCCGAGATGGAAGCCGGCGGCCGCGCCCGGCTGCGCGCCTTCACCGCCGCGCTGTTCTTCGTGCTGGGGCTGTCGACCGTCTTCGTGCTGCTCGGCTTCACCGCCTCGTGGCTCGGGACGTTCTTCCTGCAGAACCAGCTGCTTCTGGCGCGGATCTCGGGCGTTGTGGTGATCGTCTTCGGCCTGCACTTCCTGCACGTCTTTCGCATCCCCTTCCTCGACCGTGAGGCGCGGATCGAGACCGGCGACACCGGTGGCTCGGCCTTCGGCGCCTATATCCTCGGGCTCGCCTTCGCCTTCGGCTGGACCCCCTGCATCGGGCCGCAGCTGGGCGCGATCCTGTCGATGGCGGCCTCCGAGGCCTCGATCGCGCGCGGCACCGCGCTGCTGGCGGTCTACGCGGCGGGTCTGGGACTGCCGTTCCTGCTGGCCGCCATCTTCCTGAGCCGCGCCATGGGGCTGATGAACCGGATCAAGCGCCACATGGGGCTCATCGAGAAGGTCATGGGGCTGCTGCTGGTCGCGGTCGGCCTGATGCTGCTCACCGGCGCCTTTTCGGCCTTCTCCTTCTGGCTGCTCGAGACCTTCCCGGCACTGGGCGAGCTCGGCTGATCCCGCCTGATCCCCGGCCGGTCCTTGCGCCAAGTGCGTCGCAGGGGCAGCCGGAGCAAGATCGACGGCCGGGCGCCACAGTCTTGCCCAAACCCCATGCTAGGGCGAGGGTCGCGACAGAAGGGGCGAGGGAATGGGCGAAGACCCGCAGGATCTCCCATCAAAGGGCCAGCCGGGGCAGGAGGTGTCCCGACGCCGGGTGTTCTACATCCCGGGCTACGACCCGATTCACCCAAGGCGCTACCGTGAGCTTTACCGCAAGGAGGGCGCCGCGCAGGCGGCGATCTCGGGCTACGAGCTGGCGCTGACGCCCAAGCGCCCGGGCGGTCCCTACGGCTGGCAGGTCTCGGCCCGGATCGACGGGGTCGAAGTCGAGGCCGCGGTCGAGGTGCTGGTCTGGTCCGACATCGTGCGCGACAGCATGTCCAACACCATCCCCGGCACCTATCTCCAGCTGGTGCGGACGGCGTGGGAATACATCGCCACCGGCGCGCTGCGGCGGCTGATGCGGCTGCGCAAGGGGCCGGTGATCGCGGCGCTCTACCCGGTGGGGATGCTGCTGCTGCAGCTCCTTGCCGCGATCCTGACCGGCTGGCTGGTCTGCGCGCTGGCGGGACTGCTCGCGCCTTGGGCGGGGATCGCGACCCGGCTCGTAGGCGCGGGCGCAGGCATCGTCGCGGCGGTGGCGCTGCTGCGTTGGTTCAAAGCAAAAGACGGCAAGCTCTACGCCTACTACCTCATGCACGACTACGCCTATTCCGCCCAGTACCGCGGCGCCAACCCGCCCGAGCTTGGGGCGCGCATGGCCCGGTTCACCGACATCATCGCCGAGGCGCTCGAGAGCGACGCTGACGAGGTGCTGGTGGTCGGCCACAGCTCGGGCGCGCATCTGGCGGTCTCGGTCCTCGCCGATCTCATCCGTCAGGGCAGGGTGCCCGCGCGGGGGCCACGGCTGGCCTTCCTGAGCCTCGGGCAGGTGGTGCCGATGGTGTCCTTCCTGCGCGAGGCGCACCGGCTGCGGGCGGACCTCGCCTTTCTCTCGGCGCGGGACGAGCTGACTTGGGTCGACGTGACCGCGCCGGGCGACGGCTGCGCCTTCGCGCTCTGCGATCCGGTCGCGGTCTCGGGGGTTGCCCCTGAGGGCCGGCGCTGGCCACTGGTGTTCTCGGCGCAGTTCACCCGGTCGCTCAGCCCCGAGCGCTGGAAGGCGCTGCGCTGGCGCTTCTTCCGGCTGCACTTCCAGTATCTCTGCGCCTTCGACCGGCCGCTCGATTACGACTACTTCCGGATCACCGCGGGCCCGCTGAGCCTTGCCACGCGCTATGCCGGGCGCCCGCCCTCCGCCAGCCGCATTGACGTGCCGGTGTCCAAGTTCACCGCGACCTCCACCGCCGCCGCATGATCCCGCCGAAACCCGCCGCGCGGCCCGAGAAGGTCTCGCTCCTGCGCTACCTCCGCCTGTTCCGGCAGGACATCCTCTCGGCCCAGCCGGCGCGGCTCTACCGGGCGTGGATGGCCGAGTTCCGCACGCCGTTCTTTCACTCCTACCTCGTGAACCAGCCCGAGCTGGTGAAGACCGTGCTGAAGGACCGGCCGCTGGACTTTCCCAAGTCCGGGCGGGTGTCCGAGGGGCTGCGGCCGCTGCTGGGCGCGTCGGTGTTCCTGACCAATGGCGCGCAGTGGCAGCGCCAGCGGCGCATCATCGACCCGGCTTTCGAGGGCGGCCGCCTGCGCGAGACCTACCCGGCGATGTGGGACGCGGCGCAGGCGGCGCTGGCGCGGCTTGCAGAGCGGGCGGGCGAGGAGGTGGAGATCGAGGAAGAGACCAGCCACGCCGCTGCCGACATCATCTTCCGCACGCTCTTTTCGATCCCCATCGAGGACGCGCTGGCGGCGCAGGTCTTCCACGAGTTCCGCACCTACCAGCGCACCCAGCCGATCCTCAACCTCGCGGCCTTCGTGCCGCTGCCGCGCTGGCTGCCGCGTTTCCACCGGCCCGGCACGCGGGCCGCCGCGCGGCGCATCCGGGCGCTGATCACCGAGCTGACCGAACGCCGCATGGCCGAGATCCGCGCCGGCACCGCGCCGGACGATCTTGCCACCAAGATCATGACCACCCGCGACCCCGAGACCGGCGAGACCTTCTCGACCGAGGAGATGGTCGACCAGGTGGCGATCTTCTTCCTCGCCGGGCACGAGACCAGCGCCTCGGCGCTGGCCTGGGCCTTCTATCTTGCGGCGACGCATCCCGACTGGCAGGCGCGGCTGGCGGAAGAGGCGCAGGTGCTGGGCGAGGTCCCCGCGTTTTCCGACATCGCGCGGCTCAGGATCTCGCGCGATGTCTTCCGCGAGACGCTGCGGCTCTACCCGCCGGTGCCGATGATGGTGCGCGAGACGAGCCGCCCCGAGCGCTTCCGCGACCGCGCGCTGAAGCCGGGCTCGCAGGTGGTGCTGAGCCCGTGGCACCAGCACCGCCACGAGCGGTTGTGGGAGAACCCGCACGGCTTCGACCCGGCGCGCTGGGGCACCGGGAACGGACGCCAGTGCCAGCGCGAGGCCTACATGCCGTTCTCGGCCGGGCCGCGGGTCTGCACCGGCGCGGGCTTCGCGATGGTCGAGGGGGTGCTGATGCTCTCGCTGATCCTGCGCGACCTCAGGCTGTCGCCGGTCGAGGGCAGGGTGCCCGAGCCCGTCGCCTTTCTCACGGTGCGCGCCCGGGACGGCATACATCTGCGCGTCGATAAGCGGTAACGTGTGACGTTAGCGTTAAACCCGGCGGCACCACCTACCCAATCCCGAAACCTTGGTCTATGCCTTTCGCAACAGGCATTTCCAGCATGGGAGAGAGGTTCCTCATGACCGTTTTCGAAGACCAGAAGAAGAAGATGGCGACCGGCAATGGCTTCATTGCAGCGCTTGATCAGTCTGGCGGATCCACCCCCAAGGCGCTGAAGCAATACGGCGTCGAAGAAGACGAATACAACGGCGAAGCCGAGATGTACGGCGAGATCCACAAGATGCGCTCGCGCATCATCACATCGCCCGCGTTCACCGATTCCAAGGTGCTTGGCGCGATCCTGTTCGAACGCACCATGCGCAGCGAGATCGACGGTCTCCCCACCGCCCAGTACCTCTGGGAAAAGCGCGGCGTCGTGCCCTTCCTGAAGATCGACAAGGGTCTCGAGGACAAGGCCAATGACGTGCAGCTGATGAAGCCGATGCCCGGCCTCGAGGAGCTGCTGAAGGAAGCCAAGGAAACCTTCGGCATCTTCGGCACCAAGGAGCGTTCGGTGATCCATGCCGCCAACGCCGAGGGCATCAAGGCCGTCGTCGACCAGCAGTTCGAGGTCGGCAAGACCGTCGTCGCCGCAGGTCTCGTGCCGATCATCGAGCCCGAGGTCGACATCAACTCGCCGACCAAGGAAGCCGCCGAGTCGCTCCTCAAGGATGCGATCAAGGCCCAGCTAGACGCGCTGCCCGAAGGCATCGACGTCATGCTGAAGCTCACCATTCCGACCGTCGACGGTCTCTACGACGACCTCGCCGACCATCCGCGCGTGGTGCGTGTCGTGGCGCTTTCCGGTGGCTACACCACCGATGACGCCTGCGAAAAGCTCGCCCGTCAGCCGAAGATGATTGCCTCCTTCAGCCGCGCGCTGGCCGAGGGCCTGTCGAAGAAGCAGTCGGACGACGACTTCAACGCTCTGCTCGGCAGCAACATTGGCAAGATCTACGAAGCCTCGCTCTGAGGGTTCACGACGTCCAGGCGCCGGGCTGAGCCCGGGGCCGGATCGGGGCGCGTCGCGGTTGCGGCGCGCCCTTTGTCTTGCGCGTGAGGGTGTGCCGGGTTTTGCGGCAGCTGCGGGGGTTCGGGGCGGGGATTTCCGCCGACCCCTCTGGCAAACGTTCAGGTTGCGCGGGGTGTTGCCCATGCACTTCAGCGGTTTCGGCGCCCCGCCGCGCGCCTCTCGTGCGGGCATGGACGGGCGCCGCGAGGCTTGGCCTAATGGGGCAGGGCTTGCCCGGATGGCCCATCTTGCCGGAGACCACCTGCATGACAAGGAAGACCCTGACCCTGATCCTGTTCGCAACGTTCGCCGGCGCCGCCGCCGCGCAGGACAGTGTGGACATCAACGGTGACGGCGTGCTTACGCTGTTCGAGATCCAGGCGGTCTGGCCCGAGGTCTCGACCGACGGGTTCATGTTCCTCGACCGAGACGGCGACGGGTTGCTCGGCCCCGAGGAGTTCGAGGCGGCGCGGCAGGGCGGGCATCTCGCGGCAGCGAACTGAGGCCGGGGGCGGGCTCAGGAGCGGGCGATGTAGCGGTCGCGCCGGTGGTTGACGGTGATGATGAGGTTCAGCACCACGGCGCCGAGCAGCGACCACAGCACCCGCTGCCAGTCGAACAGGAAGAGCGCCAGCGCGAAGACGCAGAGGTCGAAGCCAAGCTGCACGTGACCGGCCTTGATGCCCTTGGTGTCCTGCGCCCAGAGCGCCACAACGCCGACCCCGCCCAGCGTCGCGCCGTGCCGGAACAGCATCAGCAGCCCGACCCCCGCGAGAATCCCCGAAAGCGTCGCCCCGAGCGCCGGGTGCAGGTGGTTCATGCTCAGCACCAGCGGCAGGCTCTCGGCGATGGTCGACATCAGCGCCACCGCAAGGAAGCTCTTGATGGTGAAGCGCCACCCGAGCTGGCGGATCGCCAGCAGGTAGAAGGGCAGGTTGAGCACGAAGAAGATCGCGCCGAAGGGCAGGCCGGTGGGGTAGGACAGCACCAGCGACAGGCCTGCGATCTGGCCGGTGAAAAGCTCGGACGCCCGCAGGAACTGGATCGACAGCGCGACGAGGGTGGTGCCCACCAGAATGGCGAGGGCATCCTCCCAGAAGGAGTGGCGGTCCGGCGGCGGAGACTCGAGCAACAGCATGCAAGGGGAATTGCCGCAGCGCAGCGCGGGGGTCAAGCGCGGTCGTGCTCTGACGGCGCGTCGGGCGGGGCCTCTGCCCGCATCGCAGGCAGGGCGCGGGGGCGTGTTGCTGGCAGGACGGGGAACCAACTCTTCCCGCGTTGCAACCCGGCCTGTGAGCGGACGGACGCTGCGCGGGGGCGGTCAGCCCCCGCGCCGGATCGGTCAGCCGGCGAGCGCGCGGTTGAGGTTCTCGTCGATCTTCTCGAGGAAGCCCATGGTGGTCAGCCATTTCTGGTCCGGTCCCACCAGCAGCGCGAGGTCCTTGGTCATCCAGCCGTCCTCGACCGTCTCGACGATCACCTTCTCGAGCGTTGTGGCAAAGGCCATCAGCGCGGTGTTCTCGTCGAGCTTGGCGCGGTGCTTGAGGCCGCCGGTCCAGGCGAAGATCGAGGCGATGGAGTTGGTCGAGGTCGACTTGCCCTCCTGGTGCTGGCGGTAGTGGCGGGTGACGGTGCCGTGCGCGGCCTCGGCCTCGACGATCTTGCCATCGGGCGTCATCAGCTGCGAGGTCATCAGTCCCAGCGAGCCGAAGCCCTGCGCCACGGTGTCGGACTGCACGTCGCCGTCGTAGTTCTTGCAGGCCCAGACGAACCCGCCGTTCCACTTCATGCAGCAGGCGACCATGTCGTCGATCAGGCGGTGTTCGTACCAGATCTTCTTGGCCTTGAACTTCTCTTCGAACTCCTCCTCGTAGACCTTCTGGAAGAGGTCCTTGAAGCGGCCGTCATAGGCCTTGAGAATGGTGTTCTTGGTCGACAGGTACACCGGCCAGCCGAGCGCCAGCCCGTAGTTGAGCGAGGCCCGCGCGAAGTCGATGATCGAGCTGTCGAGGTTGTACATCGCCTGGTAGACGCCCGCGGATGGCGCGTCGTAGACGTCCTTCTCGATCACCGTGCCGTCCTCGCCCACGAATTTCATCGTCAGCTTGCCGGCGCCGGGGAAGGTGAAATCGGTGGCCTTGTACTGGTCCCCGAAGGCATGACGGCCGATCACGATGGGCCGGGTCCAGCCGGGCACGAGGCGCGGCACGTTGCGGCAAATGATCGGCTGGCGGAACACCACGCCGCCAAGGATGTTGCGGATCGTGCCGTTGGGCGACTTCCACATCTTCTTGAGCCCGAATTCCTCGACCCGCGCCTCGTCGGGGGTGATCGTGGCACATTTCACCGCGCAGCCGACCTCCTTGGTCTTCATCGCGGCGTCGATGGCGATCTGGTCTTCGGTGCGGTCGCGCTCCTCGATCCCGAGGTCGTAGTAAAGCAGGTCGAGGTCCAGATAGGGCAGGATCAGCTTCTTCTTGATGAAGTCCCAGATGATCCTGGTCATTTCATCGCCGTCCATCTCGACGATCGGGTTGTCTACCTTGATCTTCGACATGCAGTACCCTTTCCTGTTAGCATGCGGGCTATGACGGCCCCTTAGCCGAAAAAATCTCCCGGGAAAAGCGTTGTATGCATTTGTATACTTAATGTGACCTCGCCTGCGGGAAATTTGAGCGAGCTTTGAGGGATGTAAGGGAAGCGAAAAGGACAGGGCTGATAGATGCGGCGCATGTCCAAGATGCACCGCAACTCCATGGATGCCTTGGTGCTGGCCCTCGCGCGTCTCGTCGGGGGCGGCATGGCGCTGCTCTCGCAGCGGCCGAGAGCAAAGCCGCGAACAGGTGGCCGACGAGCCCCACAAGGCCACAGCGGCGCAGTCGCGGGCCGAAGCCTCGGCCCGCGAAACGCAGGAGGTGATGACGCTCTTCAACCGGCGCCTGCACCGGCTGGCGGAGCGCGATCTCGGCTGCGCCATCACCGAGCCTATGCAAGAGGCCAGCGAGAGCCTGCGCCGCGATTTCAACCAGTCGGTCTCGCAGTTGCAGGAAGCCCTTGGCGGCGCCACGATCAAGGCCCGTGCCTTCGAGGGCGAGGGGCACGAGGCGGCCACCGGCGATCTTTCCAACCACAGTGAGCGGCAGGATCATCGAATTGCTCGACGACATGAGCGCCTTCCGGCTGGTCCCGCGGCAAGCCGCCGCGCCGGAGACGGAGAAGCGCCGGGTCTGAGGGGGAGAAGCGTTGGTCCTGAAAGTGAGACGCTTTGGGCTTGGGGGCGAGACGTATTGGCTTGCGGTTGAGACGCACACGCCTTGGACAGAGATGTTGTGAACCCGAGGCGCCGATGCAATGAGCCCGAGGCCGAGACACGCCGGGCCCGAGGTCGAGATGAATGTGGTCTGTGGTCGAGAAGCGTGCAGCCCAGGGCAGAGAAGCCTGATGCCTCAGCGGGCGGGGCATGTCGAAGAGCGCTGGATCGTGGCAACGGCCCGCGAAAGCACGAAAGCCCGCCGGTCCGCGCGGATGCCCGGAGTGCCGCGCGCGCCGCCGGGGCAGCGATCAGACCGGGTTGGCCTGATCGATCTTCGCCATCTTCCGCATCAGAAGCAGCGCGAGGACCGCTTCGACGAAGATCCCTCCCGCCAGCGGCAGCGGCGTGCCGTCGAACATCAGACCCGTCGGGATCGCGATCACCACGCCCATGACCGTCGCCAGCGCGCCGATCACCGAGGCGGCGAGCCCGGCGATATGCCCCACCGGCTCCATCGCGATGGCGTTGAGGTTGCCCATGGTCAGGCCCATCTGGAAGAACACCGCCAGCTGCCAGACCACGAAGACCGCGAAGCCGAGATCGCTCGGCAGCCCCGTGGCGAAAACCACCAGTGCCGCGCCCGCCAACACCACCTGCAGCCCCAGCACCGCGGTCACGAGGAAGCGCATCCCCAGCCGCATCACCAGCGCCGCGTTCAGCACGCTTCCCGACGCCGCGAGGATCGCCACGCCGCCGAACCACAGCGGGAAGCTCTCGGCGCGGCCGTAGCTGATGTCGTAGATCGGCTGTACCGTCGAGATCATCGAGAACAGCATCGCCATGATCAGCGCCTGCACCGCAATCGAGATCCGCACCACCGTGTGGCCGAGCAGCTCCTTCACCGCGGCCCAGAGGGTGCGCAGGCGGAACGGCCGGCGCTTCTCGCGCGGGAGCGTCTCTGGCAGGCGCAGCATCAGCCAGCTGGTGGAGATGGTGGCGAAGACCACGAAGGCGATGAAGATGCCGCGCCAGCTGCTGAGGTCGATGATCACCGCGCCCATCGAGGGCGCCAGCGCCGGGAAGATGGTGAAGATCATCATCACGAAGGACATGATCCGCGCCATCTCGCGCCCCGAATGCAGGTCGCGCACGATGGCCAGCGCCACCACCCGCGGGCCCGCGGCGCCGAGCCCCTGGAACAGACGCGCCACCAGGAGCAGCTCGAGCGAATCCTCCTGCGCCGCGACCAGCGACATCACCACGTAGAGCGTCGCGCCCGCCAGAACCACCGGCTTGCGCCCGAAGGTGTCGGACAGCGGCCCGGTGAAGAAGGTGCCGATCCCCATGCCGAGCACGAAGCTGGTCACCACGAGCTGCGCGCGGTTGACGTCGTCGGGCGTCAGCTCGGCCCCGATCTCGGGCAGGGCGGGCAGCATCGCGTCGATCGAGAAGGCGATGGTTGCAAAGAGCATCGCCAGCATGGCGATGAACTCGGGGCGTCCGGGGACAGTATCAGGGCGCATGGAAAGTCGGATCCTTGGTGATCGGTCCGCCGGCAGGACGAAGGCTGCGCGCGGGGCGAAATGGCGTTGCCATCGGGCTATCGGATCGGCGCCCGGCCTGACAACAGCCATTCGGTGCTCGCAGCATGCAATTCCGCTATGCGCGCAGATCAGGCCCCGCCGGGGGCGCGGGGAGGGGTGTCGCGATCAGGCCAGAGCCGCGCGGGCGCCGCCGTCCTTGAGCTCGGCGATCACCCGCGACCAGAGCTCGGCCGGCTGGGCGCCGGGCACCGCGTGCTGTCCCGCGACCACGAAGGTCGGCACCGAGGTTACCCCCATGCCGCGCGCCGTGGCGTCCATCTCGACAATCTCGCGCCGGTCGGCCTCGGAGGCCAGAAGCCGCAGGATCAGGCTCGCGTCGAGCCCGCAGGCATCGGCGATGTCGCCCAGAACCTCGCGGTTGCCGATGTCGCGGATCTCGACGAAATAGGCGGTGAAGAGCGCCGAGACCACGGCGGTCTGCACCCCTTCGATCCCGGCCCAGTGGATCAGCCGGTGGGCGTCGAGGGTCGAGGGCGTCCGCTCGATGGCGTCGAGGTTGATGGTCAGCCCGGCGTCGCGGGCGTGTTCGAAGACGGGCATATAGGCCTTCACCGCTCCGTCCTTGCCGCCGAACTTGGTCTCGAGATAGGCGCGCCGGTCCATGCCTTCCGCCGGCATGTCCGGGTTCAGCATGAAGGGCCGCCAGCGGATCGTGAACGGATGGTCCGGCGCGTCCTGCAACGCGCGGTCGAGGTAGCTCTTGCCGATATAGCACCAGGGGCAGATCGGGTCGGAGAAGATGTCGAGCGTGACCATGAGTTCCATCCTTTTCCAGCGCTTCTAGCGCGTTTCGGGACGGACCTGAACCATAAACCTTTGTCGCATGCGCCCCGGGCGCCCCGTTCAGAGCGCCAGTTCGTCCTCGCCCAGCGGTGCCAGCATCGCCTCGACATGCGCCGGAGTGACCTCGTCAGCGGCGAGGCGCCAGTGCGGGGTGCGGTCCTTGTCGATGATCTGCGCGCGAACGCCCTCGACGAAATCGCCCTCTTCGACGATGCGGTGCGAGACCCGGTATTCCTGCCGCAGCGCCGCGCGGATGTCGCCATCGCCGGCGCGCAGCCGGCGCAGCATCTCGAGCGTCACCGCCATCGACAGCGGCGAATTGCGCCCCACCGCCTTGCGCGCGGCCTCGCCGATGGGGCCCTTGGCACCCTCGAGCGCTGCGCGGATGCCCGCGACGCTGTCTGCGCCGAAGAGTACGTCGATCTCGTCCTGCGCCGCGGCCATGGGGCTTGCCGGGGGCGCGGATGCCGCCTCGGACAGCGCCGCGACATCGCCGGTCGCCGCCAGCCGTTCCTTCAGCGCGGGCCAGTCGGCCTCGGGCACGAAATGGTCGGCGAAGCCCGCGTGGATAGCGTCGCCCGGACCCATGCGCGCGGCGGTGAGCCCGAGGTATTCCCCCAGCCGCCCCGGGGCGCGCGCCAGCAGCAGCGAGCCGCCCACGTCCGGCACGAAGCCGATGCCGCATTCCGGCATGGCGATCTGTGAGCTCTCGCAGACCACCCGCTCGCCCACGTGCCCGCCAAGCCCGACGCCGCCGCCCATCACGAAGCCGTGCAGGAAGCTGATCACCGGCTTGGGATACTCGGCGAGCTTGGCGTTCAGCCGGTACTCGTCGCGCCAGAACGCCCGCCCGGTGGCATAATCGCCCGCGCGGCCCTGGTGGTAGATCTCGGCAATGTCGCCGCCGGCGCAGAAGGCCTTGTCGCCGGCGCCGTCGATCATCACGAGCGCCACCTCGGGATCGTCGCGCCAGGCGTCGAGCGCGGCTTCGATCTCGAGGCACATGGCATGGTTCAGCGCGTTCAGCGCCTTGGGGCGGGACAGGCTGACATGGCCGGCGCGGCCGGTGCGGCGGATGACGGTGTCGGTCATGGTCGGAATCCTTGCAATGCTCGCGGCGGTCGCATCTGTCACGCAGACACCAGCCCGCGCGCCACGATCAGCCGCATGATCTCGTTGGTGCCCTCGAGGATCTGGTGCACGCGCAGGTCACGGACAATCTTCTCGATGCCGTAATCCGCGAGATAGCCGTAGCCGCCGTGCAGCTGCAGGCACTGGTCGGCCACCTTCGAACCCGCCTCGGTGACGAATTTCTTGGCCATGGCGCAGAACTTGGTGGCATCCGGCGCGCCCTGGTCGAGCTTCCACGCCGCCTGGCGCAGGAAGGTGCGGGCGGCCTGAAGCTCGATCTCCATGTCGGCAAGGCGGAACTGCAGCGCCTGGAACTGGTCGATGCTCTGGCCGAAGGCGCGGCGCTCGGCCATGTAGCGCAGCGTGGCGTCCAGCGCCGCCTGCGCCGCCCCGAGCGAGCAGGCCGAGATGTTGAGCCGGCCGCCGTCGAGCCCGGCCATGGCGTAGCGGAAGCCCTTGCCCTCCTCGCCCAGCAGGTTGGCGGCGGGGATGACGCAGCCGTCCATCTGCACCTGCCGGGTGGGCTGCGCCTTCCAGCCCATCTTCTGCTCGAGCCCGCCGAAGGAGAGCCCCTCGGTGCCGTCCTCGATCACGAAGGCCGAGATGCCGCGCGGGCCGTCGGCGCCGCTGCGGGCCATGACGACATAGGCATCGGAATAGCCGCCACCCGAGATGAAGGCCTTGGTGCCGGTGAGCGCCCAGCCGTTGCCGGCGGGTTCGGCCCGGGTCCTGAGCGCAGCGGCGTCCGAACCCGAGCCGGGCTCGGTCAGGCAGTAGGACAGCACCGTCTCCATTGCACAGGCGCGGGCCAGGAACCGCTCCTTCAGCTCGGGCGAGCCGTAGGCGTCGATCATCCGCGCGCACATGTTGTGGATGGACAGGAACGCCGCGACCGAGGGGCAGGCCATGCTCAGCGCCTCGAAGACCAGCGTCGCGTCGAGGCGCGAAAGCCCCGAGCCGCCGTTCTCTTCGCTGACGTAGATGCCCCCGAGCCCGAGCAACCCGACCTCATGCCAGAGTTCGCGCGGGATGGTGCCCTCGGCCTCCCACGCTGCAGCATGCGGCGCGATCTGCTCCTGCCCGAAGGCATGGGCCATGTCGAAGATGGCGGTTTGTTCTTCGCTCAGCGCAAAATCCATGTGGGCCCTCCCTTGCCGCGATGGAAATTGAACAACTGTTCAGAATGTGGCGGGAGTCGCGGCGCGATGCAAGCGGGAAGCGGGCGCGGCGTGGTTTTCCCACGCGCCGCGCCCAGAGCCTGTCGCTTTAATATAGATTGATCAGTGCCTTACTGGACTTTTTTGATGCCGCGATAAGCCGGACCGAAGCGCTGGTAGGCGTCGTCGAAGGCCGCCGTCAGGTCGGCCAGCGGCTCGATCACCTCGCCGGTGGCGGGGGGCAGCATGACCTCGCGCGGGTCCTCGCCGGTGGCGGCGACGCGCCCCAGGCGGGCCGCGCCAAGCGCCGCGCCGAACTCGCCCGCCCTCGGCAGGCGCAGCGGCACGTTCAGCACCGTCGCCAGCAGCCGCAGCCAGTAGCGCGAGCCGCTGCCGCCGCCGATGGCCAGCAGCGCCTCGGGGCGGGCGCCGACCGAGGCCAGCGCTTCGGCGGAATCGCGGAGCCCGAAGCTGACGCCTTCGAGCACCGCCCGGGTGAGGTCGTCCCGGCTGGTCTCGGCGCCGATGCCGGTGAAGGCGCCGCGGATGGCGGCGTCGTTGTGCGGCGTGCGCTCGCCCGAGAGATAGGGCAGGAAGCGCAGCCGCCCGGGCGCTTCGATGCAGTCGCCGAGCGCCGAGGTCAGCTCGGCCGGTCTGGTGCCGGTGATCCGCGCGAGCCAGTTGAGGCTGTCGGTGCAGCTCAGCATGACGCCCATCTGATACCAGGTCGCAGGGACCGCGTGGCAGAAGCTGTGCAGGGCGCTTTCGGGCGCCGGGCGATAGCCGTCGCGGGCGGCCAGCAGCACGCCCGAGGTGCCGAGAGAGACGAAGCCCTGTCCCTCGGACAGCACGCCGGTGCCGCAGGCGGCGGCGGCGTTGTCCCCAGCCCCGCCAGCCACCGCCGCACCTGGCCCCACACCCCAGCGCCGGGCCAGATCCTCTCGCAGCGCGCCCGCCTTGTCGCTGCCTTCGACGAGGCGGGGCATCTGGTCGCGCTGCATGCCGCCGGCGTCGAGCAGCGCGTCGGACCAGTCCCGCGCGCCGGTGTCGAGCCAGCTGGTGCCGGCGCTGTCGGACATGTCCGCCACGTGATCGCCGGTCAGGTAGAAGTTGAGATAGGCCGCGGGCAGCAGCACCTTGGCCACTCGGGCAAAGGCCTCGGGCTCGTGGCTGCGCATCCACATCAGCTTGGGCGCGGTGAAGCCGGGAAAGACGATGTTCCCCGACAACTCGCGCACCCCCGGGGTGGCGTCGAGCAGCGCCGCCTCGGCGTGGCTGCGGGTGTCGTTCCACAGGATGCAGGGCCGGATCACCCGGTTCCCGTCGTCGAGCGTCACCGCCCCGTGCATGTGTCCCGCGACGCCGATCCCGCGCAGGTCGGCCCATGCGGGCTGGCGCCGCAGCTCTTCGACGGCGCCTTCCAGCGCGGCGATCCAGTCGGCGGGGTCCTGTTCGGACCAGCCGCTGTGCGGGTGCTGCACCTCGTAGTGGCGCTCGGCCGAGGCGACGGGGGTGCCCTCGCCGTCGGTGAGCAGGGCGCGCAGGCCCGAGGTGCCGAGGTCGATGCCGAGATAGCTCATGACGGGGTCAGGCCTTCAGGTAGGTTTCGAGCGTCGCCTGCGTGCCGCTGGTCCAGAGCCGGTCCAGCCAGTCCGCGAAGACCGCGGCGAAGGTCTCGTTCCTCGCCAGGTCACCGTAGACGGTGCGCTGTTCGAGCCAGGCGCCGGGGCGGCTTTTGGCGGCGTCGGAGAGCTCGGTCAGGCGGCTCCAGTTCGGGTCGTTGGGCTCGATGGTGCTGCCGTCCTCGAACTGTCCGGCGCAGTAGCGGCACCAGAGCGCGGATTCGAGCGCGAGTCCTTCGACCGAGGTGCCCGCCTTCAGCCCGTCGAGGATCGAGGGCACGATGAACTTGGGCTGCCGGTTCGAGCCGTCGAGGCAGAGCCGCCGGATGGTGTCCTTGACCGCCGGGTTCGAGAAGCGCTCGTCGATGAGCTCGAGATAGGCGGCGGGGGTGAACTCGGGCACCGCGTGGACGTGGGGCAGGACCTCGGTTTCCTCGACCTTGCGGAAGAAGGCGTGGACCAGAGGATGCGCCATGGCCTCGTCCGCCAGCTCGCAGCCGAGCAGGGCGCCGGAATAGGCGATGATGGCGTGGCCGCCGTTGAGGATGCGGATCTTCATCCGCTCGTATTCGTGGACCTTGTCGGTGAAGGTGACCCCAACCTCTTCCAGCCGGGGGCGGCCCTGCGGGAAGTTGTCCTCGAGCACCCATTGCCGGAAGGGCTCGCAGGTGACGGGGACCGGATCGTCGAGCCCGTACTCGGCGGCGAGCGCGCGCTCGCGATCACCGGTGGCGGGGGTGATGCGGTCGACCATCGAGTTGGGGAAGGCGATGTTGCTTCCGATCCAGTCGGCCAGCGCCGGGTCCGAGAGCCGGGCCGTGCCGGTCACCGCGTCGCGGGTCACGTCGCCGTTGCCGGGGATGTTGTCGCAGCTCATCACGGTGAAGGGCGGGGTGCCCGCGTCCTTGCGGGCCCTCAGCGCCGCGACGATGGCGCCGAACACGGTCCTCGGCGCCTCGGGCTTCGCGCCGTCGGCCACGATGTCGGGGTGCGTCGGGTCGAAGGTCTCGGTGGTCGGGTCGACGTAGTAGCCGCCTTCGGTCACGGTGAGCGAAACGATGCGGGTGGCCGGGTCGGTCATCTTGGCGATCAGCGGGCCGTTGGTCTCGGCCACTTCGACGTAGTCGATCATCGAGCCCACGATGCGCGGGCTGGTGCTGCTGGCGGAGAGCTCGATCACCGTGGACAGGCAGTCCTGCGAGCGCAGCGCGTCGCGCATCCGCGCATCGGGCGCCCGCACTCCGGCGCCGGTCAGCGCCCAGTCGTGGTCGAGCCCGCGCCCGAAGAGATCGTCGAGATAGACCGCCTGATGGGCCCGGTGGAAGTTGCCGAGCCCCACGTGCACGATGCCGTGGCTCAGTGCCTTGCGGTCGTAGGCGGGCAGGGCGACGCGCTTGTCGAGCTCGCCCAGGGTTTCGTTGGCCAGTTTCATATTGTCGCCTCCGTCAGCTCATCCACTGACCGCCGTCCACGTTGTAGCACTGGGCGACGACGTAGTCGGCCTCGTCAGAGGCCAGGAAAATTGCCATGCCGGTCAGATCCCTGGCCGTTCCCATGCGGCCATAGGGGACGGCCTCGCCGACCTCCTTCTTCTTCTGACCCGGCGCCTTGCCCTCGTATTTCGCGAAGAAGGCGTCGACCCCGTCCCAGTGCTCGCCATCCACCACGCCGGGGGCGATGGCGTTCACGTTGATGCCGTGCCGGATGAGGTTGAGCCCCGCCGACTGGGTGAGCGAGATCACCGCCGCCTTGGTGGCACAATAGACCGCCACCAGCGGCTCGCCGCGCCGTCCCGCCTGCGAGGCCATGTTGATGATGCGGCCCTTGATGCCCTGCTCGATCATGTGCCGGGCGACGGCCTGCATGGTGAAGAGCACGCCGCCCACGTTGATGTCGAAGACCCGGGCATAGTCCTCGCGGGTGATCTCGACCAGCGGCGCGGCGGTGAAGAGCGCCGCGTTGTTGATCAGCACGTCGATGCGGCCGAGCATGGCCACGGTCTCGGCCACGGCGCTGTCGATGCTGTCCTGCCGGGTGACGTCCATCTGCACCGCGATGGCGGAGGGGCCGAGCGCCTCGGCGGTCTCGCGTGCGCGCTCGATGTTGATGTCGGCGATGGCCACCCGGGCACCTTCGTCCACGTACGCACGGGCGAATTCCGCCCCGATGCCCCGCGCCGCCCCGGTGATCAGCGCGCATTTGCCCGCCAGTCGCGTCATGCGCGCAGCCCCTGCTCGCTGAAGCGGTGAAGCTTGCTCTCGTCGGGGCTGAGGAAAATGCGGTCGCCGTGGCGCACCGGCAGCTCGCCGTCGACGCGGACGGTCACGGTCTCGGCAAGCCCGGTCTCGTGCACGTGCAGGAAGGTGTCCGAGCCGAGGTGCTCGGCCACGCCCACCACGCCGCTCCAGGTGCCGGTCTCGGTCGAGGCGGCGATGTG
Organism: Salipiger thiooxidans; assembly: GCF_900102075.1. Taxonomy (GTDB): domain Bacteria; phylum Pseudomonadota; class Alphaproteobacteria; order Rhodobacterales; family Rhodobacteraceae; genus Salipiger; species Salipiger thiooxidans. The sequence goes on along the minus strand of NZ_FNAV01000010.1, from coordinate 180,781 downwards.
CTCGGGGCGGATGCCGATCTTGGTCGCGCCGTGCTGCTGCGCCGGGTTGCCGCCGAAGATGTTCATCTTCGGGCTGCCGATGAAGCCCGCCACGAACTCGTTGCGCGGCGTATGGTAGAGCTCGAGGGGAGAGCCCACCTGTTCGATGTTCCCGGCGCGCAGCACCACGATCTTGTCGGCCATGGTCATCGCCTCGACCTGATCGTGGGTGACGTAGATCATCGTCGTGGCAAGCCGCTTGTGCAGCTCCATGATCTCGAGCCGCATGCCCACGCGCAGCGCCGCGTCGAGGTTCGAGAGCGGTTCGTCGAACAGGAACGCCGAGGGCTCGCGCACGATCGCCCGCCCGATGGCGACCCGCTGGCGCTGACCGCCCGAGAGCTGGCCGGGCCGCCGGTCGAGGTAGTCGGTGAGGTTGAGCGCGGCGGCGGCGCTGTCGATGCGGCGCTTCTGCTCGTCCTCGGGCACGCCCGCCATCTTCATCGGGAAGGCGATGTTCTTGCGCACCGACATGTGCGGGTAAAGCGCGTAGCTCTGGAACACCATGGCAAGGCCGCGCTGGGCGGGGGCCTGTTGGGTGGCGTCCTTGCCGTCGATGCGGATCTGCCCCGAGGTCACGTCCTCGAGCCCCGCGATCAGCCGCAGCAGGGTGGACTTGCCGCAGCCCGAGGGGCCGACGAAGACCACGAACTCGCCGTCGTTGATGGTCAGGTCCAGCGGCGGGATGACGTTGACCTCGCCGAAGCTCTTGGTCACCTTGTCGAGGGTGATGCGTCCCATGTCTCTGGTCCTTTCCCTTACTTAACCGCGCCGAAGGTCAGGCCGCGGACGAGTTGTTTCTGGCTGAACCAGCCCATGATGAGGATCGGCGCGATGGCCATTGTGGAGGCCGCCGAGAGCTTGGCGTAGAACAGGCCCTCGGGGCTGGAGTAGGACGCGATGAAGGCCGTGAGCGGTGCCGCCTTGGCGGCAGTGAGGTTCAGCGTCCAGAATGCCTCGTTCCAGGCGAGGATGATGTTGAGCAGCATGGTCGAGGCGATGCCGGGCACCGCCATTGGCGTCAGCACGTAGAGGATCTCGTTCTTCAGCGATGCACCGTCCATCCGCGCGGCCTCGAGGATCTCGCCCGGGATCTCGCGGAAGTAGGTGTAGAGCATCCAGATGATGATCGGCAGGTTGATGAGCGTGAGCACGATCACGAGGCCGACGCGGCTGTCCAGAAGACCGAGGTCGCGGAAGATCAGGTAGATCGGCACCAGCACGCCCACGGGCGGCAGCATCTTGGTCGACAGCATCCACATCAGCACGTCCTTGGTGCGCTTGCCGGGCACGAATGCCATGGCCCAGGCGGCAGGGACAGCGATGATGAGGCCGATGACGGTCGAGCCCACCGACAGGATCACCGAGTTCAGGAAGTGGCGGAAGTAGTCCGACCGTTCCTGCACGGTGTGATAGCTCTCGAGGGTCCAGTTCGAGGTCAGCACCTCGATCGGGGTCTTGATGGCGTCACCCTCGCTCTTGAACGAGAGGATGAGGATCCACAGGATCGGGAAGAAGATCGCGATGCCGACGAGCCATGCGGCCACGGTCACGATCGCCTTCCGGCGGTTGGTCACGGCGCGGGCCATCTCAGTGCTCCCCCTCTGTCATCTGTCCGGGATTGCGCCCGCCGGAGATCGCGTCCGGCGTTGCGCCATCGGTGTCGGGCCGCGCGCCTTCGGGGGCGCCGCCGGTCGTTCCGGCCGTGGCCGGGGCGAAGCCGCTGGGGTGATCGGTGCGTTCCATAGTCATGCGTCCAGGTTCTTGCCGATCATCCGCATCAGGAAGATCGCGACGATGTTGGCGAGGATGATGGCGACGACGCCACCGGCCGAGCCTCCGCCCACGTCGAACTGCAGCAGCGACTGCACGTAGATCAGGTAGGTGAGGTTGGTCGAGGCGGTGCCCGGACCGCCGGCGGTGGTCACGAGGATCTCGGCGAAGATCGACAGCAGGAAGATGGTCTGGATCAGGATCACCACGGTGATGGCACGCGAAAGGTGCGGCACCATGATGTAGTAGAACCGCGACAGGGCGCTCGCGCCGTCCATCTCGGCCGCCTCGAGCTGCTCTTGGTCGAGCGACTGCAGCGCGGTCAGCAGGATCAGCGTGGCGAAGGGCAGCCACTGCCAGCTCACGATGAAGATGATCGAGGCCAGCGGCGCCTGGCTCAGGAAGTCATAGGGCTCTAGTCCGAGGAAATGCGCAAAATGTCCGAAGAGCCCGTTCACCGGGTTCATGAACATGTTCTTCCAGACCAGCGCCGACACCGTGGGCATCACGAAGAAGGGCGCGATCACCATGATCCGCACCACCCCCTGTCCCCAGAACGGCTGGTCGAGCAGCAGCGCCAGCAGCGTGCCGCCGATCACGGTGATCAGCAGCACCCCGCCCACCAGCAACAGCGTGTTGCCGAGCGCGTCGAAGAAGGCCGGGTCGGTGAGGAAGAAGCGGTAGTTGGTCCAGCCGGTGAACTCCTCCATCCCCGGCATCAGCAGGTTGTAGCGCAGGAAGGAGAAGTAGAGCGTCATCACCAGCGGGACGATCATCCATCCGAGCAGCAAGAGCACGGCGGGGGAGATCATCAACCTTGCTGCGGCGCGGGAATGCTGGGTGGCCATGGCAGGTCTCTCGGCAGGAGGGGGCGCCGGGACGCGGGACGTGCGTCACCAGCGGCGGATGCGACGCACGGACGGAACGGGCGGCGCGCCGGGCGGAAAGGGGTGCAGGCCAGGAGGGCAGGCCCGCACCCGAGGCGGAAGTCGGTTACTTGATGTAGCCGGCCTTCATCATCTCGCGCTGCGTCAGCTGCTGCGCGTTGTTGAGCGCGGTGTCCGCATCGACCTGCCCGGCAAGGGCTGCCGAGAACTGCTGGCCGACCGCCGTGCCGATGCCCTGGAATTCGGGGATCGAGACGAACTGGGCGCCGACGTAGGGCACGTCCTGGACCGAGGGCTTCTCGGGGGTGGCCGCGTCCATGGTCTGCTTGGTCAGCGTCGCGAAAGGGGCTTCCTCGATGTAGGTGCTGTTCTTATAGAGAGAGGTGCGGGTGCCCGGAGGGGCCGCGCGCCAGCCCTGCTTCTCGGCCACGAGCTGGGTGTACTCCTTGGAGGTCGCCCAGGCGACGAAGGCCTTGGCCGCGTCCGGCGAGTCCGAGGACTGCGGGATGCCGAGGTTCCACGACCACAGCCAGTTGCCGTGGTTGTCGACGCCTTCCTTGTTCGGGAAAACCGCGTAGCCGACCTTGTCCGCCACGGTGGATTCCTCGGGGTCGGTCACGAAGCCCGCGGCGACGGTGGCGTCGATCCACATGCCGCACTTGCCCTGCTGGAACAGCGAGAGGTTCTCGTTGAAGCCGTTCGACGACGCGCCCGGAGGACCGTAGTTGGTCATCATCTCGAGGTAGTCCTTGAACGCCGCCTGCCACTCCTCGCTGTCGAACTGCGGTTTCCAGTCCATGTCGAACCAGCGCGCGCCGTAGCTGTTGGCCATGGCCGAGATGAAGGCCATGTTTTCGCCCCAGCCGGGCTTGCCGCGCAGGCAGATGCCGTAGACGCCCGCGTCCTTGTCGGTCATCGCGGCGGCGGCTTCCTTGATCTGCGCCCACGTGGGCTCTTCGGGGATGCTCACGCCCGCGGCCTCGGCGAGGTCCTTGCGGTACATCACGAAGGCGGATTCACCGTAGAAGGGCAGCGCGTAGAGCGTGCCGTCCACCGACAGCGCCTCGCGGATCGAGGGGATCAGGTCGTCGGCGTCATAGCCCTCGGGCAGATCGTCGAGGGCCAGCAACCAGCCGCGCTCGCCCCAGATCGGCACCTCGTAGTTGCCGATGGTCATCACGTCGAACTGGCCACCGCCGGTGGCCACGTCCTGCGTGACGCGCTGGCGCAGGACGTTCTCCTCAAGCGTGACCCACTCGACTTCGATGTCGGGGTGCTGCGCGGTGAAGTCTTCCATCATGCCCTGCATGCGGATCATGTCGCCGTTGTTCACGGTCGCGACGGTGATTGTCTCGGCCATTGCCGAAGTTGCGAGTGCACCAACAGCACACGCGCCCAGAAGGGCGCGATACGAATAAGGCATGGATTATCCTCCCAAATCTCCCCAGCATGAGCATATGCCCATATTGTGAAAAAAAGCTCACATATGGATACGAGTCGAGTCAAGCCCGTTTTGGGGGCATCGCGTGGATTATCTGCTGATCAATTCAGCGGCGGTGATCTCGTCGGTGATCAGCCCGTCGATCAGCCGCCCGCGAAGAGCGGCCCGCAAGGGCTTGATCTTGCTCACGCCTCCGCCGATGCAGAGCACCGGGTTGTCGTTCACTGGCACCCGGGATCCGACCATGAAAGCATTGACGGGATGGTCGATATACTGTCCGTCCGCATCGAAGATATGGCCGCAGATTTCGCCCGCGGCCCCGGCCTTCTGCACGGCGCGCAGCTCGGCCTCGGTGATGAACCCGTCCATGAAAAGCGGCGCGTCGTCCGCCATCTGGCCGATGCCGACGATGGTGATATCCGCCTGCGCCGCCAGCGCGCGCGAGCTCTGCACGTGCGGCAGCGCGCGGTAGGTGGCGAACTCCTCGGCGTCGCGTGCCATCACCGGAACGGACATCGGGTAGTGCGGTGCGCCGGTCTTGTCGGCGATGCGCATGATGACCTCGTAGAACGAGGCCGAGCCGTCGGGAGAGACGTTGCCGATCAGCGAGACCATCTTGTGCTGGCTGGCGGCGATCGTCGGCATCTGCTCGATCACCGCCCGCAGCGTCCGCCCGGTGCCGAGCGCTATGAGCTTCGGCGTCTGGTCGCGGAACACCCGTTCGAGCTCGGGCGCGGCGAAGGAGGCGATGGCCCGCAGCGCCTCCTGACCGGGTCCGAGACGCGGCGCCACGCGGGCGCGGCTCAGGCCGAATTTCTGGCGCAGCGCCCGTTCGAGCTCGAGGCATTCGGCGATGGGGTGGTCGATGCGCACCCGCACCAGTCCCTCGGCCACGGCGCGCGCCACCATGCGCTGGGCGCGCTGGCGCGAGATCCCCAGCTCCTCGGCGATCTGGTCCTGACGCAGGCCGCCCACGTAGTAGAGCCAGCCCGCCCGGGCCGCGATGTCCTGTGCCGGTACGTCGCCGTCGTCACTCATAGGGCAGGGTCCTCGTCGCAGCGGATGTCAGAAGGTGCGGGGCAAGATGCGCGAGTTCGCCGAAATCTGCAAACCTGCGGTGCGGCTGCGCATCGGGGGCAGAGGGCGGCTCGATCTCGGCGAAGTGGCTGCCGCCGGTGAAATGCCAGACCTGCATCCCCGCCGCGAGGCCCGCGCGGATGCCCGCGAGCGAGTCCTCGATCAGCAGGCAATGCTCGGGCCGGATCCCGGCCTTGGCCGCCGCCAGCAGCGGCAGATCCGGGGCGGGCTTGCCGTTGGCAACCTCGGTGGCGGTGGTGATGCGGCCCTCGAAAAGCGCCGAGAGCCCGGTGATCTCGAGCGAGCGCATCAGCCGCGCGGGGCTCGAGCTGGTGGCCAGCGCGTAGGGCAGGCGCAGCGCCTCGACGGTCTCGCGGGCGCCGGGCATGACGCGCAGCTCGTGGCGGAAGGCCTCGATCAGCCGGGCGCGGTAATCGGCCTCGAAGCCCTCGGGCAGCACGATGCCGAACTCCTGGCGGATCTGGTGCAGCACCACCGGGTAGCTGCGGCCGAGGAAATGGCGCGCCACGTAGGGCAGGTCGATCTCGACCCCGTGCAGCGCAAGCTCGGCCACGAGCATGCGCGCGCTTATGACCTCGCTGTCGACGAGCACGCCGTCGAAATCGAAGATGACAAGCCGGATGTCGGTCATGATGTGGAGCCCCCCCACTTCGTCCTCTAGACGAAGTGCCGAGCCGGAACCAGCCCCGCCGCGCCGCGCGAAAACCGCCTCCCGCGAGGGAAGGCGGATTTCTCGAAAAAGGCTGCGATTGGCCTCTTGCGCCTCCCGGAGGCTTCCACTAATAGACCCGCTACCGGGTGATTAGCTCAGTGGTAGAGCGCTTCGTTCACATCGAAGATGTCGGGGGTTCAAATCCCTCATCACCCACCATTTCCCCTTATTTACGACGGATCCGGACGCTGTGACGAGCGTCGTTGACTGTGCATTGTCGTGGCCCCGGCGCTTACCATCTGTCGTGCAGCGGACGCTCCGGCAGTGGCGGCAGCGGCTGGCCGATATCGCGGGCGATGGCCCGGTCGCGGCGCAGCGCATCGATGCGGCGTGTGGTGCGCCGTGCGCGCAGACGGGCATGCGTCCAGCCGAGCAACCGGGCGAGAAGGCCGGGGCGCAGCGGGCGCAGTCCGACGATGCGGGTGGGGGTGGTCATCTGGGATCTCCTTGCAGATTCGCGAAAACCCAGGCACCTTGCGTCCTCAAGTTCACTTGAGGTCAAGCGTCCGATGCCCCCCCGTCCCGGCAAACCCATCCGCCCCAACGATCTCTCGGTCGGAGAGATGGCCGCGCGCGCCGGCGTCGCGGTCTCGACCCTGCATTTCTACGAGGCCGAGGGGCTGATCGAAAGCTGGCGCACGCCCGCCAATCACCGTCGCTACGACCGGCGCGAGCTGCGCCGGGTGGCGGTGATCCGGGTCGCGCAATCGCTGGGGATTCCACTGGCCGAGATTCGCGACATCCTCGGCGGGCTGCCCAAGGGCCGGGCGCCCAACAAGGCGGAATGGCAGGCCGTGTCGGTGGCATGGCGCACCGAGCTCAACGCCCGCATCGCCCGGCTCGAGGCGCTGCGCGACGATCTCGACGGCTGTATCGGCTGTGGTTGCCTGTCGATGGAGACCTGTCCGCTCTACAATCCGGCGGACGTGAAGGGGCGTTCCGGCGCCGGGCCCCGCACCTGGATCGACCGCGAAAGTCAGATCGACCACGAAGCGTCTTGAAACAGGCGAGGCGCTTGGCTAAACCGCGCGGACCGGGTGATTAGCTCAGTTGGTAGAGCGCTTCGTTTACACCGAAGATGTCGGGGGTTCGAGTCCCTCATCACCCACCATTTTCAACTCCTTAGCGGCTTCGTCCGCCTTATGTCTCCCAATCTCTGAAATATGTTTCCCAAAGTGGGGTAGCAGCGGTACCGTTTCACGGTTCATGTGCTCAACCTCTGCGCGTCTCGCATTGGGGCGCGACATGCGTTCGGAAAGGTGACCGAGCATCGCCTGCACCCGCTGGATCCCGCCGAACAAATCCGGATCTCGCGCGACCGTATTGGCGATCACCGTGGCGTTCGTGGTGCGCAAGCGGTGGAAGGTTGGCCGGAAGGCATCCTCTTCCATCTCCTCCATGCTTTTAGGCCTCGGTCCGATGTGGACAAGCTCTTTCGTCCATGATGCGCTGAAGCCTGGGCCCCACGGATTGCCGCGGCTATTCGTCAGCAGCGGTAGAGCTGGGGCTACGACCTGCGCCTTGCGGCGCGCAGTGCGCTCCTCCTCGATGATGGCAAGCACGACAGGGTGGAGTGGCAGCGTCACCGAGTTTCCCGTCTTTCCCTGCTCGTTGCTCCAGACGCCTTCGCGAATCTGGTTCTCGCACAGTCCGATGACATCCGCCCGGCGCTGGCCCGTGTAGAGAGCGACCAGCGCCACCTTGACGATGTGCCGCTTGCCCTTGGAGATCAGCAGCTCCAGCTGGCCATCATGCCAAGGCTCATATCGCGCCCGGCAGCCGCTACGCGCACGCTTAGGTGCCCGTCCCATGCAGGTGCCCGTCCCATGCGGCAGGGCAGCGTAGCAGCGGCCTGTTCTCGCTGCAGCGCTTGGCGAGGTGATAAGCTTCTTCCTGTTCTTCTGGTGTCATGTTGCGCTCCGATCCGGGCGACGGGCGCGCGGGATGCGACCGAGACCCATCATCGACACCTCGACGGCGCCTGCCTCAACCGGCAGGCCTTCTGCTTCCGCTCTGATGCATGCCTCAAGCTGATGACGGGCTCGCTTGCCGGTCTCTGGATCTTGCCAATAGACGCAAACACGCTGAGCAATCTTCCAATGCTGATGTCTGGCATTCGTAGGCCTTAATTGCCTTTGATGGACTTCGGATGATGCGACCGGCCCGGAAGCCGGGCAACTCTCCGTGTTTCACCATCTGGAGGATCGTCTCGGCAGAGCGCTGCCAGCGCGTGGCCGGTTCCTGCGGCGTGCAGGGTCGTGCAGGGGCATCAGACATCTCCTGTCTGTGGGGTTGACGGTGACCCGGAACGCTCCACGTCATCAGGTCACCGGTTCAGGTCGACGATGCGTGGCGTCGCCTCGGGGGCGATTTCCTCGAATTGCGGAACTCGATCGTGGAACGTGAGCAATGATGCCGAATCAGCTCCTCTCCCGAAACAATCTGCCTTGGGTCATGCTGTCCGGGTGAAGTGTCGCGCGCGTTCCATCTGTTTCGAAATTTGGAAAACTATTTTCCAAAAAATGAAATCTAATTTTACTCGAGATTGTTTGGTTTTGGAATCCGCGCACCTGAAGGGTGAGCGGACTCGACACGAAAAGCAAGGTCATGCACAACCCAAAGTGTCCATTGTGGACGTGTGTTTGAGTGAAAATGATTTGCCTGTAAGCACCTGTTGCGGATGTTTTTCCGTGTCGGTGCCCCATACCAATTGAAGAGTTCTTTTCTTTCTCAATCTGCCCCGGCACGGATTCAGCAACGTGCCGGGGCAATTTGTTTTTGGGGGATCGGCAGCGGCCTGTGCCGACTTCCGTTCTTTCGATTTGCTGCAACTTAGCGCTGTATTGGTAGTTCATCTTACATGGGTCGATCCAGCCTCGAGCGAGGCTGCGTCGTCCACGCATCGTCCGTCCCATCCTGCGGCCTTGATCGTTCCGGCAACGCGCCGGCCAATGCCTCCGGTGATCGCCGCAATGAGCGGTAAGCCGAATGTTAGCAGCGCGACGGCATGTGGCGCCGTCGCCTTTTCCGGCTCCCTGAGCCGGATCCACTTCGGCCGGGCGTTCGGTGTCGAGCAAAGCGCGCTGCGGCGGCCTGCTGTCGGCGCTGCTGTATCTCTCGGACGGTCTGAAGGGCCGCAGGATGGTCCGGCGCGGAAGGGCTTGCCGGAGGCCGCGTAAAGCGCATGATTGGCATCATCGAGAGAGACCGCGCCCGGAGGAGAAATCCGGCCGGGCGCGTCTCGTTTCAGGGCCTTGGATTGTCGGGTATGCCGACGGGTCCGATGGGGCCCTGACAGCCTGCAACCCGGCGTCTAGGCAGCGAGGCGCTCATCCAGATCGAGCCGCATGGTTGCCATGCCCTGGCGGCGGGATAGCTCCTCGTAGCCCGCGGAAAGGTAGGCGTTCAGGGCCGGCGCGTTGTCGACCTCGACCTTGAGGGTCAGGCTCGACGCGCCAAGATCCCGGGCCGCTTGCTCCACGTGCTCCGTCACCTCTGCGGCAGCACCGCCGCGAGCCTCCTCGACGAGATAGACGTAGGTCAGGTGCCGCACTTCAGGTCCGACCCCAACGCGGAGGGCGAAAAAGCCGACCTCTCGGCCTGCGGGATCCTGAAGATAGAAGGAGACATCGTCCTGATCTCCGAGCCACTTGCGATGCCACTCCATCTCGTCGAAGGGAACTTTCGCATTGGGGTTGATCAGGGGGATCTCCTCGGAAGGCAGCATCGCTGCAAAGGTCGAGAGATCGTGGTCGCGGTTGCGACGGAGGGTAAGAGCCATGGGTCCTTCCTTCGGCTGGGCCCCGCGCAGGCGCGCCGGGATGCATCATGAAACCCCGGCGCCTGACACAGACGCCCGGCCCGAGTCAACCGGACGGCGGATTTCGCACTTTCAGAGGGAGATGGGATTGGGAACGTCCTGCCGCGACCGGACAAGGCTCGGCTGGTGATCTGAAAGCAGACCGCGCCCGGAGGTTAGTCCTGCCGGGCGTGTCGTGTTTCAGAAGTGCGCCAGACTGAGATTGGTCTGCGTTTCGTGGATCGTGAACGTGCCATCGTGGTTCTGGTCGACCGCTTGGCCGTTGCCAAGAACATAGCGTTCCGATGCACCGTCGGATTGCCAGAATACCGTGACCAACACACCGTTGTCGGTGTTGCACTCCATGATCTGAATATTGGTCCAATCGTGGATCATGATATCCTCCAGTGGTCCTGCCTCGTTGGCCGGGTCCCTCGTCAGAGGCTTGGGTCGGGGCTGTGCCTGCGACCGTTCACAGTATCGTCGATTTGCGGGGCTCGATGCAAGGTCAGCGAGTTCGAGGCCGGAAATCGGCCACGTTTCGCTTGGCGGCGGTGCGCCCAGTCACACCCTTCCGGGAGAACCGACCGTGAACCGATGATGGTTTGCCGTTGGTGTGTCAGCCCGGCTAACCTATCGCTCGTCGGAGGAGCACGAGAGCGGAGAGACGTCATGCGGATCGGAGTCATTGGTTGTGGAACGATTGCTGCCGCGGTCGTGAGAGGGATCGCTTGCGACGGGCATCAGATAGCCGTCTCGGAACGCAGTGCGCGGCATGCCACGGCTCTCGCCGAGGAGTACGAGAGTGTCCGGATTGCAGACAATCAAGGTGTGGTCGACGCCAGCGACGTCTTGTTCCTGGGCCTGATGGCCGAGGTGGCTCCGGACGTTCTGGGCGTCTTGAATTTCCGCGAGGGACAGAGGGTGATCAGCTTCATGGCGGGCGCTTCCCTCGAACAGGCGGACGCCATGGTGCGCCCGGCTCGAGCCGACGCCGTGATGATGCCGTTCCCGGGGATCACGAAGGGTGGGTCGCCGATCATCATGTACGGTAACGCGCAACTCGTCACCGACTTGTTCGGGGAGCGCAACAGCATCTTCCCTTTGCGCGGCGCGGAAGAGATGGCCGCCTACCTCTGCGCACAGGCTGTTCTATCGCCGATTGCGCGCATGGTCGCCGATGCCGCCGACTGGCTCGGAGAACACGCACCGGACAAGGCGCAGGGAGAGGCCTTCCTCAGGCAGCTCGTCGTGTCGAGCCTGGGGGACACGGCCTGTGAGCCGTTGATCGAGGCTCTGAATACGCCGGGCGGCTACAATCAGCGGCTGCGGCTGCACATGGAGGGGCAGGGCGTGGGCGCGGCACTCAAGCAGGGGCTTGGCGATATGCTTTGAGCGGGGCCGAGGGTGACCGCGGGTAAGGCGTCGGCGTCACGGCGGAGCGGCTGTGCTGGCTGTGCTGGCGGACATGACAGCGCCCGGAAGAGTGATCCTGCCGGGCGCGTCTCGTTTCAGAAGTTCAGGATGCTGAGGTTGGTTTCGCTGCCCGGGACCGTAAAGGTGCCGTCGGTGTTGTACTCGACGGCTTGTCCGTTCCCGAGCACGTAGCGTTGATTGGTTCCGTTGGTCTGCCTGAAGACGGTGAGCATCTCACCGTTGTCAGAACTGCATTCGAGGATCTGAGTGTTGGTCCATTCGTCGGACATGTGAGCCTCCAGTGGGTCTGTTTCGCTGGCGGATTGACTGCAATGTCAGGCTGGCGGCAATAGGCAAAATGCATGCGCGACAGGTATTTGGTCACTCTTTGGAGAGCGGGCAAGGGGCGCGAGGACGATCTCGCGCCGGTTGCGCCAGATCCCGCTCACGCCGCGTCAGCTCGCAGGGAGGACGGCCATCTACGCCGTCAATGCGCCCGTGACCGGCGCGCCGGTGTCGGTGATCGGCGGGCCCGGCGGCTTCGGCGACACCTTCACCGGTACCGTGCACCGCTTGCAGCTGTTCCGCGGCGACGCGCAGGGAGCGGACATTTAGATCGTGGCCGGCAGGCCACCGCGGAAGGCTCATATACCGCGACGCGGAAACCGAAAGCGGCCGCTGTGATGGGCTGTTGCGGCATCCCTGAAGCGCCGAGCGAACGGGATGCGGACGAAGCCAGCCTTGGTGCCTGCCGACTTGCAATGTAAAACGAACGTTTTACATTGGTGCCCATGGACACCCAAGGAGGCTTCCCATGGATCTGACGACCAAGCTCACGGCCGCCGCCGAGCGGCTCTTTGACCGGCACGGCTACATGGCCACTGGCATGGATCGGCTGACGGAGGCTGCAGGGATGTCGAGCCGGACGCTCTACAAGCATGCCGGCAGCAAGGCGCAGCTTATGGCGCGGGTGCTGAGCGAGCGGGACCGGCGGTTCATGGCTCGGCTCGAGGTGCAGACCGTCGATGCGCTGTTTGCGGCTCTGGAGGACTGGGTGCGGGTCGAGGGAACACGGGGCTGCCTGTTTCTGCGGTCGCGTGCGGAAACCGGCGGCGACACGCCCGAGATCGCCGAGGCGGTCGCGGCGCACAAGGCGGCGTTTCACCAACGTATCGTGGAGGTGGTCGCAGCAGAGCTCGGGCGCCAGGACCCGGTCCTGGCCGAGCAGGTGCTGGTTCTCCTTGAGGGGGCAACCCACGCGGCGATCTACCGGGGCGCAGACGCCGTGTCCGCAGCACGGGCGGCGGCGGCCATTCTGATCGAAAGGGCACAATCATGAGTCCCGCCCTTCGCATCGGCGCGACAGGCTTCGGCCTGATCGCGGTCTGCTACGGCTTCGCCCGCTTCGCCTTCGGACTCTTCCTGCCGCAGATCGACGGCGACCTGATCCTCGGCCCCTCGCTCAGTGGGATCATCTCCGGCGGCGCGTTTGCCGGCTACTGCATTGCCATTATCGCGTCCGCTGTGCTGACCGAACGGATCGGCGCGCGTGCGGTCGCCGTTGGCGCGGCCATCGTCGCCGCAGCCGGTATGGCCGGGATCGCGCTCGCGCCCTCGCCACTGATCCTTGCCATTGCCGTGGTGGTGGCGGGATCGAGCACGGGCCTTGCCTCGCCGCCTATGGCCGCTGCCGTGGCCGCTGCGGTACAAAAGAGCCGTCAGGATATGACGAATACCGTCATCAATGCGGGAACGAGCGCCGGGGTGGCCCTTTCGGGACCGATCGCCCTCGCCATTGCCGGGCAGTGGCGGCTTGCCTTCGGCGCGTTCGCCGCCGTGGCGGTGGTGCTCGCGGTCGCGGCCGCGGCCTCTCTTCCGGCCTCCGGGGGCGGCGAGGGCGCTGGCGGACTGCCTCCGATGAAGGGCCCGGTGCTGCGCCTCATCTCCGCGTCGCTCCTGATGGGGGCGGCAAGCACCGCCCTTTGGTCTTTCGGAGGCGAGCTCGTGTCGCAGCAACTGGATTGGGGCCCCACTGGAACCGGTATCCTGTGGACCTGCATCGGCGCTGGCGGCATTGCCGGCGCGTGGGCTGGCACGCTCATCGGCCGGTTCGGTCTCGATCCGGTTCACCGGACTTTCCTGGGGCTGATGGCGGCGAGCATTCTCGCCGTTGGATCGGGCATCGCCACTCCTGCACTCGCTTTGATCGGAGGCGCTTTCTTCGGCGCGGCCTATGTGATGTTGACGGGGGTCTACCTCGTCTGGGGGACGCACGCCCTGCCGGGCCGCCCCGCAACCGGGCTGATGATTGGGTTCCTGACGATCGCCATAGGCCAAACCGCCGGCGCACCTTTCTTCGGGTTCCTGATGGCAGGTCCGGGCGCAGGGCCCGCCGTAATCTGCTTTGCCGTCCTTGCGCTTCTCGCTGGCTTTTTCCGAGCACGCAGCGCGACCAAGCGCGCGGCTGCGTGCCTTTGAAGACAGCGTCGAGCGCTTTGTGGGATGTCGTGGATGGGCTCGGTGCCGTCATGCGACGGTGCGGCACAGGTAACCGCATGGAGTCCCGATGTGACTCCTTCACCGGCTGAGTTCTGCAACAACGCCCACGAGCAACCCGGCGATGGGATGGCCGAGGTGATTTTGGCGTGCACTGCTTAATCGAACAGTAAGGCCTGGGCATTATCTCTACAGCGCGGATGGAATATTTGGGTTGGCCGTAATGCGCTTGGTGGCAATGATATGTCTGGTTCTTGGTCCCTTGATCGCGGCACCGGTGTTGGCCTTAGCTGGCCGCCCCCTTCAGTCAGCGACCACATTTCTTGTTGTCGGACCAATGGACGGATTGCCTGAAATCTTGCGTCGCGCCGGCGGACGACCGATCGGCCCTACAGGCGCACCGATTGCATTGCTGGCTGTTGCAGGCAGTCAGCCTGAGAGCTTTCCAGCGCGTTTGAGAATGGAAGGCGCTTGGTTGGTACTCGACGGCGCGATAGCAGCCCAACTTTGCGGAGTTTGAAATGAAAACCACCAGCTCATCCCTGGAAGTCGCACAGGGAAAAGGTCTACGCTTGATCGGCTATCTCAACATTTTGCTGACGCCCGTCCCGGCGTTCGGAGCGTGGATGGCAGGTGTGTCACCTTGGCCGTTTTTGGTGATGTCTCTCGCAATTGCTGCCGTCACCATCAGCCTACAGCTACGTGGTGGGGGGATCGCGCGTCTGGCTGTGTCGCTCGGTGTGATGGGCCAGCTGCCATTGCTGACTGCAGCGTTGTCCGGACATTCATGGCAGCTCGACACCCACCTGATCTATTTTGCCGTTCTGGCGACATTGGTCATATTGCAGGACCAGCGCGCGCTTCTCTTTGCATCGGCGATCGTCATTGTTCATCACGCGGTGTTGACGCTCTTTCTGCCGACTTTGATTTATCCAAGTAGTGGCTTGCTGCTTGACGTATCGCGCCTGGCCCTTCACGGCACGGTCTGGGTGGCCGAAACCGGAGGTCTGTTCTACCTTCTGCGTGTGCAACTTGGTCAGCGCGAGCAGATTGAGCAAGAGGCAAAAAGCCTGTCCGACGCGTTGGGAAGCTCGCAGGAGCTGCAATTGAGTTTGACCAGGAAGGAAGCGGAACAGCTCAATGTCATGGAGCAGTTCAGTGCGGCTTTGACAAAACTGGCAGACGGGAACCTTACGACTCGGATCGACACAGAGTTTCCGGATCAGTTCGAGCCACTGCGCAACGAGTTCAATAGTGCGGTCAACGCGCTGTCGGTTGCGATGACCAGCGTCCAGGAAAACGCAGATTCAATCAAAATAGATACAAACAGCATTGCTTCGGCATCCGAAAGACTCGCCAAGAGGACAGAGGATCAGGCGAACGCCCTGGGCAATGTGACGTCGCAAATTGATGAAATCAGTGAAGTCATGACCGCAGCGTCGGAGCACGCCCAGCG
This sequence comes from Salipiger thiooxidans, assembly GCF_900102075.1. Classification (GTDB taxonomy): domain Bacteria; phylum Pseudomonadota; class Alphaproteobacteria; order Rhodobacterales; family Rhodobacteraceae; genus Salipiger; species Salipiger thiooxidans. The sequence goes on along the minus strand of NZ_FNAV01000010.1, from coordinate 165,664 downwards.
TGTGGCGGTGGCGACAGGCCAGACGAGAGACGACGCGGAGAACGGCATGAAAGTGGTCGACGGTGCATTGGAAGCAATGGGACAAATAAAAAGTAGCTCTGACCGGATCCTTTCGGTTGTCGTTTTGATCGAAGACGTGGCGTTGCAGACCAACCTACTGGCGCTCAATGCCGGAGTGGAGGCCGCGCGGGCGGGGGCCGCTGGTCAAGGGTTTGCTGTTGTGGCATCGGAAGTTCGCGCGCTTGCAGGCAGGTCGTCGGAAGCTGCGAAAGAAATCAGTGATCTTATAAACGATAGTGCCCGCCAGGTTACGAACGGTGTCAAACTGGTCGAGAACGCTGGTTCCGCACTTCGCGGCGTTCTCGACGCAGTTCGCAATGCTCTGGACTCCATGCAAAACATCGCATCTACGGTCGGAACGCACGCACAAGGCATCGCAGATTTAAAACATACCATGGGCGAGCTTGACCAGCTTACTCAGCAGAATGCTGCCATGTTTGAAGAGACCTCCGCTGCAACGACGGCTTTGACTGCTGCGACCAATTTGCTCAGCGAAGTCGTGGCAAAATTTCAAAATGTGGCGGAGCAAGATGATTCCGAGCGGCTTCTCCGCCATGTCGCATAGATGTTAAACGCCAAGTTTTGAATGTGAATTGGATTCACAAAAGAAGTGAAAGCTCTGTATGAAAACAGAAGCTTGCATGGAGAATGTGTGATGGGTCGTTATGCCCTTCGGCTCAGGACCCGTTGATTTGAGCCGAAGGGCATGATTCACCGCACGAAAACAGAGCGGTACTATGTCTGATCTCTTCTGGCTGAGCGATGCGCAGATGGCGCGTCTAGAGCCGTACTTCCCGAAGTCCCATGGCAAGCCGCGCGTTGATGATCGGCGCGTGTTGAGTGGGATTATCTTCATAAATCGTAACGGCTTGCGGTGGCGCGACGGTGAGGGTCGAGCCGCCACTGGTTCGAGGCCGACCCGAACGCCGCATACGGCCCCCACAGTTGAAGGCGACCGTGGCCCCAGTGGGGCCGCGAAAGCGCCGGAAACGCTCTACAATCGTTGGAAGCGGTGGAGGTGAGTGGATGAACGCCATCGGTCCGAGAGAAGCCACGAACAGGGCATCTTCGCGAAGATGATGGCGGGACTGGTTGCCGAGCACGGCGAGAACAAGACCGTAATGATCGAAGTGAGCAGGCGAACGCCATGCGTTCGAGTGAGCCTGCGCTAGTACCTGAAGGCTCACCGCACGGCGTCCAGTCTGGGCGTCAAAAAGGGGGGGCGGCCGCCTGATCGGACGAACCAAGGGGTTTGAGGGATTAAGAAACGGTCCGGGGGACCGTTTCGCCCGAAAACGGAACACGAAATTGCACGCCATCTGCGACAGCCAGGGACGTCCACTCAACCTGTTCGTCACTGCCGGGCAGGTGAGCGACTACATCGGTGCGCGGGCTCTTTGCGACAGTCTGCCGAATGTTGATTGGCTGCTCGGTGATCGCGGCTACGACGCCGACTGGTTTCGGGAAGCGTTGCAAGACAAGGGGATACGCGCCTGCATCCCCGGCCGGAAACAACGGAAGACGCAGGTGAAATACCCCTCTCGGGACATTGCTGCGCAATGCCCTGCCGGGCAAGGGACAAGCGGCGCAACCGCCCCTCTCGTGACATCGCTTCGCGATGCACTGCCGGGCAGCGATACGAGATCATTTTCGGCAGGCTCAAGGACTGGCGGCGGGTGGCCACGCGATACGACAGGTGCCCCAAGGTCTTCCTCTCGGCCATCGCTCTCGCCCCTATCGTCATCTACTGGCTATGAGTCCTGAGCCTAGAAACTTCGATCGCCAGCTCGCGCAGCTGCAGGTCCGCATTGCAGTGCTGAACGGCTACGCCGCGCTCGGACTACCCGTCACTGCCCCCCGTAGGATAACTGCGGCCGGGGAAAGGGGAAGACCGGCCCTCAGCCGATTTGTGCAACAAGGCCGCCTCTTAGGCTCAAAGTGGCTACAGACCAGTCTGCGCTCTCTCGCGGTGATCACCTTCCTGCTCACTCTCCGCCTGCTCCACCGCCCAGCTCGTGGCGGCCTCCACGGCGACGAGTGACGTCGTGGGCAGCACGGTCAGGTAGCTGTCGGTGTCCTGGTCCTTGACGCGCGGGCGCTGGGTCATGCGGTAGAGGGCGTAGGCGGAGATCCCGGCGAAGGTTCCTGTCAGGATGACCCAGAACCCTTGCGGCCCGAACATCTGCATGGCCCAGCCGCAGAGCAGGGGCCCCGCGATCGCGCCGATGCCGAAGACGAAGACGAGGCCTCCCGACGCCGCGGGCATGTCGTCGGGCGGCAGGTCGTCGTTGGTATAGGCGAGGAACAGCGAGTAGAGCGGGGTCGTCACGCCTCCGGCGAAGAAGGCGGCGAGGAGCAGCATGTCCGAGCGTCCCTCCGTCATCAGGCCGAAGGCGCAGGCGGCCGCGCCGAGGGCGGCGGCTCCGAAGATGAGCTTGCGGCGGTCCATGATGTCCGAGAGCCAGCCGATCGGGTATTGCAGGAACAGCGCGCCGGCGAAGAGCATGGCGACGAAGAGCGCGATCTGCGGGGTCGAGAGGCCGATCTGGGTGCCGAAGACCGCGCCCATGCCCGACTGCGTGGCGTAGATCCCGCCCAGGAGGAAGGTGCCGACGGTGCCGAGCGGCGCGTGGCCGAAGAGCTCCTTCAGCGACATCGCGCGGGTGACGGTCACGGCCGGGGTGGGTGAGACCGACAGCAGGATCGGGCCGAAGGACAGCGAGACCAGGATGGAGGCGGCGATGAAGAGCGCCGAGGTCGCCGCGTCGCCGAGCGTCAGGAGTGCCTGCGCGCCGATGACACCGAGCGTCTGGGCGATCATGTAGGCCGACAGGATCTTGCCGCGGGTGTCGTTGGTGGCGGCGTGGTTCAGCCAGCTCTCGGCCGCCACGTAGACCCCGGACATGCAGAAGCCGATGAGCAGGCGCAGGGGTGTCCAGGCCCAGACCTCGGTCGCGAGGGGCAGGGCGATCAGGCCGGCGGACATGAAGCTGCCAAGGGCCGCGAAGACACGCACGTGCCCCACGCGGCGAATCAGCACCGGGGTGACGCGGGCGCCGGAGAGGAAGCCGATGTAGTAGCCCGAGGTGATGATCGCGAGCGCGCCGGTGGAGAATCCCTCGATGTCCCCGCGCAGACCGATCAGGGTGAACTGCATGCCGTTCCCCAGCATGATGAGGAATGTTCCGAGAAGCAGCGCCCAGACGCTGCCGAGGACCGAGATCATGAGGCGCCTTCCGTCTTCCGAGGTAATTGCGCTCTCATCGTCGCACGGGAACCCCTGCGCTGTGAACGCCAGTGCGTCGTCAGCGGTGCGCTTTGCGACATCGCGGAGAGGTGACCGGTGTTTGGTCGCCAGGGCTCAACGATTCAGCAGGGGGTGAGGCGGCGCAGGGCAGAAAACGCGGGGTGGACGCGATTCTGCGAAGCGCTTCCGGGTTCACCGAAGCTGCGTGAACCGGTATCCTTGGAAAAGTCTGGCGAAAAGCTCTTTTACGAAGCGGGTATTGAACGGGACATCAATGGCGTGGCGGGCTGTCGCTTCGTCTATACCGAAGTGGCCGGTGGTTCGGGGCGCCAGGGCCCGGCCCGACCCCGGAACGCCGCTCCATTCGGCGGGCAGGGTGCATCGCGACACGCCGCCCGGGGATTGCGGCGCCTCCCGCCGCCCGCCCGAAAACAACGCCCAGAAACAGCACCCGGACCGGCGAAATCTCCCGAAAACCGCCGTAAGCGCGCGCTTACGCGCGTCCGGGGCAGCGTTTCTGCGATGGACCGGCCCCGGTCCGAAGGCTCAGGTCCAGTCGGCGGAGACATCCCGCTCCGTTCCATTCATTGCCACAGACAGGACACCCGATGACCAGACCCTTCCTTGCCAGCCTCGCGCTGATCGCAGTTCCCTTCGCCGCCAGTGCCATGCCCTCGGTGGGCGACGTGGTCGGCACCAACCCGACGGACGCCACCGCGGCGCTGGCAGCGGCGGGCTGCGCGGTGCGCGAATTCGAGGCCGAAGGCGGCATGATCGAAGCCAAGTGCACCGACGAGGCACAGAAGCTCTGGGAGGTCTACATCGACCCCAAGACCGGCGCCGTCACCAACATCAAGGATGACGACTGATCATGTCGCGTGATCTCGATCGGGGCGCCGAGGCGGCGCCCCTTCCTCCCGATCCCTGGGACCCGCTGGTGCGCATCAGCCACTGGCTGATCGCCGGGGTGGTGCTGGTGAACGGGCTGCTCAGCAAGCCGGGCGGCAACCTGCACGTCTGGCTTGGCTGGGTCGCGCTCGGCACCTTGGCCGTGCGGCTGCTCTGGGGGTTCGTAGGGCCGTCCGAGGCGCGGTTCTCGGCCTTCCTGCCGGACCCGGTGGGGGCGCTGCGGCACCTGCGTGACCTGCTGCGCGGGCGGCCCTCGGAATACCCCTCGCACAACCCGGCGGGGGCGATCATGGTCTACGCGCTCTGGGGCTGCCTTGCCATCGTCGTGGCCACCGGGCTCGTGATGACCGACATGAAGAGCCCGGTCACCATCGCCGAGGACCGCGCCGCGGTCGCCGCCGGGGACTGGTCGGTTCTTGTGGACGACAGCGAAACGGCAGAAAGTGACCACGAGGGCGACGGGATCGCGAAGGAGCTGCACGAGCTGGCGGCGAACCTGATGCTGCTGCTCGCGATGGTGCATGTGGGCGGCGTGGTGATCGAGAGCCGGGCCCTCAGGCGCAACCTCGTGCGCCCGATGCTGACTGGAAGAGGCAAGATGAAGTGACCGGCAAGTCATCCCGTGCCAGTGGCGACCGGCGGCAGCCGCTCGCGCTTGCCGCCGTTCTGCTGCTGCAGGGGATCGCCGCGGTGTTCTTCGTCGGCGACGCGGTCGGCGACATGCTGCTCGATCCGACTTCGCCCGAGGGGATGCTGGAGTCGCTCGTGGCGCTGGCCCTCGTGGCCGGCGTGGTCCTGAGCGGCTTGCAGCTGCGCGCGGCGCTGGAGCGCCTCGCGACGCAGGAGCGGACGCTCGACACCGCCCGCGGCAAGCTCTCGGACGTCATCGCCACGCAGTTCCAGGCCTGGGGCCTGACGCCCGCCGAGCGCGACGTGGGGTTGCTGGCGCTCAAGGGGCTCGACGTATCCGACATCGCCGCTCTGCGGGGCGCCGCGCAGGGCACGGTGCGGGCGCAGCTCACGCGGATCTACGCCAAGGCCGGGGTCTCGGGGCGTGCGCAGTTCGGGGCCTGGTTCGTCGAGGACCTGCTCGAGGACGACCTGACCCTGGCGCCAAACGAAAAGACAGCCGCAAGGACGGCGGAGAGATCATGATGAAACGGATCGGAGCGGGGCTTGCGGCCCTTGTGGCGGCGGCACTGCTGGTGACGGCGATCGAGGGGCAGTGGTTCGGCTACGCCTCCTTCCTGATGCACGGGCAGGACCGGTCGGCCTGGAGCGGCACCGAGAGCGAGCCTCAGCGCATTCTGGACGCGGCCTACGACGGCCAGAACGAGAGCATCACGCTGCTCGCGGTGGGCGACATCGCCGATTGCCCGGAGCGTCTGAACCTCGCCCATGTGCTGCCTGCGACCGCCGGCCTGCTGGGGCTGGCTTCGCCTTTCGACACCAGCCACGTGCCCGCATCGGCCACCGCCGAGCTTGCGGACCGCTGGCCCGACGCGCCGATCCTCGCGCTGGGGGATCTGGTCTACAACTCGGGCACCGCGCGCGAGTTCTCGGATTGCTTCGACCAGGTCTGGGGACAGGAGAGGCCGCGGATTCTGCCGACGCCGGGCAACCACGAGTACGAAACGCCCGGCGCCTTCGGCTATTACGAAAGCTGGGCCGGGCGGGCCGGGCTGGGCTCGGAGGGCTACTATGCCGCCCATGCCGGCAATTGGCTGGTGCTGTCGCTCAACAGCGAGGTCGAGGCCGGGGCGGGCTCACCGCAGGCGCAATGGCTGTCGGACACGCTGGCTGCGGCGCCCGAGGCCTGCGTGCTGGCCTTCTACCACCGGCCGGCCTACTCGCTGCAGCAACGCGGCGGGCTCGACAGCGCCACGGCGCTCTTCCGGACGCTGCAGGCTGCCGGGGCGACGCTAGTGCTGAACGGGCACAACCACTTCTACGAACGTTCCCTGCCGCTGGCCGGGGATGGCGCGCCGGATCGGAGCGACGGGCTGCTCGAGTTCGTCGTGGGTACCGGGGGCGAGACATCGAAGGTGCGCCCGGTGGCGCCCACCACCGCTTCGGCGGTATTCGGGCATCTCGGGCTCCTGCGGCTCGAGCTCGGGGCGGACAGCTATCGCTGGTGGTTTCACGACTCCGCCACGGGCGAGGTGCTCGACACGGGCGAGGGCGGCTGCAGCCAGCGCGTGGGCGCGCCCGCCTGACCCTTGCGCCATGAGCGGCGCCCGTCGCCATACGCGACGGGCGCCCTCGGGGAGGGTTCAGGGCCGGGAGGCCAACAGCGTGCGCATCTGCGACGGGAAGATCTGCATCAGCCAGGTCTCGGTGCGGGACTCGCCGTCGACCTCGACGAACATGCGCAGGTCGATGGGCGTGTCGTCATCCTCGGGGATGCTCGAGAAATCGAGGTCGAAGATGGCGCGCCAGTAATCCTCGTCCACCACCGGGTAGGCGGCGAACCCGCTGACCGTGCCGCGCGAGGCGGTGACCACGGGGCGGATGCCGGGATCGCGGGTCAGTTCCTCGAAGCCGTGGTTCTCGAAATCGCAGACGATCTTGACCACACCCTCGGGGCGGGGCTGGCCGGGGATGCCGCCGGCGCCGATGCGGGTCGCGAGGAAGCGCGCGGCATTGGGCGGCACCGGGTTGTCCTCGAACCAGGTCAGGCGGTAACCGACGTTGTACTCACGCCCCTTGCCGGCCGGGCCGGTCGGGGTCCACATCGCCACGATGTTGTCGTGGATCTCGTCATCGGTCGACAGCTCGACAAGGGTGACCGAGCCGTCGCCCCAGTCGCCCTTGGGCTGGATCCAGGCCGAGGCGCGCTTTTCGTAGAACACGCCGTCGTCCTGGTATTCGTCGAAGCTGCGCTCGCGCTGCATCAGGCCGAAGCCCTTGACGCCGGGGGTGTAGAAGCTGTTGGCCATTGTGCGCGGCGGGTTGTTGAGCGGACGCCAGATGCGCTCGCCGCTGGCGGTGTGGATCTCGAGCCCGTCGCTGTCGTGTACCTCGGGGCGCCAGTCCGGGGCCACGTGGGCGTCGGGCTTGCCGAACCAGTACATCGAGGTGAGCGGCGCGATGCCCAGCCGCTCGACGTCGCCGCGCAGGAAGATCTGCGCCTCGACATCCTGCGCCACGCCCTCGTCGCCGCGGGTCGAGGCGATCTTGTAGGCGCCGGTGGCGCGCGGGCTCTCGAGGAGCGCGTAGGCGGTCAGGTCGCCGCCGCCAGCCTGCTCGAGCCAGAACCGGGTGAAGCGCGGGAATTCCTCGGGGCCTTCCGGAATGGCGGTGTCGAGCGCGAGGCCGCGCACCGACAGGCCGAACTGACCGGAATAGCCCGCGGTGCGCCAGTAGGAGGCGCCGAGGAAGGCCATCCAGTCGTCGCCGCCCGGCTGGTCCTGCACCCGGAAGCCCGCGAAGCCCTCGGTGCGGGTCAGGGCGCGGGCGGGGTTGTTATCGGGGATGTCGAAGTAGTCGGTCGAGAACGGAACCTCGCGCGCCATGCCGTTCTCGACGGTGTAGATGTGCACGGGCTCGGGGAAATACTTGCCGGGGAAGAAGAACTGCACCGGCGAGGTGCCCGACTGGTTCCAAAGCGCCCGCTCCTTGCGGAACGAGATCTGGTTGTGTCGGTCGTAGTCGATCTTTTCGAGGATGTCGCCATCGGCGACCTGCATCGGCACGTAACTCTCGTTGGCGAGGGAGCGTGCGACGTCCCGTAGCTGGTCGAAGGAGAACGGCTCGGCGGGCCCGAAACCCGCGGCGTCTTGCGCGGCCGCTTTCTGGGCGCGCGCCACCTCGGGCAGGAGGAAGAAAGCTCCGGCTCCGAGGGCGGAGGCGAGCATGTCTCGTCGGGTCAGGCGAGGGTCGGTCATGTCAGTCCTTCTGTCTTTCATCCGGTTGCGCCTGAATTTGGAGACGCAGCGGAAAAGGGCAAATCCGACAGGCGCCGACCGGCAGAACCGTGCCGATGGAACCGCGGTCTGCCCATGTTCGCGTCAAAGGCGGGGCCGGAGAGGGCGCGGCCTGCTGAAAATTGGGGCAGATGCGGTCTGGAGGGGGGCGCACGCGACGCTCCTGCAGCCGGTTTCAGCGGCAGGCGTCGGGAAAGTGTCACAACCCTTGCGGGAAGCGCCGGGCGTCGACGCCAGAGGCTGAAGTGGCGCCTCAGGTTTCATCATCGTTCCGATATAGCTGAATATACAGATACTATCGGTCCTAAATGTGATCGAATAAGTAACATGTGACCGTTGCAAGGGTGACGCTTGGGTCACGTTCGCGAGATTTCAAGCGTTTTACAGCTAGCCTGCGGGTTGTGTTTTCTTTCGGACTCATTTCCTCCGTATCATCAGTTTTGTGAGCCGCCCGGACAGGGGGCGACTCGTGCTCTGGGACTGGAGAGTATTGGTATGGCTTTGAGTGATCACAGGGTCTTCATATGCAGGTATTGCGGACATGCACTCCGCTTCGGGGCGCCGGTCTGCGGCTCCTGCTATCAGCCGACGCAGGTGAGCAACCGCGTCTCGACCTGGGTCGTGGCGCTGCTGGTGCTGTTGTTGGGCATATCCTTCATACTTCTGGGGCTGCACGTGTTCTGAAGACCCGTGCGGGTGGGGCTGGCGGCGGCGCCGTCAGACCCACCCCTGGCGCCGGTAGAGCCGGAAGAGACCGTTCATCAGGCGCAGCCGCTTCCTGCGGCCTCCGGTACCGCGCGCGAGGGTTTCGGCGATCACGTCGTTGAGGCTCGCAGCGGAGAGCTTGCGCAGCGAAGAGACGAAATCCTCGCGCCGTTCCGGCAACGACCGGGCGAGATCCTGGTCCCTGGTCGCATCGGTGTAGAGCTTGTCCGCCAGCCGCTCGATCGCTGCCTCGTCGCCCGATTTCAGGGTGAAGGGCATGATGCTGCCGTGGAAAGGCAGATCCACCGGGATCAGCCGCAGCCCGGGCACGCGGCGCAACCGCTGGGCCTCGGCCACGTCCATGCCGTAGCCCGAAGAATAGTAGACCGTGGTGAGCGCGGTGCGCCCCCGGATGAAATCCTGGATATTGCCGAAGCGCCGGAAGTCCTTGGCGAGATGGGCGCGGCCCTTGCCCTCGAGCCGGTCGAGCGAGATCCGGTAGCTCGGCAGCTCGTCGAGCACCGGGTTGTGCGGGAAGAGCATGGTCTGCGGGCTGAAGGCGATGCACTGCACCGCCATGTCGCGCTGCACCTCCTGCGCGATCGAGGACCACAGCAGAGCGCCCGAGCCGCCCTTGGACGAGCCGATGAAGAGCAGGCGCAGGTAGCCGCGGGCCCGCGCAAAGGTGACGATGGCGTTCACGTTCCGGTAGGGGGCGTTGGTGTAGAACGACAGGAACCGGTCGGCCAGATGCAGGCTGCTCTGGGCGAAGGGATATTTCATCAGCACCAGTCGGGGTGTCGGCGCCAGGACGACGAGCAGCGTGTCGGATCCGCGCGGAATGTAGTCGAGCTCGTACTGGGCAGAGACCTCGGCACGAAGATCCGGCAAATGCGCGTTGGACATAAAATTCCCGGTTACAATTCTTTAGGGGCGGAAAGGAGCGGGCCTGGGGGACGTGTTCCCAGACTGCGCAGGTCGGCGGGGATTGGCAAGCTGATGCTCACGTACGCGCGGTGCCGCGCGGCGAAGCGCCGGCACGGATAGCCTCTGTGGGCGCGCGCGGCGTCACTCCATGGCGAGGATCATGTTGCGCACCACCGGGTAGATCTCGTTCTCCCAGCGGCGGCCGTTGAAGACGCCATAATGGCCGACGTTGGCCTGCAGGTGGTGGCGCTTGAGATGCGGGCGCAGGGTCGAGCAGAGGTCATGCGCCGCCGTGGTCTGGCCCATCCCGCAGATGTCGTCGCGCCCGCCCTCGACGGTCAGCAGCGCGGTGTTGCGGATCTTCGAGGGGTCGACCTTGCGGCCACGATAGGTGAAGTCGCCGGTGGCGAGCTCGGCCTTCTGGAACACCCGCTCGATGGTCTCGATGTAGAATTCCTCGGTCAGGTCGAGCACCGCGAAATACTCGTCGTAGAATTCCTTGATGCGCTTCGCGTCATCTTGCTCTCCCGCGGCGAGATGGTCGTAGAGCTTGCGATGCTGTGCCTGGTGGCGCTCCATGTTCATCGACATGAAGGCGGCGAGCTGCACGAAGCCCGGGTAGACCTTGCGTCCGGCACCGTCGTAGCGGAACGGCACCGTCGAGATCACGTTGCGCTTGAACCACGACAGCGGCTTCTCGTTGGCGAGATCGTTCACCGTGGTCGGGCTCTCGCGCACGTCCACGGGGCCGGCCATCAGCGTCATGGTGCGTGGCGTCGCGGGATTGCGGTCCTCGGACATCACCGCCACTGCGGCCAGGGTCTGCACGCAGGGCTGGCAGACCGCGAGCACGTGGCCGCCAGGCCCGATCTCTTCGAGGAAGCGAATGACGTAGGCGATGTAATCCTCGACGCCGAACTGCCCGGCCGAGCGCGGCACGTCACGGGCGTTCTTCCAGTCGGTGATGTAGACGTCATGATCGCGCAGGAGCGTCTTCACCGTGCCTGCCAGAAGCGTGGAGAAATGGCCGGAGAGGGGCGCGGTCACCAGCACCTTGGGCTGCTGCGTGTCGAGGTCCTTGCGGAAATGCAGAAGGTTGCCGAAGGGCAGGTCGAGCGCCACCTCCTCGGTCACCGGCACGTCGCGGTTTTCGACCCTCACGCTGTGGATCCCGAACGAGGGCCGGGCGTGTGTCAGCTGGAACCGCGACAGCATTTCCATCAGCGCTGCATTGCGGCGAAAGAGCTCTCCGAAGGGGCCCGGGTTCTTCGGACCGAAGGACAGCGCGGTCAGCGCGGCGGTCCGGAAAGGGGCGATAATATCATCAAGTCCTTGATACGTGGCATAAAGCACTGCGTTCGGCCCCTCTTTGCTCATCAAATTGGTAGCCAGAACCGCGCCGCCATGCGACAAAAATCGTGTCGCAGCGCAGCATCGAAGGCAAAGTGAAGACACCATGACTCAGGCAACGCTCACGATTTCATCGAAGAACTACTCGTCCTGGTCGCTGCGCGGGTGGCTCCTGTGCAAGATGTCTGGGCTCGATTTCCGCGAGGAGCCGGTCGATCCCACCGATGCCGACGTGCGCCAGGAACTGCTGCTTCTGTCGCCCACGGTGCGGGTGCCGCGGCTCACCCACGGCAAGGTGCAGGTCTGGGACACGCTGGCCATCGCGGGCTATCTCAACGAGTGTTTTCCCGAGGCCAAGCTCTATCCCGAAGACATCGTGGCGCGGGCCCATTGCCGCGCGGTGTCGGGCGAGATGCACGCTGGGTTCTACAACCTCCGCTCGGCGCTTCCGATGAACATCAAGGCGCGGCACGAGCGCTTCAAGATCTTCTCTGGCGCCCGGCCCGACGTCGAGCGGGTGCGTGAGATCTGGAGCGAGTGCCTCGAAACCTATGGCGGGCCCTTCCTGTTCGGCCCCGCCACCATGGCCGACGCCATGTTCGCGCCCGTCTGCACCCGCTTGCGCACCTATGCGGTCACGCTTGAGCCCGAGCTCGAGGCCTATATCGACCGCATCCTCGACTGGGCGCCGATGAAGGAATGGATCGCGGGCGCATTGGCCGAGCCCGAAGAGATCGAGGAGCTGGAGGTCGAGTTCTGAGCCTGAGCCACGTGCCCAGGCAGGTTTCGGCTCTTTCCGAAGACACGAAGGACACGGTCCAGGGTCCGCGCCGCATCCTCAGGCGGGGACGAGGCGCCTTGCCAGTGTGAGCGCGCCATCGAGCCCGGTGCCCTGGGGCGGACGCAGCGCGCGGGCCATCTCCTTGGGCAGCCAGTCGGCATAGGCCCCGGCGATGCCTCCGATCAGGCAGAGCGGCTCCTGCGGGTGCCAGCCAAGCGCGTTGAGCCCGGTGGCGATGTAGGCCGCACCGCGGCGCATCTGCATATCGGCGGCAGCGTCCCCCCGTGCGGCGCAGATCCGCGGCGCCAGCGTGGCGAAATCCGAGGGCGAGGCCTTGGCGGCGAAGGCGATGATCCCCGGCGCACCGCCAAGCTCGTCCGTCACCTCGCGGGTGAGCGCGCTCGGCGCCTCGAGCTTGTCGTGCACCCTGAGCGCGTAGGAGAGGAACTCGCGCCCGAGCCAGGCGCCCGAGGCCTCGTCGCCCAGCACCAGCCCGTGCCCGCCCATGGTCAGGAACTCGGTGCCCGCCTGCCGTGCGAGGAAGCTGCCGGTGCCGACGCCCGCGACGCAGCCGGTGGTCTCGCCATGGGCGCCGACCACCGCGGCGCGGCGGTCCTCGTCGATGCGGGCGTGTTCGAGCGGCAGCGCCGCAGCGACGCGCGCCGCCATCTCGGGGCCGGTGACGCCCGCCAGCGCCAGCCACGCGGGGCAGGGGCGCAGGTCGGCCACCGCAAGGCCCGCGCGGCTCGCGACCTCGGTGAGGCCCGCGAGGATCGTCGCCACCGCGCCATCGAAATCCGTGGTCACGTTGGCGGGGCCAAGCCGCGCTTCGTGTCTCTGGCCGTCGCGCTCGAGCGCGACGCGGCAGGAGGTGCCGCCCGCATCGACGCCGAGGATCATCGCGACAGCTCCCGCATGCCGCGGTCGATGCCTTCAAGGGTCATCGGAACCATCCTGTTCTCGAAAATCTGCTGAATCATGCCGATGCTCTGGGTGTATTGCCAGTGCCGCTCGGGCACCGGGTTGATCCAAAGGTGGTCGGGCCACTGGACCCGCGCCCGTTCCAGCCACGCCTGTCCGCTTTCGGCGTTCCAGTGCTCGTTGGCGCCGCCGGGGTAGGCGATCTCGTAGGGCGACATCGAGGCGTCGCCCACGAAGATGCACTTGTAGTCCGAGCCGTAGGTGTTGAGCACGTCCCAGGTCGAGGTCTGCTTGTCCCAGCGGCGGCGGTTGTCACGCCACACTCCCTCGTAGAGGCAGTTGTGAAAGTAGTAATGCTCGAGATGCTTGAACTCGGAGCGCGCCGCCGAGAACAGTTCCTCGACCACGCGGATGTGCATGTCCATCGAGCCGCCCACGTCGAAGAACAGCAGCAGCTTCACCGCGTTGCGCCGCTCGGGCCGGGTCTTGACGTCGAGATAGCCGTGCTCGGCGGTGGCGCGGATGGTGCCGTCGAGGTCGAGCTCTTCGTGGGCGCCGTCGCGGGCCCACTTGCGCAGCCGCTTGAGCGCCACCTTGATGTTGCGGGTGCCGAGCTCGATGTTGTCGTCGAGGTTGCGGAATTCGCGCTTGTCCCAGACCTTGACCGCGCGGCGGTGGCGACTTTCCTTCTGGCCGATGCGCACCCCCTCGGGGTTGTAGCCATAGGCCCCGAAGGGCGAGGTCCCGGCGGTGCCGATCCACTTGTTGCCGCCCTGGTGCCGGCCCTGCTGCTCGCGCAGCCGCTCCTGCAGGGTCTCCATCAGCTTGTCGAAGCCGCCCATGGCCTCGATCTCGCGCTTCTCCTCGTCGGTGAGGTGCTTCTCTGCCATCCGGGTGAGCCAGTCCGACGGCAGTTCCACGGCCTCGAGCACCTGCTCGAAGGAGATCTGCTCGAGCCCGCGGAAGGCGGTGGCGAAGGCGCGGTCGAAACGGTCGAGGTGGCGCTCGTCCTTCACCATGGAGCTGCGGGCGAGATAGTAGAAGCCCTCCACGTCATAGGTGGCGAGCCCCGCGCGCATGGCCTCGAGGAAGGTCAGGTATTCGCGCAGGCTGACGGGCACCTGGGCCTGTCGCAGGGTCTCGAAAAAGGGAACGAACATGCACGGTCCTCCGGCCGGTCGCGCCCACCTTACGCGACGCAGCGATGGCTGCAACCGCAGCATCCCTCATCCGCGGGCAAAAACAACATGTGCCCGGCGTGCTCGCGGGCAGGGGCAGGGGTGGCGTGAATTGCGCCGCTGTGCAAGCCAGAGCCGGTCCCAAGCGACGTAGACCGCAAGCACCAGAACGCCCCCCAGAAGCGACGGGATCAGCGGCAGATCGAAGCAGACGCAGAGGGCAGGGCCGGTGATCGTTCCGAGCAGCACCGCGAGCCCAGAGCCCCAGCGTGTTCCGGATCGCGCCCCGCGGCAGCATGGCGAAGACCCCTGCGGTTCGGGGGGCTCGGATTTCTCGGGCCGGTTCTCCTGCGGCATGGGACGCGTCGCACGTCATGGCTTGGGTGAGGGCAGGTTGGCAGGGATGCGGCGGGGGCGGGAGAGCCCCGGGGGTGGCGGAGCGGCGCGGTCAGAAGATGCCGATGGACTGCGCGAGCCGCTTCCAGTCGCGCATGCGCTCGTCGATGTCGGCGCTGCGGCCGTTGGCGGCCATGTGCACCAGAAGGCTCGTCGCGGCGTTCAGCCCGAGGATCGACTCGAGGAAGAGCCCGGTCTTCGAGGGTGCGTTGATCACCGCGTCGGTCACCTCCTGTGCCCAGTGGCAGTATTCATCCGTCACCACGACCACCGACCGGCCCTGGTCCCGCGCCAGCCGCGCGATGGTCTCGCATTCCGCAGCATAGGGGATGACGTCGATGATCAGCAGGCAGCTGCTGCCCGGCGCCGGCGGGTCGAGCCATTCCGAGAGCATGCTGTCGTGCCCCGACAGGAAGCGGACCCGGGCCCGGGCGAGCGCCAGCCGCCGCGCCACGTCCTCGGCCAGCCCGCGCACGGTCTGGAAGCCGGTGACATAGACCTCCTCGGCCTCGGTCAGGTAGCGCTCGGCGGCGCGGAAGGCGGGGGTGCCGATGCGCGAGTAGACGGTGCTCACCGCGCGCAGTTCGGCGTTCATCTGCTCCTGCCAGTCTTCGGGCAGCTCGAACCCGTCGTCGGCGATGCTTGCCCCGGTGACAGAGTAGCGGTGCCGCAGCATCGCCTTGAACTCCTTCATCCCCGCGCAGCCGAACCGGCGCAGCATCCGGCCCACGGTGATCTCGGCCACACCCGCCTTCTGGGCGATGGACTTGCCGGTCTCGAAGGACACTGAGTTCAGGTTGAGGAGAAAATACTGCGCAACCTTCGCCTCCTGCTTGGGTAGCGCGTGCAGGCCCTGCTCGACTTTGCTTACAAATTCATCAATCGGCGCCTCTGCATAGGACGCAAAGCCGTGTGACATGCCGGATCTCCACATGACAGAAAACTAACATTTGACGAAAATGACAGTATCGAACCAGTTTGGTGACTCAAGGCAAAACCGAAAAACCGGATGACAGGGAGCCACTGAAACCATGAAAAAGCTGCATCTCGCCGCAACCACGGCACTGATCCTCGCGCCGCTGGCGGCCTCCGCCGAGACGCTGTCGCTCTACAACTGGGGCGACTACATCAACCCGGCCGTTCTCGAGGCCTTCACCGAGGAGACCGGCATCGAGGTCACCCTCGACAGCTACGGCTCGAACGAGGAGATGCTGGCCAAGATCCAGGCCGGCGCCACCGGCTACGACATCGTCTTCCCGTCGGTGCACATGCACGACATCATGTTCCAGCTCGGTCTTCTGGCGAAGACCCACATCGGCAAGGCGCCTGGTTTCGAGAACATCGACCCGCAGTTCGTGCGCGCCAAGACCGATCCCGACGCCGAGTACTGCCTGCCCTACGCGTGGGGCAACGTGGGCATCGTCTACAACAAGGCGCTGGCCGGCGACATCAAGAGCTGGGCGGACTTCTTCGCGCTGGGCGCCGAGGGCAAGAAGATCACGCTGCTGGACGACCTGCGCGAGACCATCGGCATCGGCCTCATCGTGAACGGCAACTCAGTCAACTCCACCGATCCCGACGAGGTCGAGGCTGCGGCGGATTACATCATCGACCACATCGCGGGCGTCACCGCCTTCACCTACGATTCCGTGCCGCAGGTGATCTCGGGAGACGTGGCGGCGGCGCATTGGTACGTGGGCGCCAACCTCTACGTGTCCGAGAACCCGGACACCATCGGCTACATCATTCCCGAGGAAGGGGCGACGATGTACCAGGAGGACATCTGCGTGCTCGAGTCCGCGCCCAACAAGGAGGCCGCGCAGAAGTTCCTCGAGTTCTACCTCAAGCCCGAGATCGCCGCGATGAACGTCGAGCAGCAGATGAACGGCACCCCGAACAAGCCCGCGCAGGCACTGATCCCCGAGGCGATCGCCGCCAACGAGACCATCTACCCGTCGCAGGATGTGATGGACAAGCTGCAGATCTTCGAGGACCTCGGCCGCGACCTGCAGCTCTACAATTCGGAATGGACGCGCATCAAGACCGCGCAATGACGCCCTTCGACACCCATCCGGCGGGGGTCTTCCCCGCCGGCCTGCAGGACCGCAAGATCATGCCATCTCCCCTTGAAATCATCGGCGCCCGCAAGGCCTTCCGCACCCCCGAGGGCGGCACCATGACCGCGCTCGACGGGATCTCGCTGCGGCTGGCCAGCGCCGAGTTCGTCACCCTCCTTGGCCCCTCGGGCTGCGGCAAGACCACGCTTCTGCGCACCATCAGCGGCTTCGAGACGCTGGACGCGGGCGACGTGCTGATCGACGGCACGGCGGTCACCCAGATGCCCGCCCATCGCAGGCCGGTGAACACGGTGTTCCAGCGCTATGCGCTCTTCGGGCACATGAGCGTGGCGCGCAACGTCGGCTACGCGCTCGAGATCGCCGGGCGCGACAAGCGCGAGATCCGGATGCGGGTTGGCGAGATGCTCGAGCTCGTGGGGCTGACGGGCATGGAGAAACGGTCGATCGCGCAGCTTTCCGGTGGCCAGCAGCAGCGCGTGGCGCTGGCCCGGGCACTGGCGGGCAAGCCGAAGCTGCTGCTGCTGGATGAGCCGCTCTCGGCGCTCGACAAGAACCTGCGCCAGAAGATGCAGCAGGAACTGAAGGCGCTGCAACGCGAGCTGGGCATCGGCTTCATCTTCGTCACCCACGACCAGGAAGAGGCGCTGACCATGTCCGACCGGATCGCCGTGCTCGCGCATGGGCGGATCCAGCAGATCGGCGCCCCGGCCGAGCTGTACCAGACGCCCGCCAACCTCTTCACCGCCGACTTCCTCGGCGAGAGCAACCTGCTGCCGGTGACGCTTGACGGTTCCGCCGCGCAGCTGGCGGACGGGCAGGGCTTTGCCGCCGTGCGCCCCGCCGGAAAGGCCACGCTGCTGCTGCGCCCCGAGGTGCTTTCCGCCACCGCACCCGAACGCCCGGGTCTCAGCTTCACCGGCGTCATCCGCGAGACCTACTACACCGGCACCGACCACCAGGTGTCGCTCGAGACCGGCACCTTCGGCACCATCCGCGCGCTGCTGCGCACCGGAAACGCGCTGCCGGGGATCGGCAGCACGCTCACGCTGCACGCGCCCGCCGAGGGGCTGCACCTGATCGACGAGGTCGCGCCATGAGCCTCGCGCGGCGCAAGTTCCTGCAGCTCTTGGGCCTGCTGGGCGCACCGACGGTGTTCCTGCTGGTGTTCTTCTTCGGCCCGCTTCTGATCATGCTGGTCTACAGCTTCCTGACGCCCGGCCTTTACGGTGGCGTGGACTGGATCTTCTCGCATCTCAACTACGGGCGGATCCTCGGCTGGGCCGACACGCGGTACGAGAAGTTCGACCCGGTCTACATCGCGATCTTCCTGCGCTCGCTGCGGCTGGCGGCGCTCACCGTGCTGGCGAGCCTGCTGGTCTGCTATCCCGCCGCGTTCTGGATCAGCCGGATGCGGCCGGGGCTGCGCGATTTCGCCATCTTCCTCGTGACGCTGCCGTTCTTCGTGAGCCTGATCGTCCGGCTCTTTGCCTGGGTGCTGATCCTGCGTCCCACGGGCTTTCTGAATCAGGGGCTGATGGGGCTGGGGCTCACCGATGCGCCCATCGAGTTCCTCTACACCGATTTCGCCGTGATCCTCGGCATGACCTACGTCTTCATCCCGTTCATGTTCCTGCCGCTCTACGGCTCGATCGAGAAGCTCGACATGGCGCAGATCGAGGCCTCCTCGGACCTCGGCGCGACGCGGCTGCAGACCTTCCGAAAGGTGATCCTGCCCGCGACCATGCCCGGCATCGTCGGCGGCTCGGTGATCACCTTCATCCCGGCGCTGGGCAATTTCATCGTGCCCTCGGTGCTGGGCGGGGCCAAGGTGCTGATGATCGGCAACCTGATCGAGCAGCAGTTCCTCTCGGCCCGCAACTGGCCCTTCGGCTCGGCGCTGGCCATGCTTGTGATGACCGCGGTGCTGGTGCTGCTGATCGCGCAGTTCCGCCTTGCCGGGCGGGAGGAGCGGTCATGATCCTGCGCCGCCTCCTCTCGCTCTACGGGCTGCTGTTCTTCGTCTTCGTCTACGCCCCGATCCTGCTGGTGGTGATCTACTCGTTCAACGCCAACACGCTGAACATGATGATCTGGGACGGCTTCACGCTGGACTGGTACCGGCAGATCTTCGGGCTCGAGACCTCGCTGGCCGAAAGCGCCACCTATGTCGACAGCACCGACCAGCTCTGGGGCGCGGTGCGCACGAGCCTGATCGTGGCGCTTTCGACCTCGGTTTTCTCGACGGTCTTCGGCACCGCGCTGGCGCTGGCCGTCGCGCGCTACCGCTTCCGTCTGGCGCGGTTCTACCGGACGCTGATGATGCTGCCGATGATCATGCCCGACATCGTGCTGGGCATCGCGCTGCTGATCTTCTTCATCACCATCGGCATGAACCTGTCGATGCTGACCATCATCGTCGGCCAGTCGACCTTCCTGATCTCCTACGTCTTCGTGACCGTCTCGGCGCGGCTCGCCGAGTTCGACACCAGCGTCGAAGAGGCCTCGGCCGACCTTGGCGCCACGCCGGCGCAGACCTTCCGCAAGGTGACGCTGCCGGGCATCGCGCCGGGGATCCTCGGCGGCTGGCTGCTGGCGTTCATCATCTCGATGGACGACCTCGTGATCACCTATTTCATCGCGGGCACCGGCAACACCACGCTGCCCATCCACATCTGGGGGCTGCTCCGGCGCGGCATCAAGCCCGAGATCAACGCCATCGCCACGCTGATGCTGCTCTTCACCCTGCTGATCGCCGCCATCGGCCTCTATTTCAGATCGAGACGACAGAAATGACCATGACGACCAAACCCCGCGCGCGCCGTCTCGGCATCCCGCTGCCCGGCACGCCGGGCCCGCTGAACGCCATCACCGACGTGCCCGGCCTCGAGGTCGGCACCACCGAGCTGCTGTCGTCGCGCGACCCATCGCTGGCCACCCGTGGCATCCAGGTGCAGACCGGGGTCACTGCGATCCTGCCGCGCGGTCGCGATCCCGAACCGAAGCCGGTCTGGGCCGGGCAGTTCAGCCTCAACGGCAATGGCGAGATGACCGGCGCCCACTGGGTGCGCGACGGTGGCTGGCTGGCGGGGCCGATCATGATCTCGAACTCGCACGCCATCGGACCCTGCCACGCGGCGGCGGTGCGCTGGATGGTCGAGACCTACGGCGACACGTGGGAGGACAACCACCTCTGGGCGATGCCGGTGGTGGCCGAGACCTATGACGGCGTGCTCAACGACATCAACGGGCTGCACGTGACCGAGGCGCTGGCCCGTCAGGCGCTGGACGCGGCCAAGCCCGGTCCGGTGACCGAGGGGAATTCCGGCGGCGGTGCGGGGATGATCTGCTACGAGTTCAAGGGCGGCACCGGCACCGCGTCGCGGGTGATCGACGTCGAGGGGCAGGGCTTCACCATCGGCGCGCTGGTTCAGGCCAACCACGGGCTCAGGCCCTGGCTGACCGTGGCGGGCCGGCGCGTGGGCGAGGCGATGCCCGAGGACCGTATCGTGAACATGATGACCGAGCGTGGCTCGATCATCGTCATCCTCGCGACCGATCTGCCGCTTTCTCCCAGCCAGCTCGAGCGGCTGGCGCGGCGCGCCTCCATCGGCATCGGGCGGGGCGGCACGCCGGGCGGCAACAACTCGGGCGACATCTTCCTCGCCTTCTCTACCGCCAACGAGATGCCGCTGCCGCAGCTCTCCGGGGCGTGGCGGCAGATGACCAGCCTCAACGACGAGCGGCTCGACCCGGTCTATCTGGCGGCGGTCGAGTCCGTGGACGAAGCGGTGCTGAACGCGCTCTGCGCCGCCGAGGACGTGCCGCTGGCACGGCCTGCCAACGGCATCTGCCGGGCGATGGACACGGAACGGCTGATGGACCTGCTGAGCGCCTGAGCGGCGGTCCCTCGCGACAGGGCGCCCGCCACGCGGTGGGCGCCTTGTTTCAGAAGAAGCATGGGCGACAGGTGCGGCTCAGAGGGCAGAACTCAGGACGCGACCTTCTCGAGCACGATGGTCGCGACCAGCCCGAGCAGTCCGAAGGCGATCGCATAGACCACGACGAACTGCGCGATGTCGGCCGTATTGCCCTTGCGCCGACGGGCCGTCAGCCCGCCGAGGATGGCTCCGATCAGCACTCCCGCGATCACGATCATCTGGCCCTCATCCTCCCGTCAGCCCCTAGCCGAATTGAGCGCGGCGATCTCGCGCATCTTCGCGCGCACCGCCCAGTCCGAACCGAAGCCGTATCGCGCCCAGCCAAGGGAGTCCATACGAACGATCCTCGCCTCGGACGGACGGCCCGCAAGCGCGAGCGCCTCGGCCTTCAGCATCATCAGCGTCGCCAGCAGCGCGGCGTTTTCGTGCCGCGTGGCGGTGGCCAGATGCGGGGCAATCAGCGCCAGCGCGTCCTCGGGCCGGTGGTCGTTGATCGCATAGGCCGCAAGCTGCGAGGCGACGTAGGCCTGGTGCAGCGCGGTGTTTGGGGTGATCTCGAAATAGCGCTGCGCCTGCAGGAATTCCTGCATCGCGGCGGTCGCGTCCGTGCCCTGCATAAGCCGCCCCATGGCGTAGTGCGAGAAGCCCCGGCGGTGATCGGTCCAGCCCTCGTCCGTGGCGATGCGCACCGCCCGCTCGGCGGCGCGGCGACGCTCGGCATAGGGGGCGCCGGGGCCGAGCGCGGTCTGCACCGCCTCGGTCCAGTCGCGCGGGGTGGGTGGCAGGTAGCGCGGGGCAAGGCCTTCGCCGCGCGGGTTTACCCGGGCCAGCACCGCGGGCAGCCGCGCCGCGACCTCGCCGCGGGTGAGGCCCGAGCGCAGCGCCGGGTCGTACCACGCCCGCAGCACCGTCATGTCGTAGCCGGTGAGCACCGTGTGCACATTGTCGTCGTTGAAGACGCTGTCGGTGAGGCGGTAGAGGTCGTTGAGGGGTCCCAGCGCCTGCGCGATCTCCTCGTGCAGGCAGTCTCGCACCTCCTGCGGGGCGGCGTCGGCGGGCAGGAAGATCGCCACCCGCTCGCGCGTCTGCACCCGCGTCCAGCTCACCGCGCCCGAGTTCCGGGCCGCGAGGTATTCGCCGAGGGACGAGACATTGGGCACCACGAAACAGGCGGCCTGCGGCAGGTGCTTGCGGATGTCGTCGCGGGGGATGGCCACGAGAGTGATGCTGGCGTCCGGGGCCGAGCTGCGGCGGATATCGATCTGCGCCTCGGCCCGCAGCCGGGCCAGCAGCCGGTCGAGATCGCCCGAAAGCGTCCGCGGCGGGCTGCCGGTGACGCGCAGGGTGACCGGCCTCTCGAACCGGGTGAAGCTGCTGAGCGTACGCCCGGATTCCAGCGTGAAGGCGAGATCGAGGATGTCGCGCTCGAGATCGCGATTCGAGACCACGGCAGGCTGCGGCGCGCTGCCGGGGAAGGTCTTCATCGCGGGCAGGCCGGTCGGTGCGGAGATCCCGGCCACGGCGCGGCTGGCGGTGTCTGCGGGGGGCGCCGGCACACAGCTCGCCAGCGCAAGGACCAGCGGCAGGACCAGCGCGCGCATCACGGCCTCTGGTATTTGATGAAGGGGGTAAGCACGCCGATGCGGTCGTAGAGCTTGCGCGCGGTGTCGTTGAAATGCTGCGTGGTCCAGTAGACCGCCGGCGTGCCGCGCGCATCGGCGGCGGCATAGACCGCCTCGATCAGGGCGCGGCCGACGCCGGTGCCCCTGGCCTCGGGGGCGGCGTAGAGATCCTGCAGGTAGCAGACCTTCTCGAGCCGCCAGCAATGGTCGTGGAAAAGGTAGTTCACGATGCCCACGGGCGTGCCGCCCACCTCGGCGATGAAGCCCGCCATGTCGGAGACCTCGGGGTCGGTCAGCCGCGCGAAGGTGGCGGCATAGACCTCTTCGGTCACGCTGCTTTCGTAGAAGTCGAGATAGGCCGCCCACAGGGCGCGCCAGCTATCCTCGTCCTGCGGCGCGAGGGGCCGCACGTTCACATCTGTCTGGGACACTGTCTCTCAAGCCTGCCTGCTCTGATTCCCGGTTGCCCGCGAGGGTCCGGGATTTTCTGTCGGTTTGTCAGGGCAGTATAGGGCAGGATCCGGGCATCTGCACAGCATGTGAAACAGTTTCGGGGCAATTTGCCGCCCCGCGCGCACCAATGCGCCTAACGCGTTGATTTCACGGCAGCACGCCGGTGCATCGATGCAACATCATGCCGGGCGACAGGCTATGGGAGCCACCGCACAGGAAGAGTGGACACCGTGCGACAGCCCATGGAGCTACCCGGGCGGCATTCAGCCACCGGTGTGGCTCATGTGGCGCGAGACACGGCCGTCGACGGTCTGGCGCGAATAGTCGAAGTCGTGGCCCTTGGGCTTGTGCTCGATGGCGTTGCGGATCGCCGTCTCGAGCGGGGCGTCGCTGCCGGGGTGGTTGCGGAGCGCGCTGCGCAGGTCGGCGTTGTCTTCCTGGCCGAGACACATGAAGAGTTCGCCGGTGCAGGTGACGCGCACCCGGTTGCAGCTTTCGCAGAAGTTATGGGTGAGCGGGGTGATGAAGCCCACCTTCTGGCCGGTCTCCTCAAGCCGCACGTAGCGTGCGGGCCCGCCGGTGCTGAGCGGCAGGTCGGTGAGCGTGTACTGCTCGGCCAGACGTGTGCGCAGGTCCGAGAGCTTCCAGTACTGGTCGAGCCGGTCCTCGTTGCCGATGTCGCCCATCGGCATGACCTCGATCCAGGTCAGGTCCATATCACGCGAGGCACACCATTCCGTGATGGCGAAGAGCTCGTCCTCGTTGAAGCCCTTTAGCGCCACGGCGTTCAGTTTCACCCGAATCCCCGCCGCCTGCGCCGCGTCGATACCGCGCAGCACCTGCGCGAGCCGGCCCCAGCGGGTGATCTGGTGGAACTTGTCCGGATCCAGCGTGTCGGCCGAGACGTTCACCCGGCGCACGCCCGCGTCGTAGAGCGGCTGCGCGAACTTCTCGAGCTGAGAGCCGTTGGTGGTGAGGGTCAGCTCCTTGAGCGCGCCGCTGTCGAGATGGCGGGACATGGAGCGGAAGAAGGTCATGATATCGCGCCGGACCAGCGGCTCGCCGCCGGTGATGCGCAGTTTCTCGACACCCATGCGCACGAAGGCCGAACACAGGCGGTCGAGTTCCTCGAGCGTCAGCAGCTCCTTCTTGGGAAGGAAGGTCATGTTCTCGGACATGCAGTAGACGCAGCGGAAGTCGCAGCGGTCGGTGACCGAGACACGCAGGTACGAGATCGGACGCGCGAAGGGATCAATGAGCTTTTCCATGAGGCGAAACTAAGCATGAAACCGCCTCGCGGCAAGGATTCCCGCGATTGCCAGACATGGGCTTCCGTCCTAGGTTCGTGAACATGAACATCGTGCAGTCCCTCCCGCTGATCGCCCTTGCCGCGCTGGCCGCCTGTGCCGAGCTCCGCCCTGCCGCAACCACCCCGCCGCAACCGGCCGAGGAGGCCGCGGCCCGGCCCCAGGCGCGTCCCGCCTCGGTGGCGCCGGCTGCCAATGCCCGCACGGCCGAGCAGTTCGACACCACCACCGCCGATGAGCGCGCCGCCGCGGCTGCGCCCAAGGCGGGGGGAGAGCGTTCGCTCGGGACATCGGTGGCATCGCTCGGCGATCCGTCGAAGCCCGGGTTCTGGCTCGAGACGCCGCTGGTCACGTCGCCCACGCAGGGGCGGGTGCGCTACCCTGGCTCGGGCAAGTCGGCGCAGGTCGAGCTTCTCCCGATCGACGGGGCGACCACCTCGGGCAGCCGGATCTCGCTCGCGGCGATGCGGCTCATCGAGGCGCCGCTCACCGACCTTCCGACGCTCGAGGTTTATGCCGGCGGCTGATCCGCACGGCGTTGCGTTGCCCGGGTGTTTTTTGATCAGAAAGACCTTGGCAGCCGCTGGGGCTTTCGACATGCTGCCCTCCAGAAGGCGGTGGCCCCGGGCGAGTCCGGGCTACGCCATTGGTCTAATATGCCACCGCCTGCGACCGTGTAGTGTGGTGGCACGGAAGGAAGGGAGGCTCTCCAGATGCATATGAGCGATACCCGCGAGATCAACGCCCCGCGCGAGGTGGTGTGGGCCGCGATCCTCGATCCAGAGGTGCTGAAGCAATGCGTGCCCGGCTGCACCGAGATGACCGGGTCCCCCGAGGAGGGGTTCGAGGCCACGGTGGTGCAGAAGGTCGGCCCGGTGAAGGCGACCTTCCAGGGCAAGGTCACGCTGTCGAACCTGAACGAACCGGAAAGCCTGACCCTGTCGGGGGACGGCAAGGGCGGGGCCGCAGGCTTTGCCAAGGGCGGCGCCGACGTGACGCTGACCGACAAGGGCGACGGCATCACGGTGCTGCACTACGAGGTCGAGGCCAAGGTGGGCGGCAAGCTGGCCCAGCTCGGCAGCCGGATCATCGACGGCTTCGCCAAGAAGATGGCGGACCAGTTCTTCACCAATTTCCAGGAGGCCGTCGAAGGCCCCGCGGATCCGGACGAAGCGCCGGAAGCCGAGGGCGACGCCGGTGCCGAGGGCAAGAAGAAGGGCTGGTTCAAGCGCATGGTCTCGGGCTGAGGCGGGCTGGCCGGGGCCGGGGGCTCTGGCCGCTGACCCAATGACCGGGACCGGATGCCGGGGACAGGCAGACGGACGGTCGGTGCATGATCGGGCAGGCAAGGGGCCCGCGGCACCCGACAGGGAACACGACCGATACAAAAGAACACAAGGACACCCAGGGAGGACTTGATGACCAAGGTGACGATGACGGTGAATGGCAAGGCCGTCTCGAAAGAGGTCTCGGGCAACACGCTCATGACCGAGTTTCTGCGCGACGAACTGCGCCTGACGGGCACCCACGTGGGCTGTGACACCAGCCAGTGCGGTGCCTGCGTGATTCATGTGGACGGCAAGAGCGTGAAGGCCTGCACCATGTTCGCCGCCGAGGCACAGGGTGCCGCGGTGACGACGATCGAGGGGATGGCCAACGCCGACGGCTCGCTGTCGGTGATCCAGCAGGCGTTCCAGGATCATCACGGGCTCCAGTGCGGGTTCTGCACACCGGGCATGGTGATGACCGCCGCGACGCTGCTCAAGGAGAACCCGACCCCCTCCGAGCACGAGATCCGCGACTATCTCGAGGGCAACATCTGCCGCTGCACCGGCTACCACAACATCGTCAAGGCGATAATGGCGGCCTCGGGGCAGGACGTGAGCGGCATCGCCGCCGAGTGACGCCACCGCTGTCGCGCCCGAAGGAGAGTGGGCGCGCCGGTGGGGATTCGCAGACAGAGGACAGGGCGGGGCGTCGAGGAACGCCACGCCCGGAATCCACGGGGTTCGAGACGCGGGCAGGGTCCCGCTGTTTTCAGGGAGGAGTTTTTCATGCCCAAGGATCATGGCATCGGAGCCGCGCAGAAACGCCGCGAGGACGTGCGTTTCCTGACCGGAGCCGGTCGGTACACCGACGACATCAGCGCCTATGGCCAGACCTATTGCGTGTTCCTGCGCTCGGACGTGGCGCACGGGACCATCAACTCGATCGACACCAGCGACGCAGAGGCGATGCCGGGCGTGGTGCGGATCTTCACCGGCAAGGATTTCGAAGGCATCGGCGGGCTGCCCTGCGGCTGGCAGGTGACCGACAAGCACGGGGAGCCGATGAAGGAGCCCGGGCACCCGGTGCTCGCGCAGGGCAAGGTGCGCCACGTGGGCGATCCCTTCGCTGCGGTGGTGGCCGACAGCCTCGAGGAGGCCCGCAACGCGGCCGAGGCCATTGTCTACGACATCGAGGAATTGCCGGCTGTCGTCGACATGAAGGCGGCGCTCGCCGAGGGCGCCACCAAGGTTCACGACGATCTGAGCGACAACCTCTGCTACGACTGGCATTTGGGCTCGGACCAGGCTGCCATCGACGAGGCCTTCGCCAACGCCGCTCATGTCACGACGCTGGAGCTGATCAACAACCGGCTCGTCGCCAACCCGATGGAGCCTCGCGTGGCGCTGGGCGAATACAACCGCGCCAATGACGAGAGCACGCTTTACACCACCTCGCAGAACCCGCACGTGATCCGGCTGCTGATGGGCGCCTTCGTGCTCGGCATCCCCGAGCACAAGCTGCGCGTGGTGGCCCCGGACGTGGGCGGCGGGTTCGGCACCAAGATCTTCCACTACGCCGAGGAGGCCTTCGTCACCTTCGCGTCGCGCCAGATCAACCGGCCCGTGAAGTGGACCTCGACCCGGTCCGAGGCCTTCATGTCCGACGCTCATGGCCGCGACCACGTGACCAAGATCGAACTCGCGCTGGATGCGGACAACAACTTCATCGGGCTGCGCACCGACACGCTGGCCAACATGGGCGCGTACCTGTCGACCTTCTCGTCGTCGGTGCCCACCTGGCTGCACGGCACGCTGATGGCGGGCAACTACAAGACGCCTGCGATCCAAGTGAACGTCAGGGCCGTCTTCACCAATACCGTGCCGGTGGACGCCTACCGCGGGGCAGGCCGCCCCGAGGCGACCTTCCAGCTCGAGCGCCTGGTCGACAAGGCCGCGCGCGAGCTCGGCGTCGACCCGATCGCGCTGCGCCGCCAGAACTTCATCGAGAGCTTCCCCTACGCGACGCCCGTGGCGGTGGAATACGACACCGGCGATTACGTCGCGACCATGGACAAGCTCGAAGAGATGATCGACCGCCCCGGCTTCGAGGCGCGCCGGAAGGAGAGCGAGGCCAAGGGCAAGCTCCGCGGGCTCGGCATCAACTGCTACATCGAGGCCTGCGGCATCGCGCCGTCGAACCTCGTGGGCCAGCTCGGCGCCCGCGCCGGGCTCTATGACGCCGCGACCGTGCGGGTGAATGCCACCGGCTCGATCTCGGTCATGGTCGGCGCGCACAGCCACGGGCAGGGGCACGAGACCGCCTTCCCGCAGGTGGTGGCCGAGATGCTGGGCATCGACGAGAGCATGATCGACATCGTGCACGGCGACTCCTCGAAGATCCCCTTCGGCATGGGCACCTACGGTTCGCGCAGCCTCGCGGTCTGCGGTTCGGCCATGGTCCGCGCCACCGAGAAGATCATAAACAAGGCCAAGAAGATCGCCGGCCACCTGCTGGAAGCCTCGGACGCGGACATCGAGCTCAAGGACGGCAAGTTCACCGTCGCGGGCACCGACAAGTCGGTGGCCTGGGGCGACGTTACGCTCGCCGCATACGTGCCCCACAACTACCCGCTCGAGGACATCGAGCCGGGGCTCGAGGAAACCGCCTTCTACGACCCGTCGAACTTCACCTACCCCTCGGGCGCCTATGCCTGCGAGGTCGAGGTCGATCCCGAGACCGGCCGCGTCACCATCGAGAGCTTTGCCGCCGCCGACGACTTCGGCAACGTGGTGAACCCGATGATCGTCGAAGGGCAGGTGCATGGCGGTATCGGCCAAGGCATCGGGCAGGCCCTGCTCGAGAGCTGCATCTACGACGAGAACGGCCAGCTGCTGTCGGCCTCCTACATGGACTACGCCATGCCGCGCGCCGAGGACGTGCCGTTCTACAAGGTGGACCACTCCTGCGTGACCCCCTGCACCCACAACCCGCTGGGCGTGAAGGGCTGCGGCGAGGCGGGCGCCATCGGCTCGCCGCCGGCGGTGGTCAACGCGGTGATCGACGCGCTGGCCTCGGGCGGCTTCAACGTCGAGCACATCGACATGCCGGTTTCGCCGCACCGGGTGTGGAAAGCGATGCAGGGCTGAGCCTCTTTCCGGCGGTGCCGCTTGACGGCGCCGCCGGATCGTTGAGTATTCGGGGAAATATGAGAGGGCAGGGGCGTGCGGCGCCCCGGGGCCCTCTGCCAGGAGGATAGAAGATGTACAGCTTCGAGATCGAGAGCCCGACGAGCGTCGCCGATGCGGTGGCCGCCCTCGGGCAGGAAGAGGCACAGGCGCTGGGCGGCGGGCAGACGCTGATCCCCTCGCTCAAGGCCCGGCTCGCGTCGCCGGCGGTGCTGGTGAGCCTCAAGAACATCGACGAGATCAAGGGCGTCAGCAGCGATGGCGGCACCGTCACCATCGGCGGCGGCACCACCCACGCCACCGTGGCCGAAGAGGTCGCGGACAGCTACCCGGCGCTCTCGGCGCTGGCCGGCAACATCGGTGACCCGGCGGTGCGCAACCGCGGCACCATCGGCGGCTCGCTCGCCAACAACGACCCCTCCGCCTGCTACCCGGCGGCGGCGCTGGCCTCGGGGGCGACCATCGTCACCAACACCCGCGAGATCGCCGCGGATGACTATTTCCAGGGCATGTTCACCACGGCGCTGGAAGAGGGCGAGATCATCACCTCGGTCAGGCTGCCGGTCCCGGAAAAGGCGGCCTACGTGAAGTTCGAACAGCCCGCGTCGCGCTTCGCGCTGGTGGGGGTCTTCGTCGCCAAGTTCGCCGACGGCGTGCGCGTGGCCGTCACCGGCGCCTCGGAGGAGGGCGTGTTTCGCTGGACCGAGGCCGAGGAGGCGCTCTCGGGCAACTTCAGCGCCGACGCCCTGTCGGGCCTCTCGGTGCCCGCGGATGGCATGATCGGCGACCTGCACGGATCGGGCGAGTATCGCGCCCATCTCGTCGCGGTGCTGACGAAACGCGCGGTCGCTGCCGCCGGCTGAGCACGGACCACGGTCTGACGGTGAATTGCCCCGGTCCCGCAGGGATCGGGGCTTTCGCGTCTTTATCCGCCGGAACGGGGGCCTATATCGGTACCATGACACTCGCAGGACACTCCCCCATGATCCCCGTTTCCGTTCTCGACCTCTCGCCGGTGCCCGAGGGCAGCACCACCGCAGACGCGCTTGCCGCCACCATCGAGCTGGCGCAGCACACGGAGGAGCTGGGCTATCACCGCTACTGGCTGGCCGAGCACCACAACATGCCGGGCATCGCCTCGGCCGCGACCTCGGTGGTGATCGGACGGGTTGCCGCGGCCACCAAGACCATCCGCGTCGGCGCCGGCGGCATCATGTTGCCCAACCACTCGCCGCTGGTCATCGCCGAGCAGTTCGGTACGCTGGCGACGCTGTTCCCCGACCGCATCGACCTCGGGCTCGGGCGGGCGCCGGGTTCGGACCAGATCACCGCCATGGCGCTGCGCCGCAACCACGCCTCATCCGACCGCTTCCCCGAGGACGTGGTCGAGCTCATCGGCCTGTTCGGTAACAGCGTCGAGGGCCAGCCGGTGCGCGCGGTGCCGGGCGAGGGCACGCATGTGCCGGTCTGGATCCTCGGCTCGTCGCTCTTCGGGGCGCAGCTTGCGGCGCATCTGGGGCTGCCCTACGCCTTCGCCTCGCATTTCGCCCCCGACGCGCTCGAGCAGGCCATCGCCATCTACCGCGAGCGCTTTCAGCCGGGCATCACCGACACGCCCCGCTTCATGCTCGCCGCCAACGTCTGGGCCGCCGACACCGAGGCCGAGGCTATCCGCCTCAAGACCTCGCAGCAGCAGGCCTTCATCAACCTGCGCAGCGGCCAGCCGGGCAAGCTGCCGCGGCCGGTGGCGGACATCTCCACCGTGGCCGACCCGCGCTACGTGGCGATGGCGGACCATGCGCTCAGTGTCTCGGCGACCGGCGATCCGGGGCAGGTGGCCACCGGTCTGGCGCGGCTCATCGACCGCTACCAGCCGGACGAGCTGATCCTGTCGAGCGCCATGCACGACCCGGCCGCGCGCCGCCGCAGCTACGAGATCGCCATGGATGCGATGAAATCTCTGCACTTCGCCCCCTGTACTGCGGAGTGATTCAGGATTCGGAAAGAACCCGCGCTGTATGAGTGGAGCCGTCCGCCGGTAAGGAGATTCTTTCATGTGGTTTTCGCGGAAACCGAAGCAGACGGTGCAGAAAGTCACGGGGGATGAAGCCATTCTCCAGATCGTGGAGCGCACGCAGGCGGTGATCCACTTCAACCCCGATGGCACCGTCATCCGGGCAAATGATGCGTTTCTGAAGGCCTTGGGGTACACGGCGGAAGAGCTCGTGGGCAAGCACCACAGCATCTTCGTGCAGCGCGGCTACCGCCAGACCGAGGATTATCGCCGCTTCTGGGAGGATTTGCGCGCCGGCAAGTTCTTCTCGGACGAGTTTCCTCGGGTCACCAAGGACGACAAGGTGATCTGGATCGCCGCCACCTACGCCCCCGTTTTCGACGAGGCAGGGAACGTGGTGCGGATCACCAAGATCGCGACCGAGATCACCGGCCAGCGCGAGGCGATCCGCGAACTCGGGCGCGGGATCGAGGCGCTCAGCCGGGGCGACCTCTCGACCCGGGTCGAGATCGGCCGGGACAACCGGCTCTGCGAGATCGGCGATGCGCTGAACGCGGCGGTGGACAATTTCTCCGGGCTGATCACGCAGGTGCAATCGACGTCGAACACCATCGACGCCATCACCTCGCAGATCGGCGTGAACTCCGACGAGCTGTCGCGCCGGACCGAGACCCAGGCGGCAACGCTGGAAGAGACCGCCGCCGCGGTCGAACAGCTGAACGCCAATGCCCGCTCTGCGGCGGAATACGCGGGTGAAGTCGGGCGCGAGGCCGAGGACACCAAGAACGCCGCCGAAGGCAGCAGCAAGGTGGTCGAGGACGTGACCCAGGCGATGAAGCGGATCGAGACCTCGTCGGACTCGATTTCTCAGATCATCTCGGTGATCGACGACATCGCCTTCCAGACCAACCTGCTGGCGCTCAACGCGGGCGTCGAGGCGGCGCGCGCGGGCGAGGCCGGCCGCGGCTTCGCGGTCGTGGCCTCCGAGGTGCGCTCGCTGGCGCAACGCTCGGCGGAATCCGCGCAGGAGATCAAGGCACTGATCAGCGAGAGCGGCGGGCACGTGAAAGCGGGCGTCGATCTCGTGAGCCGCGCCAGCAACGAGCTTTCGAACATCTTCCAGGGGGTCGAACGCATCTCGGACCGGATCCGCGCGGTGGTGCACGGGCTCAACGAGCAGACCATGACGCTGGGCGAAATCAACACCGCGATCTCGCAGCTCGACTCCGTGACCCAGCAGAACGCCGCCATGGTCAACGAGACCACCGGCGCGACCCGGACACTCGCCGCCAACAGCGCCTCGCTGGCCGAAGGGGTGAGCGTCTTCCGGGTGACGGGCGACGGCAGTGCGTCGAGCGGATGGGACAGCACCGGCGGTACGCAGCACTCGGGGCGCACGGCGGCCTGACCGGCGGGCCGTGGTCTCGCAGCGCTGAACCACCGCGCTCTGACGCGCGCGCGTGCCGAGACGATGCGGGGAGATGTCTCCCCGGCGACACAACACCGGCAACGTAAGTCCGGCACAGACCCACCGACAAACATGCACGGGCACCGAAACATATACAGGCAGCGGCCCGGTCATGCGGGTCGCTGCCTTTGTAATTCTGGCTAACGTACGCGCCCACCACGCAAGCATCGCGCCAGAGCGCAAGCTGGCCTGCCGTCCGGGCACGCACCAGCGCCCTTCCGCCCGGTGCGCCGGGCAGGCAGGGCCATCATGCACAACAGCGGCACTTACCGCGAGGTGATCCCCGGCGGTGTGGCGAGATTTTGCGGAATGTCAGAGCAGGCCGCGAGGCCGTGTAAGTCAGGCCTTCTTGCGCAGGCCCGTCGCATCCCATTGCAAGCGCTCGATCAGCGCTTCCTGCGCTTCGATCACGGCTGCAGCTTCATGGCGTTCGGAGAGAATTTCGCCGAAGTCAATTCGGGAAGTCATACCGCCGTCCGGGCTGTAAGAAGGGAGTTTGTCGGCCCGAAGCCGGTGAACTAGTTCATCCATCACACGTCTCTGTACAAGTTGACCCGGGCGTGGTGGCCAGGAAAAAACAGCGGCCGACCTGCTCGGAATCAGATTACTTCAAACTGGCATTTCTAGTGTTACGCTTTGTATCGCAAAGATCGCGGCTTCCGAAAGGTTTTTCTCGGCAGGCACAGCACATGTGCAGCCTGGCACAGGGGCGACCGCAACCCAGACCTGTGACCCGTGCTTACGTCGAACCGCTCCGAGAGGCGCAGCTCCTGACCATGGAACCGGCAGCCGCGCCGCATTTCCAGGCGTTTCGCGAAGGGGAAGCGCAAGGCGCGATCTGAGAGCTGTCAACGGCTTGCGAGATGTGTCCGCATGCGCCTCTGCGAGACCGGCGAGATGTCGCACCCGCCCACGAATCGCCCGTGAAACGTTTTACCGCCCGGACAATCCTGTTCCGGTCGAGCCATCCCTTCACCAAGACGAGTCTTCCTTACAAAACCCCCGCGAGTGCACTGGCGACGCCGCTCCCGACCTGCGCGAGGGCCACGACGTCGCCCCGCGCGGAGCGCTTCCCTATCCGAAGGGGTAGGAGCCGCCCCCTTGGCGTCGCTTCGCCATCCCGAGGCCCGATACCCTCGGGCGCGGCGGCGGGGCATATTGGTCTCAACAGCAAGGACGACGAAGTAAGGCGAGGTTGCCGCAATTCGGCCATCATCTCGGCAAGAGGATCCGCGATAGGCACAGAACTGCCGTTGCAGACCCCGCTTTCGTCGATCTGCCGCAGACCGCCCCGAAGGGCACTCTGAAGAATTTGGAGGACTTGGAAATGTATATTGGTGCAGTGATCGTCATCGTCGCCGTTGGTTGCGTGATCGAACTTTGCGAGGGCGTCTCCGCCCGTCGCAGCAACGACCGGGACGCCCGGCTCGCGGAATTCCCCGGGCTGAACGGCTGAACCGCCTGACGTGGTCGCCGAGCCCGCGCCTCTTCCGGACGTACCCGGGCGCTGCGGGCAAGGCCTCTGGACTGATCCAGGTCCATCAAGTGAACGACCCGTCCCGCCGCGCCGGCCGCCCGTTTCGCCGGCGCATGTGACGAGACGGTATGCCCGGACCCACGGTCCCGGGCGGTGTGTACGGCGCAGGTGTTTGCGAGTGTCAGGTTTGCGTTCTGCGTCTTCCGGCGGGTTGCGCCGGGGTGTTGGTAAATGGTCTCCGGGGTGGTTGGCAGGGGGCGGACACTGTCCGCGCCCTGTCTTCCCGTGTGTCCATCCGGAAACGTTCCGCATCGGGCGCTTGTCTCCCGCGCGCTGAAAGCCGATCACTGGGGCAGAACCTGCCGTGAGGGAGAGCTGCCCGTGCTGTTTCGAGAAGGGAACGACCGCAACCAGTCCATCGACCTGGGCCTCGCCGCGCTGCTGTCGCTGGTGGCCGGGGCGCTGAACGCGACCGGATTCGAGGTCGCGGGGCTGTTCTCGGCCAACATGACCGGCAATGTCTCGGCGATGGCCGACAAGATCGCCTCGGGCGCCTGGGGCGTGGCGCTGCTCTTCGCGCTGGTGGTGGCGCTCTTCGTGAGCGGTGCCCTGCTCGCCGGCCTTGCGATAGAGTGGGCGCGCGGGCGCAATCGTCGCGGCATCTACGCGGTGCTGATCGAGGTCGAGGCGGCGATCCTGCTCGCGCTCGGCGGCATCGGCCTCTACGCTCCCGGGCTGATCGACGGCGTGGCGCTGATCGGCGTGCTGGGCTTCACGCTCGGGCTGCAGAACGCGGTGACCACGCGGATCTCGAGTGCGCGGGTCCGCACCACCCACGTTTCGGGCATGGCCACAGATGTGGGGCTCGCGCTTGCCGGGCTCTGGGT
This sequence comes from Salipiger thiooxidans, assembly GCF_900102075.1. GTDB lineage: Bacteria > Pseudomonadota > Alphaproteobacteria > Rhodobacterales > Rhodobacteraceae > Salipiger > Salipiger thiooxidans. The sequence goes on along the minus strand of NZ_FNAV01000010.1, from coordinate 131,566 downwards.
GGGCCGCAATGGCGCCGAGCGGCACCGGGCGCAGCTGGCGCTCCATGGCACCACCATCGCGGCCTTTGTCGTCGGCGGCATCCTCGGCGCGCTCTCGCACGCGGCGCTCGGGGCGGGGACGTTCCTGCTCTGCGGGCTGCCGATCGGCGTCGTCGCCGCCCGAGAGATGGCGCGCCAGAAGCGGTAGGCGGGCGCGCCGATCGCTGCCGACATTTGGACATTTCAAAACTACGTCGCGCTTGGGCCTATCCTGATGGGTGGGCCTGCTGCATCCGAAAGATACCGAAACTCCCTCCGGTTCACCCCTCCGGTTGCTAGGGTGACAGTAAGACCCTTGAAATTTCGAGTCAGCCTCGCAACGCGGGGCGAATCGGCCTGCGATGGGGTCGCGGTCCGCGCTCCCATCTCTCAGCGAGGGCTTGTATCCCTGTCAAACGTTTGCGCGCGATGGTTGATCGAGAGTCTCCCACGCGACGGATAGATGGATCTCTATGTGTTTTCGCCGACATCACGGGCGGTAGAAATTGTCTCTCGCCGCGAGTTGGATCACCATGGGGATGCTCCAGGAAACTGAAGCAGCGCAATTTGGGCGCCACCCGCCGTATTTCCGGCAATCCTCAGTGTTTGAATTAAGGAGTACGAAATTTGGAAATGTATCTCAGTGCCCTTGCCCTCGTCGTCCTTGTCGGAGGCGCGTTCGAGTACTTCGAGCACCGCGCCCAGCGCAAGGAACAGCTGCGCAAGCAGCAGAACGTCGACTTCCCCGGGCTGAACAACTGGCAGGACTGACCTCGTCGCGGCGATGCGGTCTTTCGGCGCGAGGCTCGTGCCGATGCCAGAGTCCTCCGCGCTACAAGATGGCGCGGGTGGAGCCGCCGGGTCTTATGTGAAAGCGCCGCCCTGCTCGGGGGCGGCGCTGTATATTTCGGGATCTGCCGAAGGCCGTCAGGGACGCAGCAGGATCTTGCCGGAGCGGCCCGGGGTGAGCGCCGCGGTCATCGCCTCGCGGCACTCCGCCAGCGCGAAGACACCGCCGCTGTCGAGCGGCAGCGCGCCCTTCGTGGCCAGCTCCAGCAGCTCGCCGAGCAGCGCCATGCGGGTGTCGGTCGCCATCTCTTGGCTCACCTTCGCGCCCCAGAAGCCCTTCACGGTCACATGCTTGGTGATCAGATCGCCGGTCGAAAGCTGCAGTGGCGCCCCGGTCGCGGTGCCGAAGACCACGAGTTCGCCATCCACGCCGAGCAGGTCCACCAGATCCATCCCGAATTCCCCGCCGACGGAGTCGATGGCCGAGACCGCCCCGGCCTCGCCGATCAGCGTCTTCGCCTGCGCCTTCCAGTCGGGCGCCTCGGTCGAGAGCACGTTCTCGATGCCCGCCGCACGCAGCTCGTCCGCTGCCGCGTCCCGGCGCACGAGGCTCAGCAGCCGAATGCCGCGCGCCTTTGCCAGCGCCACCATGATCTTGCCGACGGCGCCGTTCGCGGCGGTCTGCGCCAGCCACTCGCCCTTGCGCACCTTCAGCGTCTGCAGAAGCGACAGGGCGCTGAACGGCATCGCGATGAGCTGGGCAGCGGCGGTGTCGGGGATTGCGTCGGGCAGGGGCACGACGCCGCCCGCGGGAGCGGTGAAGTACTCGGCCCAACTCCCGTGCACGCCGGCGGCGGCAACGCGTTTTCCGAGCAGTGCGGGGTCGGCGCCCTCTCCAAGCGCCTCGACGATGCCGACCGCCTCGGAGCCGCCGATGGCGCCGGGAAGCGGCGGCTTGTAGCCGTATTGCCCGCGCACGGTCCACAGGTCGTGGTTGTGGATCGGCGACAGCACCATGCGGATCAGCACCTCGCCGGCGGCGGGGGCAGGGCGCGCGGTCTCGCGCGCGGTGAGGACGTCGGCGGGCTCGCCGAAGGTATCGTGGATGACAGCGAACATGCTGGTGTCTCCTTGTCAGGTGGTTTCAGGGGGCCCGGAGGGGGCAAGCCGGGCGGCAGTCTCGTCGCGCGCAGCCCGCAGCGGTGCGTCGCTGCGCGCGAGTTTCGCGAGCACGGCGGCGCCCAGCCACGTGGCATAAAGCATGCGGGCGGTGGTCTCGGGGGCGTCGAACGCACGGATAGAGCCGTCCTTCGCGCCGTCCCGCAGCAGCGCGGCAAGGCGCAGGATCAGCGCGTCGATGCCGCGGTCGAGGGTCTCGCGCATCGGCTCCGAGAGGTCGGCCACCTCCGCGCCCAGCTTGACCACGAGGCACTCGCTGGCGATGCCCGCGTTGCCTGCCTGTTCGAGCCAGGCGTCCCAGAACGCCCCGAGCTTCTCGCCGGCGGTGCCGGGTCCGGCCGCGAGCGCGTCGACCCTCGCGAGGTACTGCGCGACATAGTCCTCGAGCAGCGCCGCGCCGAACGCCTCCTTCGAGGCGAAGTAGTGGTAGAACGAGCCCTTCGGCACCCCGCTCTCGGCAAGGATGCGCGACAGGCCGACGCCCGAAAAGCCGTGGCGGAGCAACAGCACCCGCCCGGCATCGAGGATACGCTTCCGCGTGAGATCAGATTTGCTTTCTCCGGTCATGACGGAGGAGGTAGGTCGGAATAGACCGGTCGTCTAGTGATGACGTCGCGGCAGATTTCTCTGGTCGGGGATCTGGTCCGCCGGGCCGGTGGGATTGCCTTTCGGCAGCCAGTGCACCCTCAGGCGCGCGACACGGTCCGGAAGAACGCCGCCCGTACGGCGGCTCCGAAGCCCGTCGCAAGCGCCAGGCCGACCAGGTCGGCGAGCCAGTCCGCGAGCTCTCCGTCGCGTCCGACGCTCATCTGGACGATCTCGATGACGCCGCCGAAGATCGCGACGGCAGGCACTAGGGACCAGAGCCAGCGGGGCCGGAAAACGGCGGCGGGGAACACGATCGCGCCGAACCCGAGCGCGTGCTGCACCTTGTCTCCGGACAGCGCGTCTCCGGGCACCACCCGGGGCCCCACGGTGAGGTAGGTCACTGTCAGGATGAGCAGGAGCGTGAGGGCTGCGGTGAAGAGGGAGGTGCGGGTCATCCGGCACTCAGACCACGCCAACCGGCCGATATCCAGTGCCATCTGCGTGAGGGCCCGTGTGCGGGCAGCCCTCTGCCCGGTTGCGAGGCGCTGATCGCCTGCGGCGCACGCCAGCGCTCTGCTTGCGTGCAATCGCTCGCCCCGTCGCCGCGGGGGGCAAGGTTCCGACCTCCCAGACCGCGCCGGATCCGGGGACGCTGGATATCCGGAAGGGACCCCGCCGGCTCGGGACGGTTGTTGATGTCCTGAGAGGGAGGGTGTTCGCGCCATCGCACCTGCCGCCCGCGCGCAGCCGAAGACCCCTCCCAAGGATCCCGAAGACGTCGCACCGAAGACGATGGGGCCACGGGAACAGGAGGCCCAGATGCCCAAGGATACCCGCCAGACTGCCGTGCTCTACCGCATGGTCATGCCAGAACATGCCTGCGTCGCCTTGCTGCTCTTGGCGCGCCATTGGGCCACGCTCTCGCCGAGACGGAAGTCGAGTTCCTCCTCGGTCTCGACATTGAGGTGTATGTCGTTGGCGAACTCGCGGCAGACGTAGTTCCACCAGTCGCGGATCAGCGGGTCGGGGTGTGGGCTGCCATCACGTCCGTTCCTTTCCGCATCCGTCGCAGATGATGGGTTTCGCGCGCAGTAGGCGGAGCGCCACCGCGCCGCGGTGAGGGCAGGGGGAGAAGCCGGGGATCCTGCGAGATCCTGTTCGAGAGGGTCCGGGTGGGGTTACCAAATACCTCGTGATTGGGGGGCGACCAGACGCCCCGCACTGTTTCCAAAAGGTGAACGAATCAAGTGACTTATGATAGCGCTGACGCGCGAGTAACGGGCTTGAGAAGTATGTCGCGCGGGCGACAGTTGTTTCGATTTTTGGAAATGTATATTTCAGGAGTTGAAATCTAAAAATCGTTGAAATTGAACTTGTTATCTTTTTCTGCATCTGCGAGATGATCGGACTCGACACCTGTGAGGTGACACGGCAAAACCCACGGTGTCCGGTTTGGACATCTGAGTGAGTGGAATTGATTATGTCGTAAACGCTCGAAGCGGAGATTTTTCCGCAAAGGCGTTCTGTAAGAATTGAAGAGTTTCTTTCTTTATCAATCTGCCCTGGCATGGCTTCCGTAGCATGCCGGGGCAATTTGGTTTGTAGGACAGCGTTGCCTCTCATGCCGCCAGCTCCTCGCTTGCCGATGCGAGATGCCCTTGAGCGACATGAGCGACATGAGCGACGGGGCGATGAGGGTAAGCCCTGCGCCGCCTGCCGTGACGGTGTGTGTCGGTTCACTGACGCCCTGCCACGGCTCCTGACTGTTCCTCATGGTTGCCATGAGAGGGGCGATGACCGCGTGTTGGATGCCGCCCACAGTGATGGTGCCTAGGAGGTGGCGAGGTGCGAGAGCCAACAAATATCGATCGCTTCTAACCATAGTGCGCGGGTCTGCCTTCTTCGGGTCCGACCGGCTGGCCGCTCACCGACGCGGCATTGGCCCGGCTGCGGTGCTCGGCCTGGCAGCCGGAGGAGGTTCCGTTCCGGTGGAGCCATGGCACGCGTGATTCCGGTGGTCCACTTCGCTCGTAACCCATTGATACAATATGGACCCATGCCGCGCTAAGGTGGTCCACGTTGCCATTGATTTTACTGGATTTTCGGTGGTTCTTGGTAGGCCCGGCAGGACTTGAACCCGCAACCAAGGCGTTATGAGCGCCCTGCTCTAACCAATTGAGCTACAGGCCCACCGTGCATGCTTCAGTAGCATCAGTACCGGAGGGGTCAAGCTCTTCGCGCGGGAGACGGAGGGGCGTCGGGCATGCGCTGACCTCAGAGCAACCGGCGTGCCGGGCAAGGGGGAGGAGCGACGGAGGAGAGCTGCGGCCTGCAAAGTGGCGAGGGCCGGGTGGGAGCGCGCTCTCAGCCTGACCTTGTGCAGCGCCCGACCGAACCTTGTGCCTCAGCACCTAACCTCGCACCGCACAGGACCCGACCTTGTGCCGCCCGGGGACCCAGCCTCGCGCCATGCCCGACCCGCGTGTCACCGCGGCGCGCGCAGGACCATGAGCTCGCCCACGTTCTCGCGCGTGATGTAGCCCAGCACCCTGCCGTCCGGATCGGTGACGGCGACGGCGGGGGCATCGGCGAGGGCGTCGAGGGCGGCCTCGAGCGCGGTGCCGAGGGTGACCTGCGGCACCTCCTCCATCACGTCGCCCACCGCCTGCGTGGTGTGCCCTGAGGCCATGGCGCGGAAGAGCGCCGTGCGGGTCAGGAAGCCGGCGAGGTGATCCTCCGGGTCGAGCACCGGGAACTCGTGCTGCGTGGTGCGGATCAGGGTCTGGGCGGCGACATGCATGGGATCGGCCGGGCGCAGGCTCTCGAAGCTGGTGATCATCGCGTCCCGCGCCAGAAGCCCGCCGGCGACGGCGCGCGAGGCCACGTCCTGGCTCTCGGCCTGGCCGGCGAAATAGACGAAGAGTGCGATCAGCAGCAGCATGAAGTTGCCCGAGGCGAGCCCCCAGAAGGCGAAGAGGAAGGCCATGACCTGGCCTGCGGTCGCGGCGGCGCGGGTGGCATGGACCCGGTCCATCCGGGTGGCGAGCAGGGCGCGCAGCACCCGTCCACCGTCCATCGGGAAGGCGGGGAGCAGGTTGAAGAGCGCGAGGAACAGGTTCACCGCCGCCAGCTGGCCAAGGAAGGATCCGGGCACCGAGGTGCCGAGGCCTGCCAGCGCGTCGATCGAGGTACCCGCACCGGCGAGCATCAGCACCGACCAGATCACGATGTTGACCGCGGGCCCCGCAAGGGCGACCGCGATCTCCTGCGCGGGCTTCTCGGGCATGCGCTCGAGCCGCGCCAGCCCGCCGATCGGCAGAAGCGTGATGTCCGGGGTCTGGATGCCGTAGCGGCGGGCGGTCAGGGCGTGGCCGAATTCATGCGCGACGACGCAGGCGAAGAGCGCCAGCACGAAGGCGAGGTTCTGCAGCGCCGCCTGCGGCCCGCCGCTCGACCACGCGGCGACGCCGATCCAGGCGAGCAGCAGGAAGAAGGTCGCGTGGACGCGAAGCTCGGACCCGAACAGCCGCCCGATGGAAAAAGACCAGCTCATGCGATGCACTCCCACCCTGTTACGGGCTCCACCATGGGACAGGGGGCGCAGGGCGGCAAGGGCCGCCGATGCCGCATCCGGGGGGCACCGGCGTCTCGGGGCATCCCTCAGAGCGTGAAGGCCGCGGGCACGGCACCGGTCAGCCCCGGCAGCAGGTGCGCATCCAGCGCGAAGACGTGGCGCGGGGTGCCGGCGGCGGCCCAGATCGTGGTGAACTCGAGCAGCCGCGGATCGATCCAGGCGCGGATCGGCGAGAGGTGACCGACCGGGGCGACGCCACCGATGGCGAAGCCCGTCTGCGCCCGGATCAGCGCCGCATCGGCTTTGCCCAGCGGCTCTCCCGCCAGCGCCGAGGCCTTCTCGGCGCAGACCTTGTTGCCGCCTGCGGTCAGGAACAGCACCGCCTCGCCGCTGGTCTCGGCGCGGAAAATGATCGACTTGGCGATCTGGTCGATCTCGCAGCCCACGCTGTCGGCGGCCTCCTGCGCGGTGCGGGCCTGCCCGACCTCGCGGATGTCGGCGTCGAGGCCCGCGTCTTCCAGTGCGCGGCGCACCCGTGCAAGGCTCTTGCTCATGGTTCTTTCCTCATCCCTTGTCGGTCGTCCGAAGTCCGGCCGGTTAGAGCGCGATGCGACGACGGGTGCAAGACCGCGCCATTGCGCAGACCGGGGCGGCTCGGTCATACAGGCGGCATGAGCTTTGCATCCCGCATCACCCGCCTGCCGCGTGCCCTTGAAACCGACCTCGGAGACGAGGCCCGTGCCGTCACCCCCTGGGCCGAGGGCGACATCGCCGCGCTGATCGCCGGCGCCGGCGGGTCGAGCCCCTATCTCAAGGGGCTGATCCAGAAAGAGGGCGACTGGCTCGAAGCCGCGGTCGAGGCGCCGGAAGACGCCTTCACGACGCTCTGCGAAGACCTGGGCGAGACCTCAGACGATACGCTCGAGACCGCGCTGCGGCAGGGCAAGCGGCGGGTGGCGTTGCTCACGGGTCTTGCCGATCTCGGCGGCGTCTGGGAGCTGGAGCAGGTGACCGGGGCGCTGACCCGCTACGCCGACCTGTCGGTGCAGCTCGCTCTGCGCGCCGCCATCGCCCGCGAGATCCGGCGCGGCAAGCTGCCGGGCGCGACCGAGGACGACATCGCCACGGCGGGCGGCATGGTGGTGCTGGCCATGGGAAAGATGGGCGCCTTCGAGCTCAACTACAGCTCGGACATCGACCTCATCTGCCTCTTCGACGAGACCCGCTTCGAGCGCGACGATTTCCACGACGCCCGCAGCGCCTTTGTCCGCGCCACGCGGCGCATGTCGGGCACGCTCAACGACCTGACCGGCGAGGGCTACGTCTTTCGCACCGACCTGCGGCTGCGTCCCGATCCCTCGGTGACGCCGGTCTGCATCGCCATGGAGGCCGCCGAGCGCTACTACGAGAGCCTTGGCCGGGCCTGGGAGCGGGCGGCCTACATCAAGGCGCGGCCCTGCGCCGGTGACACCGCGGCGGGCGAGCGCTTCCTCGAGACGCTGCGGCCCTTCGTCTGGCGCCGCCACCTCGATTTCGCCGCGATCCAGGACGCCCATGACATGCGCCTGCGCTACCGCGACAAGAAGGGGCACGGGCCGATCACGCTGCCGGGCCACGACATGAAGCTCGGACGGGGCGGCATCCGCGAGATCGAGTTCTTCACCCAGACCCGCCAGATCATCGCCGGCGGGCGCGACCCGGACCTGCGGGTGCGCGCCACCGTGGACGGGCTGCGGGTGCTGTCGGAAAAGGGCTGGGTGCCGTGGGACGTGACCACGCGGCTGACCGAGCACTACCGCTTCCACCGCGAGGTCGAGCATCGGGTGCAGATGGTTGGCGATGCCCAGACCCACCTGCTGCCCGGCAACGACGCGGGGTTCGAGCGGCTCGCGGCACTGATGGGGCGCGAGCGGGCGGGGCTCGAGGAGGAGCTGCGCGCGCGGCTCGAGGAGGTGCACGAGCTCACCGAGGGGTTCTTCGCCCCCGACGCCCGCGACGCCACCGAAAGCGACATCCCCGACGAGATCGAGCGCAGCCCGCTGGTGGCGCGCTGGCCAAGCTATCCCGCTCTGCGCTCGGGCCGGGCGGTGGAGATCTTCAAGCGGCTGAAGCCCGAGATCCTCGGGCGGCTCGCCCGGGCCGCGCGCCCGCAGGAGGCGCTGACCGCCTTCGACGGCTTCCTTGCCGGATTGCCCGCAGGGGTGCAGCTCTTCTCGCTGTTCGATGCCAACCCGCAGCTTGTCGACCTGCTGGTCGACATCGTCTCGACCTCGCCCGATCTCGCGCGGCACCTGTCGCGCAACTCCAGCGTTTTCGATGCGGTGATCGGCGGCGATTTCTTCAGCCCGTGGCCGGGGCCGCAGGCGCTCACCGCCGAGCTCTCCGAGATCCTCGCACGCGAGGACGACTACGAGAGCCGCCTCGACATGGCGCGGCGCTGGCAGAAGGAATGGCACTTCCGTGCGGGCGTGCATCTGCTGCGCGGGCTGAGCGAGCCCGAGGAAGCGGGGCAGCATTACGCCGATCTCGCGCAGGCCTCGCTGGCGGCGATCCTGCCGGTGGTGGAGGCCGAGTTCGCCCGCAAGCACGGTGCGCCGCCGGGGCGCGGGGCCGTCGTGGTGGGCATGGGCTCACTCGGCGCGCGGCACCTGCACGCGCTTTCGGATCTCGACCTCATCGTGATCTACGACGCCGACGGGGTCGAGGCCTCGGATGGCCGACGCCCGCTGCCCGCGCGGACCTACTACGCGCGGCTCACGCAGGCGGCGATCACTGCGATGACGGCGCCGATGGCCGAGGGCAAGCTCTACGAGATCGACATGCGTCTGCGGCCCTCGGGCAACCAGGGCCCGGTGGCGACCTCGCTCACCGCCTTCAGCGAGTACCAGCGCGAGCGGGCGTGGGTCTGGGAGCACCTCGCGCTGACCCGCTCGCGGGTGATTGCGGGGCCGCCCGAACTGGCGGCCGAGGTCGAGGCGCTGCGCTCCGAGATCCTTGCAGCACCTCCTCCGCGCGAGCAGGTGCTAACCGAGCTTTCCGAGATGCGCGCGCGCATCAGTGCCGCCAAGGGCCGGGGCGATGCGTGGGATCCCAAGCTCGGGCGCGGGCGGATGCAGGACATCGAGCTTCTGTCGCAGGCCGGGTCGCTGCTGTCGGGGCAGGCGCCGCGCAGCACCATCCGCGGGCTCGCCGCCGCGGCCCGGCAGGGCTGGCTGCCCAAGGCGGCGGCCGAGCAGCTCGCGGCCACCTACCGGCTGTGCTGGAGCCTGCAGATCGGCGCGCGGCTGATCACCCAGGGGCGGCTCGATCCCGAGAGTCTGGGCGTGGGCGGCTGCGCTTTCCTCACGCGGCTGACCGGCACCGAGGGGTCCGACGACCTGAGCGCCCGGCTGGCGACGATGACGGCTGAGGCCTCGGGTCACATCGACGCGGCGCTGGCCGAGGTGGAGGGGACGTCGGGGGGCTGACGGGGTCGGGATGCGCCGAAGAGGTCATCCCGAAGAGGTGATCATCCTGACGGACCGCCCGGAGACGCGATCATCCTGAAGGGCATGCCGTCGCCGCGGGTGGCCTGACGGCCATCCCTCGAAAAGGACATCGCCGAGACCACACCGCCTCGCCGCCCGACCCCATCACCGTGCCAGGGGCCGCCGCCGACCCCACCAACCCGCCCCCGACCAACGGAGGGCTTGCGACCCGGACCCGCATCGGTTTCCCTGTGCCGACGGTCCCCGAACCGCCACGGAGCAACATGCCGGAATACCTGCCCATCGCGGTGCCTGACGACCCGAGGCTCGCGCAGAACATCATCCACTTCGCCCGGGCGCTGCGGCGGGCCGGGCTGCCCGTGGGGCCGGGCCGGGTGATCGACGCCATCCGGGCGGTGGCGGCGGCGGGGTTCACCGACCGGATGGACTTCTACTGGACGCTGCACGCCTGTTTCGTGAACCGTCCCGAACATCGCGTCGTCTTCGCCCAGATCTTCCGCCTCTACTGGCGCGACCCACGCTATCTCGAGCACATGATGTCGATGATGCTCCCCGCGGTGCGCGGTGTGCAGGAGGAGAAGCTGGCGCAATCGGCCGAGAAACGCGCTGCGCAGGCGCTGCTCGGCGACCAGATGCCCGAGCTGCCCCAGCCCGAGGGCGACGACGAGGGCACCAAGCTCGAGATTGACAGCTCCTTCACCATCTCCGCCGAGGAGCGGCTCAAGACGCTGGATTTCGAGCAGATGTCCACCGCCGAGATCGCCGAGGCCAAGCGCATGCTGGCGCGGCTGCGGCTGCCGGTGAAGCCGATCCCGTCGCGCCGGGGCATGGCCGCGCATGGCGGGCGGCGGATCGACTGGCGCCGCACGCTGCGGACCTCGATGCGGCAGGGCGGCGAGATGCGGGAGCTCTCGCACCTGAAGCCGCGCCCGCGCTGGCCGAACCTCGTGGTGCTCTGCGACATCTCGGGAAGCATGTCGCAGTATTCCCGCATGGTGCTGCATTTCCTGCACGCGGTGGCGAACGAGAAGGGCGCGGGATGGGCCAAGGTCCACGCCTTCACCTTCGGCACGCGGCTTACCAACATCACCCGCCACCTCGCGACCCGCGACGTCGATGCGGCGCTGCGCGCGGCCGGGGCCGAGGCGCAGGACTGGCAGGGGGGCACCCGTATCGGCCAGTGCCTGCACGACTTCAACCGCGACTGGTCGCGCCGGGTCATGGGGCAGGGTGCGGTGGTGCTCCTGATCACCGACGGGCTCGACCGTGACGACGCCGAGGCGCTGGAGCGCGAGATCGAGCGGCTGCACCTGTCATCGCGGCGGCTGATCTGGCTCAACCCGCTGCTGCGCTGGGACGGGTTCGCGCCCAAGGCCAAGGGCATCCGCGCCATGCTGCCCCACGTCGACAGCTTCCGCGCCGGCCACTCGATCCAGTCGCTCGAGCAGCTGGCCGAGGCGATCTCGCGTCCCGACGACGCGGGCGAAAAGCAGCGGCTCTTGGACGCGCTCTGAGGCCCTCCGGTGCCCGGCCCAGCGTCGCGGGTGGCAATTTCCTGCCTATATTTTGAACAAAATCTGTCTGAGCGCGTTTCTGTCGGGATCGCCGCAGCCATTGCGGCACGGAGGAAAGGACCGAGAATGCGCACGACCAAACCGTTTCTGAGAACCACCACCGCGCTGGTGCTGATGGCGAGCCTCGCGCTGCCCGCAGCGGCGCAATCGCTGTCGGGCATGAAGCAGAAGGAGATCATGGACGGGGCGCTGGCGGGGACGGTCGATCTCGGATTCGACACCTCCGGCATGACCCGCGGCCAGATCCGTTCGCGCATCGTCGAGGTCGCCTCGCAATGCGCCACGGGTGAGGCGGCTGACGGCGTCGACTGCGCTGTCGTGGCCCAGATCCCCCAGAAGCTGACCCAGGCGAAAGGCGAAGACGCCGCCGCAGCCAAGGCGGCGACCCCCAGCGAAGCGCCCGCAGCCGACCGCGCCGACGCCCCGGACGCGGCCCCGGCGGATGCGCCCGCCGCGCAGGCGGAGGCATCCGAGCCGGCCCAGCCGGCCGCGGAGCAGGCCGCAGAGCAGGCGGAGCCCTCTGAGAAGGCCACCAAGAAACAGAAGCAGGCCGACGCCAAGGCCGAGAAGAAGGCTGCCAAGAAGGAGCAGAAGGCAGAGGCCAAGACCAAGAAGGCCGAGAAGGCCGGTCAGCAGGCCGCCGCGGACACGCCGTCCGAGGACGACCTCGCCAAGGCGCTCGCCGCGCAGGAGACCGCCGACCAGAGCGCCAAGGCGGCCGACAGCTCCGAGCCCGTAGCGGGCCCGGAGACCACGGCGCAGGATGCAGACCCGGCCCCGAAGACCACGGCAGAGGCACCCGCCGAAACGCCCGACACCACCGCTGAGGCGCCGAGCGCCGCGCCGGAGACGACGGCTGACGCGCAGACCGACGCCCCCGCCAAGGCCGACAGCGAAGCGGTGGCCACCACTGACGCTCAGACCGGCGAGACCCGCACCGAGACGCCCGGGCAAACCGCCGAGACCGAGGCCGCGCCGCTTGACGAAGCCGACCGCGAGGCCGCCGCAGCGGGCCCCGAGGATGTCACTGCCCAGCAGCAGGCCGACGCCGTTGCCCGCATCGCCGAACGTCTGGGCCTTGGCGCCGCCGCCGCGGCCGCTGCCGGCAATGGCGAGCAGGCTGACGCCGAGGTGGTCGAGGAAGAGGTCACCGCCGAGGACGTCCGCAGCTCGGACGAGGACTTCGACACCCGTATCGGCGAGAACGCCGGCGAGACCAAGAAGAAGAACCAGAAGAAGGCGTCCAAGGATGACGACGACCGCGGTCTCACGGATGCGCAGAAGACCGCGCTCGTGGGCCTTGGTGCGCTGGCACTGACCCAGTTCCTCGGCAACGACGCCAAGGTGGTCGAGAACTCCGGTGACCGCGTGGTGGTCGAGGAGGGTGGCCAGTACCGCGTGCTGCGCAACGACGATGTGCTGCTGCGCCGTCCGGGTTCGGACGTCACCACCTACCGCTATGACGACGGCTCGACCCGCAGCGTCGTGGAATACGACGACGGCAACGTGGTCGAAACGGTGAAGGCCGCCGACGGCCGCGTGCTGCGCCGCACACGGACGCTGCCCGACGGTCAGTCCATCGTGCTCTTCGACGACACCCAGGCCGAGACCGAGGTCGTGGTAAACGATCTGCCGCAGACCACCGAGACGCCGCGCCGGATGAACTTCCAGGAGGTGGACGAGACCGAGCTGGCGGCCGCGCTCGCTGCCGAGAGCGGCACGTCGGTGGACCGGACCTTCTCGCTCAACCAGATCCGCAACATCGACGCGGTGCGCCATCTCGTGCCCGAGGTCAGCGTGGACTCGATCAACTTCGAGACCGGCTCGGCCGCGATTCGGCCCGAAGAAGCGCGCGCGCTGGCAGCGCTCGGCAACGCCATGAAGCAGGTGATCGCCGAACGCCCGGGCGAGGTCTTCCTGATCGAGGGCCACACCGACGCGGTGGGCAGCTGGACCTACAACCTCGCGCTGTCCGACCGCCGGGCGGAATCGGTGGCTCTGGCACTGACCGAGTATTTTGACGTGCCGCCCGAGAACATGGTGCTTCAGGGCTACGGCGAGGGTGACCTCGCGGTGCAGAGCGACGCCGCCGAACGCGAGAACCGCCGCGCCGCCGTGCGCCGCATCACGCCGCTGCTTCAGGGCAGCTGAGGCTTCGCCGCGCGCGCCGTCGATGGTGCGCGCGGACCGAACGGGATCGCGTCGCGCAGGCAAGCGCGGCGCGATTTTCGTTTGTATTGTGGGCTATTGACCCTCGACCTTCACGTCACGCGCCGAGAACACCTCGCGCGCGACCGCCAGCGCATTCAGCGCCGCTGGGAAGCCCGCGTAGACGCTCATCTGGATCATGATCTCGACGATCTCCTGCCGGGTGACGCCCACGTTGAGCGCCCCCTGCACGTGCACTCCAAGCTGCTTCGGCGCCGTTGCCATCGCCGACAGCGCCGCCACGGTCGCGATCTCGCGGTCGCGCAGCGACAGGCCTTCGCGGGCGTAGATGTCGCCGAAGGGGAACTCGAAGAGCAGCTCGGCAAAATCCGGGGCGATGTCCTGCAGCCCCGCGATCACCGCGTGGCCGGCCTCGCCGTCGATCTCATCGAGCAGCCTGCGGCCGCGTTCGCCTCGTGTTTCCGGTGTGCTCTGCAACATGGTCAGGTCCTTTCGCGTCTGACATCGTCGCCTCGTAGGAGGCGATCTTGCTGTCGAGAACGGAGAGGCAGTCCTGCAGCTCGGCCACGCGCCGCGCCACCTCGGCACGATGCTCCCGCAGCATCCGGGCGCGCTCGGGCGTGGTGACCTCGCCCTCGGCCCGCGCCCGGGCATAGGCCAGCATTCCCGAGATCGGCATGCCGGTGGTCTTGAGCCGCCCGAGGAACTTCGCCCAGCGCAGCTCGGCCGGCCCGTAGATCCGGTGCCCGGCGCTGTCGCGCAGGGGCGGCTCGATGAGGCCGATCTTCTCGTAGTAGCGCAGGGTGTCCACCGCGAACCCGGTGGCCTGCGCGAACTCTGCGATCCGCATGGCAGGGGCCTTTCGTCCGTTCGACGCTTCCCCTTGTGGGGGCTGGAGCGCACTCCAGGTCAAGGGAAAATTTCGGCTCACGTAGGCCCCGGCAGGGGCGTGCGGCCGATACCGGTCCCGCGTCCCCGTCCAGACGTGCGGCTCCTGAGCACCGGCAAGGCCCGTGCCCCGAAGCCCCGGAACGGAAAAGGCCGGGCAGGGCGCCCGGCCATCCGATCAGACCATCATTTCCTTGGTGGCCGAGAGCCTGATGTCGGGATAATCCCGCACCACCCGGTCGATGTCCCATTGCAGCCGGGTCATGTAGACCACGTCGCCGTCGTTGTCGTGGGCGATGTGCTGCTTGTTGGCGTTGACGAATTTCTCCACCGCCGCCTTGTCGCCATGCACCCAGCGCGCCGAGGTGAACTGCGAGGCCTCGAAGCGGACCGGCAGCCCGTATTCCTGCTCGATCCGCGCGCCCAGCACCTCGAACTGCAGCGCGCCCACGACGCCCACGATGTAGCCCGAGCCGATGTTGGGCTTGAAGACCTTGGCGGCGCCCTCCTCGGCGAACTGGAACAGCGCCTTCTCGAGGTGCTTGGCCTTCATCGGGTCGCCCGCGCGCACGCTCTGCAGAAGCTCGGGGGCGAACGAGGGGATGCCGGTGACCTTCAGCGTCTCGCCCTCGGTCAGCGTGTCGCCGATGCGCAGCTGGCCGTGGTTGGGAATGCCGATGATGTCGCCGGCCCAGGCCTCTTCCGCCAGTTCGCGGTCGGCGGCGAGGAAAAGCACCGGATTGGCGATCGCCATGGGCTTCTTGGTCCGCACGTGGGTGAGCTTCATGCCGCGCTCGAAATGCCCCGAGGCGAGGCGGACGAAGGCCACCCGGTCGCGGTGCTTGGGGTCCATGTTGGCCTGCACCTTGAAGACGAAGCCCGCGACCTTCTTCTCGTCGGGGGCAATCTGCCGGGGCTCGGCGCTGGTGGGCTGCGGCTCGGGCGCGAGGTTGCCGATGCCGTCCATCAGCTCCTTCACGCCAAAGGAGTTGATCGCGGAGCCGAACCAGATCGGCGTCATGTGGCCTTCGAGAATGGACTGCGGGTCGAGCGCGGGCAGCAGCTCGCGCGCCATCTCGACCTCTTCCTTGAGCTGGTCGAGCAGGTGCGCGGGCACGTGCTCGGCAAGCTTGGGGTCGTCGAGCCCCTCGATGCGGATCGACGCCGCCACCTTGTTGCGGTCGGCGCGGTCCATGAGCTCGAGCCGGTTGCGCAGCATGTCGTAGCAGCCGATGAAATCGCGCCCCATGCCGATGGGCCAAGAGGCGGGGGTGACGTCGATGGCCAGGTTTTCCTGGATCTCGTCGATGATCTCGAAGGTGTCGCGCGCCTCGCGGTCCATCTTGTTGCAGAAGGTCAGGATCGGCAGGTCGCGCAGGCGGCACACCTCGAACAGCTTCTGGGTCTGGCTCTCCACGCCCTTGGCGCCGTCGATGACCATGATCGCCGCATCCACTGCCGTCAGGGTGCGATAGGTGTCCTCGGAGAAATCCGAGTGGCCGGGCGTGTCCACGAGGTTGTAGCGGAAGTTGCCGTAATCGAAGGACATGGCCGAGGCCGAGACCGAGATCCCGCGCTCCTGCTCCATCTTCATGAAGTCCGACCGGGTGCGCCGCGCCTCGCCCTTGGCACGCACCTGTCCCGCCATCTGGATGGCGCCGCCATACAGAAGGAATTTCTCGGTCAGCGTGGTCTTGCCCGCGTCCGGGTGCGAGATGATCGCAAAGGTGCGGCGGCGGGCGATTTCCGCGGGAAGGTCGGGGCGGTTCGAGGGCGTGTCCAGCATGGCGCGCATATAGCTTCACCGCCCCCGCTTGGGAAGGCCCCGCGGAACCCTCCGGCCCG
Source organism: Salipiger thiooxidans (assembly GCF_900102075.1). Classification (GTDB taxonomy): domain Bacteria; phylum Pseudomonadota; class Alphaproteobacteria; order Rhodobacterales; family Rhodobacteraceae; genus Salipiger; species Salipiger thiooxidans. The sequence goes on along the minus strand of NZ_FNAV01000010.1, from coordinate 115,454 downwards.
CCTGCGGGTTCTTCCTGCGCAGAGAGGAGACACAGCGATGGCCAACCCCAGCCTCAAGAACGAAGAACTCTACGAGACCCTGCGCGACAAGGGCATGTCGAAGGAAAAGGCGGCCCGGATCTCGAATGCCGAGGCCAACCCCGACATGCACCCCTCCGAGAAGGGCGGCAAGGCGCATCCCTACGAGGACTGGACCAAAGACGCGCTCTACGCCCGCGCGCAGGAAATCGACATCGCAGGCCGCTCCACCATGACCAAAGCCGAGCTCATCAAGGCCCTCCGCTCCCACTGACGCGCAGCTCTCACCGCCTCACCTCGGCCCCCGACCACCACAGCGCGGTCCCTGATCACCAATCCGGACCACCGTCCGCGACACACCCGCCCGGCGCCCGCCCTTCATCTTGCCAGATAAACTCCGGGGGAGTCGCCCAACGGGCGACGGGCAGCGCCCCCTTTCAACCCGACCCACACGCATCACCCGCCGGAACTGCGCCGCAGCAACTCCGCCAGCCCGGGCCGCCCGAGCAGCGCCTCCTGCACCTCGAGACCGCGGTGATCGCTGTCGCGGTGCCCGGGGAGCACCTCGGCCATCCGCTCGACGAGTTCCTCGGGCAGGGCTGCCCGGGTGCGCCCGTCCACCAGCATGGATTCCGCGGCGATGCCCTCGGCGTAGATGATCTGGTGGTGGTCGAAGAGCATCTGGAAATACTCGACGAAGCCGCCCCCGACGCGGCGGATGCTGTCGCCGTTCACGAGGTGGCGCGCCTTCACAAGCACCTCCGGGCGCCCCGCACCCAACCGGTCCTCGCGCTGGTAGATGAAGAGCCGGTGGTCGGGGCTCACCACGAGGTCGCCCGCGTTGTTGAGCGCGCCCGCCCGGATCAGGACCGGGGCGAAAGCGCCGACCGCGCGCGCCGTGTGCTGGCCGATCCAGCGCAGTGGCTGCGGGCCGTCGTCGCGCGTCAGCACGCGGTCGCCCACGGCCAGATCCTCGACCCGCCGCTGCTCGCCCGAGGCCAGCGTGATCATCGTGCCGCGGGTGAAGGAGACGCAGGCCGCCTGCGCGAATTTCTGCAGCGCGCCGTCGCGGCTTATCCCCACCAGGGCGTAGTCCTGCCGGGCGGTCATCTCGCCCAGCGGCAGGAAGAACAGGTCGGCGACGTTGCCCTCCGCATCGGTCTCGACCAGCATCAGCCCCTCGGAGGTCTGGCCGTCGCCGCACATGAAGGTCAGCACGCAGTCGAGATGCAGCGCCGCGCCGTCGGTGCCGATCTCGCCGGGCCCGATGCCGAAGGGCGGGGCGCTGGACGGCCGCACCGCGAGCCTGCGCAGGGACGCCAGCGGCGAGACCCGGTAAATGTCGTCGGGCAGCATGTCCTCGGCAAGGCCCAGACCATCGCCGAGATTGGCACCGTTGACGACGCGGATCTGCTCGGCACGGTAGACTCCGACGCTGTGCGCCGCACGATACCTTGCCTCCTCCGTCCCTGTCGCCACGTCCCGATCCCTCGTCCTGCCCGATACATCCGCCTCGCGCCTCAGCTGCCTCGAGGACGTGCAGCAAGCGGTGCCGCCCAAGGTGCCGCCCCCCGCCGCCGGTGACAAGGCCCCGCCAAGCGCCCGACGAAAGACGTCGCGGTCAAAGTCCCCCTCGGTCACAGCCGTCCGCAGCCGCGCCCCATTGAATGCCACCCGAATGTGTCATCAAATGGGACGACCCTCCCGCGGCCACACACGCAGACGCGCGGCCGAGGGACACGACAAAGGAGCGAACAAGCGATGGATCTGAAGATTTCCGGCAAGCGGGCGCTGGTCTGCGCCTCGTCCAGGGGGCTGGGGCTCGGCTGTGCCGAGGCGCTGGCCGAGGCGGGCTGCACGCTGATCATGAACGCGCGCAGCGCGGGCCCGCTCGAGGAGGCGGCGGAGACGATCCGCGCCGCCCACGGCGTCGAAGTGATCACCGTGGCCGCCGACATCGTCGACCCCGAGGGCCGCGCCCGGGTGCTCGAGGCGGCGGGGCAGGTCGACATCCTCGTGACCAACGCCGGCGGACCGCCGCCGGGCTACTGGATCGACTGGGACCGCGACGATTTCATCGACGCGCTCGATGGCTCGATGCTGACGCCCATCGCGCTCATGCAGGCGCTGATCCCCGGCATGATGGAGCGCGGCTGGGGCCGGGTGGTCAACATCACCTCGCGCTCGGTCAAGGCGCCGCTGCTGCCGCTGGGCCTTTCGAACTCGGCCCGCGCCGGGCTCACCGGATTCGTGGCCGGCACCGCGCGGCAGATCGCCAACAAGGGCGTGACCATCAACAACCTGCTGCCCGGCGTGCACGACACCGCCCGCATCGTGCAGATGGACGACCTGGTGATGGAGCGCGACGGCATCAGCCGCGACGAGGCCCGCAAGATCCGCGCCGCCGGCATCCCCGCCGGCCGCTACGGCGACCCGGCCGAGTTCGGCAGGATGTGCGCCTTCCTGTGCTCGGATCACGCAGGCTACATCGTGGCGCAGAACATCGTGCTCGACGGGGGCGAGACCTTTGCCACCATCTGACCGGGCCCGCCCTGACGCCGCGTCCCGGCCTTCCAATGGCCATAAATATCCCGGGGGAGTCGCCGCAAGGCGACGGGGGCAGCGCCCCCTCCCCGGGGCCTCGGTCCGCGAGCCGGCATCTCATGGCGCGCGGGCCTGACGGCAAGGGCGGCGGCGCGGGGTTCTCTCTCGCCGACCAGCTCTTCAACGCGCAAAGCACCGCCGATCTCGCGGCGGATTTCGCGGTGCTGCCCGGCTTCGACGCCGGGCGCTTCCTCGACGCCGTGCTGCCGCGCTTCCCGGGGGAGGGCGTGCACGCAAGGCTTGGGGTGCTCGCGGACGGGCTCGAGGAGCAGCTGCCGCGGGACTTCCCCGCCATGGCCGAGGCGCTCGAGGCGGCGATGCCACCGCCGCTCGATCCCACCCGCGGCGACGACGATTTCGGCCGCTTCATCCACGGCGTGCACGGCGTCCTGGCCGCGCGCCACGGGCTCGAGACCCCCGAGCGCGCGCTCGACCTGATCCACGCGGCGACGCAGCGCTTCTCGATGGAATACGCCATCCGGCCCTTCCTGAACCGCTGGCCCGAGCGGGTACTGGCGCGCATGTCGGGCTGGGTGGAGGATCCGCACTACCACGTGCGCCGGCTGGTCTCGGAAGGGACCCGCCCGCGCCTGCCGTGGGGCACCGGCATCCGCCTCGACCCGCTGGCGCCGCTGCCGCTGCTCGATGCCCTGCACGGCGATCCCACGCGCTTCGTCACCCGCTCCGTGGCGAACCATCTCAACGACCTGAGCCGACCGCACCCCGAGGCGGTGATCGACCGCCTTCAGACCTGGCAGGCCGAGGCGCGGCAGGCACCGGGTGAGCTCGGCTGGATGACCCGCCACGCCCTGCGCACCGCAGTGAAGCGCGGCGCCCCCGAGGCGCTGGCCTTGCTGGGCTACCGCGCCGACCTGCCGGTGACGGCGACGCTCTCTGTGCCACCGCGCGTGCGCATCGGCGAGGAGCTCGGGGTCGTGGCCGAGCTGCGGGGGACCGAGGCGGGGCCCGTGCTGGTCGATTACCGCCTGCGCTTCTTCCGGCCTTCGGGCAGCGCCGAGAAGGTCTTCAAGCTGCGCGCTGGCAAGCTGGCGCCGGGCAAGCCGCTGCGGCTCGAGAAGCGGCACCGCATGAAGGGCGACGCCACCACCTTCCGCCTGCACCCGGGCCCGCATGCGGTGATCCTGCAGGTCAACGGGCGGGACGTGGCAGAGGCGGTGTTTGACCTCGCAGACTGAGGCGGCGTCCTTGCCGGAGCGGGCTGCCCGTGGCGGGCGTCGGTTGCCTCCGGCAGGAGTTTAACTGGCAAGATGAAGTTGGGGCGCGGGTGCCGGAGATTGGCGCTTGTGGCGGGCGTCGGGTGCCTCCGGCGGGAGTTTGACTGGCAAGATGAAGTTGGGGCGCGGGTGCCGGAGATTGGCGCTTGTGGCGGGCGTCGGGTGCCTCCGGCGGGAGTTTGTCTGGCAAGATGAAGTTGGGGCGCGGGTGCCGGGGATTGGTGCCCGTGGCGGGCGTCGGGTGCCTCCGGCGGGAGTTTGTCTGGCAAGATGAAGCTGGGGGGCGGGTGCCGGGATTTGTGCTCGTGGTGGAGGGCGGGCGCCTTCGGTGGGAGTTTGTCTGGCGAGGTGAAGGAAGGCGTGTGGTGGGCGAGGTCGTGGGGCCTCTGGTGCCGGGGGGCGGGCAGGGTGTTTCGGGACAGGGGGGTGAGGGAGGCGCAGTGCCTGCGGGTGGCGGACACGAGAAACCCCGCCGGCTTTGGGCCGGCGGGGTGATGAGTCGGCTCGGGGCCGAGGTTCGTGTCAGGCGCGGGCGAGGTCGCGGAGCACGTAGTGCAGCACGCCGCCGTGCTCGACGTATTCCTTCTCGATCGCGGTATCGATCCGACATTTCAGCGTGATCGTCTTCGTCGAGCCGTCCGCGAAGGTGATCTCGCAGGGGACTTCGGCCAGCGGCCTGATGCTGTCGAGCCCGGTGATCGAGACCGTTTCCTCGCCGGTGAGGCCCAGTGTCTTGCGGGTGTCGCCCCCGGTGAACTCGAAGGGAATGACCCCCATGCCCACGAGGTTGGAGCGGTGGATACGCTCGAAGCTCTCGGCGATCACCGCCTTCACCCCCAGCAGCGCCGTGCCCTTGGCCGCCCAGTCGCGCGAGGAGCCCGCGCCGTACTGTTCACCGCCGAAGATCACCAGCGGCGTGCCCTGATCCTGGTAGGCCATGGAGGCCTCGTAGATCGAGGTCTGCTTGCCGTCCGGGCCCTTGGTGTAGCCGCCCTCGACCCCGTCCAGCATCTCGTTCTTGATGCGGATGTTGGCGAAGGTGCCGCGCATCATCACCTCGTGGTTGCCACGCCGCGAGCCGTAGGAGTTGAATTCGCGCACCGGCACCTGCCGTTCGATCAGGTACTGGCCGGCCGGGGTGCTTTCCTTGAACGAGCCCGCGGGCGAGATGTGGTCGGTGGTGATCATGTCGCCCAGGAGCGCGAGCACCTTGGCGCCCTCGATGTTGGTGATCACGCCCGGATCTTTGGACATGCCCTGGAAATACGGCGGATTCTGCACATAGGTCGAGGTCGCCGGCCAGTCGTAGGTCTCGCCGCCGTTCACCTCGACGGCCTGCCACTTCTCGTCGCCCTTGAAGACGTCGGCGTACTTGGACTGGAACGACTCGCGCGTCACGGTCTTCTCGACCAGTTCGGCGATCTCGGCGTTCGACGGCCAGATGTCCTTGAGGTAGACGTCGTTGCCGTCCTTGTCGGTGCCGATGGGATCGGTCGCGATGTTGACGTTCATGTCGCCGACCAGCGCGTAGGCCACCACCAGCGGCGGCGAGGCGAGGTAGTTTGCGCGCACATCCGGAGAGATCCGGCCCTCGAAGTTGCGGTTGCCCGAGAGCACCGCGGTGGCGATCAGGTCGTAGTCGTTGATCGCCTTCGAGATCGGCGCATCCAGCGGACCGGAGTTGCCGATGCAGGTGGTGCAGCCGTAGCCCACGAGGTTGAAGCCGATGGCGTCGAGATCCTTCTGCAGGTCGGCGGCCTCGAGATAGTCCGACACCACCTGCGAGCCCGGCGCCAGCGAGGTCTTCACCCACGGCTTGCGGTTGAGCCCCAGCTCGCGCGCCTTCCGGGCGACGAGGCCGGCGCCGATCATCACGTAGGGGTTCGAGGTGTTGGTGCAGGAGGTGATCGAGGCGATCACGATGGAGCCGTCGTGCAGCTGGTAGGCGCCGTCCTCGGTCTTGTACCAGCCCTTCTTGTGGTGGCCTTTGTCACCGGGCACGTCGACGGGCTCGGGGGCGCCGCCCTCGGCTTCCCAGCGCGCCTCGGAGCTTTCCGACGCATCCTTGCCCGAGCGCAGGCCCTCGACGAACTTGGAGAAGGCCGGGCCCGCGCCGTCGAGCGCGATGTAGTCCTGCGGCCGCTTGGGACCGGAGATCGCCGGCACGATGGTGCCCATGTCGAGCTCGAGCGTGTCGGTGTAGATCGGATCGTAGTCCGCTGTCCGCCACATGCCGTTTTCCTTGGCATAGGCCTCGACCAGCGCGATGCGGTCCTTGTCGCGGCCGGTCTGCTCGAGATACCGGATGGTCTCGGCGTCGATCGGGAAGAAGCCGCAGGTGGCGCCGTATTCGGGCGCCATGTTGGCGATGGTGGCGCGCTGTGCCAGCGGCAGGTTGTCGAGGCCGGAGCCGTAGAATTCCACGAACTTGCCGACCACGCCCTTCTCGCGCAGCATCTCGACGACCTTGAGCACAAGGTCGGTGCCGGTGGTGCCCTCGACCATCTCGCCGGTCAGCTTGAAGCCCACGACCTCGGGGATCAGCATCGAGATCGGCTGGCCCAGCATCGCGGCCTCGGCCTCGATGCCGCCCACGCCCCAGCCCAGCACGGCGGCGCCGTTGACCATGGTGGTGTGGCTGTCGGTGCCCACCAGCGTGTCGGGGTACGCCACTTCTGCGCCGTCCTGGTCAGTGTCGGTCCAGACGGTCTGCGCGAGGTACTCGAGGTTCACCTGGTGGCAGATGCCGGTGCCCGGCGGCACCACGCGGAAGTTGTTGAAGGCCGACTGGCCCCACTTCAGGAACTCGTAGCGTTCGATGTTGCGCTCGTACTCGCGGTCCACGTTCATCTGGAAGGCGCGCGGGTTGCCGAACTCGTCGATCATCACCGAGTGGTCGATCACCAGATCGACCGGGTTCAGCGGGTTGATCTTCTGCGCGTCGCCCCCCAGCGCCTTGATGCCGTCGCGCATGGCGGCGAGGTCGACCACTGCGGGGACGCCGGTGAAATCCTGCATCAGCACGCGGGCGGGGCGGTAGGCGAGCTCGCGGTCGCCCTTGCCGCCGTTCTTGCCCCAGTCCGAAAACGCCTTGACGTCATCGACCGAGACCGTCTTGCCGTCCTCGAAACGCAGCATGTTCTCGAGCACCACCTTTAGGGCGGCGGGAAGGTTCGAGAACGTGCCGAGGCCCGCGGCTTCGGCCGCCGGGATCGAGTAATAGGCATAGGTCTTGCCGTTTACCTCAAGCGTCTTGCGGGTGCTGGACGTGTCCTGTCCGACGATGATTGGCATGATGGGCTCCCTTGCGGCTGGCTGGAGATACGGTGTTCAGTTGCCACATTATCTGTATCGAAAGCAATGTGGTTCAAGGGGGTTTTCCGAATTTGTATACCACGGAATACCGCTGAAGCCGCACAATTTCCGTGCCCGGGCTGTCACCCGGCGGTCACCTTTGCAGCTTCCCGGCATCACCGGGTATCGCAAAACCTTGATTGGTTATTTCAACCCCGCTTGGGTACGCCCGGAGCAGGGGAAGTAAAGGGAATTCGGTCCAGATGAAGCGACTCACCCATTGGTTGGCAGCGGCAAGTCTCGCGATTTCCGCCAGCGTCGCACAGGCAGACGACGCTCCCGTGGTCGTGGAGCTCTTCACCTCGCAGGGCTGCGCCTCCTGTCCTGCCGCCGACGTGGTGCTGGCCGAGCTGGGCCAGATGGAGAACGTCATCCCTCTGGCGCTGCACGTGGATTACTGGGATTACATCGGCTGGAAGGACGACTTCGCCGATCCCGCCTTCACCAAGCGCCAGAAGGGCTATGCCCGCGCCGCCGGGCGCCGCTCGATCTACACGCCGCAGATGATGATCGGCGGCGTCTACGACGTGGTGGGCTCGCGGCCGATGAAGGTGGTGGACGCGATCCACCATCTCGCCGACAAGCCGGCACGGGCGCGGCTGAGCGTGACCCGCGGCGACGACGGGCAGATCGAGATTCACGCCGAGCCGCTGGGCACGCTGCCCGAAACCATCGTGCAGATGGTGCGCTACACGCCGGAATCGCGGGTCAGCATCCTCGAGGGCGAGAACGCCGGGCAGGCGATCACCTACACCCACATCGCCCATGGCTGGCAGGTGCTGGGCGTATGGGACGGGCAGGCGCCGCTCGAGATGGAGGTCTCGGTCGAGGGCGAGGACCCGATCGTGGTCCTGCTCCAGGAAAAGGATTACGGGCCCATATTCGCGGCGGCGCGCTTGCGCTGACGCCTGGCCTGCCGCTTGGGCTTCCAGCGGCGGTGGATCCAGAACCACTGCGTCGGGTCCTCGGCGATGCGCGCCTCGAGCCGCCGCGTCGCCTGGCGCATCATCTCCACCGGCTCGCCATGGGGAATGGGCGCCTCGAACACCGCCTCGAAGGACAGCCCGTCGGCCTTGCGGATGCCGAAGAACGGCACGAAAAGCGCGCCGGTCTTCACCGCGATTTCCGCAGCCGAGGTGAGCGTGGGCGCAGGCTGGCCGAGGAAGTCGATGGCCACCCCGTCGCTCGAGTAGACGTCGAAGAGCAGCACGCCCATGCCGCCCTCGCGGATGTGGCGCAGCAGCCCCATGGTGCCGCGCCGCCCCTGTTCGAAGACCGGATCGCTGAGCGCGTGCATGTTGGCGGCGTAATGCTCGTTGAAGAACGGGTTTGCCATCGGGCGGTAGAGCCCGCCGATGCGCCAGCCCCGGGCCACCAGCGCCGCGCGTGGGGCCTCGAAATTGCCGTAGTGCCCGGTGACGAAGAGCACCGGCCGGCCCTCGGCCCGGGCGCGCTCGATCTCGGGGAGACCATCGCCGGTGACCGGTGCATCGGCCATCCGCTGCAGCAGGCCCGGGACGTCGTAATTCTCGATCATCGTGCGCCCGGCATTGTCCGAGACCGCGTCGGCGATGCGCCGCCGCTCGGCCTCGGGCATCCCGGGCCAGACATGGGCGAGGTTCTCCATGCTGCGACGGCGGTAGCCTGCCAGCGGCGCGATGATCCGGCGCACGGTGCAGCCCATGAGCCGCACGCGGGTCTCATGCGGCAACGCCAGCGCCAGGGCGATCATCCCGCGCAGCGCACGGTCCGCCAGCCAGTCCACCCGGCCGCCCCGTGCCTTCTCCTCGCGCTTGCCCAAATGCCCGTTCCTTCCGTTCCGGCCGCAGAGATAGAGACCGCGACGCCCGCTCGCAAGCACCGGCTGCCCGCGCCGGTCCAACGGCCCCCCACGCGCTCCCCGTCACCGCACCGGACGCCCTCTCACCGGACGCCGCCGAAACCCCGCAGGAGCACCGCCCGAAGACGCCCCGCATCCCACGCTTCAACTTGCCCGGTAAACTCCCGCCGGAGGCATCCGACGCTCGCCAAGAGCACCGGCCAGGGACGCTCCGCGCCCCAAGCTTCATCTTGCCGGATAAACTCCCGCCGGAGGCATCGGTCCCGCTCCGCCCGCGTGGTGCCCGACAGGCAGACAGACGCTCCCGCTACTCCGCCGCCTTCAGTTTCGCCGCCGAAGTCGCGGGCAGGGGCGCGGCATCGGGCATGTCCTCCCAGAGAATCGTCGGCGCCTTCACCCGCCGTGCCGCCCGCGCGAGCGCCCAGTCCTGCGCCGCGCGGCTGCTCGCGCCCAGGGACAGTGCCGCCAGCGCCCGGGCGATCCAGCCGAGGTAGGTGCTGAACCACACCCGCAGGGCCAGCATCGCCGGGGTGAAGACCAGCGTGAGCACGGTCGCGATCGACAGCCCAAAGACCACAGCCGAGGCCAGCGGCTTCCACCACAGCGAGGTCGGGCTGTCGATGGCGTAGCCGCCGCCGAAGAAGTCGAGCGACAGGCCGATCATCATCGGGAACAGCCCCGCGATGGTGGTGATGGTGGTCAGCAGCACCGGCCGGATCCGGTCCTCGGCGGTGCGGATGATGGCCTCGATCCGCGGCATGTAGCGCGAGTAATCCTGATAGGTGTCGATGAGCACGATGTTGTTGTTGACCACGATACCCGCCAGCGCCACCACTCCGGTGCCCGACATGATGATCGAGAAGGTCTGGTCGAGCACGATCATCCCGAGGAACACCCCCGCGGTCGAGAGAACCACCGCGAGCAAAACCAGCACCGAGTTGTAGAAGCTGTTGAACTGCGCCAGCAGGATCACGAACATCAACGCCAGCGCCGCCGAGAAGGCCTGCCCGAGGAAGGCCTGGCTGTCGGCCTCTTCCTCCTGGTCGCCGGTCCATTCCCAGGTGACGCCCTGCGGCAGCGGGTTGGCTTCGAGCCATTCGGTGAGCGCCGCGATCCGCTCGTTCGGCGTCACCGGCACCACGTGCAGCGCGCCGTCCTGCGCCAGCTCCGCCAGATCGGACGCCGGGGCGCCGTCGATCACCGTGTAGCGCTTGCCGCGCAGCGTCAGCGCGCCCTCCGGATCCTCGCGGCCGAAGCCGGTCTGGCCGTCGTCGGTGGTGAATTTCACCAGCCCGTCCTCGACGCCCGCCTTGATGTCGAAGTGGCGCTTCTGGTCGACGCGGTTGATCTCGGCGAGCTTGGCCACGGGCTTGCGCGAGATGAAGTTCGAGAGCGGCACCAGCCCGTCGGCGGTGCGCACCTTGAGGTTGTCGAGCGTCGACAGCACCCGGTCCTTCTCGGGCAGGCGCACGCGGATGTCGATCTCCTCGTCCGAACTGTCCACCCGCATGGTGTCGAGCGTCAGCCCGCGGGTGACGAGCTGCACCATGGCGCCCACGGTGGCGACGTCGGCGCTGTAGCGGCCGGCTTCCTCGACATCGACGTCGATCTGCCAGTCGATGCCGGGCAGGGGACGGGTGTCCTCGATCTGGCGCAGCCCGGGCATGGCGTCGAACTGCGCGCGCGCCGTTTCGGTCGCGGCCAGCAGCGTGTCCCAGTCGTCGGCCTTGAGCCGCAGGTGCACGGGCTTGGCCGAGGCCGGCCCCATCGCAAGATCGATGATCTCGACCTGCATGCCGGGGATGTCGCCCATGGCCTCGGTCAGCTCGGCCAGCACGATGTCGCCGTCAAGCTCGGGGCGGTCGCGGCGCTGGTCCCACGGCACGATCTCGAGCTGGATCTGCCCGATGGTGTCCTTGGGCGGCTCCGAGCCGCCGGTGTTGGACGAAAGCCCGCCGTCGCCGGCAAAGGCGAAGGCGGTCGAGATGCCAGGGTGCGCCAGCACGATGCGCTCGGCCCGGCGCACCAGCGCGTCCTTCTCGGCAAGCGAGAGGTTGCCACGGGCGCGCACGTAGACGATGGCCTGCTCGGGCTCGCTCTCGGTGAAGAACTCGGTGCCGTTGTTGTTCTCGCCGTAGTAGCCGAACACCGAAATCACGAAGAACACCACCGCGCCGATGGTCACCAGCGGCATCACCGGGTTGCCGGTGACAAGCGCGATCAGCCGGCCGAAGAGGGTGCGGCGGTACTGGGCGCGGATGCGGCGGCGGGTGCGCTCGATGCGGGCGGCGTCGAGGGTGATCGAGGCCATGACCGCGAAGAGCAGGAACACCACGATGCCCGGCATCCGTGCCGTGTAGCCAGAGAAGGGCGAGAAGAAGAGGAAGTCGGGGTTCAGCACCATCATGGCGCCGACGAACATGCCGAGCAGCGCCACCGGCACCAGCGCCGCCCGGGCCCACCAGTTGGGCAGCCTGCGGCGCAGCCGGTCGGATTTGCGGTGCAGGATGCGCGAGAACCGCCCCGAGACGCCGCCCATCACCGGCAGGTAGATCAGCGCCACCACCAGCGAGGCCGAGAGCACGAAGATCAGCGTCACCGGCAGCATGCCCATGAACTGCCCCGCCACGCCCGGCCAGAACAGCATCGGCAGGAAGGCGCAGAGCGTGGTGGCAGTGGACGACACCACCGGCCAGAACATGCGCTTGGCGGCCTCGACATAGGCGTGCATCGGGCCGACCCCGTCCGAGATCCGCTTGTCGGCGTATTCCACCACCACGATGGCACCGTCGACCAGCATGCCCACGGCAAGGATCAGGCCGAACATCACGATGTTCGACACGGTGATGCCCATGCCCCAGAGCAGCAGGAAGCACAGCAGGAACGAGGTCGGGATGGCGAAGCCCACCAGCAGCGCGGCGCGGGTGCCGAGCGAGGCCAGCACCACGATCATCACCAGCGCGATGGCGGTCAGCACCGAGCCCTCGAGCTGCTTGACCATCGAATCGACGATCACGCTCTGGTCGTTGCTGGCGGCCACGGTCACCGCCGCGCGCAGCTCGGGCGGCCAGTCGGCCTCGGCCGCGGCCACCACGGCGCGGATCTCGGCCACGGTGTCGATGAGGTTGAAACCCTTGCGCTTGACCACCTGCAGGGCGACGGTGTTCTCGCCCTGGAAGCGGGCGGTGCCCTGGCGGTCCTCGAAGGTCAGGCTGATGGTGGCCAGATCGCCCAGCGTCACCACCCGGTCGCCGTTCACCTTGACGGGCAGGTCGTAGATATCGCGGGGCTCGTCGAAGCTCGACGGGATCTTCACCGAGAACGAGCCGCTGTCGGTCTCGACCTCGCCCGCCGCCACCAGCAGGTTGTTGTTCCGCACGACGTTGATGAGCTCGTTGGCGGTGACGTTGTAGGACTCGAGCCGCAGCGGGTCGATCACCACCTCGACCATCTCGTCGCGGTTGCCGGCGATGCCCGCCTCGAGCACCGAATCCAGCGCCTCGACCCGGTCCTGCAGGTCCTTCACCACCTGCGCCATGGTGCGCTCGGGCACCGGGCCCGTGAGCGACACGATCAGGATCGGAAACTCCGAGAAGTTGATCTCGTTGATCGAATAGTTCTCGGCCCCGTCGGGGAAATTGCCCTCGGCCTTGTTCATGGCGTCGCGCACGTCGGCCATGGTCTCGGTCTTGTTCCAGCCGAACTCGAACTCGAGCGCCACGCCGGCATAGCCCTCGGAGGCCACGCCCGAGAGCGTCTTGAGCCCGTCGAGATCGGCGAGCTCGGTCTCCATCGGCTTGACCAGCAGCTTCTCGGAATCCTCGGCCGAAATGCCGGGGAAGGGCACCGAGATGAAGAGCGCGGGGATCTCGATGTCGGGCTCACCCTCCTTTGGCAGCGTGACATAGGCGTAGCCGCCCGCCACCAGCGACAGGAAGATGAACGCCATCACCATGCGGGCGCGCTGAGCGGCCCAATCGACCAGTCCGGTCACTGGATGATCTCCTCGAAGCTCGGGGCGACGGGGACACCGTCGGTGACGTATTCCTGTCCCAGCGTGATCAGGTCGATCTCGGCCGGCAGGCCGCCGACCCAGATGCCGTCGCGGGTGTCGCGCAGCACGGTGACCGGCAGGAAGCGCGCGGTGCTGTCGGCGTCGACCGTACGCACCCCGAGCCGCCCGTCATCGTCGAGGGTCAGTGAGGACTGCGGCACCAGATGGGCCATGGCGCCCTCGGCCTCGATGGCGATCTCGGCGGTCTGGCCGGCGCGGATGGCAAGGTCGGGGTTGGCCAGCGTGATGTCGACGCGGAAGGTGCGGGTGGTCTCGTCGGCGCGGCGGGCGACGAAGCTCACCTGTCCGGTCACCGTGGCGCCGTCGATCAGCCGGGCGCCCGCGGGCGCGCCTTGCCGCACGCGCGAGACCTCGGCCTCGGGCACGTAGCCGACAATGCGCAGCGGATCGAGCTGCAGCACCGTGGCGCAGGTGGTGCCCACGCTCATCAGCGCGCCAAGCTCGGCGGTGTCGCTGTCGAGCACGCCGGAGAAGGGCGCGATGATGGTCAGGTTGTCGACCTCGGTGCGGGCGCGGGCGACGGCGGCGCGGGCGCTCTCGATCTGTGCCTCAAGGCTGTCGATCCCGGAGGTGGCGGATTTCACCCCGGCCTCGGCGCTGCGCACGGCGGCTTCGGCGGCGCGCTGCGAGGCGCGGGCAGAGGCCAGCGTGGTGCGCGAGCTGTAACCGTTCTCGGACAGGCGCTCGGCTGCGGTGAGGTTGATCTGCGCCTCTTCCAGCTGCGCCTCGGCCTGCGCCAGCGTGGCCTCGGCCTCGGGGATGCGGGCCTCGACCTGCGGGCGCTGCGCCTGCGCCTCGGCCAGCGCTGCCTCGGCCTCGGTCAGCGAGGCCCCGGTGGTGCCGGGCTCGAGCCGGCAGAGCTGATCGCCGGTCTCGATGGCGCGGCCCTTGCGCAGCGGCTCCGAGATCACGCGGCCGCTGGTCTCGGCCAGCACGTCGACCTCGCGCGAGGCCTGCGTCTCGCCCCGCAGCAGCACCGCGTCGTCGATCTCCTGCGCGACGGAGCGCATCGCCATCACCGCCACGGCGCCGCTGCGCGTCTCGGGCGCGGCGGGCTCTTCGGCCTCAGCCTCTGCCCCGGCGGTGTCGGCGGGCTCTTCGGCGGCGGGGGCGGCGCCCGCGGTCGGCGCAATGTCATTGGCCCAGCCCAGCAGGCGGTCGCGCTCCATCACCACGCCATAGAGCACGGCCATAACCACAAGCGCCGTGAGGATCGAGATGATACGCATCGTTCCGGTCTTTCCGTTCCTTGGCCGCGCGCGGCCAGCTTGTGCGACAACGGCCCAAGGCTGGCCGGATGCACCGGAAAGCGTTGCGCCGCGCGGGTGGCGGCGCCACCCTTCTTCCATCGGAGTGTAGACGGCTCGTTACGGATCGCTACTGAACTGTCTGGTTCAGTTTACGCGTGTTGCGTGTTTCGATCAAGCGTCCTCACGCGGGTGCGAGCGCTGGTGGCGGAACGGCGCCAGAGGATGCCTTGGCAGTCCCGGCGCGGGAGGGTAAGAGGGGGCGAACGACGACCAGCGAGGCCCCCGTGAGCGATACCGACAGTTTCATCGACGAAGTGACCGAAGAGGTCCGCCGCGACCGTCTTTTCGCCTTCATGAAACGCTGGGGCTGGGTGGCCGTGCTGCTGGTCCTGGTGCTGGTGGGGGGCGCCGCGTGGCGCGAATACACCTCCGTCCGGGATCAGGCCGCGGCGCAGGCGCTCGGGGACGAGATCCTTGCCGCGCTCGACGCCGACGAGGCCGGAGCCCGCGTTTCGGCGCTGTCCGAAATCTCTGCAGCTGGGCCGGGCGCGCAGGCGCTCATCGACATGCTGACCGCATCCGAGGCCGCCCGGGCGGGTGACGCAGACGCCGCCGAGCAGGCGCTCGAGGCCGTGGCGTCGAACGGCGACGTGCCCGAGATCTACCGCGAGATCGCCAGCTACAAGGCCTTCAGCCGCTCCGACAGCGGGCTCTCGGCCGAGGATCGCCGGGTCGGGCTCGAGGCGCTGGCCGTGCCGGGCAAGCCCTTGCGGCTGCTGGCAGAAGAGCAGCTCGCGCTTCTCGAGATCGAGCAGGGCGACACCGATGCCGCGAACGCACGGTTGCAGCGGATCATCGAGGATTCCGAGGCCACCGCGGGCTTGCGCCAGCGCGCGTCTCAGTTGATTGTAGCCATGGGCGGCAAGCCCGACGCCGGCTGAACGGCGATAATTCGGCAGGACTAAAGCAGGAAAGACGGGGGCAGGGGATTTGCGCATCACCACGATCACGGCTGGGCTCATCGGGCTGACGATGCTCTCGGCCTGCGAGGAGCCCGAGGTCATCCTTCCCGGGGAACGCTTCGGCACGCGGGAAATCCTGCAGGACGGCGAGACCGAGCCGGTCGCGGTCAACACCGCGCGCGCCATCGCGCTGCCGGCCAGCGTGAACAACGCCAACTGGGCGCAGAGCCCGGTGTCGCCCTTCGCGCGGGTGTCGCACCCGGCGCTCGGTGCCAGCCTGCGGCCGATCTTCTCGGTCAACATCGGTGCGGGCGACAGCCGGCGCGAGCGGCTGAACGTCGACCCGGTGGTCTCGGGCGGCCGCATCTTCACGATGGACGCCGAGCACATGGTCAGCGCGGTCAGCACCTCGGGCCAGATGCTGTGGCAGAAGAGCATGGTGCCGGCCCGCGACGCGGCCAAGCAGGCACAGGGCGGCGGGCTCGCGGCGGCGGATGGGCGACTCTATGTCGCGTCCGGCTTCGGCCAGCTCACCGCACTCGACGCCGCCACCGGCGCCGAGATCTGGACCCAGAAGCTCGGCAACACCGCCACCGGCGCGCCTGCCGTCTCGGGCGGGCTGGTCTATGTCACCTCGGGCGACAGTACCGGCTGGGCGATCGAGGCCGGCAACGGCCGCGTGCGCTGGACCTTGGACGCGATCGAGAACATCACCAACGTGGCCGGTGCGCCGACCCCCGCGCTCAGCGACGACGCGGTGATCTTCGCCTTCGGCAACGGCGGTGTGCAGGCGGCCTTCCGTCAGGGCGGGCTGCGGCTCTGGAGCGCCGACGTCGTCGGCCGCCGCATCGGTTCGGCGCTGGCTTCGGTCGGCGATATTACCGGCGGGCCGGTGATTTCGGGCAACCGCGTTTTCGTCGGCAACCACTCCGGTCGGGTCGTGGGCTTCAACCTCGGCAGCGGCGAGCGGCTCTGGACCGCGCGCATGGGCGCGCTCGGGCCGGTCTGGCCCGCGGGCGACTCGATCTTCCTCGTCTCGGACATGAACCAGCTGGTGCGGCTCGACGCCTCCACCGGCGAGCAGATCTGGGCGGTGCAGCTTCCCGGCTACGAGCCGGTGCGGCGCCCGCAGCGCAAGCGCGACAGCGCCTATGCGCATCACGGCCCGGTGCTGGCGGGCGGGCGCGTTGTCGTGGCCTCGTCCGATGGCTACCTGCGCAGCTTCAACCCCGAAACCGGCGCTCTGGTGGCAACCGCCGCCGTGCCGGGCGGCGCCACCACGGCGCCTGCGGTTGCGGGTTCGACGCTTTATGTTGTGTCCAAGGACGGACAGCTCATCGCCTATCGCTGAGCCAGCGGCCCCGGACCCGGATCGACCCTGCGCCGCGTCCTGAACGGCGCGGGCCAGAGTCCCCTTTCGCCAGCGGCGCAAATGCGCTATCGGGGCGGCTTGTGACCTTGAGGTGCATGAAATGACCTTTTCCCTCGCGATCGTGGGCCGTCCGAACGTCGGCAAATCCACGCTCTTCAACCGGCTTGTGGGCCGGCGGCTCGCGCTGGTCGACGACCAGCCCGGGGTGACGCGCGACCTGCGCGAGGGCGAGGGCAAGCTCGGCGACCTGCGCTTCACCGTGATCGACACGGCAGGCCTCGAAGAGGCCACCGACGACAGCCTGCAGGGCCGCATGCGGCGCCTGACCGAGCGCGCCGTCGACATGGCCGACGTCTGCCTCTTCATGATCGACGCCCGCGTCGGCGTGACGCCCACCGACGAGGTCTTCGCCGAGATCCTGCGCAAGCGCTCCAAGCACGTGATCCTCGCCGCCAACAAGGCCGAGGGTGCCGCTGCGGATGCGGGCGTGCTCGAAGCCTACGGGCTGGGGCTCGGCGAGCCGCTGCGCCTGTCGGCGGAGCATGGCGAGGGCATGCCGGAGCTCTACAGCGTGCTGATGCCGCTGTCCGACGGCTTTGCCGAGCGTGCCGCCGAGGAAGCGCCCGAGACCGAGGTCGAGCTGTCCGAGGAGGACGGCGACGACATCGACACGGCGCTGCCCGAGATCACCGACAAGAAGCCGCTGCAGATCGCCGTCGTGGGCCGCCCGAACGCGGGCAAGTCGACGCTGATCAACAAGATCCTCGGCGAGGACCGGCTGCTGACCGGCCCCGAGGCCGGCATCACCCGCGACGCCATCTCGGTCCGGCTGGACTGGGACGGCACGCCGATGCGGATCTTCGACACCGCCGGCATGCGCAAGCGCGCCAAAATCCAGGAAAAGCTCGAGAAACTCTCGGTCTCCGACGGCCTGCGCGCGGTTAAGTTCGCCGAGGTGGTGGTCGTTCTGCTGGACGCGGCGATCCCCTTCGAGCAGCAGGACCTGCGCATCGCAGACCTCGCCGAGCGCGAGGGCCGGGCCGTGGTCGTCGCCGTCAACAAGTGGGACGTCGAAGAGCACAAGCAGGAGAAGCTGCGCGATCTCAAGGAGGCCTTCGACCGGCTGCTGCCGCAGCTTCGCGGTGCGCCGCTGGTGACGGTCTCGGCGAAGACCGGGCGCGGGCTCGACCGGCTCAACGCCGCGATCCTGAAGGCCTGGGAGATCTGGAACCGCCGCGTCTCGACCGGCCAGCTCAACCGCTGGCTCGAGGGCATGGTCTCGTCGCACCCGCCGCCCGCACCGCAGGGCAAGCGCATCAAGCTGCGCTACATGACCCAGGCCAAGACCCGGCCGCCGGGGTTCGTGGTGATGTGCTCGCATCCCGACAAGATGCCCGACAGCTACACGCGCTACCTCGTCAACGGCCTGCGCGAGGCCTTCGACATGCCGGGCACGCCGATCCGGCTCTACATGCGCGGACAGGGCGACCGGAACCCCTACAAGGGCCGCCGCGAGAAGAACGCCGGCGCGCTGAAGAAACACCTCGGCAAGCGCAAGGGCTGAGCCTCGGGCCGGCGGTGCCGTTTTGCAGGCTTCTCCGGCGCATCGGCGACTTGGCTGGCCGACGCTGGACCGGTTCGACTCCGCGCGGGTCCGGGATCGCGGGCAAGGCCACGGGTTTCGGTATAGGTTTCTATGAATCCCGTCGCCCGGGGCGCGGGCGTTTGCCCTGCGTATGTTCGCGGTCTCCAGGCTCTTCCGTAGAGTATTATTTTTATCCAGTGGCTTAGGGGGCGTTTCTCAGGCGAAGCGTCAGATGGCCGCAGGGCAGGGTCGGGCAGGCGCAGGGGCGCTTCCTGAAGTACGCTCGGCCGTTTCACAGCCCCGGCACCGCCCGCGTCGAGCGGGCCGCACCTTGCACTCCGGGAGCGTTTCGCGGGATAGGACGGCGCAACAACCCGACAGACCCTCGAGAGCCGAAAGCCATCATGTCCCAGACCGATCTTCTCAAGACCGATTGCTCGAAATGCGCGGCGCTCTGCTGTCTCGTGCTGACCTTCGACAAGGGCCGGGATTTCGCCTTCGACAAGAACCCCGGTGAGCCCTGCCGGAACCTCGCGGGACACAGCTGCTCGATCCACGACCGGCTGACCGATGAGGGCATGGCGGGCTGCGTCGCCTATGATTGCCTCGGCGCCGGCAACCGCGTCGTGCAGGAGGTCTTCGCCGGCCAGAGCTGGCGCGACGAACCGCGGCTCACGCGGGTGATGATGGAAGCCTTCATGGCCATGTGCGAGGTCCACAAGCGCATCGACCTGCTGCGCGCCGCCGAGACCCTGCCGCTGGAGCCCCGCGACGAGCAGACCCGACGCGATTTCCTCGGCCGGCTCGAGCAGCATCGCTGGAGCGGGCCCGAGCTCAACGATATCGAGGTCGGACTGGCGCTCGAGATCGACATCTTCTTCCACGTGATCCGGCAATATGTTCCGGAAGAGGCTTTCGCCGGCTGGTGAGGTCGGACGGAGTTCCGGGGGACCGGGGCGTCGGGTCCGGGCTGCGTGGTGCGGGTTTCGTGGTGAGGACCGCGTAGGCAGATGGGGGGCGCTGCCCCCTCTTGGCCTGCGGCCAATTCACCCCCGGAGTTTATCTGGCAAGATGAAGGGCGGGGCCTCGTGACGGGGCGGTTGGCGCGTGCGTCTGTCGGGACGGGGTTTGTGGGCGTGCGGCGAAGGGCTCTGCCGGTGGTGCGCTCAGTCGCTCGTGGCGTTGCGGCGGAGCCAGCCGTGGGCGAAGGCGAGCTTGTCGCGGACGCCCTGGGTCAGCACGAAGGGGTAGAGGTCGGGCAGGTCCATGGCGCGGTTGACGTGGTTGATCGCGATGGCAAGGTCGATGGCCATGGTGATCTCGTGCTCGGTGTCGCCCGAAGCATAGGCGTCATGGCCGGACTCGGGGCCGTCGGGCAGCGCCAGTTGCGCGGCGGCGGCGCTGTCCACCAGGTCGATCAGGTGCAGCAGGTGGGCGATGGTCTCGGCCCAGTCCTCGTGTGGGTGCGCGGTGGCATAGCTGGTGATGTGGTCGTTATCCGCCGGTTTCGGCGCCTCGTAATGCCGTTGCAGCGCCGCGCCGTAATCCTCGCGTTCGTCGCCGAAGAGGGCGCGGAAGGCTTCGGCGAAGGCCGGGTCCTCGGAGAGGCGCAGGAACAGGAAATGCGCGGTCTCGTGGCGCATGTGGCCGAGCATGGTGCGGTAGAGCTCGCCCAGCTCTTCCTGCCGTTCGGCCAGCACCGCCTCGCTTGCCTCGGTGACGTTGATGGTGATCAGCCCGTCCGCGTGACCCATCACGATGTCGGCCTCGCCCGAGGCGGTGTTCTCGGAGAGCAGCCGGAACACCGGGCGCGCGCCGGGATCGTCGGGGGTGAACCAGCCCCAGCGGATCAGGTTCGCGAGCATCCAGCGCTTGGCCAGTTCCGAGGTCTCCCACAGCGGCCGGTTGCCGTCCTCGCGCAGGTCGGGGAGGGTCTCGGTCATGGCACAGGAGCGGCAGAGCCCGCCGGTTTCTGCGGTCCAGTTACAGCCGATCACCTCTCGGTTGGCACAGGGTTCAGCCTCGGCCTCGGCCAGCGGCAGCATCACCTGCGCGTCGGGGGCGAAGACGACCTGCTGTCCGCAGGTGCAGCCGGTGTTGTGGAAGTAGAGCGATGCGCCGCAGGCGGGGCAGCGGAAGATCTGCATTCTCGTGGGTCCTCGTCCGTGACACTGCAACCCAAACACCGGCCGGTGGCGGCGGGTTCCATCGGCGGGGCCGGGACCAGTTTGGCGGGAAACGCCGGCGGCGCAAGTCCGGGGTCGCGCAGGCGCTGCGTCTCGGGAGGGGATTACTCGGTGTCGGTGCCGCGCAGGGCGAGGATCGCGAAGATCCCGAGCACCGCCAGCCCGGCCACCGCGATGTTGAACGGCGAGGAGTTGGCGACGATCACACCCACCAGCGCCCAGATCACCGTGATGCCGTAGAGCGGCGCGCGGTGCAGGCGGTACTGGATCACCAGCGCGATGGCGAGGGCGATGGCGAGCCCTACCAGTGCGGCGGGCGTGGCGGGCAGCAGCCCGTAGCCCGCGAGCAGCAGCCCGATGGAGACCGAGGCCGCCGCCGTGAGCCAGCCCGCGTAGACCGCCAGCGGAGAGGTCTGCAGCCAGCGGTCCATGTCGCCCGCGAGAAAGAGCGCGATCAGCGCCGAGACCAGCATCACCCAGATCAGCACCGTGGCCGCGATCGGCGAGAGCTGTGCCACCGGCAGCCAGACCACACCCACGGCGAGGCTCAGCAGCAGTGGCTTGCGGTGAGGTTGCCAGTCCGGGTCCTCGGCGCGGCGGAACAGGCCGAAGCCGGTGCCCGCCACAAGCCAGAGGTAGATCAGCCCCCAGATCGCGAAAGTGTAGCCCGCCGGCTGCACCGGCGGGTTGTCCTGCGGCACGGGGAAGGCGTCAGGCGCGAACCCCGCGAAGCCGGGAAACAGCACCGGCCCGGCAGCGAAAATCACCGCGGCCACGAAGACCAGTGCTGCCCAGAGCTTGTTCATCCTCAGACCAGGTCCCCGTTGGCGGTGAGCGTGGTGCGGCCGCCGAGCCACGGCTGCAGCGCCTCGGGCAGCCTGACCGAGCCGTCCGCCTGCTGACCGTTCTCGAGCACGGCGATCAGGCAACGGCCGACCGCGAGTCCCGAGCCGTTCAGCGTGTGCACGAAGTCGGGCTTGCCGCCTGCCGTGGGCTTGAAGCGCGCGTTCATGCGCCGGGCCTGGAAATCGCCGCAGACCGAGACCGAGGAGATCTCGCGATAGGTGTTCTGGCCGGGCAGCCAGACCTCAAGGTCATGGGTGCGGCGCGCGCCGAAGCCGATGTCGCCGGTGCAGAGTGCCACCGTGCGGTAGGGCAGGCCGAGCTTCTCGAGGATGCCCTGCGCGCAGCCGGTCATCCGGTCGAGCTCGTCGCGGGATTTGTCCGGGTGCGTGATCGAGACCATCTCGACCTTCTCGAACTGGTGCTGTCGCAGCATGCCCGCGGTGTCGCGCCCGGCGCTGCCCGCCTCGGAGCGGAAGCACTGGGTGTGCGCCACATAGCGGCGGGGCAGGGTGTCCTCGTCCACGGTCAGGCCGTTGACGATGTTGGTCAGCGTCACCTCGGCGGTGGGCACCAGCCACCAGCCCTCGCGGGTCTGGTAGCTGTCATCGCCGAATTTCGGCAGCTGCCCGGTGCCGTACATCATCTCTTCGCGCACCAGCACCGGGGTCCAGGTCTCGGTGAGGCCGTTCTCCTCGACATGGGTGTCGAGCATGAACTGCGCCAGTGCCCGGTGGATGCGCGCGACGGCGCCGGAGAGCACCACGAAGCGGGCGCCCGAGAGCTTGGCGGCGGTCTCGAAATCCATGCCCTTGACCACGCCGGGAAGCTCGTAATGCTCCCTGGGCGTGAAATCGAGCGATGCGGGCGTGCCCCAGCGGTGGATCTCGACGTTGTCGGCCTCGTCGGCGCCATCGGGCGTGTCGTCGAAGGGCAGGTTGGGCAGGCCCATGAGCAGCTCGGCGAGCTGCGCGTCGAGCTCCTTGGCCCTGGTCTGCATCTCCGCGACCTCGGCCTTTTTCTCGCCCACCAGCGCGCGCAGGCGCTCGAACTCGGCCTCGTCGCCGCTGGCCTTGGCCTTGCCGACTTCCTTGCTGGCCTTGTTCTGCTCGGCCTGAGCGGTTTCGGCGGCGTGGATCGCGGCGCGGCGCTCTTCGTCCATCGCGAGGATGGCCGGCGATTGCGACGGCATCCCGCGGCGAGACAGCGCCGCGTCGAATGCGGCGGGGTTTTCTCGGATGGCGCGGATGTCGTGCATCGTCCCTAGTCCTTCTTTTCGGGTGCGAGTCGCGGCGGTTATGCCCTCTTTTCACTCGGAGGTGTAGGGGGCGCCCCGCAACAGGCGCTCGCGAAGCCATTCATCGACCGGCACCGCCAGCGTATCGCCCTGCGCGGCGGCAGCCACGACCCCCACGATGCGCCAGCCCGGACCGCCGGCCAGCACCGGCCCGCCGGAGTTGCCGGGCCGGACCGGGCAGGCGATGCGCAGCAGCCGGTGGTCGCGGGCGCCGGCGCAGTCGAAGCGCGCCGACAGCCGGTGCGGGCGGTGGTCGTGGTAGCCCACGAGGGCAAAGGGCGGGGACAGCGCGCTGCCGAGCGTCAGCGGCGTCACGTCGAGCGGCGTGGCCAGCGTCACCAGCGCGAGGTCGTGCTCGATATCGAGCGTCACGCGGGCGTAGGCGCGCGGGTGGATCTCGTAGGAGGCGACGGCGCTCTCGCCGGCGAACTCGCCGCCGAGCCAGCCCGCGACGAAATGCAGGGTCTCGGGGCGCACCGGGTTGCCGTCGGGCCCGGCGAGGCAATGCGCCGCGGTCAGCACGAGGTCGGGAGCGACGAGCGCGCCAGAGCACATGCCGCGACGGTTGTAGCCCTTGGTGTTGAGCCGTCCCACCGCCTGCCACGCGGTGTGATCCTCGAGCGGCAGGGCCGGCAGCTCCTGCGCGGCGGCGGCTCCGGTGCTCAACGCAAGGAGCGCCGCGGCCAGCAGCCGCGGAGGGCGGAGGCGCCGGGGCACGGGCTCACCAGTCGGGGTGATAGTACTTGCCGCCGCCCACGCTGAAATTGATCGGGCCGCACTGCTTGCCGACCGAGACGCCGGTGCCGATCCCGCCGGTACCGACATTGATGTTCACGTCGGCGGTCGGACGACCGGGCGTGCATTGCGCGCACCCCGCAAGGAAGCTGGCGGTGAGGCCTAGAGTGATCAAGAAGCGCATCGGATCCCGTCCCGTCTGGTTCGCATGGGGTAGGCGGTTCGCCCGTGGTTCTGGTCGGGGCATCGGTTGGCGGCCCCGTGCCGCGTCAGCACTGCGGCGACCCCGCCAGCCTAGGCGGAGGCCGGTCCCTGGCGCAATAGCGCAGGCACTCGCGGGCCGCAGGGGCAGGTGAGGCGGCAGGGGCCCCGGCGCTGGCGTCATCGGTGATCCTTGAGGCCGCGCGCTCCTTGTGCTGGTGGCAACGGGACCTCGCGAGGCCGTGCGTTCCCTGTGCTGACGCCATCAGTGACCCTCGGAGTCTAGCGCTCCATGCGGTTCCCGTGCCGTGATCCCTTCGCCGGCGTCGGCGTGCTGGCGCCGGCGTGAACGGGCGCACCCTCGTTCACGCGCCGATCTCCCGCCTCCGCCGCAACCGGAGCGGTTGCTGCCGATGCGTCAAGGCGCGTCTGGGGGCAGGGACGGCGCGGGGACCCCTGATGTGGCGCATTTCCGGGCGCTGGGACGCGGTGTTGACGCCTTGCATCCGCTAACGTTCGCACATAGGTTCCGCGCGACTTCACGGGGGGAGGCCCCCACCCATCACACACGAGGAGCCCGCCCATGGACACAAGCGCGATTGCCCAGTTTATCCCTCTCATCCTGATCTTCGCGATCATGTATTTCCTGCTGATCCGTCCCCAGCAGAAGAAGATGAAGGACCACCAGAAGATGGTTACCGCCCTGCGCCGCGGCGATCAGGTGGTCACCCAGGGGGGCATCATCGGCAAGGTCTCGAAGGTCAAGGAAAACAACGAGGTCGAGATCGAGATTGCTGACGGCGTCCGGGTGCGCGTGGTCCAGAACACCATCGCGCAGGTGCTCTCCAAGACCGAACCGGCCGAAAGCTGAGATCAAGACCCGAAGGGCGCCTAGATGCTGCAGATCGATACCTGGAAACGCGTCCTTATCTGGGCGCTCGTGGTGGCGGGGCTGGTGCTGGCGGCGCCCAACCTCTTCTACTCCCGCGTGGAATCCCACAATGACGCCGTGAAGGCGATCGAGAAGTCGGGGTCCACCGCCGAGCTTGAGGCGCAGGCCGGGCAATGGCCCGAGTGGCTGCCCTCGGATCTCGTCAACCTCGGTCTCGACCTGAGGGGCGGAGCCCACCTTCTGGCCGAGGTCCGCGTGGCGGACGTCTACCAGTCCCGGATGGAGGCGCTCTGGCCCGACGTGCGCGACGCCCTGCGCGGCGCCCGTGACGAGGTCGGCACCATCCGGCTGCAGAGCTCCGAGCCCGGCACGTTGCGGGTGCGGATCTCGAAGCCCGACGGCATGGCCCGCGCGCTCGAGCTGGTGCGGGCGCTGGCGCAGCCGGTGGTCTCGCTCACCGGCGCCGGTGCCACCGACCTCGAGGTCTCGGGCGAGGGCAGCGACATCGTCGTGCAGCTCTCCGAGGCCGAGCGCCAGGCCACCGACGAGCGCACCATGCGCCAGTCGCTCGAGATCATTCGCCGCCGCATCGACGAGGTCGGCACGCGCGAACCCACGATCCAGCGCCAGGGCTCTGACCGGATCCTGATCCAGGTGCCCGGCATCGGTTCGGCGACCGAGCTGAAGGACATCATCGGCACCACCGCGCAGCTGACCTTCCAGCCGGTGGTGAGCCGCACCACCAACCCCAACGAAAACGCAGGATCCGGCAACGAGGTGCTGCCGTCGCTCGACGAGGACGGCGTATACTACGTGCTCGAACAGGCGCCCGTGGTGACCGGCGAGGAACTGGTGGATTCCCAGCCCTCCTTCGACCAGAACGGCCGCCCCGCGGTGACCTTCCGCTTCAACCCGAGTGGCGCGCGCAAGTTCGGGGACTACACCGCCGAGAACATCGGCTCGCCCTTCGCCATCGTGCTCGACGACGAGGTCATCTCGGCCCCGGTCATCCAGAGCCACATCGCCGGCGGCTCGGGCATCATCACCGGCAATTTCAGCGTCGAGGAAAGCACCAACCTCGCGGTGCTGCTGCGCGCAGGCGCGCTGCCCGCCGGGCTCGACTTCCTCGAGGAACGCACCATCGGCCCCGAACTCGGGCAGGACAGCATCGACGCGGGCAAGCTCGCCACCGGCGTGGCCTTCGCCGCGGTGCTGATCTTCATGGCGCTGACCTATGGGCTCTTCGGACTCTTCGCCAACGTGGCGCTGATCCTGAACATCGGGCTCATCATGGGCATCCTCTCGGCCATCGGCGCCACGCTGACGCTGCCCGGCATCGCCGGCATCGTGCTCACCGTCGGTATGGCGGTGGACGCCAACGTGCTGATCTTCGAGCGCATCCGGGAGGAACTGAAATCCGCCCGCGGCCCGGCCCGCGCCATCGAGCTGGGCTACGAGCGGGCGCTGTCGGCAATCATCGACGCCAACCTCACCACCATCATCACCGCGGTGATCCTCTATGTCATCGGCTCGGGGCCGGTGCGGGGCTTCGCCATCACGCTGGGCCTCGGCATCGTCACCTCGGTGTTCACCGCGATCTGGGTGACGCGCCTGCTGATCGTGATCTGGTTCGAACGTCGCCGCCCCCGGACGCTGGAGATCTGACATGCGCCATCTTCGACTGGTCAAGGACGAGACCTCGTTCGACTTCTTCAAGCACTGGAAGCTCTGGCTCGGCATCTCGGGCGTGATGCTGATGCTCGCGATGGTGAGCTTCGGGGTCCGCGGCCTGAACTACGGCATCGACTTCATGGGCGGCACCACGATCCGCACCGAGAGCGCGCAGCCGGTGGACGTGGGCGCCTATCGCCAGGCCATCGACGCGCTGGGGATCGGCGACAGCACCATCTCCGAGGTCTTCGACCCGAGCTTCGGCCCCGAGCAGAACGTCGCCATGGTGCGCATCCAGGCGCAGGACGACGAGGAAGCCGTCACCCCCGAGACCATCGCCGCGGTCGAGGCGGCGCTGCAGCAGGTCGCACCGGACATCCGCTTCGTCTCGGTCGAGAGCGTCGGGCCCAAGGTGTCGGGCGAGCTCATCCAGACCGCCTTCCTCGCCGTGGCGCTCGCCATCGGCGCGGTGCTGGTCTACATCTGGCTGCGCTTCGAATGGCAGTTCGCCGCCGGGGCGGTTCTGGCGCTGGTGCATGACGTGCTGCTGACGATCGGGGTGTTCTCCGAGGTGGGCATCCGCTTCGACCTGTCGATCATCGCGGCGCTGCTGACCATCGTCGGCTACTCGCTGAACGACACGGTGGTGGTCTTCGACCGGGTGCGCGAGAACCTGATCAAGTACAAGAAGCGCCCGCTGAAGGAAGTGCTGAACATCTCGATCAACGAGACGCTGAGCCGGACCATCATGACCTCGCTCACCACGCTGCTGGCGCTTTTCGCGCTGTTCGCACTGGGCGGCGACGTGATCCGCGGCTTCGTCTTCGCGATGATCTGGGGCGTCTTCGTCGGCACTTACTCGTCGATCTTCGTGGCCTCGGCCCTCCTGCTGTGGCTGGGCGTCAAGCGTGACTGGTCGAAGCCGGACGCCGAGGCCGAGGCCAACGGCAAGTCCAAATCGAAGGGCCCGTCCGCAGGCGCGAGTGTCTGACGCCTTCGCCCAGGCCCTGGCAGTCCCCGGGCTCTGGGTGATGCTCGTCACGTGTTTCGTGGCGGGGCTGGTCTACGGCTTCGCCGGCTTCGGCTCGGCGCTGGTCTTCATGCCGGTGGGGGCGATCTTCCTGCCGGTGCAGACCTCGATCGCGGCCTTCAGCCTGTGCTCGCTGGCCTCGGTCTTCACCGTGCTGCCGCGCGCCGTCACCGAGGTGAACCGGCGCAACACGGTGCTCATGGTGGGCGCGGCGCTGCCCGCCGTCGCGGTCGGGCTCTGGGTGCTGAAACAGGCCGACATGACGTGGCTCCGCTGGGCGGTGGTGAGCGTGGCCGCGGTGACGCTGGCGGCGCTGGTGACCGGCTGGCGCTACCGCGCGGTGCCCGGGCCGGGGATGCGCATGGCGGTGGCCGGGGCTACCGGCTTCGTCGGCGGCGCGACCGGCCTTCTGGGACCGGTGCTCATCCTGTTCCAGCTCGCGGGGCAGGACACGGTGGCGCGGTCGCGGGCCACGATCCTCGTCTTCCTGACCCTTACCACGGTGCTGTTGCTGCCGCTCATGGCCCTTCAGGGCCTCCTGACCCAGGCGGCCATTCCTCTTGGACTTCTCATGCTTCTGCCGTATGGTCTGGGCACGAAAGTGGGCCAGGCGCTGTTCAGACCGGCACGGGAGGAGGGATACCGTGTTGTGGCCTACCTTATCATCGCAACGGCAATCGTGCTGGGATTGCCGGTATGGGACTAGGGGACTACCATGCAGATGAAGGAAATCAGCTTCGGGGCAGCGCAGCCCGTGGACGGTTATGGCCCGGGGTTTTTCCGGGTCGGTGGCCGTGCGGTCGAGGGTGCGCTGTGCCTGTCTGTGGAAGGCGCCCTCGCCTGGGGTGGGCTCGAGGACGCGGAAACGCTCGTCCGGCTCGCCGATGATGCCGACGTGATTTTCATCGGGACCGGCACCGCCATGGCGCCGTTGCCGAAGGAGCTCTCGGAGCGACTGGCAGAGGCCGGAGTCGGATTCGAGATCATGAACTCGCCCTCAGCCTGCCGTACCTACAACGTGCTGCTCGGCGAAGGCCGGCGCGTCGCGCTGGCGGTTCTGCCGGTCTGACGCGGCGCCTTCGGGCGGCGGTGGCAGGGTGCGTCGTTCCGGACTGACGAAACGGCGGGGCGACGCTCCGCCGCGCGCTTTTGCCGCTTTTCCCGGACGTGGGGCTGAGGTACTTCCGACCCCATGATGCTGACTGTGCGCGATCTTGCGGTCTCCCGGGGCGGGGTGCCGGTGCTTGAGGGGGTCTCGTTCGACCTCGCGCCCGGCCGTGCGCTGGTGCTGCGCGGCCCCAATGGCTGCGGCAAGACCACGACGCTGCGCACCGTGGCGGGGCTGCAGCCGCCCTTCGAGGGAACCATCGAGGGCGCCGGCGAGCGCATCGCCTATGCCGCCCATTCCGACGGTCTGAAATCCATGCTTTCGGTGACCGAGAACCTGCGCTTCTGGGCGCAGGTCTTCGGCACGACCGACATCGCCCCGGCG
The DNA here is from genome assembly GCF_900102075.1 of Salipiger thiooxidans. Taxonomy (GTDB): domain Bacteria; phylum Pseudomonadota; class Alphaproteobacteria; order Rhodobacterales; family Rhodobacteraceae; genus Salipiger; species Salipiger thiooxidans. The sequence goes on along the minus strand of NZ_FNAV01000010.1, from coordinate 86,812 downwards.
CTGCGGGACTTCGATCTAGAGGGGCTGGCGGACCGGCTCGCGGGCAATCTCTCGGCCGGGCAGAAGCGTCGGCTGGGGCTGGCGCGGCTGATGGTCACCGGGCGCCCGGTCTGGGTGCTGGACGAGCCCACGGTGTCGCTCGACACGGCCTCGGTGGCGCTCTTCGCCGCGGCGGTGCGCCGGCATCTCGCCGAGGGCGGCTCGGCGCTGATCGCCACCCACATCGACCTCGGCATCCCCGAGGCGGAGATCTTCGACATGACCCCCTACAAGGCCGCGCCCCGCGCGGCGGTGCAGGACGAGGCCTTCCTGTGATCGCGCTGCTGCTGAGGGACCTGCGGCTGGCGGTGCGCGCCGGGGGCGGCTTCGGCCTCGGGCTGGCGTTCTTCCTGATTGTCACGGTGCTGGTACCCTTCGGCGTCGGGCCCGAGACCGGCCTGCTGTCGCGCATCGCGCCCGGGGTGCTGTGGATCGGCGCGCTCCTGGCTTGTCTGCTGTCGCTCGACCGCATCCTCGCGCTCGACTGGGAGGACGGCTCGCTCGATCTGCTGGCCACCGCGCCGCTGCCGATGGAGGGCATCGTCACCGTCAAGGCGCTGGCGCACTGGCTGACCACGGGCCTGCCGCTGGTGCTGGCGGCGCCGCTGCTGGGCGTGCTGCTGAGCCTGCCGCCGGGGGGCTATCTCTGGGTCATGGTGTCGCTCGCAGTGGGCACGCCGGCGCTGTCGGTCATCGGCACCTTCGGCGCAGCGCTGACCGTGGGGCTGAAGCGCGGCGGGCTGCTGCTGTCGCTGCTGGTGCTGCCGCTTTACGTGCCGACGCTGATCTTCGGCGCCGAAGTGGCCCGGCGCGGGGCCGAAGGGCTGGCGGTCGAGACGCCGCTTCTGATGCTGGGCGGGGTCAGCGCAGGCGTCATCGCGCTGCTGCCCTTCGCGAGTGCCGCGGTGCTGCGCATCAACCTGCGGTGACGGGGGCGGCCTGTGCGCTCCGGGAGCCTCGGGCTGCGGCGCCACGTGCCCTTGCTCATGACGCAAAATTCAGGTGAAACCATCCAGCAGCTGCGCTAGGGGAGAGCCATGTCGATCTGGGAATACGCCAACCCCGTGAAATTCATCCGCACCACGGATGTGGTGCTGCCGTGGATCTCGGTGGCGGCGGTGCTGTGCCTCGCGACCGGACTGGTCTGGGGCTTCTTCTTCACTCCCGACGACTACCGGCAGGGCTCAACCGTCAAGATTTTCTACCTGCACGTGCCCGCCGCGATGATGGCCATCAACGCATGGGCGATGATGCTGGTGGCGTCGCTGGTCTGGATCGTACGCCGCCACCACGTCTCGGCGCTGGCCGCCCGCGCCGCAGCACCGGTGGGCGCCACCTTCACGGTGATCGCGCTTGCGACCGGGGCGCTCTGGGGGCAGCCGATGTGGGGCACCTGGTGGGCGTGGGATCCGCGCCTGACCTCGTTCCTGGTGCTGTTTCTCTTCTACCTCGGCTACATGGCGCTCTGGTCCGCGATCGAGAACGACGACACCGCCGCCGACCTGACCTCGATCCTCTGCCTCGTGGGATCGGTCTTCGCGATCCTGTCGCGCTACGCGGTGCTGTTCTGGAACCAGGGCCTCCATCAGGGCGCGTCGCTGTCGCTCGACAAGCAGGAGAACGTGTCAGACATCTTCTGGTACCCGGCGCTGGTCTGCATCGCGGGCTTCGTGCTGCTCTTCGTGGCGCTGGTCTTCCTGCGCACCCAGACCGAAATCCGCGCCCGCCGCTCGCGTGCGCTGCTGGCACGGGAGCGCCAGGCATGATGCCCGACCTCGGAAAATACGCCTTTGCCGTGCTCGCCTCCTACGGAGTCGGGCTCGGGCTGATCGTCATCCTCGTGGTGGCAAGCGTGCTGCGGGCCCGCAAGGTCCGGGCAGAGCTGGAACAGATCGAACAGCGGAGCAAACGACATGGCTGAGAGCAACGACGCACCGGCGCGGAAGATCTCACCGCTCATGATCCTGCCGCCGCTGATCTTCGCGGCCTTCGCGATCATGGCCTATTTGGGCATGCAGCGTGGCGACACCCACACGCTGCCCTCGACCTTCATCGGCCAGCAGGCGCCGGGGCTGCCGGCCGAGACGCTCGAGGGCTTTGGGGGCGTGACCGACGCCGACCTGCGCGACGGGCAGGTGACGGTGGTGAACTTCTGGGCCTCGTGGTGCCCGCCCTGCCGCGCCGAACACCCCCGGCTGCTGGAGCTGCAGCAGGAGGGCGTGCGCATCGTCGGCGTCAACTTCAAGGACAAGGCCGGGGCTGCGGGCAGCTACCTCACCGAGGAGAAGTCGCCCTTCATCGGCGTGCCCTTCGATCCGCAGGGCCGCGCCGCCATCGACTGGGGCGTGACCGGCCCGCCCGAGACCTTCATCGTGGCAGGCGACGGCACGGTGCTGCACAAGCACGTGGGGCCGCTCGCAGGGACGCTCTACACCGACGTGTTCCTGCCGGCACTGCACGAGGCGCTGGGGCGCTGAGACCCGCCGGGCGGAAGGCTACAGTCAAAGGAAAAGGGCGCGTGGGGAACGCGCCCTTCTTGTTTCCGGACTGGCGTCTTGAAATGCGTGCCGGTCCTTGCCGTGGGCCCGTGACGCGGCGGGCCGCCGCGGCTGCGGGCGAACGGGACGACCCCGTGTGCCCGAGCGGAACGGGCTCAGAGATCGCAGGTGTCGCTGGACTGCTGCGTGCAGACAGGGGCCGGGGGAGTGCTGGTCTGGCTTTGGGCTGCAAACGCGCCTGATATCGCCAGCACGGCCAAGGCCGCCGCCTGTATGATGGTAATGAGTTTCATTCAACTGCCTCGCAATGGTTCATCGAGGAACCGTCTTGTTTTTGCTCGGACCGACTCGCAGCCCGGCAGAAAATCTAGTCCCGCCTGCGTTCTTTTCAATCCGGTACGACGCGGGCAGCGCCGGGTGCGGCCGAGTTTGGGCGATAGCGCGCCGAAAGCGGCGCGCAAATCGGCACGGATTGTCAGAATTCGTGAACAGACGGCACCGTGAGGCGCGAAATCGCCGCTGACAGGGCCTGTAAGCGGGCAGGGCGCGCGTAGGTTTCTCGCGGCGAGGGGGGGCGCGAAGAGCGATCTGGTCAGGGCTCCGTGCGCGCAGGAGAGGCGCTCTCTGGCGATGCGCCAGAGGACAGGGTTGAGAGAAGCCCGTGCATTGGCGCAGGCCCCGTTCCGGTCGCTGTCTTTGACGGCCTGGTTCCGCGCGTCAGCCTGATGTGATGCCCGTGTCGGTCTTCGCCTCAGCGGACGACGATCTCGTCGGCGCGCATCAGGCCGAGCACGTCGCGGGCCTGCTGGTCGAGAAGGTCGAGGTCGAGGTAATCGTCCGAAAGCCGCAGCGTCAGGTTCTCCATCCGCGCTACGTCCTTCTCGAGCTGGACGAGCTCTTCGGCGAGATGCTCGCCCTCGATCTCGATTTCCGCCCGGCGGAACAGCCCGAAATCGCCCTGCACCGCGGCAAAGACGAAATAGGCCGAAAGGCTCAGGGTGATGGCCGCGTAGATCACGATGCCGAATGGGGGATTGCGCCGTGCGCTCATGAAGGTGCGCTCTTGCCTTGCCTCGAACCCGCATCTCTGGCGGATGCGTGAGGGCGACTATGCCACAGGTGATTCGCCTTGGGAATCCCCTGCATCGCGCGCCGTGCAAAAAATTTCGTGAGGCGCCAAGGGGCTGGCCGGCGACGGGACCGGCGAAAGGCAGGCCGGGACCCGTGGCCCCGGCCCGCGATCCGTCAGCCGAGCGCCGCGACGCCGGGCAGGACCTTGCCTTCCATCCACTCGAGGAAGGCGCCGCCGGCGGTCGAGATGTAGGTGAAGTCCTCAGCGGCGCCGGCCTTGTTCAGCGCCGCAACCGTGTCGCCGCCGCCGGCGACCGAGACCAGCTTGCCGTTGGCGGTGGCCTTGGCGGCATGGGCCGCGGCGGCGTTGGTGGCCTTGTCGAAGGGCGCGATCTCGAAGGCGCCGAGCGGGCCGTTCCAGATCAGCGTCTCGGCGCGGTCGATGGCCTGCTCGACATGGGCCACGCTCTCGGGGCCGGCGTCGAGGATCATGGCGTCGGCCGGGCAGGATTCGGCCGGCACGACCTCGGAGGGGGCGTTCTCGCGGAACTCTCGGGCGACGACCACGTCACGCGGCAGCAGGATCTCACAGCCGGTGGTTGCGGCCTTCTCGGCGATCTCCTTGGCGGTGCCGGTCATCTCGTGCTCGCAGAGCGACTTGCCGACATCGACGCCTTGGGCGGCGAGGAAGGTGTTGGCCATGCCGCCGCCGATCACGAGGATGTCGACCTTCTCGACGAGGTTGCCGAGCAGCTCGAGCTTGGTCGACACCTTGGCGCCGCCGACCACGGCCAGGACCGGGCGCTTGGGCTGGCCGAGGGCCGCGTCCAGCGCCTCGAGCTCGGCCTGCATCAGCCGGCCGGCACAGGAGGGCAGCAGGTGCGCCAGTCCCTCGGTCGAGGCATGGGCGCGGTGCGCGGCCGAGAAGGCGTCGTTGCAGTAGACGTCACCGAGTGCGGCGTAGGTCTTGGCCAGCGCGGAGTCGTTCTTTTCCTCGCCGGGCTCGAAACGGGTGTTCTCGAGCAGCACCACCTGACCGGGGTCGCAGGCGTCGATCACCGCCTCGGCCTCGTCCAGCGTTGTGAAATGCACCTTGGTGCCGAAGGCGGCCTCGAGCGCGGGCACCAGCATCTTCAGCGACATCTCGGGCACGACCTTGCCCTTGGGCCGGCCGAAGTGGGCGAGAAGGACCGGCTTGCCGCCGCGCGACAGGATGTCCTGCACGGTGGGGCCGACGCGCTCGATGCGGGTGGCATCCGTCACCTCGCCGTTTTCGACGGGCACGTTGATGTCGACACGGGTGAGCACGCGCTTACCGTTGAGGTCCATGTCGTCGAGGGTCTTCCAGGCCATTTTGTCCTCCTGTCTCTTCCTGCGCCAAGGTCTGCCCCGAAGGACCGGCCGCGTCAATGCGCGCTGCGCTTGGCAAAGTGGCGGGGGGGGATTAAGTCAGGGGCAACGTATTTCGAATGCATCAGGAGTGTAAGATGGCTGAAATCAAGGATCCGGAGAATACCATCATCATGGAGCTCAAGGACGGGACCGTCGTCATCGAGCTGCTGCCGGACGTCGCACCCAAGCACGTGGAGCGCATGAAGGAGCTGGCGCGCGCCGGCTCTTATGACAACGTCGCCTTCCATCGCGTCATCGACGGCTTCATGGCGCAGACCGGCGACGTGCAGCACGGCAACATGGAAGAGGGCTTCAACCTCGGCCGCGCCGGCACCGGCGGCTCGGACCTGCCCGACCTTCCGGCGGAATTCTCCAAGCTGCCGCACGACCGCGGCACGCTGGGCGCTGCCCGCTCGATGAACCCGAACTCGGCGAACTCGCAGTTCTTCATCAACTTCAAGGACAACCATTTCCTCAACGGCCAGTACACCGTCTACGGCCGGGTGATCGAGGGCATGGCCCACGTGGACGCGATCGTGCGCGGCGAGCCGCCCGCGAGCCCGGACCGCATGGTCAGCGTGAAGGTGGCCGCGGATGCGTAACCTTGTCGCAGCCGCGCTGTGCGTCCTGGCGGCGCCGCTGTCCGCGGCTGGTCTCGACGTCACGGTGAAGGGCGAGGGGGCCAACGGCACCTTTCACATCGAGCTGTTCGACGACGTGGCCCCGGGGCACGTGAAGCAGATCACCGCGCTGGCGGAGCAGGGCGCCTATGACGGCATTGTGTTCCACCGGGTGATCGACGGCTTCATGGCCCAGACCGGGGACGTGGAGTTCGGCAAGATCGGCTCTGACATGCGCATGGCGGGCATGGGCGGGTCGGACCTGCCGGACCTCAAGGCGGAGTTCTCGGACAAGAGCTTCGACCGCGGCGTCGTCGGCATGGCGCGCTCGCAGAACCCGAACTCGGCCAACTCGCAGTTCTTCATCATGTTCTCGCCAGCACCGCATCTGGACGGCCAGTACACGGTGGTGGGCGAGGTGACGCGCGGCATGGACGTTGTCGATGCCATCAAGCGCGGCACCGGTCGCAATGGCGCGGTGATCGGGCTGCCCGACCAGATGGTGTCGGTCAAGGTCACCGACTGAGGCCGTCCCCTGCCGGTGCGCGCCCTGCCGGGCGCGCGCTGGTTCGAGCCTCCCGCCGCCTTCGGCGCGGGATGCCGTTTCAGGAGGGCGTTGCCCTCCTCTTGCCCCGGCGGTGCCGGGGCAATTCACCTCCCCACCGGGAAATCTGGCAGGACGGGGCGCGCAGGTTCAGGCCGCGAGCGCCGTGGGCAGGTGGCGTGCGAAGGGGGCGAGCGTGCCCATGTGCAGCCATGTGCCGCCGAGCCGGTGCGGCGCGGCCCCGGTGCCGAGCTTGAAGCGGGTGAGGCCGGGCGCGTCGTCGGAATTCAGGATGCCGAGGTCGAGCCGGTCGTGGTGCTGGCGGGCGAGCCAGCGCATCGCCTCCCACAAGAGTGCGTTCATGGCGTTGAGCCGGCGGCCCTCGGGCAGGGTGACGCCCATCTGCCAGGTCGCGACGCGGCCGTGGCGAAGGACCGCGATGGCGGCCACCGGATCGCCGCCGTGGCGGGCTTCCCAGATCACCGCCTTGCCCGGGTTGCAGCGCGCGTAGGCCGCGACGAGCCCCGCGGGCAGGGCGCGGTAGCGGCGCTGACGGGCCTGCCGGGCCTCGGCATCGAGCAGCCAGTGGTCGCAGCCCAGCGTGTGGCGGGTGATCCGAAGCGGCGCCTCGGAGCTGCGGTTGAGGCGGTTGCGCCACTTCTGCTGCATGGCGGCGCGCATGCACGCCTCGTCACCCAGCAGCAGGATCGCCACCGTGGCAGGCGTCACCAACGGCCAGAAGCCCGCAGCGCGCAGGGCGACCGCGTCGGGGCCGTCGGCATTGAGCAGGAGCGGGGTGACACGGCGGTTGCGGCAGAGCGGCAGCCAGTCTTCGGGCAGGGCCGGCGTGCGGGTCACCGGGCCGCGGGACAGCAGGTCGACTTGGCCAATGAGGGGCAGGCGGCGGGACTGGATTTGCCAGCGCATCTCGGGCGCGAGGGAGGGGCCGGTGAAGCCGCAGCGCACCGGCACCCCAAGGGCGGAGAGGGTCGCCGCGAACTCGGGCGATTGCGGCAGGGGGAGCGGGAGCGATTCCATGATCCAGATTAAGGATTGCGAAAGTGAATCCGTGGTTAACTCTGCGCATGGCACAGATTCATCCCCCACGTCGTCAAGACGCCCTGCGCCGAGAGGCGCCCCGTTCCATCGCCGCAGTCGCTCCGCGGCCGAAACCCACCGCCGCGGCGGCGCTCCTGCTCGCCACGGCGCTGTCGCTGCCCTTCGCCGGTCTCGCGCTGCTGCAACTGCTGTTCTGAGCGATCGGCTGGGCCGGAGGGCTTTGGGAGCACCTCTGTTGGCGTTGCCCCTGCGGGTCGGTGGACCCGTTGAAATGGATCGGTCAGCGCCGGCGGATCGGCGTGGTGCAACGTTCGGGGCTGAGCGTGGTCTGTTGCGGCGCATCGGTTGTGTATTGCCGGCCTCGCTGCGCCCGACCGGTCGGAGTGTGCCGCGCACGATCCCCGACGCCGCCGTGATCGCTGCAAATGCGCCGCACGAGGCATGTCGTCGGAGGCGCAAGCAACACCTCCGCCGTCCGAAGCGCCCCGGAGACCCGGGGTGCCCGCCTTCAGACCATCAGGCCAGCTTCACCAGCGCGTGGCGCTTCTTGCCCGCCGAGAGCTTGACGTAATCCGTGAGGTCATCCGCCTTGATGAACGGGAAAGCGGCTTTGACCGGCACATCGTTCACCAGGGCGCCGTTCTCGGAAATCAGCCGCTTTGCGTCCTTCCCGGATTTCGCCAGCTTCGCACCGACGAAGATATTCGCCGCGGCGCAATACATGCCGGGCTCCTGCGCCTCGACCACGTCCGCCGGAAGCAGGGGGATGTCGCTGAGATCGAACCGGGGCAGGTCGTCACCGATGCCGCCCTTCTCGAAGACCTCGCGGGCGGTGGCCTCGGCTGCCGCCGCCGCATCGGCGCCGTGGCAGAGCGTCGTCACCTCGTTGGCGAGGATGATCTTCGCCGCGTTGATCTCGGATCCGCCAAGCGCCCCCAGCCGTTCGCATTCCTCGAGCGGCAGCTCGGTGTAGAGCTTCAGGAACCGGCCCACGTCGGCGTCGGTGGTGTTGCGCCAGAACTGCCAGAAATCGTAGGGGCTCAGCATGTCGGCGTTGAGCCACATGGCGCCGCCCTGGCTCTTGCCCATCTTGCGGCCATCCGAGGTGGTCAGCAGCGGCGATGTCAGGCCGTAGATCTCGTGATCGAGCACCCGGCGCGTGAGGTCGATGCCGTTGATGATGTTGCCCCACTGGTCCGAGCCGCCCATCTGCAGCAGGCAGCCGTAGCGGCGGTTCAGCTCGAGGAAGTCGTAGGCCTGCAGGATCATGTAGTTGAACTCGAGGAACGACAGCGACTGCTCACGGTCGAGGCGCGATTTCACGCTCTCGAAGGACAGCATCCGGTTCACCGAGAAATGCCGGCCGATGTAGCGCAGGAACTCGAGGTAGTTGAGCCCGTCGAGCCATTCCGCGTTGTTGAGCATCAGCGCCGGTGCCTCGGCCCGGTCGTAGTCGAGGTACTTGGCGAAGACCTGCTGCATGCCCCGAATGTTGGCGTCGATCTGCTCGGGTCCAAGCAGCGGGCGCTCGTCCGAGCGGAACGAGGGGTCGCCCACCTTGGTGGTGCCGCCGCCCATGAGCGTGATCGGCTGGTGGCCGGTCTTCTGCAGCCAGCGCAGCATCATGATGTTCAGCAGGTGGCCCACATGCAGCGACTTCGCCGTTGCGTCATAGCCGATATAGGCGGTGACCACGCCCTTGCTCAGCGCCTCGTCGAGGCCCTGGTAATCGGTGCAGTCGGCAAGATAGCCGCGCTCGATCATGACGCGCATGAAGTCCGATTTGGGATGGTAGGTCATCGCTCTTGCCTCTTATAGTCCGCAGGTTCCTATAAGCGCGGGGCGAGCAGAGGTGAAGGACAAGTTGAAGGGTGCGCCGCTGTGGGCGCTCGGGGCGATGTCGGGAACATCGCTCGACGGGGTCGACGCGGCAATGGTGCAGACCGACGGGCAGCGGATCCTGGCCTTCGGCGAAAGCGGCTACCGGCCCTACACGGCACCGGAGCGGACGGCGCTGAAGGCGGCGCTGGGGCGCTGGCCGGGCGAGGACACGAGGGCCGCACTCGAGGTGGTGCAGGGCGCACATGCAGAGCTGCTCGCGGGCTTTCCGCAGGCGGAGCTGGTCGGGTTCCACGGCCAGACGCTGGCGCATGAGCCGCGCGGCCGGGGCACGCACCAGCTGGGCGACGGCGACGCGCTGGCCAGAGCGCTCTGCCGCGACGTGGTCTGGGATTTCCGCTCGGCAGACGTGGCGCTCGGCGGTGAGGGCGCGCCGCTGGCGCCGTTCTTCCACTTCGCCTGCGCGAAATGGATCGGCGCCACGGCGCCCGTGGCCTTCCTGAACCTCGGCGGCGTCGGCAACCTGACCTGGATCGACCCTTCGAAATCCGCGCCCGAAGACGAAGGCGCGCTGCTCGCCTTCGACACCGGCCCCGCCAACGCCCCGCTCAACGACCTCGTGGCCGAGCGGCTGGGGCTCGACTGCGACCGCGACGGCGCGCTGGCAGCAAAGGGCGCGGTGGTCGACGGTGCGCTCGAACTCTTCCTCGAAGAGACCTACTTCCGCAAGATGCCTCCCAAGTCTCTGGACCGGGACGATTTCTCGCTGATGATGGAGCTGGTGCGCGAGCTCTCCGACGCGGATGCCGCCGCGACCATGACCGCCATGGCCGCCACCGCGGTGATGCTGGGCATGGAGCATTGCCCAGGCCCGCCCGAGCGGGTGCTGGTCACCGGTGGCGGGCGCCACAACCCGGTGATGATGGCAATGCTGGCGGCGGGGCTCGATTGCGAGGTCGCGCCGGTCGAGTCCGTGGGGCTCGATGGCGACATGCTCGAGGCGCAGGCCTTCGCCTATCTCGCGGTGCGGGTGCTGCGCGGCCTGCCGACCTCGGCGCCGGGCACCACCGGCGTCGCGGCGGCGGTGAGCGGCGGGCAGATCTCTCGGGTCTGAACCGCCGCACGTGATCGCCCCCGGTGCCCGCGCCCGGAGCGCCTCCTGCACATCTGCGCCCGACACCCCGCGAAACATCGGAAGACCGGCACCACGCCCCGTCTTCCAATGGCCAAAAATATCCCGGGGGAGGCCGCGTCAGCGGACGGGGGCAGCGCCCCCAACGGCGGTTGCCACTTGACGCCGCACGCCGCGCAAAATAGCGCATCGGCCATGGCACAGGCACCCCTTCTCCAGCTCACCGACATCTCGCTCACATTCGGGGGCGATCCCGTCTTCTCCGGCCTCTCGCTCAACGTTCAGCCCGGCGACCGCGTCGCGCTGGTGGGGCGCAACGGCTCGGGCAAATCGACGCTCATGAAGGTGATGGCGGGGCTGGTCGAGCCCGACACCGGCGCCCGCGTCGTGCCCTCGGGCACCTCGGTCGGCTACATGGAGCAGGAGCCCGACCTGACCGGCTTCGCCACGCTCGGCGACTACGCCGCCGAGGGCCTCGGTCCGGCCGAGATGTATCTCGTCGAGGCGGCCGGGCAGGGGCTCGGCTTCGACCCCGAGCGCGCGGTCGAGACCGCCTCGGGCGGCGAGCGCCGGCGCGCGGCGCTGGCCCGGCTGATGGCGCAGGATCCGGACGTGATGCTGCTCGACGAGCCGACCAACCACCTCGACATCGCCGCCATCCAGTGGCTCGAAACCGAACTCAAGGGCACCCGCAAGGCCTTCGTGCTGATCAGCCACGACCGCCGCTTCCTCGAGGAGCTCACCCGCGCCACGCTCTGGATCGACCGCGGCGCCGTGCGCCGGCAGGAACAGGGCTTCAGGGGCTTCGAGGACTGGCGCGACAAGATCTGGGCCGAGGAAGACGACGCCCGCCACAAGCTCGACCGCAAGATCAAGTCCGAGGCCAAGTGGGCGGTCGAGGGCATCTCGGCCCGCCGCACCCGCAACCAGGGCCGGCTCCGCGCGCTGAGGGCACTGCGGCAGGAACGCTCCGGCATGATCCGCCGGCAGGGCGCCGCCGCGATGGAGCTCGCCTCGGCGCCGACCTCGGGCAAGAAGGTCATCGAGGCGGTGAAGCTCTCCAAGAGCTTCGGCGACAAGCAGATCCTGCGCGACTTCAGCCTGACCGTGCAGCGCGGCGACCGGGTGGCGCTGGTGGGGCCGAACGGCACCGGCAAGACCACCCTCATCCGCATGCTGCTGGGGGAGATCGCCCCCGACGAGGGCACCGTGAAGCTCGGCACCAACCTGCAGGTCTCGGTCTTCGACCAGACCCGCGCCCAGCTCGATCCGGACATGAGCCTCTGGGAAAGCCTCACCGGCGACAAGGAGATGCGCGTCTCGGGCAAGGCCGACCAGGTGCTGGTCCGCGGCGAGCCCAAGCACGTGGTGGGCTACCTCAAGGAATTCCTCTTCGACGAGCGGCAGGCCCGTGCGCCGGTGCGCTCGCTCTCGGGCGGCGAGAAGGCGCGGCTGCTGCTGGCCAAACTGATGGCGCGGGAATCGAACCTGCTGGTGCTCGACGAACCGACCAACGATCTCGACGTCGAGACGCTCGACCTGCTGCAGGACCTGCTGGGCGAATACGACGGCACCGTGCTGATCGTCAGCCACGACCGCGACTTCCTCGACCGCATCGCCACCACCACCGTGGCGATGGAGGGTGACGGCCGCGCGCTGGTCTATGCCGGCGGCTGGAGCGACTACCAGGCGCAGCGCGCCGAGACCCAGCCCGCTGCGGCGCCCGAAGCGAAGTCCGCGAAACCCGCGCGCGAGGCCCCGAAACCCGAGGCGGCCGCCGCCAAACCCCGGGACGGGCTCAGCTTCACCGAGAAGCACCGGCTTGAGGAACTGCCGGGCGTCATCGAGCGGCTCGAGGCCGAGATCGGCAAGCTCGAGCAGCTGCTCGCGGACCCCGAGCTTTTCACCCGCGAGCCGGTGAAGTTCCGCAAGGCCACCGAGGCGCTGACCGAGCGGCAGGAGAAGCTCTCCGCCGCCGAGGAGGAATGGCTGGTGCTCGAAGAGAAGGCCGGGGGCTGACCCCGGGTCACCCTGCGGCGCGGGATCACTCTGCGTCGAGCTTCATGCCCTTTTCGGCAAGGCTCATGAACCCCACGGTGAGCAGGATCCGCACCACGTGGTGCAGGCTCACCAGCGCCGGGTTCATCGCGAGCCCGAGCGCGATCACCGACATCTCGGTGACGCCGCCCGGCGCGTAGGAGATCAGCAGGTGCAGGAACGGCAGCCCCGTGACCTGCGCCAGCGCCAGCGCGAAGCCCGCGCCCAGCAGCAGCATCCAGCCCCCCGACACCAGGCTCATGCCGAGCGAGCGGCGCAGCATCGCCGCCGACATGCCGGTGAAGCGCAGCCCCAGCGAGACGCCCACCACGACCTGCGCCACGGCGATCAGCCAGAACGGCAGGTGCAGGTCCACCGCGCCGGTCAGGGTGATCGCCGCCGAGAGCAGGAGCGGCCCGGTGATCTGCCCGGCGGGCAGGCGGATCAGCCCGGCGATCCCGAGACCGGCCAGCGCCGCCAGAACGATGAGCCCGAGCCCCAGCAGCGGCACCGGGGCTGCCGCGCCCGTGGTGATCCCGGCGGCGCTGCCGACCGGGTGGCCGAGCCAGAGCGACAGAGCCGTCGGCAGCACGGTGATCACGATGATGATGCGCAGGAACTGCTGGGCGGTGAGCAGCGCAAGGTCGGCACCGGCGCGCTCGCCCATCACGAGGCTCTCCATCAGCCCGCCGGGGGTGCCGGCGAAATAGGCGGTGGCCTTGCTATAGCCGCCGAGCCTGCGGAAGATCTGGTAGTTGCCCGCATGGGCCAGCGCCACGAACACCGACAGTGCCGCGAGCGAGATCGCCACGCCGCCAAGCTCGTTGATCATGTCGGGCCGCACTTGCGTGCCGATCATCACCCCGATGAGCCCGATGAAGAGCGTGCGGAACTTCAGCGGAAAGCGGTAGTCGCGCAGCGTGCCGTGCTGAAACAGCGCCACGGCCGCCGCCGCGCTGGCGAGGCTGCCGAGCATGAAGGGCATCGGCAGGTGCAGCGCCTGCGCGAGCAGCCCGCCAATCCCGCCGAGCACGAGCAGCGCCGTGGTGAGCCAGATCATCCGAAGGGTGAGGGTCGTTCCATACATGCGCGCGAGACAACATCAACCGCAGGGAATGTGCAACGGGCTCCCGTTGTTGCGCTTTTCGTCGGCGGCTTGGCGTCCTAGATAGGGCACATGCAGCGCGCGCTCTTCATTGGCTCCGAGATCTACCGTGGCTCGCGCTACGGCATTCGTCACCCGCTCTCGATCGAGCGCGTGCCCGCCGCCATCGACCTTGCCCGTGCGCTCGGCCTGCTGCCCTCGGCGCTCTACCGCACCAGCCCGCGCGCCCGTGCGGCGGCGCTGACCGCCTTTCACACGCCCGCCTATGTGGCGGCGCTCGAGGCGGCGGAGCGCGAGGGCGCGGTCTCGCCCGAGATCCGCGAGAGGCACGGGCTGGGGACGCTGTCTAACCCGGTCTTCCCCGAGATGTTCCGCCGCCCCGCCACCGCCGTGGGCGGCGGGCTGCTCGCGGCCGAGCTGGTGATGTCGGGGCAGGCGCGGGCGGTGCACAATCTCGGCGGGGGCACGCACCACGCCTTCGCCGACCGCGCCAGCGGCTTCTGCTTCCTGAACGAGCCGGTGCTGACCATCCTGCATCTGCTGCGGCTCGGCGCGCGCCGCGTCGTCTATGTCGACATCGACGCCCATCATGGCGACGGTGTCGAATACGCCTTCCACGGCTCCGAGCAGGTACGCACGATTTCGGTGCACGAGGACCGCCGCTGGCCCTTCACCGGTGCGGTTGCGGACGACGGCGATGGCGCGGCCTTCAACCTGCCGGTGCCGCGCGGCTTCAACGACAGCGAATTTGCGCTGGTGCTCGAGCGGCTGATCCTGCCTGCGGTCGGGCGTTTCGAGCCGGACGTAGTCTTCCTGCAATGCGGCTCGGACGCGCTGACCGAGGACCCGCTGTCGCGCCTCGCGCTGTCGAACAACAGCCATTTCCGCGCGGTCTCGGCGCTCTTCGACCTCGCGCCCCGGCTCATCGTTTCGGGCGGAGGCGGCTACAACCCGTGGACCGTGGCGCGCTGCTGGGCGGGGGTCTGGGGCACGCTCTCGGGGCAGGAGCTGCCCGACCAGCTGACCGAGGGCGCCGCGCGCCATCTGGCGGGGCTCACCTGGGCCCGCAAGGGGCGGCCGTCGCCCGAGCTCTTGACCTCTCTGCGCGACGCCCCGCGCGAGGGCCCGGTGCGGGACGAGATCCGCGGCGCCATCGGCATTCTGCGCCAGCGCCTCTGAGGCGACTTCGGGACCCCCCGAAATGCCTCAGAGGTATTTCGAGGCTTCCCGAAGCGCGAAGGGCTTCAGCCCCGCGCCATGGCTGTCGAGAAAGGCGCGGGCGCGGGCCGCGTCATGCTTTGAAAGGTCGCGGATCCACCAGCCGACGGCCTTCTGGATAAACCACTCTCTGTCCGGGACATAGCCCGCCGCCCAGCCGAGCACCCGGTCGCGGATCGCGAGATCGGCCTCGGAGGGGAAGTTCATCTTGGCCCAGGGCAGGGTGATGACCAGCGCCGCCCGCCGGGTCCAGAGATGCGGGCTCTCGGTCCAGCCCGCCACCTGCTCGATCCGCGCAGGGTCCGCCACGAGGCGCCGTTGCCCGGCGAGGCAGGCATGGTCGGCGATGGCCCAGCTGTCGAACTCGGGCACCCACGACGCGATCAGCGCCCAGACCCCGTCGTCGGGCCGGATCCGCGCCTGCGTCAGAAGCTTGGCGGCGGCGAGGCGTGCTTCGAAGACGTCGCTCTCCCACAGGCCCCGCGCCAGCTCGACCCGAGCATCCACCGGCAGCGCCTGCCGCCAGTCCCGCGCGAGGTCGTTCAGCACCGGGTTGGGCACGCCGAGATAGCGCCGCGCCACCTTGTGGTAGGCGCGCATCTCCTCGGCGCGGCCGGGTTCCGCATGGGACGCGATCTCGTCCAGCGCGGCCTTGGGCGTCACGCGCGGGCCCTTTCCTGCGTCGCCCAAGACGCGCGGCCCCTCACGGGCCAGAGCGCAGAGGTCATTCCACCGTCACCGATTTCGCGAGGTTGCGCGGCTGGTCGACGTCGGTGCCCTTGGCGACGGCGGCATGGTAGGCGATGAGCTGCGCCGGCAGCGCGTAGAGCAGCGGCGC
The DNA here is from genome assembly GCF_900102075.1 of Salipiger thiooxidans. Taxonomy (GTDB): domain Bacteria; phylum Pseudomonadota; class Alphaproteobacteria; order Rhodobacterales; family Rhodobacteraceae; genus Salipiger; species Salipiger thiooxidans. Next base: position 71,420 of record NZ_FNAV01000010.1, on the reverse strand, counting down.
CAGCCGTTCGTCCACCGCAGGCAGGGTGATGACCTGCGCCACGCCCTCGCCGGCCTCGGCGGCACCCGCCGCGTCGGTCACCAGACAGACCTTGCCGCCGCGCGCCATCACCTCCTGCATGTTCGACACGGTCTTGTCGAAGAGCGAGTCATGCGGCGCCATGACGATCACCGGCACGGTCTTGTCGATCAGGGCGATGGGCCCGTGCTTGAGCTCGCCGGACGCATAAGCTTCGGCATGGATATAGCTGATTTCTTTGAGTTTAAGCGCGCCTTCCAGCGCGAGAGGATACATCATGCCGCGGCCGAGGAACAACACGTCGCGGGCCTCGGAGATGCGCAGCGCCGCGCGCTCGATGGCCGGATCCCGGTCAAGCGCGGCATTGAAGAGCCCTGGCAACCCGCGCAGCTGCGACAGCAGCTCCTTGCGGTCGGCAGGCGCCATCTCTCCGCGCTGCGAGGCGGCCTCGATGGCCAGCAGCAGCAGCACGTTGAGCTGGCAGGTAAAGGCCTTGGTGGAGGCGACGCCCACCTCGACCCCGGCGTGGATCGGCAGGGCGAGGTCGCTCTCGCGGGCGATGGAGCTGGTGTCGACGTTGACCACCGAGACGATGCTGTCGGCCTTGTCGCGGCAGTAGCGCAGGGCCGCGAGCGTGTCTGCGGTCTCGCCGGACTGGCTCACGAAGATCGCCGTGGTGCCGGGCACCACCGGCGGCTCGCGGTAGCGGAACTCGGAGGCGATATCGACCTCCACGGGCAGACGGGCGAGCTTCTCGAACCAGTATTTCGCCGTGAGACAGGCGTAGAACGCGGTTCCGCAGGCGACCATGGTCAGCCGGTCGATCTTGGTGAAATCAATGCCTTGCGAGGGGAACCTGATGTTATCCCCGTCGAGATAGGCGGACAGGGCATCGGCCAGAACCGTGGGCTGCTCGGCGATTTCCTTGGCCATGAAGTGCTTGTAGCCGGCCTTGTCGATGCGCGCCGCGTCCATGCGGATCTTGCGGGCATCTCGGTTCACCCGGCGGTTCTCCATGTCGAAGATCTCGGCGCCCTTGCGGGTAATGACCGCCCAGTCGCCTTCCTCGAGATAGGTGATGGTGTCGGTCATAGGCGCCAGCGCGATGGCGTCCGAGCCCACGAACATCTCGCCGTCCCCGTGGCCGATGGCCAGCGGCGAGCCCTTGCGGGCGGCGATGATCAGGTCCTCTTCGCCGTCGAAGAGGAAGGCCAGCGCGAAGGCACCCTCGAGCCGGGCCAGCGTGGCGCGCGCGGCCTCGACCGGGGTCTTGCCCTCTTCGAGATAGAGCCGGGCCAACATCGACACGGTCTCGCTGTCGGTGTCGGTCTCGGGCTGGTGGCCCTTCTTGGCGAGCTCGCAGCGCAGCTCGCGAAAGTTCTCGATGATGCCATTGTGCACCACCGCCACGGGCCCCGAGCGGTGCGGGTGGGCGTTCTTCTCGTTGGGCTCGCCATGGGTCGCCCAGCGGGTGTGGCCGATGCCCGACTTGCCGGGGAGCGGCTCGTGCACGAGCCGGTCCGAGAGGTTCACCAGCTTGCCCACGGCGCGGCGCCGGTCGAGCTTGCCGCCGTTGATCGTGGCGATCCCGGCGCTGTCATAGCCACGGTACTCGAGCCGCCGCAGCGCCTCGACCAGAATGGGGGACGCCTCGTGGTTGCCCAGCACGCCTACAATTCCGCACATGCCTGTCAGTCCTTCTTCTGGGTGGCTTTCTTCGCCCGCAGCATCTCGAAGAGCTTGGTGGCGAAGCCTGGCTTGTCGACCTGTTTGGCCCGACCCAGCGCCAGCGCGCCGGGGGCGACATCGGAGGTGATGACCGAGCCCGAGCCGGTCATGGCGCCGTCGCCGATGGTCACCGGGGCCACCAGCATCGTGTCGGAGCCGATGAAGGCATTCTTCCCGATGGTGGTGCGGTGCTTGAACACGCCATCGTAGTTACAGGTGATGGTGCCCGCGCCGATGTTGGTGCCCTCGCCGATGTCGGCATCGCCGAGATAGGTCAGGTGGTTGGCCTTGGCGCCTTCGCCGAGATAGGCGTTCTTGATCTCGACGAAATTGCCGACATGGGTGTCCTCGGCCAGCTCGGCGCCGGGCCGCAGCCGGGCGAAGGGGCCGACGATGGCGCCGCGGCTGACGTGGCAGCCCTCGAGATGGCTGAAGGCGCGGATGCGGGCGCCGCTCTCGATGGTGACGCCGGATCCGAAGATGACGTTGGGCTCGACCTCGGCGTCGCGGCCGATCACCGTGTCCCAGGCGAGGTAGACCGTCTCGGGGGCGTGGAAGGTCACGCCGTCCTCCATCATCCGCGCCCGTGCGGAGCGCTGGAACGAGGCCTCGGCGCCCGCAAGCTCGGCGCGCGAGTTGACGCCCAGGGTCTCGGCCTCGGCGCAATGCACCACGCCCGCAGACAGCCCGCGCTCGCGGGCGATGGCGACGATGTCGGGGAGGTAGTATTCGCCCGCCGCGTTGTCGTTGCCCACCGCCTCGATCAGCGAGAAGAGCGTGCGCGCGTCGGCGGCCACCACCCCGGAGTTGCAGAGCGTGATGGCCCGCTCCTCGTCGGTGGCATCCTTGAACTCGACGATGCGCAGGAGCGCGTCGCCCTCGGTCACCAGCCGGCCGTAGCGGCCCGGATCGGCGGCCTCGAAGCCCAGCACCACCACGTCATGGCTGGCGCGCGCCCGGGCCATGGCCTCGAGCGTGTCCTGGCTGATGAAGGGCGTGTCGCCGTAGAGCACGATGGCGTCGCCGTCGAACTCCGCCAGCTCGGGCGCCGCCTGCGCCACCGCGTGGGCGGTGCCGAGCTGTTCGCCCTGCAGCACGACGCGGGCCTCGGGGTCGTAATCCTGCGCCGAGGCGGTGACCATTTCGGCCTCATGCCCGGCGACGACGACGACGCGCGCCGGTTCCAGCGCCTGTCCCGCGCGCATGGCGTGCCAGAGCATCGGGGCGTGGGCGATGCGGTGCAGGACCTTGGGAAGGTCGGACTCCATGCGGGTGCCCTTTCCCGCTGCAAGGATGATGAGGGCGATGCTCATGCCGGTTTCTCGTTTGTTTTCTGCCTTGGCCCGTTTTATCCGGTCAGGGAAAAGGGGCAAGGTCGCAGGCTTCACGTTGGATTTCGCCGTGTGACAGGAAAACGGGCAAGACAAAAGGGGCAGGGCATGAAGACGGTGATCTTCGATCTCGACGGAACGCTGGCGGACACCAGCGCAGATCTCATCGCATCGGCGAACTGGTGCTTCGAGCGCATGGGGCTGGCCGAGCGGCTGGATCCGGTGACCGACGCCGCCACGGCGTTTCGCGGGGCGCGGGCGATGCTGACGCTGGGCATGCAGCGGGCGGGTGCCTTCGACGCAGAGCGGGTCGAGGAATGGTATCCGCGGCTGCTCACCGCCTATGGCGACGCGATCTGCGAGGAGACGGCGCTCTATCCCGGCGCGGTCGAGGCGATTGAGGCGCTGCGCGGGCAGGGCATCCGTGTCGGCATCTGCACCAACAAGCCCGAAGGGCTGGCCGAAGAGCTGCTGCGCCGGCTGGGCGTGCGCGACATGTTCGCGGCCCTGGTGGGCGCCGACACGCTGCCCGTGCGCAAGCCCGACGCGCGGCCCTATGTCGAGACCGTGGCCCGTGTCGGCGGCGCGCTGCGGCAGAGCCTGCTGGTGGGCGACACCGACACCGACCGCAAGACCGCAGCGGCGGCGGGGGTGCCCTGCATCCTCGTCACCTTCGGACCGACCGGCGAGGCGGTGCGCGCGCTGGCCCCCGAGGGGCTCATCGGCCATTTCGACGGGCTCGGGCCCGAGGTCGCGCGGTTGCTCGGCTGAGCACCCGTCGGGCAGGCGTCGCGCGCTGACCCTGCCTGCCCGACTCTGCCTGCCCGAGTGCGCTTGCCTGCCCCCTCGGGGCATTGACGCCGCCCGCGGCGCGGCGCAAGAAAGACCCATGACAGAGCGGTTCACCGGCAATTTCACCCAGCAGGAGCCTATCCCCGACGCGGGGATCGAGGCCGCACTTTCGGTTCTGCGTCACGGGCGGCTGCACCGCTACAACGTGGCGGCCGGAGAGCTGTCGGAGACGGCGCTTCTCGAGCAGGAATTCGCCGCCGCCACCGGCGCACGCTTCGCGCTGGCGGTGGCCTCGGGCGGCTATGCGCTTGGCTGCGCGCTGCGGGCAGTGGGCGTGGGGCCCGGCGACCGGGTGCTGACCAACGCCTTCACGCTGGCGCCCGTGCCCGGCGCCATCGCCTCGGTGGGGGCGGTGCCGGTCTTCGTCGAGGTCACCGAGTCGCTGGTCATCGACCTCGACGATCTCGCGGCCAAGCTCGACGGCGCCAAGGCGCTGATGCTGAGCCACATGCGCGGCCACCTCTGCGACATGGACCGGCTGATGGCGCTTTGCGATGCGGGGGGGGTCGTGGTGATCGAGGATTGCGCCCACACCATGGGCGCCGCCTGGGACGGCGTGCCCTCGGGGCGGCACGGCGCGGTGGGGTGCTACTCGACGCAGACCTACAAGCACATGAACTCGGGCGAGGGCGGTCTCCTCGTCACCGATGACGAGGAGATCGCGGCGCGTGCGGTGATCCTCTCGGGCTCCTACATGCTTTACGAACGCCATCTCGCGGCGCCTGGTCCCGAGGTCTTTGAGCGGGTGAAATACCACACGCCCAACGTCTCGGGCCGCATGGACAACCTGCGCGCGGCGATCCTGCGCCCGCAGCTTGCGCTGCTCGACGACCAGGTGCGCCGCTGGAATGAGCGCTACCGCGTGGTCGAGGACGGGCTGCGCGACACGCCCGGGCTGACCGTGGTCGAGCGTCACGAGAAGGAGACCTACGTGGGCTCCTCGCTGCAGTTCCTGCTGCTCGACTGGGCGCCAGACCTGGTGCAGGAGGCGCTTGCCCGCTGCGCCGACCGTGGCGTCGAGCTCAAGTGGTTCGGCGGCGCCGAGCCGGTGGCCTTCACCTCGCGCTACGATTCCTGGCGCTACGCCGAAAGCGTGCCGATGCCGGCGTCGGACCGGATCCTTGCGGGCATCGTCGACATGCGCCTGCCGCTGACCTTCAGCCTCGAGGACTGCGCCCAGATCGCGCGTATCGTGCGGGCCGAGGTCTCGGCGGTGTGGCAGCAGGGCTGACGCCCCCCCCGACCTTGACACGGCTGGAAGCGCGCGCGCCGCGTGATAGGTTACGCGGGACAGGGCCGGCAGGCCGGCCCGCCTTGGCATCTTTGCAAATGGGCCAGATCCCGGCGCCGCGCCGGCCGGGCCCGGGGGGAGACCGCACCATGACTGCCAGCTTCGACACGATCCCGGAAACCGCCCTCGCATGGCATCGCGAGGGCAAGGGGGCGGTGCTCGCCACCGTCATCCAGACCTGGGGCTCGGCGCCCCGGCGGGTGGGCGCTCAGCTTGCAATTTCGGGTCAGGCCGAAATCGAGGGCTCGGTCTCGGGCGGCTGCGTCGAGGGCGCGGTGATCGTCGAGGCCCTGGAGGCGCTCGAGAGCGGCGAGGCCCGCGAGCTCGAGTTCGGGGTGTCGGACAACGACGCTTTTGCCGTGGGGCTGGCCTGCGGCGGCACCATCCGCGTGCTGGTCGAGCCGGTGGGCAAGGTGCTGCCCGAAGAGCTGCTGACGGCGCTCTGCGAGGCGCGCGCGGCGCGGCGCCCGGTGGCCTATGTGGCGGATCTCGATACCGGAGCGCGACGGCTGGACGAAAGCGGCCACGAGATGCGCTTCCGCATGGACCGCTCGGGCTTCGAGGAGGACGGGCGCACCTTCGTGGCCATCCACAACCCGCCGCTGCGCTTGGTGATCGTGGGCGCCGTGCACATCGCGCAGGCGCTGGTTCCTATGGCGAAGATCGCCGGCTACGATCCGGCCATCGTCGACCCGCGCGAGACCTTTGGCGCCAGCGCGCGCTTTCCCGGCGAGACGCTGCTCAACGACTGGCCCGACGAGGCGGTGGCGAAGCTCGGCCTTGACGGCCGCACTGCGCTGGTGCTGCTGACCCACGACCCCAAACTCGACGACCCGGCGCTGGAGCTGGCGCTGCGCTCGGGCTGCTTCTACATCGGGGCGCTGGGATCGACGCGCACGCAGGCCAAGCGGGTGGAGCGGATGACGGCGGCGGGCTTCTCCGAGGCCGAGATCGGGCGCATCCACGGGCCGATCGGGCTCGACATCGGCGCCTCGGGGCCGGCCGAGATCGCGGTGTCGATCCTCGCCGAGATGACCCGGGTGCTGAGGACCGGCGCGTGAGATTCGGATCCGTCCCGCTGGCCGAGGCCGAGGGCGGTGTGCTGGCGCATTCCGTCGCGCTGCCCGGAACCCGGCTGCGCAAGGGGCGGGTGATCTCGGCCGGGGACATCGCGGCACTGGCCGCGGCGGGCCATGACGCGCTGGTGGTGGCCAGACTCGACCCCGGCGACGTGGGCGAGGATGCGGCCGCGGCTCAACTCGCGGCGGCGCTGGTGCCCGATCCCGCGGCTGCAAGGCTGAAGATCGGCCGCGCGACGACGGGACGGGTGAATCTGCACGTGGCGCAGATCGGGGTGCTCGAGGTCGACGCCGCGCGCATCGACGCGGTGAACGCGGTGCACCCGATGATCACTGTGGCGACGGTGCGGCAATGGCAGAGCCTGCCCGAGAAGGGCATGGCGGCGACGATCAAGATCATCTCCTACGCGGTGCCGGGCGACGCCCTGGCCGAGGCCTGCGCCGAGGCGGGCCAGGCCATGCGCCTGCATCCGCTGCGGCACCGCAGCGCGCAGCTCATCGAGACCGTGATCGGCAACGAGCCTCCGCCGCCGAAGGGCCGGCGATCGATCCGCAACCGGCTCACCCGTATGGGGGCAGAGCTCGGTCCGGCAGTGACGGTCCCGCACGAGACCGCGCCGCTGGCTGCGGCCATCGCCGCGAGCGAGGCGGAGGTGATCCTGATCCTGACGGGCTCGGCCACGTCGGACCTGCACGACACCGCGCCCGAGGCGCTGCGGGCAGCGGGCGGCACGGTGCACCATTTCGGCATGCCGGTGGATCCGGGCAACCTGCTGTTCTTCGGCCAGCTCGGGGAGAAACCGGTCATCGGCCTGCCGGGCTGCGCCCGCTCGCCCGCGCTGAACGGGGCCGACTGGGTGCTGGAGCGTATCCTCTGCGGTGTCGAGGTGACGCCTCGGGACGTGATGGGGATGGGTGTGGGTGGTCTGCTGAAGGAGCCCCCCTCGCGCCCACGCCCGCGCGAGGGCTGAGCTGACGGCAAGGGCCGTTGGCCGTGCGGGGGATATGTCGGCGGGGATTGTGGGTCGTGTGAGTGCTGAGTTGCCGGAGCGGGTTTGTCGCCGGTGCGAGGGCTGGCCTGCGGGTGCGGGCCTGTTGCCCGTCCCGGGACCGATCCGTCAGGACGCGTGGTCATCCGGGCGAGGCGCGATCTGGCGGAGCGGGCTGTCGCCCGCGCAGGTCTTGTCGCCCTTCTGCCTGCGGCATCGGGCTCCGCGGCCGTGGCCTGCGTGACGCGACAGGCCAGTGTTCTGGAGGTGGAGAGGCCGGTCTTTCGGGAGGTCCCGGAGAGGCGAAGGTTTCGGTGCCCCTGGATCCTTTTCGATGCCCCGGGATATTCGGTGAGACTGGCTCGGGGTATCGGGGCCGTGTTGCCTCCGTGCATTGGGAGACCCGGGCCCGGGTAGGCCGTCCCGCAAAAGCACCCCCATAAAAGACGAAACCCGCCGGCGGAGCGGCGGGTCGGTCGGTGGCGATACGGAGATCGCCGCAAGGCGTGCCAAAGCGGTGCTTACTTGAGGACCGGTCCGATCATCATGATCATCTGGCGGCCTTCCATCTTGGGCATGTTCTCGACCTTGCCCAATTCCTTGACGTCCTCGGCCACCCGTTCCAGCAGCTCGCGGCCGAGGTTCTGGTGCGCCATCTCGCGGCCACGGAAGCGCAGGGTGATCTTCACCTTGTCGCCGTTCTCGAGGAATTTCAGGACGTTGCGCATCTTCACGTCGTAGTCGTGAGTATCGGTCCCCGGACGGAACTTGATCTCCTTGACCTCGATGATCTTCTGCTTCTTGCGCGCCTCGGATTCACGCTTCTGCTGTTCGTACTTGAACTTGCCGAAGTCCATGATCTTGCAGACCGGCGGATTGGCGTTGGGCGAGATCTCGACGAGGTCGAGACCGGCTTGCTCGGCCAGCTCCATTGCGCGGCGCGGCGGTTGCACGCCCAGGTTTTCACCCTCGGCGCCGATGAGCCGGATTTCGGGGGCCCGGATACGGTCGTTGACGCGGGGGCCGGTGTCGCGCGTTGGCGGCGCGTTGTGAGGTCTGCGGGCTATGGTATCGGTCCTTTTACCGTGAAGACTTTGGAGGCGCAAAATAGTCCCGGGACGGCAGTGTTTCAAGCGCCAAATCCGTGGATCATCTCCTGAACGCCGAACACCCCCCTGCAGGTTCCGGCATCGTACCCCGTGCGGGCGTCCCGAGGCGGGGTCAGCCTTGCTTCGGGGCGGATCCTCCGGGAAGGCGGGGGGTGGGCGTCAGCGCCGTCGCGCGCGAGGCGCGAATCGCGGAACGGGCGCTCGCGCGCCCGCCGCGGAAGGTCGGGTCAGTCGAGGAAGGCTTTCTCGACCACGTAGTGCTTGGGGTCGGAGTTGGCGCCTTCTTCGAGGCCGTATTCCTCGAGCATCGCCTTGAGCTCGAGGTTGAAGGCGAGGTTGCCGCAGATCATCGCGCGGTCGATCTCGGGGGTCAGGGGCGCGACCCCGAGATCGGCGAAGGCCTCGCCCGAGCGCATCAGGTCGGTGATGCGGCCCATCTTGGCGCTCTGTTCGCGCGTGGTGGTGGGGTAGTACTTGATCTTCTTCCAGAAGCCCTCGCCGATCACCTCGTTCAGAAGCTCGTCGGTCTTCAGGCTCTCGATCAGCTCGGCGCCGTAGGTCAGCTCGCCCGCCTCGCGGCAGGTGTGGGTGATGATGACCTCGTCGTAATCCTCGTAGGTCTGCGGCTCGCGCAGCAGCGACGCGAAGGGCGCGAAGCCGGTGCCGGTGGCGAAGAACCAGATCCGCTTGCCGGGCAGCAGCGCGTCATGCACCAGCGTGCCGACGGGCTTGGGTCGCAGAATGATCTCGTCGCCGGGCTGGATGTGCTGCAGCTTCGAGGTCAGCGGGCCGTCCTGCACCTTGATCGAGTAGAACTCCATCTCCTCGTCCCAGGCGGGGGAGGCGATGGAATAGGCGCGCAGCAGCGGCTTTTGCTTGCCGGTCTTGGGGTCGGGATCCCCCATGAGGCCGATCATGACGAACTCACCCGAGCGGAACCGCAGCGACGCCGGGCGCGTCACGCGGAACGAGAACAGGCGGTCGGTCCAGTGCTTCACCTCGGTGACGGTCTGGGCGTCGGGCAGCACCATCTTCTTGGGCGCAGAGGCTTCGGTTGCGGATGCTTCGGTCACGGGGCTCATCTCGGTCATGGAATTTTCACTACGAAATTCGTTTGTAGACAAACGAAAGTCGAGTCCTTTTTAGAGCGTCATAGGTGTAAATGGAAGATGACTTAACCGCGCAGGCGGTTCTGGTAGTCGTGCTGCTGCCAATTTGAGCGGAACAGCCAGTCGGTTTCCGGCTGGCGGGCGGCGAGCTCGTCCGAGATCTCGACCTCGTCGAACCCCGAGCGGCGTGCCATGGCGTACTGGTCCGAGATCACGTGCCCCTTGGCACGCAGCCGGCCGCGGTAGCCGCGCAGGCGCAGCAGGCGGGCGAGCGTGAAGCCGCGCCCGTCCGCGAAGGAGGGGAAGTCGATGCGGACCATCTCGATGCCGTCCGCCGCCGCAAGGCTGGCGGGATCGGTGTCGGAGGGCAGGTCGAGCACGCTCTCGTGCTCGAAGCCGCGGGTCCAGTCGTCGGGGCCGAAGCCCGTGTCGGTCACGATGACAGTCATTGGCCTTGTCCTTGTCTCACCATGCGGCCATTCGCGAAATGGATGCCGCATTCAATCTTCTCTTCGCCGCGCCAGCGTCCGGAGCGGGGGTCTTCGCCCTCGGCCACCGGAGAGGTGCAGGGCGCGCAGCCGATCGAGGGGTAGCCCCGTGCCACCAGCGGGTGCTTGGGCAGGCGGTTCTCGACCATGTAGGCGCGCACGTCCTCTGGGGCCCAGTGCGCCAGCGGGTTCACCTTGATGCGGCCGGTCTCTTCCTCGAGCTCGAAGAACTCGAGCGTCGCGCGGGTGGAGCTCTGGAAGCGCTTGCGCCCGGTGATCCAACCGTCGAAGCCGGCCAGCGCCTGCTCGAGCGGGATGGTCTTGCGCAGCGCGCAGCAGGCGTCGGTGCTGGCCTGCCGCAGGTCGTCGTTCGGGTCGCGGTCGCGCAGCAGCGCCTCGTCGGTGCGGATCACCCGCACGTCCGACAGGTGCAGCCGCTCGGCCACGTCCTGCTGGTAGGCCAGCGTCTCGGCAAAGAGCAGGCGCGTGTCGATGAACAGCACCGGCGTCTTGCGGTCGATCAGCGCCACCAGATGCAGCAACGCAACAGACTCGGCCCCGAAGGACGAGACCATGGCGATTTCGCCCGCGTCCGGATCGCGCAGCGCGCCCTCGAGCACCGAGACCGCGCCGTGGTGACGGTAGCGCGCGTTCAGCGCGTCCACCCGGCGGCGCAGGTCGGCAAGCTCGTCCGAGCTGCGCGCCGGGGAGACCCCGGCGGGGGTGCTTGGAGACAGATGAAAGGTCATCCGCCTCAGGCCGCCCTTGCCTTCTTGGCCGTTTCCTCGCCGTAGAGCGCCAGCTTGAACGGCGCCATGCCGAGACGGCGGTAGGTCTCGAGGAAGCTCTCCTCGCGGCCGCTGCGGTGCTCGAGATAGGCCTCCACGATGCGCTCGATGGCGGGCACGATGTCGTCCGCCGAGAAGCCCGGCCCGGTGCGCTCGCCAAGGGCTGCGGTCTCGGTGGCATCGCCGCCGAGGGTGATCTGGTAGTTTTCGACACCGGCGCGGTCGAGCCCGAGGATACCGATGTGACCCACGTGGTGGTGGCCGCAGGCGTTGATGCAGCCCGAGATCTTGATCTTCAGCTCGCCAATGTCGTTCTCGATCTTGAGTTCGTCGAAGCGGGTGGCGATCTCCTGCGCGATCGGGATCGAGCGGGCGGTGGCCAGCGCGCAATAATCCATGCCGGGGCAGGCGATGATGTCGCTGATGCGCCCGATGTTGGCGGTGGCAAGACCGTTCGCCTTGAGGATCTTGTGGATCGCCGGCAGGTCGGACTTGTGCACGTGCGGCAGCACCACGTTCTGCTCGTGGCTGATGCGCAGCTCGTCATGACCGTAGCGGCGGGCGATATCGGCCATCACGCGCATCTGGTCGGCGCTGGCGTCACCGGGGGTCTCGCCATGGGCCTTGAGGCTGATCTGCGCGATGGCGTAGCCGTCGATGCGGTGCGCCGAGAGGTTGGTGTCGGCCCAGGCGCGGAACACCGGGTCGGTGGCGTAGGCGGCGTCGTAGACCTCGGTCGGTGCGTTGCGGAAGGCGGGCGGCGCGAACTGCGCGGCGATCTCCTCGAAGAGCGCGACGTCGTGGCCGCCGAAGGCCGCCCTGGTCTCGGCGAAGCGGCTCTCTACCAGCGCGCGGATCTCGTCCAGCCCGTGCTCGTGCACGGTGATCTTGATGCGGGCCTTGTACTTGTTGTCGCGACGGCCGAGCAGGTTCCACACCGAGACCACGGCCTCGACGTAGGGCAGCAGATCCGCCTGCGGAACGAAGTCCGCAAGCTCCTTGCCGATCATCGGGGTGCGGCCGAGACCGCCGCCCACCAGCACGCGGTAGCCGATCTGGCCGTCGCGCTCGACGACCTGGATGCCGATGTCATGCGCCTTGATCACTGCGCGGTCGTTGGCCGAGCCGGTGACGGCGATCTTGAACTTGCGCGGCAGGAACTGGAACTCGGGGTGATCTGTCGACCACTGGCGCAACAGCTCGGCCACCGGGCGCGGGTCGGCGATCTCGTCCGCGGCGCCGCCGGCGAAGTGGTCGGCGGTCACGTTGCGAATGGTGTTGCCCGAGGTCTGGATGGCGTGCAGCCCGACCTCGGCCAGCGCGTCGAGCATGTCCGGAACGTCGCCGAGCTTGGGCCAGTTGTACTGGATGTTCTGACGGGTGGTGAAGTGGCCGTAGCCCTTGTCCCACGTCTCGGCCAGCAGCGCGAGCTGGTCCATCTGCGCGCTGTTTAGCGTGCCGTAGGGGATCGCGACGCGCAGCATGTAGGCGTGCAGCTGCAGGTAGAGACCGTTCATCAGCCGCAGCGGCTTGAACTCGTCCTCGGTCAGCGCACCGGAGATGCGGCGCCGCACCTGTTGACGGAACTGGCGGTTGCGCTCGGCAACGAAGGCTGTGTCGAAGTCTGTGTAGCGGTACATCTGTCTGTCTCCCGCAGGGTGTCTCGGACCCCGCAAATCTCGTCGCGTTGGGTGGCGGTTCGGGCCTCAGCCCTCGGCCTGCTTGCCGTGTGCGTAGTTCGAGGGGCCGGTGGCGCGGAACGCCTCGCGGAAGTGGGTCGGCTGCGGGCCGTCGAGGCCGTCTGCGACCTCGGCGAGGTAGACACCGACCGCTTCCGCGGAGCGGGCCGACGCGTCTAGCAGACGCAGCTGCGCCACGGCCTCGTCGGTCAGCACTTCGGCCTCGGTGAGCGAGCGCACCCAGCGGTCATCGGCGGCAAGGTAGATCACGTCGCCCTCGATCAGGGCATTGGCGGTGACGACCTTGGGGGAAAAGGGCTTGGACATCAGGAGACCTCCTGTCTGGTCAATTTGGCGGAGGCCACCGCGGCGGCGTCGCGCGGGGCGAGCCCCAGCAGCAGCACGGCGGGGCCGTCGAGCTCGGCCGCGTCAAGATCGGCGGCCAGCGTGGCAAGGGTTGCGGGCAGGCGACGCTCGTCGGCGCGCGAGACGTTCTCGACCACGGTCACCGGGGTCGCGGGATCGGCGCCGTGCATCATCAGCCGGCCCTGCAGGAAGCGCGCGGCGCGCTTGCCCATGTAGATCGCGGCAACGGCGCCGGGCCGGGCGAGGCTGCGCCAGTCCTGCTCGGCGAAGCCACGCACGTCGTGGCCGGTGAGCAGCCTCAGGTCGCTGTTGCGGCCGCGGCGGGTCATCGAGACGCCCATGCCTGCGGCCGCGGCGGTGGCGGCGGTGAGGCCCGGGGTCACGAAATGCGGCACGCCGGCCGCCTCGAGCGCTTCGGTCTCCTCGTCGAGCCGGCCGAAGATGCCGGGATCCCCGGCCTTCAGTCGCACCACGCGGGCGCCGGCCCGGGCGAATTCGATGAGGCGGGTGTTGATCTCTTCCTGGCGCACCGAGGGGCCGAAGCCCTTCTTGCCCACGGAGACCAGCTCTGCCTCCGGCGCAGCCAGCGCAAGGATCTCCGCTGGCACGAGCTGGTCGTGCAGGATGACCTCGGCGGCCTCGATCAGGCGCAGCGCGCGGATCGTCAGCAGCTCGGGATCGCCGGGGCCTGCGCCGACAAAGGCCACGTGGCCTTGGGGAAGAAGGGTCTTGCTGGGTGCCATGAAGCGGATCCGGGTTGGTGCCTGAAGTTCTGCCAAATATAGGACATTGTTCCGGTTTCGCGCTAGATAGGGGTGTTCACTAAGAACTTTTTCTCGCATCTCTGCCATGATATGAAAATGTGTCCCACAATGGTGCAGAAAGAGGAAAACCCATGCAGCTCGATGCGACCGACCGGAAAATCCTCCGCGAACTGCAGGAAGACGCGGGCCGCTCACTGGACGAGATCGCCCGGGCGGTGGGCTCGTCCAAGACGCCGGTGTGGAACCGGATTCGGAAGCTGCGCGAGGCTGGCGTCATCGGTCCGCAGGTGGTCGTGGCCGATCCCGACAAGCTGGGCTTCGAGGCCTGTTTCTTCGTGCTGATCCGCACCTCCGAGCACGATGCCGACTGGCAGGGCCGCTTCCTGCACGCGGTTCGCTCGCGCCCCGAGGTGATGGAGGCGCACCGGCTGGCGGGCGACATCGACTACATTCTCAAGGTCCGGGTGCAGAACGCGCGCGCCTATGACGTGTTCTACCAGGCGCTCATTTCCGAGGTGAAGGTTCACAACGTGACGGCGCTGCTGTCGATGGAAGAGATCAAGAACACCACCGCGCTCCCGCTCTGAGCGCTTACGCGGGCGCGACGTTCAGGTCTCGACCGTGAGCCGCTCGAGCCCGTGGAAATGGTAAAGGTCGGCGTAGCGCGGGGTCTCGGCCAAGCGGAGCGTCGGACAGCGCTCGAAAAGAATGGGCAGGGCGGTCTGCAGCTCGAGCCGGGCCAGCGGCGCACCCACGCAGAAATGCGGCCCGCCGCCGAAGGCATGGTGGGCCGGAGCCTCGCGCGCGGGGTCGAACCGCGCGGGGTCGGCATAGACCTCCGGGTCGCGCCCCGCCGCGCCGAGCAGCAGTGCCACGCGCTCGCCACGCTGGAAGACATGGCCGAAGACCTCCGCCTCCTCATAGGCATAGCGGGTGAAGAGATGCAGCGGCGGGTCGTGGCGCAGGAGCTCCTCGGCGACCGGTGCCGCATTGTCCGCGGTGATGCCGTGGCCGGTCTCGAGCAGCGTCTTGATGCCGTTGCCGAAGGTGTGCACCGTCGCCTCGTGACCGGCGTTCAGCAGCAGGATGCAGGTCGCGATGAGCTCGTCGGTGGAAAGCCGGTCGCCCGACTCTTCGGCGGCGATCAGCTGCGACAGCAGGTCGTCGCGCGGCGCCTTGCGACGGTCGCCGATGTAGTCGCGGAGGAAAGACGAGAACTCGGCCGCGGCCGCGGCGGCGGCGTCCTCGATGGCCCGGGTGCGGCGCGCCTGGTACATCGCGACCATGGCGTTCGACCAGTCGAGAAGCTGCGGCGCGAGGCTGTCCGGCACCCCGAGCAGCCGCGCGATGACGATCACCGGGATCGGCTGGCAGAAGGCGGGGAGCAGGTCGAACGGCCCCTCCGGAAAGGCGTCGATGAGCCCATGCGCCAGCGTCGCGATCTCGGGGCCGAGACCGGCGATGCGCCGCGAGGTGAAGGCGCGCAGCACCAGACCGCGCAGGCGGGTATGGCGCGGCGGCTCCAGCTCGAGCATGGAATGCGCCTCGATGGCATAGAAGGGCGCGAGGTGTTCGGGCACCGGCTGCGCCATCTCGGCCGGGATCTCGCGCCCGAAGCGGCGGTCGCGCAGCAGCGCCTGCACGGCGCGGTGCGAACTGGCGCAGATCAGCCCGTAGTCGTTCCAGTGGGCAAGATCGCCAGCGGCCCTGAGCCGGTCGTAGAACGGGTAGGGGTCCTGCACGAAAGCGGGGTCGGTCGGGGACTGGCTGAGGCGCATCATGGCGGCGACCCTGCCTCTGAGCCGCTTCCCGTGCAAGGCGCGGATTGTTATGTCTCTGTCATGAAGCCCGGATTTTCCGCCCACCGCGCCCTGATCGTGGCGCTCGCGCTGCTCGTCACCGCCGTGTTGTCGGCGGTGGTCTGGCGCTCGGCCTATCTGCAGGCGCTCGATCCGGTGGCGGCGCGCGGCGAGAGCGACCTCGAGCTCGCCTCTGACCGCCTCGTCACCCAGCTTCAGCGGTTCCGGGAATTCGCGGTGCTGACCGCCGATCACCCGGCGCTGGTGGCACTGCATTACGGTGGCTCGCGGGCGGCGGCCGAGAAGATGCTGCTGCGCGCCGCCGACCGATCCGGCGCGGCACTCGCGGTCTATGCCGATGCCGAGGGCCGGGTCATGGCGCAATCGGCGCCGGGCCTGCCCGAACGTTTGCTCGCGGGCGACCCGTTCCGGCGCGCGCTCCACGGGGCGCTCGGCATCGCGCACGGTGCGGGTCCCGAGGACATCGAGCGCGCCTTCTGGTTCGCCGCGCCCTCCTTCGGCCCCGACGGGACCGTGCGTGGGGCGCTGATCGTGGCGGTGGACCTCGCGCGGCTGGAACAGGTCTGGCGCGGCTCGCTGCCGGCGGTGTTCTTCACCGATGCGGCGGGCGAGGTCATCGCCACCAACCGCTCGGAACTGCTGCACTGGCGGCGCGAGGGTGACAAGGTGGTCACCAGCGACGGCACCGAGAAGCCGCTGCTGCTGCGCTATCCCGGCGGACACACGGTCTGGGTGCAGCGCTTCTCGTCCTATGTCCCGCACCGCGCCCTGCGGCTGCAGGCGGATCTGCCGGTGATCGGCATGACTGGGGTGCTGCTGGTGGACGTGGCCCCAGCGATCCGGCTGGCGGGGCTCCAGGCGGCGGTGGTGGCGGCGATGATGCTGTTCTTCGGCTCGCTGCTGTGGCTGGCGCTTGAACGGCGCCGGGCGCTGGCCGAGGCCAACGCCGTGCTCGAGGAACGCGTCTCGGCCCGCACCCGGGCGTTGCAGCAGAGCAACCTCGCGCTGCGCCGCGAGGTCTCGGAGCGTGAAGAGGCCGAGGCGGCGCTCAAGCGCGCGCAGGCGGAGCTGGTGCAGGCCTCCAAGCTCTCGGCGCTCGGTAAGATGAGCGCGGGCATCAGCCACGAGCTGAACCAGCCGCTGATGGCGATCCGCAGCTTTGCCGAGAATGGTACCGCCTTCCTCGAGCGCGGGCGGCAGGACCGGGCGGCCGAGAACCTCGGGCGGATCTCGGACATGGCGAACCGCATGGGGCGCATCATCAAGAACCTGCGCGCCTTCGCCAAGGCCGAGCCCGAACCCGCGCGCCGGGTCGGGCTTGCAGCGGTGGTCGAAGGCGCGCTCGAGGTTCTGGCCCGGCGCATCGAGGCCACGGGGACCGAGATCGACTGGCGCCGCCCCGAGCGCGCCACCGTGGTGATGGCGGGCGATGTGCGGCTGGGGCAGGTGGTGGTGAACCTGCTGTCGAACGCCATGGATGCCATGGCCGACAGCGCGTCCCGGCGCATCGAGATCCGTGTGGCGCCTGACGACGAGGCGGGGCTGGTGCGGCTTACCGTGCGTGACACCGGCCCCGGCATCGCCGACCCGTCGCGCATCTTCGACCCGTTCTATTCGACCAAGGAGGTCGGCGCCGAAGAGGGCATGGGCCTCGGGCTCTCGATCTCCTACGGGATCGTCGAGGGCTTCGGCGGGCGCCTCCGGGGCGAGAACGTCGAGGGCGGCGCGCTCTTCACCATCGAGCTGCAACAGGCGAGGGAAATCGCATGATCATCCGCAAGGTGCTTCTGGTGGACGACGACGCGGCGGTGCGCGAGGCGCTGGGGCAGACGCTGGAGCTGGCCGAGTTCGACGCGGTGACCGCGGGCAGCTTCGTAGAGGCCAAGGACCTGATCGGGCCGCGTTTCGAAGGCGTCATCGTCTCGGACATCCGGATGCCCGGCCGTGACGGCTTTCACCTGCTCGACTACGCCCACGAGCAGGATACCGAACTGCCGGTGATCCTGCTGACCGGCGAGGGAGACATCCCGATGGCGGTGCGGGCGATGTCGGCGGGAGCCTTCGACTTTCTCGAAAAGCCCTGCGCGCCGCAGGACCTGATCTCGGTGATCGAGCGGGCGCTGCGCACGCGCGGGCTGGTGCTCGAGAATCGGCGGCTCAAGGCCCAGCTCGAGACCGGCGACCCGGCGGCGCGCATGATCTTCGGCGTCTCGCCCCAGTCCGAGGCCCTGCGCGCGCAGGTGCGGGCGGCGGCGCGGGCGGGGGCCGACGTGCTGGTGCGCGGCGCCCGGGGCTCGGGGATCTCGAAGGTGGCCGAGGTGGTGCACCTCTGTTCCTCGAGCGCCAAGGGGCCGTTCGAGAAGCGCTCGGCGGCGGGGCTCGGCCGGGCGGCGCTGGCCGAACTCTGGCAGGCCTGCAAGGGCGGCACGCTGTTCCTCGACGAGATCGGCCGGCTGCCGCAGGATACGCAGGTGGCGCTGCAGGATGCGCTCGAGGAGGGCGGCGCGCGGCTCATCGGCGGTACGGTCGACGACTTGTCGGGCGCGGTCGAGGCGGGGGCGTTCTCGTCCGAGCTCTACTACCGGCTCGACGTGATGCAGCTGCGCATTCCCGCGCTTTCGGAGCGGCCCGAGGATATCCCGGTGCTGTTTCGCCACTACGTTGCGCAGGCAGCGGAGCAGTCGGGCATGACCGAGCCCGAGATCGGCGAGGAGGTCGTCGCGGGGCTGATCGCCCGAGACTGGCCCGGTAACGCCCGCGCGCTCATGTCCGCCGCCATGCGCTTCGTGCTGGGGCTGGGCGAGGATGACGGCGGATCCGAGGGGCTGGGCCTGGCCGAACGCATGGCTCAGGTGGAACGCTCGCTGCTGGCGGACGCGCTGAAGCGCACCGGCGGCCAGGCCAGCGCCGCCGCCGAGGTTCTGAAGCTGCCGCGCAAGACTTTCTACGACAAGCTGGCGAAATATGGGCTGAAGCCGGAGAGTTTCCGCTGAAACGGCGTCAGGACGCGGCCTCTCGCGTGAGCCGGTCGATACGCTCGCGCAGGCTCTGCAGGAATGGCGCCTGCGATGTCCAGCGCGTGCCGTAACCCAGGTTCCAGCCGTAGTCGAAGCCGGGCTCCTGCGGGCCGGTGACGTGCTGAAGCATGGTTTCGAGCTTGTCGAGCCCCTTTGCGACGCGCGCCTCGGGAGTCTTGCCCGCCTCGTATTCCTCCCACAGCCCGCGCACCCGGTCGCGCAGGTCCGGCGGCAGACCCTCGGTCAGGGTCGCAAGATCCGCCCGCTCGCGCGCGCTCTTGTCGGTGTCGGGCCCCTGGTCGATGGCGGGGACGTCGCCCGAGATCGCCTCGCCGAGGTCGTGCACGATGCACAGCCGCAGCAGCCGGGCGAAATCCACACCGCTCTCGTCCTCGGTCAGAAGTGCCAGTAGGCAGAGGCTCCACGAGTGCTCGGCAACGCTCTCGCGCCGTTCCGCGCTGGTGCGGCCCGAGCGGAAGGTCGCCTTGAGGCGTTCGGCCTCGGCCATGAAGGCGATGATGCGGTCGTGACGATCCGGTTCCATGCGGCGGAGTGTGCGGGCGGCTCCCGAGATTCGCCAAAGACAAAATGTGCGGATTTCCGCACGGGGAACCGGGAAGCCTGTGCGAAGTTCCGCACATCCACAGGCGGCGTTTCGCCATAGTGGCAGGGGTGGAGGCATTCAACCCTCTGAGACAATTGGATTTCATGACGATTTTGTCACGACGCTTCACACAGGCTTGATGCAATTCACGCATGGCTGTCATGTGTTCAGCGAAGGGTCCGCAGGGGAGCAGGCCCTCGATCATCACTTTTCGGGAGGATACCGATGAAGACGTTTCTGATGACCGCCGTGGCCGCTGCGGCCCTTACCACCGGCGCCACTGGCGCAATGGCTGCCTGCGACGATGGCGAAATCGTCATCAAGTTCAGCCACGTGACCAACACCGACAAGCACCCCAAGGGCATCGCGGCGACGCTGCTCCAGCAGCGCGTCAACGACGAGATGGACGGCAAGGCCTGCATGGAGGTCTACCCGAACTCGACGCTCTACAACGACGACCAGGTGCTCGAGGCAATGCTGAACGGCGACGTGCAGATGGCCGCGCCCTCGCTGTCCAAGTTCGAGCAGTTCACCAAGGTGTTCCGCATCTTCGACCTGCCGTTCATGTTCGTGAACATCGAGGCCGTGGACGCGTTCCAAAACTCGGAAACCGGCCAGGAAATGAAGGAATCGATGCTTCGCCGCGGCCTGCTCGGCCTCGATTTCTGGCACAACGGCATGACCCAGTTCTCGGCCAACAAGCCGCTGGTCGCCCCCGAGGACGCCAAGGGCCTCAAGTTCCGCGTGCAGCCCTCCGAGGTGCTGAAGGCGAACATGGAGCAGCTCGGCGCCAGCCCGCAGCCGATGGCCTTCTCGGAAGTCTACGGCGCGCTGCAGACCGGCGTGGTCGACGGTCAGGACAACACCTGGTCGAATATCTACGGCCAGAAGTTCTTCGAGGTGCAGGACGGCATCACCGAGACCAACCACGGCGTGCTCGACTACATGGTCGTGACCTCGGCCGACTGGTGGGACAGCCTCGACGAGGACATCCGAACCCAGCTCGAGACCATCGTCCACGAGGTCACCGCCGAGCGTAACGCGGCCATCGCCGAGGTCGACGCCGACAACCGCCAGGCCATCCTCGACGCTGGCGGCACCATTCGCGAGCTCACCCCCGAGCAGCGTCAGGCCTGGGTCGACGCGATGAAGCCGGTCTGGGAGAAGTTCGAAGGCGACGTCGGTGTGGAAAACATCGAGGCCGCGCAGAAGTTCAACGCCGAAGTGCAGGGCTGATCGCCCGCACACGGCCGGCCTGGCCCGTATGGATCGGGGCCGGCCGCTGCAGGGGACGGTCCGCCGTCCCCTTTTTCACACGGTTTCCCATCAGACATCACTAACCGGATAAGGCGCCGGGGCCGGTGCCCGGACGCGGAATGGGGGGACAGCATGTCCAGTCACACCCACGGCCAGAGCGCGCTCGGCCGCATCGTCAACGAAATCGAGGAAACCGCCATCGCGGTGATCCTCGGGCTCATGACGCTCATCACCTTCATCAACGTCGTGCTGCGTTACGGCTTCAACACCGGCCTCATCTGGGGCCTCGAGGCGGTGACGATCCTGTTCGCGTGGCTGGTGCTCTTCGGCATCTCCTACGCGGTGAAGGTCACTGCCCATCTCGGCGTCGACGCGGTCACCACGCTGGTGCCGACCACCGTCCGCCGGGTCATGGCGCTGATCGCGGCGGTGGTCTGCATCGTCTACGCGGCGCTGCTGCTGAAGGGCGCCTGGGACTACTGGGCCAACTTCGTCAACCTGCCGCAGACCACCGGCCGCTGGTTCCCCACGGGCTTCGAGGAGATGACACGCACCTCCTACCGCTCCTGGTACGAGGTGGTCGACATCCCGATGCCCGAGTGGCTGCGCTTCATCGAGCCCTGGATCAACGAGGGCGAGGCCTACGAGAAGCTGCCGCGCTTCATCCCCTACGCCATGCTGCCCTTCGGCGCCGCGCTGCTGTTCTTCCGCTTCCTCCAGGCGGGGTGGCGCATCTGGACCGGTGCCCAGACCAGCCTGATCGTCAGCCACGAGGCCGAAGACGCGGTCGAAGACGTGGCCCACATGAACCGCGAGGACTGAAAGACCGATGGACGTTTTACTTCTCTTTGTCATCATCGTCGGCCTGATGCTGATCGGCGTGCCGATCGCAGTCTCGCTCGGCATCTCGTCGATCGTCTTCCTGCTGGTGCTATCCGACACCTCGCTGAGCTCGGTCGCGCAGAGCTTCTACCAGGCGATGGCCGGCCACTACACGCTGCTGGCGATCCCGTTCTTCATCCTCGCCTCGAGCTTCATGTCGACGGGCGGCGTGGCGCGGCGGATCATCCGCTTCTCCATCGCGCTGGTGGGCCACGTGCACGGCGGCCTCGCCATTGCCGGCGTCTTCGCCTGCATGCTCTTCGCTGCCCTCTCCGGGTCCTCGCCCGCGACCGTGGTGGCCATCGGCTCGATCGTCATCGCCGGCATGCGGCAGGTGGGCTACACCAAGGACTTCGCGGCAGGCGTGATCGCCAACGCGGGCACGCTGGGCATCCTCATTCCGCCGTCCATCGTGATGGTGGTCTACGCCTCGGCGACCGATGTCTCGGTGGGGCGGATGTTCCTCGCAGGCGTGATCCCCGGCCTGATGGCGGGCACCATGCTGATGATCACCATCTACGTCATGGCGCGGGTCAAGAACCTGCCCAAGGGCGAGTGGCTGGGCTGGGGCGAGGTCTTCACCGCGGGCCGCGAGGCGCTCTGGGGCCTGTTCCTGATCGTCATCATCCTCGGCGGGATCTACGGCGGCATCTTCACGCCGACCGAAGCCGCTGCCGTGGCCGCGGTCTACGCCTTCCTGATCGCGAACTTCGTCTACCGCGACATGGGGCCGCTCGCGGGCCGGAACGGCGAGCCCAACCTGCCGCTCATCCGCAAGCCGATCGCGCTGGTGACGGCCTTCTTCCACCGCGACACCCGCGACACGCTGTTCGAGGCTGGCAAGCTCACGATCACGCTGATGTTCATCATCGCCAACGCGCTGATCCTGAAACACGTGCTGACCGATGAGCAGATCCCGCAGCAGATCGCGAGCGCCATGCTCGGGGCTGGGCTCGGCCCGGTGATGTTCCTGGTGATCGTCAACGTGATCCTGCTGATCGGCGGCCAGTTCATGGAGCCCTCGGGCCTCCTGGTGATCGTCGCGCCGCTGGTGTTCCCCATCGCCATCGAGCTTGGCATCGACCCGATCCACCTCGGCATCATCATGGTGGTGAACATGGAGATCGGCATGATCACCCCGCCGGTGGGTCTCAACCTCTTCGTGACCTCTGGCGTGGCCGGGATGCCTATGATGAGCGTGGTGCGCGCGGCGCTGCCCTTCCTTGCGGTGCTCTTCGTCTTCCTGATCATGGTGACCTACATCCCGATCCTGTCGACCTGGCTTCCGACGACCTTCATGGGACCGGAGATCATCACCCGTTGATCCGGGCAGATCATTTCAAACGAAAAAGCGGCGCTCCGATCGGGGCGCCGCTTGCGATTCCGGGGGCCGGCCTGCCTCCGGCGGGAGTTTATCGGGCAAGATGAAGGGACAGTCCCGCTCTTCATCTTGCCCCTGAACTCCGGGGAGTGTGAGGGGCTGGCCCCTCACCGGTCCTGCGCCCTCAGCCCGCGCTCGCGTTGAGCGCCTCGATGATGGGCACGAAATCGGCCGCCTTGAGCGAGGCGCCGCCCACCAGCGCGCCGTCGACGTTGGAAACCGCAAAGATCTCGCCCGCGTTCGAGGGCTTCACCGAGCCGCCGTAGAGCAGTCGGACCGAGCGGCCCACGCCCTCGCCGAAGCGCTTCTCGAGGCGGGCGCGCATGAAGTCGTGAACCTCGCCGATCTGGTCGGTGGTCGGGACCTTGCCGGTGCCGATGGCCCAGATCGGCTCGTAGGCGACCACGAGGTTGTGGCCGGTGGCCCCGTCGGGGATCGACTTGGCGAGCTGGCCGCCGATGATGTCGAGCGTGTTCGACGCCTCGCGCTCTTCGAGGCTCTCGCCTACGCAGAGCACCACCTTGAGACCGGCGTCCCAGGCTGCCTCACACTTGGCGCGGACGTCTTCGTCATGCTCGTCGTGGTCGGTGCGGCGCTCGGAGTGGCCGAGGATCACGTACTCGGCGCCGGCATCCGCCAGCATCGCGGCGGAGACATCGCCGGTGTGGGCGCCTGAGGCCTTGGCATGGCAGTCTTGCCCGCCGATGGCGAGACCCTCTGCGGCGTCTGCGGCGGCGGCGACCAGTGTCACGGGCGGACAGATCAGGACTTCGGCGGGGCCAGACGCGGCGGCTGCCATCTCCCCGAGCTCGGACAGGGCTGCCTTGAGCCCGTTCATCTTCCAGTTCCCGGCGGCAAGTTTGGTGCGCATGGTCTCTCCCTTCTGCGGTTCGGGCACATCATCGAAGGATGGGCGCCGCCGTCAAGGGCAGGGCGACCGCCAATGCCGCGACATATCGGGAGAGTTTCGGCTGGAACCGTGCCAGCACCCTGGCGCAGGCCGACGTGAAGGGTCGGCGGGGCGCCGCGACCGGCGCCCGGCAGGGATCAGGGGTCGCCGCGCTCGACGCTGAGCTCTTCCACGTCCTTGAACTTGATCGATTCCCCGCAACCGCAGGCATCGGCCACGTTGGGGTTGTTGAAGTGGAACCCCGATTCGAGCAGCGAGCTGCGGTAGTCGATCTCGGTGCCGAAGAGGAACATCTGCGCCATCGGCGCGATCATCACGCGGGCGCCGTCCTGCTCCACCACCTCGTCGTTGGGGTCCGCCGTGTCGACGAACTCCATGGTGTACTCCATGCCCGCGCAGCCGCCCTTCTTCACGCCGATGCGCAGACCGGCGCGTCCGTCGCGGTCCATCAGCTTCCGCACCTGCGTTTCCGCGGCAGGGGTCATGGTCACGGCCTGTTTGCCAGGAATACCGAACATCGAGTGTCTCCTTTTGGAGTGACAAATCTAAGCGTTCGCGGGGCGCGACACAAGCGGACGCGCCGGGTTTCCCGCGACGGTCGTGCCCTCTGCCACGTCTCGCGTCACCACGGCGCCCGCGCCGATCACCGCGTCATCGCCGACGGTGACTCCCGGCAGGAGGATCGCACCGCCGCCGATCCAGACGTTGCGGCCGATGGTGACGGGCCGTCCGAATTCGAGCCCCGCGGCGCGGGTCTCGCCGTCGCGCGGGTGGTCGGCGGTGAGGATCTGCGTCATCGGCCCGACCTGGGTGCCGTCGCCGATGCGGATCGGGCAGACGTCCAGCAGCACGCAGCCGTAGTTGAGGAACACGCCCTCGCCGAGCGCGATGTTCCAGCCGTAGTCCACGTAGAACGGCGCGCGGATCGCGATACGGTCGGGCA
This sequence comes from Salipiger thiooxidans, assembly GCF_900102075.1. Taxonomy (GTDB): domain Bacteria; phylum Pseudomonadota; class Alphaproteobacteria; order Rhodobacterales; family Rhodobacteraceae; genus Salipiger; species Salipiger thiooxidans. The sequence goes on along the minus strand of NZ_FNAV01000010.1, from coordinate 47,015 downwards.
GGGTGCCCAGCAGCGCCGCGAGCAGCGCACCGCGGGTGTCGTCACCGTAAACGGTGGCGTTGTAGTCGCGCATCAGCGCCTGGCTGCGCTTGCGTTCGGCCACGAGCTCGGGGTCGCCCGGGTCGTAGAGCCGGCCCGCGATCATCTTCTCGCGCTCGGTGGCCGGCTCGCGCAGCTCTCCCGTCATGGGATCACATGAAGCCCAGCTCGAGCCGCGCCTCGTCGGACATCATGTCCATGCCCCAGGGCGGATCGAAGACCATGTCCACGTCCACGTCCCTGACGCCGGGCACGGCGCTCACGGCGTCCTGCACCCAGCCGGGCATCTCGCCTGCCACCGGGCAGCCCGGCGCGGTCAGCGTCATGGTCACCTTGACGGCGTTCTCGGGGTCGATGGCGATGGTGTAGATCAGCCCGAGGTCGTAGATGTTCACCGGAATCTCCGGGTCATAGACCGACCGGCACGCCTCGACCACCGGCTCGTGCAGCGGGTGGTCCGTGCTGGAGGGAGCGATCAGCGGCGCGCCTTCGAGCGGTGCATCATCCATGGCCTGTCCTTCATGTGCCTTAGTCCGAGTGTTTATATAAGAAACAGGCGGCGGGGCGTAAAGGTCACGGGTGTGCGAGCCGGGCAGTTCCGTCGGGACGGGACAGGTTCTCCTGTGGTTCGGGGCGCTTGCGCCTCAGGCGATGTCGTCGAGGGAGGTTTCGATCCAGTCGCGCACGTCCTCGACCCGGCCGCGCGCCACCGGGACCTGCGAATCGTCGCTCAGCTGCAGCACCTCGCGCCCGCTGCGCGTTCCCAGCCGCCCCACCGCCCGACGCGACACCCACCACGAGCGGTGCGGCTGGATGCCGTCCTCGGGGCGGGTCTGGGCGGCGATGTCCGAGAGCCGGGCACGCTCAGTCAGGGTGCCGTTGCAGAGCCGCACGTGCATGTGTTGCTGGCGCGCCTCGATCAGCTCGACCTTCTCTAGCGGCAACGGCTGGCCCGCGATGTACAGGAGCCGCTCGGGGCGGCGGGACGTGGCGCGTTGTTTCGCGGGCGGGCAGTCCGGGGCGACCTCGGTCCGGACCCGGGGCATGACGAAGCGCAGGAAGATGGTCTCGAACAGAATCACCATCGCCGCAAGATGGACCACCCGGCCCGAGAGCAGCGCGCGCTGCGGATGGGCGATCGCCAGCGCCATGGCGGTCTCGACCAGCAGCAGGGTGGGGAAGAAGGCGCTGAGACTCACGATCGGCCAGTGACCGCCGGGCGCGTCGAGAACTGGCGCAGGGCGAAGAGCGCGGTAAGCAGGGCGACCCGGGTCGGATCGGCGAGAATCAGAATCACGATTACGTGAGAAAGATCGCGCCAGGGGAGCGGATGCTCGAAGAGTGCGGGGAGTTCCGCGGCGCTGAGCTCGAGGACCTCGAATGTCGGCCCGCGCAAATTGAGTTTCATGTCGAGCAAATTTGGCACGGCCTGACAGCTCTCGTCTGACGCTTTTCGGCAACAGATTCACATATTGTTTCGTGAATTCAAGCGATTCCGACGCTGAGGCGCGTCGGTTTGAAGGCGCAAGTCGGCTGTCTGACGCGAGTCTCCGGCAACAATCCGAGAACCTGCAGTTGCATGAATGGCTTTTTCATTCGTCTGACGGGCGCTTTGTGGTATTTTCGTGGGACCGTCTCCTCGGGGGCGGTCAGACCGTCGACGCACAATGGGGTGGCCCTTCCGGGCTGGAGGAAGCGGGTGGCGGAGAGGTTGGACGGGAACCGCGCATATGCCATGCGCCGTAAGACCGGTGTGCGCTGTCGCAGAAGCCGCGATGGACATGCCGGCATCGCTGTCTGCAAACGGCGGTGATCCATTGCGGCGTGTGATGTTGCCGGATTGTACCTGTGCTCGGGATACGGATCCGGGCGGTGTCTGTCGAGCCTCTCGTGAGAAGGTACGAATTCGGGTTGGGGAGAACGGATTGTCTCAGGTTGAAGGGGATGTGCTGTCGGCACTGGTGTCAGAAGTACATGGCATGACCGGCTTGGAAGCTGCACCGCGCTTGTTGCGGACCGCTGCCGTGCTGGTCGAAAAGGCGGGTTACGAAATCGCCAGATCTGAAAGATCGTCACGGGTGACGCAGATCATTCTGATCGCGGCCGAGCTGGATCGGCTCGGGGAACTGTTCGAGAAACCGGTGGCCGAGCCCATCGGGGAATCGCGCGGCCGCCGTCTGGACGCCCGCTGACAGGCGGGCATCGGCTGACGCCAGGGCAGTCGTTGCGGTGCCACCATGGATCATCGACACAAACGCAGCAAACCGGTGCCCGAAAGGGCGCCGGTTCGTCGTCATGACGTGGGGGCGTGGCGGGGGCGCGCCGTTCAGTCCGATGAGTTTTGCCGATCAACAGGCTGAAAACACGGGTTTTCCGCTGAAAATTCACCTGTGCCGCTCGGCGTCTCGGGCCCCCGGGGAATCTTTCTGAGAAAATGCGCACGAGGAGCCGTCAAAAGCGCTTGACGGGGGAAAGCACCCCGCCTAGAAGGGCCTCCACGTTCGGGGACGCAGTCCTCGGAGGCAGCGAGCGGTTGTAGCTCAGTTGGTTAGAGTACCGGCCTGTCACGCCGGGGGTCGCGGGTTCGAGCCCCGTCAACCGCGCCATCGCTGCCCCGAAAATGCGCCCCGCGGAAATGCGCGGTTGTAGCTCAGTTGGTTAGAGTACCGGCCTGTCACGCCGGGGGTCGCGGGTTCGAGCCCCGTCAACCGCGCCATTTTCCTCCCTCCACGGCAAGTCCTTCACCGGACCCGGTCCTGACCAGACCGACGCGCCGTCTGTGTCGGGAAGGAAGATGATGCACCGTGCGTGCCGCGCCCATCCGCCCCCAGATACCGATTTCGGCGCCCGATTCCCCGCGCACCGCTTGAGATGCGCGCCCACAAAGGCTACATGCCGCCACATTCTCCAGACCCGGGATCCGCCAGATGAAGTTCCTCGACCTCTGCAAAGTCTACATCCGCTCCGGAAGCGGGGGGAACGGCTGCATCTCGTTCCGTCGCGAGAAGTATATCGAATTCGGCGGTCCTGACGGCGGCGACGGTGGTGGCGGCGGTGACGTCTGGGCCGAGGCCGTGGACGGGCTCAACACGCTCATCGACTTCCGCTACCAGCAACACTTCTTCGCCGAGAACGGCCGCCCCGGTGCGGGCCGCCAGCGCACCGGCAAGGACGGTGACGACATCGTGCTGCGCGTGCCCGTGGGCACCGAGATTCTCGACGAGGACGAAGAGACGGTGATCGCCGACCTCACCACGCTGGGCGAGCGCGTGCTGCTCGCGCGCGGGGGCAACGGCGGCTGGGGCAACCTGCACTTCAAATCCGCCACCAACCAGGCCCCGCGCCGCGCCAACCCCGGCCAGCCGGGCGTCGAGCGCACGATCTGGCTGCGTCTGAAGCTCATCGCCGACGTGGGCCTGCTGGGCCTGCCCAACGCCGGCAAGTCGACCTTCCTCGCCGCGACCTCGAACGCGCGGCCCAAGATCGCCGACTACCCGTTCACGACGCTGCACCCGAACCTCGGGGTTGTGGGTGTCGACGGGCGCGAATTCGTGGTGGCCGACATTCCCGGCCTGATCGAGGGCGCCCACGAGGGCCGGGGTCTGGGCGATCTGTTCCTCGGCCATGTCGAGCGCTGCGCGGTGCTGCTGCACCTCGTCGACGGCAGCTCGGGCTCGCTGCTCGAGGATTACGACACGATCATCAACGAGATCGAGCAATACGGGGCGGGCCTCGCCGAGAAGCCGCGCGTCACCGTGCTCAACAAGATCGACACGATGGACGACGAGGAACGCGCCTTCCTGCGCGAAGAACTCGAGGCCCGGTCCGGCGGCAAGGTGCTGCTGATGTCCGGCGCATCGGGCGAGGGCACCACCGAGGTGCTGCGCGCGCTGCGGAGCTACATCGACGACAAGCGCCTGCGCGCCGCGCCCGAGGACGACTCCCAATGGCAACCCTGAGCTCTGCGCAGCGCCTCGTGGTCAAGATCGGCTCGGCGCTGCTGGTAGACAAGCTCACCGGCGCCTTCCGTGCCGCCTGGATGCGCTCGATCGCCGAGGACATCGCCGCGATCCGGGCGCGGGGCACCGACGTGATCCTCGTGTCCTCGGGCTCCATCGCGCTTGGCCGTGGCATCCTCAAGCTGCCCGCCACCACGCTGCCGCTGGAACAGAGCCAGGCCGCTGCCGCGGTCGGCCAGATCCGCCTCGCGCGCGAATGGGAAGACGCGCTCGCGCCCCACGGGATCACCACCGCGCAGGTGCTGGTGACGCTTGAGGATTCCGCCGACCGCCGCCGCTATCTGAACCAGCGTGCCACGATGGAGACGCTGCTGGGCTTCGGCGTGGTGCCCATCGTCAACGAGAACGACACCATCGCCACCGACGAGATCCGCTACGGCGACAACGACCGCCTCGCGGCACAGGTCGCGGTGACGGTGGGGGCGGACCAGCTGATCCTGCTCTCGGACGTCGACGGCTTCTACAGCGCCAACCCCTCGCAGGATCCCACCGCCATCCGCTACGACGTGATCGACGAGATCACCCCCGAGATCGAGGCGATGGCCGGCGACGCCGGCAGCGGCCTCTCCAAGGGCGGCATGAAGACCAAGCTGCTGGCCGCCAAGACCGCCACCGCGGCGGGCTGTGCCATGGCCATCACCGAGGGCTCGGTCTCGAACCCGCTGGCCGCGCTCGAGCAGGGCGCCAACGTCACCTGGTTCACCTCGCGTGTCGATCCGCACGCGGCCCGCAAGCGCTGGATCGCGGCGATGAAGCCCTGCGGCGCGGTCATTCTCGATGCCGGCGCCGCCCGCGCCATGGCCGAGGGCCGCTCGCTGCTGCCGGTGGGCGTCACCGCCACGGAGGGCGAGTTCGGCCGCGGCGACCCGGTGGTGATCCGCGACCCGCGCGGCGCCACGCTCGGGCAGGGCCTCACACGCTACACCGCCGACGAGGCCCGCCGCATCGTTGGCCGCCACTCGTGGGAGATCGAGGAGGCGCTCGGCTATCCCGGCCGTGCGGTGCTCATCCACCGCGACGACATGGCACTCTGACCCCTACCTGTCTCCTGCCAGTTCATCTTGCCCGATAAACTCCGGGGGAGTCCGCGTCAGCGGACGGGGGCAGCGCCCCCGCCGGCGCCCGGGCCGGTGCGCGACGGTGCCGAAATCGCCCTAGGCCCCGCCGCCGCGAGGCGCTATAGGAGGGCCCTCGGAAACCAGAACCCGAAGGGTGAACAGCGATGAAAGACATGACCGACATTCCCGCCGTCATGACCGAAATCGGCCGTCGTGCGAAAGCGGCCGCAGCCGAGCTCGCCTTCACCCCGCCAGCCCGCAAGACCGAGGCGCTCGAGGCCGCGGCCGACGCCGTCTGGGCCCGCCGGGCAGAGATCGTCGAGGCCAATGCCCAGGATCTCGCCTTCGGCCGCGACAAGGGCCTGACCGAAGCGATGATGGACCGGCTCCTGCTGACCGAGGACCGTATCCGCGGCATCGTCGAGGGGCTCCGCGCCATCGCGGCGCAGGAGGATCCCGTGGGCAAGGTGATCGCCGAGTGGGACCGTCCCACCGGCCTGCACATCCAGCGGGTGCGCACACCGCTCGGTGTCGTCGGCGTGATCTACGAATCGCGCCCCAACGTCACCGCTGACGCGGGCGCGCTCTGCCTCAAGTCCGGCAACGCGGTGATCCTGCGCGGCGGCTCCGAGAGCTTCCACTCCTCGCGCGCCATCCATGACTGCCTCGTCTCGGGGCTGCGCAAGGCGGGCCTGCCCGAGGACGCGATCCAGCTCGTGCCGACCCGCGACCGGGCGGCAGTGAGCGAGCTGCTGCAGATGACCGACTACGTCGACGTCATCGTGCCGCGTGGTGGCAAGGGGCTCGTGGGGCTCGTCCAGCGCGAGGCGCGGGTGCCGGTCTTCGCCCATCTCGAGGGCATCGTGCACATCTACATCGACGCCTCCGCCGACCCGGTGAAGGCGCTGACGGTGGTGATGAACGCCAAGACCCGGCGCACCGGCATCTGCGGCGCCGCAGAGTGCCTGCTGATCCACCGCGACGCGGTGGACACCATTGGGCAGGGCGTCGTGCGCGCGCTGATCGAGGCGGGGGTCGAGGTGCGCGCCGACGAGACGCTGCAGGCCATCGAAGGCACCCATCAGGCGAGCGCTGACGATTGGGGGCGCGAGTATCTCGACAGCATCATCGCCGCCCGCGTGGTCGAGGACGAGGATGCCGCCATCGAGCACATCCGCACCTACGGCTCGAACCACACCGACTGCATCCTCGCCGAGGATCCGGCGGCCATCGAGCGCTTCGTCGAGCGGGTGGACAGCGCCATCGTGATGATCAACGCCTCGACCCAGTTCGCCGATGGCGGCGAGTTCGGCATGGGCGCCGAGATCGGCATCGCCACGGGCAAGATGCACGCGCGCGGCCCGGTCGGCGCCGAGCAACTGACCTCGTTCAAGTACGTGGTGCGCGCGGACGGCGCGGTGCGCGCCTGATCGGGCCGCACTTCTGAGAAGAAGACTGGCGTTCCGGGTCCGCCCGGGACGCCGGTCCATTTCGGAAGATCCCGAAACGCCTCTCAGCCGATCTCGATGGTGACCGCCGCGTCGCCTGCATGCACCACCATCTTGCGGCCACGTTCCGGCGCCAGGAGTGCGAGCAGGGCGAACTGCACCCGCGCCGGCGTCACCTCTGCCTCGATCGTGGTGCTGGTGAGCTGCGCCCAGAGATCCGGCTCGATCGACAGCCGCTGTCCGGTGCCCGAGATGCGCCAGCCTCCGCCTTCGATATGGGTGATGTGCACCCGCCCGCCCAGCGGCAGGGCGCTCTCGCAGCAGAGCGTCGCGAGAAAGGCGAGCTGGACCTCGGTCCGCGGCGCGTCGCCGTCGGGCAGCCAGTCGATGCTCAGCCGGCTGCCCTTGCAGTAATCCTGCAGCAGCTTGCGCGCCTCGCGCGCGCCCACGTCCTGCTGGGTCGAGGCATGGCCGAAGGCCACGCGGAAGAAGTTGATGCGCGCGGTGGCCGAGGCCGCGCTCTGCTCGATCAGCGCCATTTCCTCGGGGCCCGGGGTGCCGGCCAGCGCGATCAGCTCGAGCCCGTTGGAAATCGCGCCGATGGGACTTACAAGGTCATGGCAGAGACGAGAGCCGACCAGCGTGGCGATTCTGGCGGTTGCAACGGACATGGGGGCTCCTCACTCTGGACTGTGCTCAGGGCTTCGACCGGGAAGAAGGGACGCGATCGCACCTATGGACGACCTCAACGCAATCCTCGAACCTGGGATGCTGGTGACGCATCCCGACCGGCCCGACTGGGGCACCGGCCAGGTGCAGTCGAACATCGCCGGGCGCGTCACGGTCAATTTTCGCGAGCAGGGCAAGGTTGTCATCGACAGCACGCGCGTCACCCTTCTGCCTGTGTTCGACGAATAGCTAGACATCGAGACGTTGAAGAAAGGTTAACGGCCGGTAACCGACTTGGCGAGGCAAAACCGGTTTCCCTTGGCGGCCCGGGGGATTAAGAACGCCCGCACGTGGGACGCGAGAGGTCGGGATGGCTCTGGACGAGACGGATTTCACGGTGCGGCTGGCGCGCGACGAGGACGACATCGTGGCGGCGCAGCGGCTGCGGTACGAGGTCTTCGTCGAAGAGCTCGGCGGCTCCGGCGCGATGGTCGATCACGCGCGCCGGCTCGAACGCGACCGCTTCGACCCGTTCTTCGACCACCTGATCCTCACCGACGCCAAGCGTGACGGCGCCGTGGTAGGCGTCTACCGCCTGCTGCGCGACGACCAGGCCAGGGCCGCCGGCCAGTTCTATTCCGAGGACGAATACGATCTCACGCCGCTGCGCGCCTCCGGGCGTCGCCTGCTGGAACTCGGCCGCTCCTGCCTGCACCCGGACTACCGGGGGGGCACCGCGATGATGCACCTCTGGGGCGCGCTTGCCGATTACGTCCGCGCGCACGGCATCGAGGTGCTGTTCGGCACCGCCTCCTTCCACGGCACCGACGTTGCGAAGCTGGCCGAGCCCCTGTCGCTGCTGCACCACCGGCATCTTGCGCCCGAGCCGCTGCGGGTGCGCTCGCGGCGGTTCCAGAGCATGGACCTGGTGCCCGAAGCCGAGATCGACCGGCGCCGCGCGATGCTCGAAGTGCCGGCGCTGATCAAGGGCTACCTGCGGCTTGGCGGCACCGTGGGCGAGGGCGCCTTCGTCGACCACGCCTTCAACACCACCGACATCTGCCTGATCATGGACACCGCTCGGCTCAACGCCAAGGCGGCGGGGATCTACACCCGGGGGCGGGAATGAGCAGCCCGACCTGGTACGGCGACGAGCCCGAGGCTCCGCCGCTCGGTGCCGGGGACTGGGTCCGCGTGGTCTGGCGCGCGACGCTGGTGGTCTTCACCATGGCGCTCGGGCTGGTGGCGATGCTGGTGGTGCGGCTCTTCGAGCGGCCGCTCTGCGGGATGCGCCGGCCGGTCTCGCCCGGGATCAGCCGGATCGTCTTCCGCAGCTGTTGTACCGTCCTCGGCATTGTCGTGAAGCCGACCGGCCCGCGGCTCGAGGGGCCGGGGGCGCTGGTCGCGAACCATTGCTCGTGGTTCGACATCGTTGCGCTCAACGCGCGGCGCGACGTCTATTTCGTCGCCAAGTCCGAGGTCTCGCGCTGGCCGGTCATCGGCTGGCTGGCGCGGCTGGTGGGCACCGTCTTCATCACCCGCGACCCGCGCGCTGCCGCCGAGCAGAAGGCGGTCTTCGAAGAGCGGCTGCTGCACGGTCACCGGCTGCTGTTCTTTCCCGAGGGCACCTCGACCGACGGGATGCGCATTCTGCCCTTCAAGTCGACGCTTTTCGCGGCCTTCTTCAGCCACGAGCTCAAGCACGAGATGCAGCTGCAGGCGGTGACGGTGATCTACCACGCGCCCGCGGGCGAGGATCTGCGATTCTACGGCTGGTGGGGCGGCATGTCCCTGGGCCCGCACCTGCTGAAGCTGCTGGGCGCCAAGCGGCAGGGCAGCGTCGAGCTGGTCTACCACCCGCCGGTGCGGGTCGACGATCATCCCAACCGCAAGACGCTGGCCGCGCACCTCGAGGCACAGGTGCGCTCGGCACACCCCTACGGCAGCTGATGTCGTGAAAATGCCCCGGGAGGGGCGTCAGCGCATCGCGGCGGTGAGCGCCGCGAGGGCCGCGACCGGGTCCTCGGCGCTCCAGATTTCCTCACCGATGCCGAAGAAGTCGGTGACCGGGGTCAGGCTGGCGACCAGCTCGGGCGTGAGACCGCCCTCGGCCACCACCGGCACCTCGATCATCTCGGACCACCACTGGAAGAGATCGCGGTCGGCCAGCGTGCCGTCGCCCAGCGACTCGCCGGAGAGGGGGCCGAAGGAGACATAATCCGCGCCGCCTTCTGCCGCGCCCATGCCGTCGTGGCGCGAGGCGCCGCAGAAGGCGCCGACGATGGCGTCCGGGCCAAGCTCCTTGCGGGCGTGGCGCACCGAGCGCGACCCGTCGGTGAGATGCACGCCGTCGAGCCCGAGCCGCTGGGCGAGCACCACGTGGGTGTCGATGACAAGCGCCACGTCATGAGCGTGGGCGATCTCGCGCACCGCGTCGGCGGCGCGCAGCAGCTTGTCCTCGTCGCGGGTGGCGAGGGCGAGGCGGAGGCAGGCGATCTCGGCCGCCTGCAGCACCGCATCGAGCCGCGCTGGGAACTCGCAGAGATCGAACTCCGGCGGCGTGATCAGGTAGAGCTGGGGCAGATCGGTCTCGGCCATTGCGGTCATCCTCGGAAAAACTTCCGGGCTGCATACACCGCCCGGAGGTGCAGTGCCAAGGCCCTGCCTTGGTCATTTCGGATCGAGCGTGGCAACGAAGGCCAGCGCCAGCCGGGTGAGATGCTCGCGGAGCGCGTCGTCGGCGAAGCCGTCCGGGTCGAGCGTCACGAAACCGCCCATGGTGCGCTCGCCCATGGTCATCGGGCCGGTGTGCGGCAGGGCGAGCGCACGGGGCACCTGCGCCTTGCCCACGCGGTAAAGCCCGTGGTCGCGGAAGGTGCCGCAGACCATGTTGCCGCGCGAGGTGAAGCAGAGCCCGCCGAACATGGCGATCTCACGCAGATCGGGCACCGCCGCGAGATCGCTCCGAAGGGTTTCTGCAAGGCCCTCGTCATGTGCCATGACCGGCGCTCCTGTGTCGGGGAATGCCCCCACCATAGAGGACGGATGCCGTGCGCGGGGATATTTCTGGGGGGCAGAAGCCCGCTTGCCCTCGAATAGCGTGGCGCTTAGGGAGACGGCAGGACAAAGGAGAGGCCATGCCGAGCGACGTCAAACAGCCGGCCTTCGTGCTTGTGCGGCCCCAGATGGGCGAAAACATCGGCGCCGCGGCGCGCGCCATGTGGAATTTCGGGCTCGACCGGATGCGGCTGGTGAGCCCGCGCGACGGCTGGCCGAACCCGGCCTCGGTGGCCATGGCCTCTGGTGCGGGGCGGCTGCTCGACGATGCGGTGCTGAGCGAGGACGTGGCGGGCGCGGTCGGCGACTGCGACCTGATCTTTGCCACCACCGCCCGGCAGCGCGGCATGACCAAGCCGGTCTATTCCCCGGAAGAGGCGATGCGCGAGGCCGCCAGCCGGATCGCTGCGGGCGGCCGCGTGGCGGTGATGTTCGGCCCCGAACGGGCGGGGCTCGAGAACGCCGACGTGGCGCAGGCCAATGCCATCATCTCGGTGCCGGTGAACCCCGAGTTCCCGTCGCTGAACCTCGCGCAATGCGTGCTGCTCTGCGGCTACGAATGGCGCCGGGCGAGCGCCGGGATCGAGGCGCGGCGCGACGAGATGGCGGGGGCGGAATGGGCCAGCGCCATCGAGGTCGAGAAGCTCTCCGAGCACTACGAAGAGCGTCTGGACGAGGCGGGGTTCTTCTTCCCCGACCACAAGGCGCCCGCGATGAAACTGACCCTGCGCAACCTCTGGAGCCGGATGCCGCTCACGCGTGAGGACGTGCGCACGCTGCACGGCATCATGCGGCAGATGGTGCGCTGGAAGGAACGCGGCTGACCCATTGCGGGGCTGCGGCGCCGGGGCACACCGGGCGGGGTTGAAGCAGTACCGGGGTGGCCCTATCGTCCGCCCCGAAGTGAGGAAAGGTGAGGCATGGCCGGTCAGCGCAAGCTTTTCGAGGAGGTCGCCGCCGAGGCGCCGAAGGGGACGCAGCCAGCGGGTGGCATGATCGACAGGGGCCGGGGCGGCGCGCGCGGTGCGATCCGCATCTGGCTGATGGTGATCTTCGCGCTGGTCATGGCGATGATCGTGGTGGGCGGGCTCACGCGGCTCACCGACAGCGGTCTGTCGATCACCGAGTGGAAGCCGGTCACCGGCGCGCTGCCCCCGATGGACGCGGCGCACTGGGAAGAGGAGTTCACGCTTTACCAGCAGAGCCCGCAGTACCGCCTCATGAACAACCAGATGACGCTATCCGAATTCAAGAGCATCTACTGGTGGGAATGGGGCCATCGCCAGCTTGGCCGCGTCATCGGCCTCGTGTGGGCGCTGGGGTTCTTCGGTTTCCTCGTGGCGCGCAAGATCCCGACCGGCTGGACGCCGCGGCTGCTGGGCCTCGGCGTGCTCGGCGGGCTGCAGGGCGCCATCGGCTGGTGGATGGTGTCCTCGGGCCTGACCGGCGACATGGTCAGCGTGGCCTCCTACCGGCTGGCGATCCACCTCGGGCTCGCCTTCATCATCCTCGGGTTCATCGCGTGGTATGTCTTCGCCCTCGGGCGGCCGGAGCGTGAGCTCATGCAGGCGCGCCGCGGGCGCGAGGCCAAGCTCTTCTCGATGAGCACCGGGCTCATGCATTTCGCCTTCCTGCAGATCCTGCTGGGGGCGCTGGTGGCAGGCATCGACGCCGGCCGCAGCTACACCGACTGGCCGCTGATGGCGGGCGGGTTCTTCCCGCCGCAGCCCTTCGACCTCGTGCCGGTCTGGCGCAACTTCTTCGAGGATCCGGGCCTCGTGCAGTTCATGCACCGGATGGCGGGCTACCTGCTCTTCATCTTCGGCGTCGTGACCTGGCTGCGCGGCCGCAAGTCCGCCAATTCGGACACCCGCTTCCGCTTCAACGCGGTGATGGCGATGCTGCTGCTGCAGGTGGTGCTGGGCATCACCACGGTGCTCTACGTCGCCCAGCTGCACATCGCGATCACCCACCAGATCGGGGCCGTGGTGCTCTGGGTGCTGATCATCCGCGCCCGCTTCGGCGCGCAATATCCCAAGACCCAATCCATCCGGGGGACCGCACGATGACCGCCTACGACAAGCTCATGTCCTTCCAGCGCGAAACCGGGGCGCTGGCGCAGGTGGCCGGTCGACTCGGCTGGGACCAGGAAGTGATGATGCCGCACGGCGCCTCCGAGCAGCGCTCCGAGGAGATGGCGGTGATGGAATCGATCCTTCACGCCCGCCGCACCGATCCGCGCGTGGGCGAGTGGCTCGATGCCGTCGACGATGGCGCGCTGGACGAGGAGGGCACCGCCCACCTGCGCCACATTCGCCGCTCCTACGAGCGCGGGCTGCGGGTGCCGGCGAAGCTTGCCACCGACATCGCGCGCATCACCAGCCGGGCGCACCGGATCTGGGCCGAGGCGCGCGCCGACGACGATTTCGCGGCCTTCGCGCCGGTGCTGAAGGAGGTCGTGCGCCTCAAGCGCGAGGAGGGCGCCGCGCTGGCCGCCGGTGGCGACGCCTATGACGCGCTGCTCGACGACTACGAACCCGGCGCCACCGCGGCGCAGCTCTCGGGCATGTTCGGCGCGCTGCGGCCGCGGCTGGTGGCGCTGCGGCAGGCGGTGCTCGACCGCCCGCAGCCGGCGTCGCTGCAGGGCACCTTCGACGAACAGGCGCAGATGATGCTGTCGCAGACCGTGGCGCGCACCTTCGGCTACGAAATGGCGCGCGGGCGCATCGACAAGGCGGTGCACCCGTTCAGCTCGGGCTCGGGCGACGACGTGCGCATCACCACGCGGACCAACGCGCTCGACCCGTTCAACTGCCTCTACTCGACCATCCATGAGGTCGGCCACGCCGCCTACGAGCAGTCGATCCGCAGCAGCTACCGCTTCACTCCGCTGGGTCAGGGCGTGTCGATGGGCGTGCACGAGAGCCAGAGCCGCATCTACGAGAACCAGCTCGGCCGCTCGCGCGCTTTCACCTCGTGGCTCTTCACCCGCATGACCGAGCTTTTCGGCGATCTCGGACTCGACGGCCCCGATGCCTTCTACGCCGCCGTGAACCGGGTGCAGAACGGCTTCATCCGCACCGAGGCGGACGAGGTGCAGTACAACCTCCACGTCCTTCTGCGCTTCGATCTGGAGCAGGCGCTGATCGCCGGTACGCTCGAGGTCGACGACCTCGAGGCGGCGTGGAACGAGCGCTTCCTGTCGGACTTCGGCTTCCCGGTCGACAAGCCCTCGGACGGGGTGCTGCAGGACGTGCACTGGTCGGCGGGGCTCTTCGGCTACTTCCCGACCTACTCGCTGGGCAACGTTTACGCCGGCTGCCTGCACAAGGCGCTGCGGGCGGCGGTGCCGGATCTCGACAGCCAGATGGTGGCGGGCGATCTTGCAGCGGCCACCGCGTGGCTCTCGGAGAACGTGCAGCAATACGGCGGGCTCTACGAGCCGCGCGACGTCATCACCCGCGCCTGCGGAGAAGCGCCGAGCGAGGCGCCGCTGCTCGACTATCTCGAGGCGAAGTTCGGGGCGATCTACGGGCTCTGAGCCCGTGAACAGGGACGGGAACGGCGCGACGGAGGCGCCGTTCCGACAGCGCCGTCAGGCTTCGGCGGCGCGGAGGCGGTCCTGGTTCGGCAGGTCCTCGAAACAGCGGATCACCCAGTCGACGGCGCGCCGGATCCCGGGGTCGTTGCGGCGGCTCTCGTGGTAGAACAGCCAGCATTCTTCGATCTTCGGAGGGATCGCGGGATCTAGCGGCACGAGGTCCGGATCGTCCTCGGCCAGAAGCTCGGGCAGCGGGCCGGGAAGGCGGGTCATCTGCATCAGCCGGTGCAGCGCCATCAGGCTGTCGACGCGCAGCCGCGGCGGGCGGCCGAAGGCGTTCAGCCCGGCCTGCATCATCGGCGCGTCGTCATGCGCCTCGCCGAGGCCGGCCCAGTCGCCGCCGCTGTCGCCATCGCGGAAGCGGTAGAAGCGATAGGACATCGACCCCACCTTGCGCGCAACGATGCGGCCCTGACCGGGGCGGGCGTACTGGATCACCAGGTCGTAGTCACCAAGCCCTTCCTTGAACATCCGGTCCGAGAAGGTGAGCTGGACGCCCTCCAGAACCGGCTTGTGCCGGGTGAGGCCGGGGAACAGGACCAGAGAGGTGACGATGGGCAGCGAGCCCACGCTGATGGTGACAGGCTCGGAGTCCGAGTTCACCGCCTGCGAGTTCAGCGCCGCCTGCAGTTCGCCGTCAAAGCTCTGCGCCAGCTGGATGAGCGAGGCCACGGCCTCGGACGGGCGCCAGCCCTCGCCGGTCTTGATGAAGGCGGGCATGCCCAGCGTCTCGGACAGACGCTCGATCCGGCGCGACACGGTGGCCGTGTTGGTGCCGAGGCTCTTGGCCGCGGCAGTCATGGTTCCGGTCTTCGAAAGGGCGACGAGGAAGCGCAGATCGTCCCAGTTGTTCATCTTGCGGCCATCCCTTCTGGTGACGCAGTGCTCGGGTCGTGCGAAGCACCGGAAGCAAGTCTGAAATTCTCTCAATACGAGAAACGCCGCGGTCTCGCGGCATCAATAATGACATCTTGTTAATAGCATTGCGGAGCCCCTGCAACTATGGCGTTGCATTCCCGCAATTGCATGTAAGCCCGCGGAAAACGGCGGTTTCTGTAGGCGATGCTGGTGTCGGAGGACGGCAGGGGGACCGGGCGCGGGGACAGGCGCCGAGGCCGGTGGAAAGGGCCGCGCCTTTCCACCGATCCGTTTTTCGAGATCCTCGCGGATCAGCCGAAGGTTGCGCCGAAGCTGCTGCGGTACAGCGCCGAGAGCTCGGCCAGCGGGGCATCGGAGCTGCCGAAGCGGACGCTGTCGCCGGCGAAGCGGCCGACGGTGTGCAGGGTCACCCCGGCGCGCCCGGCGGCGATCATCAGCGCCTCTGCGGCGTCGAAGCTGCAGGAGATCAGGTAGCGGCCCTGATCCTCGCCGAAGAGCTCCGCGGTGTCGCCGCTGTCGAGATGCACGCCGACGCCCGAGGCCTCGGCCATCTCGAAGGCCGCGAGCGCGAGGCCGCCGTCGCTGAGGTCGGTGCAGCACTTAATCCACTCGCGGTTGGCGCGGATGAACTCGCCGTTGCGCTTCTCTTCGGCCAAATCGACCGCGGGGGCGTCGCCTTCCTCGCGGTTGAAGACCTCGGCAAGCAGCGCCGACTGGCCGAGGTGGCTGCCGGGAGTGCCGAGCAGCAGCGCCACGTGACCGTCACGGGCATAGCCGAGGATCGGCTCTTCGCCGGCAGCGATGAGGCCCACGGCGCCGATGGTCGGCGTCGGCAGGATGCCCACGCCGTCGGTCTCGTTGTAGAGCGACACGTTGCCCGAGACGATCGGCATGTCGAGCGTGAGGCAGGCCTCGCCGATGCCGCGCAGGGCCTCGACGAACTGGCCCATGATCTCGGGCTTCTCTGGGTTGCCGAAGTTCAGGTTGTCGGTGGTGGCGAGCGGCAGCGCGCCCACGGCGGTCAGGTTGCGGTAGGCCTCGGCCACCGCCTGCTTGCCGCCCTCGACCGGGTTGGCCTTGACGTAGCGCGGGGTCACGTCGGAGGTGAAAGCGAGCTTCTTGTCGGTGCCGTGCACACGGATCACGCCCGAGCCGAAGCCGGGGATGCGCACTGTGTCGGCCATGACCTGGCTGTCGTATTGCTCGTAGACCCACTCGCGCGAGCAGTAGTTGGGGCTCGAGACCAGCGCCTTGAGCGCGTCGATGCCGTCGATCTGCGGCACGTCGGCTAGCGGTGCGGCGGGCTCGGACGGCACCCAGGGGCGGTCGTATTCCGGCGCCGAAGACGACAGGCGCGACAGCGGCATGTCGGCCTTTACCTCGCCGTTGTGCACGATGAGGAAGCGGTCTTCCTCGATGGTCTCGCCGACGATGGCGAAGTCGAGGTCCCACTTGTCGAAGACGGCCTTGGCCTCGGCCTCCTTCGAGGGATCGAGCACCATGAGCATGCGCTCCTGGCTCTCCGACAGCATCATCTCGTAGGCGGTCATGTTCTTTTCGCGCTGCGGCACCTTCTCGAGGTCGAGTCGGATGCCGAGGCCGCCCTTGTCGCCCATCTCCACGGCCGAGCAGGTGAGACCCGCGGCGCCCATGTCCTGGATCGAGATCACGGCGCCGGTCTGCATCAGCTCGAGGCAGGCCTCCATCAGGCGCTTCTCGGTGAAGGGGTCGCCGACCTGAACGGTGGGACGCTTCTCTTCGATGGTCTCGTCGAACTCGGCCGAGGCCATGGTCGCACCGCCGACGCCGTCACGGCCGGTCTTCGCGCCGAGGTACACGACCGGGCGTCCGACGCCCGAAGCCGCCGAGTAGAAGATCTTGTCGCTGTCCGCGAGGCCCGCCGCGAAAGCGTTCACCAGGCAGTTGCCGTTGTAGGCGGGGTGGAAGCGAACCTCGCCGCCCGCGGTCGGCACGCCGAAGCAGTTGCCATAGCCGCCCACGCCTTCGACCACACCGTGCACGAGGCGACGGGTCTTGGGGTGGTCCTTCTCGCCGAAGCTCAGCGAGTTCATCGCCGCGATCGGGCGCGCACCCATGGTGAAGACGTCACGCAGGATGCCGCCGACGCCGGTCGCCGCACCCTGGTAGGGCTCGATGTAGGAGGGGTGGTTGTGGCTCTCCATCTTGAAGACCACCGCCTGGCCGTCGCCGATGTCCACCACGCCCGCGTTCTCGCCCGGGCCGCAGATGACCTGCGGGCCCTTGGTGGGCAGGCCCTTGAGGTGGATCTTGGATGACTTGTAGGAACAGTGCTCGTTCCACATGGCCGAGAAGATGCCCAGTTCGGTAAAGGTGGGCTCGCGGTTCAGGATCTGCAGGATCCGCGCGTATTCGTCGGGCTTGATGCCGTGTGCCGCGATCAGCTCTTCGGTGATGGCCGGTTCCTGCATGAACTTTCCCCTCTGGCAGACTTGCGCGCTCTTTAGTGCAAGGTCGCCTCCGGGGGAAGGGGGCGCGAAGGCTCAGGGGTGCGTTGCGGTGAAAAGGTTGATGCGTGCGGGGATATGGCAACCATTGCCGTCGTCGAAATCGCGGAACGCCTCCTTGACCTGCGCATGGATCGCGGCGCGGTCCGCCTCGGTGCCGTCCTTGTCGCGCAGGTGGCGCGAAATCGGGCCCACGAACTGGGTGAGCTCGGCGGCGGCCTCGAAGCCTTCGGGCACCTCGAGCGTGGTGTCGTGGACCTCGGCGGTGGCGCCGGGGGCGCCTGCGGCCTCGAGCAGCGCCAGCACGCGTGCGGTGTCGGCAAAGGCGGTGGGGCCGGGGCCATGCGGATCGCCGGGGGCGGCGGGGCCCAGCCGCTCGGTCGCGAAGCGCATGGCGAGGGAAAACCACGGGTTGTGCGCCGCCTCGGCCCAGGCGGCGAAGACCAGCCGTCCGCCGGGCCGCAGATGCGACAGGATATTGCGGAAGCCCGCCACCGGATCTGCAAAGAACATCAACCCGTTCCGCGACACGCAGAGATCGAAGGGCGCGCCGTCGTGGGCCCATGTCTGGGCATCGGCCACGAGGAAGTCCGGCGCGCAGATGTCGAGCGCCGCGGCCTTGTCGCGGCCGACCCCGATCAGCGGCGCCGAGATGTCGAGCCCGAGCACGTAGCCCTTGGTTCCGACATGCTGCCCGGCGGCGATCGCCAGTGCGCCTGCGCCGCAGCCGATGTCGATAACCCGCTCGCCCGGCCCGGGCCGGCCCGCGTCGAGCACGAGGCGGCTGAGGTTCTCATGCAGCGTGTCGAGCTCGCGGTGCAGCCGTACCCAGTGCTGGCCGGGGCCGGTGCTCCAGAACGTTTCCTGAGCGGCGTTGGGCGGGGTCCCGGCGTGGCTGGTCATGGTGTCCTCCTGTTTGCGCCACCATACCCACGAATCCGGAGAGGCGGCGCCAAAAAAAAGGCCGAGCACAAAGCTCGGCCGTAGTCCAACAGGGAGGTATGAAGATGATGCGCGCTAGGGCGCTTCAAGCTTCATCTGCCGAATATGTTATCAGTTCTGAGTCGATCAAGGTTTAAGACGTCGCAGGCGCAGCATTTCCGCCATGTGTGTGGCGCATGGCTCACACTTTAAGCGGGAAATCAGTCTGCGCCCATCGCCCTGAGTTGTCTCCGGTGGGCGAAGATTTCGTCCTGAACGAAGTCGCGGAACGCCGCCACGCGCTTGGAATGGCGCAGCTCTTCGGGGTAGGCGAGGAACACCGGAACCTCGTTGCTCTCGACCTCGGGCAGGACCCGGATCACCGAGGGGAAATCCTCGATGATGTAGTCGGGGAGCACGCCGATCCCGAGGTTCGCGACCACCGCCTGCAGCACGCCGAAATAGTTGTTCACCGTAAGCGCCGTCTGCGGCCCGTAGGTCAGCAGCTCCTGCACCAGCAGCTTGCCTGCCGCGACCTGCGCCGAGGCCGGGTTCTGGCAGATCAGGCGATGGTTCTCGAGCTCTTCGAGCGCGCCCGGGGTGCCGTGTTCCGCGAGGTAGTCGGGAGAGGCGTACATCCGCATCCGGATCGACATCAGCCGCTTGCGGATGAGGTCGGCCTGGCTCGGCTCTTTCATGCGGATGGCGATGTCGGCCTCGCGCATGGGAAGGTCGAGCACCCGCTCCTCGAGCATCAGGTCGATCTTGAGATCGGGAAACTTCTCGTAGAGCTTCGTCAACCTGGGGGCGAGCCACAGAACGCCGAACCCATGGGTCGTGGTGACCTTGAGTTCGCCGAAGACCTCTTCCTCGCTGTCACGGATGCGTGCTGTGGCCGCGTCGATACGCTTGACCATGGCCGCGGTCGCGTCGAAAAGAAGTTCGCCCTGTTCGGTGAGAATCAGGCCGCGCGCATGCCGGTGGAACAGGGTCGTGTTCAGTGATTCTTCCAGCGACCGGATCTGCCGCGAGACGGCCGATTGGGACAGATGTAGAGCATCCCCCGCATGTGTAAGGCTGCCGGCGTCCGCCACCGCGTGAAATATTCTTAGCTTGTCCCAGTCCATGCCTTTGCCCATCGCTGCTCGCGGGCCCTCATATAAGACACAAATCTTAAATGGGAACCAATCCTTTCGTGACGCTGAAGAAACAGCGAAAAAAGGCTATGAAGGTCAGCAGTTTTGACCTATTATGAGTGTATACTGCCCAAGGGATGAGCGTAGGGAGGCGCGCGTGACCAAAGTGGAGATTACACTCGAAGACCGTTTCAACCTGAACAAGAGCCCGGTGCTGCTGAACGGCACCCAGGCACTGGTCAGGCTCATGTTGATCCAGAAGGCCAGGGACCGTGCCGCGGGGCTGAATACCGCGGGCTACGTCACCGGCTACAGGGGGTCGCCGCTGGGGGCTGTCGACCTTCAGATGAAGCGGGCCGAAAAGCATCTCCGCGAGGCGGACGTTCTCTTTCATGAAGGCCTGAACGAGGATCTGGCGGCCACGGCGCTCTGGGGCGCCCAGCAGGCCGAGCTGCGCGGCGAGGGCAGGTTCGACGGTGTCTTCGGCCTCTGGTACGGCAAGGGCCCCGGCGTGGACCGCTCCGGCGACGTAATGCGCCACGCCAACATGGCGGGTACCTCGAAGCACGGCGGCGTGCTCATGGCCATGGGCGACGACCACACGGGCGAGAGCTCGACCGTGCTGCACCAGTCCGAATGGGCCATGATCGACGCCTACATGCCCGTGGTCTCGCCCGCAGGCGTGCAGGAGGTGCTGGACTACGGCATCTACGGCTACGCTCTGTCGCGTTTCGCCGGTGTCTGGGTCGGTCTCAAGACCATGAAGGACACCGTCGAGGCCACTGCGGTGGTCGACGGCCGCCCCGACCGCATGTCGCTGGTGATGCCGGCGTTCGACATGCCGCCGGGCGGGCTCAACATCCGGCTCGGTGACACTCCCCACGAGCAGGAAAAGCGCATCATCGACTACAAGCGCTTCGCGGCCGAGGCCTTCTCGCACGCGAACAGGATGGACAAGCGCATGTGGGGCAAGCCGGGCGCCAAGATCGGGTTCGTCGCCGCGGGCAAGAACTGGCTCGACCTCGTGCACGCGCTGTCGCTTCTGGGACTGGACGAGGCCGAGGCCGAGCGTCTGGGCATCACCACCTACAAGGTGGGGCAGACCTTCCCGCTCGACATGCTGGGCTTCCACGACTGGGCCGAGGGGCTCGACCTGATCGTCGTGGTCGAGGAGAAGCGCAAGCTCATCGAGGTGCAGGTCAAGGAGGCGATCTTCGACGACCGCCGGGGCCGCAGGGTCTATGGCTGGCACATCGGCGGCGGCGCGGGCTCGATGCACGGTCCCGAGCTCTTCCCGACGCAGGGCGCGCTGGACCCGATCATGATAGCCGAACGCCTCGGCAAGATCCTCATCGACGAGGGCCGCGGCACCGACCGCATCCGCGCGTCGCTGCAGTCGCTGGAAGAGGTGCGCAAGTCCGACAACGCTCCCGAGATCGCGGCGCGCCTGCCGTACTTCTGCTCTGGCTGCCCGCACAACACCTCGACCAAAGTGCCTGAGGGCTCGCGCGCCTACGCGGGCATCGGCTGTCACTACATGGTGCAGTGGATGGACCGCGAGACCACGGGCTTCACCCACATGGGCGGCGAAGGCGCCAACTGGATCGGCGAGGCGCCGTTCTCGAAGCGCCCGCACGTGTTCCAGAACCTAGGCGACGGCACCTACAACCATTCGGGCGTTCAGGCGATCCGGGCGGCGCTCGCGTCGGACACCAACATCACTTACAAGATCCTCTTCAACGACGCCGTCGCGATGACCGGCGGCCAGCCCAACGAGGGCGGTCTCACCGCCGACCGCATCGCGCGCGAGCTGGTCGCCATGGGGGTCAAGAACCTCGCCGTGGTCTACGACGAGAAGGAGGAACCCGACTTCAGCCTCTTCCCGCAAGGCATTGAAAAGCATGAGCGGGCCGAGATGGAGGCGGTGCAGAAGACCTTCTCGGGGATCAAGGGCGTTTCGGTCATTCTCTACATCCAGACCTGCGCCGCCGAGAAGCGCCGGCGCCGCAAGCGCAAGCAGTTCCCCGATCCCGACAAGCGGGTGTTCATCAACACCGACGTCTGCGAGGGCTGCGGCGATTGTGGCGTGCAGTCGAACTGCGTGTCGATCGTGCCCGCCGAGACCGAGCTTGGCCGCAAGCGCGCCATCGACCAGTCGAGCTGCAACAAGGATTTCTCCTGCCTCAAGGGCTTCTGCCCGTCCTTCGTGACGCTCGAGGGCGCCAAGATGCGCAAGGGCGACACTGCGGCGCTCGACCTGCCGCACCTGCCGGCGCCCGCGCTGCCGCAGATCAACGGCACCCACAACGTCGTCATCACCGGCGTCGGCGGCACCGGCGTGGTGACCATCGGCGCGGTGCTGGCGCAGGCGGCGCAGATCGCCGGGCTGGGCGCGGGCATGATGGAGATGGCGGGTCTCGCCCAGAAGGGCGGCGCCGTGCATATCCACCTGCGCCTTGCCAACCGTCCCGAGGACATCAGCGCCGTGCGCGTGGCCATTGGCGAGGCGGATGCGCTGATCGGCGGCGACCTGGTGGTGAGCGCCGGAGCCAAGACGCTCGGCCTGACCCGCAGTGGCCGCACCGGTGCCGTGGTCAACAGCCACGAGATCATCACTGGAGAGTTCACACGCAACACGGAATTCTCTTTGCCTGCCGACAGGTTGCGGCTCGCTCTTGAGGCGCGAATGCAGGATCGTGCGCGGCTCTTCGATGCGACCGAGCTGGCGCGGGTCACCATGGGCGACTCGATCTTCTCGAACATGATGATCCTTGGCGCATCGTGGCAGCAGGGTCTCGTGCCGCTGCCGCATGACGCCATCGCCGAGGCCATCCGTCTCAACGGCGCCGCGGTCGAGCGCAACCTGCGCGCCTTCGAGATCGGCCGCTGGGCGATGCTCCACCCGGCCGAGGCCGAGGCCATGATCACGCCGAAGGTCGTCGAGAAGCCGAAGACGCTCGAGCAGCGCATCGCCTTCCGCGAGAGCCACCTGGTGGCCTACCAGGGCAAGCGGCTGGCCCGGCGCTACCGCGCGCTGGTCGACGGCATCGAGGATCCGCGTTTGCGCGAGGCGGTGGCGCTCGGCTATCACAAGCTGCTTGCCTACAAGGACGAGTACGAGGTCGCCCGGCTCCACCTCGAGACCCGCGAGAAGGCGCTCGGCACCTTCGAGGAGG
The DNA here is from genome assembly GCF_900102075.1 of Salipiger thiooxidans. GTDB lineage: Bacteria > Pseudomonadota > Alphaproteobacteria > Rhodobacterales > Rhodobacteraceae > Salipiger > Salipiger thiooxidans. Next base: position 24,526 of record NZ_FNAV01000010.1, on the reverse strand, counting down.
GCTTCGAGATGAAGTTCCACCTCGCGCCGCCGATGCTGTCGAAGACCGGCCCCGACGGCCGCCCGGTCAAGAAGACCTACGGCGAGGGGATGCTGCGGGCCTTCGGGCTGCTGGCGAAGCTCAAGGGGCTGCGCGGCACGTGGTTCGACCCGTTCGGCCGCACCGACGAGCGCCGGATGGAGCGCGCGCTGATCGCGCAGTACGAGGCCGACATGGCCGAGGTCCTGCCCAAGCTCAGTCCCGAGACGCTCGACGCCACCGTGGCGCTGGCCGAGCTGCCGCTGCGCATCCGCGGCTTCGGCCCGGTCAAGGAGAAGAACGAGCAGGAGGCCGCCAAGCGCCGCGAGGAACTGCTCTCGGCCATCCGCCAGGGCGGCGCACCGCTCGCCCGCGCGGCAGAGTGACGGAGCCGCGCGGACGGGCCTTCCCCGTCCGCGTAGCGTTCCCGAAGACGCCATTCAGACCGCAGTCAGGCGGCGTTCCGGGCATTTGGCCGGACGCCGCCGTCCCGCTGCTTCGGTCGCGATGGATTTTCCCCCGCAAGCCCCGTAAGACCATCGAAACGCCCCCTTACGACTCGAGGGTGCAGAAGAGGCAGGAGGCAGGCCCATGGCAGTTGGTGTGTTCGATTCCGGACTCGGCGGACTCACGGTCCTTGACGCGGTTTCAAAGCGTCTTCCCGAGGTTCCCTTTGTCTATTTCGCCGACAGCGCGCATGCGCCCTACGGCGTGCGCGACGCCGACGACATCTACAATCTCACCACCGCCGCGGTGGACCGGCTCTGGCAAGCGGGCTGCGATCTGGTGATCCTCGCCTGCAACACCGCCTCGGCGGCGGCGCTGCGCCGGATGCAGGAGACCTGGATCCCGCGCGACAAGCGCGTGCTGGGCGTGTTCGTGCCGCTGATCGAGGCGATGACCGAACGTCAGTGGGGCGATAATTCGCCGCCGCGCGAGGTCGGCGTGCAGCACGTGGCGCTCTTCGCGACGCCGGCCACCGTGCGCAGCCGGGCCTTCCAGCGCGAGCTGGCCTTCCGCGCCATCGGCGTCGACGTCGAGGCTCAGGCCTGCGGCGGGCTGGTGGACGCCATCGAGGAGGGCGACATGATCCTCGCCGAGGCGCTGGTCCGCAGCCATGTCGACGCGCTCAAGCGCAAGATGCCCGAGCCCGAGGCCGCGATCCTCGGCTGCACGCATTACCCGCTGATGGAGGACATCTTCCAGGAGGCGCTGGGGCCCGACGTGACGGTCTATTCGCAGGCCAACCTCGTGGCCGAGTCGCTGGCCGACTACCTGCGCCGTCACCCTGGAATGTTGGGGTCGGGCACCGAGTCCCGCTTCCTGACGACCGGCGATCCGCGCAAGGTTTCGGGTCACGCCACCCGCTTCCTGCGGCGCGAGATCAGCTTCGAATCCGCCTGAGCGAGGGGGGGCGGACCGCCCGTCCCGTAGATCACGGCTGCGTCAGTCGGGACGGATTTGATCTTGCTCACGGACACGCCTTCCGGCAGGTGCCATATAGTCGGTGCTGACAAGCCGAGATCCCGGCGTCATAGTCGGGTCAGGAGGAGATGCCATGTCGCTCAAGTCGCTGAAGAAGAAGCGCCGGATCCAGGTGGTGGCGCTGGCCGCCGTGGCGCTGGTCGTGTCGACCGTGCTGATCGGCTACGCCATGCGCGACGGCATCAACTTCTTCCGCTCGCCGAGCCAGCTGGTCGAGGCCCCGCCGACCCCCAACGAGACCTTCCGTCTTGGCGGGCTGGTCGAAGAAGGCACCCTGATCCGCGGCGACGGCCACGAGATCCGCTTCAGCGTCACCGACGGCGGTGCCTCGGTGCCGGTGGTCTTCGCGGGCGTGTTGCCGGACCTCTTCGCCGAGAACCAGGGCATGGTCGGCACCGGTCGCTACATCGACGGCGTGTTCCAGGCCTCAGAGATCCTCGCCAAGCATGACGAGACCTACATGCCGAAAGAGGTCATCGACGCGCTGAAGGAACAGGGCGTCTACGAGGACCCCAACAGCTGACCTCCGGCCGTTTCGGGGGACTCCCGAAATACGGGCCCGGGTCAGGTCAGAACCTTTTCGTAGAAACAGAGCGCGTCGGCCTCCATCGGGGGCAGCGGCGCATAGGGGCCGCGTTCACGGAAGCCGAGCGCACGGTAGAGCGCACGGGCGCTCTCCAGCGTCTTCAGCGTGTCCAGCAGTACGCGGGCCTGTCCGCGCGCCTCGGCTCGGACCACGAGCTCGGAGACCAGCACCCGGCCGGCACCCAGCCCACGGGCCGCGGGCGCCACGTAGACGCGCTTGATCTCGCAGTTCCCGTCCTCGAGCGGGTGCGACATGGCACAGCCCACGGCGCGGTCGCCGTGCCATGCCAGCAGCACGGCGTCATGATCCCCCGGCAGGGCCTCCAGCGTCGCGCGGTAGCCGTCCTCGGGGTAGAAATGCTCGACCAGCGCGCGCGTGGCGGGGGCATGGTCGATCAGATGGTCGCGGTAGGCCCAGCAGAGCGCGCGCACTTGGGCAAGATCCGCGGCCGTGGTCGCATCGCGCAGGACGAGATCTGGCATGGTCGGTCCTTTCGGCGAGGTCAGGCGCGTCTCGGGCGTCGGATGCGGGGATGTCTGGAAAGCAGGCGCCTGTCAGCGCAGAGGGGAAGCGGAGGCCCGGGCCGCGGCCGGCGGGCCTCCGACGGGCGAAGTCAGGCGTTGGCTTCGCGGATCTTGTCGGCGGCGTCCTTGTTGTAGGTGACGCCGTTCTGTTCGAAGAGCTGGTCGAGCTCGCCCGAGAGGGTCATCTCGGTGATGATGTCGCAGCCGCCGACGAACTCGCCCTTGACGTAGAGCTGCGGGATGGTCGGCCAGTCCGAGTAATCCTTGATGCCCTGACGGATCGCGTCGTCCGCCAGCACGTTCACGTCGAGGAACTCGACACCCATGTAGTTCAGCACGCCGGCCACACGGCTGGAAAAGCCGCACTGGGGCATGCTCTTGGTGCCTTTCATGAACAGCACCACGTCGTTGGCCTTAACGGTGTCGTCGATCGTCGTCTTCGCGTCGGTGGTCATCCTGATCTCCTGTTCGCGCGCTCTGGCCGCGCTCTGCGGGCCCGCCGCATGGGGGCCGTGTTTCAAACTCCCGGCCGGATCATCGCAGCGCCCGCGATGCCATGCCGGGCTCTCTGTGGCGTCACTCGGGCGCCTTGGTCGTCAGCGCAAGGGCGTGCAGGTCGCCGTTGTTGCCGTCCATCTTGCCCTGCAGGGCTGCATAGACCGCGCGCTGCTGCTGGACCCGGTTCTTGCCACGGAAGCTCTCGTCGATCACCTCGGCCGCGTAGTGATTTCCATCCCCCGCGAGGTCGGTGATTGTGATCTTGGCATCGGGGAAGGCGGCCCGGATGAGCTGCTCGATCTCCGTCGCTTCAATGGCCATGGGGCGTTGTCTCCGCTGTCTGGTAAGATGCAACAGATGTAAGCCCCATGCCGGAAAGGCGCAAGCGGGGCGCGCGGATCAGCATGCCATGTCGACCCAGACAGGCACGTGGTCCGACGGCTTGTCGCGTCCGCGGATGTCGCGGTCGATCTGCACGTCGCGCATCAGGTCGGCCGCCTGCGGGGTCAGCAGGATGTGGTCGATGCGGATGCCGTTGTTCCGCTGCCACGCGCCGGCCTGGTAATCCCAGAAGGAATAGTGCCCGGGTTCGGGGTGGCGGGTGCGGAAGGCCTCGGTAAAGCCGAGGTTCAGGATCCGGCGGAAGGCGGCGCGGGTCTGCGGCAGGTAGAGCGCGTCCTCGGTCCAGGACTCGGGCTTGGCGGCGTCCTCGGCCTGCGGGATGACGTTGTAGTCGCCGGCCATCATCGCCGGCATCTCGTCGGCGAGCAGGGCGCGGGCGCGGGCCTCGAGCCGCTCCATCCATGCCAGCTTGTAGTCGTACTTGGGCCCGGGCGCCGGGTTGCCGTTGGGAAGGTAGAGCCCGCAGAGCCGCAGCGCGTGGGTCTCGCCCACGACGGTCGCCTCGATCCAGCGCGCCTGCTCGTCCTCGTCGTCGCCGGGCAGCCCGCGGCTGACGTCCTCGAGCGGCAGCTTCGACAGGATGGCGACCCCGTTGAAGCCCTTCTGGCCGTGGGTCTCGACGTTGTAGCCGCGCTCTTCGAAGGGCTCGCGGGGGAAGCCCTCGTCGACCGACTTGATCTCCTGGAGCAGCGCGACGTCGGGCTGGGCCTCGTCGAGCCAGTCGAGAAGCGCCGCGTGGCGGGCCTTGATACCGTTAATGTTGAAGGTCGCGATCTTCATTGGGGGCCTCCGCTGCGATGCGCAAGCTATCGCGCAAGCGCTCTCTCTGGGCAACCCCGACAGGTGATTCTGAGCAAGGATGGGCATGGGATCGAGGGGTGATTCGGTCTGAAATCAAGCGTTTGATCAGGCCGCAGAATATTATCCACAGAAATTATCTTTCTGTGGGGAACTCCCATAGCAATTTTCTTCCAGCGCGTTAGCGGACTTACTTCATGTGAACAACTCGTGTATAACTCAACCTACACAAGAAACCATATTGTCATAAACAGCTGCAGAGGGAAACCCTGTCTCCATCGCAACGACCAAATTCACTCAACCTAGGGGTTCCCAATGTCTGCTCAACTCAAGCATGAAATCGTCACTGAAACCGCCGATCTTTTCGGTGCCGACATGTTCGGCGGCGAAGGCTGCTCGATGTTCACCTCCGCGGCCGCTCCGTCGGCGCATGGTGACGCGCTTCTCGGCGACGCCGTCGAGATGTTCACCTCGGCCGCCGCGCCGATGACCAGCATGCTCGCCGCCGGCGAAGCCACCGGTCTCTTCACCTCCGCCGCGTCCCCGACCGGCTCGCTCGCGCTGACCGGCGACGCCACCGAGATGTTCACCTCGGCCGCCACCCCGGCGGGCACCCGCATCGAGGCAGGTGAGGCCACCGGTCTCTTCACCTCGGCCGCATCGCCCACCGGCTCGCTCGCGCTGACCGGCGACGCCACCGAGATGTTCACCTCGGCCGCCACTCCGGCAGGCACCCGGATCGCCGCAGGCGAGGCCACCGGCATGTTCACCTCTGCTGCTGCTCCGATGGGCACCGAGACGCTCTCGGGCGACGCCACCGAGATGTTCACCTCGGCAGCCACCCCGGCCGGCACCCGGATCGCCGCAGGCGACGCCACCGGCATGTTCACCTCGGCCGCGGCTCCGATGGGCACCGAGACGCTCTCGGGCGACGCCACCGAGATGTTCACCTCGGCAGCCACCCCGGCCGGCACCCGGATCGCCGCAGGCGACGCCACCGGCATGTTCACCTCGGCCGCGGCTCCGATGGGCACCGAGACGCTCTCGGGCGACGCCACCGAGATGTTCACCTCGGCCGCCACTCCGGCAGGCACCCAGATCGAGGCAGGCGAGGCCACTGGTCTCTTCACTTCGGCAGCAGCCCCCTCGGACACCCGCATCGCGTCGGGCAACGTCACCGGGCTTTTCACCTCGGCAGCCTGATCGCCGGGACACTCGCAGCGGGCGTCCAGGGGACATGCGACGCCCGCGCGCAGCAGGGAAACGAGGTAACACTATGAATGCCATGAACAACGTCATCACCTTTCGCCCAGCGGTGCGTATCGACGCGCCCGAGTCCGGCGCCGCGGCGCTGATCACCAGCTTTGCGCAACACCGACGGCGCGAAGACGACGTGTTCTGGCTCAAGGAAAACGCCGAGCTCCTGAACATCCTCGAATGCACCGGCGCGGCGGTCTCCGAGGCGGGGCTCGCCGCGCTCGAGCCGTTCTACCAGTCGGTCGAGAAGCGGCTCGCGTTCTTCCCGCAATACTACCGCTTCCTGCTCTCGATGGCGCTGGATCTCGAGGATCTCGGGATGCCGGGCGAGACCGGGTCCCGGATCGCAGCCACCATCGCCCGCCAGGGCTACGCCGCCGCCGAGCTGTCGGACCTGCAGCGGATGGAGGCTCTTCGCCTGCTGGCCCGCCGCGGCCATGGCGAGACGGTCGAGGACGGGCTCAAGGACCGGCTGCGGGCCTTCTGCAACCGTTCGGGCACCTTCGCGCTGCCCAACCGCAAGGCCGCCTACGAGCTGACCCATATCGTCTTCTACCTCAGCGAATACGGCCGGGTGGATCCGCTGCTGGGCGAACAGGCGATCACCAGCCTGCATTTCGCCGGCAACCTCGCGTTCATCGAACAGAACTCGGACATTCTCGCCGAGGTCTGCATCGCGCTGCACTACGCCGGCGAGACGCCGCCGGCGCTCTGGACCGCGTGGCTCGAGCGCGAGACGCACCTGTTCTCGGTCGAGAGCGGTGACGCGGTGTCGATCGCCGACGACTACCACGACTTCCTCGTTTGCAACTGGCACGAGTCGGTGCGCGGCGGGCATGCCTTCCGCAAGCCGTTCAGCCCCGAGCGCATGGGCTTCAGCCGCTCGGCCCGGGCGGGCGCGCCGCTGCGCGAGCTCTCCGAGGCCCTCTTCGAGCAGGGCGACGCGCGCCGCGCCGACTGGTCCGCGACCCGGGCCCAGGTGGGCGCGCGGCTGTCGCCGGGAACGCTCGACATCGTCGACACGCTGGCCGGGCAGTCGACCCACTTCGACGCTTTCTTCGAGGGCTTTGCCCGGGCAGGTGCACAATGACCGTTTCCAGAACCGCGCTCGTCGGGGCAGGGCTCGTCGCGCTCTACACCGGCGCCATCGCCGCCGCGGACGGCATCACCAAGCTGGTCGCCGGCTCCTATGCCGCGCCGCAGCTCTTCGCCCTGTCTTCGGGGCTGGTCATCCTGCTGTCGCTCGGCGCCGCCCGCAAGAGCGGCGAGGGGCTGCGGGTGCGCAGCCGCGGCGCCATGGCGCTGCGCTCGGTGCTGACCGTGCTCGCCGCCATCGGCTTCTTCCAGGCGTTCCGCCTGCTGCCCTTCGCGGATGTGTTCCTGTTCATCGCGCTGGTGCCGCTCTTCGCCGCGGCGCTGTCCGGTCCCGCCCTGGGCGAGCCGGTGCGTCCGGCGGTTTGGGCTGCGCTGACGGTCGGCGTGGTCGGGCTGCTTTGCCTGATGCCGGCGGGGCGCATGACCTTCGACATCGGTCATCTCTGGGCACTCTTCGCGGCGTTGACCGGGACCGGCTCGATGGTCGCCGCGCGCTACATTGCGCGGGTCGAGAGGGTGCCCTTGGCACAGGTCTTCTGGCCGAACCTCGCGGTGATGATCTGCATGGGCGTGGCGCTGCCCTTCGTCTGGCAGCCGATGCCGCTCGCGGATCTCGGCTGGGTCGCGGCCTACGCGCTCTTCCTCTTCGCGGCCCGCTGGCTGTCGGTCGAGGCGCTCCGGCTGCTGCCCGCCTATGTGGCGACGCCGCTGATGAACCTGCAGTTCGTCTGGATGGTGGCCATTGGCTGGTTCGGCTTCGGCGAACTGCCGGGTGCGGCCACCCTGCTGGGCGTCACGCTGGTGGTGGGCTCGAGCATGTGGCTGGTGGCGGACGAGGCGCTGCTGCCCGCACGACGCACCGCACAGGCCTGAGACCGGCCGCGGCCCGGCGTGCGAACGACCGCCCGAGCCACGCGAGATCCCGCATCGGCGGCCCTTCGGGGCCGCCTTTCGCGTCATAATCCCGGGTTCATAGAGGGTCCGACAACCCCCCGTTCAATGGATTATGCCGCCCGGTCGAGGTCCGTCTTGGGCCCGGTCCCAACTCCGGGACACTGTTCGCCGTGCGGTCTGGCCATGATGCCACCGCCGCCCGGAGCCGCGACGAGGACAGCCTGCGCCTCGCCTCGGGCACCTTTGCCGACGTGCTTGAGGAGCGCTTCTCGGAGTGGCGGCCGACGTCCGCCGAACGTGACGTGGCGATAATGGTGATCAGGGGCTTCTGGATTTCCGAGATCGCCGCCCTGCGCAAGACCTCGGAGGGCAGCGCGAAGGTGCAGGCCAACGCGATCATTCGCAAGGTCGGGGTGTCGGGGCGGTCGCAACCGATGAGCGTGTTGATTGACGAATTGCTCACCGGCCAGATCGGCGAGCGGCCTTGAACCGCAGCGCCGACCGTCAGACGGCGTTTTCCTGCAGCACCGACATCGGCACGATGTCCAGCGCCCGCAGGTGGGTCGAGCTCAGCCGGACCCTTGGCGCGCAGCCCTCGTCATGGGCCTGCAGGAAGCGCGCGGCGCAGAGGCACCACGTGTCGCCGGGCCGCAGTCCGGGGAAGCGCAACTCGGGGCGCGGGGTCGAGAGGTCGTTGCCCACGTAGGCGGAATAGGCGAGGAACTCGGCCGTCATCACCGCGCAGACCGTGTGGCTGCCGCGATCCTCGGCGCAGGTGTTGCAGTGGCCGTCGCGGAAGAACCCGGTGACCGGCGCCATCGAACATGGCGTCAGCGGGTCTCCCAGAACGTTGATCTCGGGGTCTTTCGCGGACATGGGCGCCTCCTTGCGAGGCAAGCCTGCCTCAGAGCGGCGGCGCTGTCCAGTTCACCCAGCGCCCGTGGAAATCTGCGCGCCCCAGCGAGAACGAGCGGTCGCCCGGCCAGAGCCTGAGGGTGATCCCGGCGCCGGGGCGCTGGCCGTCGTCCTCGAGCGCGACCCATGCCACGGGCGCGTCCTCGGTGGCGGCGGCGCCGGCGGTCTCGATGGCGGCGCGGGCGCGGGCCTGCGCCTCGGGCGGGAAATACTGCCACGCGATGGTGGTGTAGATCATCTGGATGAGCCCCGGCGCGTTGCCGGCCATGCGCGCGCCGATCCAGTCGGCGGCATCGCCGCGATCGACCGGCGCGCGGCCGATGGCCATGGCGCGGCGGGTGCGGTCGATGCGGTCGGACTGGTCGGGCCAGAGATAGGCGACGAGCCGCAGCGCGTCGGCGGGGTTGGCCGGATCAAGCGGGTTGAGATCGACGCCGCGCCGGTCGGCGACCTGAAACGACACCGCCGGGGGCAACGGCCCGGTCCACGCGGGATCGAGCACCAGCGCCGGGTCGCGGGCGCCGCGCTGCGCTTCGCCGATGCGCAGCGCGTAGCGGTCGAACAGCAGGTTGAGCCCGCCGCTCGCGCCCATCTCGGAAAGCCTCAGCGGCAGCCCGAAACGCTCGGTCAGCAGCAGCGCCGCCGGGATGAGCACGGAGCTGCGGCGCAGCTCGTTGGTCTGCGGCGGCGAGCGCATCCAGTCGTCGAGGAAGGTCTCGTGCCGCGCCATGGCCCCGTGCACCGCCGCGATCAGCGCCTCGACCGGCGCGTCGTTGGGCGGGTAGACTGCCGCCAGCGGCTCGGCCCGACCGGTAAGCACCAGAGCGTGCAGGCCGCCGGCAAGTCGCAGCGGCACCGAATGCCCGGCGGGTCCGATCTCGCCCGGCCATTCGGCCAGCCGTCGGGCCAGCGGCGTGTCGGGCCAGTCCTGCGCCAGCCCGCTCAGCAGCCGGCCCATGAAGGGCGATCCCAGCGCGACGCAGCTTTTGGCCTGCACGTTCATCGCATCCGTGATGCGACTCACTTGAAGCGATCCACGAGCTTCTGGATCGGTGAGCGGTCGTCGGGGCGGGGCTCGGCGTCGGCGGCGGGCGTCTTGGGCTCCGCGGGCTTGGCCGTCGTCGAGGACCGCGGCGGGTTCACCCGCAGCGCCACCGCGTTCTGGAAGCCGCTGGCATCGCCCTCGGCCAGCGCCTTCGCACCATCCGAGATGCCGCGCAGCAGGTCGTCGAGCCAGGTCTCGTCGGCCTTGGCGAAATCGTGCAGAACGTAACCTGCCACCAGCTCCTTGCGCCCGGGGTGCCCGATGCCGAGCCGAACCCGCCGATAGGCCTCGCCGATGTGCTGGTGGATCGAGCGCAGCCCGTTGTGCCCGGCGTGGCCGCCGCCGCTCTTCACCCGGCACTTGCCCGGCGCGAGGTCGAGCTCGTCGTGCAGCACGGTGACGTCGGCGGGGGTGAGCTTGAAGAAGCGCATCGCCTCGCCGACCGACTGGCCGGAGAGGTTCATGTAGGTGCCGGGCTTCAGCAGCAGGACCTTTTCGCCGCCGAGCCGGCCTTCGCTGACCTCGCCCTGGAAGCGCGCGCGCCACGGGCCGAAGCCGTGATCCTCGGCGATCCGGTCCACGGCCATGAAGCCGATGTTGTGGCGGTTCTTGGCGTATTTCCCGCCGGGATTGCCCAGGCCCACGAAAATCTGCACGTGACGTCTCCGAATGCTGCGGTGCTGCCCTCTAGATAGGGCGGAAGGGCAAGGCTTCACAACCTCGCAACGGGCGAAGGCTCAGCCGCGTGCCCCGAAGACCAGTGCCACGCCCGCGACGAGCAGCACCAGCCCGGCGATCTGGGCGGGCGCGATGGAGGTGCCGCGCCAGAGGTCGAAGCCGAGCCCGGCCACCACCTGCGAGGCCACCAGCGCCGAGATGGTCAGCGTGGCGCCGACCCGGGCGTAGCCGGTGAGGCTTGCGAAGACGAAGAGCGTGCCAAGGAGCCCCGGCAGCAGGAAGACCCAGAGCCGCCCCTGTGCCAGCCGGGCAAAGGCCTCGGTGCCGTCGGTGGCGAGCGCGGTGATGGTGAGCACGACGAGCCCCACCGCCGAGTTCAGCCAGAGCGCCACCCAGACCGAGCCCGAGACCGTGCGCGCCTCGAGCATCAGCGCGTTCTGCAGCACCAGCGCGCTGCCCGCGACCACCAGCAGCAGAAGCGTCACCCAGATCATTGGGCGTCCTCCGGCGCGGCGCGGTCGTCGAGGCTCAGCTGCATGAAGGTGAGGTCGAGCCAGCGCCCGAACTTGCAACCCACCTGCGGCATCTCGCCGGTGATGCGGAAGCCCATGCGTTCGTGCAGGCGGATCGAGGGGAGATTGCCGCTTTCGATTCCCGCGACCATCATGTGCTTGCCCATGGCCCGAGCGCGTTCAACAAGCTCGGCCATGAGCGCCCCGGCAAGGCCGCGGCCACGGGCGTCGGGGTGGACGTAGACCGAATGCTCGACCGTGTGGCGGTAGCCGTCGAAGGCGCGCCAGTCGCCGAAGCTCGCGTAGCCCGCGACGAAATCGCCGTCGCGGGCGACCAGCACCGGGTAGCCATGCGCCGTGCGCGCCTGCCACCAGTCGTGCCGGTTGCCGAGATCGACCTCGGTCTCGTTCCAGATCGCGGCGGTGTTGCGCACGGCATCGTTGTAGATCGCGAGGATGCCGGGCAGGTCGTCCTCGGACGCGTCGGTGATGTTCATTCTACGGGGCCCGGAACAGGGGGACGACGGGGAAGGCGCTCAGCGGATCACCAGCACCGATTGCGGTGCGTGGCGGACGACGCGGGCGGCGTTGGGGCCGACGAGGTAGTCGCTGAGCGCCGGACGGTTGGCGCCGACCACGATGGCATCGGCGCCGACCTCTTTCGCGGCCTTGATGATCTCGTGGTAGATCGTGCCCTGCGTGACGTGCAGCGAGCCGCACACCTCGGACGGGATCGCCTCGGCGGCCCAGCTCTCGAGCTTCTCTCGGGCCTCGCTGCGGATGCGGTGCTCCTGTTCGGGGCCAAGATAGGAGCCCACCATCGCCATCCCCGATCCGGGAATGACGTTCACCACGTGCAGGGTCGCGCCCTCGCATTGCGCCATGCGCACCGCAGCCTCGGCGACATGGCCGCTTTCGGGCAGGTCGTTCATGTCGACTGCCAGCAGGATGGTCCGGAACATCGTCTCTCCTCCTCAGAAGGCCGGTTGCGTGGCGCGCGGGCGCTGGATCAGCACGATCCCCGCCAGCAGCAGCAGCGCCGGGATGAAGAACCATTCCTTCGCGAAGCGGTCGTTCTCCACCTCGACCGCCGAGACCATCACCGGATCGTCGCCGTAATAGTCGTACTCGGGGCCGATCTGTTCGAAGAACGGCGTGCCGGGGAAGGGCTCTTCCAGCAGCAGGGTATCGCCTTCGGGCATCACCGTCAGCCCCTGCGCGTCGAGCGCCGCGGTGGCGTCGCCCGAGACCGCGGGCAGCACCACGGTGGTGGGCCGCATCTCGCCGGTGTCGAAATCCGGACCCACGATCTGCAGGCGGATCTCGGTGCCGTCGGGCTCCTCGGCCATGAGCTCGAGCGCGGCGGGGCCGCTGGCAGTGACGTAGGGCTCTTCCACGAGGTCGAGCCAGAAGCCGGGGCGGAACAGCGTGAAGGCGATCAGCAGCAGCACGGCGGTTTCCCAGAGCCGCGACTTGGCGATGAAGTAGCCCTGCGTCGCGGCGGCGAAGAGCAGCATCGCCAGGAGCGCCACGAAGAAGATGAACACCGCGTGCAGGAAGGTCACGTCGATGAGCAGCAGGTCGGTGTTGAAGATGAACAGGAACGGCAGCAGCGCGGTGCGGATGTCATAGGCAAAGCCCTGCAGGCCGGTCTTGATCGGGTCCCCGCGCGAAATTGCCGCCGCGGCGTAGGCCGCGAGGCCCACCGGTGGCGTGTCGTCGGCGAGGATGCCGAAGTAGAAGACGAACATGTGCACCGCGATCAGTGGCACCACGAGCCCCGCCTGCGCGCCGACGCTGATGATCACCGGCGCCATCAGCGACGAGACCACGATGTAGTTGGCCGTGGTGGGCAGGCCCATGCCGAGGATCAGCGACAGGATCGCCACGAGGATCAGCAGCACCATGAGGTTGCCGCCCGAGATCACCTCGATCACCGTGCCGATGACCTGGTGCGCGCCGGTGAGGCTTATCGTGCCCACGATGATGCCCGCGGCACCCGTCGCGACGCCGATGCCGATCATGTTGCGCGCGCCAAGGATCAGGCCCTGGATGAAATCGCCCCAGCCGGCGCGGGCTTCGGCGCTCACGTCATGACCGCGGAAGGCGGCCTTGATCGGGCGGTGGGTGAGCGCGATCACGATCATGAAGATCGTGGCCCAGAAGGCCGAGAGCGCGGGCGACAGCCGGTCCAGCGTGTCGGTGCGGACCATCAGGTTCCAGACCAGGATGAAGATCGGGATCGCGAAGTAGAGCCCGCCAATCAGCGTGGGCGTCAGCCGCGGCGCCTTGGGCGGGGCGTCGGGGTCGGTGTCCTCGGCGATTTCGGGCATGCTGGCCGCGATCTTCAGCAGCACGATGTAGAGCACCGCGACCAGCGCCACGGCCACGTAGATCGATCCGCCCATGATCGGGTCGAGGATCATCCGCAGCCCTATCATCAGGAAGGTCAGGATGCCGAGCACGATGAAGCCCGACAGGAACAGGATCGCGATCATCAGCACGCCGATCTTGCGGCCGGGCTTCTCGAGCCCCTTGAGCCCCATTTTCAGGCTCTCGAGGTGCACGATGTAGAGCAGCGCGATGTAGCTGATCACCGCCGGAAGGAAGGCGTGCTTGACGACGTCGATGTAGGGGATGTTGACGTATTCGACCATCAGGAAGGCCGCGGCGCCCATGACTGGTGGGGTCAGCTGGCCATTGGTCGAGGAGGCGACCTCGACGGCACCGGCCTTTTCCGCCGGGAAGCCGATGCGCTTCATCAGCGGGATGGTGAAGGTGCCGGTGGTCACGGTGTTGGCGATGGACGAGCCCGAGATCATGCCGGTGAGCATCGAGCTCAGGACCGAGGCCTTGGCCGGCCCCCCGCGCAGCGCGCCGAGCAGCGCGATGGCGACCTGAATGAACCAGTTGCCCCCGCCGGCGCGGTCGAGAATGGCGCCGAACAGCACAAAGAGGAAGATCATCGTGGTCGAGACGCCAAGCGCCACGCCGAACACGCCCTCGGTCTGCATCCAGTAGTGCCCGAGCGCCTTTGACAGCGATGCGCCGCCGTAGTTGGTGATGTTGCGCGCCCATTCCGAGTAGCCGCCGAAGAAGGCGAAGGCGATGAAGAGGCAGGCGATCACCACCAGCGGCAGCCCGAGTGAGCGCCAGACGGCGATCATCAACACCACCATGCCGATGGCGGACATGACGATGTCCGAGGTCGACCAGAGCCCGGGGCGGGTGGCGATCTCGTTGCGGAAGACCACGAGGTAGAGGCAGGAGGCCACGCCCAGCACAACCAGCACCCAGTCATAGGCTGGGATGCGGTCGCGCGGCGCAGTCTTGGTCAGCGGGAAGGCCAGCGTCGCGAGCCCGATGGCAAAGGCCAGGTGGATGAAGCGCGCCTGGGTGACGACGTTGGCGAAGAACGAGACACCCGTCGCCTGGGCGAGCATGCCGGGGATGCGCGAGGCGATGTAGAGCTGGAACAGCGACCAGGCGATGCAGGTGCCCAGGATGAGCGTGCCCTGCCAGTTCGCCGGGTTGCGCGCCCCGGTATCGGCCTCGGCCACCATGTCGTCGGCTGTGCGTTCCGTAGACGGCTGATCCACCATCGCCGTGTCCCCCATGTGCTGGATTATCTTTATTTTTATCAGGTTGCCCGGGTTCTTTCGTGAGCGGGGCAGGCTCGGTGGAAGGCGCCGCGCGGGCGCCTTCCGGGCGCGGGGCGCCGTTACTCGATCAGGCCGAGCTCACGATAGGCCTTTTCCGCACCGGGGTGCAGCGGGGCCGAAAGACCGTCGGCGACCATTTCCTCGGCCTTGAGGTTGGCGAAGGCCGGGTGCAGCTGGCGGAAGTCGTCGAGGTTCTCCATCACCGCCTTGGCCAGCACGTAGACCGCGTCCTCGGAGACGTCGGCCGAGGTCACCAGCGTAGCGCCGACGCCGAAGGTGGTCACGTCCTCGTCGTTGCCGGCATACATGCCGCCCGGGATGGTCGCGGTGCGGTAGTAGGGGTTCTCCTCGATGAGCTTGTCGATGACCGGGCCGGTCACGTTTACGAGGCTCACGTCGCAGGTGGTCGCGGCTTCCTGGATGGCGGCGGCAGGGTGGCCCACCACGTAGACCATGGCGTCGATGTTGCCGTCGCAGAGCTGCTGCGACATTTCCGAGCCCTTGTATTCGGTGGCGAGCGCGAAATCGTCCATGGTCATGCCGTACTCGGCCATCAGCACCTCCGTGGTGGCGCGCAGGCCCGAGCCGGCGTTGCCCACGTTGAAGCGCTTGCCCTTGAGGTCCTCGAAGCTCTCGATGCCGGCATCGGCACGGGCGATCAGGGTGAAGGGCTCGGGGTGGACCGAGAACACCGCGCGGATGTCGGGGAAGGCGGCGTCGCCCTCGAACTGCGAGGTGCCGTTGTAGGCGTGGTACTGCCAGTCGGACTGGGCAACGCCGAATTCCATCTCGCCGGCCTTGATGGTGTTGATGTTGTAGACCGAACCCCCGGTGGATTCGACGGCGCAGCGGATGCCGTGCTCCTTGCGGTCCTTGTTCACCAGCCGGCAGATCGCGCCGCCGGTGGGGTAGTAGACGCCGGTCACGCCGCCGGTGCCGATGGAGATGAAGGTCTGGTCCTGGGCGCTTGCGGCGGCACCGGCCACCAGTGCGCCGGACAGCATCGCGCCGAACAGAGTCTTGTTCATCAGATCGTTCTCCCTGTGATCTTGAATGAATTCATGGTGATGATACTGCCCGGAAGTGCGCGCGGATGCAAACCGCTCGGAACGGTTTCATGATCGCCGCACAGCAACCCCGAGGATACGTCCGTGTCACATGTCTTTCCGCGCCATACCCGCTCTTTGCCGCCAGTCGTCGCACGGGGGGAGGGCGTCTATCTCTACGACACCACCGGCAAGGCCTATCTCGGCGGTTCCGGCGGGGCCGCGGTCTCGTGCCTTGGCCACGGCGACGCCAAAGTCGTCGCCGCGATGAAGGCGCAGCTCGACACGGTGGCCTTCGCGCATACGGGCTTTTTCACCTCCGAGCCCGCCGAGCGGCTGGCCGACCGTCTGGTGTCGCTGGCGCCCGAGGGGCTTGACCGGGTCTACGTGGTCGCGGGCGGCTCCGAGGCGATGGAGGCCGCGATCAAGCTGGCGCGGCAGTACCATCTCGAGAAGGGCGAGACCGGGCGGGTCAACATCATCGCCCGCCGCCAGAGCTACCACGGCAACACGCTGGGCGTGCTCGCCACCGGCGGCAACGCCTGGCGCCGGGCGCCCTTCGCGCCGCTTCTCATCGACGTGCACCACGTCTCGCCCTGCTACGCCTACCGCGGCATGGAACCTGGCGAGACCGAGGAGCAATACGGCGCGCGCCTTGCCGCCGAGCTCGAGACCATGGTGCAGGAGCTCGGGCCCGAGACCGTCATGGCCTTCGTCGCCGAGCCGGTGGTGGGCGCCACCCTCGGCGCGGTGCCTGCGGTACCGGGCTATTTCCGCCGCATCCGCGAGATATGCGACCGCTACGGCATCCTGCTGATCCTCGATGAGGTCATGTGCGGCATGGGCCGCACCGGCACGCTCTTCGCCTGCGAACAGGACGGCGTGGCACCCGACATCTGCGCCATCGCCAAAGGGCTGGGGGCGGGTTATGCGCCCATCGGCGCCATGCTGTGCTCGGCCGGGATCTACGCCGCGATCGAGGCGGGCTCGGGCTTCTTCCAGCACGGCCATACCTATCTCGGCCACCCGACCTCCTGCGCCGGGGCCTGCGCGGTGCTCGAGCGGCTGGTGGACGACCGGCTGCTCGACCGGGTCGCGCCGATGGGCGCCACGCTGCGCGCAGCGCTCGTGGATCGCTTCGGCCGGCACGCCAACGTGGGCGACATCCGCGGGCGGGGCCTGTTCCTCGGGCTCGAGCTGGTGGCCGACCGCGACCGGCGCACGGCCTTCGACCCGTCTCGCGGCATCGCCGGAAAGCTCAAGGCCGCGGCCTTTGCCGAGGGGCTGATCTGCTACCCGATGAGCGGCACCATCGACGGGCAGCAGGGCGACCACGTGCTGCTCGCGCCGCCCTTCATCCTGACCGAGGACCACGTGGGCGAGCTGGTCGACAAGCTCGACGCGGCGCTGGCCAAGGTGCTCTGAGGGCAAGGCGCGGCGAAATTCGCGGGCAGGGCGGTGATCTTAACCACAGATTCAGCTGCGGCGTGGCAATGCCCTGAGATGGATGAACCGCACCGCACCCGCCTCTCGCTTCTGGGTCACCCGCTTCGGGCGGGGGTGCTGCGGATGCTCGTGCGGCGCCTGCCGAAAGCGGTCGCGGCAGGTGAGATCACAGAGTGGCTCGGGGTGCCGCCCTCGACGCTCTCGGCCCATCTCGCGGCGCTGACCGGGGCGGGGTTGCTGGTGCTCGAACGCGACGGCTCGGTGCGACGCTACCGGGCGGCGCCCGAGCCGCTGGGCGAGGCGCTGGGGTGGGCGCGGGCGGATCTTTGCCTCGGGCGGGCCGGGGCCGCGCAGGCGCCGCTGCTGGCGCCGGTCACCATGGCGTTTCTCTGCGACGACAACGCAGCGCTTTCCCTGATCGCCGAGGCGGTGGCGCGACACCGGCTGCCGGGATGGGTGCACGTGACCTCTGGCGGGGTGACGCCTGCCGCGCGCGCCGACCGGCTGGCGCTCGAGATGCTGTCGGCGCGGGGCCTGCCGTTGCCGGTGGCGGCACCGCATCTGCTGGCCGGGGGGGCAGGCATCGTCGTGGCGCTTTGCCCCGGGGCCGCCGCCGCACTCGAGGATGGGCCGGTGCGCGCCTACTGGCCGCTGCACCCGCCGCCCGAGGCGGGGCGGCTGATCCCGAAGGCCATGGTACTGCACGATGCCTTCCGCGCGCTCGATGCCCGGCTCGCGGCGCTGCGCCGGATCCTGCGCAGCGACCTGCCGCGAGGCGCGGTGCAGGCGGCACTCGACGATCTCAGTTCAGGTCTTCCAGCAGGCGACCGTGCTTTCGCGTCTCTTCCAGAACCTCGCCAAAGGTCCGCATCCCCCGCGCCGCAAGCATCGGCAGCATCATGACCAGCACCTGCGCCGTGGCATTGGCATCGCCAAGCGCGGTGTGGCGCAGCACCTGCGGGATCTCGACGCCCAACCGCTGGCACAGCGCGTCCAGCGTGTGGGTCTCGCTCGCTCCGAACAGCACCGCCGACAGCAGTACGGTGTCAAGGATCGGGTGGTCCCACTCGACCCCCATGCGGTTCCGGTGCCGGCGCAGGAAGGCCATGTCGAAGGGTGCGTTGTGCGCCACGATGACCGAACCCTTGGCAAATCGGTGAAAGCGGCGTCCGGCCTCGCCGATGTCCGGCTTTCCGGCGACCATGGCGTCGGTCACCTTGTGCACCCGGCTCGAGGAGGCAGGGATCGGGATGCCGGGATCGACCAGCAGGTCGAGCACCTCGCCCGGCACGATGCGCCCGTTCAGCACCCGCACCGCGCCGATCTGCACCACCTCGTCCTTGTGCGGCAGCAGCCCCGTCGTCTCGGTATCGAAGACCGTGTAGCTCAGCGCCGAGAGCGGGGTGTCCTCGACCGCTGCGGGCGCTTCATGGGTCAGCAGGTCGAAATCGTAGACCAGCGGGCGCTCGGCCTCGGGCGCCATGTGGGTCTCGGCGCCCTCGATCACCATCATGTAGCCGCCGCCGTCCATCGGCTTCAGCCGCGCGTCGTAGCTCTGGGCGCCGTCGGTGCCCTCGGCGGTAAAGCGCACCTCGCGCCCGGTCTTGTGCATTCGGCCGACCGCGGCGTTGAGCCCCTCGGCCTCGAAGAAATCGGTGAGCGGCGCGTTGAGCCGCGGCACATGGAGCTGCGACAGCACCTCGGCCGCCTGTCCGTCGTAGAGCACGATCTGGCCGCGCCGGCTCACCAGGATCATCGCCACCGGGATCTCGGTCAGCAGCGCGGTGAGGCGGGCGGTCTCGGTCGCCAGCCGCTCGGTCTCGCGCGCGACCATCTGCGCGGTCTCCATGGCGCCGTCGGTGGCGCGGGTCGAGACTGCCTGCGCGGCATGCGCCAGATCGCCGAGGAAGCGCGCGCCATGGGTGTCGACGTCGCGGGTGACGCCGGCATGGGCGCGCATCCGGAGCTCGGCGGCGAGCTTCTCGATGGGCTTGGCGACGTTCTCGTCGAACACAAGCCAGATCCCCACGGTCAGCGCCAGCAGCGCCAGCGACGACAGGATCGCGGCGAAGACGAAGCCGTTGGTGACCGTGGTCTCGAGCGCGCGGGCATGGCCGAGCCAGAGCGCCACCGCCACCGCCGCGGTGCCGCCGAGGCCGATGACCACGAACAGCAGGAAGATCCGCAGCCGCAGCCCGAGCCGGGTCATGCGTCGCCCTCCGCTCCCGTCTCGGCCCCGGTGCAGACGGTGCGCAGGATGGGATCCTCGGCGTCTGCCGGGCGCCACACCGGTTCGCCGCCGTCGCCTGCGGGGATCGCGGTGCGGCCACCGGCGCAGTCGACCATCAGCTCGATCTCGCGCGCGGGCTGCCAGCGCCCGTAGGCTACGGCGCGCACGAGGTAGAGCCCCTCGCTCTGGGCGTTCTCCACCCGGTTCGCGAGATCGACCGCGATGAAGCGGTCGATCATCGGCGCGGCAAAGGTCCAGGGCCGGTAGGCGGCGCGGGATTCGTGCACCGTGGCGACGATGAACCCGTCCGGCAGGGCGTCGGCGGTGCGGCCGTACCAGCCGTATTCGCTCGAGATGGTGGCGACGAGCATGGCCGCGCCAGCCCCCAACGGCATCAGCCAGCGGGGCAGGCGACCACCGGTCACCCGGTTCAGCAGCATCACGGCGCCGGCGCCCGCAAAGCCCGCGACGAAGACCGCGATCAGTTCCCAGAACATCTTTCCTCCCTTTCCTCCCGTTCCCCCGGCGCGTCAGCCCAGCATGCCGCGGCCATGTCCAAGCGCCGATTGCAGCGACTTGATGACCACGAAGGCATCGCGCAGGTGGCTCCTCTCGAAATCCGACAGATCCGCCGGAGCCAGATAGTTGTCGGGCCGGCCGCCCTCACGGACGCGCTCGGCCTGGTGCTCGAGTCGTGTTTCGGCGATGAGATCGTAGGCGTCCAGCAGATCCTGCCCGCCGCTGCCCGAAAGCTTGCCCGCGCTCACCGCCGCCTCGAGCCGTGCCCGCGTGTTGACCTCGGGCAGGCGGCCCTGCAGGGCGTAGACCCGCGCGAGGTCCACCACCGGCACCACGCCGTTGTGCTTGAGGTCGAGCCGGTTCTTGTGCTCGCCCGAGCGGATCGTCGCGAAGCCCCGCAGCATGCCCAGCGGCGGCGTGTGCTTGAGCGAGTTGGCGATCATGTGCGCCACGAAGATAGAGTTCTGCGACGCGGCCTCGAGCGTTTCCTTCTGCAGCTCTTCATAGAGCGCGGTGGTGCCGCCGATCGGGCGCAGGTCGAACATCACCGAGGCCAGCATCTGCGCGGTGGGGTCGGGCTTGCGGATCCAGCCGCTGAAATACTGCCGCCAGGTCGAGACCGGCTGGCACCAGCGCGGGTTGGTCGCCATCATGTCGCCGGGGCAGTAGAAATACCCTGCCTGATCGAGCCCGTCGCTGACGAATTTCGCCATTTCGCGAAAATACGAAAGATCGTCCTTGGTGGCGCTGTCGTCGATGAAGAGGCAGTTGTCCTGGTCCGAGACGCCGGTCTGTTCCTGCCGTCCCTGGCTGCCGCAGGCGAGCCAGAGGAAGGGCACGGGCGCGGCGCCGAGCCGGTCCTGCGCGAGAGCGAGCAGGCGGCGTGTGACGGTGTCGGCGATGTCCGTGACCAGCCGGGTTACGACCTCGTGCCGGTTGCCGCCCGCGACGAGCTGCACCAGCAGTTGCGGGATGCGCGCGGTGACCTCTGCCATCTGGGCGGGCGTCGCGGCGCGGGCGATCTCGGCCACGAGACCGGCCGAGCTCACCGCCTGGAAACGGGTCAGGTCGGTCTGGGTGACGATGCCCACCAGCCGTCCGCCCTCGGTGACCGGCACGTGGCCGATGTTGCGCTCCATCATCATGTGCAGCACGTCCGAGCCGATGTCGGACGGCGCCAGCGTCAGAGGCGCTTTGGTCATCACCTGCGTGACAGGGGTGTCGAAGGGGAGGCCGCGGGCCACGACCTTTGCCGAGACGTCGCGTATCGTAAGGATGCCCTTCAGCGCCTCGCCCTCGATGATGCAGACCGACGAGACGCGGCGCTCGGCCATCAGGCTCGCGGCCTCCTGCACGGTAGCACCGGGGCCGATGGTGAGCGGATCCGCCGCCATCAGCGTCTCGACCCGGCTGTGGGCGAGGTCGGACTTGCGCGGTTTCGCCGCCCGTGAACGGTCAAAAAAGCGTTGCGCGGCGGGGTGTTCGCGGATGAGTTCGTTGAAGGCGTAGGCGGGCAGCATGAAGAGCAGCGTCTCGTCGACGGTGCGCGCCGAGGTGGCGGCGATGCCGTCGCGGGCCAGCCCGCGCTCGCCAAAGGAGTTGCGGGGTCCCAGCAGCGAGACCACGACCTCGTTCTCGTCGCGGATCTCGACCTGCCCGGAATGGATGAGATAGAGCCCCTCGAGCGGGTTGCCCGCCGCATAGATCGGCTCTCCCGGGGGCAGGCGGCGCTGCACGAACTGCGGCACCAGCCCCTCGAGCGCATCGGCGTCGAGCGCGTCATAGGGGTGGACGCCTCCAAGGAAACGCAGGAGCTCTTCAGGCGCGATGGGCATGGTCTTCCTCCGGTCCGGTCGGATGAGGCGGAATGAAAATCCCGCCCCGGCATAGCGCGGGACGGGATCGCTGGGTAGGGGGCATGGCCACGCGCCGCGGCCATGCCCGCATCTGTCAGTGGTCCTGTGCCACCCCGGCGCCGCGCGGAATGCGGACGCTTTCGACGAGCTCGCTGATTTCGGCCGGGATCGGCTTGGTCATCGACGAGACCACGAAGGCCACGGTGAAGTTGATGACCGCACCCACCGCGCCGAACGAGGTCGACTTGATCCCGAGGAACAGCGGATCCGCATCGGTGTAGCTGTTGGTGTCGGGGATGAAGAACCAGCCCTTGTGCAGGAAGATGTAGAGCAGGGTCACGATGAAGCCTGCCAGCATCCCCGCCACGGCACCCTTATTGTTCACCTTGGTGAAGATGCCCATCATGAGGACCGGGAAGATCGACGCTGCCGCGAGGCCGAAAGCCAGCGCCACGGTCTGCGCCGCGAAGCCCGGGGGGTTGAGACCCAGCCAGGTGGCGACGGCGATCGAGACGGCCATGGCGATCCGGGCTGCCAGCAGTTCGCCCTTCTCCGAGATGTTCGGGGTCAGCTGACCCTTCATCAGGTCGTGGCTCACCGCCGAAGAGATGGCGAGCAGGAGGCCGGCTGCGGTCGAAAGCGCGGCGGCAAGACCACCGGCGGCGACGAGGCCGATCACCCAGGAGGGCAGGTTGGCGATTTCCGGGTTCGCGAGCACCAGGATGTCGTTGTTGAAGTTGGTCAGCTCGTTGCCGGTCCAGCCTTCAGCCGTCGCCTTTTCCTGCATCGCGGGCGACTTCTCGTTGTAGTACTGGATGCGGCCGTCGCCGTTCTTGTCTTCCCAGCCCAGCATGCCGGTCTGCTGCCAGGTGGCCATCCAGTCGTAGGCCGGATCGGTCTCGATCTGCTCGATCGTCACCGCCGGTCCGTCCGTACCCTCGGGCCAGAACTGCTGGGTGATGTTGAGGCGCGCCATGGCACCCACCGCGGGGGCGGTCAGGTAGAGCAGCGCGATGAAGACCAGCGCCCAGCCGGCGGACCAGCGTGCGTCGGCAACCTTGGGCACGGTGAAGAAGCGCATGATAACGTGCGGCAGACCTGCCGTCCCGATCATCAGCGACAGGGTGAAGAGCACCATGTTCAGCGTGTCGCCGTTGTGGGCGGTGTACTGGTTGAAGCCAAGGTCGGTGACGATGGCGTCGAGCGTCTGCAGCAGCGGCTCGCCGGTGGCGGTGTCGCTTCCAAAGAGGCCGAGGGCCGGGATCGGATTGCCGGTCAGCTGCAGCGAGATGAAGATCGCCGGGATGGTGTAGGCGAGGATCAGCACGACGTATTGCGCCACCTGCGTGTAGGTAACGCCCTTCATGCCGCCGAACACCGCGTAGGCGAACACGATCACCGCGCCGATCAGCAGGCCGGTGGTGGTGTCGACCTCGAGGAAGCGGCCGAAGGCCACGCCCACGCCGGTCATCTGGCCGATCACGTAGGTGATGGAGGCGATGATCAGGCAGAGCACGGCGACGAGCCGCGCGGAGGGCGAGTAGAAGCGGTCACCGATGAACTCGGAGACGGTGAACTTGCCGAACTTGCGCAGGTAGGGCGCGAGCAGCAGCGCCAGCAGCACGTAGCCGCCGGTCCAGCCCATGAGATAGGCCGAGTTGTCGTAACCGGTGAAGGCGATGAGGCCCGCCATCGACAGGAACGATGCCGCCGACATCCAGTCGGCCGCGGTCGCCATGCCGTTGGTCACCGGGTGCACGCCGCGGCCGGCAGCGTAGAATTCCGAAGTCGAGCCCGCACGGGCCCAGATCGCGATGCCGATGTAGATCGCGAAGCTCGCGCCCACGAACAGCAGGTTGATGGTAAACTGATCCATTGCGTCTTACTCCTCGTCCACGCCGTGCTCTTGGTCGAGCTTGTTCATCCGGAAGGCGTAGAAGAAGATCAGCACCAGGAAGACCAGGATGCTGCCCTGCTGTGCGAACCAGAAGCCTAGGTCGGTGCCGCCGACGCTGATGCCCGAGAGGGCAGGGCGCAGCAGGATGCCGAAGCCGAACGAGCACAGGGCCCAGATGATGAGGCTGATGATGATGATGCGAAGATTGGCCTTCCAGTAGGCCTCGCCACTAGATGTATGATCCGCCACGAGCGGTTCCCTCCTCTCCATTTTGTCCCGACCGCGCGCCGGTCCTGGCGCGCGGCCCTGCGACGGTCCTCAGCGGGCCGTCGCGTCCTCCACGATCGCGCCGAGATCGGCGGCGATCCTGTCTATGGCGCCCATCGCGTCGATCCGCGAAAGCGTCCCCTTCTCCTCGTAGTAGCCGATCAGCGGCGCGGTCTGGGCGTGGTACGCCTCGAGCCGGCTCGCCACGGTTTCGGCCTTGTCGTCGGCACGGCGCTTCATCTCCGTGCCGCCGCATTTGTCGCAGGTGCCCGCCTTGGCGGGCTGCTTGAACGCGTCGTGATAGCCCTCGCCGCAGGCGGCGCAGGTGTAGCGGCCCGAAATCCGGGTCACCATCGCGGCGTCGTCGACCTCGAGGCTGACGGCGGCGTCGATCTTCTGCCCGGTCTCGGCCAGCAGCCGGTCGAGCGCCTCGGCCTGCACCGTGGTGCGGGGGAAGCCGTCGAGGATCACGCCCCGGGCGCAGTCGGGCTCGGCGAGCCGGTCGCGCAGGATGGCGATGACGATCTCGTCAGAGACGAGCCCGCCTGCCTCCATCACGGCCTTGGCCTGCTTGCCGGCCTCGGTGCCCGCGGCGACGGCCGCGCGCAGAAGGTCCCCGGTCGAGAGCTGCACCAGCCCGAACTTGTCTTCGAGCATGCGGGCCTGGGTGCCTTTGCCGGCGCCCGGAGGTCCGAGAAGGATGAGCACGGGGGCGGCGGTCACGGTCTGTCCGTCCATCTGTCCGATCATCCCTTGTTTGCGCGGTTTTCGATGAGGTCGTCGACGACGGAGGGGTCGGCGAGTGTGGAGGTGTCCCCGAGGGCGCCGTAGTCGTTTTCGGCGATCTTGCGCAGGATGCGGCGCATGATCTTGCCGGAGCGGGTCTTGGGCAGGCC
>NZ_FNAV01000038.1 GCF_900102075.1 Salipiger thiooxidans | reverse complement strand
AATGCGTTCATGGAAAAGCTGTCGCAGGCGTTCTTCGCGTCGGCGCAAACCCTGGAAGAAGGAGGCTCTCTCATGGCCGAGCCCGATACCCTGATGCCGTCCGAGACACACGCCCCCACGCAGGACGGGGGCTTCGATCCCGTCGCGGCCATGGTGCAGGCGCGGGACAAGGTGCTGGCCGAGGCGCGGGAGACCTGGGAGAGCATCCAGGCCATGGAGGCCAGCCCCGAGCGCGTGCGGATGGAGGCGGAGTTCTCCCGCACCAGCGCCGAGCTCCTGGCTGCGACGCAGGCCGATCCCTTCTTCCGAGATCACGCCACGATTGCGGAGCCGGGTGCCGATCTCTTTGCAAACCTCACCCTGTCATCCCTGCAGCATGTGCGTGACGGGCTGGAGGCAGACGATCCGCGTGTCGGCAAGATCGACAGAACGCTGGACGATCTGCGGGACGCGCTGATCAGCGCGTTCTCGAAAGACCCCGAGGTGGTGGCACAGATGGGCACGACTCCCGAAGAGCTGACCGAGTATCTGTTGCAAGGGGAGCATTCCATCGCGCAGGCGGAGACATGGCGCGGTCGGGCGGAAAGCCTGGACGAGGAGTCCGCCGCGCGTCTGACCGTGGTGCTGGAGAAGGGACATCGGATGGTCGACGGCGTGGCGGTGCCGCGGGATCTTGTTGAGCATCTGGCCCTCGACCAGCTGCTGACCGTGGACAAGCACCACCAGCTGTCCGACGTTCCCGCTATCGAGGCCCTCGTCGATCGGATGGCCGGCGAGTTGTCCAATGGGGACCTCGCGAAGGTGTTCGCGGGAGACAGCACGCCGCTGCAGGATGAGATCCGCGATCCTGCCGTTCGGGCGGCCGTCGCGGCCGAGCTGAAGAACGAAGCCGATGTCGTGGCCGGGCATGGACCCAGAGAGGGCGAGACAGTGGAGGCCTACCAGGCCATGGCCCGGGCGCGTCAAGCTGAACTGGCGGCAGAGCAGGGCGCGGAGATCGAGGACGGGCACGAGCTCTAGGCAGAGGGAGGGTCTATCCGATGATCCAGAATCTCGACACGGCCTGGCGCTATCCGCTCGCCGTGATTGGTGGTCTGCTGGCCGGCGGCTACATCGGTGCCATGCTCGCCACGATCTACGGCGCCATCGTGTTCCGCGAGAGCCTGAACAGCCTCGATCCGCTCGAGCCGTGGTTCCTGCGGTGGAGCTGGCCTGCGCTGCAGGCCAACCCCGACGCGCTGACGGTGATTGGCCTCATCAACGGGGCGGTGGCGCTCGGCCTCGTCGCCGTGGGTGTCGCCGGGGTCTACCGCGGTCGGCTCACCAATTATGACAACGCGCATTTCCAGTCCCGGCGGGAGCTGCGGCGCAACAGGATGGTCGCGCCGATCAGCGCGGAGGGGTTCGTCTTCGGCAAGACGACCCGGCCGAAGACGACAGGGCTCTATATCTCGGCCACGCCAAGCCGTTTCCCGCACGCGATGATGGTGGCGCCGACCGGGCGCGGCAAGGGCGTCGGCTTTGTCATCCCGAACCTGCTTCATCACAGCGGCAGCGCCATCGTGCTCGACGTGAAGGGCGAGAACTTCGAGAAGACGTCGATCCATCGCCAGAAGGGGCTCGGGAACAAGATCTGGTACTTCTCACCCTTCGACTACGTGGAGGCGGAAGGCGGGCCCTCGACGCGAACACACCGCTTCAACCCGCTGGCGCGCATCGCGGCCATGTCCTCGACCGACCAGCAATACACGGCGCTCAACACCCTGGCGGATCAGTTCCTCGTCGTGGAGGGGGATCAGGCCAAGGGGTTTTATCAGGCCGGCAAGCGGCTCTTCGTTACCGCCTGCCTCTTTGCCATAGAGCAGGGCCGACCCAATCTCGGCTTTGCCAAGGAGATCTTCGGCGGGGGCGGCAAGACCGAGCAGACCTACCGCGACTATGCTGAGATGACGGACATTCCCATCGTCGCGACGATCTTTTCCGAGATGGCGGGGATGAGCCAGAAGATCACCGACAGCTATCGCTCGGTGATCAGCGGCGCCGGCTTCGAGCTCTGGGACGATCCCTCGGTGGTGCGGGCGACAACGGAGAGCGATTTTGACCTGACGAGTTTCCGCTGCGAGGCGCAGACGCTCTATATCACCATGCAGGCCGAGCACCTCAAGACGCTGGCGCCGCTGGTGCGGCTCCTCTTTGCCGAAGCCATCGCATCGCTGCAGCGGGCCGAGCCGGGACCGGACGAGCCGCACACGGTCATGTTCCTGATGGACGAGTTTGATCAGCTCGGCCGCCAGCCCCTGGTCGAGAACAGCATCAAGACGATCCGCTCCTTCGGCGGGCGGTTCTTCATCATCACCCAGTCCATCGCCGGTCTCGACAACCCCTCGCTCTACGGCGAGGCCGGGCGCCGCGCGCTCATGGCCGGGGCAGGGATCAAGGTGTTCATGACACCCCAGGATGACCGGACCGCCACGGTCCTGTCGGACATGCTCGGCAAGCAGACGGTCGTCTCGAAGACGGAGAGTCAGAGCCGCATCCGGGAGCTCGACGACAGTGCCAATATCAGCCGGCGCAACGAAGAGCGGCCGCTGATCTCGCCGGGCAAGCTGCTGCAGTTCCCGCTCGACCAGGTGCTGGTCCTGCCAGAGGGCCAGTATCCGATCCAGGCGCACCACATCCGCTACTACGAGGATCAGCACTTCGCGGCGATCGAAGCGGCGCGGCACGGGCACGCGCTGCCCTATCCGCCGCTGACCGCCAGGCCAAAGCGCAAGGTCGCGAGCCTCGCGCAGATTACTCAGGCGCAGGAGACGGTCGAGACCTGCCAGACGTACAGCGAGCGGTTTGCCGAGATGCGGGCGCGGGCGGAGGCCGGGCGGAAGAGCGAGGGTGAAAGTGGGGCGGGGTCCCGGCGGCGGCCGAAGCGCGAAGGGGCGACGGATTTGGCGAAGTTTGAGGATGCCGATGGGGGTGTCCAGCAGGAGGAGAGCGAAAAGGTCTAGGAAACGGCGGGGCCCTGCCCTCGCCATGGGCCTCCTGCAGGTTTCTGAGCTGCTTCTCATCTTGCACGCGGATGTCGAACGGGTTGGTGCGCAGGGAGATCTCCACGCCGCCCTTCGCATCTTCGGTCTAGCCCGCGATCTCCGAAGGTGTGAGGTCGAACGACCGGCTGGCCTCCGACACCGTTGCCTTGCTCTGGATGATCTCGATCACCAGGGCTGTCTTCCGTTTCGCCGCCCAATGCTTGATGCTGTCGTCCAGCGTCACACTCATCACTACATTCTCTCTTGTAGCATGAGCGGGATCTCACGTGATCAAGACACCGGCTTGTCATCGAACAGGACGACGCGCCCATCGCTGGTGCCGGGATCGTTGACCAGCACGAAGGGCACGTCTTTCCCCTCCACCTCGTAAAGGCAACGGTATTTCATCCTGCCATCGCGCGGATCACGCACCTGGTCATAGCGGTGGCTGTGCCGGACACCCTTTTCTATCCACTTCTCGACACCGTGTGGTGTGACCAGCGAAAGCGGCTCGCCGTCTAGCAGGATTGTCTCGCCCACATTAAACACTTGGTATCCCATTTCGATCTCCTCTGTTTGCATTGTCGAGTTGCGTTACAGACTATGCCCATCGCCACGATCGAAGTCCGGCGTGTTCTCTCTCCGTACCGTCGCGTTCCTGTTCGCCCGCCAGCCCCAGCCGTTTCAGTACGTCTTTCAGGCGCTCGGTCATGCACGGCTTGCGGTCCTCGCACTCGATGCCTTCGGAGCGGTCCTGACGATGTACCGAGGTCCGAGGCCGCTTATCAGCCCCTCGCACGGATCATATTCGCTGAACCCGTCCAGTTTGTGAACCGCCGCCTGACCGGCCTTGCGCTCGATGCTGCCGGTTCCAGCTTCAGGCCCTGATCGCGGTCCAGTTCCTTGACCAATGCTGCGCCGCCGCAAGTAAGTTGGATAGGTCAGATCGAATTCTCCGCCTCCTACGACCGTGGTGCCCCCATCCCCGGCAGAAAGATCTCTGCAATCCCCCTTTTCCCATCCTCGCGCCCAAGCTGGATCACGACATCGATGCTGTGCGCGCAGTAGCGACGGACCTCTTCGAAGTTCATGTTGAGGCCGGTGCCGAGCACCATCATCGCCAGCCGATCGATGGCCTTGAGCGCGGTGTCGGCGTGGATGGTGGTAAAGGACCCGCCGTGGCCGGTGTTGATGGCCTCAAGGAAGGTGAGGGCCTCAAAACCGCGGAGCTCACCGAGGATGATCCTATCGGGGCGCATCCGCAGGCTGGATTCCAGCAGCTTGGCGGGGGATTTCTCCGAGCCGGGCAGCCGGTCCGATTTCATGCTCACGGTGTTGGCGTGGTTCGGGAAAAGCTCGAAGGCGTCCTCGATGGTAACCAGCCGTTCGCGCGGGTTGACCATGCCGAGGAGCGCGCGGGCGAAAGTGGTCTTGCCGGTGGAGGTGCCGCCGGAGATCACCACGTTTAGCCGGTCTTCGATGCAGAGCCTCATGGCCTCGGTGACCTGGCCCGCGCCGGTCAGCTCCCGCACCTGCTGCGCCCGGTCGCGCCGGCGTTTGTCGAGATCCACGAGTTCGCCGTGCAGAAGCTTCATGTCCCCGATTGCGAGCTTGGACTGCGAATACCGCCGGAAGCAGATCGAGGGCGCGCCTTCGATCACCGGCGCCGTCACGACCTGTGCCCGCAGCGGCGCGCCGCCATGCGCGATCTTGCCCGACACGATCGGCTTTTTCGCCGAGAGCGGCACGTCGACCTCAGAAGCGATCGCCTTGGCGAGGTCCGCGGCTTGCGCCGGCGCGACGCTCAGCCCTTCGGCCCGCTGCATGTGGCTGTCGCCCTGCCGCTCGACCCAGACCCCGCCATCGGGATTGATCGCCACTTCCACCATGCGCGGATCGCCAAGCCAGGGGTTCAAAGGCGCAAGGTAGCTTGCCAGGAAGGACGCGCGCGGCGGAGCCTTGTTCATCAGAAGAACTCCAGGTCGCGGTCGACCATGACGGTGATGGCGCTTCCTGGCTCGACGGTGATGATCGGGGGCAGGGTGGCGTATTTCGCCGCCGCCGAGCTGGTGGCGTCGCCGAGATCCTCCGTCACATCGCGAGCAATGTCGGAGGTGGTGTCATCGTCGATCTGTGCGGCGGCGATGCTGGGGCCAGCGCCGACGAGCGAGATCAGGGCGGCATTGCCGATGCGGGTGCCGAAGCGGGTGTCGACGCGCCCACTGATGCCGGAGCGGCCCATCTGGTCGCCGCCGAAGGCCGAGAGCTGCACCGATTGGCCGTCGGGGGTCACGAGGCGGGTCCAGCCGATGAGGATGCGCCCCTGACCGATGTCGATGTCCGAGCTGTAGGAGCCGAACAGGCGGGAGCCGGAGGGGATCAGCACCTGGCTCTGATCAAAGGACCAGACCGGGTAATTGACCACGGCCGAGACGGTGCCGGGCAGGGAGGAGTCGACCGCGTTCTCAAGGCTCGCCTGGATCATCGTGCCCTGCAGGACCGTGTAGGCGGGGTTGGCAATTTCGGTGGCCTGCTCGGTCGGCGTTGCCCCGCCGCCGCCGGTGACAAAGGCGCGCAGCGCGCTGTCGCGCGACTGCCCGCGCGGGTTCAGCTGGCCGAGCGTGCCCGCGGGTCCGCCGCTCGCCGGTTCCGCGCCATCCGAGTTTGCGCCGCTGTCGTAGATCACCGCCTCGGACTCCACACGCGCCTGCAACTCTTCCTGTTGCTGGCGTCGACGTTCGGCGAGCTCCGCCTCACGCTCAGCTTGACGCCGCCGCTCAGCTTCGGCGTCCTGAGCCTCCTGCGCGGCGTCATTGCTAGCGGTGGTGATCTCGGTCTGCAGAGCAAGGTTCTCGCGGCGCAGGGTTTCCAGGGTCTCTTCCTGCTGGGTCATGCGCTCTTCATTGGCGGCCTGCAGCGATTTCAGCTGGTTGGTGAACTCCTCGCGCATCTGTTGCGCCATCTGAGCGTTCTGCTCCTGGGCTTCCTGAAGCGCGCGGGAGAGGTCCGCGACGATGACGCTGTTCTCGCTGCCCGCGCGACCGGACAGATCGGCCAGGCTGTTCTGAAGCTGCTGCACCTGTTCCTGTAGCGAAGCGTTGCGCTCTTCGAGGGCGCTACGCTGGGTGTCGAGTTGGTCCTGGATAGAGCTGAAGTCGACCCCGTCGTCCTCGGGCTCAGGCGTCGCGGCGGGCGCGATGGCGCCAAAGCCGCTGCCCGTTGCCCCGTCCTGGAATTCGGTGACGTTGGAGGTTTCCACGTGCGAGGTCTCCTCTTCGCCGACAACCATGGCGTAGGCCAGCACCACGAGCAGGCAGCCCGCGATGATGCCGAAGACCAGCTTGCCGACGAGCGAGTTCAGCCCCAGCGCGGCGCGGCTGCGCTTGCGCTCGACGCGGTAGGCCTTTTCCTGCGGCGTGCCGTCCTCCTCGAAGCCGCTCTCCTCGATCGCCTGATCGTCGATGTCTTCGTGCTCGGCCATCTCAGAACTCCTTCCCGGCAAGGCTGCGGAGGATGAATGGGTCCACGGTCTTGCCGCCTGGGACGTGACGAATGCAGATCACCTCGTCGCCGATCCGGATGGTAAAGGCCTCCGCCACACCGCCGACGCGCACGATCCGGCCGCGGGTCTGCGAGTTCACCGTCAGCTCATAGCCTTCGCTGTCGACCGCGAAGATCGAGGGCCGCACCCCCTGGCGGAACTCGAAATACGTCGCGTGCCCGTCGTTCCAGACTGCCACTGGCCGGGCCTGTCCGCCGCCGGCGTATTCGTAGCCGGTGTCGCGGGTGCCCTCCGCCTTGGGCATACTCGAGGGTCGGCTCGGCTGATCGTCGGGATATTTGACCGCCACGCGGTAGGTCGGGGTGTTGCTGCGGCCCTCGGTGAGGACAAAGGAAATGGCGCGGCGCGAGGTGTAGATCGTCATGTTGCTATGGGCGCTGCCGATGACCGGTTTCACCGAGACCGTGTTGCGGTTCGACAGGACCTCGACATCGAAGGCCTCGGAATCCCCGAGGAGCACCTGCTCGATCCGCTCGCCGCGTCCAAGCTCGAGCGCGGTGTTGGTCCGCAGGTTGGTGTCCACGCGGATCACGTCCGATGGGTTGTACCAGACCGAGCGCACGCGGGCGTCCTGGCCCATGGTCTGCGGCGCGCGCTCTGCCAGCGCGGGCAGGGGGAGAAGGAGGGCGGCGAACGTGAGGGCAAAGATGTTGCGCATGGTCAGCCTCCCAGCGTCTCGGCCGAGACATTGAAACTGGTCACCGTAAAGCCGAGTGGATTTTCCCAGACCCGCTCGAGGGCGCGTTCCTCGCGCGGCTGGAACTTGAACCCGATGACGGCCACGAAGGGGCGGGTGACGCTGTCCTGGCGCGGCGTGCGCAGGGTCTTCTCATAACGGACCTGGGCGACGGTCGGCTCGAGGAAGGTGATGGTCTTTACCCGCACGGTGACCTCGGCACCCTGCCCATAGAGGCGGGGCGGGTAGGTCTCGTTGTCGCTGTCATTGCTCCAGAGCGATACCAGCGAGCGGCGGGCGCCGCCCGCCGAGCGGCGCTGCACGCTTTCGAGCCGCTCCTGGATGCCGGCCATGAGGAAGGACTCGCGGTCCGACACGTAGGAGACCAGCAGGCTTTCCTTCACCGCCTGCTCGTCTTCGATGCCGGTGGGCTGCACCTGCATGACGCGCTCGGCTGCGCCGGTGTCGCGATCCACCAGCACGGTGAACACCTCGGTCGTCTTGAGCGGCATCATCGTCGCGATGGAGAGGGCCATCAGGACCGAGACGCCGGTGGAGGCACCGGCGACGATCCAGGCGCGCTTTTCGCTGCGGCGCGGGGCCATGATGATGTCCGTATCGAAGCTGTGTTCTTTCACCAAAACCTCCTTCGCGGGCCGATTACTTGCCGCCCTTGGCGACGGATTTCTGCGCCAGGGACACGGCGAGCCGGGCGGCGGCAGCCGCGCTGCCAGGCGCGCCTCCCGCGGCGCTTGCGATCGCGGTGCCGACCGCATGGCCTTCCCGACGGGCGCCCGAGCTGATCCCGTATTTGGGTTCCTTGCGCCCGGTCATGCCCTCGGCCATGCCGCGGGCGCCAGCCACGGCGCCGTAGCTGTGGGACTTGGCCTGCTGGTAGGTGCCGGAGGCGGCCTGGCCGAGGCCGATGGCGGTCGAGCCGAGGGACTGCGCAATCGTCGGGACCATGAACATGAGCCCGGTGCCGAGCATCATGACGACCACGAAGCCGATGATGTCGCCAATGGTCTCGGCGCTCTCCGGTTCAGGCGCGAGCATCTCGCTGGTGGCGATGGTGAAGCCGGCCATCGCTGCGGTCAGCAGCGGCACGAAGGCGAACCCAAGGGCCAGCTTGGTGTAGGTCTCGAAGATCGGCGCGGATTGCTTGAAGAGCGTGCAGGCGATCGCAAGGGGCCCCACCACGATCAGCACCGCGATCATCAGCTTCGCGGCGCAGATGACGACGATCGAGATGGTCGCCATCAGGGCTGCGATGAGGAACATGAGCAGGCTGGCGAGGGCGCCGGAGATGTAGGAGCCGTTCTCGGAGACCGCCTGGCCCAAGTCGAGGGCTTGTATGTAGAGCGTATCGAGACCGTGGTAGAGGTCCGTGACGCTCGCACCCGTCGTGGTTGAAAGCACGGTCCCGCCCAACTGGCTCGGCGTCTCTGTCAGAACGCCATAAATCGCATCGAAGTTGGCAAAGGAGGACAGGAAGATTGCAACCAGGGCGATCCGCATGATGAGGCTCAGCCCGTTGCGGAGCGTCATCGGAACGGCCTGGATGGCAAGGTTGATCCCCGTCATTGCGACGAGGAGCACCGCCCCGACACGGAAGACCGGGATGACCGAGTCGGCCACTTCATTGTAGGCCGCGGCGCCAACAGACGCGGCCGTCCTATCCACCGCCGACAGGACATCTGCAATGATGGCCATCAGGGCGCGTCCCGGCAGGATTCATTCCGAAAATCTCGATATTCAGCGTAAACGCTGTTCTTGTTCGCGATATTGTACTCGCGCAGCTTCGCCATCTCGGTCTCGGAGATGTCCTCGGGCATCACCCCCAGGAATTCGACCGAGAACTCCTCGAAGGAGCGCGCGGCCTGCGGGCAGGTGCAGGTCTGCTCTTCGAGGCGCTGGGCCTTGTTGAAGGTCTGATAGGCGGTGCGCGCCGTGCCAAAGTTGAACCCTGGTTTGGCGAGCAGTCCGACCTTCGGCGGTTCCCGGCGGCAGAGCGCCTCGTCGCCTTCGAAGAAATACATGCTGCGGCTCTGCATCTCCTGCATGACCGCCAGCAGTTCATCGGCATCTTCCGCCTCCACCGCCGCGATGGCCGCCGCGCTCAGCTCGGGCGCCGAGGCGGTGCCGTAGTCCTCGGCCCAGGCTGCACCGCCCAGAACGACGCTCGCCGCCAAAGCCATGATGGTCCTTGTAAACATGTGTTCCTCCTGTGGTTCGTCGCGGGGGATCGCGTGGGTGCCGCTCAGTCGGCGGTGCCCGAGTAATCAAAGAAGCTGCGTTCCTTGGCCTGTTCGGCGGCCCAGTTCACGCCGGTCTGGCCCTGCGCGAGGCCCGCGGCGGCGTTGAGCCGCCACATCTGGCCGAGCATGAAGTTGGTCTCTGCCGCCATGCGGGTGTTGAGATCGACGCTCTCCTTGAGTGTCTCCTGGTTGGCGATTTCGCCCACCAGCCCATTGACCCGCTCGAGGCTGGATTCAGCCTCCTCGTAGGAGAGCTGCGCCGCGGCAATCGCCGTCGCGCTGGTGCCGGCGGTCTGGGCGATGACCTTGTCCTGCGGGTTTTCCGAGGAGGAGAGCTGTGAGAGCCGATCGGAGGTCAGCCCGGCCGAGGCCAGCGTCTCGCGCATCTGCTCGGCGGCGTGCTTTTCACCCATGGTGACGTCGCCATCGAGGAGATTGTCGAGCAGCGCGTCGAAATCCCCCATGGCCAGATCATCGGCAAAGCCGCTGAGATCGGTGATCTTGGCGGCGCGGTCCCGCAGGTCTTCGGCGCTGTTGTAGAGCGTGGCGATGTCATTGAAGCCGGTCAGCGAGTCCCCGATGAACTCGAGGCTGGTGATCTGCTCCATCTGCAGCTCGATCTGCTTTTTCAGCTGCTGGATTTGCTCGATCTGGTTCTCGGCATCCTGCAGGGCCTGCTGCAGCTGCTCGACGTTCTTCGCGAGGTTCGAGCCGTCGATGACCGGTACGCCCTGCGCGAGACCGGGCTCGGTCAGCGAGAAGGTCGCCGCGCTGGCCGTTCCAACGCAGAAGGCAAAACGGTGCAGGGCCGTGCGAGCGGTCCGTCTACTCATCGTGATACTCCCAGAAGTTCGTGGCCTGCAGCCCCTGGGCGGCGTCGGACATGCCGCGGGCCGCCTCGACCTTCACCTGCGCGGCGCGCAGGCGCAGGGTCAGCGCCATGAGCCGGGCGCGCTCGGCCATCATGTAGGTGTTGTGATCGACCGCCTGCTTTTCGGTCTCGGGCCTGGCCTGCTGCAGGAGCCCGTAGATGCGCTGCATCGCTTGATCGATCTGGGTGTTCACCTCCCCGGCGTAGCCCATGGAGGCATCCGACCAGCTGCCCCATTGCGCCGAGGCGCCATCGACCCCGGCGAGGGTGCCGGTCTGATCCTTGCCGGTGATGAGTGCGAGGTAGGTCTCAAAGTACCCGTGGATCCGGCGGACGTAGTTCTGCGTCTCGTCGAAGGGCGGCACGCCGCCGTATTTGTTTACGTTTCCGGGGCCGGCGTTAT
This sequence comes from Salipiger thiooxidans, assembly GCF_900102075.1. Classification (GTDB taxonomy): domain Bacteria; phylum Pseudomonadota; class Alphaproteobacteria; order Rhodobacterales; family Rhodobacteraceae; genus Salipiger; species Salipiger thiooxidans. Next base: position 6,398 of record NZ_FNAV01000038.1, on the reverse strand, counting down.
AGGCGGCGAGGGCAAAATCGATCCGACCGTAGGACTTGAGCTGGGCCAGAATGTAGCGCGCACCGCCGTCGAGGTTCTGCCAGGGATCGCGTGGATCCACGCCAAGATCGGCGGCGGTGCCGGGCATGAGCTGGCAAAAGCCCATGGCGCCCACATGCGAGACCGCGGCGTTGTTGAAGCGGCTCTCCTGCTTGATGAGGGACTGGAACAGGATGCGCCAGGTCAGCGGGGTCAGGCCCGCCGCGCCGACACCGGCATGGGTTTCGTATTTCGCGGCGGTCTCGATGATCATCTGCTCGACGCTGGCGTCTTCGCCAAAGAGCCGCTGCGCATTGGCGCTGTCTTCCTCGGTCACCGGGTAGGTCTCATCGGCGCTTGGGAACCCACCCGCGCCATCCTCGAAGCCGGAGACATCGGTCGTGCCCGTCGTCTGCTCGAGGAACCGCGCGTAGGCCTCGAGCTGCTTCTGGTGCAGATCCTGCTGCTCTGCGCGGTGGCCAAGCTTTTCCTGCTGCCTGGCAAAGTCGCGCTCGCCCTCGGAGAGCCGAGAGATCGCATTGGCGAGGTTCGAGTCGTCGACGATTGGCACGCCCTGCGCCAGAGCGCTGGGGGTGGAGGCTGTGGCGAGCATCAGCCCGGCCATGCCAAGTCCTGCCGCCCCGGTCCGCGCCGCCTTGGGTCTCGGCATGCGCTTAGAGCGGGGAGAACTGGCAATCATTCGCGCGCTCCGCGGCAAAGCTCATTTGGACAGGGGAGGCGGCGCCCCGGCTCACCACGGCCCCGCGTGTCGCCGTGGCCGGGATGACCGCGTAGCTGCCCTCGGTCCGGAACGTGCCGGCGCAGGGCGACTTGCGCCCGGTCGAAACGCCGCCGGCGCAGCCGGCGAGGGCCAGCATCAGGGCAGCGGTGGGGAGGAGCTTTGTCATGCCATGTCCTTCCAGAAGTCGGGATTGCGGCGCCATTCGAAGGGTGCGCGGTCTTCGCCCCTGGCCCCGCCGCCGAGAACGGTGACGAGATCCGGACCAAGGCCGGAGAGGTCGAAGTTGACGAATAGGCTGTCGCCGGCCGAGCGCAGCAGCGCGAGACGCAGCCCGCCGGTGCTCTGCGAGACAAACTCCGCCTCGCGGTCATTGAGCTTGAGGACGCGATAGTCCTCGGGATGGGCCGCCGGGTTCGGAAACAGGATCTGCGTCGAGACCATCTCGGAGATGATCGAGCCGACGCTCGACTGCGCGAGATGACCGGGGGTCTGGGTCAGCATCATCACCACGCAGTTCTTCTTGCGCATGGTGACCAGCCATTCCTGCAGGCGCTTCACGAACATCTCGTCGTTCAGCATCTTCCAGGCTTCGTCGATGACGAGGATGGTCGGCCGCCGGTCCTCAATGACGCGCTCAATCCGCCGAAAGAGGTAGGCCAGAAGCGCGGTGCGCTCGGTCCCGAGATCGAGAAGCTCGCTCATGTCGATGCCGACGACATCCTCGCCGATTTGAATGCCGGTCTCGGCCTCCTCGTCGAAGAGCCAGCCGAAGCGGCCCGCCGCGGTCCACTCGCGGACCCGGGCTACCAAATCTCCGTCATCGTCGGTCTGGTTCACCGCCGAGGCCAGGGCCGAGAAGCTGCGGAGCTCGGGCTCGGCCGCCACCACCCGGCGGATGGCGTCATTCAGCGCCACGGTCTGGAAGGTCTCGAGCGGTCGGCCGCTCCGCGAGAGGATGTCGGCGGTCCAATCGGTGAGCCAGGCCGCGCCGCGGCTATCGGTCTCGGTGAGGAAGGGATTGAAGCCCGTGGGCTGGCCGATGCGCACCGTGCTGTACGTACCACCCATGGCGCGCATCGCCATCTCGAGGCCGAGGTCCTTGTCGAAGACCACGATGCGCGCCCCGACGCGGCGGGCTTGGGCCATCAGGAACGCGGTGCCGAGCGTCTTGCCCGAGCCCGGGCGCCCCAGCACCAGCGTGTGCCCACCGGAGGGCTCGGCGGAACGCGAGCCCGGTTCGTGGAAATTGAACCGGTACTGGCAGGACGACACCGAGGGCAGGACGGTGATGGTCTCACCCCAAGGGCATTGCGCCTTGTCTCGCCCGGGCGCGCCGGCGTGGAAGGCGGCAAAATCCGCGAAGTTGGTCGAGGTGGTCAGCGCCGCCCGGTGGCGATAGCGCCAGTTGCCCGGCGCCTGGCTGAAGAACATGGCGCGGGCGGCAAAGCTCTCGCGCACCAGCGTGGCGCCCGACTCCTGCCCGGCGCGCCAGACCTCCGAGGCGGCCTCCTCGAGCGCCTGTTCACTGCCCGCGGTCACCATGACGGTGAGCTGGTGCTTGCCGAGAACGCCGCGCCCGGAGGCGATGTCATCGAGCAGTTCATAGAGTCCTTCGCGCAGCGATTGCGCGGCATCTTCGGTTGCCCCCATCTGACGGGCAGTGCGGGCAATCTTTTCCTCGGCCTCGTTGTTCCGGATCGGCGTGAAGCTGTTGGTGACGACGATGTCGTAGGGCAGCTCCAGCGCATCGAGCACGGTCGGCAGTGACTTGTTCGGCCAGGCCTTCACCCCGAAGATCGCGCCCACGCGCCGGGACATGCCAGTGTCGATGGCAAAGCGCTTGCCCTTGAAGAGGTATTGGGCGTTGGTCATGGAGGCCGAGAGGAACTGGCCCGGCTGGCCATGCATCGGCTGGAACGCCTGGCCCTGAATCGTGCCGAGATAGCCGAGCCAGTCGCCCTCCGAGACGCGCAGGCGGCGGAACCCCAGGGCGTGATACATCGCTTGCAGCAGACCCATGGCCTCGGCAATGCGCTCCTTGCGTACCGCGAGATCAGCCTCGAACGTGGGTTTGACGGCCCGGCCGAGCCCCATCTTCTGGCTGGCGCTCGGACGCATGGCGATGGTGAGCAGCAGGACGCGGCGCTTGAGGGATTTGGCCGCAATCGTCGCGCGCCAGCGCCGGTCAATCTCCGCGGCAAAGCCACCCTCATCCATGGGCGCGAGGTCGAGATCCGCGGGGATGGTGATCTTGTTCACGTAAAAGCCGAAGCGCTCGCCGAGCTGGCCGACGAGGCGGGCAAAGCCATGCGTCAGCGCCTCGATCTCCGGTGCCTCGGCGGTGAAGCTGTCGATGCCGCCGATGACGGCGGAGGCGAGGAGATCACCCTGCCGCGTCAGGATGAGATCATCCTCGGGAGCCGAGAGATAGGGCAGGTGCCGCGCCACTGGCTCTTCGGCAAAGAGGCTGTCGGGCAGCACCGAGCGCAGCAGGGCGCTGTCCTCGAAGAGGGCGGAGAGGCGGTCAAGAGACATAGCGATCGCCCCCGTTCCGCTTGTAGGTCCGGGTGCGCGGGGTGGTGGAGAGAACCCCCGTGACGATCTGGAAGAGATGCGGGTTCCGGTCGGCGACCAGCCAGAGGATCGGGTAGGCGATGAGGGCAATGCCGAGGAAGCGGACATCGTCGAAGGCGACGAAGGGGATCACCGAGCCGAGCGCCAGGCTGATGAAATACCCCAGCGGCAGACCGAAGAACCTGGGAGGACGTGTCAGCCCGAGAAACAGGGGATGCTCTTGCATCGGCATGCTCTCCAAGATGGAACGCCTCCCGGCCCGAACGGCCGAGGAGGCGCTTGGCGTCAGGTGGCGGAAAAGCCATCGATGATGGTCTCGGCGGAGAAGACGAGAACGACCCCAACGAGGATGACAAGGAAGAGCGGCCAGTTCAGGCGGCCGGTGAACATCATGTAGCCGGCGCCAACGAGGGCGAGGATCGCGATCAGGCGGCCGATGGGGCCGGTCAGCGCATCGACAATGTTGCCGAGCATGTTCTCGAGCGGATCGAGGTTCTGCGCCAGCGCGGGTTCCGCGACGAGCGCGAAGATGGGCAGCAGGAAGAGCAGCCCTTTCCAGTTGAGGGAGGCGAGGTGGCTCCCGAGCCCTTTCGTGAGAGTGGTCATATGCGGTCCTTACCGATGGTTGCCAGGTAGACGTCGAGCACCTTGCGAACGTGCCCCTGTGTCTCCCGGTAGGGAGGGATGCCCTGGTACCGGGCGACGGCATCCGGACCGGCGTTGTAGGCGGCAAGCGCCAAGGGCACCGATCCAAATTCTTCGAGCTGCATGAGGAGGTAGCGGGCGGACCCGTCGAGGTTCTCGCGCGGGTCGTGCGGATCGACGCCGAGAGCCAGCGCGGTCGCGGGCATGATCTGGCCAAGGCCGATCGCGCCCACATGTGAGCGGGCCGATTGCCGGAAATTGCTCTCGATGGCGATATTGGCTCGGAAGAGGGCGATCCACTCCACAGGGGAGATGCCCGCGCGGCGAAGGCCGGGATGGCGGGCGTGGGTTTGCGCGATGGTCGAGATCAGGCGCTCGACCTCAGCAGTGCCATGACGGCGCGAAAGGCCGGGACGGGAGGGTGCCACGGAGGCAGAGATCGCCTGCGCTGAAGCGGCTTCAGAGGGGAGGTCCCTCGGCTTGCCGAAGTCGAGAACCGAGGCGGTGACCCGCCCCGCGTCTCGTGGGCCCCCGAGGTCGATGACCTCGGCGTGGGCCCAAGGTGCAATCGCCGCGAACGCGGCGGCGGCACAAAGTCGTCTAGTCTTTTGACGTGTCCTCATAGGTTTTCCAGACCGCGCGCTCTCCTACGTGACGCGGAACGGAAATGGGGGAGACGCCGAGATCCATGCCGAAGGACAGGAGACCTGTCAGCGTCCGGATGGTCTTCGTCTTGATATCCCTACCGTGGACAAGAAGCAGTCGGTGCGTCTGACCTTCAACCTCGGCAACGGCGTAGAACTTCCACGCGGCCTGGAATTGGTTGCTCACGCGCTCTGGCGCTTCGATGCACTCGACTTCGACTGTCCCACCGGCTTCCAGGGTTTCCCTCACTCCCGCAAGCGTAATCACAGGTGAAACTTCTCTCATTTTCTTGCCTCGCTCTTGGGGTCGTTCGATTTGTCGAGTGACGTGGAGGAGGCATACACACTTTTTGGGTAGCGTGAAACAGATGTTGGTGCAATACGTAATTATCGGATTCTACAAGCGGCAAAAGTGCTCAATAGTTATGTATATAGCATGATGCGGGTGTTTTCACATACCACCCGGTGTTGCCGGTGCGCTGCCTCTGGAGCGGCCTTGGTCGCGGCAAGTCTCGCTGGGTCCGCGCTTGCGCAAACGACAGCGCTGGATTGTGTGCCGCCGCCGGTCCCTACCGCGGACCTGCCGGGAGACGTCCTCGAGGAGTACCGCGACGAGCTTGGGCTGGAGTTCTCGAGTTACTTCACCGAGGCGCAGCGCTACCTGCAGTGTCTCCAGCTCGCCGAAGAGACGGCACGGCAGGACATTGACGCAGCGCTCGAGGCTTACGCGCGCCTGCAAGCCCTTCATCCAGATAAGAAACCTATTCAATAGTGATGTATCAAGCGCGAAACGCTATGGACTATTCAGGAAGTGATGTGATTAGTTGCCGACACACCTTTTGCGGGAGTTCGACGATGAAGCATTTCCTCGGCGCTGCGGCGACCGCTGCTGTCGTGTTCGGTGGCGGCCTGTCCGTGACATTGCAACCGGCGCGGGCCTATCAGATCGACTGCGCGATCCTGCTGTGTCTCTCCGGCGGTTGGCCTGCCTCTGAGCCGTGCGCTGCCGCAAAGGCGGAGTTCATCCGCCGGATTACGCCTTGGCCCATCGAGCCGCCGCTGCAGATCTGGCGCTGCCCGATGCATGCGGCCTATCCGGGAAACGCGGCGCGAGCGCCGGAGCAGCGCCTCTACGATGTAGCATTTGACCGAGGCGCGCACCCGCTCCCATCGCCGTCGGTCTTCGAGGTCGCCCGTGCTGGCGCGCGCAAAGGCGCGCTATCGCCGGACGCGCTCATATCTGCGGTGCTGAAAGATGGTGCGGTAGGGGGCGCCCTCTTGCAGCAGGTCGCCGACTACACATCCGAGAACGGTGTCGCCGACATTGATATCAGCGATCGGGCGTTCGATTTCGTGCGGTCGATCCGCGTCTACAGCGTTGAGTACATGCGCCAGCGCGCGGTGGACAGAGACAACAATTATTGCCGGCGCTTGAGCCGCGTGCGCATTGGTCGCTATGGCCAGCAGGGGGAGTTCTACTGGCGAAACGCGGACCCATCGGCGCTGCCCGATGCCTACGTCGGCGACGAGGGCTGGGGCGAGGACTGTCCGAGGATCTCTGGCCGATCCGTTTTTGTGGACTGGTCTGACCATCAGGGGAATTACGGCTACGAGCAGGTGAACTACTAGCGGCGCCTCTGCGGCGCGGACCTGCGATATGCGTTGCGGGCTTTGACGAAAGACGTGCTGCCGATGGCGGCGCTTGGCAGGAAAGGAGCAGTTCTCCACCCCCAAATAAGAAACCCCGCGAAGGCGGCGACCTTCAGCGGGGGGGG
>NZ_FNAV01000067.1 GCF_900102075.1 Salipiger thiooxidans | reverse complement strand
TCTTCTTCTCCATGCTACTTCTCCAACTTGCAGACATAGGCACAGCCTAACCTGCTGAGTGAAGCAGCCGGTACATCCCATTAGCGGACCTTCGGACTGCGTGACAACGCCGCGGCGCAGCTTCACCAAAGCAGATGGGGTGGATGGCTCCCGCTCCCCGGCGTCGCAATGCGCCATAGTGCAGGTGTCAGAATCTGCAAGCGAGAGGAGCCACCCCATGCAGGTTACCACTGTCGGCCTCGATCTGGCCAAGACCATCTTCCACGTCCATGGCGTGACGGAAGGCGGCGAAGTGGCCTTCAACCGACCTTTGCGTCGGGCGCAGGTGATGTCGTTCTTCGAGCGACTGTCCCCCTGCCTCATCGGCATCGAGGCCTGCGCATCGAGCCACCACTGGGCGCGGGAGCTTTCGAAGCTGGGCCACACAGTCCGGTTGATGCCGCCGATGTACGTCAAACCCTACGTGAAGCGGGGCAAGTCCGACGCGGTCGATGCAGAAGCCATATGCGAAGCGGTCACGCGACCAACGATGCGGTTCGTCGAGATCAAGTCCGAGGACCAGCAGGCGCTTTTGTCACTGCACCGCGCACGAGATTTCGTGGTTCGCCAGCGTACCCAGCTGATCAACATGCTCCGGAGCCTGGCCGCGGAGTTCGGCATCGCCATCGCTCGGGGCGTGGCGCGGGCCATCGACTTTGCGAAGGGGATCATCGAGGGCAAGCAGTCCGGCCTCCCCGAGCTCGCCCAGGACGTCCTGCGGGTCCTCAGCCGTCAGCTGCTCGATCTGCACAACCGCCTTGGCTGGTACGAGATCACGATGCGCATTCAGGCCCGTCTCAGCCACCAGGCGCAACTCCTGCAGACGATTCCCGGCGTGGGGCCGGTGACGGCCTCGGCCGTGGCCGCCACGATCGGGTCCGGCCGCCAGTTCCGGAGCGGTCGGGAGTTCGCGGCATGGCTGGGGCTGACACCGCGCAACCATTCCAGCGGCGGTAAGGAGCGATTGGGAAAGATCACCAAGATGGGCGATCGGTATCTGCGCCAGCTCATCGTGGTCGGAATGACATCGCGCGTGCGGCAGGTCGCCAATCATCCCGAGCGCGCCGACCCCTGGCTGACGAAGCTGCTGCAGAGAAAGCCGGCCCGGCTCGCGACGGTCGCCATGGCGAACAAGACGGCGCGGATCATGTGGGCAGTCCTGACCAGGAACGAGCCCTACAAGCCGCACCCCGCTTAAGCCGGCACGCGCCCACGAGATAGCAAGACCAACGATGTGATGGTGTCCCCTTCAGCCGCAACGATCAGGACGCTCCGCCGAATGACCCGGGCGACATTGCCCGCAAAGCAGATAGGAACCTGATCTGCGGACCCCATCCACTGCCCGGCAGTGCATGTTTACATGCACGAGAGGGAGGGCCAGCGGCAATGTCCGCGCAAACAGGCCGGACACAAGACCGCTTCTGAAAAGGTACACGAGATCATTTACGACATGCTATGCGGGAGCCATCCACACAGGTCGTTCGCGCGTCGCGCAGCATTTTCCGACGGCCGAGGTCCGCTGAGCGGGACCAAGCGGCTCTGTTGCACAAATCGCGTGAGGGATTCATCT
>NZ_FNAV01000042.1 GCF_900102075.1 Salipiger thiooxidans | reverse complement strand
ACCAATCCCACGGCCGCACTCCAATCCTGCCCATTCAGGGGAGTGTGACACTTCAGCTTTGCTCATGTGGGACATTCTAACTTGGCGCTTACAGAGATAGGGCGGATAATGAGGGTTATGCTGAATATTAGGAGGTGGCCGGGACCTACCCCAAGAACTGACCCAACCGGATTGCGAAATGCCGGGCATGATGCTCTGCTCCCCAACCTTGGACCGCCGGAATCTGGATTCTCGCGGCTCGGAGCGCCTTGTGAAGAAGACTTTGCCAAAGCAGTAGGTGTCGTGCGCACTCAGCCTGACCGTGCCGGAACGGGCGGAAGCGATGGGGCCGCTTGCGAAAGGGCTGCGCCGGGCGAGGTCTCCCCCACCCGGCGCGCTCATTTGTACAACTCGACGCCACTACCAGATCGGCGTCGAGAATTCACCCCTTGATATCTACCTTGCCTTGCCAGCGCCGCCGCAGGGTGCGCTGGCGCAGTGCCACTTCGAGCGACAGGTCGTACCCAACGTCTTTCCCGCTGCTCCTCAGGGCATCGAGACACAGTGCCCAGCCATCGCTGCGCCCCTTGGACAGTAATTCCATGGCCTGCATCATTGTGCGCTTCTGGGCGATCTGGCGACGGGTTTCCGCGTCGAGGCGGTAGGTCAGGTCTTGCAGGCGCGGCGCCTCCGGTCCCGCCACGTCGCCCTTCGGCTGAGGTCGGGGCGCGGACAGGAGCTCCGGCAGGATGTCCTGTGCAGGGATAGGGCCAACAGCCTGCGTGCGCGGCAGCGCACCCCGGTGCCAGATCCGGAACGCCCCGCGGATGCCGGCGTCGCGCTGCAGCCTCAGATCGATTAGCAACCGGGCCTCGAGCATCAGCGCGTTTTTCTCATTGGGCCACTGCGGTACAGTCCAGCCGGCTTCCCAAGACAACGCACCGTCTAGCCGCGTATCGAGCGCGAGCTGAAGCCGGCCATCGCGCAGGATCAGCTGGCAGGCCACGGGCCGGCTTCTCGTGAGGATCCTGGGCAGGTCCATCGCCGTGCGGGTGAGCAGTATGTCGTCCCCATATAGGATGACATCTCCCGGGCCCACGGGTCGGCTTGGGACTTCCGCTCGATACAGTAGGTGAACAGTGTTGGGGCGCCCGCAGGGGGTCGTGAGCTCGATCCGGAGAACTGTCATGTCAACCTCACCGCGGGCGTACCAGACGCGCAGCTCGTCAATCTGGACCTTTTCGACAACGACCATCTCGGGAGAGGATGCGTTCCGCGGTTCCTGCAGGATCCAGAAGCGAAGTTGAACCAAGCGGGCCATGACCCGTTGGTACTTATCGACGTCGAACCGCCGGATCGCGATGGCGGCGGACCGCTCGAAGGTGATCCCGTTCAAGGTGACCCAAGCCGTCTGCCGATACGTCATAACCCCGTCCCTCCAGTGCTTCACGGTGCCCCGTTGCTTGTCCTGTGCGGCCACGGATGGCCGAAGTTTTGTACATATTCCCCTGACGTGGGAACGGATGGAACGATTTCAAGGGTTCCAGCGTATCTAATGTACAGTAATGGCGATGGGAGTGACCGTCGCCAGAGAATAATGTACAGTGATCGGGTTGATGGATCAAGATTTATGTACAAAAGCGCGCGAAGACTCTTGACTGGCAGCACAAAATGTACGTTAACCGCGGTTGTCGGCTCTCCAGTATCCGCAGATCCGTACAAAGCGTACGCTTCTCACGCTGTGAAACCGGTACTTACGTACAGAACCCTTGACCACCGGCCCATAACTGTACATATTTCCTGAGTCCTTTCGAAGGAGATCGAACAAATGACACATGAAGACGACCTCATCTTTCATGACCAACCGCTCGCATTCCCGGTGACCGAGGCGCGGGCTAGCCTGGCCGATCTCGTCGATCGCGTCAGCCAGAATGGCCAGCGCGTGATCCTGACCAAGCACAAGCGTCCCGCCGCGGTGCTTGTCAGCATGCCGGACCTCGCGACGCTGCAGGCCGCCGACGCAGGAGCACATGCTGCACTGTCGTGGCCCACGCCCAATGTTGGTGACTTCAGTGCCGCGGACTTTGTGCTGGCCGAGGACGATCCCGCCGATGTGACGGCCCGGAACGATCTGCTCGACCTGAAACGTAAGGTTGAAGGCGTCATGGCCGAGATCGACGAGATGATTCACGCACACGACTTGGCCGACACCGGAGGGTGTAGGGTCGACGCGACCGAAAGGCCCCAGGTGGCCTGATGCCAGGCCTACGTGCCCCGGTTGCCAGTTTTAAAGTGCGTGTGCCCGACGGCGCGTATGACAAGGTCATGGCAGCGATGGTTTCCGCCGTCGCTGCCATGCTGGGCGGCCGGGCCGATGACCCCGAGGCGGTCGCGCAGCTGGCCCGATCCCTCCTTTTGAATATCCTCGCCCAGATGCGCGAGGTTCACAACTACCGGGAGGAGAACGGGTTTCCGCAGCCGGTGGACTGGCAGGACGTGCCCGCCAACTGGCGCGCCGCCTATCAGGAGATATACATCGCGCTCTTCAAGCAGACCTACTCCGGCGTGGCCATAGCCTATGCTGAGCAGCACATTGGGCTGGAGAAATGGCTGGTCGTGCTTGACGCTAAACACTAGGTGTCGCTCAAATTGAGCGCAGCACTTTGGCGGCGGATGCCTGCCCGGGATGAACCAAATCGCTAGGCAGCCCTATACCTGGATCTAGCGACGTGCCGGAAATCGAGTACTGAACACGTTCCCCGCAATGTCGACGTCGCCCCACAACAAGATCCATGTTACTAACCACGGCCGCCGCGCAACCCAGTTCAGGACCCGGCTGCGCAGCGTCTCCTGCAGATGCAACGTGCAGGTCGCGGCAGGTTCCAGTGATAAGGGGGTGCGCAGAGGTAACACGCCGTTGTTCTGTTCGAGGCCAGGCGCCGCAACGATAGTCCAGAGCCAGCAAATCCGAATCCGCACATCCTGCGGGTTGATCGCGCAGGCCGCCTTTCCGGTGTTGTGGATCGTGACCCGGAGCGCGAGCACGAGTTCGCACTTTCCAACCGGGATCGACGCCGGGGATGGAACAGGGCGGGCCACGAACCTGGCATCCTTCGGCCTTTCTTCCCACATTCTCATCCCCTCCAGTCCTGCAAGGACCAGAAGGGTAACGGAAACCAGAAGAACCAACGGCCAGCCGTTGTCTTGGGTCATGCGACCCGTCACCATCGCGATCACCAGATTGAGCACTTCGCGCAGGGTATCGTTGGCGATGGCATCCTCAGTCAGTGCGGGCACCCCGCTGATAACGAAGCCTGCAATGGCGCTGGTGGCGATAGTCGCGATGGTGCGGCGCAGCAGGTAACGGGGATCGAGTAATCCCAGCATCAGGATCGCCACTGCGGTTGGCCAGAACAACACGTAGACCCAGAGCGAGGCCTGCGGCAGCATCAGAGGTATCGCCAGGCAGAGGCATGCCACAAACACACGAGTAAAAAGAAAGAAGAACCACAGCATTCGTGCGCTCCCACGAGGTCGAAACCCGTTGCCCCAAGGTAGGGGGCAGCAGCGCTTCAATTATCAGTCTTGCTTGTTGACAGGGCTACCCCAAAACTCACGACCGCCTGCAGCGAGCCTGGATCGCCTTGGGAGAACGGCTACGTCGAAAGCTTCAACGCAAGGCTCCGCGACGAGTTGCTCGACGGCGAGATTTTCTATTCGCTGAGAGAGACGCAGATCCTGATTGAAAGATGGCGCCGCCACTACAACACCGTGCGACCACACAGCGCTCTGGGCTATCGGCCACCAGCGCCCGAGACCACCATCCCGATGGAACACAGGCCAATCATGCACTAACCTTCTAACCGGACCACCCAAGAGGGGCAGACCACTTCCTTCCATTCCAGCGAATGGATCGCACCATAAACCCTGGGATCAAACACCTAGGCGAAACGAACGGGTAGGTCGCGAGACCCCTGCGGGCACCTGCTCCGGTTGCCTGACAGCGGTTTCGGTTGAACAGGCGGTTGCGGTCGCGTTATCCAGCAGGAAATCTCCTCAGGCGGGACATCCCGATGCGTCATATTCTCCCCGCCGCCGCCTGCGCGGCCTCTTCCCGGGGCCTCGCAGCATGAGCGCGGTCATCTTCATTCCCGCCCGCTACGCCTCGTCGCGCTATCCCGGCAAGCCGCTGGTCGAGCTCACCGGCGCCACCGGCGAGGCCCGCAGCCTGATCCGCCGCGCCTGGGACGCGGCGCTGAGCGTCGAGGGCGTGGCTGCGGTCTACGTGCTCACCGACGACGACCGCATCGCCGAGGCGGCGCGCGGCTTCGGCGCCGAGGTGCTGATGACCTCGGATCAGGCCCGCAACGGCACCGAGCGCTGCGCCGAGGGGCTGGCCCAGCTCGACGGCACCCCCGAGATCGTCATCAACCTGCAGGGCGACGCGCCGCTCACCCCGCCGTGGTTCGTCGAGGCGCTGATCGCGGCGATGCGCGATCCCTCGGTCGAGATGGCGACCCCGGTGCTGCGCACCGACCCCGAGACGCTGGCGAACTTCGTCACCGACCGCCACGCCGGCCGCGTCGGCGGCACCACCGCGGTGATGCGCGGCGACGGCACCGCGCTCTATTTCTCCAAGGAAGTGCTGCCCTACGTGGGCAATCTCGAAACCCCGCCCGAGGTGTGGCACCATGTGGGGGTCTACGGCTACCGCCCCGAGGCGCTGCGCCGCTATGCCGGCTGGGCCGAGGGGCCGCTGGAACGGGCCGAGGGGCTCGAGCAGCTGCGCTTCCTCGAGAACGGCACTCCGGTCACCTGCGTGCCGGTCGAGGCCCGAGGCCGGGTGTTCTGGGAGCTCAACAACCCCGTCGACGTGGCCCGCATCGAGGCCGTTCTGAAGAAGGAGGGCATCGCATGAGCACCGCCGTTTCTGCCCGCGAGGTCGCGGTCAAATCCGTCACCTTCGCCAATGACGCGCCGCTGGCGCTGATCGCCGGGCCCTGCCAGCTCGAGAGCCTCGAGCACGCCCGCATGCTGGCCGAGCGCATCGCCGCCGCCGCCGAGGCGGCGCGGATGCCGTGGGTGTTCAAGGGCAGCTTCGACAAGGCCAACCGCTCGTCGCTCTCGGGCAAGCGCGGTCTCGGCATGGAGGCCGGGCTCTCGATCCTGTCGAAGATCGGCGCCGAGTTCGGGGTGCCGGTGCTGACCGACATCCACGACATCGGCCAGTGCGCCGTCGTCGCGGAGGCGGTGGACATCCTGCAGATCCCCGCCTTCCTGTCGCGCCAGACCGACCTGTTGCTCGCCGCGGGCGAGACCGGCGCCGCGATCAACGTGAAGAAGGGCCAGTTCCTGGCGCCCTGGGACATGGCCAACGTAGCCGCCAAGATCGCCTCGACCGGCAACCAGCGCCTGATGCTCTGCGAGCGCGGCGCCAGCTTCGGCTACAACATGCTGGTCTCGGACATGCGCAGCCTGCCGATCATGGCCGAGACCGGCTACCCGGTGGTGTTCGACGCCACCCACTCGGTGCAGCTGCCGGGCGGCCAGGGCACCTCGTCGGGCGGCCAGCGCCAGTTCGTCGGCACCCTCGCCCGCGCCGCCGTGGCGGTGGGCTGCGCCGCGGTCTTCATCGAGACCCACGAGGACCCCGACAACGCCCCCTCGGACGGGCCCAACATGGTGCCGATCGACGGGCTCGCCCCGCTGCTGGCCCGCCTGCACGCGCTCGACGAGGTGGTGAAGCCCTGAGCTGAGGGCCGCCCAAGGACGCGGGGGCGACAGGCCCCCGCCCGTCTCGTCTAGGCCGGCTGGCCGACCTCGGCGAGGATCCGGCGCAGCATCAGCGCGCCGTATTCGGCGTTGCCGTGGTGCGGGTCGCGCTTGCCGTTCTTCAGCAGCCCCGCCGCGTATTCCGGTCGAAGCAGGCCCTGCGCGTCGGCGGTCTCGGGCGGGAAGTCGACGAAATCCACCCCCAGCCCGTCGAGGAAGCCGCGGAAGCGCGCCCGGGAGCGGCGGTCGATCTCGAGCAGCACCTCCGGATCCGCCCCGCGCACGATGTTCTGGTGATCGGCCCGCACCGGCGGCGCGCTGATCACGAAGAAGCGGATGCCTGCCTCCTTCAGCTGGGTGAGGAAGGCGCGGATGTGGCGCTGGTCCTCGTCGGCCATGCGGTCGATCAGCCCCGAGGAGACCGGGCGCTGCCCGTCCCCTGCCAGCGCCGAGGGCGCCGCGGCGCCGGTCCAGATCCGGTCGCCGTAGAGCCGCGGGTTGTGGGTGCCCATGCAGATGCCCCAGAGCCGGTCCGGGGCGATATGGTCCTGCCCGGTGAAGCGGACGAGGTTCTCGGCATAGACCGGCTGGGTCAGCACCACGCGGCCGGCCTCGGTTGCGCTGAAGGCCTCGGTCTCGTAGACCCCGGCGCCGAGCCCGAAGACCGTGACCCCCGCCGCCTCGGGCACCTGCCCCAGGCCCTGGTTGAGCGCGATGGTGTGGGAATTTCCGGTGATGGTCAGCTGGCTCATCGGCCGAACTCCTCGAGCAGGGCTTCCTCGCAGACGAGATCGTCCTCGGACATCCTAGGTTTCGCGCGTGCAGGCGCCTTTTCGGTGGAAACAGGCTCTGGTTCCGGCGCCGCCTGCCCCGCGGTGTGCGGCCCGAAGAAGGCGTCCATCACGTGGGCCACGCCCACCGGCGAGACCTCGCGCAGGTTGGGGCGGAAGAACATCGCCCGCCCCGGGTGGCTCGAGACCAGCTCGAAGGAGGGGAAGTAGTCGACGTTCTCGTATTTCTGGTAGAGCGTGCCGCAGACCGTGCGCAGCACCGACTTGGAATAGACCGTCGCGGGCAGCACGTGCTGGTCCGAGGCGGTGGCAGTCAGCGGCACCGGCGAGACGGTGATCAGGAAGCGGATGCCGGGGCGGATCCCCTCGGCGAATTCCTTGAAGGCGGTGAAATCGCCGAGCACGTCCTCGTAGGAGAAATTGACGAACCGGTACTTCTCCGGGTCGAACTGGCCGGCCACGGTGCCCGGGCAGGTGGGCAGGATGGCGCCGTCGGCGATACATTCCCAGGCCTCGGTCAGGCCGAAGGTGAAGACGAAGACGTCGGTCTGCTCGAGGATCCTGCGCACCGCCGCGAGGTGGAAGTCGCGGTCACGGCGCACCTCTTCGGGGGTGGCGTAGCCGTTCTTCTCGATATTGGGGCGGAAGGGGTCGTAGAAGCGGCCGTTCTTCTCCCACACGTCCTCTTCGGGGGTGAAGAGCCCGTGGGCACGGCGGAACATCTGCAGCAGCTGCCGGGCGGAATAGAGATTGCCGTAGCGCGCCGAGTACATGTTGAAGCCGTAGTCGTTCCAGGCGCTCTCGGACAGCATCGGCAGCGGCTTCTCGACGTCGACGAACTGGTAGCCGCGGGCCTTGAACTGGCGCCCGATGTGCTGGGCGAAGCAGCTGCCCGCCGCCGCGATCCGCGTGCTCTCGCGCGAGATCTCGTAGCGCGGGCGGTAGACGTCCTGCATCTCGAGAAAGGAGACATCCGCGACGCCGCTGCGCCAGTAGGCGCGGGGCGGCAAGCCGACATAGGGGTTGGACATGAAGCGGTCCTTCTCGGTCTGGAAGAGGCTCTTTGCGGGACATGCCCGGGGTCGGAGCGATGTTAGCCCTCGCCCGAAGGGCGATCAAGCACAGCTCCCGAAGGGCGACCAGGCACAGCGCCCGAAGCGCGATCAGGCACGGCGCCTAGCGGGGGATCGGGCGCCGGAACCGAAGGGGGATCGCCCGGCCGGCCCGGAACCCGTCCCCTGCCCCTCGCAGGTGCGGCGAAAAACGTCCCGGCCTCTTGGCGGCACCGCGGCGAGATGCCAACATGGCCGGCGAAAGACCTCTCACCTGCCGGGAAATGTCCAATGAACCCCTACGAGAACCTCCCTCCCAAGGCGTTCTGGCGGCGCGCCGTCGCCGAGAACAGCATGTACGACGTGTCGGGGCTGTGGAATCCCAAGTTCAAGCTGTCGCCGAAGATGCCGGTCTCGACCTACGGCTCCTGCTTCGCCCAGCACATCGGGCGGGCCCTGCAGGCGCGCGGCTTCAACTGGCTGCGCACCGAGACCGCGCCCTTCGGCATGAGCGACGCGAACCGGCTGGCTTATAACTACGACGTGTTCTCGAGCCGCACCGGCAACATCTACACCACCTCGCTGCTGCTGCAGTGGCTGCAATGGGCCTTCGGCATCAAGCCCGTCCCCGAGGAAATCTGGGAGAAGAGCGGCCGTTTCTACGACCCGTTCCGCCCGCGGGTCGAGCCCGACGGCTTCGCCTCGGTCGAGGAGCTGCGCGCCTCGCAGCAGCAGACGCTGAAATCCTTCCGCGAGAGCGTGACGCAGGCGGATGTCTTCGTCTTCACGCTGGGGCTCACCGAGCGCTGGCTGAACAGCGAGAAGGGCTACGAGTACCCGATGTGCCCCGGCACCGTGGCGGGCGAGTTCGACGAGGCCGTGCACCAGTTCGACAACATGATCTTCTCGGAGGTGCAGAAGAACCTCTACGCCGCGCTCAAGATCATGCGCGAGCAGAACGAGAAGCTGCGGGTGATCCTGACCGTCTCGCCGGTGCCGCTGACCGCGACCAACTCGGGCAAGCACGTGCTGGTGGCGACGATGCAGTCGAAATCGGTGCTGCGCGCGGTGGCGGGGCAGACCGCCGACAGCCGCTGGTACGTCGACTACTTCCCCTCGTACGAGATCATCAACAGCCCGGTGTTCCGCGGCAATTTCTTCGAGCCGAACCAGCGCAACGTCGCCAAGCACGGCGTGAACTTCGTGATGGACAGCTTCTTCCGCGACCTCAACGCGCGCTTCGGCCGCAAGGAGGACGCCCCCGCCCCGGCCGCCGCGAAACCCGCTGCCGCGCCCGCGGGCAAGAAGAGCAAGGACGAGGTCTGCGAGGAGGAACTGCTCGAGGCCTTCGCCGCCGGAGGGCGCAAATAGCATGAAGCTCTGCATCATCGGCAACAGCCACGTGGGCGCGCTGCGCACCGCGTGGACGAGCGGGCTGTCCGACGACTTCCCCGGCATCACGATCACCTGCTTCGCGCAGCGCGGGCAGGGCATCGCCGAGATGGTGGTGGCCGAGGGCCGGCTGCTGCCCGCAAACCCCTACATGAAGCGCACCGTCGAATTCACCTCGGGCGGGCTGTCGGAGGTGGTCGTGGCGGAATACGACGCCTTCCTGCTCTACGGGCTGCACGAGCACGGGCAGGAGACCGGCGACACCTGGTATTCCTCCGCCGTGCGCGCGGCGGCGCTGAAGGACAAGGTGACGGGACAGGGCAGCCACGCGCTGCTGGGCAAGCTACGCGGGCTCACCGACAAGCCGGTCTGGGTGGCGCATGACCCGCTGCCGGCGCTCGACCCCTCGGGGCTGGTGGCGGCGGATTATGACGCAGAGCTGGCCGAGATGCAGCGGCTCTACTACGACCCCCTGCAGGCCCGGCTGGTGCCGCAGCCCGCCGAGACCATGGTGGCGGGGCGGGCGACGAAGCTCGCGTTCAGCAAGGATTCCCAGCCGCTGGCGGTGGGCGACGACCGCGACGGCCGCCACCACGGCGCCGACGAGATCCAGCACATGAACACGGCCTACGGGGCGATCTGGCTGCGCGCCTTCCTGCCCGGGCTCGCCGCCCAGCTCTGAACCCGGTCTGAACCGGGCCCGTGCTGGGGCGGCCCTGCAGCCGCCCTGCCCGGTCAGCGTCCCGTCGACGTCCGGCTCAACGCCCGATCAGCGCCCGGCTCAGCGCTTGTCGAAATAGTCGAGGTACCAGTCGACGAAGGCCTGCACGCCCTCGCGCACCCGGGTCTCGGGGCGGTAGCCGGTGAGCGCCTTCAGAAGCTCGGCGTCGGCCCAGGTGGCGGGCACGTCGCCGGGCTGCATCGGCATCAGGTTGCGGCTCGCCTTGCGCCCCAGCGCCGCCTCGATGGCGTCGATGAAATCGGTGAGCTGCACCGGCTCGGAATTGCCGATGTTGACCACCCGGTGCCGCGCCACCGGCGACAGGCTGTCCATCTCGCCCACCGGCGCCTCGCCCGGCACCGCGTCGATCAGCAGCCGGATCGCCGCCACGAGGTCGGTGACATAGGTGAAGTCGCGCCTCATGTCGCCGTGGTTGTAGACGTCGATCGGCCGGTCCTCGAGGATCGCCTTGGTGAACTTGAAAAGCGCCATGTCCGGCCGGCCCCAGGGGCCGTAGACGGTGAAGAAGCGGAACATGGTGATCGGCAGCCCGTAGAGATGGGCATAGGAATGCGCCATGTTCTCGGTGGCCTTCTTGGTGGCCGCGTAGAACGACATCTGGTGATCGGCCTTCACCGTCTCGCGGTAGGGCATCTCGGTGTTGGCGCCGTAGGCCGAGGAGGTCGAGGCCAGCAGCATGTGCTGCGGCGGGTGCGCGCGGGCCGCCTCGAGCAGCTCGAAGGTGCCGGTGATGTTGCTCTCGAGATAGGAGCGCGGCTCTTCGATCGAGTAGCGTACCCCGGCCTGGGCGGCGAGGTGGATGACCACGTCGGGCTTCTCGGAGGCGAAGAGATCCATCAGCACGCCGGGGGTCTCGACCCGCTCGTGCACCGCCCGGAACGCCGGGGTCTGCAGCAGCAGCCCCTCGCGCCGCTGCTTCAGCGTCACGTCGTAGTAATCGGTCATCGCGTCCAGCCCGATGACCTCGAACCCGTCGGCGATCAGCCGCTGGCAGAGGTGAAGCCCGATGAAGCCGGCCGAGCCGGTGACAAGAACCTTGCGCATGTATCTTCCGTCTTTCCGTTCCGCGGATCCGCGTTCAGCGTTTCACGCCGGCATAATGCACGCGGACATTCTCGCGCCACCCCCCGAGCAGGTCGGGCTTGAGCGCATAGCGCCCCTGCCCTCGCACATCCCGGCGGCGTTCGGAATAGTCGAAGTCGGAATAGAGACAGTCGAGGTCGAAGAGCGACTTCAGCCCCGGCGCGGTGAACCGGAAGTAGTCGATGGGACAGGGGTGGTAGCGCCAGGCGAAGAGCGTCGAGTGCACGGTGACGCCGCCGGGGCGCAGCAGGCGGCAGATCTCCTGCCCCGCCAGCCACGGCCGGTCGATGTGCTCGAACACGTCGAAGCTGAAGATGAAGTCGAAGCTGCCGTCGGGAATCTGCGGGCAGTTGGTGATGTCGCCCGCCATCACCTTGACCCCCTCGGCGCCGGGCGCCTTCTCGAGATCGAGCGCGTGGTAGTCGAAATCCGGGAAATCCCGGTGCCGCGGGTTCAGCCGTCCGCCGATCTCGAGCATCCGCCCGCCGCGCACCCCGGCCCGCTCGAGCGCCTCGTGGGCGACCTCGCGCACCCGGTCCCAGCGCGGGGTGGCGGATTTCCATTCCTCTCCCAGCGCGGCCAGCCGGCCCGGCAGGTCGTTGTCGAGCTGCGGCGCCATCTTCGCCAGCCCCTCCTCGACCGCCCCGCGCAGGGTCTCGTGCATCTTCTGCTTCGACAGGTGCAGCCCGACACGGGCATCCACCAGGCGCTTCATCTGCGTCGGATCGACGACAAGCCCCGGATCTCCGAAGGCACGGTACGCCGCAAGAAGGCGCTTCTTGAAATGCATAGACTCTTCCAAACAAACTTGATTCCGGATGTTTCCGAATGCAGCCACAACCTCTCGTTCAGTGCAAGAATTCCACGGGCGGAGCCCCGCCCGGGGGCCTCTCGCCCAGGGTGAGAGCGTTTGACTTGAAAATATGCGCCCGCTATTTGTCTCCCTGCCAGGAAGGCCGCATCCGGTCCGGTTTTCCCCTGAATGAAAGTTGGATTCCATCCTTATGAGCCAGACCAAATCTCCCGTCCAAGTCATCGCCGAAATCGGATGCAACCACAAAGGCGACATGGAAATCGCCAAGGAACTGATCCGTGTGGCCGCCCATGTCTGCAAGGCCGACGTCGCGAAGTTCCAGAAGCGTCACAACCGCGAGCTGCTGACCGCGGAACAGTACAACACCCCGCACCCGGTGCCCTCCAACGCCTATGGCGACACCTACGGCGCGCACCGTGAATTCCTCGAGTTCACGCCCGAGCAGCACCAGGAGCTGATCGCCGAGTGCAAGGCCAACGGCATCGCCTATTCGACCAGCGTCTGGGACCTGACCTCGGCCAAGGAAATGGCCGTGCTGAACCCGCCGCTGCTCAAGATCCCCTCGGCCACCAACCAGCACTACGACCTGCAGGGCTACCTCTGCGAGAACTACGAGGGCGAGATCCACGTCTCGACCGGCATGTCGACCGGCAATGAAATCGCCGATCTGGTGAAATTCTACGCAGAGCGCGGCCGTGCCAAGGATCTCGTGGTCTACAGCTGCACCTCGGGCTACCCGGTGGCCTTCGAGGACATCTGCCTGTTCGAGATCCGCAACCTGATGGAAAAGTTCGGCGCCACCGTGAAGGGCATCGGCTTCTCGGGGCACCACCTCGGCATCGCCGCCGACGTGGCCGCACTCGCCGTGGGCCGCGCCATGGAAGCGGACGGCAAGGGCAAGTTCACCCACATCGAGCGTCACTTCACGCTGGACCGCACCTGGAAGGGCACCGACCACGCCGCGTCGCTCGAGCCCGACGGGCTGCGCCGCCTGTGCCGCGACCTCAAGAACGTCGACCTGGCGCTCGAGTACAAGGGCCAGGAGATCCTGCCCGTCGAGCAGGTCCAGCGCGACAAGCTCAAATGGGTCAAGGAACAGCACGCCAAGGCCAGCTGAGCCCCCTGACCAGAGACAGGAACGGCCGCCCGGGATCCCCCGGGCGGCCGTTTCCGTTTCCGGCCCCACAGGCCCGAGCGTGCATATTTGGACATCTTGAAGAACGTTTATAGAACGGATCAGGCGTCTGGTGCGCGCAGGTACATGGCGACGTTT
>NZ_FNAV01000017.1 GCF_900102075.1 Salipiger thiooxidans | reverse complement strand
CAGGCTGCTGAAAAACTCCGGTCTCGACGCGCATCGAGGAACATGATTCATCGCCCCCACGGTATGACGGAGGTGGCGATGCGCGGATCGGACGAGGTGACGGGGTCGCTGTTCAGCTATGTCGATCTTGAGGAGCGCATCCCGTCCCGGCATCCGCTGCGCAAGATCAGATCCGTCGTCAACGATGCCCTGCGTTCACTGGATGCCGAGTTCGATCGACTTTATGCGGGTGAGGGCCGTCCTTCCATTGCGCCGGAACGCTTGATCCGCGCCAGCCTGCTGCAAATCCTCTACTCAATCCGATCCGAGCGGCAGCTCATGGAGCAGATGGACTACAACCTGCTGTTCCGCTGGTTCGTGGGCCTCGGGATCGACGATGCCGTCTGGGTCCCCACGGTGTTCAGCAAGAACCGCGACCGATTGCTGACCACCGACATGTCCCGCCGGATCATGGCTGCCATCCTGGCGCATCGTGATGTGGCGCCGCTGCTGTCCGACGATCATTTCTCGGTCGACGGAACTCTGGTGAAGGCTTGGGCATCCATGAAGAGCTTCCAGCCGAAGGACAGTGCGATGCCCGACCGGGACGACGATCCGGGTGATCCGCCAGATGACCGTGTATCGCCAACATCGTCTCCTGACCAATCCACTGCCGAGCCCAAACCCATGCCCCGTCCCGCACGCCGCAGCCGCAATGCCGAAGTCGATTTTCGTGGCGAACGACGCTCGAACGCGACGCACGCGTCGATGACTGATCCCGAGGCCCGGCTGTTCAAGAAGTCGCCCGGCGCTGGCGCGGTGCTATGCTTCATGGGGCATAGCCTGATGGAGAACCGTTCCGGCCTGATCGTGCACGCCGACCTCACGCAAGCTGACGGGCACGCCGAGCGCCGTGCCGCCATCGACATGCTCCATCGGCACTCGCCCGGATCGACGCGGCGTCTGACCCTGGCAGCGGATCGTGGCTACGACAGCGCCGACTTCGTCGCCGAACTGCGCCAGATGGTGGTGACGCCGCATGTCGCCCAGAAGTCCCGCCATTCAGCCATCGACGGTCGGACCACCCGACATCCCGGCTATGCCAAATCCCAGCGATGCCGAAAGAAGATCGAGGAACCCTTCGGCTGGGCCAAGACCGTCGGCGGCCTGACACAGACCATGTATCGCGGCATAGAGCGCGTGCGCGCCCGCTTTACGCTGACAATGGCGGCCTGCAATCTCGCAAGGCTGCCGAAACTGCTCGCAGCCTGACCGGGGAAGCCGCAGTCAGGTCTGCCTGCGCATGCTCCAGCCCCACCCAGCATCCGCGTCGAGGGAAACCATCCCTCACGCGGGCCTTTTTCAGCGCCCTGCTAAGGGGTTTGGCAAATGGTCGAGCGTCTACCGGCAGTTCCGACGCTGGACCCGGGCAGGTCTCTGGGAAGACATCATGGACGCCCTGAACCAAAGCGGGGCAGTGCCGGATTTCCTCCAAATGGTCGACAGCACCGTGGTTCGCGCCCATCATCAGGCAGCGGGCGCAAAAGGGGGACACCACGACAGGGTTTTCGCCGCTCAAGAGCGTCCGATGGGAAAACAGTCCACTGGACTGTTTTCTGGACCATCTTCCACTTCACGACCAAGATCCACCTCCGCGTCAATGCAGCAGGCCTGCCCATGAGGACTGAGATCACGCCGGGACAGACATCCGATTATCGGGGGTTCGACCTCTTCATGGCCGACAACCTGCCAGAGCCGAGCGTCCTCTTGGCAGACAGAGGCTATGACTCTGACAACATTCGGAAAAAGATGGAGGCACGAGACGTGCTCACCCAAATTCCCACGCGGAAATCACGCAAGATGCGCGTCGGTGTCGATCATTCGCTGTATTCATTGCGCAACCTCGTCGAACGTTGCTTCAACAAGCTGAAAAACGCACGCCGGGTCGCCACACGCTACGACAAAACCGCTGAAAGCTTCCTGGGCTTCATCGACATCACGTCTATCCGCCTCTGGGTTCGCCTTTTGTCAACATGACCTAGCGTCATGCAGGTTTCCAGCCCCAGTTCGGCCACGCCCTGCACCATGTCGCAGAGCTTGTTCATGTCGCGGTCCTTGGGGCTGCGCCAGGCGGCGCCCATGCAGAAGCGCCGCGCTCCTGAGGCCTTGGCACGCTTGGCGGCGGCCAGAACTTCCTCTGTTCCCATCAGCTTGGTGGCCTTCACCCCGGTGTCGTGATGGGCGGATTGCGAGCAATAGCCGCAATCTTCCGGGCAGCCGCCGGTCTTGATGCAGAGCAGGCTCGCCGTCTCGATCGCATTGGGGTCGAAATGCGCGCGGTGCAGGTTTTGGGCACGGTTCATCAGGTCGGCGAAGGGCAGGGCGTGGATCGCCCTGGCCTCTGGCACGGTCCAGTCGGTCCGGATCATTGCGCGCGGGTCCGCAGGCGGGCGATGGCCGCGCTGAGGGGCGTTGTTGCACAAATCGGGCAAGGGATTCACTACATGAATCCAAAATGATAGCTGTTAAGCATGAGCAGTTGGGCCCCTACGAAGTATAAGACCACGAACTGGTCGGCTTACAATGAAGCGCTACGGCAACGCGGATCGCTGACGATCCACTGACCGGCAGTGCATTGCGCAGCAATGTCACGAGAGGTTGGTTTGATCCTGACATGGAATGGATCCCTCCGCCGACCGGGAGACGCGGTCGCCAACAGAGCTTCAGCGATGCCGCGATCCAGACTTGCCTGACGATGAAGGTGCTCTTTGGCATGCCGTTGCGGCAGACGACCGGCTTCGTGCAGAGCCTGCTGCGGCTGGTCGGGCTGGACTGGAACGTTCCGGACTTCAGCACGCCCTGTCGCCGCCAAAGAGCGCTGAACGTGAGTATCCCCTACCGCGGCGGCGCGGGTCCGCTGAACCTGCTGATCCCTCTCGGGACGTTGCTGCGCAATGCCCTGCCGGGCAGCGGACAGTACAGGCATCAAGGCCGAAGGCGAAGGCGAGGTAGATGCGCGGGGCGTTGTTGCAGAAAGGCGGCCTGAGGCGAGAGTGGCCCTTTCCCGTTCAGACTCAGGCGACGCGGACGGGCTCGGCGGTGCCGAGCGCGTTGAAGCGATTGATAAGGGCGACCCGGATGTGGATTTCGGCAGTTTGGCGATCGGGATCCCGCGCGGCGATGCGCTCACCGAAGGCCTTCCCGAAGCGTATCCACTGGCCGGCAGGGCATTGCGCAGCAATGTCCCGAGAGGGCACCAGAAGCTTCAGCGGCCCTTCGGCACGGCAAAAGGGGATCTGCACCTTGAGGGTCTTCTGTCTGCGGCACAGCGTCGAGCAGTCCGGAACGGGCCAGTCCGGCCCTGCCAGGCGCAGGAGGCTCGCGACCATCCCGGCTGGCTGCCTGAGCGGCAGCCCGAACAGAACCTTGACCCCCTTTCGGGACCCTGTTGCACAAGGCCCTTTCGGCCAGTGGACAGGCAGACCTGGATCGCGGCATTCGAACAGACCGGCGGGCTTCCTTGGCGCCCCTCATTCGGTGCGTGCCAGGCCATCTCCTTGTCCAGCCAGATCAGCAGCGACCCGCGCTTCCTGAGCGCATCGATGTCGGTGGACCAGGTCGTCGTGCGGTAACGGGCGGGCTTGGGATTGCTCATGCTGCTCGGCATAACCGCATGGAGTCCCGATGTGACTCCTTCACCGGCTGAGTTCTGCAACAACGCCGCTTTCCAGCCACGTCATAGTCCTCCTGTTCACCGAAATCCTGCGGACTTCGCGCATCCTGGCTTGAGCACTTTGACGGGGCCGGCTCAGACGAGGGTGTTCATGGTTCGGTTCATTCGGATCGCCAATGATGGTTAACGGCGGGGGAGCCCGGGACCCCGAAAAGAGCGGCTGACCGTAATTTGAGTTGGGACTTGGTCCTCAGCTTTCACGCTCCCCATGTAGGGTCACAGGGACACCGTTCCGGGTGCGGCGCGGGCGTCGGACGGCAGGCTTTCGGAGGATTCCGCTGACCCGTTGATGCTGCTCTAACATTCTGGAAATATGGCGAAATTGTGGCACTGTCCTCGTGCTTCTCTTGAGTCGTTTCCACCCTGGAAACTGTCGGTTAGGTGGCGCGGTCTTGCCCAAAAACGCGTCACCTCATTTTATCATTCTGATAATTGCAGGGCTTACATTTAATTATTCTTAATCTCTCACCCGCCATCGTTGTGCGGCCAAATTCTTTCAGCAACGCAAAGATGAGGTGACTCGACAGGGCCTTAGCGATCTATCAATCTGATAATTGTCCCGTGTTCGTCTAATGTCTTCGTGGCTCGTGAGTGGTGGCGTCCAGGGATCCTTCGATGAAAGCCAGAAATTTCCCTCTGGTGTCGGTGGGTCTGGGGCATCTTAGAAGTATGACTTTTCAGTACCTGTTCGCCCCGGTTTTGGCATCATGTCCGAGCCGGGGCGTTTGGTTTGAAAAGGCCGAGCTTTCGCCCGCGCGCCGCTTCCCGAACATCCTCCAGACCACGGTTCTACAGTTGACCGTCCTCCCGACCCGAGCCTGAAGCTCCGCCGACAGGTCTGTGCATGTCGGCTCGTGCCGCTTCGGCTGGCTCCGACTCAGAACTCGTGGAGGCAGGAGACGCCCGGCGTCTCGTCTTCGCTGAGATCACTGTCGATGCAGGAGCCGAAAACCGCGAGCGTGTCCCGGGCGCTCAGGCCCGCGCCCAGCGAGATACCGCTCAAGTCATCCGTGCCACGGGTCTAGAGGCCGCCGCCCAGCAACGTCAGCCGCTCGGCCAGCGGCCGGATGGCGAAGGGCCCGGCACAGCCGCTGTCGTTGCTGGTGAAGCGCTCCGAGAGGTCGAGACCGGTCACCGTGATGCTGCCCTCGCTGCAGGTGTAGCCGTAGGGCGTGGAGAGCTGCCATTGGCCGGTCTTGAGCCCCGTGGCAGTCAGCGGCACGGTGCCTCCGAGCGAGCAGCGCGTCTGCTCGGAGCCGTTGTCGAACTCGTTCTTCGAGGCGGAGAAGGCCAGGATCGCGAAGGAGAAGAGGTGGATGCCCCGACCGACCACTGGCCGCTCTCCGTTATCCGCGCGCTGAGCCTGGTCTCCGGGCCGAAAGCGAGGGAGCCCGAGACCGGGATCTCGTCTGAATTACGAGAGCCCGGCCTTGGCGGCGAGCTTTGCGGGGTCCTCGGCGGCATTTTCCTGTTGCGCGGCGCCGGTGCCGGCGAGGAGCCGCGCGAATGCGGCAGAGGCGGTGCGGGGCAGGATGCGCGCGGGTGGGGTGACCGCGGACATGGTGGAGACGCGACCTCCTGGGACTGCCGAAAACGAATGGCGCGCGGCCCGGGCGTCCGGGAGGGGGCACTGGTTCGACAATACATGCGAGTCCGCCTCGCGTGCATCCCTTATGAGGGAGTGTCCTGTCTCGGCCCGTATCGACCCGTATCGGCCGGTACCGGGTGTCGGGGGCGGTCCTGCCCGGATTGCCCCGCGCGGAGGCGAGGGCCCCGGCTTGAGACGCCGGGGCAGCGTGTGTCAGGCGTGGTAGCGCCGGATCTCGTAGCCGAACTGCAGCCGGTCGATGAGCGCCTGCTGGGCCTCGATGATGGCCGCAGCTTCCCGCCGGTCGGCGAGGATCTGCATGAAGTCGATCTGAGAGGTCTTGCCGCCGTCGGGGCTGCAGGAGGGGAGCTTTCTGGACTGAAGGCGCTGTACGATATCGATCTCGTCGGTCATAGGAAATGTCCCCCTTTACTTACTGTCTTCTGAAGCGGGCCTCTGTCTCTGCCGGCTTCGGGTCCGGTCGCGTGGCAGCGTGCCGTCCCTGCACAAGGTGTAGCCCGGACCGGGGGGGGGCCGCGACAAGACGAAGGGATCGCGGCCGGCCTAGTCGGATGAAGCACCTATCCGAACGGGTAGGGCTGCGCTCCGACGGCCCCGCCCTGACGCCGCGTAACGAGATATTGTCGGGTCAGGACGGCCTTTGCCCCCCTGATTTCCTTGGAGACTTCGACTCGCAGGGCAGGCGCCGAGCGGCCAGGCGGGTCGGCGCCTGACGCGCGGAACGGGACAGGTCACGCGCGTAGCACTGCTGGACTTACATATCGCTCCGCGGGGGCCTCGGGACGGTCTGACTGGCCATGTCGGGGAGGGGTGGGCGGACGCAGCGTTCAGGACATGGCTTGGGGCCAGAATCTGATGTGAGTGGTGGCGCTTGCTGCGTCCGCAATACGACTGAAACACCTCCGTAAATCGATTGTCACCGGGCAACATGTGTCACCTCTGACACAAGTTGTGTCAGTTCAGGTTACGGTTGTTTTTCCCTTTTTGAATACGACCATACGTAGGTAAACAAGGTCACTGGCACCACTGGAACACTCCGACCAAGTGCGGACGCAGCGGGAGCAGGGGACAGGCTGCTGTCTGTTCAGTTATCGCTACGACCAGACGCTGCGTCCGCGGGATCAGAATAGCTCCGATCGCATGCATCAATCATGATCTGAGTTGATACAACTTTGCCGAAACTTGTGTCAGTCGGGCGTCTGCATGTGCACAAACAGTGCCGCCCCGACGCGCCGGGGGCGCGCGGAACCGGGTCCCCGAAACGAAAACGGGGAGGCCGAAGCCTCCCCGTCGTGTCTGTGGTGGTGCCTGGATCAGCCGCCGAAATCGTCGAGCATGATGTCCTCGCGATCCACACCCAGCTCCAGCAGCATGTTGATCACCGACTGGTTCATGATCGGCGGTCCGCACATGTAGAACTCGCAGTCCTCGGGGGCAGGGTGGTTCTTGAGGTACTCTTCGTAGAGCACGTTGTGGATGAAGCCGGTGTAGCCCTTCCACTCGTCCTCGGGCAGGGCGTCGGACAGGGCGACGTGCCATTCGAAGTTGTCGAACTCCTTGGCCAGCTCGTCGAAGTCCTCGACGAAGAACATCTCGCGCTTGGAGCGGGCGCCGTACCAGAAGGTGATCTTGCGATCGCGGTTCTCGAGGCGCTTGAGCTGGTCGAAGATGTGCGAGCGCATCGGCGCCATGCCCGCGCCGCCGCCGATGAAGACCATTTCCTTCTTCGTGTCACGGGCGAAGAACTCGCCGAACGGACCGGAGATGGTGACCTTGTCGCCGGGCTTCAGGTTGAAGATGTAGGACGACATCTGACCCGCCGGGATGCCGGTGGAGCCCGGCGGCGGCGAGGCCACCCGGACGTTGAGCATGATGATGCCCTTTTCGTCGGGATAGTTCGCCATCGAATAGGCGCGCTCGATGGGTTCGTCGACCGTCGACTCGTACTGCCAGAGATTGAACTTGTCCCAGTCGGGGCGGTATTCCTCGGCGATGTCGAAGTCCTTGTAGGACAGTTTGTGCGCGGGGGCCTCGATCTGGATGTAGCCACCGGCACGGAAGTTCACGTCCTCGCCCTCGGGAAGCTCCAGCACGAGGTTCTTGATGAAGGTCGCGACGTTGTCGTTGGAGCGCACGGTGCACTCCCACTTCTTGACGCCGAAGACCTCCTCGGGGACCTCGATGTCCATGTCCTGCTTCACGGCCACCTGGCACGAGAGGCGGTCGCCACAGGCGGCCTCGCGCTTGGTGATGTGGCTTTCCTCGGTGGGCAGGATCGACCCGCCGCCCGAGTGCACCCGGACGCGGCACTGCGCGCAGGTGCCGCCGCCGCCGCAGGCGGAGGGGACGAAGAGCTTCTGGCCGGCGAGGGTCTGCAGCAGCTTGCCGCCCGCCGGGACCGAGATGGTCTTCTCGCCGTTGATGGTGATGTTGACGTTGCCCGAAGACACCAGTCGCGAGCGCGCGGCGATGATGATGCTCACCAGCGCGATCACGATGAGGGTGAAGAGGACGACGCCCAGGCTGAAAGTTAGCATTGCCAGTAAGTCCTCCGGCTCAGAGTTTCACGCCACTGAAGGACATGAAGGCCATCGCCATCAGACCCGCGGTGATGAAGGTGATGCCGAGACCCTGCAGCCCGTCGGGGATGTCGGAGTACTTCAGCTTTTCGCGCACGCCGGCCATGGCGGTGATCGCCAGGGCCCAGCCGAACCCGGAGGACACGCCATAGGTCAGCGCCTCGGGGAAGTCGTAGGCGCGCTCCACCATGAAGAGCGAGCCGCCGAGGATGGCGCAGTTCACCGTGATGAGGGGCAGGAAGACCCCCAGCGCGTTGTAGAGCGGCGGGAAGTACTTATCGAGCACCATCTCGAGGATCTGCACCAGCGCGGCGATCACCCCGATATAGGAGATCAGGCCGAGGAAGGTGAGGTCCACGTCCGGGAAACCGGCCCAGGCGAGTGCGCCCGGCGCCAGCAGATAGTGCAGGATCAGGTTGTTTGCCGGCACGGTGATCGCCTGCACGATCATGACCGAGATGCCGAGACCCATCGCCGTCGAAATCTTCTTCGACACGGCGATGAAGGTGCACATGCCCAGGAAGAAGGACAGCGCCAGGTTCTCGACGAAGACCGCCTTTACGGCGAGTGAGACGAGACCTTCCATCAGTGTGCCTCCACGCTCTGGATCTTGTATTCACGCTCTTCGACCTGCTTCGGCTTCCAGGTGCGGATCGCCCAGATCAGCAGCCCGATGACGAAGAAGGCGGACGGCGGCAGCAGCAGCAGGCCGTTGGGCACGTACCAGCCGCCGTTGTTGACCGTCTCGAGCAGGGTGATGCCGAACAGCGAGCCCGAGCCGAAGAGCTCGCGGATCACGCCGACCGTCATCAGTATGAGCCCGTAGCCCATGCCGTTGCCGATGCCGTCGATGAAGCTGGCCACCGGCGGGTTGCTCATGGCGAAGGCCTCGGCGCGGCCCATCACGATGCAGTTGGTGATGATCAGGCCCACGAAGACCGAGAGGGTCTTCGAGATCTCGTAGGCATAGGCCTTGAGCACCTGGTCCACCAGGATCACCAGCGACGCGATGATGACCATCTGCACGATGATCCGGATCGAGCCGGGGATCTGGTTGCGCAGCATCGAGATGAACATCGACGAGAAGGCGGTCACCAGGGTCACCGCGATCGCCATCACCAGTGCCACCTTCAGCGACGAGGTCACCGCGAGCGCCGAGCAGATGCCCAGCACCTGCAGGGTGATCGGGTTGTTGTCGATCAGCGGATCGACAAGTTGCGACTTGCGTGTGTGAGCCATCAGATCTCTCCTGCCTTCAGCCGCTCGAGGAAGGGGCCGTAGCCGTCTTCGCCCATCCAGAAGCGGACAAGGTTGTCGACGCCGCGCGAGGTCAGGGTCGCCCCGGCCAGCGCGTCGATGTAATAATCGCGGCCCGCGGCAGGGGCGCTCTTGGCGACGGTGATCTGCAGCGTTCCGTCTTCGTCACGCAGCTTCTTGCCGTTCCAGAGCGCCTTCCAGCGGGGGTTGTCGACCTCGGCGCCAAGACCGGGGGTTTCGCCGTGCTGGTAGAATTGCAGGCCGTAGATGTCGTTGCCATTCTCTTCCAGCGCGATGAAGCCGTAAAGCGTCGACCACAGGCCGTAGCCTTCGATCGGCAGGATCACCTTGTCGATGCTGCCATCGTCGGCACGCAGGATGTAGATCATCCGGAACGCCTGCATGTGGCCGCCGAGACCCGCCGGGTCCTCGTCGAGCGCCCGCACGATGGCGGGGTCGTTCGAGGTGGCGAGCTGGTCGAAGGTCTTGATGTCGAACTCGTCGGTGAACTCGCCGGTGGCGAGGTCGAGCACGTGCGGTTCCATCGACTCGAAGGCCTCGGCCACGGGCACGTTCGGGTCGTAGACGCCGGCCACTTCAAGCACGTTGGTCTGCTTGTCGCGCAGCTTGTTGGCCTCCTGCACCGGGCGCAGCGACACGGCGGCGGCGGACACCACCATCGAGGCCACGAGGCAGAGCGCCACGGCGACCGTCACCGTCTTGACGACGGAGTCGTTGGGCATGTCGAGGAAGCGGCGGATGAAGCCATTGTTCTCGTTCGCGTCAGACATTGCGCTTGGCCCTCCGTTTGATGTTGGCCTGCACCACGAAGTAGTCGATGAGCGGCGCAAAGACGTTGCCGAACAGGATCGCGAGCATCATGCCTTCCGGGAAGGCCGGGTTGATGACGCGGATCATCACCACCATGAAGCCGATCAGCGCCCCGTAGATGTAGCGCCCGACGTTGGTGTGGCTGGCCGAGACGGGCTCGGTCACCATGAACACGAGGCCGAAGGCGTAGCCGCCGATGACTAGGTGCCAGTACCAGGGCATGGCGAACATCGGGTTGCTGTCCGAACCGATGAAGTTCAGCAACGACGAGAAGGCGATCATGCCCACGAGACAGCCGAGCACCAGGCGCCAGTTGGCGATCTTGGTGACCAGCAGGAAGGCGAGGCCGATGAGGCAGGCGATGGTCGAGGTCTCGCCGAGACAGCCCTGGATCGTGCCGATGAAGGCGTCCATCCAGGTGATGCCGCGCTCGGGCAGGGCGGCGTAGCCGTCGCTGGCGCCGATGGCGAGCGGGGTCGCGCCCGAGAAGCCGTCGACCGGTGTCCAGATCGTGTCGCCGGACATCTGCGCGGGGTACGCGAAGTAGAGGAACGCCCGGCCGACCAGCGCGGGGTTCAGGAAGTTCTTGCCGGTACCGCCAAAGACCTCCTTGCCGATCACCACGCCGAAGATGATGCCGAGGGCGACCTGCCACAGCGGCGCCGAGGCCGGCATGATCAGGGTGTAGAGCATCGAGGTCACGAGGAAGCCCTCGTTCACCTCGTGGCCGCGGACCACGGCGAAGATCACCTCGAAGATGCCGCCCGCGACCAGCGTCACGATGTAGATCGGCAGGAAGTAGAGCAGCCCGTGCGCCATGTTGGCCAGCGGGTTGCGCGGGTTGAAGCCGATGCCCAGCGTGTCGATGATCCACGCCCGCCAGCCCGACGCGCCGTGCTCGGCGATCGCGAGGTTGGTCTGCAGGCCGGTGTTGTAGAGACCGAACAGGATGCAC
Organism: Salipiger thiooxidans; assembly: GCF_900102075.1. GTDB lineage: Bacteria > Pseudomonadota > Alphaproteobacteria > Rhodobacterales > Rhodobacteraceae > Salipiger > Salipiger thiooxidans. The sequence continues at coordinate 108,553 of NZ_FNAV01000017.1, read as the reverse complement.
GGGATCGTGGCGATCACCACGTAGGTCATGATCCGCTTCATGTCGATGTAGGAGCGGGCATGGGGGGCGGCCGTGGTGACCGTCTTGGGCGTGTAGATGAAGCTTTCGACCATCTCGTAGATGGCGAAGTACTTCTGGTACCGGCCACCCTTTACGAAATGGGGCTCGATCCGGTCGAAGAAATTGCGCAGACCCAAGGTCTCAGCCCTCCTTTTCGATCTTGCTGAGGCTGTCGCGCAGGGCGAGGCCGTATTCGTACTTGGCCGGGCAGGCGAAGCCCACGAGGCCGAGGTCCTCTTCGTCCAGTTCCAGCGCGCCGAGCGCCTGCGCCTGGTCGGTGTCCATCACCAGCAGCGCCCGCAGCAGCTGCGTCGGCAGGTAGTCCTGCGGCATCAGCTCCTCGAAGGTGCCGAGCGGCACCATGGCGCGGCGGCCCCCGTTCAGGTTCGAGGTCAGCGGGTAAAGCTTGCGCGCGAAGGCCGAGCCGAGCACCGGCTGGATGGCGAATTTCGACGCCATCGGACGGATCCAGCCGAGCGGGATCTGCTCGTGGTCTTCCTTGATGAGCGTGATCTGGCGGGCGTAGCGGCCGAGGTAGCCGGTGGCGCCTTCGCCCATGCGGCCGCTCAGGATCGAGCCCGAGATCACCCGCACCGGCAACTTGGTCTGCAGGTCGTCATGGCAGAGATCCGCCATCGACGCGCCGGCGACCGTCCGCACGAGGCGCGGGCGGCGGCAGAGCGGACCGGTCAGGGCCACGATCCGCGACATGTCGAGCCGGCCGGTGTCGAGCAGGCGGCCGATGGCGATCACGTCGTTGTAGCCGATGGACCAGACCGTCTTGCTGGGCGAGGGCGGCTCGAGGAAGTGCATGTGCGTGCCGGCGAGACCCGCCGGGTGCGGCCCGGAAAAGCCGGCGACGAAGACGTCGGGGATGCCCGCGCCGGGGACCTCGGAACCGGCCTCCTGGCAGAGGTAGGTGTGGCCGTCGGTGAGGTGAGTGATCGCCTGAAGACCGTGATAGAAGGCCTTGGAATCCTGAGCGATAATCGCCGCAGCGTCACCGCAGAGCGGCTCGGTGTCCATGGCCGTCACGTAGATCGCGGCGGGCCGCGTCGCCGGGTCGGGCACCTTCGAATAGGGACGCGTCCGGAACGAGGTCCAGAGGCCGGCGAGGCAGAGGCGCTCGATAATTCCCTCGGCGGTGTGCGGATCGCCCACGCCCGAGAAGTCGATGGGCTCGGCGGCGGTCGGATCGACCTCGATCTCGACGCTGACGAGGACGCGGCGGGCGCCGCGGTTGATCGCCTTGATTCGTCCCGAGACCGGCGCGGTGACCTGCACCTGCGGCGTGTCCTTGTGGCTCAGGATCGGCGTGCCGGCGGCGACCACGTCGCCTTCCTGAACGGTGAGTCGGGGTTTCAGGCCGATGTAGTCATCGCCAAGGATGGCCACAGTCCGGACCGGGGGAGCATCTTCAATCCCGCCTTCGGGCGCACCCAGAACCGGGACATTCAGACCTTTTCGTAACGTAAATCGCTGCACGTCGTTTTCGTCCTGTCCATTTTTGGCCGTCTTATGTGACGCCGGGAGGCTTTTTGGAAGTTCTTCCGGGGATTTTTTTCAGTTTAATGTTGTATCGATCCGGAAACTCCCGCAGAAGCCCATCATCTCATCGTTGACCACGAAGCACCACTTCTGCGGAGATAAAAGTGCCAAACCCCATCCTCCTCTCTCGCCGTAGCCTCCTCGTAATGCCAATCGCGCTGGCCGCGTGCAAGAAGGGCTGGGATGTGCTCGAGCTTTCGGGGCTCACCATGGGCACCAGCTACTCGATCGTTGCCGTGGATCACTCGCGTTCGGTCGACAAGGCCGAGCTCGCCCGCGCCGTCGATGCCAGCCTGATCCGGGTGAACACCCAGATGTCGAACTGGGACGCCACGTCCGAGATCTCGCGTTTCAACGCCTCCACCGGGGCAGAGCCCTTCGCCGTCTCGCCCGAGCTGGCCGAGGTGATGCTCGCCGCGCAGGAAGTGAACACCGAGAGCGACGGCCGCTTCGACGTCACCGTCGGCCCGCTGATCGACCTCTGGGGCTTCGGCGCCCGCACCGGCTCGGACCTGCCGAGCGATGCACAGATCGCCGACGCGCTGGCCTGCTGTGGCCAGTCCCAGACGCTGCGCGTCTCTGACCGCAGCCTGCAGAAGACCCGCCCGGAGGCCGAGGTTTACCTGTCGGCCATCGGCAAGGGCTTCGGCGTCGACCAGGTCGCGCGCACCCTCGCGGACTTCGGCCTCACCGACTACATGGTCGAAATCGGCGGCGACCTCTACACCGCCGGCCGCAACCCCGACGGCCAACCCTGGCAGATCGGCATCGAGAGCCCCGAGGCCTTCGACCGCGGCGTGATGCAGGTCGTGGGCGTGTCGGGTCTCGGCATGGCGACCTCGGGCGACTACCGCAACTTCTTCGAGCGAGACGGCAAGCGCTACTCGCACATCATCGACGCCACGACCGGCCGTCCGGTGACGCACCACACCGCCTCGGTGACCGTGCTGACCGAGAACGCGATGATGGCCGACGCCTGGGCCACGGCCCTGCTGGCGGTGGGCACCAAGCGCGGCCTCGAGATCGCAAATGATCGTGAGATGGCGGTCCTCTTCGTTGATCGTTCCGGCGAGGCGGGGCAGATTGGCCACGTCACCGAGGCCAGCGAGCGTTTCAAGGCGCTGCAGGCCTGATCCACTTCTGACGGGAGCCTGCTTTGTCGACCTTTCTGCTTGCCTTCGGACTTCTGATGATCGTGATGCTGGGCATGGCGCTCGGCGTCATGTTCAGCGGGCGCACGATCAAGGGCAGCTGTGGCGGGCTGAACGCCATCGCCGACGCGGACCATTGCCTGGTCTGCAAGCAGGAGATCGACCCGAACAGCCCCCTGCGCGAGCGGCTCAAGTGCCCGCGTGCACGCAAGATGATCGAGGACATGGAGCGCGAGGCGAGCTGATCGCCTTCCATCCGGCCGGATTTCGGGGCGGGGCAGGGAACTGCCCCGCCTCTTTCTTTTGCGCAGAGGCTTCTTGAGTGGTGGCGTTTTGAGCGGTGGCTCTGGGGCAGTGGCGCCGCGAGGGATCTTCAGCGCAGGCCCGGCCCTTCAGCCCCGCATCGGCAGGAAGCCCAGCACCAGCAGCGCCACCGCCGCCACCAGCCCGAACACCCAGAGCTGCCAGCGCGGGCCCTCGGCCTTCCAGACGCTGCGGTAGCGGTATCCCGCGAGGCAGGCGACCACGAACAGAAGGGTGGCGGTGACGGGCGTGAGCGCAAGCTCGGGCACGGGCGAATTCCTCTCGGCAGGGCGCAATCTACAAAGCGCGTTTACAGATGCGCTGATTGCATTACCCTAGGGGAGAGACAAGGGAGGGTCACGTGATGCCAGCTTCTTACCAGCCGCACACCCGCGGCGACGACGACCACGAGAAGACGCACAGCCAGTCCATCGAGACGAACCTGTCCGCCGCCGAGGCGACGGTGGGGCATGTGATGGAGAAGAAAGGCCGTGACGTCCACACCATCGGCCCGGACGAGACCATCGGCCACGCGGTCGAGGTGCTCCGCGACAAGCGCATCGGGGCGATCCTCGTGACCGACGCCGCCGGGCACCTCGTCGGTATTCTCTCCGAGCGTGACATCGTGCGGCGGCTGGCGGATACGCCCGGCCGGACCCTGCCGCAAACTGTCGCCGAGCTGATGACCGCCGATCCGCAGACCTGCACGCTCGACGAGACGCTGGTGCGGGTGCTGCGCCGGATGACCGACGGGCGCTTCCGCCACCTGCCGGTGCTGGAAGACGGCGAGATTGCCGGGATGATCTCGATCGGGGACGTGGTGAACTACCGGCTCACCGCGCTTGAATACGAGGCGCTGAAGCTCAAGCAGCTGATCGTCGGCTGAATCTCTGAAACAGATGAACCGCAGTCCCGTCGATGCGGGACCGCGGTTTTTGCTTGTCTTGAGGGATCAGACCGCGCGGGTGAGGAACTGCGCGGCGTTGCGGTCCCAGCCAAGCCGGACCGGCGCGCCGATGCGCGGGGCAGGGCCGGCGCGGTGACGCAGGATCACTTCCTTGCCGCTGCCCGTGGTGACCAGCAGCCGGGTCTCGGCACCGGCGTAGATGGTGTCGGTCACGGTGCCGCCGATCGGGCCGTCCGTCGTCAGCTCCATGGTCTCGGGGCGCAGCACGAGATAGCCCTTGCTGCCCGATTCATGGGCATCGGGCAGGGGCAGGGTGCCGTCGGAACAGCTCAGACCCGCGTCCGAGACCTCGCCCTCGAAGATGTTCGAGATGCCGATGAAATCCGCGACGAAGGCGGACTTCGGCGATTCGTACATCTCGCGAGGGGTGCCGAGCTGCACGATCCGGCCGTCCCGCATCAGGCAGATGCGCTCGGACAGGGCCAGCGCCTCTTCCTGGTCGTGGGTGACGAAGATGATCGTGGTGTCGGTCTCGCGGTGGATGCGCTTGATCTCCATCTGCATCTGTTCGCGCAGCTTGCGGTCGAGCGCCGAGAGCGGCTCGTCCATCAGGATGATCGAGGGATCGTAGACGAGGCAGCGGGCCAGCGCGACACGCTGCTGCTGGCCGCCTGACAGCTCGTTGGGGAAGCGGTTGCCCGCATGGCCGAGACCCACGGTCTCGAGCGCGCGGCCGGTGCGCTGGGTGATCTCCCTGGGTGCCATGCCCCGCACCTTGAGCGGGTAGGCAATGTTCTCGGAGACGGTCAGGTGTGGAAACAGCGCGTAGTTCTGAAAGACCACGCCGATGCCGCGCTTCTCGGGCTGGGTCCAGGTGTGGTCCTTGCCGTCGATGAAAAGCTGGCCGCGCGACGGCTTGTTGAGCCCGCAGATGGTCTGCAGCAGCGTCGTCTTGCCCGAGCCCGACGGGCCGAGAAGGGTGAGGAACTCGCCTTCGTGCACGTCGAGATCGACCCGGTCGAGCGCCACCGTCTCGCCGTAGTAGCGCGACAGGCCGCGAGCCGACAGCTTCACCGCACGCTCGGGCGCGGAGGCAGGGGACCCGGTGACCGCGATGTCCGAATGAAAGTCTTTCTGCGGCTGCATATGCGGCATCTCCTGGTTTCCTCACGCGAAAGGGTCCCGATCTTGCGGAGGGGGACCCGGCTGGTGCTGTTCGCTTCTTCCGGTCGATCTAAGGCGCAAAGAACGCTTCGGTAAAATAGATAAATAGGAATTGCAGCTTAGTCCCCGCCTAATCCGGCTCTCGGGTCCGCATAGGTTTATCCTAATCAATGCTGCTGATTTTGATACTTTACGCCGCGGCGCGGCAATGGTTGTCATCGAGGCAAGGGTAACGCGCTTTCACATTCCCTGCCGCCATGACCGGCGTTCGTGCCGCCATGGGGCAGTTTCATCCCCCAGCCAGACCGGGCCGCTTTCCTGTTGCGGCCCGGGGTCAGCCCGCGGACGCATCTGCGCCCGCGATCGGTGCTGGCGTGCCGCCAGGGGATCCTCCGGAACATGGGCGCGCGCGGCCCGAGAAAGACCCCCGGGAACGTGCCGCAAGAGTGCGCCCTCAAGACCGGAACCACCGGACCCGACCTCTGACCAACCAGCATGGAGTGACCCCACGATGAGTCTCAGCAAGCCCACCCGCCGCGCCGTCCTGAAAGGCGGCGTCGCCACTGCCGCAGCGCTTGCCGCGCCTGCGCTGCTGTCCTCGGCCGCGCGCGCCCAGACCTCGCAGATCACCGTTTCCGACGTGGGCGGTGCCATCGCGCCCGCGCTGCGCAAGGCCTTCTATGACCCGTTCGAGGCCGAGACCGGCATCAAGGTCGTCTCGGTCGCGCAGGAACCGAACCCCGTCACCCAGATCAAGCTGCTCGTGGATACCGAGAGCTACATCTGGGACATCTCGATGACCACGCCGGACCACGTCAAGCAGCTGATGGCGGGCCCCGACTACACCACGCCGCTCGAGCTTGACGTCAACCTCGACGACTACGTGCCGGGCACCGTCATGCCGAACTGGCTTGGCTTCTCGGTGTTCTCGATCAACATGGCGCTGAACACCGCGCAGCTGCCGGGCGCCAAGCCGCAGAACTGGGCCGACTACTGGGACGTCGAGAACTTCCCGGGCCGTCGCGGTCTCTACCGGTCGCCGTGGGGCACGCTCGAGATGGCGCTGCTCGCCGATGGCGTGGCACCGGCGGACCTCTACCCGCTGGATGTGGACCGCGCCTTCGCCAAGCTCGACGAGATCCGCGAACATGTCGCGGTCTGGTGGACGGCCGGCGCCCAGAACACCCAGATCCTGCAGTCCGGTGAAGTCGACATGACCGACACCTGGTCGGCCCGCGCCTATGCCGCTCTGGAAGCCGGCGCACCGGTCGAGATGGTGTGGGACGGGCTCTACTCGGTCGACGGCTGGTCGATCCACAAGGGCACCCCGCGCATGGAAGCCGCGCAGGAATTCGTGCGCTTCTGCGCCCGCCCCGAGCAGCAGGCGATCTACTCGCAGAACGTCGCCAACGGCCCGTCGGCAAAGAAGGCCTACGACTTCATCCCGGCCGAGCGCGCAGCGGTGCTGCCGACGGCGCCGGAGAACGTCAAGGGGCTCTACCTGATGGACAGCGACTACTGGGGCGCCAACTACGACCCGCTCGCCGAGCGCTTCAACGAATGGCTGCTGATGGGGTGACCCATGACGGTCGGGTGCGGCGGTATCACGTCCGCCGTGCCCCCCCCCCACCGGTACGACGCCCGCTCCCGACACTTGCCCTGAGAGAAAAGACCCATGACCAAGAAACAGCTTGCCATCGGAACCCTGATCGAAGCCTACGGCCTGCATGCGGCCGCGTGGCTGACGGAAGAGGCAGAGCCGGGTGCTCCGAACGACATCGCCTATTTCAAGAACATCGCGCAGATCTGCGAGAAGGGCAAATTCGACTTCTACTTCATCGCCGACACGCCGGCCTGCCGCACCACTGATATCGAGACCTGGGCGCGCTCGCCCATGTACATGAACCAGCTCGAGCCGATCACCCTGCTGACCGCGCTCGCTGATGCCACCTCGAAGATCGGTCTTGCCGCCACCGCCTCGACCACCTTCTACGAACCCTACAACCTCGCGCGGCTCTACGCATCGCTCGACCACATCTCGAACGGCCGCGCCGGCTGGAACATCGTGACCTCGGCCAACGATTTCGCCGCCCGCAATTTCGGCGCCGACCGCCTGCCGCCGCACAACAAGCGCTACGCCAAGGCGCGCGAGTTCTATCAGGTCGTCACCGCGCTCTGGGATACGTGGGAAGATGACGCCTTCGTCTACGACAAGGAGTCCGGGCTGAACTTCGACCCCGCCAAGATGCACGTGCTCGACCACGAGGGCGAATTCTTCAAGGTCAACGGCGCCCTCAACATCGCCCGACCGCCGCAGGGCTACCCGGTGATCGTCGAGGCCGGAGCCTCGGAGACCGGCAAGGAATTCGCCGCCGAGACCGCCGAGGCCGTCTTCGGCGTCGCGACCGACATCGAGGAGGCCGTCGCCTTCTACAAGGACCTCAAGGGCCGGATGCCCAAGTTCGGCCGCAACCCCGACCACCTCAAGGTGCTGGCGGGTGCCACCATCGTCGTCGGCGACAACGCCGAGGAGGCCAAGGCGCGCTTCGATCACTGGCAGTCGCTGATCCACCCCGACGTCGGCCTTCTGCGCATCAAGCAGGACATCGAGACCGACCTCTCGGACCTGCCGCTCGACGAGCCGGTGCCGGTGGACCGCATCCCCGCCGAGTCGAACCACCACCGCGCCTATTTCGAGGAAATCGCCGGCATGATCCGCAAGGGGCTGACCCTGCGCCAGATCTGTCAGCAGTACACCCGCTCCAAGGTCACCATCTTCGGCTCGCCCGAAGAGATCGCCGACATGATGCAGGAATGGCTCGAGCGCGAGGCCTGCGACGGCTTCATGATCACCTTCCCGGTGATCCCCTCGACCCTGTCGGACTTCGTCGAGAAGGTCGTCCCGGTGCTGCAGGCCCGCGGTATCTTCCGCGAGGATTACACCGGCTCGACCCTGCGCGAGCACCTCGGCCTGCCGCGGCCCGAGAACCGCTACACGGCCGCCAGGGCCAAGGCGGCGGCTGACGAGAAAGCGGTGGCGAATGGCTGAGCTCAGCGCTTCTGCAGACCTCTCCGCGGCGCCGGTCCGGCGTGGCATCAACCCGGTGTGGCTTGCCGCACCGGGCGTCCTCTTCCTGATCGTCTTCATGGTCCTGCCGATGGGCCAGATCTTCAATCTCTCGGTGCATGAACCGGCGGGTGAGCTGACCTGGCGTTTCATGGAAAAGGCCATGTCGCCGGGGCTTTACGCCCGGGTGCTGGGCATGACGTTCTCGGTCAGCCTGCAGGTCACGCTCTGGTGCATCCTGCTGGGCTACCCGCTGGCGCTGTGGCTGGCGCGGATCGAGGGGCGCCGGCAGCGGCTCGCGGCCTTCTGCATCCTGCTGCCGTTCTGGACCTCGGCGCTGATCAAGAACTTCTCGTGGATGGTGCTTCTTGGCCGCACCGGCTTCATCGCCGGGCTCGCCGAGAAGATCGGCATCGCCCCCGACGCGCTGCTCTACAGCAACACCACCGTGGTCTTCGCCATGGCCCACACCATGCTGCCCTTGGCGGTGATCACAATGCTGCCCGCGCTGCAGCAGGTGGACGCACGGCTGATGCAGGCGAGCGCCACGCTCGGCGCCACCTCGGGGCAGGGGTTCTGGACGGTGATGCTGCCGCTTTCGATGCGCGGCATCTCGGCGGCGGGCCTGCTGACCTTCGTGGCCTCGCTCGGCTTCTTCATCACGCCCTCGCTGGTGGGCGGGCCGAAGCAGACCATGCTGGGCCAGCTCATCATCATGCAGATCAACCAGCTGCAGAACTGGCAGCAGGGCGCCGCGCTCGCGGTGGTGCTGCTGATCTCGGCTCTGGTCGCGGTCTTCGTCTTCGACCAGGTGTTCGGGATCTCCTCGGTTGCCGGGGGCAGCGGTGCCGCACCGCGCCGTCACGACCACCCGATCCGCCGCTTCGGCATCTGGCTGAGCGAAGGGCTGGGGCGGATCTCGCGCGCCATCGGCGGCCACATGTCCGAGCGCACGGGCCGGATCCTGCTCAGCACCTTCGCAGCGGTCACGGTCTTCGTGCTGCTGGTGCCGGTGGTGGCTTTCATCCCGATGGCCTTCGAGGACAGCCCCAACCTGTTCTTCCCGCCGCAGACACTGAGCATGCGCTGGTTCCACGAGCTCTTCGCCTCGCCGCTCTGGACCTCGGCCATCATCCGCTCGGTGGGCATCGGCCTCGCCACGGCGGCGCTGACGCTGGTCGTGGGCGGGCTTGCGGCGCTGGCGCTGGTCAAGGGCAAGAGCAAGGCGTCGACCGCCATCTTCCTGCTCTTCCTCGCGCCCATGGTGATCCCGCCCATCGCGCTTGCGGTGTCGCTGTTCTACCTCTTCGCCCAGATCGGGCTGGTGGCGACCAACCTCGGCATCATCATCGGCCATTGCGTCATCGCCGTACCGATTGTCTTCGTGATCCTGCTGACCACCTTCAAGGGCTACGACTGGCGGCTTAACGACGTGAGCCTCACGCTCGGCGCGTCGAAGCTGCAGACATGGCGCAAGGTTGCGCTGCCGCTGATGAAGGGGGGCCTCGTGGCCGGCTTCATCACCGGCTTCCTGCAGAGCTTCGAGGAGCTGACCGTCGCGCTCTTCGTGGGCGGAGGTCTCAAGACAACGCTGCCCCGCCAGATGTGGGACAGCATCAACCTGCAAGCGACGCCCGTGATCGCTGCCGCCTCGGTGATCGTGCTGCTGATCGTGCTGGTCTTCTTCGCCGCGATGGAACTGGCGCAGATCAAGCGCGGCGCCAAAAAAGGATGAGAGACACATGGATGCCATGACCAACGTCATCGACGAGACCCAGGCGCGGATCGACCTCGCCGCCGCCCTGCGCATGACCGCGCGGGCCGGGATGCACGAGGCCGTCGCCAACCACTACTCGGTCGCGCTGTCCGCCGACGGCTCGCGCTTCCTCATTAACCCCAAGTGGATGCACTGGAGCCGGGTCAGGGCCTCGGATCTCGTGCTCGTCGATCTCAATGAGGGCATCGATCCCGTGAACGTCGACCGCACCGCGATGGCCATCCACGGCCAGGTGCACAAGCTCTGCCCGGCGGCCCGCGTGGTGATGCACCTGCACCCGGTCACGACCACGGCGCTTGCCTCGATCAACCCGCCGGGGATGCCGCCCATCGACCAGAACTCGGCGCGGTACTTCAACCGTCTCGCGGTCGACCTGCAATACGGCGGCATGGCGAACTCGGACGAGGAGGGCGCGCGTCTCGCCGGCCTGCTCGGCAACAAGTCGCGCCTGCTGATGGGCAACCACGGGGTGATGATCACCGCCGAGACCGTGGGCGAGGCCTGGGACGACATCTACACCTTCGACCGTTCCGCCCAGATCGTCATCGCCGCCATGTCGACCGGCCGCCCGCTGCTCACGCTGAGCGATGAGGCCGCAGAGCAGACGGCAATCGACTGGGAGGGCATCAAGGACTTCTCGATCGCCCATTTCGAGGAGATGAAGCTTGTCCTCGACGCCGAGTGCCCCGACTATCGGGACTGAGGCGGCGCCCGAAGGGGGGCCACGCCTCTTTCGGGCACTATATCCGAGGGGGGCGGCGCCATGAGGCGCGCCCGAACGGATCAGGAAAGAAGACAGAAAGTGGCTATGGCAGACGCAGAGCTTCCCGCGAGCGACGAGCCCACGCGCGTGCACGTCTCGCGCGACGAATTTCGCAACGGCATGTCCCTCCTTGCAGGGGCAGTCAACATCGTGACGACGGACGGCCCGGCGGGCCGCGCCGGGATGACCGCCTCGGCGGTCTGCTCGGTCACCGACTCGCCGCCGACGCTTCTGGTCTGCGTGAACCGCAGCTCCTCGGCGGGGCCGGCATTCCTGCAGAACGACGCGATCTGCGTCAACACCGTGGGACCGTCGCATCAGGAGCTTGCGATGACCTTCGGCGGCAGGACCGGGATGGAGGATCGTTTCGCCGCGGCCGAGTGGACGACCGGCGCCTCGGGCGCCCCGATCCTCAGCGGTGCGGTGGTGTCCTTCGACTGCCGCGTCTCGAAACGCGCGGTGGTCGGCTCGCATGAGGTGATCTTCGCCGAGATCGTCGGCATCACCCACACAAGCGGACAGCCGGCGCTGGCCTATTTCGGGCGGCGCTTCCACGAACTCGGAGAGTGATGGCATGACACTGGCCACGGTTGACACCCGAGGGCCCGCGGCACGCCGCGCGGCTTGCGCCGGCCTCGCGCGGTCGCCGGTCGAGTGCGACGGCGGTGCCGAGGCGGCGGTGATCTGCCCCATGCTTGACGGACGCGGCGATCTCGCCGCGACCGACCACGCCATGCTCGTGGCCGCGCGCCAGGGGCTGCGCTGCGTCGATGCGGCGGAGCTGCTGCTCCGCGAGCCCGACGCCTGAGCCGCGGCACCGGACCGGACCGAAAACCGAAGATAAACGACCCGGCGGCGCGTCTCGTGGCGCGCCGTCCTGAGCGGTGTGCGCTTTTGACCGTGCGGGCAGGGACACGCATCGGAAAAGACGAAGCAGTGCTGCGAGAGATAATAATTTTCCGAATATCGCGCCGCCCCTATGACTGCGGACAGACTTGCCCGGGCCATGCCACGCGACGCCCGGGCCAACAGAAGAGGACGACAGAATGGCAGCAGAGAAAGTCGATACGCTCGTCGTGGGTGGGGGACAGGCCGGCATCGCGATGAGCGAGCATCTGGGACGGGCGGGCGTGTCGCACGTGGTGCTGGAACGCGCCCGCATCGCGGAGCGCTGGCGCACCGAGCGCTGGGATTCGCTGGTCGCCAACGGCCCCGCGTGGCATGACCGCTTCCCCGGGCTCGAGTTCCAGGACGCCGACCCCGACGCCTTCGTCGCCAAGGATGACGTGGCCGACTATTTCGTGAAATACGCCGAGATGATCGACGCCCCGGTGCGCTGCGGCGTCGAGGTGAAATCCGTGCGCCGCATCCCCGGAAGCCGCGCCTTCCACGTGGTCACCAGCGCGGGCGAGTTCGAGGCCAAGAACGTCGTGGCCGCGACCGGCCCCTTCCAGAAGCCGATCATCCCGCCGGTGATCCCCGCGGACTCCGGCCTGCTGCAGATCCACTCGAACTGCTACCGCAACCCCGAGCAGCTCCCCGAGGGTGGTGTGCTGGTGGTGGGCGCGGGCTCGTCCGGCGTGCAGATCGCAGACGAGCTGTCGCGCTCCGGCCGCAAGGTCTGGCTGTCGGTCGGCCCGCACGACCGTCCTCCGCGCAGCTATCGCGGCCGCGATTTTGTCTGGTGGCTGGGGGTGCTCGGCAAGTGGGACATCGCGCGCCAGGAGCCGGGCCGCGAGCACGTCACCATCGCCGTGAGCGGTGCGCGCGGCGGCGAGACCATCGACTTCCGCCGTCTGGCGCAGCAGGGCATCACGCTTCTCGGCCGCACAGAGAGCTTCGAGAACGGCACCGTGCGCTTCGCCGGTGACGTGGCCACGCAGGTCAACGCCGGCGACGCCAACTATCTGTCGCTGCTCGACGAGGCCGACGCCTATGTCGAACGCATGGGCCTCGACCTGCCCGAGGAGCCCGAGGCGCGCCAGATGGTCTCCGACCCCGAGTGCCTGCGCAACCCGGTCACCGCGCTCGACGCCGCGGCCGAGGGCGTGACGTCGGTGATCTGGGCCACGGGCTATGGCGTCGACTATGGTTGGCTCGAGGTCGACACCTTCGACGAGGGCGGCCGCCCGCGCCACCTGCGCGGCATCTCGGACGAGCCGGGGGTCTATTTCCTTGGGCTGCCCTGGCAGTCGCGCCGGGGCTCCAGCTTCATCTGGGGCGTGTGGCACGACGCCAAGCACATCGCCGACCACATCCTGACGCAGGCAAGCTACTTCGACTACAACGACGAAGCCTGCGCACGGGCCGGGGCCGAGGCGCCCGTCAAGGCCGTGGCGCAAGGCTGACCAGGACGCCATAAGGAGACCGAAAATGGCCCATACCCGCATCCGTCCGTTCAACACCAAGGACACCTATCCCGAGCAGAACCTGGACAACGACCTGGCGCAGGCCGTTGTCACCCAGGGCGGCCGCATCGTCTGGCTGCGCGGCCAGTGCCCGCAGAACCTCGACGACGCCAAGAACATCGAGAGCCACGACCCGGTGGAGCAGACCCACAAGGTCATGCAGAATATCCGCCAGCTCATCGAAGAGGCCGGCGGCTCGATGGAGCATCTCGTCAAGGTGGTGGTCTACATCACTGACGTGCGTCACCGTGAGGCGGTCTACCGCACCATGGGCGAGTACCTGAAGGGCGTGCACCCGGTCTCCACCGGCCTCGTGGTGCAGGCGCTGGCCCGGCCCGAGTGGCTGGTCGAGATCGACGGCACCGCGGTCATCCCCGACTGACCGTCCGGCTGTCCGGCTGTCCACGCCGGGTCAGCCAGAGGCAACGCCGGCGGTCCGGTGTAGCTGAAATCAGGCAGGGGGCGGCACGTGTCCGGCCCTTGCGAGACCCGCGCCCCGGCTGCCTCGGGCTCGCGTGTCAGCCGACGCGCTTCGGGTCCATGATCGGCGCTTCCATCCCGGGGATGTAGCTGTTCGAGATCAGCGTCGCGCAATGGTCCATGAAGGTCCCCACCAGCCGCGTGGGCGCCTGCCGGGCCACCCTGAGCAGCCCCAGCCGCATCGGCTTGTGATCCCCCGCGATCCGCACCTTCGCCACCGACCGCCCGTCGAGCGCCAGCCGCGATTTCGGCCGGATGTTGGCGATGGTGTAGCCGAAGCGGTTCGCCACCATGGTGCGGATGACGTCCTGCTGCTGCAGCCGCGCGCTGATCTTGGGCACCAGCCCCATGCGCGCGAAGAGCGCGAGGAAGTAATCCCGCGACTGCGGCAGGTCGAGCAGGATCATGTCGCGCTCGGCAAGCTCGCCCAGGGTCACCGCGGGCTCGCTCGCCAGCGGATCGGTCTCGGCCACCAGCGCATAGGGCGGCAGTTCGGCCAGCGGGATGAACTCGAACTCGTCCGGCAGGTGCAGGTCATAGCTGAGCGCGATGTCGAGCTCGGCACGCTCGAGCCCGTGCAGCAGCTGCTCGTGGTCCGAGACCTGCGGCAGCACCCGCACACCGGGGAAGTCCGTGGCGAAACTGTGGGTCACCTCGGGTAGCACCATCGGGGCGAAGGTGACGAGACAGCCCAGCGACAGCGTGCCCCGCACTGCCTCGGTCGCCTCGGAGGCGGTGTGGTAGAGCTTCTGCGCCTGGTCCATGAGCTGCTTGGCCTCGGCCAGCAACTCGCGCCCGGTGCGGGTCAGCGACAGTCCCTGCGCGTGGCGCCGCAGGAAGAGCTGCGCCCCGAGCTCGGCCTCGAGCTGCGAGATCGCGGTCGAGATCGACGGCTGCGAGATGTTGATCCGCTCGGCGGCAAGGGTGATCGACCCGGCCTCGGCGGTGGCGATGAAATATTCGATCTGGCGCAGCGTGTATCGCATGTGGCGTCCTTTGCCGGGACATGGGGTAGGGGGACCGGCACCGCAAGGGCGCCGCCCGGGGTCCTTGCCACGGAAACGCGCGCCCGGAAAGCGAAACGGCCCCGCCATCGCTGGCGGGGCCGTCCGAAACTCTGCCGTGGGGGCGGGGATTACTCCTCGTCGCCCTCCGCTTCGCCTTCGGCCGCGTCGTCGGCGCGCAGGCCGCGCGGAGCCGAGATGTTGGCGATGACGAAGTCACGGTCGACGGTCGGCTTCACGCCTTCGGGCAGGGTGACGTCCGAGATGTGGATCACGTCGCCGATCTGCTTGCCTTCCAGGTCCACGGTGATGTGGTCCGGAATGTCGCCGGCGAGCACGTTGAGCTCGACTTCCTGGCGCACGATGGTCAGCACGCCGCCGCGCTTGAGGCCCGGAGCCTTCTCCTCGTTGATGAAATCAACGTGGATGAAGAGGTTGATCCGGGTGGTGCGGCGCAGGCGCATCAGGTCGAAGTGGGTCGGAAGGTCCTTCACCACGTCGCGCTGAACATCGCGGCAGATGACGCGGACGTCATCGTGGCCTTCGACCTTGAGGTTGAAGAGCGTCTGCTTGAAGCGGCCGGCTTTCAGCTGATGCAGCATCTTGTTGAAGGGCATCTGGATCGCGAGCGGTTCTGCGTCGCCACCGAAGAGGATCCCCGGAACCATGCCGTCGCGACGAGCCTGCCGAGCGGCGCCCTTGCCCGTCCCCGACCGTTCCAGAGCTACGAGATCAGGAATCTCACCAGCCATGTTGTATTCTCCATATATAAGGGCAGGGTGCCTCCAAGGCTGTCACCCCGCGTTAAGAGCGCTCCGATAGACCGGTTTGCAACTTTTCTCAACCTCTTTTTGCGCCCCGCCCGCGCCCGCCGCCGCTGGACCTTCACCGCGCGCGGTGGCAGGCAGTGCGGATGAGGATCGGGCAGGACATATTGGCCAGCCGCGGGCCGGCGGCGGCCTTCGCGGCGATGGGGCTCTACTGGGGCGGATTCGCGGCGCTGGTGCCGGATCTGAAGTCGCAGGCGGGCCTCACGGACGAGGGCTTCGGACTGGCGATGCTGGTCTCGACCTGCGGCGCCGTGGCGGCGATGTGGGCAGCCCCCGTCGCCGACCGCCATCTCGGACGCGCGGCGATGCCGCTCCTCGGGCTGGCCACGGCGCTGGCCTTCCTGAGCCCGGGGCTCGCCACCGGATGGTGGGGCTTCGCGCTCGGCATGGCGCTGGCGGGGGCGGCGGTCGGCTGCCTCGACGTGGTGATGAACGCACGGCTCGCGGCGCTCGAGGTGACGCGGGGCCGGCCGCTGATGAACCTCAACCACGGGCTTTACTCCTTCGTCTACGCGGGCTCGGCGCTCGTCACCGGTGTCTCGCGCGAGGCGGGGGCTGCGCCGCTCGCGGTGTTCTCCGGGCTCGGCCTCGTCACGCTGGCGCTGGTGGTGGTCATGGCCACCTCGCCGCTGGTGCAGGACCACGCCGCCCGCGCCGCGAAGGCCGCGGTCTCCGCCTGGCCGCTGGTGCTGCCCGGCGGGCTCATCGTGATGATCGGCTTCCTGACCGAGCAGGCGGCCGAGGGCTGGTCGGCGCTGCATCTCGAACGCAACCTCGGCGCGGGCGCCGCCGCGGGCTCCATGGGCCCGGCACTGCTGGGCTTCACCATGGGGATGGGCAGGCTCTTCGGCCAGGCGCTGGCGCATCGCTTCCCGGAACCGGCGGTGATCCGCATCGGCGCAGGCGTCGCGGCGGTCGGAGCCCTCTTGGCGGGCTTTGCCCCCGCCGTCTGGGTCGCCTACGCGGGCTTCGCGGTGCTGGGGCTCGGCGCCTCGGTGATTGTGCCCATGGCCTTCGCCTTCGTCGCGGCCCGGGTGCCGGCGCCGCAGCGGGCGCGCGCCATCTCCCACCTCTCGGTGATCGGCTACGCAGGCTTCTTCCTCGGCCCGCCGCTCATGGGGTTTCTCTCGGGCCTCTTCGGCCTCGGCGCCGCCTTCGGCACCGTCGCCGTGATCCTCGCGCTGATCCCGGCCGCCCTCGTGGGCTGGATGCGGCGTGGCGCCTGATCCCGGGCGCCACCCCGCTGCTTCATCTTGCCGGACAAACTCCGGGGGAGTCCCGCAGGGACGGGGGCAGAGCCCCCTCGACCCCAACCGTCCCGCGAGACGCCGGCCTCACTCTTCCCAGTCGCCCGAGAACCCCTTCGGCACCATCAGGATGTCGCGGTTCACCGCGTTGATGTCGGTGCGACCGCACAGCCCCATCGAGGTGTCGAGCTCCTTGTGGATCACCCGCAGCGCCTCCGAGACACCCTTCTCGCCCATGGCGCCCAGCCCGTAGATGTAGGCGCGGCCGATCCAGCAGCCCTTGGCGCCCATGGCCACGGCCTTGAGCACGTCCTGGCCCGAGCGCACGCCGCTGTCGAGATGCACCTCGATCCTGTCGCCCACCGCGTCCATGATCGGTCCCAGCGCCCGGATCGAGCTCAGCGCCCCGTCGAGCTGCCGCCCGCCGTGGTTCGACACCACGATGGCGTCCGCGCCCACGTTCAGCGCCTCGAGCGCGTCGCGCGGATCAAGGATGCCCTTGATGATGAGCGGGCCGTCCCACATCTTGCGGAACTCCCGGATGCGGTCCCAGTTCAGCGCCTGATCGAAGCTCTCGGCGGTCCAGGTGCTGAGGCTCGAGGGGTCGTCCACCCCGGCCGCGTGACCCACGATGTTGCCGAAGAAACGCCGCTTGGTCTGCAGCATCTCCAGCCCCCAGGCCACGCGCCACGACATGTCGAGGATCGACCTCGCGGTCAGCTTGGGCGGGGCGGAGAGCCCGTTCTTGATGTCCTTGTGACGCTGCCCCAGCATCTGCAGGTCGACAGTGATCACCGCCGCCGAGCACTTGGCATCCTTCGCGCGGTCGAAGAGCCGCTGCATGAAGTCGTCGTCCTTGAGCGTGTAGACCTGCAGCCAGAACGGTTTCGAGGTGTGCTCGGCCACGTCTTCGATGGAGCAGATCGACATGGTAGAAAGCGTATAGGGCACGCCGAACGTCTCGGCGGCCTTCGCCGCGAGGATCTCGCCGTCCGCGTGCTGCATCCCGGTCAGGCCGACGGGGGCCAGTGCCACCGGCATCGCCACGTCCTGCCCGATCAGCTGCGTCGCGGTGCTGCGGCCGGTCATGTCGATGGCGACGCGCTGGCGCAGGTAGAGATCGTCGAAATCCGACGAGTTCTCGCGGAAGGTCTGTTCGGTCCAGCTTCCCGACTCGCAATAGTCGTAGAACATCCGCGGAACGCGCCGCTTGTAGATCCGCTTGAGGTCCTCGATTTCGGTGATCACGGGCATCGACGGCTTCCTTTCCCTCTCGAACCGGTCAGTTTTCCTTACCGCTTCAAGGGGGGCGGCGCAATCGCAGGTGGTTGCCATTTGCCGCGCTGCCGCCTTTAGTGCTGCAAAACCGGGTCGGGGGCAGCATGCAAGAAATTCTCTGGGGCGTCTTTGGCGGGTTCGTTGCCGCCATCGCCACGACGGCGGGCGCCGCTCCGGCGCTGGTCGGGCGCAAGATGACGCAGGCGACCTCCGACACCATGCTGGGCTTCGCGGCGGGGGTGATGCTCTCGGCGGCCTATTTCTCGCTGATCATCCCCGGCATCGAGGTGGCGGAAAGCCAGTACGGCTCGGTCTGGTCGGCGGCGGCCCTCGCCGCGGCGGGCATCGCCATGGGCGCGGGCTTCGTCGCCTGGCTGAACCGGGCGATCCCGCACGAGCATTTCAAGACCGGTCCGGAGGGCGGCGCCGATTCCGCCGCGCTGGCGCGGATCTGGCTCTTCGTGCTGGCCATCGCCATCCACAACTTCCCCGAGGGCATGGCCATCGGCGTGGCCTTCGGCGTCGACCAGTCCAACGGCATCTCGGTGATGACCGGCATCTCGCTGCAGGACATCCCCGAGGGGCTGGCGGTGGCGGTGGCGCTGGTGGGGCTCGGCTACAACCGGCGCAAGGCGCTGTTCTACACCGCGCTCACCGGTCTGGTGGAGCCGGTGGGGGCGCTGCTGGGTGTGATCGCGGTGTCGGTGAGCAGCCACCTGCTGCCCTGGGGGCTGACCTTCGCCGCCGGTGCCATGCTCTTCATCATCAGCCACGAGATCGTGCCCGAAACCCACCGCAACGGCCACCAGAACAGGGCGACCACGGGGCTCATCTTCGGGCTTATCCTGATGATGTTCCTCGACGTGACGCTCGGCTGACGGCGGCTGCGGGCGCCGCCCGTGGCGTTTCCTTTTGCCACGGCCTCTGTTATGGACGGGAGGCTGAAGCAAGGAGGCACACATGGCCTGGAAAGTGTTCATCGACGGCGAAGCGGGAACCACGGGGTTGCAGATCCGCGAGCGGCTCGAAGCCCGCGCGGACATCGCGCTGGTGCAGGTCGCCCATGAACGCCGAAAGGACGCCGGCGCCCGCTCCGAGGCGCTGGCCGAGGCCGATGTCGCCATCCTCTGCCTGCCCGACGACGCCGCGCGCCAGACCGTGACGCTGGCCGAGCCGCACGGCACCCGCATCATCGACGCCTCGACAGCGCACCGCGTCGCCGACGGCTGGACCTTCGGCTTCGCCGAGATGGCGAAGGGCCAGCGCGAGGCCATCGCCTCGGCGCGGCTGGTCTCCAACCCCGGCTGCTGGTCGACCTGCGCCATCGCGCTGATCCGCCCGCTGGTCGAGGCCGGCATCCTCGCGCCCGACGCGGCGCCGGCGATCTCGGGCGTCTCGGGCTACAGCGGCGGCGGCAAGGCGATGATCGCCGAGTTCGAGAGCGGCGAGAGCAGCGGCAGCTTCCTCTACGCCGCGAGCCAGGGGCACAAGCACCTGCCGGAGATCTCCAGGCACGGGTTGCTGAGCGCGCCGCCGGTCTTCGTGCCTTCGGTGGGCGACTATGCCCAGGGCATGGCGGTGGCGGTGCAGCTTCCGGGCCTCGGCAGCGACGGCATCGCGGCGGCGACGGCGGCGCTGCGGGCGGCCTACGCGGGCGAGCGCTTCGTGGCCGTGGTGGATGCCTCGGTGCATGAGCCCCGCGTGCTGCCGCAGCGGCTGAACGGCACCAACCGGCTCGAGCTCTCGGTGCACGGCAACCCGGGCTCGGGGGCTGCGGTGCTGGTGGCGGTGCTCGACAACCTCGGCAAGGGCGCCTCGGGAGCCGCGGTGCAGAACCTCAACATCATGCTCGGCGCCGACGAGGGCGCGGGGCTCGAGGACCCCTCCGCGGCCGCGGCGGAGTGAGCGCGCAGCGGTTTCGGGTCGGGGTGTGACTGGAGGGGAGCCGTTTTCGGGTCTGCCTGTGTCAGGACCTTGGTGAGGGAGAATCCGGCGCCGTGCGGACGGCGAGGGAGGAGGGGGCGCTGCCCCCGTCTCCTGCGGAGACTCCCCCGGAGTTTATCTGGCAAGATGAAGCTCGGAAGAGGGTTCAGGGGCGCGGCCGGGAGGTCGCGCTCTTTTCGGTTTCGTGAGCGTGTCGGGGTTCGGGAGGTGCGCCGAGGGTGGGCTGGACGGCGCGTTTGGGGCGCGCCGTCCGGAACGTGGCGTGGGCGGTCAGGCGCGGTGGGCGCCGTCGCTGAGGGATTTCACGAAGGCCAGCACTTCGGCGGCGGGTTTGCCCTCGGCCTGGGCGCCCACGATGGCCGAGCCCACGACGCAGCCGTCGGCGACGCCGGCGATGCTTTCGGCGGTCTCGGGGGTGCGGATGCCGAAGCCCACGATCACCGGCAGGTCGGTTGCGGCCTTGATCCGGGCGACCTCGGGGCCGACGTCGGTGGCCTCTGCCGCGGCGGCGCCGGTGATGCCGGTGATCGACACGTAGTAGACGAAGCCGCTGGTGTTCTGCAGCACCTTCGGCAGGCGCCGTTCATCTGTGGTGGGGGTGGCGAGGCGGATGAAGTTGAGCCCGGCGGCCTGCGCGGGGATGCAGAGCTCTTCGTCTTCCTCGGGGGGCAGGTCGACCACGATCAGCCCGTCGATTCCGGCCGCGCGCGCGTCGGCGAGGAAGGTGTCGACGCCGCGGTTGTAGATCGGGTTGTAGTAGCCCATCAGCACGATCGGCGTGGTGTCGTCGCCGGCGCGGAAGTCGCGCACGAACTGCAGTGTCCGCTCGAGCGTCATGCCGGCCTCGAGGGCGCGCTGGCCGGCAAGCTGGATCGTCGGGCCGTCGGCCATCGGGTCGGTGAACGGCAGGCCCAGCTCGATGATGTCGACGCCGGCGTCCGGCAGGCCCTTCACCACCTCGAGCGAGGCGTCGTAATCCGGGTCGCCCGCCATCACGTAGGCGACGAACGCCTTCTTCCCTTCGGCTTTCAGTGCGGCGAATTTGGCGTCGATGCGGGTCATGAGCGTCCTTCCCTGATGGTCGGGGCAGGTCTGCCGGAATGGCAGGCGAAAAGCAATGCCTCCGGGCACCCGGGCAGACGCTTTGTTGACAGCGTCGTGGCGGCCTTACAGGCTGGGCGGGAGGGGGCCGATGCGCCCCGGAAGGAAAGGCCCAGCATGACCGACACGCCGCCCCCCGACGGGCTTCCCGAGGACCTCCCGTCGCCCGGCACCGACCCGGCGCCGGACAGCGGGCCGGAGGCGCCGCGCCCCGGCGGGCAGGCCGGGCGCCGCGCCGCGCCGACCCCGGACGAGATCCGTTACGCCTTCGAGACCGGCGCCTATCCCTACGACAGCAAGCTCTCGCGCCGAAGCTACGAACGGCAGAAGGCGCAGCTGCAGGCGGAGCTGCTGAAGGCGCAGCTCTGGATTCAGGAGACCGGGCAGCGCTTCGTGCTGCTTTTCGAGGGCCGCGACGCCGCCGGCAAGGGCGGCACCATCAAGCGCTTCACCGAGCATCTCAACCCGCGCCATGCCCGGGTCGTGGCGCTGAACAAGCCGTCGGACGTGGAGCGTGGCCAGTGGTACTTCCAGCGCTATATCGAGCACCTGCCCACCGCCGGTGAAATCGTGCTCTACGACCGCTCCTGGTACAACCGCGCCGGGGTCGAGCGCGTCATGGGGTTCTGCGCGCCAAACGACTACCTGGAATTCATGCGCCAGACCCCCGATCTCGAGCGAATGCTGGTGCGCTCGGGGCTCAGGCTCTTCAAGTACTGGTTCTCGGTCACGCAGGAGGAGCAGCGCCGCCGCTTCAAGAGCCGCGAGACCGATCCTTTGAAACAGTGGAAGCTGTCGCCCATCGACAAGGCCAGCCTCGACAAGTGGGACGATTACACCGAGGCCAAGGAGGCCATGTTCTTCTACACCGACACCGCGGATTCGCCCTGGGTCGTGGTGAAGTCCGACGACAAGAAGCGCGCACGGCTGAACTGCATGCGCCACTTCCTGACGATGATCGACTACCCTGACAAGGACCGGAAGATCGTCACCCCGCCCGATCCGCTGATCGTCGGCGGCGCGGCGCACGTGATCCATCGCTCGGACCATATCCTCGGCACCGCGCTGCACCCGGGCATCCGCCACGGGACGAGCTGAGCCCGTCCCGCAGGGCGCCTTGCAGTCAGAGGTGGTCGCCGAGCCAGTCCTGCAGCGGCTGCAGCCGCCCGAATGCGGCGGTGAGCCCGACGCCCGGGTCGGGGCTCAGCGCGTCGAAGAGGTCGTCGAGCCAGAGCACGCAGCCGCTGCGCTGCAGGAGCGCCGCGCGCGGGTGGTCCGGCGGGTAGGGCTCGGGCACCTCGGCGAGATCGGGCGCGTTCATCCGCACCCCGGTCTCGGCCACCAGCGCCTCGAGGCGGGCGCCGGCGGGGCCGTCCACCGCCCGCCGCCAGCGCAGCAGCTGTGCCTCGTCAAAGGCCATGACGCCGCAACCCGCGGTGGCATAGTCCGGCGACAGGCCGAAATACCAGGCGCGCCCGTCGGGCACCGACCATGCGGCGTGCAGGTGGGTGTAATAGGGCGTCTTGTCCTGCGAGAAGCGGACATCGCGATGGGGACGGAAGAGCTTGCTCCGGACCGGCAGGCCATTGGCGGATTCCAGCCACCTCGTCACGCTCAGCAGCAGGCGCTCGGCCGGCCGCTTCACCTCTGAATCGTAGCGCGCCTTCTGGGCACGGAACCATTCCCGGTCGTTGTTGCGTGCAAGTTCTTCCATAAAATTGCGCACTTGTGGCGCGAAGTTGCAAAGTTCTATTTGCGCGGGCATCGCGCATCTCCAATATGACTCAAAACAAAACAGGGGGACGCTAGCACGATCCTGCACGGGCGTCTCCCCACGGACTTGTCAACGCACGGGCCCCGTGGATAGTTGCGTCTCATGAAACGTCTGCTTGCCTGCCTTCTGTCTCTCTTGCCCGCCGCGCAGGCCGTCGCGCACCCGCATGTCTTCGTCGACACGACGCTGCGGGTGGTGCTCGACGAAAACCAGCGCGTGACCGGGATCGAGCTGCACTGGGCCTATGACGAGTTCTTCACCCTCATGCTGCTCGAGGACATGGGCCTCGATCCCGACGGCGACGGCGTGCTGACCGAGGACGAGCTTGCCATCCTGCAGGGCTTCGAGCTCGACAACTGGCCCGAGGATTTCGAGGGTGACATCTATCTCTACGACGACGGCCGCAAGCTGGCGCCCGGCACGCCCGAGCCGCGCGGTGTGACGGTCGAGGACGGGCGCATCCTCTCCGCGCATTTCCGGCCGCTGGAGCCGGTCGCCGCCGACGGGCTCGAGATCCTGCAATACGACCCGAGCTACTACGTGGCCTACACCCTCGACCCGGAGATCACGGTGCCCGCGCCCTGCCGCGCCGAGATCGTCGCTGCCGACCTCGACGCCGCCGAGGCCGCAGTGCAGGCCGAGCTGATGCGCGTGCCAGAGGACCAGTTCGAGGTGCTCGAGGTGGGCATCCACTACGCCGACCGGATCATGCTGACATGCGAACCGTACTCCTGACCGGCGCCGCCCTCGTGGCGGTGCTGGCGATCTGGCTCTGGGGCTTCGGCGGCGCCGACGTGCTGGCGCGCGCCGCGGTCGAGGGCCAGCGCGAGGCGCAGGTCGCGATGGCCGGCGCGCTGCGCGGGCTGCGCAGCGGCGAGCCCGGGGCGCTTCTCGGGCTGCTGGCGCTCTGCTTTGCCTACGGGTTCTTCCACGCCGCGGGCCCGGGGCACGGCAAGCTCTTGATCGGAGGCTACGGCGTCGGGCGCCGGGTGCCGCTGCTGCGGCTCTCGGGGCTGGCGCTGGTCTCGAGCCTCGCGCAATCTGCGGCCGCAGTGCTGCTGGTCTACGGCGGCGTCTTCGCGCTTGGCTGGGGGCGCGAGCAGCTTACCGACGCGGCGGACCGCTGGTTCGAACCGGCGAGCTACGCGGCCATCGGGGCCATCGGCGTCTGGCTGCTGCTGCGCGGACTGCGCAAGCTCTGGCCGGGGCAGGGCGCGGAGCATCACGACCACCACGATCACCACCATCACGATCACGACGGCACCTGCGCCACCTGCGGCCACGCCCATGGGCCGACGCCCGAGCAGGTCGAGCGGGTCGAGGGGCTGCGCGATGCGCTGCTGCTGATCGGCGCCATTGCCATCCGCCCCTGCACCGGCGCGGTGTTCCTGCTGATCCTGACATGGCGCATGGGGCTCGACACCGCCGGCATCTCCGGCGCCTTCGCCATGGGGCTCGGTACTGCCTCGGTTACGCTGGCGGTGGCGCTGGCCTCGGTCACCTTCCGCGAAGGCACGCTGGCGCGCTTCGCCACCGGCCCGCAGGCGCTGCGCGTGACGGGGGGCATCGAGGCCACCGCCGGCGCGGTGATCGCCATCCTCGCCACGCAGTTCGTGCTGCGCGCGCTCTGATCCCGCAACCCGCCGCAACGCGGGCGGGTAAGAGAATGACGCGTGGGACACACGCAAAGGGGCTTCACAGTGTCAGATTTATCGCGTAAGGCGGGTGGCTTCGCCGCTGCCTAATTCTTGGGCTTGTCGCGAACTTTGACCCCCGCTAGAGCCCCGACATGAACGAGACGCTCCCATACCGCCGGCATGCCCGCGCGATCCTGTTCCTTGGCCTTCCGCTGATCGGAGGCCATCTGGCGCAGCTTGCCATCAGCTTTACCGACACGGCAATGATCGGGCGCTACGGGGTCGACGAACTGGCGGCACTGACGCTGGCCTCGACAGTGTTCTCGGTGTTCTTCCTGTTCGGGTCGGGCTTTGCGTGGGCCGTCATGCCGATGGTCGCCGAGTACGATTCCAGGGGCGACCACACCCAGATCCGCCGCGCCACCCGCATGGGGCTGTGGCTCTCGATCGGCTTCTTCGCCTGCGTCATGCCGCTGCTCTGGTTCTCGGCGCCGATCCTGGGCCTGCTCGGGCAGGAGCGCAGCGTGGCGCTGGACGCGCAGGTCTACCTGCGGGTCGCGGGCTGGGGGCTGCTGCCGGCGCTCGGCGTCATGGTCTTCAAGAGCTTCCTCGCGGCGCTCGAGCACACCCGCGTGGTGTTCTGGATCACCGTCTTTGCCGCCGTCGCCAACGGTTTCGCCAACTACGCGCTGATCTTCGGCAACTGGGGCGCACCCGAGCTCGGCATCCGCGGCGCGGCCATCGCGTCGCTGGTCTCGCACGGCGTGTCGCTGGCGGGGGTGATCGCCTACGCCCGCCTCAGCCTGCCCCAGTACACGCTCTGGCAGCGCTTCTGGAAGCCCGACACCGAGATGCTGCGTGAGGTCTTCGCGCTTGGCTGGCCCATCGGGCTGACGACGCTGGCCGAGGTCGCGCTCTTCGCCGCGACCGCCATTCTGATCGGCTGGATCGGCGCCGCGCCGCTCGCCGCCCATGGCATCGCGCTGCAGCTCTCGGCCGCCACCTTCATGGTCCACCTCGGACTTGCCAACGTGGCGACGGTGCGCGCGGGGCAGGCCCGCGGCCGGCGCAAGGCGGGGTTCCTGCTGCGCGATGCGCACACGGTCTTCCTGATGTCGGTGATCGCGGCGATGTTCACCATCACCGCCTTCCTCACCATCCCCGAGCACCTGATCGGCCTCTTCCTGTCGCCCGACGACCCCGAGCGCGACCAGATCATCGCCATCGGCGTGTCGCTGCTGAAGGTCGCCGCGATCTTCCAGCTGGTCGACGCGCTGCAGGTGGTAGCGCTGGGGCTGCTGCGCGGCCTGCAGGACACCCGCGGCCCGATGAAGATCGCCACCATCGCCTACTGGGGCCTTGGGCTGCCCTCGGCCTACGTGCTTGGCTTCGTGGCGGGCTTCGGCGTCACCGGCGTCTGGTTCGGTCTGGTGATCGGCCTCGGCACCGCCGCGGTGCTGCTGCTGCACCGGTTCTGGGGACAGGCGATGCCCGCCTTCGGGCGCGCCTGATCCTGCCGCCGCGGCGTTCGGGTCCCGACCTCGACCGGAGGCGGGTCCTTGCGCTCGCGCGCCGTGCCGCATAAAGCGTCTCGGAAAATGCCTTGGAAGGCGCCAAACCCTAGCCAGAGGAGCGGGACATGGGATTTCGCATGGGGATCGTGGGTCTGCCGAACGTCGGCAAGTCGACCCTCTTCAACGCGCTGACGAAGACCGCCGCGGCGCAGGCGGCCAACTTCCCGTTCTGCACCATCGAGCCCAACGTGGGCGAGGTGGCGGTGCCGGACGCGCGGCTCGACACGCTGGCGTCCATCGCCAAGTCGCAGAGCATCATCCCGACGCGCATGACCTTCGTGGACATCGCGGGGCTGGTGAAGGGCGCCTCCAAGGGCGAGGGCCTCGGCAACCAGTTCCTCGCCAACATTCGCGAGACCGACGCCATCGCCCACGTGCTGCGCTGCTTCGAGGATGACGACGTCACTCACGTCGACGGCCGCGTCGACCCGGTGTCGGACGCCGAGACCATCGAGACCGAGCTCATCATCGCCGACATGGAGAGCCTCGAGAAGCGCCTGCAGAACATCGTGCGCAAGGTGCGGGGCGGCGACAAGGAGGCGGTGCAGCAGGAGCGCCTGATGAAGGCCGCGCTCGAGATGCTCGAGCAGGGCAAGCCCGCACGCCTCGTCGAGGTTGATGCCGAGGACCTCAAGCAGTGGAAGATGCTGCAGCTGCTGACCTCGAAGCCCGTGCTCTACGTCTGCAACGTCGACGAGGACGAGGCCGCCACCGGCAACGCGCTCTCCGAGGCGGTCGCCAGGATGGCCGCCGAGCAGGGCAACGCCCACGTGGTGATCTCGGCCAAGATCGAGGAAGAGATCAGCCAGCTCGACGCCGAGGAGGCCGAGATGTTCCTCTCCGAGCTCGGGCTCGAGGAGGCCGGTCTCGACCGTCTGATCCGCGCCGGCTACGAGCTGCTGCACCTCGAGACCTACTTCACCGTCGGCCCCAAGGAGGCGCGCGCCTGGACGATCCGCAAGGGCACGCTGGCGCCGCAGGCGGCGGGGGTGATCCACGGCGATTTCGAGAAGGGCTTCATCCGCGCCGAGACCATCGCCTACGAGGATTTCGTCGCCAACAAGGGCGAGGCGGGGGCCAAGGAAGCGGGCAAGATGCGCGCCGAGGGCAAGACCTATACGGTCAAGGACGGCGACGTCCTCCACTTCCTCTTCAACACCTGAGGCTGGACCCGCACCTTCCTTTGGCCTCAAATATCCCGGGGAGCGCGAGGGGCAGAGCCCCTCGTCTCCGACCGTTCCACGGGCACGGGGCCAGATGATGCAGATCTCCGCCAATCTCGGGTTTCTCTACACCGAGCTGCCACTTCCCGACCGCATCCGGGCCGCGAAGGCCGACGGTTTCGATGCGGTGGAGTGTCACTTCCCCTATGACACCCCGGCCGCCGCCCTGCGCGATGCCCTGCACGAGACCGGCCTGCGCATGGTCTCGCTCAACACCGTGCCCGGCGACATCGCCGCGGGCGAGTTCGGCCTCGCCGCCCTGCCCGGGCGCGAGGCCGAGGCGCAGGCGGCGGTGCGGCAGGCGGTGAGCTACGGCGCCGCGATCGGCGCGGGCGCGGTGCACGTGATGGCGGGCCGCTCGCAGGGCGCGCCCGGGGCCGAGCAGTGCTTCCGCGCCACGCTTGGCCTTGCCTGCGATCTCGCGGCGGCAGAGGGCATGTCGGTCCTGATCGAGCCCATCAACAGCCGCGACGCGCCGGGCTACCATCTCTCGCTGATCGAAGCGGCCGCCGAGACCCTCGCCGCCGTCGGTCGCGACAATCTGAAGATTCTCTTCGATTGCTATCACCTGCAGATCATGCAGGGAGACCTGACCCGGCGCTTCGCCGATCACCTGCCAGACATCGGCCACGTGCAGATCGCCGCCGTGCCCGACCGGGGCGAACCGGACGGCGGCGAGCTCTGCTACGAACGGCTTCTGAGGGGGTTTGCCCAGGCAGGCTACGCGGGCGCGGTGGGGGCCGAGTACCGGCCGCGGGGCGCGGACACCAGTGCCGGTCTTGGCTGGCTCCCGGGACTTCGCGCCGCCCTCGCGTCGGGGCGCCTGCAAGGCTGAGCCGGGCGCTCGGCTCAGCCGTTTGTCATATCAGAGACAGAAACCGGTCAGGCCGGGATGGCGGCCTCGGGCACCAGCGCGCCGCGCGACTGGATCACCCGCGAGGCAAGCCCCATGGCCTGCTCGGCGGCATCGCGCAGCGACTGGCCCATCGCGAGCCCGGCCAGCAGGCCCGCGGCAAAGCTGTCGCCCGCGGCGGTGCTGTCCACTACGGTCTCGACCGGGCGGGCGGGGACCACGAGATCGCCGCTGTCCTTCTGCCAGAGCACGAGGTCGCCGCCGCCCTGCTTGACCGCCACCATGTCGGCGCCCTGGCCGCGGTAGCGCTCGAGCGTCTGCGCCGGCGAGGTGTCGCCGAAAAGCGTCTCTTCCTCGTCGAAGGACGGCAGCACGATGTCGGCGGTGCGCGCGCCCATCATCAGGCCTGCCTTCATCGCCTCGACGCTCTCCCAGAGCGCCGGGCGCAGGTTGGTGTCGAACGAGACGATGGCGCCCTTGCTGCGGGCCCGGGCCAGCGCGCCGCAGAAGAACTCGCGGCTTTTCGGCGGCAGGATCGCCAGCGTGATCGCCGAGAAGTGGATCATGTCGCGGCCCTTGAGCGCGCTGTCGAGCCACTTCAGGTCCTCGGCCATGCGCTTGGCCGCCGACTGGCCGCGCCAGTACGAGAAGCTGCGCTCTCCCGCGGCGTTCAGCGAGATCATGTAGAGCCCCACCGTCGCGTCATCGAGCCGCCGCACCGGCGCGGTGTCGACGCCTTCGCCTTCCATGAACGCCAGCATCTCGTCGCTGATCGCGTCCTTGCCGACGCAGGTGGCGTAGCCCACCGACCAGTCCGCCGGCAGCAGGCGCCGCGCGTACCACGCGGTGTTGAACGTGTCGCCCGCGAAGCCGCGCCGGAACAGCCCTTCGCCAGCCCCGGAGAGTTCCACCATGCATTCGCCAAGGGCCAGAAACTGCGCCATTGCCTTCTCCAAACTGATCAGTCGTTCGCCGGCAACAGCTTGCCGGGGTTGAGGATAGCCTGCGGATCGAACGCTGTCTTCACCCGCCGCATCCAGTCGAGTGCTGCGCCATGTTCCGCCGCCATGTACTTCTGCTTGCCAAGGCCGATGCCGTGTTCGCCGCTCACGGTGCCGCCAAGCCGCAGCGCCGTTTCCGCCAGCACGCCGGAAAACGCAAGCACCGCCTCGACCTCGGCCGGGGCGGCGGGATCGAAGCGCATGCCGCAGTGGAAGTTGCCATCACCCACGTGGCCCACGATGGTGGCGAGGATGCCGCGCGCCCGGGCCTCGGCCTGCGCGACCGAGACCGCCTCGGCCAACCGCGAGATCGGCACGCAGACGTCGGTCGAATAGGTCTTGCGCCCGGGACGCGGGTCGAGCGCGCCGATGGCGGGAAGGGCGCCGTGTCGCAGCGACCAGAGCGCGCTGCGCTCCTCGGTGGTCTCGGCATCCTTCCAGCCTCCGGCGCCCGCGTCCTCGGCGATCTCGCGGAACATCGCCACCTGTTCGCGCACCGCGCCGGGGCCGCCGTGGAACTCGAGGAAGAGATGTGGCTTCTCGGGCAGGCCGATGCCGCTGTGCAGGTTGAAGCCGCGGACCATCATCTCGTCCACCAGCTCGATCCGCGCCATGGGGATGCCGCTCTGGATGGTGAGGATCACGCAGTCGACCGCTGCCGCCACGCTGTCGAAATGGCAGGTCGCCGCGGCCACCGCCTCGGGCAGGCCGTGCAGCTTGAGTGTGAGCTCGGTGATCAGCCCCAGCGTGCCCTCGGAGCCCACCAGCAGGTGGGTGAGGTCGTAGCCCGCCGAGGACTTGCGCGCGGCCGTGCCGGTGCGGATGAGGCTGCCGTCCGACATCACCGCCTGCAGCGCCAGCACGTTCTCGCGCATGGTGCCGTAGCGCACCGCCGTGGTGCCCGAGGCGCGGGTTGCGGCCATGCCGCCGAGGCTGGCGTCGGCGCC
Source organism: Salipiger thiooxidans (assembly GCF_900102075.1). Classification (GTDB taxonomy): domain Bacteria; phylum Pseudomonadota; class Alphaproteobacteria; order Rhodobacterales; family Rhodobacteraceae; genus Salipiger; species Salipiger thiooxidans. The sequence continues at coordinate 78,512 of NZ_FNAV01000017.1, read as the reverse complement.
CGGATCGAGCGGGAAGAAGAGACCCGAGGCGCGCAGCTCTTCGTTCAGCTGCTTGCGGGTGACGCCGGGCTGGACGACCACGTTCATGTCCTCGGCATTGATCTGCAACACCTTGTTCATGCGCGAGAAATCAAGGCTGACCCCGCCCTTCATCGCGAGGTGCTGGCCCTCGAGCGAGGTGCCGGTGCCGAAGGCGGTGACCGGGATCCCCTCGGCCGCGCAATGGCGCATGATCTCGGCGACCTCCTCCGCGGTTTCGGGGCAGGCCACCGCGTCGGGCAGGGCCTCGGGGTAATGTGCCTCGTTTCCGGCGTTCTGCCGGCGGGCGGCGAGCGAGGTCGAGAAGCGTTGGCCGAGAAGGTGGTCGAGGGCCTCGAAGGCGGTCATGGAAGGCTCCGGGTTTGGGCTTGCATTCGGTATACCAGCCGGGAATGGTGGCGCAAGCAACTGGCCCGGGCGCCGGCGACAGGCCGTGCATCGCGGCAACGGGGGGAGGGAGCATGACAGGAACCATCGTCATCACCGGCGCGGGCAGCGGCATCGGCCGCGTCACCGCCGAGGCGTTTCTCGGGGCGGGCTGGCGCGTGGCGCTGGTGGGCCGCCGCGAGGCGCCGCTTCGCGAGACCGCGGGCGACCACGCGGGCGCCATGGTCCTGCCCTTCGACGTCTCCGACCCCGCGCAGGTCGAGCAGGGCTTCGCGCAGGTGGCCGAGGCATGGGGCCGGCTCGACGTGCTCTTCAACAACGCGGGCATCTTCACCAGGGCCGCGATGATCGACGAGACCCCGGTCGAGGACTGGCTGCAGCTCTCGTCGGTCAACATCACCGGCATGTTCCTCTGCGCCCGCGCGGCCTTTGGCCAGATGCGGCGGCAGGATCCGCAGGGCGGGCGGATCATCAACAACGGCTCGATCTCGGCGCATGTGCCGCGCTGGGGCTCGGCGCCCTACACGACCTCGAAGCACGCGATCACCGGGCTGACCCGGTCGCTGAGCCTCGACGGCCGCGCCTTCAACATCGCCTGCGGGCAGATCGACATCGGCAACGCCCTGACCGAGATGGCGGCCCCGATGGCCAGGGGCGTGCCGCAGGCCGACGGCCACATCGCGCCCGAGGCGGTGATGGACGCGGCGCATTGCGCCTCGACGGTGCTGCACATGGCCTCACTGCCGCTCGAGGCCAACGTGCAGTTCGTCACCGTCATGGCCACCACCATGCCCTTCATCGGCCGCGGATGAGCCGGATGGAGACGCCCCAGGAGCCGCTCGCCGGGCAGATCGCGGCGCAGCTGCGCCGGGCGATCCTGCGCGGCACGCTGCCGCCCGGGGCGCAGATCAAGGAGCGCGACAGCGCCGCCGCCATGGGCGTGAGCCGCACCCCGATGCGCGAGGCGATCCGCATTCTCGCCAAGGACGGGCTGGTTCTGCTGCGGCCGTCGCGCAGTCCGGTGGTCGCGCATCTCACCAGCCAAGAGGCGCGCGACATGGTGGCGGTGCTGCAGGCGCTCGAGACGCTCTCGGCGCGGCTGGCCTGCGCCGCCGCCTCGGACGCCGAGCTCGAAGCTCTGACCGCGCTGCACGAACGCATCGCCGGCTCCTACAGCGCGCTCGACCCGATCGAGGCCTTCGAGCTCGACATGAGCTTCCACATCCGCATCGCCGAGGCCTCGCACAACCCGGCGCTGGCCGAGACCCACGGCGCCTATCTCGCGCGGCTGTGGCGGGCGCGTTACCTCTGCGGCCGGCTGCAGCGCAACCGCGCGCGGGTGGTGGCAAACCACGACAGCATCCTGCGGGCGCTGTGCAGCCGCGACGTGGACGCGGTGACCGGCGCCGTGGAGGATCACCTGAGCAATCTCGCCGACGACATCGCCGCAGCGCTCGAATCCGAGGCCGCGGCGATCGACGGCGCAACCGACCTGGAGGACGACAGATGAAATTGATGCGTGTGGGCCCCAAGGGGCAGGAACGCCCGACGCTGGTGGATGCCGAGGGCACGATCCGCGACCTGTCCGGCGTGGTGCCGGATTTCGCGGGCGAGGGCGTCTCGCTCGAGGCGCTCGACCGGATCCGGGCGCTGGATCCCGTCACCCTGCCGGCGCTGCCCGAGGGCGCCCGCATCGGCGCCTGTCTCGCCTCGGTGCCGACCTTTCACTGCATCGGGCTGAACTACGCCAAGCACGCCGCCGAGACCGGGGGCAAACCGCCGCGCGAACCGATCCTGTTCACCAAGGCGTCCTCGTCGCTGTCGGGGCCCAACGACGCGGTGATCCTGCCGCCGGGCTCCGAGAAATCCGACTGGGAGGTCGAGCTCGGCGTGGTCATCGGCAAGCCCTGCTGGCAGGTCTCCGAGGCCGATGCGCTGAGCCATATCGCGGGCTACTGCGTGGTCAACGACCTGTCCGAGCGCGCGTGGCAGATGAAACGCGGCGGCCAGTGGGTGAAGGGCAAGTCGGCGCCGGGCTACGGCCCCTGCGGCCCGTGGCTGGTGACCGCCGACGAGGTGCCCGACCCGCAGGCGCTGGGGCTGTCGCTCGACCTGAATGGCAAGACCGTGCAGGACAGCGACACCAGCGACATGATCTTCAGCGTGGCCGAGATCATCTCCTACATGAGCCACTTCATGCTGCTGGTGCCGGGGGATCTGATTGCGACCGGCACGCCCTCGGGCGTCGGTCTGGGCATGGAGCCCAAGCGCTTCCTGCGCCCGGGCGACAGTCTCGCGCTGCGCGTCGAGGGGCTGGGCGAGCAGCGGCAGGAGATCGTCGCGGCCTGAGCCCTCAGCCGCGCGGGGCCGAGACCAGCAGGGCGCCCAGTGTCCTGCCGGCGTGCCCGAGCGTGTCCTCGTCGAAGCCCGCGTAGCCCAGCAGCAGCCCCTGCGGCGGATGTGGCAGGATGGCGTGGCTCGAGAGCGCCCGCGGTGCCAGCCCGCGGGCCGTGGCGCGCTCGGCGATGGCGCGGTCGCTGACCCGTCCCTGCAGCCAGGGCCCGAGCCCCGCGACAAGGTGCATCCCCGACGGATCCGGGCCGACGGTAAGCCACTCCGGGCCGGGCAGTGCCGCCAGAAGGGCCGATTGCCGCCTTGCATAAACCCGGCGCATCCGGCGCAGGTGGGTGGCGAACTCGCCCTGTGCCATGAACCGCGCCAGCGCCGGCTGCGGCATCAGTGAGGCACGCGCGCCGGTCACCGCGAGGTAGTCGCGTACGCGCCCCACCAGCGCCTCGGGCAGCACGAGATAGCCGATCCGCAGCGTCGGGCTCAGCAGCTTCGAGAAGCTGCCCATGTAGATCGTGCGCCGCAACCCGTCGAGCCCCGCGAGCGACGGCAGCGGCTGGCCCTGGTAGCGGAACTCGCTGTCGTAGTCGTCCTCGACCACCAGCGCGCCCGAGGCCTCGGCCCAGTGCAGCACCTGCAGCCGCCGCGCGAGCGGCATGGCGACGCCGGTGGGGTAGTGGCGCGAGGGCGTGACCACCGCGCCGGCGGCGTCACCGGGCAGGGCGGCAGGGTCGAGCCCGGCACCGTCGATGCGCAGCGGATGCGGCGTCACCCCATGGCGGCGCAGCAGCGCGTGCAGCGTCGGCCAGCCCGGGTCCTCGATGGCGAGCCGGGCACCGGGCGGCAGCAACGCGTGGGCGATGACGTCGAAGGCATCCCAGGCGCCGCCGGTCACCAGGATCTGCTCGGGCGCGCAATCGAGCGCGCGCCACGCGGCGAGGTGCTCGGCGATGGCAACGCGCAGCGGATGCCAGCCGAAGGGATCGGCGCGGGCCAGCAGCGCGGGCTCTGGCGCGCGCCACGCCCGTTCGATGTGCCGCGCCCAGGCCCGATGCGGGAACAGCGCCTGGTCCGGCACGCCCGGGTGGAAGGGCTGCGGCGCCTCGGGCGGGGCGGGCGGCGCCGGTCTGCGCCGGGCGGGCGGCGCGAGATGCGGCAGGTCGCCCGCCACGTAGGTGCCCGCACCCCGACGCGCCGCGAGATAGCCCTCGGCCGCGAGCTGGTCATAGGCGGTGGTCACCGTCATCCGCGACACCGAAAGCTCGGCCGCGAGCACCCGGCTCGGCGGCAGCCGCGCCCCGGCGAAGCGCCCGGTCAGCACCAGCCCCCGCAGCGCCTCCGCGAGCTGTTCGTGCAGCGCGGCCCCGGCGCGGTCGAGCGTCAGCCCGAGCAGGGCGGCGTCAAGATTGGACTGGGAGGAAACCGCATCATTGGCCATATCTCCAATGCCAATATCCGCGTACACCGGCCTCAGCAAGGCTTTCGAGCCGCAACAGCCAGGAGCAGATCCATGAGCGAAACCATCGCCCCGCCGCACTCCGCAACCTCGACCGGCACGCTCGAGGTCACCGACCGCAGCCGCCTGCGCCGGTCGCACCCGCGCGGCCATTTCGACCGCGTCACCATCGACGCGATCCTCGACGCGCAGCCGCTCTGCCACGTGGGCTACAGCATCGACGGCGCGCCCTACGTGACGCCGACGCTGCAATGGCGCGAGGGCGATCACGTCTACTGGCACGGCTCCTCTGCCAGCCGGGCGCTGAAGGCGAGCAAGGGCGCGCAGGTCTGCCTGACCGTCTCGATCCTCGACGGTTTCGTGCTGGCGCGCTCGGGCTTCCACCACTCGGTCAACTCGCGCTCGGTGATGCTGTTCGGCGAGGCGTTCAGGGTCGAGGACCCCGAGGAGAAGCTGCTGAAGCTCACCCGATTCGTCGACGGGCTGTTCCCCGGCCGCTACGGATCCTTGCGTCCGGACCATGCGCAGGACCTGAAGGCGACCACCGTGCTGGGGCTGAAGATCGAAGAGGGCGCCGCCAAGGTCCGCACCGGCGGACCGTCCGATGAGGACGAGGATTATGCGCTGCCGATCTGGGCGGGCGAGATCCCGGTGCGCACGGTGGTGGGTGAGCCGATCCCCGATCCGCGCAACCTCGAAGGGGTCGAGATGCCGGATCACGTACGCAACTTCCGCATGAAGTGACCCGCAGCGGGGATGGTGGACGGAGCCCGCCGGAACCCGCGGGTTTCCTCATGCAAGCCTGGCTTCCACACCTTAACGGGCACAGCGGCGAGCAGGGGTATAGTGCAACCCCTGCTTGCATCACTGGGCATTGGCCCGGTGCCGAGATCCAGAAAGAGTTGGTACGGGCGGTGGGTTTCGAACCCACACTTCCTCTCGGAAATCGGATTTTGAATCCGACGCGTCTACCGTTCCGCCACGCCCGCACAAGCGCCGCGTCCCCGGTCGGGGCGCGGCGCTGACCTTCGATCTACCCAAGCGCGCGGGCTCCGTCCAGCGGGAATTGCGGCGCCTGAAGATCGGGCAGGGGGAAGAGGTGCAGGGGGGAAACTCGTTACGGTTTGGGATACGCGCCTGCCTGTCGGCCGGCTGCACTGGCAACCCCCCCTGCTGTGGTATATGTTAGATCCCAAGTGTTAAGAAATTCGCGGGGAAAGACCGTTGCGCGACATCAAGATCCCGACCCAGCGTCATCCGGAGAAGGCGCACCGCAAGGACAATCCGCAGCCCAAGAAACCCGACTGGATCCGCGTCAAGGCGCCGACGGGCAAGGGCTACCAGGAGACCAAGCGCATCATGCGCGAGCACCGGTTGGTCACGGTCTGCGAGGAAGCGGGCTGTCCCAACGCCGGCGAGTGCTGGAACCAGGGCCACGCGACGATGATGATCATGGGCGACATCTGCACGCGCGGATGCTCGTTCTGCAACATCGCCACCGGCCGTCCGGACACGCTCGACGTGTTCGAGCCCGGCCGCGTCGCCGACGCGGTGCAGAAGCTCGGCCTCAATCACGTCGTGATCACCAGCGTCGACCGCGACGACCTCGAGGATGGCGGTGCCGAGCATTTCGCCCAGACCATCCGCGCCGTGCGTCACCGCTCGCCCGGCACCACCATCGAGATCCTCACGCCCGACTTCCTGAAGTGCACCCCCGAGGCGCTCGAGATCGTGGTGCGGGCGCGTCCCGACGTGTTCAACCACAACCTTGAAACCGTGCCCGGGCTTTACCCGTCGGTGCGGCCCGGCGCGCGCTACTTCCACTCGCTGCGGCTGCTGCAGCGGGTCAAGGAGATCGACCCGTCGATCTTCACCAAGTCCGGCATCATGGTCGGCCTCGGCGAGGATGCGCAGGGCGTTCGGCAGGTGATGGACGACATGCGCGCCGCCGACGTGGATTTCCTGACCATCGGCCAGTATCTGCAGCCGACGTCGAAGCACCACGCGGTGGACCGTTTCGTGACCCCCGAGGAGTTTGCCTCGTACGAGAAGGCGGCCTTCGGCAAGGGCTTCTTGATGGTCTCGGCAACGCCGCTCACCCGCTCGAGCTACCACGCCGGCGACGATTTCGCCCGGCTGCGCGAGGCCCGCGAGAAGAAGCTCGCCGGCGCCTGAGCCCAAGGGGCAGGGGCCCCGCATTTCCTCATCGAAGAAAAGACATCACCCGGCGCGCCATCGCGGCCGGGTGTTTCATTCGGGACCGAAGGGATCGAGCCCCCTCAGGTCACGCGGCTCAGCTGTCGACCCGCGCCTTGACGTGCTGCAGGACATAGACCCGGATCGCCGAGGCCAGCCCGGCCTCGAGCCCGCGGGTCTCGTCGATCTCGGCGGCGAGCGCGTTGAGCGCTTTGCCTTCCGAGCGCGCGATGGCGCGGAACTCGTCCCAGAACGGCTCTTCGAGCGACACCGACGTGCGGTGGCCGCGCAGGCTGAGCGAGTGCTTGACCGGGCGTCCGCTCATTCGTCGAGCCTGTGCGCATCCAGATCGCGGGCTGTCTTTTCGGACTGCACCTTGTCGCGGGTCTTCTCGGCCTTGTTGCGACCGTGAAGGATGACGTTCTCGTCCGCGCGAGCCTTCTGTTCGGCTTTGGCGCGGGCTTTGCGGGCCTTGTTGAGATTGATCACCTTGCTCATGGCAGTCAAACCTAGATCGCTCGCTTTGTTTCGCAATAGGGACAAATGCAAGCCGAGTATTGCAAGAAATGACGGAACCGCCGGCTCCCGCTGCAGCGGGGAACGGGCGGCGGCAGGAGATCCCGCACCGGACCTGCGCCGCCTGGGACGGCGGACCTGGTCGTGCACGCGATGCCGGCGCACCGGTCCGGGGGCATGTCGGGGACCTGAGGGATCCCGCCGCGCCTGAACCGGCCACGCACCACACTCTGGGAGTGATACGCAGCAGCGCGAAGGGTCCGACGCGCTGAGAGGGATTTTTCTGCATCCACCGTGAAACCCGCCGAGACCGCCGTCAGGAAAACCATGGTACTTCCACCCGGTTAACGCCGCCGAAACGCAAGGGAGCGGACCCGAAGGCCCGCTCCCGCAACTGGCGCCGTGCGGCGGATCAGCCCTTCGGGCCGATCATGTCCTCGGGACGGACCACGCGGTCGAAGGTCTCTTCGTCCACGAAGCCGAGCGCGATGGCTTCCTCGCGCAGGGTGGTGCCGTTCTTGTGGGCGGTCTTGGCGACCTTGGTGGCGTTGTCGTAGCCGATTGTCGGAGCCAGTGCCGTCACCAGCATCAGAGATTCCTTCATCAGCTTCTCGATCCTCGCCTCGTTGGCCTGGATGCCGGACACCATGTTGTCGGTGAAGGCCGAGGCCGAGTCGCCCAGCAGCTGCATCGACTGGAGCACGTTGTAGCTCATCATCGGGTTGTAGACGTTGAGCTCGAAGTGACCCTGCGAGCCCGCAATGCCGACGGCGGCGTCGTTGCCCATGACATGGGCGCAGACCATGGTCAGCGCCTCGGCCTGGGTCGGGTTCACCTTGCCGGGCATGATCGACGAGCCGGGCTCGTTCTCGGGCAGGATCAGCTCGCCCAGACCCGAGCGCGGGCCGGAGCCAAGCAGCCGGATGTCGTTGGCGATCTTGAAGAGCGAGGCGGCCACGGTCTTGAGCGCGCCCGAGAACATCACCATGGCGTCATGCGCCGCGAGGGCCTCGAACTTGTTGGGCGCGGTCTCGAAGGGCAGGTCGGTGATCGCGGCGATGTTGCCGGCGACCATGGTGGCCCAGCCCTTCTGGGTGTTGAGGCCGGTGCCGACGGCGGTGCCGCCCTGGGCGAGCTCGTAGATGTCGGGCAGGCAGGCTTCGACGCGCTCGATGCCTTTCTTGACCTGATGGGTGTAGCCCGAGAATTCCTGGCCCAGCGTCAGCGGGGTAGCGTCTTGGGTGTGGGTCCGGCCGATCTTGATGATGTCCTTGAATTCCTTGGACTTCGCATCAAGCGCCGCGTGCAGCTTCCTGAGGCCCGGCAGCAGGACGTCGCGGGCCTGCATGGCGATGGCCACGTGCATCGCGGTCGGGAAGGTGTCGTTCGACGACTGGCCCATGTTGCAGTGGTCGTTCGGGTGCACGGGCTTCTTCGAGCCCATCTCGCCGCCCAGCATCTCGATGGCGCGGTTCGAGATCACCTCGTTGGCGTTCATGTTCGACTGGGTGCCCGACCCGGTCTGCCAGACCACCAGCGGAAAGTTGTCGTCGAACTTGCCGTCGATCACTTCCTGAGCCGCCGCCATGATCGCGTCGGCGAGCTCGGGCTCGAGCGTTCCCAGAGACCTGTTGGCCTCGGCGCAGGCCTTCTTGACGACGCCGAGCGCGCGGATGATCGGCACCGGCTGCTTCTCCCAGCCGATGGGGAAGTTCAGGATCGAGCGCTGCGTCTGGGCGCCCCAGTACTTGTCTGCGGGTACCTCGAGCGGGCCGAAGCTGTCGGTTTCGGTGCGGGTCTGGGTCAAGGGAACCTCCTTTGAACGCGGTCGGGCAATCTCTTACGCCATGGCACGGGAAAGGCAAGGATGTATACCAAGGGATACCGTTAACATCCGGCCTTTCGACACCGTTTTACGGGGCTCAGGCCACATGGCGGTGCAGGGTGAGCACCTGCGCCGGGGGCAGGTTGCCCCAGATCACCGCGCGGCGGATGGCGCGCAGCCGGAGCGCCTTCATCAGCCGTGGCGGCACCGGCACCGCGGGGCCGTAGGTGTACTGGATGAAGGGCGCGCCCGGAGCGAGCTGGCGGAAGGCCGCGCGCAGGATCCGCGCCTGCAGGGGCACCGGGAACGAGAGCAGTGGCAGGCCCGAGACCACCGCCCGCAGCGGCGGCAGGCCGAGCCCGGCCATCGCCTCGGCACCGCAGGCGTGCACGCTCACCTCGGGGAAGCGCTCCTGCAGGAGGGTTACGAAATCGTCGTTGATCTCGAGCAGGTGCAGGTCGCGGGGCGCCACGCCATGGGCAAGGATCTGTCGGGTGATCTTGCCGGTGCCGGGGCCGAGCTCGACCACCGGGCCGCTGCCCGCGGGCACCAGCGAGGCCATCGCCTCGGCCAGCCGCGCCGAGGAGGGGGCCAGCGCCGAGACCGACTGCGGCCGCTTCAGCGCCTGTCCCAGGAAGAAGGAGAGATCCGCGTCCGGGCGCAGGCTGTCGGGAAGACGAAGCCTGTGGCGACGCGTCTGCGGAGAGGCGCGGCGGTTTCCCTCTGGGCCGACCACCGGCGCCGCTCCGTCAGTTCTTTCGGAACGCGTCGAGGCGAACCACCTCGGCGTCCTGCTGGGGCTCGCGATCGCCCGGGCCGTCCGGACCGCCATCGGGCGGGGTGGGATCGTCCTCGTCGTCGTCCTCTTCCTCGTGGGTCTCGAACCGGAGCCCGAACTCGACCGAGGGGTCGACGAAGGTCTTGATCGCGTCGTAGGGGATGTAGAGACGCTCGGGCGCCTCGCCGAAACTGAGGGTCACAGCGAAGCCTTCCTCGGTCACTTCGAGATCGTCGAAGCGGTGCTGGAGCACCACCGTCATCTCACCCGGATAGCGATCCGAGAGCCAGTCGGCCAGCTCCACGTCGGGGTGTTGGGTGTCGAAGGTGATGAAGAAGTGATGCTCGCCCGGCAGTCCGCGATTCATGACGTCGGTGAGAACGTCGTGAATGAGCCCGCGCATGGCGCGGTGCATGAGATTTCCGTAGTCGATGCCGCCGGACATGGCACAAATCCTTGTGGTCTGTCCCGCCACCTTATTCGATTCCACGGCGAGGAAAAGACTCCGCGACCGGAAATTTCGCCCCGGCCATGCCATCACGCCCCGTCGTGGCGCATTGGTTCGGGAGCGGCGCACAACCTCCCGTATAGGCGTAGTTCTGCGCACGGACCACGTCGCGCGGGCGGTCTCAGAGCGCCCCGAGCCCCCATCCTGCAAGCGCTGTCAGCACCAGCGTGAGCGGCACGGAACGCTTCAGGCCCAGTAGCAGCAGGGCCGCGAGCGCGGTCAGCGCCACCGCCTCGGGGCGCAGGCTCGGCAGCACCGGCAGGGTCGCGGTGAGCGGCGACGGGGCAACTGCGGTTTCCGCAAAAAACACGTGGAGCGCGAACCACAGCGACAGGTTGGCGATGACGCCGAGCACCGCCGCGGTGATCGCGGTGAGCGCACCCTGCAGCCGCGGTCTCGCCAGCAGCCGCTCGAGATGCGGGGCGAAGGCGAAGATCCAAAGGAAGCAGGGCAGGAAGGTCATCCACAGCGTCAGCGCCGACGCGGCGAGCGCCATGCCCCAGCCTCCCGCCTCGTGGCCGATCAGCTGTCCGGTGAACTGGGTCACGAGGATGAGCGGCCCCGGCGTGGTCTCGGCCAGCCCCAGCGCGTCGACCATCTGCTCTGGCGTCAGCCAGCCGCGGATCTGCACCACCTCCTGCGCCATCCACGCCAGCACCGCGTAGGCGCCGCCAAACGAGACCACGGCGAGCTTGGCGAAGAACAGACCGAGGTCGAAGAGCAGCGTCTCGCCCGCCAGCCACAGGAGCGGCAGCGGGATCAGCCAGAGCCCGGCCCAGAGCGCGATGCGGGGCAGGGTGGGTGCGGCGTGTCCGGTCGGCATCGCGGGCTCGGTCACGGCATCGCGCGAGCTTAGCCAGCCCCAGAGCCCCGCCGCCGCGATCACCAGCGGAAAGGGCGCCTGGAAAAGGTAGAGCGCTGCGAAGGAGAGTGCGGCGATCACCGCCGCGGCGCGCCCGTTCAGCGCCTTGCGCCGCAGCCGCAGCAGCGCCTGCAGCACGATGATCACCACCGTGGCCTTGACGCCGAGCATCAGCGCCTCGGTCTCGGGGCGGGTGCCGTAGAGCGCGTAGAGCGCCGCCAGTGCGGCGATCACCAGCGCGCCGGGCAGCACGAAGAGCGCGCCCGCGAGCAGGCCCCCCGCGGTGCCGCGCAGGCGCCAGCCGGCGTAGGTGGCGAGCTGCATCGCCTCGGGGCCGGGCAGCAGCATGCAGAAGGACAGCGCCGAGAGGAACTGCTTCTCGGTGAGCCAGGCGCGCTCTTCCACGAGCACGCGATGCATCAGCGCAATCTGCGCGGCGGGGCCGCCGAAGCTCAGGACGCCGATCCGTCCGAAGTCGCGGAAGAGGAGGGAAAACGATGGCATGACGGCGGTTTGACCGCAGGATGTGACGGGCGTGTGACGGCGCGGTGTCTCAGCCGGTGACACGCGAGACTTCCCGCAGCATCTTGCGCCGGAGCGTCTCGGCAAAGGCGCGGTGCCCGCGCGAGGTGATGACGAAGCCGTTCCGGGTGATCAGCGCACGGCGGTAGAAGTTGGTGATGGCGACCCCGTGGCCGGGCGCCTCGATGGCGAGCCCGTTGACGGTGATGCCCTCGCGCTCGGCCCGGGTGCGGGCGCCGGCGGTGGGGCTGCCCGAGTTCGGTGTGCCGTCGCCCGAGACGTCGATGACCCGGCGCTTGCAATCCGGGGCGGTGGCGAAGCTGTCGATCGCGCCGTGCAACGCCGATCCGGGCGCGGTGTCCGAGAGGATGAAGGCGCGCTCCATGCTCACGGCGCGGGCGGCGAGCTCGGCCACGTCGCTGTCGTCGCGGATCTGGGTCCAGCCGATCGACAGGTGCTGGCGGTCCTGCCCGGCCCATTGCAGCACGGCGATGGCGACGCGGTCCTGCACGAGGATGCTGGCGATCTCGGGATCGGCGAGCGCCAGCGCCAGCCCCTCGGACTGGATCTTGTATTCGCCGGTATCGACCGAGTTCGAAACATCCATCGCCAGCAGCAGCGCAGTCTCGCAGGCCGGCGCGGGCGCGGCGAGGCAGAGGGTGAAACAGGAAGCGATGGCGCGCAGCATGGGGCGATGCTGGCAGCGCGCGGGGTTCCGGTCAATCGCGACGCCGGTCAATCGCTATGATGGTCGGGCGGTGTGATGAGGGGGGAGGCGGTGACCGTCGATGCGATGGGCTGGCGGGCACGTTAACTTGGGCGAGCGGGCGCGGTCAGCGCACAGACAAAACACGGCGCGCAGGTGCGTGCATCGACAGGTCGCTGACGGTTTGTCTGCGCCGTTCGGATATCTCGGAAGGGGGGAAAGTGCAGGCTTCTGTTGCCAGGTGCCTGCGAACCCCGCCTTACGCTGCTAGGCGCAAGGGCTTAAATTTCGGTCTATCGCACCGCATTAAGCGGCGAGAGCAACCGGAGCATGATTGTCGTTGGCAATTATGCAATTTGCACCGATAACGGTGGTGGCTCACCGGGACAAAGCTACATCTTTACACGTTCGTCGATCCTGTTTCGGCCCCAGGATCCCCCCAACGAAGGGTGATTTGGTGGAGCCGCCGGGTACCGCCCCCGGGTCCGATCCGCTTATTACATGCGCGTTTATGCCCATAGTTCCCGAGGGAACGCTTTGAATATAGGCAGGTTGCGGGCGGTTTCAAAGGGGGAAAATCAAGGCTTTTTGCGCGACCTGCCGGAAGGGGGCGCGGAACCGCCGCGTCGGGACGCCTCCGGCGGGAGTTTACCGGGCAAGATGAAGGGACGGGCCGCGACCTTGCGGCAAGGGTTGTGCAGGCTTCTGCGTCGGGGGGCTTTCCCCCGTCTGTCATCCATGCAATAGGGACGTGCCAACCGATCCCCTCCCAAGGAGCCGCCCCCATGGAGATTCGCGAGGCCCTCACCTTCGACGATGTTCTTCTCGTTCCCGCCGCGTCCTCGGTGCTTCCCAGCACCGCAGATACCCGCACGTGGGTGACCAAATCCATCGCTCTCAACATCCCGCTGCTGAGCTCGGCCATGGACACGGTGACCGAATCGCGCATGGCCATCACCATGGCGCAGGCCGGCGGCATCGGGGTGATCCACAAGAACCTCAGCGTCGAGGAGCAGGCCCGGCAGGTCCGCCGTGTGAAGCGCTTCGAAAGCGGTATCGTCTACAACCCGGTGACGCTGACCCCGGACCAGACGCTGGCGGATGCCAAGGCGCTGACCGAGCGCTATGGCTTCACCGGCTTCCCGGTGGTCGACGAGAACCACCACGTGGTGGGCATCGTCACCAACCGCGACATGCGCTTCGCCCAGAAGGACGAGACGCCGGTGCGGGTGATGATGACCTCGGAGAACCTCGCCATCCTGCGCGAGCCCGCCGACCGTGACGAGGCGATCAGCCTGATGAAGGCGCGCCGCATCGAGAAGCTGCTCGTCACCGACGCCAGCGGCAAGCTCACCGGCCTGCTGACCCTCAAGGACACCGAGCAGGCGGTGCTCAACCCCACCGCCTGCAAGGACGATCTCGGGCGCCTGCGCGTGGCCGCGGCCACCGGTGTCGGCGAGGCCGGGGCCGAGCGCAGCGCCGCACTGGTGGACGCGGGTGTGGACATCCTCGTGATCGACACCGCCCACGGCCATTCCCGCGGCGTGCTCGAGGCGGTGAGCCGGGCCAAGCGCATGTCGAACGAGGTGCAGGTGATCGCGGGCAACGTCGCGACCGGTGACGCCACCCGGGCGCTGGTCGACGCGGGCGCGGATGCGGTCAAGGTCGGCATCGGGCCGGGCTCGATCTGCACCACCCGCATGGTCGCGGGCGTCGGCGTGCCGCAGCTCACCGCGGTGATGGAATGCGCCAGGGCGGCCGGTGACGTGCCGGTGATCGCCGACGGCGGCATCAAGTTCTCGGGCGATTTCGCCAAGGCCATCGCTGCCGGCGCCTCCTGCGCCATGGTAGGCTCGATGATCGCCGGCACCGACGAGAGCCCGGGCGAGGTCATCCTTTACCAGGGCCGCACGTTCAAGGCCTACCGCGGGATGGGATCGCTTGGCGCCATGGCGCGCGGCTCGGCCGACCGCTACTTCCAGAAGGATGCGGCCTCGGACAAGCTGGTGCCCGAGGGCATCGAGGGGCAGGTCCCCTACAAGGGCTCGGCGGGCGCGGTGATCCACCAGCTCGTCGGCGGCCTGCGCGCGGCCATGGGCTACACCGGCAACGCCACCGTGGAAGAGATGCGCCGCAACTGCACCTTCGTGAAGATCACCAACGCGGGTCTTCAGGAAAGCCACGTGCACGACGTGCAGATCACCCGCGAGTCGCCGAACTACCGCATCGGATGACCCCCGCCGCGCGGATCCAGGCCGCCGCAGAGATCCTCGACCGGATCGCCTCGGGAACCCCGGCCGAGCAGGCGCTGCTCGGTTGGTCCCGTGCCTCGCGTTTCGCGGGCTCGAAGGACCGTGCCGCCGTGCGCGACCACGTCTTCGACGTGCTGCGCCGCTGGCGGTCCACCGCCGCGGCCGGCGGCGGCGATTGGGGGCGCGCGCGGATGCTGGGGCTGCTCCGGCAGGACGGCATCGATCCCGACACCCTGTTCACCGGCGAGGGCCACGCGCCGTCGCCGCTGAGCGAGGACGAACGGGCCGCCGGGCGCGTGCCCGGGGGCGCCGAGGCGCTCGACATACCCGACTGGCTCTGGCCCGGGTTCTCGGCGAGTCTCGGGGCCGAGGCTGTGCCCGCCGCTGAGGCGCTGCGGCACCGCGCGCCGGTGTTCCTGCGGGTGAACACCCTGCGCAACACTCTGGACGAGGCGCAGGCCGCGCTGGCGACCGAGGGCATCGAGACGCGGCCGCATCCGCTGGCGGGCACGGCGCTCGAGGTGATCGCCGGGGCGCGTGGCATCGCGCGCTCTGCCGCCTTCACCGAGGGGCTGGTCGAATTGCAGGACGCCGCCAGCCAGGCGGTGGTGGCGCAGCTGCCCCTGGGGCCCGGGCAGCGGGTTCTCGACTATTGCGCCGGGGGGGGCGGCAAGGCGCTGGCCATGGCCGCGCGCCTCCGCGGGGCTGTCGAGGCGCATGATGCCGATCCGGGCCGCATGTCCGATCTTCCCGCCCGCGCCGCCCGCGCCGGGGCCGAGATCGTCCGGACCGCGAAGCCGTCGGGGCGCTATGACCTCGTGCTCTGCGACGTGCCCTGTTCCGGCAGCGGCTCTTGGCGGCGCGCGCCCGAGGGCAAGTGGCGGCTGACGGAAGAGGGGCTGACGCGGCTGCTCTCGGTCCAGGCCGGGATCCTCGACACGGTGGCGCCGCTCGTGGCGGACGGCGGCACGCTCGCCTATGCCACCTGCTCGATGCTCGCGCCCGAGAACGCGGCACAGATTGAGGGTTTCCTCGGCCGCCATGCCGGCTGGCAGGTGGTGACGCATCGCCAGTTCTTGCCGCGCGACGGGGGCGACGGCTTCTTCATGGCCTGCCTGACGCGGACGGCCTGACGCGGACGGCGTGACACGGCCCGCCTGATATCGGCGGGCCGAAACGTCGCGTCTGACGCCAGGGTTTTTACCTTTCACCGGCATTTCGGGACTTGGTTTACTTTTGGTTAATGCCTCTCATGTCACATGAGGGAGAGGCATTGGGTCGAAAGGGGGGCAGGTGTCGGACATGGCTGCAGACGGGCGTCGCAGAATGCCCCTCGGCAATGGGACGTTGCGCAGCGCGGCGGTGCTGCTGGCGCTGGGTGTCGGCTGCGCGGGGGCGGGGCTGCTCCTTGCCGCCGATCCGTTGCGCATCGCGCTGGTCGCTGCCGCCGTCGCCTTTGTCACCATGGCGGCGCTGCTGGGCGCGGGCGGGGTCTGGCGCAAGCGCCGGGTCGCACGCGACCTCGATACGCTCATTCGTTTTTCCGATGGCGAGCCGGTGCCGGTCATGGCGACCGACGCCGCGCTCAACCTGACCTTCGCCAACCCCGCCGCACGCGAACGTTTCGGCGCGTTCGACGGCGGCGGGCTGGTCGAGTGCCTCAATGGCAGCATCGACGGCGCGGCCGGGGTGCTGCACCGGCTGCTGGCGCGGGCCCGCGACACCGGCGCCGCGCAGGAGGACGTGAGCTCTCCGGCCGGCCGGTACCGGCTGACGCTGCGGGTCTTCGGCGACGGCGACTGCCTCTGGCGCATCGACGCGGGCACGCTGCCGGATGCGGCGGGCGACGATCGCGATGAGCCGCCGGTGCTGACGCTTGGGCGCAGCGGCGCGGTGCTCTACATGAACCGCCGCGCCCGCGCCTTGCTCGGCCGCCGCATCAAGCGGCTCGAGGATGTGCTCGAGGACGGGCCGCTGCGGCCCGGCGCGGTGAACCGCTTCCTCACGCCCGAAGGCCCGCGCGAGTTCACCGTGCGCTGCGTCGACACCGGCGTGGGCCGGCGCGAGGTGGTGCTGACCCCGGTGCATGAGGACGAGGCGCAGACCGCCACGGCCGAGGGCTTCGACGACCTGCCGGTGCCGCTCATACGGCTCAGCGCCGACGGCAGCGTGCTGCGCGCCAACGCGGTGGCCTGCAAGCTGCTCGACGTCGACCGCGCCGAGGGCCGCAACATGGTCGAGTTCATGGAGGGGCTCGGCCGCTCCATCCCCGGGTGGCTGACCGAGGCCGCGGCCGGGCGCGGGCTGCACCGCTCCGAATTTCTGCGCCTGACCCGGCAGGACCGCGAGGTCTTCGTGCAGGTGACGCTGAACCGGGTGCGCAGTTCCGGCCGGCCCGAGCTCATCGCGGTGCTGAACGATGCGACCGAGCTCAAGACGCTCGAGGCGCAGTTCGTGCAGAGCCAGAAGATGCAGGCGATCGGCCAGCTCGCCGGCGGCGTGGCGCATGATTTCAACAACCTGCTGACCGCGATTTCGGGGCATTGCGACCTGCTTCTGCTGCGCCACGACCAGGGCGATCCGGATTACGCCGACCTTGTGCAGATTAACCAGAACGCCAACCGCGCCGCCGCGCTGGTGGGCCAGCTGCTGGCGTTCTCGCGCAAGCAGACCCTGCGGCCCGAGGTGCTCGACCTGCGCGACACGCTGTCGGATCTTACCCACCTCCTGAACCGGCTGGTGGGCGAGAAGGTGCAGCTCTCGCTCTCGCACGACCCGGTGCTGCCGACCATCCGCGGCGACCGGCGGCAGCTCGAGCAGGTGATGATGAACCTCGTGGTGAACGCCCGCGACGCCATGCCCGACGGCGGCGAGATCGTCATCGAGACCGAACGGCGGGTGGTCATGGAGCCGATGATGCGCGACCGGGCCGTGGTCGAGCCCGGCGACTACGCCTCGGTCAAGGTCATCGACCAGGGAGTCGGTATCCCGCAGGACAAGCTGCAGAAGGTGTTCGAGCCGTTCTACACCACCAAGCGCACGGGCGAGGGCACCGGGCTCGGGCTCTCGACCGTCTACGGCATCGTCAAGCAGACCGGCGGCTTCATCTTCGTCGACAGCACCGCGGGGAAGGGCAGTTGCTTCACCTTGCTGTTCCCCGCGCTCGAGATCCAGCCCGGCACCGAGCCGCCGGTGCGGGTGGCGCAGAAACGGACCATGCCCAAGACCGGCACCGGCGTCGTGCTGCTGGTCGAGGACGAGGCGCCGGTGCGCGCCTTCGCCGCCCGTGCTCTGCGCCTGCGCGGCTACACGGTGCTCGAGGCCTGCAACGCCGAGGAGGCGCTCGAGATGCTCGAGGACGAGAGCCTCAAGGTCGACGTCTTCGTCACCGACGTGGTGATGCCGGGCATGAATGGTCCGAGCTGGGTGCGCGAGGCGCTGAAGGCGCGGCCGGGGACACGGGTGGTCTTCGTCTCGGGCTACGCCGAGGACGTCTTCTCGGAAGGCGGCGATCCGGTGCCGAACTCGGTGTTCCTGCCGAAACCGTTCTCGCTCAACGAGCTCACCGAAACGGTGCACCAGCAGCTCGCCTGAGAGGGGCGGGTGGGGTCAGTCTGCCCGGGCACTTTCCCACAGGGCGAAATCCGCCGCGCATTTTCGGCGCAGCACCTCTTCGACCTTGGGCGAGAGCCGAAGCTCCGCCCGGGGCGAGACATTGCTGCGCGGCAAGTCGAGCGTGAGCCCAAGCCGGTCTTCAAGGAAGCCCGCGATTCCCGCCTGGTTCTCGTAGCGGAAGAGATGCGACACGGCGGTGCCGTTGGGGCGGGCCTCGATGAACTTGGACTGGCTGCCGACATTGGCGAAGGGCGGGCGTTCGCCCCTGGTGTAGGCGGTGACGAACTCGTCGAAGCTGATCCCGCTGGTCGAGACCGGCCGGCCGTCGAGGAAGGGCCGCTGGCGATAGCGATACCACGAGCCCAGCCAGGACACCGGCTCGCGCACCACGGCCATAAGCTCCATCTGGCCGCCGACCTTCTCGAACATCGGGCGGAAGAAGCGGTTGTAGCGGTATACCGGCGCGTGCTTGAGCTCGGGCGGGTCCATCACCGCCAACGAGGCATGCGGCGCCAGCGCCGTCTCGTAGGCGGAACTTCCGGTCTTGGGGACCGCGAGCAGCACCAGACGCGCCTTCCAGAACACCAGCATCGACAAATACCTCGCGCCACCTCAGAGCCGTAAACCACTCTTTAACCCTGTCCGGAAAGAGTGGTCCAACAAAATTCATCTTGTAATGTTCTTCTTTTGGTCTCATACGTCTTGAGAACAAGAGGTGAACGAAAGCAGCGATTGCCGCCCTTTCCGGGGTGTGAAATAAGGATCGAAACGCATGGCAACGGCAGATCTTCTGACTATGGACAGCAAGAAAAACGCAGACCGCCAGAAGGCGCTCGATTCCGCGCTGGCGCAGATCGAGCGTCAGTTCGGCAAGGGCTCGATCATGAAACTTGGTGGCGACAACGCCATGAAGGACATCGAGGCCACCTCGACCGGCTCGCTCGGGCTCGACATCGCGCTCGGCATCGGCGGCCTGCCCAAGGGCCGGATCATCGAGATCTACGGTCCCGAGAGCTCGGGCAAGACGACGCTGACCCTGCACGTGGTCGCGGAAGAGCAGAAGAAGGGCGGCGTCTGCGCCTTCGTCGACGCGGAACACGCGCTCGACCCGCAATACGCCAAGAAGCTGGGCGTCGATCTCGACGAGCTGCTGATCTCGCAGCCCGACACCGGCGAGCAGGCGCTCGAGATTACCGACACGCTGGTGCGCTCGGGCGCGGTCAGCCTCGTGGTGGTCGACTCGGTGGCGGCGCTGACGCCGAAGTCCGAGCTCGAGGGCGACATGGGCGACAGCTCGGTCGGCGTGCATGCGCGCCTGATGAGCCAGGCGATGCGCAAGCTCACCGGCTCGATCAGCCGCTCGAACTGCATGGTGATCTTCATCAACCAGATCCGCATGAAGATCGGCGTGATGTTCGGCTCGCCCGAGACCACGACCGGTGGCAACGCCCTGAAGTTCTACAGCTCCGTGCGCCTCGACATCCGCCGCATCGGCTCGATCAAGGACCGCGACGAGGTGGTGGGCAACCAGACCCGCGTGAAGGTGGTGAAGAACAAGGTGGCCCCGCCCTTCAAGCAGGTCGAGTTCGACATCATGTACGGCGAGGGCATCTCGAAGACCGGCGAGCTGCTGGATCTTGGCGTCAAGGCCGGCGTCGTCGACAAGTCGGGGGCCTGGTACTCCTACGGCGACGAGCGCATCGGGCAGGGCCGCGAGAATGCCAAGACCTTCCTGCGCGAGAACCCGCGGCAGGCGATGGAGATCGAGGACAAGATCCGCGCCGCCCACGGGCTCGACTTCCACATGTCCGAGGACGGTCGCGACGACGACGGCGACGTGATGGAGAGCTGAGGCTCTGTTTTCCGGAACGGCAGGTTTGGCGGGGCGCTCGGTGGAGCGCCCCGTTTTCGTTTCGGGGGGGGGGCGGGGGGATGGACATGGTCTCGGAGCTCCGGCTTGTCGGAGCTCCGGTTCGGCTGGCGAAGGGGAAGGGGGGCGAACCCGCCCTGACCTGTGCGCGCTTCGAGAGTGTGTCGCGCGTGAACCGGTCGGTCCGGACGTCCGGGGCTGCGTGCGCGGCGAGGGGAGGAGGGGGCGCTGCCCCCGTCTCCTGCGGAGACTCCCCCGGAGTTTATCCGGCAAGATGAAGGGGCCGGGTTGTGCGGGAGCGGAGGCGGTTTTCGCTGGAGGGGTCGTTTGAAGGGGGGCGGCGCAGACGGTTGCATGGCCGGGGGCCGGGGGAGGAGGGCTTTGTGGCGGATGGGGGGCTTGCCTGGTGGAGGCGGGGTGGCGTTTTGCCTGGCGCAAGGTGGGGAGGGGCTTGCCCTGCGCCGGCGGGGTCTTGAGAGGGCGGGGTTTTCTTCTGCCGCTTATGGACAGGGGGCGGACGTGGCGATACACCTGCGCGAACCGCTGAGACCCAGCCAGACAAGGACGATCATGCAGAGCCTGAACGATATCCGCTCAACCTTTCTGGGCTATTTCGAGAAGCAGGGGCACGAGGTCGTGCCCTCGAGCCCGCTCGTGCCGCGCAACGATCCCACGCTCATGTTCGCCAACTCGGGCATGGTGCAGTTCAAGAACCTCTTCACCGGCGTCGAGACCCGCGATTACAAGCGTGCGACCACCGCGCAGAAATGCGTCCGGGCCGGCGGCAAGCACAATGACCTCGACAACGTCGGCTACACCGCGCGTCACCACACCTTCTTCGAGATGATGGGGAACTTCTCGTTCGGCGACTACTTCAAGTCCGAGGCCATTCCCTTTGCCTGGGAGCTGGTGACCCGCGAGCTCGACATCGATCCCAAGCGGCTGCTGGTGACGGTCTACCACACCGACGACGAGGCAGCAGAGATCTGGAAGAAGACCGGCGTCCCCGAGGACCGGATCATCCGCATCGCCACCAGCGACAACTTCTGGATGATGGGTCCGACCGGTCCCTGCGGGCCCTGCACCGAGATCTTCTTCGACCACGGTGACAAGTACTGGGGCGGCCCTCCGGGATCGCCGGAAGAGGATGGTGACCGCTTCGTCGAGATCTGGAACCTCGTCTTCATGCAGTACGAGCAGTTCGAGGACGGCAGCCGGCGCGAGCTGGCGGCGCAGTCGATCGACACCGGCATGGGCATCGAGCGCGTCGCCGCGCTGCTGCAGGGCACCAACGACAATTATTCCACCGACCTGATCCGCTCGCTGATCGAGGCCTCGGCGGACGTGACCTCGACCGATCCGGACGGGCCGGGCAAGACCCATCACCGGGTCATCGCCGACCACCTGCGATCCACCTCCTTCCTGATCGCCGACGGCGTCATGCCGTCGAACGACGGGCGCGGCTACGTGCTGCGGCGGATCATGCGTCGCGCCATGCGCCACGCGCACATGCTGGGCGCGAAGGATCCGGTCATGTACCGGCTGGTGCCGGCGCTGGTGCGCCAGATGGGCGCCGCCTACCCGGAGCTGGTGCGGGCGCAGCCGCTCATCGAGGAGACGCTGAAGCTCGAGGAGACGCGTTTCAAGCAGACCCTCGACCGCGGTCTCAAGCTGCTCGACGAGGAGCTGGTGTCGCTGCCCGCGGGTGCATCGCTGCCTGGTGCCACCGCCTTCAAGCTCTACGACACCTACGGCTTCCCGCTCGACCTGACGCAGGACGCCCTGCGCGAGCGCGAGCGCACCGTGGACACCGACGGGTTCGATGCCGCCATGTCCGAGCAGAAGGCCAAGGCGCGCGCCGCGTGGTCGGGCACGGGCGAGGCTGCGGATCTCGCCATCTGGTTCGAGATCGCGGACCAGCACGGCGCCACCGATTTCCTCGGCTACGACACCGAGACCGCCGAGGGCCAGATGCTGACGCTCGTGAAGGACGGTGTCGAGGTCGAGGCGCTCGAGGCGGGCGAGACCGGCTGGGTGGTGCTGAACCAGACGCCCTTCTACGGCGAGAGCGGCGGCCAGGTCGGGGACACCGGGTTCCTGCGTCGGCTCGAGGACGAGCATGACATGGCCGAGGTCACGGACACCCAGAAGATGGGCGGCGGCAAGATCACCGCGCATCAGGTCACCGTCCGGCAGGGCCGGTTCGTCAAGGGCGATGCGGTGGCGCTCGAGGTCGATCACAAGCGGCGTGGCATGATCCGTGCCAACCACTCGGCCACGCACCTGTTGCACGAGGCGCTGCGCCGCGCGCTCGGGCCGCATGTCGCGCAGCGCGGGTCGCTGAACGCGCCGGACCGACTGCGCTTCGACTTCAGCCACGCCAAGGCGCTGACCGCGGAGGAGATCGCGCAGGTCGAGACCGAGGTGAACGCCTTCATCCGTCAGAACGCGCCGGTGACGACGCGGATCATGACGCCGGACGACGCGCGGGCCATCGGTGCGCAGGCGCTCTTCGGTGAGAAATACGGCGACGAGGTGCGCGTCGTGTCCATGGGCGAGCTCGCGGGCTCGGGCAAGGGCGCCGACGGCAAGACCTATTCGCTCGAGCTCTGCGGCGGCACCCACGTGCGCCAGACCGGCGACATCGGCACCTTCGCGCTGACCTCGGAAAGCGCCTCCGCCGCCGGCGTGCGCCGGATCGAGGCGCTGACCGGCGAGGCCGCGATGGCCGAGCTGCGTGGCCGTGACCATGCGTTGTCGCGGATCGAGGGCCTGCTCAAGGCGCACGGTCCCGATGCGGTGGCGCGGGTGGCGGCCCTGCTCGACGAGCGGCGCCGGCTCGACAACGAGGTGGCGCAGCTGCGCCGCGATCTCGCCATGGCGGGTGGCCCCGGCGAGGGCCCCGAGCTGCGCGACGTCGGTGGCGTGCCCTTCGTGGCACAGGTGCTGTCAGGTGTGCAGGGCAAGGACCTGCCGCCGCTCATCGACGAGCACAAGGCGCGGCTGGGCTCGGGCGCGGTACTGCTGATCGCCGACACCGGCGGCAAGGTCGCCGTGGCGGCGGGCGTGACCGAGGACCTGACGGGCAATGTCTCGGCAGTGGATCTCGTGAAGGCCGCGGTCGAGGCGCTTGGCGGCAAGGGCGGCGGTGGCCGTCCGGACCTCGCGCAGGGCGGGGCCAAGGATGCCTCGGCGGCGGATGCCGCGATCAGGGCCGCGGAAGCGGTTCTGGCGGGGTGATCGCATGACCGCTTATGTTGTCGCCCGCATCGACGTGACCGACCCCGAGCAATACGCGGTCTACGCGGGCCAGACCGTCGCGCTCGCCGAGAAGTACGGCGGCCGCTTCCTCGTGAAGGGCGGCCCGCAGGTGGTGATCGAGGGGGATGCGCCGTCGCGGCACGTGATCGTCGAGTTCTCCAGCCGGACGGCGGCGGAACGCTGGTTCGAGTCGCCGGAATACCAACGCATCCTGCCGATCGCCAAAGCCGCGTCGCGCCGGGATGTCGTCATCATCGAGGGAGTCTGACCATGCCCGCACTTTGGATCGCGCACGTGACCGTCACCGACGAGGAGGCCTACGGCAAGTATGCCAAGCTCGCCGGCCCCGCCATTGCCAAACATGGCGGTCGGTTCCTCGCGCGGGCGGGGCGCTACGTTCAGCTCGAGGGCAAGGAGCGTCCGCGCAACGTGGTCGCGATGTTCGACAGCGTCGAGGCCGCCGAGGCCTGCTATCACTCACCCGAGTACCAGGAGGCGCTGAGCCATGCGCGCGATGCCTCCGAGCGCGAACTGCTGATCGTCGAGACCACCGAGTAAGGCGGTTTCGCCCGGCGCCTTCGGGCCCGGTTCGGGTCTCCGGGTTCAGGTCTGTCTGTCCGGGCCCGAGGATCCGACCTGCACCGTCCGCGCCGCGCTGCGGCCGAAGGGCACGCCCCGCGCCACGCAGGCGCGGATGATCTGCCGGGTGCCGTTGTCGAAGGCGGCGCCGGGGATGATGACGGAGGCTCCGTCCCGCAACTGAAGGGCCAGCCCGCGGCTCTCCTGAGACAGGCGCGGCGGCCCCTGCGGGGGCGGTTCCCTTAGCGTTTCCAGCCATCTCACGATCGGAAGCAGCAGCCGGAGCACATCCCGCTCCCACGGCTCGATCGAGACGATCTCGCGGTAGGGCAGGAAGGTCTCGCGCAGCCCGTCGTCGAGCAGAAGCCCGTCGGTGTCGATGCTGAGGGTGAAGACGCTGCGCTTCCAGCCGGTGACCAGCAGCGCGCCGGCAAGTGCGCCCAGCGGCCAGAACAGGATCGCCGAACCGTGCGGGGCGCGTCCGGTTTCGGTCAGCAGCAGCGGCGCCCCGAAGAGCAGCGGCACCAGCACGAGGGCGATCACGTCGGCTACCATGACCGTCGGGAACCACTGGTAGCGCTGCGCGCCGGGCGGGGCCTCGGGGCGGGGCCAGCGCAGGTAGATGACGGCGGCGCCCACGACAAGCAGCAGAGACACCGCCATGGAGACCGTTCCGAGGGTGATCACGAAGGCTGTTCCCGCGAAAAGGGTGGTCAGCCGCTGGAGCGCCATCTGTCGGCCGCGTCTGGTCATGGCTGAAGTCCTTTGGACGATGAACGCGTTAAATCGTTATCATCGCCGGCAGGACGTCGCCCTTGAGATGGATCAAATGCGGTGGATCCGCGCAGGCCGGTGGGCGGAGCGCCGCCGTCAGTCGCTTGTGTCGTCGAGCTCGGCGGGGGCGAGCCCAGCATAGTAGCTGGCCAGCGCTGCGATCTCGTCGTCGTCGAGCGCGCGAGCCGCGTGGTGCATCAGCTCGGAAACCTCTGTTCCGCCCCGGTTTCCGTCGCGCCACAGCCGGAGCTGCTGCTCGAGGTAGGGGGCGTATTGCCCGGAAAGCGACGGGAAGGCCGGGTTCAGCGGCTCGGACCACGGCCCGTGGCAGGCGCGGCAGGCGGGCACCTCGGTGTCGCCACCGGCAGCGGCGAGCGCGCGGCCGCGTTGGGCCAGGTCATCGGACGGGGCCTGCTCACCCGACGGCGCGGACTCGGCCAGCCCCGCCGCGAGTCGGTCGATGGCCTCGGCAGGGACCTGCGACATCGCCTCGGCCATGATGCCGCTGTCCCGCCGCCCCTCGCGGTAGGCGTGCAGCGTGTCGCGGATGTAGGTCTCGGACAGGATGTCGAGCCGGGGAATGTTGGGGTTGCCCGAGACGCCCTCGGCGCCGTGGCACATGGCGCAATAGCGCCCGTCGGGCTTCTCGGTGAGCCGGGCGTAGTCGTCGCCGCTCATCTCTCCGACGCGGGTGAGGAAGGCCACCACCGGCCAGACGTCGTCGTCGCGGGTCGCGGGCCAGTGCGGCATGCCGCTCATCTTCACGCCTTCCTTGACGATCCAGTGGAATTCGTCGGGCTCCCAGTGCTGCACGGCCTCGGTGATGTGCGGCGGCTCGGGGTTCATCGACCGCACCGTGGCGCTGCGCTCGGCGCCCGGGGCGGCGTGGCAATGGCGGCAGGCGCTGTCGTAGTGCCGGGCCCCCAGCGCGACCATCCCGGCGTCGTCGAGGGTCTCGGGCGGCTCGGCATGGGCCCGAAACGCCACCGAGTTGCGGAAGGTGGTGTGCAGCACCCACGACACGCCCGGCAGGTGGCCTGCGCGGGCCGAGACGTTGAAGAGCCCGAACGCCACCACCGCGCCGCCGCCGAGCCCGCCCAGCAGCGCGAGCACACCCAGCGTCCGGCCCACCGTGGGCCAGTGGATCTCGTCGGGCCGAAGCTTGCGGATCAGGTCTTTGAGGCTCATGCGGGCTGCTCCCTCAGGGTTCTGGCGGTGAGGATGAGCCCGCCGACAAGGTAGATCGGGGTGCCGATCACGAGCATCAGGATGCCGCCCGCCTGCTGGCCCGCGACCGGATCAGGGCCGCAGATCTCGGGCGGGTAGAGCGGCTCGGGCGCGAAGATCAGCAGCGCGCCGAGGAAGGTCATGTGCATCGACGTGAGCAGCAGTCCTCCGGCCCCGGCGAGCGGATGCGTGGGCGGCAGGGCGCTCGACCAGACGGCGATGCCCGCCAGCAGGAAGGCGGCCTGTTCCAGCGCGAAGGCGCCGGGCATGAGCTGGGCGGGCACGTGCAGCGCCGGCAGGTGGAAGGCCCAGACCACGAGGAATTCCAGTGCCGCGGCCAGCGTCACCGGCGGCGCGAAGCGTCCCAGCACCGGCAGGCCGAGCGCCAGCAGCGGCGCCACCACCGCCACCAGCAGCATGTGGCGCAGCATGTGGCCGGGGAAGGGATCGAGGATGCGGTCCCATTCCGGCCCCCAGGCCAGCGCCAGCACCGCGAGCGCGGCGAGAAGCCACCGCCCGCGGATCACAGGCAGCTCCGGATGAAGACGGCGGGCAGGGCGTTGAAGCCGACGCCGATGGCCGAGACAATGGCCAGCAGCCAGCCCGCGTGGCCGAGGAACTCGCGCCGGTGTTCGGTGGTGGGCTGGTCGTGCACGTAGTCGAAATCGTCGAGGTAGTCCCACTGCCTCCACGCCTTCCAGCCAAGCACGACGATCGCCATCAGCGCCACCGCGGTCGCGATGAGGACGCCCGTGCGCGCCGCGTCCGGCCCGCCTGCACGGGCGCATTGCACAGCGGTCCAGCCGTAGACGACGCAGAAATGCACCGCCCAGACCGTGGGCGCGAGGATCATGTGCCAGAGGCTGGAATGTCGGTGTCCGAGCATCAGAGCATCCTCGGCAAAAGGGCGATGACGGCGATTCCGACGAGACCCATGACCAGCTTGAAGTGCCAGAACAGCGCGGTGTTCCACAGGTCGGCGTCGTAGCGCGGTGTGAGCTTGCCGAAGACCGACCCCGCGAGGCAGTAGCCCTGCATGATCACGCCGAGCAGCGTGTGGGCGCAGAACCAGACCACCAGCGCCCACATCATCGCCGGGTAGACGTGGCTCACCGGGTCCATGTCGGGCAGCCAGACCGCGCCCACCAGCGACGTGGCCGAGGCCAGCGCCAGCACCGGGGCTGCGGCAAGCAGGATCCGGGTGCGGGCCACGTTGCCGCGACGGTTCTGGCTGCGCGCGATGCGGGTCGCTCCCCAGCTTGCGGCGATGAGCGCGGCGGCGAGCGCGGCCAGCGCGAGATTGGCGTGGTCCGCGCCCTCGGGCGGGAAGTCGGGCCGGGCGGTCCAGTAGAAGAACACGCCGAAGACGAGGCTCGCGAAGGCGGTGCTGTCGCCCAGCATGGTGATGAACACGGCCCACCAGCCCGGCGCCTTCGCGCCCGAGACATAGGTGGGCAGGCGCAGGCCGAGCCCTGCGTCCTTCATCGGCGCCTCGGGAATCTGCGCGGTTGAGGTCCAGAGCCAGTAGAGCACCGTGGCGATGGCCAGCACGCCGCAGACGATGGCGGGCGGGTACCAGTGGAAGGTCGGGAAGATGAACGCGCCCCCGGTGAAGACCGCGGCGACGATGGTGCACCACGCAGGGCCGGTGACCCGCGCCACGTGCTGCGGCACCGCGTCCACGGCCGAGGTCACGATGGTCTCGCGTTTGCCCTCGGGCGCGTCGGGGATGTAGAAGCGGCCCGCGTCCATGCGCCCGACCAGCTCGGGCTCGTCCCAGAGCGGGTAGCGCGAGGTGATGTAGGGCACCGACCGCGCGCCCCAGCCGGGATCGGGGACGTCATGCGCCCATTCCAGCGTGCCGCCGCCCCACGGGTTGCGCTCGGTCAGCGGCTGGCGCGATTTCGGGCGCAGCAGGTCCCAGGCGAAGACCAGCACACCGGCGGCGGTGACGAAGGCGCCGATGGTCGAGACCATGTTGAGCGCGTTCCAGCCCAGCTCCTCGGGGTAGGTGAAGACCCGGCGCGGCATGCCCTGCAGGCCGGTGACGTGCATCGGCAGGAAGCAGAGGTTGAAGCCGGTGAACATCAGCCAGAAGGCCCAGCGGCCGAGCCGGTCGGACATCTTCTTCTTGGTGATGAACGGGTAGAAGTAATAGACCCCGCCGATGATCGGGAAGATCATTCCGCCAAAGAGCGTGTAATGCAGGTGCGCCACGATGAAGTAGGTGTCGTGAACCTGCCAGTCGAAGGGCGCGACGGCCACCATGATGCCGGTGAGCCCGCCCGCGGTGAAGATCGCCAGCGCCCCCGCGATCCAGAGCATCGGCAGGATCATCTTCACCCGGCCCACCATCAGCGTGGCGACGAAGGCGAAGAGCTGCACCCCCGTGGGGATCACCACCGCCTCGGACGCGGCCGAGAAGAAGCCCAGCGACAGCGACGGCAGCCCGGTGGTGAACATGTGGTGCACCCAGAGCCCGAAGCTCAGGAAGCCGGTGCCCACGGCCGAGAGCACGATCCACGAGTAGCCGGTGATCGGGCGGCGCGCGGCGGTGGGGACCACCATGGCGGCGATGGCGATGGAGGGCAGGAAGATGATGTAGACCTCGGGGTGGCCGAAGATCCAGAACAGGTGCTGCCACAGCATCGGGTCGCCGCCGCGCTCGGGGTCGAAGAACGGCCAGTCGAAGCTGCGCTGCATCTCGAAGAGGAAGTCGCCCGCGATCAGCGGCGGGAAGGCGAACAGGATCATGCCGCCCACCACGAGCACGTACCACGCGTAGAGCGGCATCAGGTTGATGCGCATCCCCGGCGGGCGGCACTTGATGACGCCCACGATGAGCTCGACCGCGGCGGCGATGGAGGCGACCTCGATGAAGCTGAGGCCCAGCAGCCAGATGTCCGAGCCCGGTCCCTCGGCCTCGGTGGCGAGCGGCGGGTACATGAACCAGCCCGAATTCGGCGCCACGTCGAAAAGCACCGAGCCCAGCACGAAGATGCCGCCGATCAGGAAGGACCAGTAGCCGTAGGCCGAGAGCCGGGGGAAGGGCATGTCACGCGCGCCAAGGAAGGCGGGCAGCAGCAGAATCGAAATCGCCTCGAACATCGGCACGGCGAAGAGGAACATCATCGCCGAGCCGTGCATGGTGAAGAACTGGTTGAAGCGGTCGGCGGAGATGAAGTCGTTGTCGGGCACCGCCAGCTGCACCCGCATCAGCAGCGCCAGCACGCCCGCGGCCAGCATGAAGGCAAAGGCGGTGAGCGAGTACCACGCGCCCACCTCGGAATTGTTGACCGCCGACCAGTAGCGCCAGCCCTGCGGCTGCTGCCACACGGCGCGAAGCCGGTTCTCCTGCGCCCTGGCGATGGCGGGATCCACGGGTTCGTTCAGCATCTCCTCGGTCGGCGGGTAGATGCCCTGCGGCTGCGGATCGGCGGGCTCGGCGTTGCTGCGGGTGCCGCGCGGCGGGAAGGTGTCGGCGAAGTCGGTCACTCGAGACCCTCCAGATAGGTGGCGAGGGCGGAGAGCTCCGCGTCGCTCAGGTGGTCGTAGCCGGGCATCCGGGCGCCGGGTTTCAGCGCCTCGGGGTCGCGGATCCAGCGGATCAGGGCATCGCGCTCCATCGGCAGGATGCCGGCGGCAAGGGTGACGCGCCCGCCGAGGTGGGTGAGGTCGGGGCCGACGGTGCCGGCGGCCTCGGTGCCGCGCACCGCGTGGCAGCCGCCGCAGCCCTCGGCGTTGAAGACCGCGAGACCGCGCAGCGCCTCGGCGCTGGTGGGAATGGCGGCGGGGGCGGCCTCCTTCTCGAGCCAGGCGGCGAAATCCCCGGGTGTCATCACCACGCCCGCCAGTGCCATGAGGGCGTGGCTCTCGCCGCAGAATTCGGCGCACTGGCCGCGGTAGTCGCCGGGCACCGTGGGTTCGAGCGACATGCGGGTCTCGCGCCCGGGGATCATGTCGGTCTTGCCGCCAAGCGCGGGGATCCAGAAGGAATGGATCACTTCGCTCGCGTTCAGCTTCAGCTCGCTGCGTTGCCCGGTGGGCAGGCGCAATTCGTTGGCCGAGGCGATGGGCGTGTCGCTGCCCTCGGGCAGGTAGTCGACCCGCCACCACCACGACTCACCGGTGATGCGCACGGTGAGGTTCTCGCCCGGTTCGCGCTGCTTCGGCATCTCGGACAGCGCGAAGCTCAGCAGCGCGGCAAGCACGACGGTGGGGAAGACGATGCCGCCGCCGATGATCAGCGCCTCGGCGGCGCGGGGCGACAGCGCCTGCGGCCTGATGCGGGTCACGTAGAAGAAGAGGCCGTTCATCAACAGCCAGAGCACCACCGCGCCGCCCAGCATCCACCAGAAGAGCGTGGCGAGCACCTCGGCATCACGGCCGGCGGGGGCGAGGACGGATTGCTCTCCGCTGCAGGCCGAAAGCAGCAGCGCGGCGCAGAGAAGGCCGGGACGGGCGGCGCTCACGCGCGCGGTGCCGTCTGGGAGGCCCGCGACGGGGGGGCCTGTCGCGGGGTCTGCCGGTGACTCGTCCCGCAGGCGCGCGGCCCTTTGCGGATTGCTCCGGCCGTGTCCTTGATGTCCGTCAAATGCGTCCCCGTTCGCTGGCTGTGCCGCAGTGCGGCATGGCGCTTGGCACCTGTGCCTTGTTTCGTGCGTAACGCGGCATGGCCGGGTTTGGTTCCACGGCGATCGCGGACCATGGGGTGGAGGCACTGCATTGGAAGGGCGCCCGGGGGCAGGGCGTACGACGGGGCCGGAATCCGGCACAAACCGCTAAGAATCGGGTGAATCGGCACAATCGCACGACCGGTTCCGAGGCGCGGGCAGGGTGCCGCTGACCCTGCGGTTGAAGATCGGTCGGAAAGATATGTGGAATTGACGGGTTTTTCGGCGGCGCAGAAACACGACCCGGTGAACAGGCTTCAATCCTGTGTGAAAAACCAGTGTTTACCCGATGTCGCGGCGATCCGTCGCAGAGAAATGCTGCGGTGCGGAAGTT
This sequence comes from Salipiger thiooxidans, assembly GCF_900102075.1. Classification (GTDB taxonomy): domain Bacteria; phylum Pseudomonadota; class Alphaproteobacteria; order Rhodobacterales; family Rhodobacteraceae; genus Salipiger; species Salipiger thiooxidans. Next base: position 47,783 of record NZ_FNAV01000017.1, on the reverse strand, counting down.
AGTCCGTGCCCCACCACTTGCGATCCGGTCTGTCGACGTCTCCCCCCTGTCGACAGGGCGTCGGACACAGAAGAGGCAGACAATTGTTCACAATAAGAAAACCGCTCCTGGCAGCGGCCGGAGCCCTGTTGCTCACCGGTTGCCAGTACAATGTCCTGTCACCGCAGGGCTGGGTCGGCGAGCAGCAGCGGGACCTGCTGATCCTCTCCACCCTTCTGATGCTCATCGTCATCGTTCCGGTGCTTTTCATGTCGGTGTACTTCCCCCTGAAGTACCGTGCCGACCGTGAGAACACCTCGGATTACGATCCCGAGTTCGAGCACTCCAACAAGCTCGAGGCCGTGGTGTGGGGTGTGCCGATCCTGATCATCGTCGTCCTCGGCTACTACACCGCCGTCTATACGCACCGGCTTGATCCGTACCGCCCGCTCGACTATCTCGATGCCGGCGAGCCGATCGAGGTGCAGGCCGTGTCGCTCGACTGGAAATGGCTGTTCATCTACCCCGAACTCGGCGTCGCCTCGGTCAACGAGCTGGCGATCCCGGCGGGCCGTCCGGTGAACTTCAGCCTGACCTCGTCGACCGTGATGAACACGCTCTCGATCCCCGCGCTTGGCGGCATGGTCTATTCCATGGCCGGCATGGAGACCAAGCTGCACCTTATCGCAGACAGTGAAGGCACCTACGAAGGCCGTTCGGCGCATTACTCGGGCCCGGGCTTCGCGGGCATGGTCTTCGAGACCATGTCGATGAACGAAGACGAGTTCAACGGGTGGGTCGAGAACCTCCGCGCCGAGGGCCAGCCGCTGACCGCGGAAAGCTACCTCGCGCTGGAAGCGCCCACGATGAACGACCCGGTGAGCTACTACAGCAGCGTCGAGGACGGTCTCTTCGATCGCATCGTCGGTCTCTGCGTCGCCGAGGGCAAGGTCTGCATGTCCGACATGATGATGAGCGACATGCACGGCGGCGGCGGCCTCGCAGGCATCGCCGACGGCGCGGCCTACAGCTACGACCGCGAGCGTGCAATCGACGGTTTCGGCCGCTCGATCGACCTTCCCGAAGTGGAATGGCATGGCGGCCACGGCGACGACGCGGGCGAAGAGGGCCACGGCGGCCATGACGGCCACGAAGCCCAAGATATGCACGACATGCACGACCACGGCTCCCATGACGATGCCCGTCTGACCGCTCCGGCCACGCTGCCGCACGCGCATGGGGCGGCGGAAGACAAGGACATGAACTGATGGCAAGCGAACCCACCACTCAGATCGTCGAGACGATCTCTCCGATCTTCGGCCGGCTGACGCTCGACTGGATCCCCTACCACGAGCCGATCCTGGTCGGCACCTTCTCGGCCATCGTGCTGGGCGGCATCGCCGTGCTGGCGCTGATGACCTACTTCAAGCTCTGGGCGCCGCTCTGGAACGACTGGGTCACCTCGGTCGACCACAAGAAGATCGGCATCATGTACATGATCCTGGGCTTCATCATGATGGTGCGCGGCTTTGCCGACGCGCTGATGATGCGCGCCCAGCAGGCCATGGCCGCCGGCGGGTCCGAGGGCTACCTGCCGCCGCACCACTACGACCAGGTCTTCACCGCGCACGGGGTCATCATGATCTTCTTCGTGGCGATGCCCTTCGTCACCGGCGTGATGAACTATGTCATGCCGCTGCAGATCGGCGCCCGCGACGTGGCCTTCCCGTTCCTCAACAACTTCAGCTTCTGGATGACCGTGTCCGGCGCGCTGCTGGTGAATATCTCGCTGTTCATCGGTGAATTCGCACGCGTCGGCTGGCTGGCCTTCCCGCCGCTGTCGGGGGCGAACTACAGCCACGGACCGGGGATGGACTACTATCTCTGGGCGCTGCAGATCGCCGGTGTCGGCACCACGCTGTCGGGCATCAACCTGATCGCGACGATGCTCAAGATGCGCGCCCCGGGCATGAAGCTCATGGACATGCCGATCTTCTCGTGGACCTCGCTGATCACCAACGTGCTGATCGTCGCGGCCTTCCCGGTGCTGACGGCCACCCTCGCGCTGCTGACCCTCGACCGCTACCTGGACTTCCGGTTCTTCACCAACGACTTCGGCGGCAACGCCATGATGTACGTGAACCTGATCTGGATCTGGGGCCATCCCGAGGTCTACATCCTCATCATCCCCTGCTTCGGCATCATCTCGGAAATCGTGTCGACCTTCTCGGGCAAGCCGATCTTCGGCTACCGCACCATGGTCATGGCCACCGCCTGCATCATGGTCCTGAGCTTCATCGTGTGGCTGCACCACTTCTTCACCATGGGCTCGGGTGCGGACGTGAACACGTTCTTCGGCATCGCCACGATGATCATCGCGGTCCCCACGGGCGTGAAGATCTTCAACTGGCTCTTCACCATGTACAAGGGCCGGGTGCGCTTCGAGGTGCCGATGCTCTGGACCATCGGCTTCCTGGTGACTTTCACCATCGGTGGCATGACGGGCGTCCTGCTCGCGGTTCCGCCGGTCGACTTCCAGCTGCACAACACGCTGTTCCTGATCGCCCACTTCCATAACGTCATCATCGGCGGCGTGGTCTTCGCGATCTACGCGGGCGTTACCTACTGGTGGCCCAAGGTCTTCGGCTTCAAGCTGAACGACACCTGGGGCAAGCGCAGCTTCTGGTTCTGGTTCGTCGGCTTCTACTTCGCCTTCATGCCGCTCTACGCGCTGGGTCTCATGGGCGTCACCCGCCGCATGAACATGTACCCCGACGCCGCATGGCAGCCCTACTTCATCGTCGCCGCCTTCGGCGCCGTGCTGATCGCGCTCGGCATCGCCAGCACCTTCATCGGGTTCTACGTCTCGATCCGCGACCGCAAGGCGCTGGCCGTGGGCAGTGACCCGTGGGATGCACGCACGCTCGAGTGGGCCACCCAGTCGCCGCCGGCCCCCTACAACTTCCCCGAGGACATCGAGGTCGTGGGTCGCGAAGCGTTCTGGCACATGAAGAAGACCGGCTTCAAATGGTCGGGCAAGTACGCGCCCATCCACATGCCGAAGGGCACCGCGACCGGTGTGCTGATCTCGGCGGTGGCGCTCGTCTTCGGCTTCGCCATGGTCTGGTACATCTGGTGGCTCGCCATCCTGTCCTTCGTGGGCATGCTGGCGATCGGCATCGGCCACACCTTCAACTACAACCGCGACTACTACATCCCCTCGGATGTCGTGACCGCCACGGAAGCCAAAGGAGCCACCGCATGAGCACCGTGACCTCCTCTGCGGACAAGTCGATCGTCGAACCGCTCGCGGACGAACCGATGCATCACGCCCGCAACAACGACGCGCATCACGACGCCCACGCCCACTCCAGCCCGACTCCCATCGGGTTCTGGATCTACCTGATGAGCGACTGCATCATCTTCGGGGCGCTGTTCGCGACCTACGCGGTGCTTGGCGGCAACTATGCCGGCGGGCCCGCCCCGAAGGACCTGTTCGAGCCCGGCTTCGTGGCGATCGAGACAGCGCTGCTGCTGTTCTCGTCGATCACCTTCGGTCTGGCGATGCTGCGTGCCGACAAGGATGACCGTGACGGCGTGCTCAAGTGGCTGGCCGTGACCGCGGTCTTCGGCGCGGGCTTCATCGCCATGGAGATCTACGAGTTCAACCACCTGATCCACATCGGTGCCGGTCCCGACCGGTCGGCCTTCCTGTCTTCGTTCTTCGCGCTCGTCGGCACCCACGGCCTGCACGTCACCGGTGGCCTGATCTGGCTGGTCACGCTCATGGTCCAGATCCGCATGCACGGGCTGATCGGCGAGAACATGCGCCGTCTCGGCACGCTCTCGATGTTCTGGCACTTCCTCGATCTGGTCTGGATCGGTGTCTTTTCCTTTGTCTATCTCGTGAGGCTCATCTGATGTCCGCACACAGCCACTCCGAAAGCCACGGTCACGGCACCATGGGCCAGCTGATGATCGGCTTCGCGCTTGCCGCGATCCTGACCATCATCCCGTTCTTCCTTGTGATGGTCGACACCGGCCTCAGCCGTACCGCTCTGGTCGGCATCATCATGGGGCTGGGCGCCGTGCAGATCATCGTGCACCTGGTGTACTTCCTGCATCTCAACTCCTCCTCCGAGGAAGGCTGGACCCTCTTGGCCAGCGTGTTCTCGGTGGTCATCCTCGTCATCGTTCTGGCCGGCTCGCTCTGGGTCATGCACAACATGAACGAAAACATGATGCCCATGCCCGACATGGACCGTCATATGGAGCAGATGCGGAGCCTTCAGTCCCAGCAGGGCTGAGCACCGCCTCAGCAGTACTACGGTCGGGGCCCTGCGGGGCCCCGGCGCGTTTCCAAAGGTCAAGACACATGTCCCGCAGCATCCGCTGGCCCCGCCTGATCATCGTCACACTCATCGCCGCGATCGGCATCGCGGGCTTCGGCAGCCTCGGCGTCTGGCAGGTGAAGCGCCTGTCGTGGAAGCTCGACCTGATCGAGCGCGTCGACAGCCGCATCCACGCCGAGCCGGTGCCCGCGCCGGGCCCCGAGGCCTGGGACGCCATCACAAGGGACAAGGACGAATACACCCGCGTTACCCTGACGGGCGAATACCTCAACGACGACGAGGTGCTGATCTACACGCCCTCCGACATCGGCCCGGCCAATTGGGTGCTGACGCCGCTGCGGCGCGACGACGGCACCATCGTCATGGTCAACCGCGGGCTGGTGCCGCTGGTGGCGGCGGGCGAGGGCGACTTCGACCACATCGAAGGCGAGACCACCGTGACCGGGCTGCTGCGGATCTCGGAATCCGAGGGCTGGCTCTTCTCGCGCGACAACGATCCCGAGAACGGGCTCTGGTACCGCCGCGACATCGGCTCGATCACCTCGGCCCGCGGCTACGGTGACGCGGCGCCCTATTTCGTCGACGAGGAAGCCACCGCGCCGGGGAGCTGGCCGAGCGGCGGGCGCACGGTGGTGTCCTTCCGCAACTCGCACCTGAGCTACGCGCTGACATGGTTCGCGCTGGCGCTGATGGTCGCGGGCGCCTACGGGCTGGTGTTGCGGCAGGAGCTGCGCCGGACCGCGGGCTGACCCGCAGGTCTGAAACGTCCGGGGCAGGGCGCCGCTACTGCAGGTAGCGGCGGTTCACCCAGCCGCGTTCGTGCATGTCGGTCATCATCTCGATCATGCACCACTCCGAGCCGCCGTGGTTCTCGCAGCCCAGCCGCTTCACCTGATCGCCATTCGCCAGCGCGCCGATGACGCCGTGTTCGGTGCCCGGCCCGCTGCGCACGTTGAGCAGGTCGTTGGCCGCGACCCCCGCCACCCGCGCGACGGGCGCCTCGGGCGCCTGTCCTGCGGCGCCGGACTTGCCCGGCGGGATGCGTACGTCGATGGCATAGCCCACGGTCTTGCCCGCGTCCTTGTCGTTGCCCATCAGGTAGACCCGGATCGCCCATTTGCCGGCAGTGGGGAATGTCACCTCGGCGGTGCTGTCGTCGTCCATCGAGCCCACGTAGAGACCGTCGTAATCCTTGCCGGCGGGCAGGACGTTGAAGAAGGCCGAGCCGTGACCGTTGGTGCCGGTGACCCGCAGCGTCGCGATCATGGTCTGGCCCGCGCCCACGTCGAGCACGTAGTCGATGTACTCGCGGCCGGTGATGGTGCCGTTGATCGTGGTGCCGGAACTGCCGGGCGGGAAGCGGACCGTCACCTGCTCCTGCGCGAGGGCGGTCGTTGCCATGAGCGCCAGCGCCCCGGCAAGGGCGGCACGGCGGATTGCGTGGAAGACGTCGGACATCGTGGGTTCCTCCTCCCGTGATGGAACGGCCTTGCGGTGCCGTCACAGGATGCGTGGTTTCCGCCGGTCTGACAATCGCCATGGAGTGCCGGAAACGGATGGGGCCCCCGCTACGACGGCGGGGGCCCCGGGATTTCAGGCAGGCGCAGAGGTCAGATGTTCTGCTTCGACATCTCGCCCGCGATGTGGTCGGCCTGCCGGATAGCCAGCGCCACGATGGTCAGCGTCGGGTTCTCGGCCGCGCCCGAGGTGAACTGCGAGCCGTCCGACACGAAGAGGTTCGGCACGTCGTGGGTCTGACCCCAGCGGTTCACCACGCCGTCCCGCGGGTTCTCGGACATCCGGTTGGTGCCGAGGTTGTGGGTTGACGGGTAGGGCGGCGTCGGGAAGGTGCGCGTGGCACCCACCGCCTCGTAGATCGCGATGCCCTGCTTGTAGGCATGGGCACGCATGGCGCGGTCATTGGGGTGGTCGTCGAAATGCACGTTCGCCACGGGCAGCCCGTGCTGGTCGGTGACGTCGTGGTTGAGGGTGACGCGGTTGGTCTCCTGCGCCATGTCCTCGCCCACCAGCCACATGCCGGCCATGTTCTCGTAGGCGTCGAGCGCGGTGGTGAACTCGCGTCCCCAGCCGCCCGGATCGAGGAAGGCCGCCATGAACGGGATGCCGAGGCTCAGCGTCTCCATCTCGTAGCCGCCGACGAAGCCGCGCGACGGATCGTGCCTGGCCTCGTCCTGGATGATCCCGGCCATGGTCGTCCCGCGCCACATGCGCACCGGCTTGTCGAAGGTCGCGTAGACCGAGCCGGTCATGTGCCGCATGTAGTTGCGCCCGACCTGTCCCGAGCTGTTGGCCAGCCCGTCCGGGAACATCGACGAGGCCGAGTTGAGCAGCAGCCGCGGGCTCTCGAACGAGTTGCCGGCGACGCAGACGATGCGCGCCTTCTGCATCTGCAGGGTGCCGTCGGCGTCGTAGTATTCGACCCCCGTGGCCTTGCCGCTGTCGTCGTGCAGGATACGCGCCACGTGGCTGCGGTCGCGCACCTCGAGGTTGCCTGTGGCCTCGCCGCGCGGGATGTCGGTGTAGGCCGACGACCACTTGGCGCCCCACTTGCAGCCCTGGAAGCAGAAGCCGGTCTGCTGGCAGGCCATGCGGTCGTCGTAGTCCTGCGAGTTGATCGCCATCCGACCGGTGTGCACCTCGGTGTAGCCGAGCGCCTTGGCGCCCTTCTCGAACACGAGGTAGTTGTTGTTGCCGGGCAGACCGGGGCGGCCCTCGGTACGGGTCACGCCGAGCTTGGTCTCGGCCAGCGCGTACCACGGCTCCATTTCCGCGGCGTCGATGGGCCAGTCGAGCAGGTTCGCGCCCTGCACCGCGCCGTAGGTGGTGCGCGCCTTCCACTCGTGTTCCTGGAAGCGCAGCGAGGCGCCGGCCCAGTGCGTGGTGGTGCCGCCCACCGCCTTGACGATCCACGCGGGCAGCCCGCTGAAGTCCTTGGCGACGCGCCAGTCGCCGGATGTGGTGCGCGGGTCGGTCCAGGCCAGCTGGCCGAAGCTCTCCCACTCGTCGTTGATGTAGTCCTCGGGCAGGTACCGCCCGCCCGCCTCGAGCGCCACGACGCTCACGCCCTTCTGGGCCAGTTCGTTCGCGAGCACGCCGCCGCCGGCGCCGGTACCGATGATGACGACGACGCTGTCGTCGTCCATGTCAAAAGGTGCAGCCATGATCTATCCTCCCCTGCGCCGGCTCAGAGCCAGTTGATGTCGTTGAAACCGCGGTCGATGTAGCCGCCTTGGGAGTAGCTCTCGCCCTCGTAGCCGAAGATCGGCCAGACCGCTTTCTGGTTGTAGAGCCCGGTCACGAGTCCGCCGCGGATCTGCTGGAAGAAGACGCTGTCCTCCATGGCGCGCAGGATGTCGACGCGATCCCGTTCCCAGCCGGTCTCGATGTAGGAGGCAAAGCCGTGGCCCTGCGCCGCGGCATCCAGCGCGGCGATGCCGGCCATGATCGCGGGCGCGGCCTCGGGGGTGTCGTAGCCCTTGACGGCAAGGACGTAGTTCTCGTCGGGAATGCGGTCGTGGGGGTAGATATCGCGGGCCATCTGCACCAGCGTCGCAAAGGCCGCGGGCTCGATGCTGCCCGTCTCATAGGCCCAGGCGGCGTCCGGCGCGGCGATGAAGCCCGAGCCTGCGACGAAGCCCGCCCCGACCGCGCTCGCACGGGTCAGCAGTTGGCGGCGGGTCATCCCGCGCGTGGCTGTCTTGGTCATGGTGTCCTCCCTTTCAAGACAAACCGGCGTCCCTCCCAAGGCGCCGGGTGCGAGTTACTGGAAGCGCCCTGCGCGCTGCAGCACCTCGATCTGGTAACCGTCCGGATCCGCGACGAAGAAGAACTTCGCCACCACCTCGCCGGCGGGGGCGAATTCCACCAGCTTGCGCGGGTTCAGCCCCTCGGCCTCGAAGCGGGCGTGTTCGGCGGCAAGGTCCCCGACCGAAACGGCGAGGTGGCCGTAGCCGTCGCCCAGATCGTAGGGCTCGGTGCGGTCCTTGTTGACGGTGAGTTCGAGTTCGAAGCCGCTCTCGTCATTGCTGAGGTAGACGAGCGTGAAATCGGGGAAGTCGAGCCTGTCGGCGACCTCGAGCCCGAAGGCGCGGCGATAGAATTCGAGAGAGCGTGCCTCGTCGAGCACGCGGATCATGCTGTGAATGGCCTTCGCCACTGTAAGCCTCCTGCGTCGGATCGTTCCTGGTCCGGTCAGGTTGGCAGGGGCGCGGGCGGCGCGGGTAGTAGGGGTTTACTACATGCCCGTTATGTGACCGTTTTCGCTTACTCGGCGGCCACGGCGAGGGTGCCGTCCTGGTGGTCGGCGACCCCGGCCTGGCCGGCGTGGATCAGGCAGGCGGTGCGTAGCAACGAGGTAAAGTTCACCGGCTCGCCGCGCGTCTCGAGCACTTCGGAATGGAGTTTCGAGATGAACGCGGGCGTCGATACGCCATCGGTCGCCGCGATCTGGTCGAGGATGTGCCAGAAGGCGTTCTCGAGCCGGATGCTGGTGCTCTGGCCGTTGAGGCGCAGGCGGCGCGTGGTGCTGGCGTAACGGGCCGGATCCTGCCCGGCGAAGACTTGGCACATGGACCTTCCGCTCCCTGTCCTGACAATTGGGCCGGTCAGTATAGCACGGCTCCGTTGCCGCGGCGCCATGGACTTAGGTCTGAGACGTCGCGGCGGGATCGGTTCGGGATCGTGGGATCAGTCGGGGCGCAGGTGCATGTCGAGCGGACTGCCCGGGTAACGGTAGAGACCGTCCGGGGCCGAGGCATGGCGGTGGAAGCCGTGGCGGCTGTAGAACGCCTCGAGCTCGTCCTTCTGCAGCCCGGGCTCGCCGAAGGGTTCGTGATAGAGCGCGACGCCGATCTCGGCGTCATCGGCGGCGTCGAGCAGGCGCCGCAGGATGCGGTGGGCAATGCCCTGTCCGCGCCATGCGGGGGCCACCCAGATCCCGCTCAGGATGAAACGCCGGTTCTTGAGCGAATGCTCGACATAGGCGACGTTCTCCTCGGCGGTCATGTAGTAGGTGCGTTCCTCGGTGTCGCCGCGCACTGCATGCAGCCCCGGCACCTTGGTGAGGGCAGCAAGAATTCGCGCATATTTGATCTCTGTCCGCTCCTCCGAGCGTTCGATTCCATCTTCAAGTTCCTGCAGAAGATCAGGATGGCGATTCTCGCAATAGTTGCGCAGCCCGTGCTGCACGGCGATCGCGACGAACGCACGAAGATCGGCTTGCAAGCGCCTGTTTTCCTGTTCGAGATGGATCTCGTGAAGGCTTGGCGGCTCGAAGGCGCTGGGGCCCCTTTTGAAAGTGTATGGCATGTCGTCCTCCCTAGGGGAGTTTACAGGATCATGCGCGGGAAGACAGCTTATTCCTTTGCGCCACGGCGACGCACTAGCGCGTCGCCTGCCGGCCGGTCGCAAGCTCGATGATCTCGTCGGTGATGCCCTCCTGACGCAGTCGGCGGGCCTCGGAACCGAGGCTCTCGAGCGAGCCCGTGACGTTGTCGTGGGCGGCGATCATGGCGCGCATCCGGGCGGCGTTCTCGGCTGCGAAGGACAGCATCGCGGCCTCGGTCAGCTCGGCGAAGACGTATTCCTCGGCGAGCCGCGACAGCAGGTCGGCGGCGGGCAGCGTGGTCTCGGGCGGAGCGGCGTTCGGCGGCGGCGGGAAGCGGTCGTAGTCGAAGGGCACGAGGCTGCGCACCAGCACCTGCATGGCGCCGCCCGCGGTGCCCGGCGCTGCGTGCACCACCGAGACGGCGGTGACCTGCGCCCGGGCCAGCGCCTCGAAGACCACATCCGCCAGCCGGGTGGCCAGCGTCGCCGCCTGCGCCGGGTGGGCGATCATGGCGCCGGACCAGGCCACCGGCAGGCCGCGCTCCGAGGCCACCAGCAGGCCGCGGTCACCGGCGATGTAGAGATCGTGGGGCCCGTCCAGCAGCGGGGTCGCGGCGTCGAAGACCTGTTCGTTGTAGGTGCCGGCAAAGCCCTGCTCGGCGGCCAGCAGGATCACCGCGCGGCGCCCCTCGCGCCCGTCCGCCCCGGTGCCGCGCGGCGGCGGGTCGCGGTCGGGAAGGAGCGGCATCGCCTCGCCGATGGCGGCGCCGATGGTGTCGGCGTAGGTGCGGATGCCCTCGGCGTGGCGCTGCGCCTCCTGCACCCGGGCGGCGGCGATGCCGCGCATCGCCGAGATCACCGAGGCGAGCTTGTGCACCGTGCCGATACGGGCCTCGACCTCGGCGAGCCGGCCGGTCATTCCGGGGCCTCCTCCGGCGCGAGGCTGGCGGCCAGCTCGGCCACGGCGGCGACCAGCGCCCGACGGCTGTCGTCGTCGAGCTTGCCGCTGTCGCGCACCGATGTCACCGCCTGTGCTGCATGACCGTCGAGCCAGGCGCCAAGCCGCGTCCGCAGAACGGGGAAGCTTGCCGGGGCGAGCGCGTCGAGCGCGCCATCCGCCAGCGCCGCCAGCAGCGCCACCTGGTCGATCGTCCGCAGCCCCGCGAAACGCGGCTGCGCGAGCAGCGCGCGGATGCGTTCGCCGCGGGCGATCTGGCCGCGCACCCTCGGGTTCGAGATGCCGCCGAAACGGGTGAACATCTCGAGTTCCTGGAACTGCGCATAATCCAGCCGCACCCGACCCGAGACCTTGCGCAGCGCCTCGAGCTGGGCCTTGCCGCCGACCCGGCTCACCGAAAGCCCGACGTCCACCGCCGGCCGCTGGTTCGAGGCGAAGAGGTGGCTGTCGAGCACGATCTGCCCGTCGGTGATCGAGATCAGGTTGGTGGGGATATAGGCCGAGAGGTTGCCCGCGTCGGTCTCGGCGATGGGCAGCGCTGTGAGCGAGCCGCCGCCGCGCTCGGCCGAGAGCTTGGCGGCGCGTTCCAGCAGGCGGGCGTGCAGGTAGAAGATGTCGCCGGGATAGGCCTCGCGCCCCGGCGGCTCGCGGGTGAGCAGCGCCAGCTCGCGGTGGGTGGCGGCGTGGCGGGTGAGGTCGTCGATGATCACCAGCGCGTGCTGGCCGCGGTCGCGGAAATACTCGGCCATGGTCATGCCGGCGAAGGGCGCGATCCACTGCAGCCCGGGCGCGGCAGAGGCGCCGCCGACCACGAAGATGCAGCGCGAGAGATCGCCATGCTCGCGCACCGCCGCGATCACCCGCTGCACCGCGGTGGCGCGCTGGCCGACGGCGACGTAGACGCAGATCACGTCCTTGCCCTTCTGGTTCACCATGGCATCGACCGCGAGCGAGGTCTTGCCCGTGGCGCGGTCGCCGACGATCAGCTCGCGCTGGCCGCGGCCGAGCGCGAAGAGGCTGTCGACCACCAGCACCCCGGTCTCGAGCGGGGCGGCCACTGCGTCGCGTTCGATGATGGCGGGTGCGGGGCGTTCGACCGGGTGGCTCTCGGCGCAGTCGGGGGCGGGGCTGCCGTCGAGCGGGCGACCGAGCGGGTCCACGACCCGGCCCAGAAGCGCCTCGCCCACCGGGACGCGCAGGACTTCGCCGGTGTCGGCGACGCGGGCGCCGGCCTCGATGGCAGAGGTCTCGTCAAGCACGACAACGTCGATCTCCTCGGCGCCGAGGCTGTGGGCGAAGCCGTACTGGCCGCCCTCGAACCGCAGCAGCGCGCCCAGCGGCGCGTCGGGCAGGCCCGAGACCTGCGCGATGCCGTCGGCGATGCGGGTGACGCGGCCGATGGCCTCGGCCTCGGGGGCAAGCGGCACCCGGCGCACCGCGTCGCGGCCATGGTCGAGCCAGCCGGAGAGCTTGGGATCGTCAGTCATGGGTCAGCTCCGCCCGGATCCGGTCGAGGTCGGCCCGGAGATGATTGCGCACGATGGCGTGCGGGGTCTCGAGCTCGAGCCCGGCGATGAGCGCGGGGTCGGTCTCGACCGTGAGCGCGGGCGCGGTGCCCAGAACCCGGGCCAGCGCGGCGCTCAGCTCTGCGCTCTCGGCGGGCTCGAGCGGCCGCACGGCGCGCAGGATGACGGGGCCCTCGCTGCCGATGCGGGCGCGGGTCGCCTCGGGCAGCCCGGCCACGGCCTCGGCCAGCCCCTCGGTGAACCCCGCGACGCGGGTGGTCTCGGGCAGGCGCGCCATGAGCCGCGCGGCGATGTCGGCGGCAAGCTCTCCGGCCTCTTGCGAAAGCGCGTGCCGCTGGCGGTCGCGCTCGCGGGCCAGCTCGTGCCCGGCGCTGTCGCGCAGGGTCGCGGCCTCGGCACGGGCGTCGGTGATCAGTCGGTCGCGCTCCTCGGCGGCCTCGGCCTGTGCCCGGGCCAGCGCGTCGCTGCGGGTGGCCGCGAGCGAGGCGGTCTCGGCCTTCGCGGCCTCGCGCGCGGCCTCCGCCTCGGCCCGGGCCGCCTGCGCCGCGTCGAGCTCGGCATGGGCGGCCTCCTGCCGTTCGGTGAGGATGCGGCTCACCGGGCGGAACAGGAAGCGGGCGAGGATCCAGATCAGGACCAGCGCGTTGACGGTCTGCAGACCAAGGGTCCACCAGTCGATGCTCATGGCGGGTGGCCCCTCAGACGAAGGGGTTGGCGAAGAGCACCAGCAGGGCGATGACGAGGGTGTAGATCGCCATGGTCTCGATCATGGCAAGCCCGACGAAGAGCGTCCGGCTGATGGTGCCTGCGGCCTCGGGCTGCCGGGCGATGGCGTCCATCGCGGCCGCCACGGCACGGCCTTCGCCGAGCGCGGGGCCGATGGCGCCCATGCCGACCGCGAGCGCGGCGGCGAGGATCGAGACGATCTCCACGAGGTTGTCAGTCATCGGATGGGTCCTTCCGGTCGTTTGCGGCGGGGTCGCGGGTCTCGCCCACGGCCGCGCCGATGAAGACGGTGGCGAGCACCGCGAAGATGTAGGCCTGCACGGCGCCGGTCAGCAGGTCGAGCGCCATCAGCGGGATCGGCACCAGCAGTCCCGCCAGCGACAGCACGATGCCGACCACGAAGACCCCGCTCATGACGTTGCCGAAGAGGCGCACGATGAGCGAGAAGGTGCGGGTGATCTGCTCGATCACGTTGAGCGGGATCATCACCCACGAGGGTTCGGCGAAGGTGGCGAGATAGCCGCTCATGCCGCGTGCCCGGATGCCGTATGCGATGGTTGCGGCGAAGACGATGAGCGCCAGCGCCGCGTCGGTCTCGACATGGGCGGTGGGCGGCTCGACGCCGGGGATCAGCGACGACCAGTTGGCCGCTAGCACGAACAGGAAGATGGTGCCGATGAGTGCCCGGAACGGCGCCGGGTCGCGGCGCATGGTGTCGGCGACCTGCGCGTCGATGGTGGTCACCATGAGCTCGAGCACGGTCTGGGCCTTGCCGGGGCGCAGCGTCAGGCGCCGGGTCGTGGCCCAGGCCAGCGCCGCGAGCACCGCCATGATGACCCACGTCACCACCACCGGCGCGGTGACCGGCACCGGCCCGAGGTGGAAGAGCGGCTCGATCGAGAGCGGGTTCTCCATCAGGCGGCGCTCCGGTTGCGGCGCAGCACCACGGCGCGGCCGATCATCACCCCGGCGGCGCCCGCGAGCAGCGCCGTGGCCCCCCAGAGCGCCAGCAGCACCAGCCCAGCCACCAGCAGCGCGAAGCGGCCGAGCTGCAGCGCCAGCGCCTTCGGCGCCGAACCGCCCCCGACATAGAGCGCCGCGACCCGGTGCAGGGTGGCGAAATGGAAGAGCCCGAGCGCCAGCCCGGCGGCGAGCCCCGCGAACAGCTGCAGGAGCGGGATCTGCGACAGGGCCTCGGTCATTGGCGGTGCATCCATCTCCAGGCGGCGTGCAGGCCGATGGCCGCGCCGATCATGATCGCGGGGGCGGTGAAGAACACGCCCGTGTCGAAGGTCCGGTCGGCAAGCCGGCCCAGCAGCACGCCCAGCAGCGTCGGCACCACGATGGCCCAGCCGAGGATACCGATCTGCCCGAGACGCGCGCCGAGCGAGGGTTCGGGGTCGTCATGGGCGAGCGTCTCGCGCGCCGCCTCGCGGCGGGCGGCATCGGCAGTGTCGTCGCGGGGATCGTGGCGGCGGCTCATCGGCCCTCGGCTCCCGGTCCGGCGTCGAGCTTGGGCGGATGCGCGAAGCCGTTCGACTGCCCCGGACGCAGGTAGCGCATGAGCTGGCGCACTGCCTGCGAATGCAACCGCATCTGCTCGACCCGCGCGCGGCGGTCGGCGTCGGCCTCGTCGCTGCGCAGGCTCGCGACCTTGGCCGTCAGCGCCGCGAGATCGTCGCCGAGAATGCCCTCGCGACAGGCCACGGCGACATGGGTTCCGTCGCGCACCGTCAGCAGACCCGCGCGCAGGGCGCAGAAGTGCAGCGCACCTTCCGCGTCGCGCCAGCGCAGCACCGAGGCGGGCAGCGAGGTCAGGAAATCGGCGCGGCCGGGCAGGATGCCGAAGGCGCCGCTGGCGTCCTCGGCCCGCACCGACCGGACGTCGGACGCGTCCACCAGCACCTCCATCGGCGTGGTCACCTTCAGGTGCAGCCCGGCGCTCATGCGGCGGCGTCCTCCGCGCGCTGCGCCGCCTCTTCCTTGGCCCGCGCCTCGGCGAGATCGCCCACGAGGTAGAGCGAGCTTTCGTCCCAGTCGTCGGTCTCACCCGCGAGGATCGCCTTGCAACCGGCGATGGTGTCCTCGATGGAGACGGAGCGTCCGGGCAGGCCGGTGAAGGCCTCGGTGACGGTGAAGGGCTGGGTCAGGAAGCGTTGCAGGCGGCGGGCACGCTCGACGATGTGACGGTCCTCGCGGCCGAGTTCCTCCATGCCCAGCAGCGAAATCACGTCCTGCAGCTCGCGGTAGTGCTCGATGGCCCGGCGCACCTGGTTGGCCACGCTCACGTGCTCGTCCCCGAGGATCAGCGGGTCGAGAAGGATCGAGCCCGAGGCGATGGGATCAACCGCCGGGTACATGCCGTCGGCGGCCATGGCGCGGCTCAGCACCACGGTGCTGTCGACATGGGTGGCGATGGTGGTGACTGCGGGGTCGGTGAAATCGTCGGCGGGCACGTAGACCGCCTCGATGGCGGTGATCGCGGCGCTCTCCGAGGCAGCGATACGTTCCTGCAGCTCGGCGACCTCGGTGGCCAGCGTCGGCTGATAGCCGACCCGGCTCGCCATGCGCCCGAGCAGGCCCGAGACCTCGGAGCCCGCCTGCACGAAGCGGAACACGTTGTCCATGAGCAGCAGCACGTTGCGCGCCTCGGCGTCGCGGAAATGCTCCGCGATGGCCAGCGCGGTCATCGGCACCCGCCAGCGCGCGCCCGGCGGCTCGTTCATCTGGCCGTAGACCAGCACCGTGCGGTCGAGCACCCCGGCGGCGGTCATGTCCGAGAGCATCTCGTGCCCCTCTCGTGAGCGCTCGCCCACGCCCGAGAACACCGAGATGCCCTCGTAGCGCGCCACCATGGCGTTGATCAGCTCCATCACCAGAACGGTCTTGCCGACCCCCGCACCGCCGAACATCGCCGCCTTGCCGCCCTGCGCGAGCGGGGCCAGCAGGTCGATGACCTTGATCCCGGTGTAGAAGATCTCGGACCCCGCGCCCTGTGCGCCAAGCGGCGGAGGGGGCGCGTGGATCGGGCGACGGGGCGTGTCGTCGGGCAGGGCGCCGCGGCCGTCACCGGTGGCGCCGGTGACGTCGAGCAGCCGCCCCAGGACCGCGTCCCCCACCGGCGCTGTCAGCGGGCCGCCGAGCGGGCGGGCGGGGATGCCGCGGCGCAGCCCGGTGGTGGCCTGCAGCGCAATGGCGCGCACGGTGGCGGTGTCGAGATGGGCCTGCACCTCGACCAGCACCGGCGGCAGGCCGGGGGGCTCGAGCGCCAGCGCGTCGTTGATCGCGGGCAGGGCGCCTTCGGTGAAGGCGATGTCTACGACGGCGCCGCGGATGGCCGCGACCCGCCCGGGTTGGTCCGGTGAAAGTGGCATGACTCCGAGTCTCCCGATTTGGGCCGGGACGGGCTACAGGTTTCAGCGAATGCCGGAATGGTCAAGGCGCAATCCCGTCGCAGGCGAAGATCACGGGCCGCGTTCGCCCGTCTCGGGGCTGTGTCTGGGTCTGTTGCTGTCCGGTACGGCGGCAACGTCGCTGCAGGCGCCGGCACGCGACATTTCGGTCAGGCGTTAACCTTACCTTAGGTTGAAATTTTCGTTGCTTTTCGACGTATGGCCTTCAAAGTGAGCTTACGGCCCGTGCCGGGCCGAGAGCCACTCATAAGTTTGGTAGCGATTGTGTTCGAGGAAGGTTCAAGGCCGTGTTTTCGGCTCGCAGCCCTTTGAAGAGTGTCCGGCCGGTATCGGCCTTCGATTGGAAACAAACGCTTTCAGACAGGTCCTTCGGGCGCAGCCCTGAGGGAAAATTTCATTAGATCAGGACGTTGAACATGGCCGTTGTGACCGAGACCACGGATGCCCCGGAAAATGACACCACCCCGTACGAGATCGTCGTCGGCGACAGCTTTCAGGGCACGCTGAGCCCGACGGGCGAACGCGACTGGATCGCCATAGATCTCGTGCAAGGCGATCTCGTCAGTTTCACCTTGACCGGCGGGTCGCTCTCGGATCCCTACCTGCGGATCTACGACAGCACGGGCGCGCTCGTCGATTACAACGACGATTTCGGCGAGGGGCTCGACTCCTTCCTGACCCTCGCGGTCGAGAGCACCGAGACCTATTACATCGAGGTCGCCTCCTGGTCGGACGATGGCAGCGGCAGCTACACGCTCGAGACTGCGGTGGCGCCGCCCCCCGATCCGCTCGACGCCATCGACTGGGGCACCCAGCTTTCCGACAACGAGGTGACCTACTATTTCGCGCCCAACGGCGTCACCGCGGACGGCGTGACCTCGGAGGGCTACAACGCCTACGAGATGGCGCGGTTCGAGGCCGCCTTCGCGATGATCGCGACCTACACCAACCTGACCTTCACCGAGGTCAACTCGGCGGCGGCTGCGGATTTCACCTTCGTGCTCGACACCAACGAGCTGCCGAGCAACCTCTACGGCTACATGAACCCGCCGGGTGAGCCCAACCCGGGGGTCGGTGTCTTCAACGGCAACAACTGGGACCGCAGCGCCGGCGGCTCGCTCGATCTGGGCGGCGACGGATTTTTCACTGTGATCCACGAGCTCGGCCACGGGCTGGGGCTGGCGCATCCGCACGACACCGGCGGCACCTCGGAGGTGATGACCGGGGTGGACGGGTCGTCGGACACCGGCACCTTCTCGCTGAACCAGGGCATTTTCACGGTGATGTCCTACAACTCGAGCTTCGTGGAGGGGCCGGTCGGCACCCCGGCGCCGGACACCAATTCCGGTTCGATGGGCTCGTTCATGGCCTTCGATATCGCGCTCCTGCAGCAGAAATACGGTGCCAATCCCAACACCGGCAGCGGCAACTCGGTCTACACGCTCGATGACGACACCTCGTACTGGCTGGCGATCTACGACGTCGGCGGCACCGACACCATCGTCAACGACAGCAACACCGCGGCCACCATCGACCTGCGCGCCGCCTCCCTGCTCTTCGAGGCGGGCGGCGGCGGCTTCGCCTCGGCCATCGACGGCATCGCGGGCGGGTTCACCATCGCCAACGGTACGGTGATCGAGAACGCCACCGGCGGCGCCGCGGGCGACACGCTCAGCGGCAACGCCATCGCCAACGTCCTGGTCGGGCTCGCGGGCAACGACACCATCTTCGGGCGGCGTGGCCACGACACCATCAGCGGCGGGACGGGCAATGACAGCATCGACGCCGGGTTGGGGAACGACATCGTCGCGGGCGGCATCGGCGCCGACGACATGGACGGTGGGGCGGGCCGCGACGCGCTTACCTACGCCGCCTCGGGCGCCGCGGTGAACATCCGGCTCGGGTCCTCGAACAACACCGGTGGCGACGCTGAGGGGGACATCATCACCAGCTTCGAGCGCGTCGTGGGATCGGACTTCAACGACGTGATGCGCGCCATGGACCTTGCCGGCACGACGCTGGAGGGCGGGGACGGGAACGACCGGCTCTATGGCGGCCTGAACGCTCAGGTTCTGCGGGGCGAGGCCGGCAACGACACCATCACCGGCTACGGTGGGCCGAACATCAACCAGTCCGGCATCGGAGACGTCATCGACGGCGGCTTCGGCAATGACATCCTTGCGGGCTCTGCGGGCGCGGACACGATCATCGGAGGCTTCGGCAACGACATCATCGCGGGCAATGCGAACGACGACAGCCTCGTCGGGAACAACGGCAAGGACACGGTGACCTACGCCAACTCGGACGCCGGGGTGAACGTGCTGCTCAACAGCGCCAGCAACAGCGGTGGCCATGCTGCGGGCGACATCCTCGAAGGGTTCGAGCGCGTCGTGGGGTCGGACTTCGACGACACCATCGCCGCCAACAACGTCAACGCCGCCACCATCGAGGGCGGCGCGGGCAACGACCGGATCATCGGCGGCGGCAATTTCCAGAGCCTGCGCGGCGGGGGCGGCAACGATACGATCACTGGCTATTCCGGCGCGGACCCGTCCTCGTCGAGCGTGCGCGACATCATCGTGGGCGATGCCGGCAACGACGTGCTTGCGGGCGCGGGAGGGGACGACACCATCGACGGCGGTACCGGCAACGACCTGATCCGTGGCAATGCGGGCGATGACATCCTAAACGGCGGCACCGGGTTCGACACCTTCATCTTCGGGCTGACCTCCGAGACCGACACCATCCTGGATTTCCAGGACGACATCGACACGCTGCGGCTCGAGCAGGCGATCTGGGGTGGGGGGCTCACGGCGCAGGAGGTGGTGGACACCTTCGCCGTCGATACCTCTGGCGACACGGTGTTCGACTTCGGTTCCGGGCTCGTCGTGGTGGTCGAGAACATGGCCGACCGGCAGGACATGGTGGACGACCTGAGCTTCGCCTGAGGTCCCCGCGATGGAATAGGGGTCGGCGCGCGGGCGCCGGCCCTTTGCGTTCAGACGGGCTCGTCCTCGCCCGCCAGCAGCTTCGACAGGTCGTCGGCGGCGGCACGCAGGGGGGCGAGGAACTCGAGCGCATGGTCGATGTCGAAGCGCTGGGTCGGCGCGTGGAACGACAGCGTCGCCATCAGCCGCCCGTTGACGTCGGCGATGGGCACCGCCAGCGCGATCATGTCGACCATGAACTCCTCGCGGTCGAGC
Source organism: Salipiger thiooxidans (assembly GCF_900102075.1). Lineage (GTDB taxonomy): Bacteria > Pseudomonadota > Alphaproteobacteria > Rhodobacterales > Rhodobacteraceae > Salipiger > Salipiger thiooxidans. The sequence continues at coordinate 28,280 of NZ_FNAV01000017.1, read as the reverse complement.
GCGTAGCCGTTGCTCCGCACCTCCTCGAGCTCGCGCAGGATCGCCTCGGGGGTGGTCAGCGTGTTCGGCGTATGGGCCACGAGGTCGGTGGCGTCGAGGTAGCGCTCGAGGTGGTTCGATGCCAGCGAGCTCAGGTACATCTTGCCCGAGGCGGTGCAGTAGAACGGCACCGAAGTGCCGATGGGCAGCTGGATGCGCAGCGGCCACTCGGTCTCGACCCGTTCGAGGTAGGTCATCGCGTTGCGCTCGGGCATGGCGATGTTGCAGGTCTCGCCCACCTGCGCCGAGAGCTTGCGCAGAATCGCCTGCCGTGCGGTGCGGATGCGGCGGGACGAGATGATGCCGCCCGCGAGCTGCCGCAGGCGCGGGCCGGGCGAATAGGTCCGCCCGTCCATGTCGCGCTGCAGGAAGCCCTCGTCCTCGAGGGTCGCGAACAGCCGGTGGATGGTGGGCTTGGGCAGCCCCAGCACGTCGTTGACGGCGGTGGGGGTCACCGGGACACCGGCGCGCGCGACTTCCTCGAGCACCGTCAGCAGCCGCAGGTTGGTGGGTATCGTGTCGCTCTTGCCGGCGTCCATCGCGTTCCTTCCTTCACTTTCCACGTCTACGGCAGCAGTGCCGTCGAAAGCTCGGGCACCAGCGCCACCAGCAACCACACCGTAATCAGTGCGGCGAGGTAGGGAACGGTATAGCGGAGCAGGCGGAAGTATGGAACGCCGGTCACGCCCGAGGCCACGTAGAGGTTCAGGCCGTAGGGCGGGGTGATGAAGCCGATCGACGCGCCGACGAGGAAGACCACCGCGAACTGAATCGGATCCACGCCGATCGAGGCCGCGATGGGCGCGAGGATCGGGGCGAGGATGATGGTCACCGGCAGGCTCTCGAGCACCATGCCCGCCACGAAGACGATGGCCATGGCGGTAAACAGCGTCGGGTAGTAGCCGCCCATGCCGGTCACGAAGGCGGTGATGCTCTCCTGCGCGCCCAGCACCGAGAGGATCTGCTGCATCACCACCGACACCGCGATCAGCGGCGCGAGGATGCCGGTGATCTGCGCCGAGCGCATGGTGATCGAGGGCAGCTCGATGGGGCCGAAGCCGCGCACCACCAGCATCTCGCCGTAGCTGCGCTCGGACACGTCCGGGCGCTCGTCTCGGCCGCGGTTGATGAGCCTGTGAAGAGGCAGGCAGAGAAAGCCCACCACCACGCAGAAGCCCACGGTGACGCCCGCGGCCTCGGTGGGAGAGAACTTGCCGGTATAGATGCCCCAGAGCACCAGCCCGATGGCGAAGAAGCCGAGCCAGGCGCCGATGCCGGTCTTGACCACGCGGCTGAGCGACAGGGCGATGAGGTAGCCCCAGCCGTGGCGCCAGCAGATCAGGAAGCAGACCAGCATCATCGCGAGCACCATGAGAATGCCGGGGATGATGCCCGCCATGAACAGGTCGGAGATCGGCAGGTTCATCATGAAGCCGTAGACAATGAAGATGATCGACGGCGGGATGATGATGCCCACGGTGCCGCCCGCCGCGGCCGTCGCCGCCGAGAAGCGAGCGTCGTAGCCGCCCTTGACCATCTCGGGGTGCAGCATTGAGCCGATGGTGGCGGTGGTGGCCGAGTTCGAGCCCGAGATCGCCGCGAAGAGCCCGCAGGCCCCGAGCGAGGCCATGCCGAGCCCGCCGCGGATCCAGCCAAGGCAGGAATAGGCGAAGTCCGACAGGCGCCTTGCGATGCCGGAGCGGTTGATCAGGTCGCCGGTCAGGATGAAGAGCGGCATGGCGAGCAGCGCGAAGCCGTCGGTGAACACGTCCGCCAGCGCCGCCCCGATGTTGTCGAGCGGAAGCTCCAGCACGAAGGACATGCCGATGACCCAGTAGCCGATCACGAGGAAGACGGGGACGCCGAACATGAAGAGCATGGTCACGCCCAGCGAGATGAGGGTGATGAGGGTTCCGTCGCTCATGTCATTCGCCTCCGATCACGGCGGGCTCGATGAGCGTCGCCTCGGAGCGGTATGCGTGGAAGTCCTCGAGCAGGTTCTCGAGCGCGCGGGCGGCCAGCAGCGTGAACGCGAGCGGCACCGAGACGAGGAACCACCATTGCATAACGTTGTCGGTGCCCAGCATGATCTGGAAGTTCGAGGCTGAGTTCACCGCCACCCGGGTCGAGGTCACCACGACGACCCAGCAGAAGCCGAACCAGAGCGCGGCGTCGAGGATCAGGCAGCCCATCTGTCCGGCGCGCGGCAGGGCGTTGCGCAGCTCGGCGAAGGCGAGGTGGGTCCGCAGCTTGACGTTATGGCTGCAGCCGAACCACGTCATGATGAGGAACAGGAACGGGGGCAGGGTTGTCGACCACGGCGCCTGCTGCTGCAGCACGAAGCGCCGGAACACCTCGACGCAGATGATGCCGCCGATGGCGAGATAGCTGATCACCATCACCGTCGCTTCGAAATGCCGGTCGAGCACCGGGATCAGCTTGTAGAGCATCAGCACCAGCGACGCCCCGGCCATGAGGCCGATCAGGCCCAGCGGCCAGACGGCGGGTTGGCCCAGCGCCTCGCTAAGCATCCATGAATCGCCCGCCGCGATCGCGCTGAAGATCTCTCCAGTCCCTTGAAACCAGCCGGTCATACCCTGTCCTCCCTTGGGTTCGCCGCAATGTCCCGTCGCCGTCTTTCACGCGGCGCGTCGTGACGGGGTGCGCGCGTCTCCTCCCAGCCGCGCGCACCCCGAGGTCTTCCGATGTCAGGCCGAGCGCCACCAGCGCCGCGGCTCGACGTTCTCGGGCAGGGTGTCCTTGGGGATCTGCCGCGCAACCTCGTAGATCGACTTGTAGGTGTCGATGCCGCCCGCCCAGTTGTCGAGACGGTCGCGCCACTGCGCCCAGGGGTCGGGGTTGTACTCGGGCGAGCACATCTCCTCGGCCATCTGGATCTGGTCGTCGGGCAGGAAGGCCGGTCGCACTCCGTGCTCGACGAAGAGCGTGCCGGGAAGCTGCGGGTCCGAGAAGCCCACGGTCTTGACCAGCGCCGCCTCGTTCGCCGCCTGCACATGCACCTGCGCGAGGTAGGCCGACTCCATGATGGCGTCCTGCAGGTGGCCTTCCATGCTGTCGAAGACCTTGGCCGACATCGAGGTGTGCTCGGTGCCGCAGAAGAACTTCAGGTCCACCGACTGGCTGACCACCGGCGACATGTTGGCGTAGGCCACGGCCGAGGCCCAGGTCTCGGCGCCGTCGATGAGGCCCTGCTTGAGGCCGTCGAGGGTCTCTTCCCAGGCCACCGGCACCGGGTTGAGGTTCAGAAGCTGCATGGCGATACGGCCAAGCTGGGTGCCGGTCACCCGGTTCTTGGTGCCGAACAGCTCTTCGAGCTTCGACACCGTCGGCTTGTCGGCGAAGGTCTTGCCCATCTGCAGCCCGCGCAGTTCGCAATGCGAGAACAGGAATTTCAGCCCGTGGCGCTTTTCCAGTGGCTCGCGCAGGAGTTTCTGGCTCTCGGGGCTGTAGAGGAAGTGGTACTGCGCGGCGCGGCTCGGGAACATGTAGGCGTAGTCGAGCACGTTCAGGTAGGGCGCGCCGCCGGCGGAGTTCTGGGTTGAGGCGGCATACATGTCCACGACGCCGATCTGGGTCTTCTCGACGCAGTTGAGCTGACCGCAGATCTGGTTGTCGCCGATGAATTCCACGCGGATCTCGCCCTCGGTCCTCTCCTCCAGGTCCCGGGCGAATTCCAGCGCTCCCATGCGCTCGATCAGCAGGTTCTGCGCATTGAAGCCCGACGCGCCCATCTTGAGCGTGTGCTTGGGCTCCTTGGCGAAGCGTTTCTCGTAGGTGGTCTGCGCGGCGCGGACGACCTCGGGCAGCGTGGCGGCACCCGCGAAGGCACCAGCGCCAAGCACCACCGACGACAGGCCGAACTGCCCGGACAAGCGGAACAGATCCCGGCGCGAGATCGCGCTGAGGGCTTTTGAGACTTTCATGTTTTCCTCCCTTGCAGTCAAAAATGAGACTTGCAGTATCAATATTTGAAGATTTATGTCTGATCAGGCAAGAAGAAATTCACGAAGCGCCCAAGGCTTCGATGGGAGGAGACGGAAATGGCTGATATCACGGCGGATTACGTGATCGTTGGAGCGGGCTCTGCGGGCTGCGTACTGGCGAATCGGCTCTCTGCCGATCCCGCGATCCGTGTGGTGCTGCTCGAGGCCGGGGGGCGTGACTGGAACCCGTGGATCCATATCCCGGTGGGTTACTTCAAGACCATGCACAACCCGTCCGTGGACTGGTGCTACAAGACCGAGCCCGACCCCGGCCTGAACGGGCGCAGCATCGACTGGCCGCGCGGCAAGGTGCTGGGCGGGTCGTCGTCGCTCAACGGTCTGCTCTACGTGCGGGGCCAGCCGCAGGACTACATGCGCTGGCGCCAGATGGGCAATCCGGGCTGGGGCTGGGACGAGGTGCTGCCGCTCTTCAAGCGCTCGGAATGCCAGGAGCGCGGCGCCGACGAGTACCACGGCACCGACGGCCCGCTCTCGGTCAGCAACATGCGGCTCCAACGCCCGATCTGCGATGCCTGGATCGCCGCGGCGCAGGCGGCGGGCTATCCCTACAACCCCGACTACAACGGCGCCGTGCAGGAGGGGGTGAGCTACTTCCAGCTCACCACCCGCAACGGCCGGCGCTGTTCGGCGGCGGTGGCCTTCCTGAACCCGGCGCGCAGCCGGCCCAACCTGCAGATCATCACCCGCGCACACACCCAGAAGGTGCTGGTCGAGGGCGGCCGGGCTTCGGGCGTGGTCTACCGCGACGAGGCGGGCGCGCTGCACACGGTGCGGGCCAAGGGCGAGGTTATCCTGTCCTCGGGCGCCATCGGCTCGCCGCAGCTCCTGATGCTGTCGGGCATCGGCGAGGCGTCGCAGCTGCGCGAGCACGGCATCGAGGTGCTGCGCGACATGCCGGCGGTGGGCAAGAACCTGCAGGATCACCTCCAGGCGCGGCTGGTCTTCAAATGCAACGAACCCACGCTCAACGACGAGGTGCGCAGCCTCGTGAACCAGGCCCGCATCGCGCTGAAATACGCGCTGTTCCGGGCCGGGCCGATGACCATGGCGGCAAGCCTCGCCACCGGTTTCATGCGCACCGCGCCGCATCTCGAGACGCCGGACATCCAGTTTCACGTCCAGCCGTGGTCGGCGGACAGCCCCGGCGAGGGGGTTCACCCGTTCTCGGCCTTCACCATGTCGGTCTGCCAGCTGCGCCCGGAAAGCCGCGGCGAGATCCGGCTGCGCTCGGCCGATGCCGGCGCCTACCCGGCGATCATCCCGCGCTACCTGTCGACCGAGCTCGACTGCCGCACCATCGTCGAGGGGGTGAAGATCGCCCGCCGCATCGCGCGCCACGCGCCGCTGACCTCGAAGATCTCCGAGGAATACCGGCCCGACCGCACGCTCGACCTCGACGATTACGACGGGACGCTCGACTGGGCGCGCAACCATTCAAGTTCGATCTACCACCCCACCGGCACCTGCCGCATGGGCCCCGAGCCCGGCGCCGTGGTCGATGCGCGCCTGCGGGTGAAGGGCGTGCAGGGGCTGCGGGTGGCCGATTGCTCGATCATGCCCGAGATCGTCTCGGGCAACACCAACGCGCCGGCGATCATGATCGGGGAAAAGGCCTCGGACATGATCCTCGAGGATCGCAAGGCGGGCGCATTGCAGCGCAGCGCCTGAAATCATCAATTTTCGGGAGGAAAGAAACGATGCTAGACAAGCAGATGACGGAAAGCCGTCCGGCCAGCAAGGGAGGGACCAGCATGAAGATGACAACCGAGGAAGCCTTCGTGAAGGTGCTGCAGCGCCACGGCATCCGCCATGCCTTCGGGATCATCGGCTCGGCCATGATGCCGATCTCGGATCTTTTCCCCAAGGCGGGCATCACCTTCTGGGATTGCGCCCACGAGGGCTCGGCGGGGATGATGGCCGACGGCTACACCCGCGCCACCGGCAAGATGTCGATGATGATCGCCCAGAACGGCCCCGGCATCACCAACTTTGTCACCGCGGTGAAGACCGCCTACTGGAACCACACGCCGCTGCTGCTGGTGACGCCGCAGGCCGCCAACAAGACCATCGGGCAGGGTGGTTTTCAGGAGGTCGAGCAGATGAAGCTGTTCGAGGACATGGTCGCCTATCAGGAAGAGGTGCGCGACCCCAGCCGCGTGGCCGAGGTGCTGACGCGCGTCATCGCCAAGGCCAAGCTTCTGTCGGCGCCGGCGCAGCTCAACATCCCGCGCGACATGTGGACCCAGATCGTCGACATCGCGATCCCCGATCCCATCGAGTTCGAGCGCTCCTCGGGCGGTGAGAACTCGGTCACGCGCGCCGCCGAGCTGCTGTCGGGCGCGAAGAACCCGGTGATCCTGAACGGCGCCGGCGTGGTGCTGTCCGAGGGCGGCATCGCGGCCTCGATGGCACTGGCCGAGCGGCTCGATGCGCCTGTCTGCGTGGGCTACCAGCACAACGATGCCTTCCCGGGCTCGCACCCGCTCTTTGCCGGTCCGCTGGGCTACAACGGCAGCAAGGCGGGGATGGAACTGATCGCCGCGGCGGATGTCGTCCTGTGTCTCGGCACCCGGCTCAACCCGTTCTCGACCCTGCCGGGCTACGGCATCGACTACTGGCCCAAGGACGCCAAGATCATCCAGATCGACATCAACCCCGACCGCATCGGGCTGACCAAGAAAGTCTCGGTCGGCATCGTCGGCGACGCGGCGAGGGTTGCGAAGGGGATCCTGTCGCAGCTCTCGCCCTCGGCCGGTGACGAGGGCCGCGACGCGCGCAAGGCCAGGATCGCCGAGACCAAGTCGAAGTGGGCGCAGCAGCTGTCGTCGATGGATCACGAGGACGACGATCCGGGCACGTCCTGGAACGAGCGCGCCCGCGCCGACAAGCCAGACTGGATGAGCCCGCGCATGGCGTGGCGCGCGATCCAGTCGGCGCTGCCCAAGGACGCGATCATCTCGTCCGACATCGGCAACAACTGTGCCATCGGCAACGCCTACCCGGCCTTCGAGGCGGGGCGGAAGTATCTCGCCCCCGGGCTCTTCGGCCCCTGCGGCTACGGTCTGCCCGCCATCGTCGGCGCCAAGATCGGCTGCCCGGACGTGCCGGTCGTGGGCTTTGCCGGGGACGGCGCCTTCGGCATCGCGGTGAACGAACTGACCGCCATCGGCCGCGGCGAGTGGCCGGCGATCACCCAGATCGTCTTCCGCAACTACCAGTGGGGCGCCGAGAAGCGGAATTCGACGCTGTGGTTCGACGACAATTTCGTCGGCACCGAGCTCGACACGCAGGTGAGCTACGCCGGCATCGCGCAGGCCTGCGGCCTGAAGGGCGTCGTGGCGCGCACCATGGAAGAGCTGACCGAGGCGCTCAACACCGCGATCAAGGACCAGATGGAACACGGCAAGACCACGCTCATCGAGGCGATGATCAACCAGGAACTGGGCGAGCCCTTCCGGCGCGACGCCATGAAGAAGCCGGTGAGCGTCGCGGGGATCGACCCCGCGGACATGATGGACCAGCCCGGCTGATCCATGCGCGAGAGCCTTGCCACCCTGACGTCCGGCCATCTGCTGGCCGGACGCATCCGGGAGTATTTTCCCGGTGCCATGGTCTCGATCCTCGTGGCGCTTGCCGCGCAGTTCGTGGCCGAGCACTACGGTGCCCCCGCGATGCTGATGGCGCTTCTGTTCGGCATCGCGCTCAACTTCCTCGGTGCCGAGGGCCCCACGGCGCCCGGCATCGCGCTCAGCGCCCGCACGGTGCTGCGCATCGGCGTGGCCATCCTCGGCGCGCGGATCAGCGTCGAGATGCTGCTGTCGCTGGGGCTCGGCATGATCGGCCTGCTGGTGGCCGGGACCGTCTGCACCATCTTCTTCGGCCTCGCGCTGGCAAGGCTCATCGGCCAGCGCACCCGCTTTGCCGTGCTGACCGCGGGCGCGGTGGCGATCTGCGGCGCCTCGGCGGCCATGGCCATCGCCGCGGTGCTGCCGCGCGACGAGCGCTCGGAACGTGACCTGCTCTTCACGGTGCTGGGGGTGACGGTGCTCTCGACCGTGGCGATGATCCTCTACCCGATCCTGACGCGGGCCATGGGGTTCGACGACGTCACCGCCGGGGCCTTCATCGGGGCCACCGTGCATGACGTGGCGCAGGTGGTGGGCGCGGGCTTCTCGATCTCCGAGACCGCGGGCGAGACCTCGACGCTGGTCAAGCTCATCCGCGTGTCCTTCCTCGCCCCCGTGGTGGTTGTCATCACCCTGCTGTCGCAGCGCAGCGGCGGCGCGGTGACCGAGGGCAAGCGGCCGCCGATCATCCCGGGCTTCGTGCTGGGCTTCCTCGTGCTCGCCGGGCTCAACAGCTTTGATCTGATCCCGCCGGTGCTGGGCGCCTTCCTTGCCAAGCTGTCGTCCTGGGCGCTGCTCGCGGCGATCGCGGCGGTGGGCATGAAGACCGACCTGCGCAACATCATCAAGGTGGGCGGCGGTGCCATCGCGCTGATCGTGGCCGAGACGCTGTTCCTCGCGGCGCTGGCGCTGACCGGGCTGCGCTTCATCGAGCTGGCGCCATGACCGGCGCCGTGCTTGCCCTGAACGCCGGCAGCTCGTCGTTCAAGTTCGCGCTGGCCAATGCGGGGGCGCCCGGGACGCCACTGCTCTGGGGCGTGGTCGACCGGCTCGGCACCGAAGAGGGTGTCCTGTCGCTCAAGGGGCAGGGCGGGGCCGCCACCACGCCGCTTGCCGCGCCCGACCACGGTGCGGCGCTGGCGGCGCTGCTCGAGGCCATCGAGACGCGCTGCCCGGGGCTGCGGGTCACCGCCGTCGCGCATCGCATCGTGCACGGCGGCAGCGCCTTCACCGCGCCCGAACCGGTCACGCCCGCGCTTCTCGAGGCGCTCGAGGCGCTGGTGCCGCTGGCGCCTCTGCACCAGCCGCACGGGCTGCGCGGGATCCGCACCGCGCTCGAGCTCTTCCCCGACGCGGGCCACGTCGCCTGCTTCGACACGGCCTTCCACGCGGGCAAGCCATGGGTGCACGACGCCTACGCCCTGCCGCGGCGCTTCTACGACGAGGGGATCCGCCGCTACGGGTTCCACGGGCTCGCCTGCGCCTCGATCTGCCGGGCGCTCGGGGCCGATGGCTATCCGCTCGCCGAGCGCAGGATCGCCATCGCCCATCTCGGCAACGGCTGCTCGGTCACCGCGGTGCGGCACGGGCGGTCGGTGTCGAACAGCATGGGGTTCTCGGCGCTCGAGGGGCTGGCCATGGGCACCCGCTGCGGGCGCCTCGACCCGGGCGTGCTGCTGCACCTGATGCGGGGCGGCATGGATGTGACCGCGCTCGAGGCGCTGCTCTACCGCAAGTCGGGCCTGCTGGGGCTCTCGGGGCTGTCGAACGACATGCGCGATCTCGCCCGGTCGGGAAGCGTCGCCGCCGAGGAGGCCATCGCCTATTTCATCGAGCGCACGGTCGAGGAGATCTGCCGCGCCGCGGGCGTCATGGGCGGGCTCGACGCGGTGGTGTTCAGCGGCGGCATCGGCGAGAACGCCGCCGACATCCGCGCGGCGGTGATGGCGCGTCTGGCCTTCCTGCCCGGGGCCGAGGGGGCTGGTCTCGAGATGCTCGTGCGCCCCGCTGACGAAGAGGCGGAACTCTTGCGCACCGCCGCCGGTCTCCGCGCCGCAGAACAGGGCCACCCGGCGGCGCGCTGACGCCCTTTCCCCGGACCGCGTCGCCGCTATCTGTGCGGAGGCGGGGGCCGGGCAGCGGTTCATTCCCTCATCCCGGGACGCGGCGACGCCCGGGCCCGCCCTCATTCCGGCGGCAGCCGACGCGGGCAGGTCCGAAAACGCTTGCCTGCACCCTGCCTTCGCCGGTCTGATCGGGACAGGACATGCGAAGGAGCGACGGACCATGATCGAGAGACGCGGATTGCTGGGCTGGTTCCTGGCCTCGCCGGCGGCGGCGTCGCAATCGACCCTCGGCGGAAGTGGCACCCCGGACCCGGACCTTTCCGCCGCCGAGCGCGCGCAGGCCGCGGCGGCGGCGGCAGAGGCCTCCGAGATCCGCGCCTCGATGAGCGCCGAGGCGGCGGCGACGGCCGAGGCCAACATCGGCGCGGTGCGGCTGTCGTCTGCGGGCGTGCTGCCGGGCAACCGCGCGGCCGCGAACGACGCGCGGCTCGACGCCTTCGAGAAGCGCTTCCGCTCGACGCTGGTGGACGGGCAGGGGCAGACCATCCCCGTCACCCGCATCCCCGAGGGCAACCGCTACCGCAACGTCTTCTGGGAGGTCGAGAATTTCGAGGGCGGGCTTACCGCCCGCGTCGCCGCCCGCGACACCATCAAGGTCAACACCGTGCTGGTCACCCGCAGCGAGCTTTACGAGAGCTGGCCGCAGGACAAATGCTTCCTGTTCAAGCCCAAGGGCCCCTACAACGCCAATTCCGAGCAGGTGCTGTTCCTGCCCTGGGTCAAGGGCTCGGGCCACGGCAACCGCGACATGTCGACCTCGCTGATCCGCGGCACGCCCAAGCGGCTGGGCCCGGACATCGAGCACCTTTTCCAGCGCATCGACGAGGGCGCGGGCACCGGCGGCTCGACCTGGTCGGCGGGCGAGGTGGACGGGCAGATGCTGATGATCGAGCGCGAGAAGGACGTCGAGGGCACCATCCGCGACCACCATCTCTGGGGCCGGCGCCTGCACGAGGCGCGGCTCGACCAGCAGCTCGAGGTGAGCGCCGAGCCCGGTGACGGCACCGTGCGGCTGACCTTCGTGGGGGAGGCGGGCAACGACACCCACGGGCTGAAACCCGGCGACCGCTTCGGCGTCTCGGGCGTGGCCAAGCAGCGGGTGGGCGGCACCGCGATCTCGGGCGAGTACGTGGTGAAATCCGTGGTCGATGCGCACAGCGTGGTGGTGACGGCGGACGACATCACCGGCAGCGACAGCGCCACGCTGGCGCCGACACGGCTGGTCTTCCGCGAGGACCGCTTCGCCGAGATCCTCGTCGATGGCGGCGGCGGGCCCAAGAGCCTCTCGGAGGCGCTGCGCGATTTCGACGGCTCCGCCTGGCCGACGCCGGTGACCGAGATGCACAGCTTCGGCCGGGTGCCGGGCTCGGACAGCTTCTGGTTCGGGCTGCACGGCGGCAAGGGCAATGCCAAGGGTGTCTGGATCATCCGCGTCGACAACCTCTTTGCTGGTGCGACCATCTCCGAGGCGGTTCAGATCGGCGAGCAGGGCGTCGAGCCGACGATCTGGCATGTTGCCGACGACGGAAGGGTTTTCGGCGCCATCCGCTCGCAATCCGAGACCGCCTATCCGCTGCGGATCTACAGCTACAACCCGGCCAAGGGCGGCGTGACGCTGCACGACTTTGCCGACGAGAGCTTCGCCTCGAAATGCGTGATGTCGGGCGACGCGTGGAACGGCAAGCTTGTGGGTGTCGTCAACGGCACCCGCGGCAGCCGCGACGGCACACCCGCCGGGGCGGTCGGGCTTTATGCTTTTGTCTGGGAGAGCTTCGAGGCCTTCGAGGCCGGGGGCTTCGACAGCGCCGAGAGCTACTACATCGGCTCCGACAACTGGGCCGCCGACACTTTCGTCAACAGCGACACCAGCGCGGTGGGCGTGGGTTCGATGGTGGTGCAGGAGAACGGCGTGCTCTGCATCGCGGGCGCGCAGGAGAACCCCGGCACCACCTATGACCGCGACGGCCAGCCCGACATCGTGCTGCGCTACGTCTACGACCTGCTGGCGCCCGAGCCGCACGAGGGCGCGTGGGGAAGCTGGTCGAGCCAGTACGCCAACGAGCCGCCGCGTGACCCGTTCCTCTACGAGATCGTGGCCAAGGTCGACGCGAGCGCGAAATACGCCGTGGCGCCGCGGCACAGCGGGCCGGTGACGATCCGCGCGACGTCCGGCGAGACCGGGCTCTACGAGATCGCCTTCGTCGACCGTGACGGCGCGCCAATGAGTCTGCCGGGCGGGGTCTACAACGTGCTGGCGCTGGCCTCGGGCGCGCCGCGGTACGCGCGGGTGGTGGAGCCGACGCCGGAAGGATTCATCATCGAGATCGCCGATCCCGCCGGCAAGCGCACGAACGCGGATTTCTTCCTCACGGTGACCCACCCGCCGGTCTGGAACCTCGTGCTGTCCTGACCTGCGGCCGGGCTTGCCGCCCGGCGGGCCGGTGTCATTCGTGCTCGGCCACGTGGATCAGCAGGCCCTGTCCGCCCATCTCGATGTCGAAGCGGATGCCTGCCTCGGCGGCGGTGGCGTCGCCGGTCTCGAGCGCGTCGATGATGCGCTCGTGCGGGTGCGGCACCCAGTCGGCGGGCACGCCCGCGTCGTAGAGATGCGACAGGATCGGGCCGCAGCGCACCCAGAGCTTCTCGACCAGATCGTAGGTGATCGGCAGCCGTCCCGCCCGGCACAGCAGCAGGTGGAACTCGGTGTTGAGGTGCACCGCGTCGGCAAAGGACTTGCGGGCGTGACAGTCGGCGATGCCGGTCTGGATGTCGCGCAGCTCTTGCAGTTCCTCGGCGGTGACATGGGTGGCAGCCGAGGCCGCGGCCTTGCCCTCGAGATCCATGCGGATGCTGCGGATCTCCTGCAGCTGGGCGAGCGTCAGGTCGGGCACCACCGCGGTGCCGCGCTCGTCGAAGACCATGGCGCGTTCGAACACCAGCCGCATCAGCGCCTCGCGCATCGGTGTGAGCGAAATCCCGAACCGCTCGGAGAGCGGGCGCAGGCGCAGCCGCTCTCCGGGCTTCAGCTGGCCGCGCATCAGCGCGTTCCGAATCGTGGTGTAAGCGCGGTCGCCAAGGTTCTCGCGCTCGATGGGCGTGATCCAGTCCCCTGAAATGTCAGAGACTTTTCCAGACTTTGCCTTGCTGCCGGACATGCTGCGCGATCCTCCTCTTTACTTGTTATAACAAATAAAACATAAACGAGTCGTTGGCCAGAAAATCATTCCGGCCACCCCGCGAATGGAGAGCGCGGGCAAAGGGAGGAGAGACCCGACGATGCTTGCACTACGCAAGACACGTGCCGGGCGAGGTGTGGACCTCGTCACCACCGGATATGCCGAACCGCTGCCCGCCGAGGGCGAGGTTGAGGTGGCGATCCGTGCCGCGGGGATCTGCGGCAGCGACCTGCACGCGGTGGCATGGGACCCGAGCTACGGCTTCATGGAGCCCTTCCTGCCGCTGACCATCGGGCACGAGTTTGCCGGCCGCGTGGTGGCCGTGGGCGCGGGCGTCACCGCCCTGGTCCCGGGCGACCGGGTGGTGTGCTGGCCGACGCTGCCCTGCGGCACCTGCGACGGTTGCCGGGCCGGGCGCCCCTCGGCCTGCGAGGCGCGGCGTATCGTGGGCCTGCACCGCGACGGTGGTTTTGCCGAGCGGGTGCGGGTGCCCGAGCGCGTGCTGCACCGCATTCCCGAAACACTGGAAGACGATCTCGCGGCGCTGTCCGAGCCGCTCGCCATCGCGGTGAACGCGGTGGACGTGTCGGGCACGCAGTCCGGTGACCGGGTGGTGGTGCTGGGGCCGGGGCCGATCGGCGCGGCGATCGCCTTCGTGGCGCAGGAGCGCGGCGCCGAGGTGCTGCTCGTGGGTCTCGACGATGCCGAACGGCTGGCCATCGCCACGCGCATGGGCATCGCCGCAACCTGCGACCTTTCCGGGACGACGCTCGATGCCGCGGTCCGCGCCCGCTTTGGGACGCGGTGCGACCGGGTGATCGAGGCCACGGGCGCCGCCGCTTCGGTGGCGCAGGGGCTCGAGGTACTGCGCCCCGAGGGCGTCTTCGTTGCCGCCGGCATCCATGCCCGGCCGTTCGAGATCGACCTGTCGCGGCTGGTGCGCGAGAAGAAGCAGCTGCGCGGCGCCCATGACACCACCGAGGCCGCCTTTGCCGAGGCCATCGCGCTGCTCGGACGGCGCGGCGAGGCGCTCTCCCACCTGATCACCCACCGCCTGCCGCTGAGCCGCGGGGTCGAGGCCTTCGACCTCGCCCGCTCGGGCGGCGCGATGAAGGTGCTGCTGCACCCCGACGACCTGGAAGGACAGACCACATGACCGAAACGACGCGAGCCGTGATCGCCGAGGGCGCCGGCGGGCCCGAGGTGCTGCGGGTGATCGAAACGACACGCCCCGAGCCCGGCCCCGGCCAGTTGCTGATCGAGGTGCACGCGGCGGGGATCAACCGTCCCGACGTGATGCAGAGGCAGGGCAATTACCCGCCGCCGCCGGGCGCCTCCGAGGTCTTCGGGCTCGAGCTTGCGGGCGTCGTGGCAAGGCTTGGCGAGGGCGTCACAGGCTTTGCCATCGGCGACCGGGTGATGGGCCTCGTGCATTCCGGCGCCTATGCCGACTGGGCGCTGCTTGACGCGCCCATCGCCATTCCGGTGCCGCGCAGTCTCAGCTTGGCCGAGGCGGGGGCGGTGCCCGAGACCTTCTTCACGGTCTGGTCCAACGTCTTCGAACGCGCGGCGCTGAAGCCGGGCGAGACGCTGCTGGTCCACGGCGGCACCTCGGGCATCGGCACCACCGCGATCCAGCTTGCCAAGGCGCTCGGCTCCACGGTGATCGTCACCGCCGGCAGCGACGGCAAGTGCCAGGCGGCGCGCGATCTGGGGGCGGATCACGCCATCAACTACCGGACGCAGGATTTCGTCGAGGTGGCGCGCGAGCTGACCGGGGGCAGGGGTCCGGACGTGATCCTCGACATGGTCGGCGGCTCCTACATCCAGCGCAACATCGAGCTGCTGGCCGCCGACGGGCGGATCTCGCAGATCGCCTTCCAGCAGGGCAGCAAGGCCGAGGTCGACTTCCTGCCGCTGCTGATGAAGCGCGGCACCATCACCGCCTCGACCCTGCGGGCGCGGCCGGTGGAGATGAAGGCCAAGCTCGCCCGCGCGCTCACCGAACACGTGGTGCCGCTGCTCGCCAGCGGTGCCGTCCGCCCGCCCATCGACTCGACATTTGCCCTCGAAGACGTGGCCCGCGCGCACGCCCGCATGGATGGCGGGTCGCACGTGGGCAAGATCGTCCTTCTCATGAAACCGGAGACCTGAGCCATGACCGTCATGGACCACCCCACCGCGAACACCACCGGCGCCCATGTCATGGCCGCGGCGCTTGCCCGCCACGGCGTCACCGAGATCTTCGGGCAGTCGCTGCCCTCGGCTCTGATCCTCGCGGCCCCGCATTACGGCATCCGGCAGGTCGGCTACCGCACCGAGAACGGCGGCGCGGCCATGGCCGACGCCTATGCGCGGATCTCGGGGCGCGTGCCCGTGGTCACCGCCCAGAACGGCCCGGCGGCGACGCTGCTGGTGCCGGGGCTGGCCGAAGCGCTCAAGGCCTCGGTGCCGGTGGTGGCGATCGTGCAGGACGTGCACCGCAAGTTCACCGACAAGAACGCCTTCCAGGAGATGGACCATTTCGCGCTCTTCGGGGGCGTGTCGAAATGGGTGCGCCGGGTGGCGGACGTGGACCGCATCGACGACTACATCGACATGGCCTTCACCGCCGCCGCCTCGGGCCGTCCGGGCCCCGCGGTGCTGTTGGTGCCGCTCGACGTGCTGGACGAACGCCCCGAGCTGGCGGCCGATGCGCCGCGCCGGCAGGCCGACCTCGGGGTCTGGCCGCTCGACCGGATGGGCGCGGACCCCGCGTGCGTCGCCGAGGCGGCGAAACTCATCGCCGGGGCGAAGCGCCCGCTGGTGATCGCTGGCGGCGGCGTGCATGGCTCGCAGGCGGTCGAGGCGCTCGGCCGGTTGCAGGAGCTGGGGCTGCCGGTGGCCACCACGGTCATGGGCAAGGGCACGGTCGCCGAGACCCATCCGCTATCGCTGGGTGTCGTCGGCTACTTCATGGCGCCGGGCGGGCGGGCCTCGCACCAGCGCGAGCTGGTCACCGACGCCGACGTGGTGTTGCTGGTCGGCAACCGCACCAACCAGAACGGCACCGACAGCTGGTCGCTCTACCCCAAGGGCGCGCGTTACATCCACATCGACATCGACGGCAGCGAGATCGGCCGCAACTACGAGGCGCTGCGGCTCAAGGGCGACGCGCGGCTGGTGCTGACCCAGCTTCGCGAAGCGCTCGAGGCCGCAGACCTTTCCGCCATCCATACCCGCAGGCCCGCGCTGGAGACCCGCATCGCCGAGGGCCGCGCCGCGCATGAGCGCGACATGGAGACGCTGATCGACTGGGACGCGGCGCCGATCCGGCCCGAGCGGCTGATGCGCGACCTCGACGGCGTGCTGCCCGAGACCGCGATCACCGTGGCCGATGCGAGCTATTCCTCGATCTGGATCGCCAATGGCCTGACCGCGCGCCGCGCCGGCCAGCGCTTCCTGACGCCACGGGGCCTTGCCGGGCTTGGCTGGGGGCTGCCCTTCGCGCTTGGCGCCAAGGCCGCGAGCCCCGACGCCCCGGTGGTCTGCCTCACCGGCGACGGCGGCTTCGGCCATGTCTGGGGCGAGCTCGAGACCGCCCGGCGCATGAAGCTGCCGGTGGTGGTGATCGTGCTCAACAACCAGATCCTCGGCTACCAGAAGCACGCCGAGCTGAGCCTCTTCGGCGACCACACCGACGTGGTGCATTTCACCGCCGTCGACCATGCCGCCATCGCCCGCGCCGTGGGCTGCAACGGCGTCCGGGTGGAGACACCCGACCAGTTCCTGCCCGCGCTGGAGGAGGCGATGGGCAAGGCCGAGGTGACCGTCATCGACGTGGTGACGGACGAGCGGGCGCACCCGCCGGTCACCGTTTTTCAAGGCAAGGAGGCGCTCGACTACTGAGCGCATTGACCGGGCTGGAGGGCCCGACCAAAGGGAGGAAGACCATATGAAACTGAAATCATTGCTCACGGCCACCGCCGCCGCCGCGCTGCTCGCGGGGGCCGCCCATGCGGACGTCAAGTTCGGCGCGCTCTACCCGTTCTCGGGCGGGCTTGCCCTGCTGGGCGAGGAGAGCTTCCGCGGGGTCGAGATCGCGGTCGACGAGATCAACGCCGCGGGCGGCATCAAGGGCGAGCAGATCGAGCTCGTCCGCGGCGATGCGGTCGACAACAACCAGGCCATCGGCGAGGCCCGCCGCCTGATCAGCCGCGAGGGCGTGAAGGCGATCCTCGGCACCTATTCCTCGTCCCGCTCCATCGCGGCGAGCCAGGTGGCCGAGCTGTCCGGCATTCCCTATTTCGAGCTCGGCGCGGTGGCCGACGAGGTGACGGGGCGTGACCTGCAGTACCTCTTCCGCACCAACCCCACCGCCGAGACCATGGGGATCATGACCATCGACATGATCGTCGACGAGATCGCGCCCGGCCTCGGCGTCGCGCCCGAGGACCTCGTGATCGGGGTGATCCACGAGGACAGCGCCTATGGCACCTCGGTCGCCGGTCACCAGGAACGCTACGGCGCCGAGAAGGGGCTCAACATCGCCACCGTGCAGGGCTACCCGACCTCGACCGTCGACATGTCCTCGCTGGTGCTCGACCTCAAGGACCGCGGCGTCAACATCGTGCTGCAGACCTCGTACCAGAACGACTCCGTGCTGTTCCTGAACCAGTCCGCCGAGGCCGGTTTCGAGCCCGACGCGATCATCGGCGGCGGCGGCGGCTACTCGCTGACCGCGACCGCCGAGGCGGTGGGCGACAAGATGGACGGCGTGCTCGACGTGGACTTCACCCAATACGCGGTCAACACCGAGTTCACCCCGGGGCTCGAGGACTTCCTTGCCGCCTATCAGGCCAAGTACGGCGAGGATCCGCGCTCGGGCCACTCACTCAACAACTACGTGGGCGCGATGGCGGTGCTCGAGGGCATCGGCGCGGGCGAGGGCTTCGAGCCTGACCAGATCGTCGCCGCGGCGAAGGCCATCGACATTCCCTCGGGCGCGACCGCCGCGGGCTATGGCGTGCACTTCGGCGAGCACAACCAGAACGACCGCGCGATGATGATGGGCATGCAGTGGCAGGACGGCAAGCTCGTCACCGTCTACCCGCGTGACGCCGCCGTGGCCGAGTTCCAGATCGGCGACTGACGCCAGCGAGCCGGGCCGTCCGCACCTCGCCGGGCGGCCCGGCGCGACCCCTTACCGGAGACGCGCGAGACATGGACACCTTTCTTCAGATTGTCGCCAACGGGCTGATGCTCGGCGGGCTCTTCGCCATCGTGGCGGTCGGGCTCACCCTGATCTTCGGCATCGTCAAGGTGATCAACTTCGCCCATGGCGAATTCCTCATGGTCGGCATGTATCTCAGCTTCCTGCTGAGCACCGGGCTGGACGTGCACCCCTACCTGACCGCCGCCGCCGTGGCGCCCGCGCTCTTCGTGCTGGGGGCGCTCACCCAGCGGTTGCTGATCCAGCCGCTGATGTCGGCGCGTGACGAGCACGTGCAGATCTTCGCCACCGTGGGCCTGTCGACCGCGCTGATGAACCTCGCGCTGCTGATCTTCGGCGCCGACATCGCCAACACGCCCGCGCACGGCGTGCGCAGCCAGGTGATGCTGGGCGAGGTGCGCATCCTCACCGGCCAGCTCTGGGTCCTTGCTGCCGCCGTGGCGCTGGTGATCGGGCTGCAGCTCTTCATGAAGAAGACCCGCACCGGCCGCGCCATCCGGGCCACCGCGCAGAACCGGGCCGCCGCCCGGCTCATGGGGATCAACGACAAGTTCATCTACATCCTGACCTTCGGCATCGGCGCCGCCTGCGTGGGCCTCGGCTCGTCGCTGATCGCGCCGCTCTATCCGACCTCGCCCACCATCGGCACCTACTTCGTGCTCATCGCCTTCGTCTGCGTCGTGCTCGGCGGGCTCGGCTCGATCCCCGGCGCCTTCTTCGGCGCACTGGTGATTGGTCTCGTTGACGCGCTCTCGGGCTTCTACATCGGCTCGGACCTGCGCGAGGCCGTGGTGTTCACGATCTTCCTGCTCATCCTCATCCTGAAACCGTCGGGCCTGTTCGGCACCCGCATGAACCTGAGCCACGTATCGCCATGACCGAGACCACCATGACCCGCGCCTCCGACACCCCGATGACGGCGCACCGGCTGGGGCTGATCGCCGTCGCCGTTCTGCTGGCGGGCCTCGTCGCCGTGCCCGTCGCGGTGGGGGACCAGTTCGTCTATCACATCTTCATCACCATCTGCATCTTCGCGGCGCTCTCGACCGCGTGGAACATCGTCGGCGGCTACGCCGGGCAGCTCTCGCTCGGGCATGCGATCTTCTACGGCATTGGCGGCTACGCGGGGGTGATCCTCGTGAACCTCGGCATCTCGCCCTGGATCGGCATGTTCGCCGGCGCCGCCGTGGCGGTCGTCGCGGCCATCGTCGTCTCGTGGCCCTGCTTCAGGCTGCACGGCCCGTTCTTCGCGCTGGCCACCATCGCCTTTCTAGAGGTGTTCCGCGTGCTTGCACTGCATTTCCGCGAGCTCACCGGCGGCGCCACCGGCCTGATGATCCCGCTCAAGATCGGCTGGGAGTGGATGGTCTTCCGCGAGCGTCTGCCCGCGCTGCTCATCGCCTTCGGGATGTTGCTCGTCTGCCTCGCCGTGGCCTGGGCGATCCGCTCGCACCGGCTGGGCTTCTACCTCGTCGCCACCCGCGAGCGTGAAAGCGCCGCGAAGGCGGCGGGCGTGGGCACCGTCAAGGTGCGGCTGATGGCGGTGGCCGTCTCGGCGGCGCTCTCGGCCATGGTCGGCACCTTCCACGCCATGTACCTGACCTTCATCGAGCCCGAGTCGATGTTCTCGTTGCAGTTCTCGATCCAGATCGCCATGTTCGCCCTCATCGGCGGTATCGGCACCGTCTGGGGCCCGCTTCTGGGCGCCATGCTGCTGGTGCCGATCACCGAATTCGCCCGCGGCGCGCTCGGCTCCGAGGCCATCGGCCTGCACGGCTTCGTCTACGGCGTGGTGCTGATGCTGGTGGTGCTGTTCCTGCCCAACGGCATCATGGGGCTGGTCCACCGCTTCACCGCGGCCCCCGGCAAGACCGTGGGCGAGCAGGCAGCCCCCGTCGCCGCCGCACCGCGCTCGGCCGAGCCGCGCGAGGCGGGACGCGAGGTGATGCGGGTCGAAGGGCTGCAGAAGCATTTCGGCGGTCTGCACGTGACCAACGACGTGGGCTTCACCCTGCGCGAGGGCGAGATTCTCGGCGTCATCGGGCCCAACGGCGCAGGCAAGACCACCGTCTTCAACATGCTCTCGGGCTTCCTGAAACCGGACGAGGGCAAGGTCTCGGTGCTGTCGCCCTCGGGCGAATGGCAGCAGCCGGTGACCCCGGGCGATTTCGCCAGCATCGGTGTCGGGCGCACCTTCCAGATCGTGCAGCCCTTCGCGGCGATGACCGTGGAAGAGAACATCATGGTCGGCGCCTTCCACCGCCACCCGCATGTCGGCGACGCGCGCGAGGCCGCCCGAGAGACGGCGCACCGCATGGGGCTCGGGCCCTACCTCAACGCCGAGGCGTCGAGTCTCACCATCGGCGGGCTGAAGCGGCTCGAGGTGGCGCGGGTGATGGCCATGGAGCCGCGCATCCTGCTGCTCGACGAGGTCATGGCGGGGATCAACCAGACCGACGTGCGGCGCGCCGTCGACCTGATGCTCTCGATCCGCGACACCGGCGTCAGCATCATCGCCATCGAGCACGTGATGCAGGCGGTCATGTCGCTGTCGGACCGGGTCATCGTCATCAACTCCGGCCAGATCATCGCCCAGGGCGACCCGCATGACGTGGTCCGCGACGCGCACGTGATCGAGGCCTATCTCGGAAAGGATTTCACCCATGCTTGAGGTGAAGAACGTCGACGCGGGCTACGGCTCGACGGTGATCCTGCAGGACGTGTCGCTGCATGTCGAACCCGGCGAGGTGGTCACCATCGTGGGGGCGAACGGGGCCGGCAAGACCACGCTCCTGCGCACCATCTCGGGGCTGGTGACACCGCGCACCGGGTCCATCACCTTCGAGGGTCGAGACATCACCAGGCTTGCCGCCCACGAGACCGTGGACCGGGGCGTGACCCTGATCCCCGAGGGGCGGCAGCTGTTCCCGGACATGACCGTCCGCGACAACCTGTTGATGGGCGCCTACAGCCGCCATGCCCGCGACTACCAGGACGACACGCTGCACCAGGTGCTCGAGCTCTTCCCGCGACTGCGCGAACGGCTCGACCAGCACGCCTCGTCGCTCTCGGGCGGCGAGCAGCAGATGGTGGCCATCGCGCGGGGCATGATGGCGCGGCCGAAGCTCCTGATGTTCGACGAGCCCTCGCTGGGGCTCGCGCCGATCATCGTGGCGCAGGTGTTCGAGGTCATCGCGCAGGTGGCGGCGACGGGAACCACCGTCCTGATCGTCGAGCAGAACGTCTTCCACACGCTCAAGGCCGCCGACCGCGGCTACGTTCTGGAAAACGGCCGCATGGTGCTGAGCGACGATGCCGAGGCGCTCTTGCAGAACGACCACGTGCGGCAGGCCTACCTGGGAATATGACGATGACGACAAGAGAGAAGACGCCCGCGCATCACGAGACGCGGGACAGCCACGCGGGCCGCCGGGTGCTGGTCACCGGCGGCGCCAAGGGCATCGGGCTCGCCATGGCCGAGGCCTTCGCCCGGCGCGGCGCCACGGTGGGCGTGCTCGACATCGACGCGGCCGAGGTCGCCGCGGCGGTGGCCGGGCTGCCGGGCAGCGGGGTCGCCATGACCGGCGACGTGAGCGACTACGCCAGTCTCGGCGCGGCCATTGCGGCGGCGGAGGCCGAGATGGGCGGGGCCTTCGACACGCTCATCAACAACGCCGGGATCTCGCCCAAGCACCAGGGCGTCGCCCACAAGGTCTGGGAGCTCGACCCGGAGGAATGGCGCCGGGTGGTGGACGTGAACCTGACCGGCTCCTTCAACTGCATCCGGGCGCTGACCCCCGCCATGGTCGCCGCGGGCGAGGGCTGGATCGTCAACACCTCGTCGGTGGCGGGCAAGACCTTCTTCCCCATCGTCGCCTGCCACTACGCCGCGACCAAGTCCGCCATCATCGGCTTCACCAAGCATCTCGCGGGCGAGCTTGGCCCGCATGGCATCCGGGTCAACGCGCTGGCGCCGGGGCGGATCGCAACCCCCATGGTCGCGGGCGTCGCGCCCGAGCTCAACGAGGCCGAGGTCCGCCGCACCCCGCTCGGGCGGCTCGGCGAGCCTGCCGAAGTCGCGGACACTGCGCTCTGGCTCACCTCGCCTGAATCCAGTTTCGTCACCGGCCAGACCATCGACGTCGCCGGCGGCCTGTGCATGACCTGAGCGCCGCGATATGGATACCGAGACACTCATCGCCCCGACCGAAGCGAGAGCCCCCATGACCGAGATCACCGGACACACCCGCCTTTACGGCATCCTCGCCGACCCCGTCGCGCAGGTGAAGACGCCGCAGGTGATGGCCGAGGTCTTTGCCCGCCACGGCGTCGACGGCGTGCTGGTCCCCATGCAGGTCGCGCCCGACGGGCTGCGGCAGGTGGTGGACGGGCTGCGCCGGATGAAGAACTTTGGCGGCTTCATCGCCACCATGCCGCACAAGCCCGCGATGCTGGGGCTCTGCGACGTCATCGAGGGCGACGGCGCCCGCATCGGCGCGGTGAACTGCGTGCGGCGCGAAGAGGACGGCCGCATGGTGGGCGCGATGCTCGACGGCATCGGCTTCGTGACCGGGCTGCGGCAGGCGGGCATCGAGCCATCGGGCCGTCGCATCCTGCTGGCGGGCGCGGGCGGGGCGGCCTCGGCCATCGCCTTCGCCCTGGCCGAAGCGGGGGCAGAGGCGCTCACCATCCTCAACCGCACGGCAGCCAGGGCCGAGGATCTGGCGGCGCGCGTGGCTGCGGCCTATCCCTCCTGCGCCACAAGCGGCACCGGCACGGCGGGCGATGTCGGCGGCTACGACCTCATAGCCAACGCCACCTCGGCGGGGCTGCGCGCGGGCGATCCGTTGCCGCTGCCGGTCGAGGCGCTGCACGCGGGGCAGGTGGTGGCCGAGGCCATCATGGAGCCCGCCGAGACGCCGCTTCTGGCCGAAGCGCGGGCGCGGGGCGCGACGGTGCATCCCGGTCTGCCGATGCTGCGCTGCCAGATCGAGCTCATGGCCCGGCACATGGGGGCCATCGCATGAGCGGCCGTCATCTTGCACGGTCGTTGGCAGGGGCTGCGGCCTGAGCCATGTCCGAACGCTTTGACTTCATCATCGTTGGGGGCGGCACCGCGGGGTGCGTGCTGGCCAACCGCCTGTCCGAGGACCCGCGCCACCGGGTGCTGCTGATCGAGGCGGGGCCGCGCCCGCTCAGCCCGTGGATCCCGATCCCGGCGGGGTTCTACAAGCTCCTGACCAACCCGAAGTTCAACTGGCGCTTCACTTCGACCCCCGAGGAGGCCACCGGCAACCGCGAGATTGCCATTCCGCGCGGCAAGGGCCTTGGCGGCTCGACCCTGATCAACGGCATGATCTACGTGCGCGGCCAGCCGCAGGATTACGACGGCTGGGCCCAGAGCGGCTGCACCGGGTGGGGCTGGGACGCGGTGGAGCCGGTGTTCCGCCGCCTCGAGAACTACGCGGGCCCCGACCCGGATGGCGCGCGCGGCCACGCAGGCCCGCTGGACCTCTGCGAAGTGCAGGAACGGCCCGCCATCGGCGAGGCCTTCCTTGCCGCCGCCGAGGCCTCTGGCCACCGGCGCAATCCCGATTACAACGGCGCGGTGCAGGACGGTGTCGGCTGGTACCAGGTGAACCAGCGCAACGGCCGCCGCGCCAGCGCCTATGCCGCCTATCTCGCCCCGGTGCGCAACCGCCCGAACCTCTGCATCCGTACCGGGCTGCGCGTCACCCGGATCGAGACGGCCGAGGGCAGGGCGACCGGCGTCAGGGTCCGCGACGGGGCGGGCGAGCGGGTCATCGAGGCGGCGCGCGAGGTGATCCTCAGCGCCGGCGCGGTGCAGAGCCCGCAGCTGCTCGAGCTTTCGGGCATCGGCGACCCGCAACGCCTGCGGGGGCTGGGCATCGACACGGTCGTGGACGCGCCGCAGGTGGGCGAGAACTACTCGGACCATTTCTGCACCAGGATGAACTGGCGCGTGCGCCGTCCCGAGACGCTGAACGAGCTCAGCCGCGGCCCGCGCCTCGTGCGCGAAGTGCTGCGCTACGCGCTCGCGCGGCGGGGCATTCTGACCTACGGCACCGGGCTGGTGCATGGCTTCATCCGGAGCCGCGAGGGGCTGGCGGGGCCGGACGTGCAGTTTTTCTTCATGCACGCGAGCTACGCCAACGCCGCCGAACGCAAGCTCGAACGGCAGCCGGGCATGACGCTCGGCGTGACCCAACTGCGCCCCGAGAGCCGCGGCAGCATCCACGCGCTGACCCCCCGGATCGACGACCAGCCCGCGATCCGCCCGAACTTCCTCGCCACCGAGGAGGACCGACGCGCGATGATCGATGGCATGATCGCGGGGCGGAGGATCGTCGGCGCGGCGCCGATGGACGACTGGCGCGATCACGAGATGTCGCCCGGGCCCGCCTGCGACAGCCGCAGCGACTGGCTGGCCTTCGCGCGGGCGAACGGCCAGACCATCTACCACGCCGCCGGCACCTGCCGGATGGGCGGCGACGCGGCCTCGGTGGTGGACCCAGAGCTGCGCCTGCGCGGGCTCGACGGGTTGAGGGTGGTGGACGCCTCGGTGATGCCGACGCAGGTCTCAGGCAACTCGCAGGCGGCGGTGTTCATGCTGGCCGAACGCGGCGCCGATCTGATCCTCGCTGGGGCGCGGTAGCGGCGCGTGGGTGGCTTTTCGCCGGGTTGCGGCGTGGGGCGCGAGTGGCGCTATATCCGTGGCGCGCCGCGAGACGCCCGGATTTGCCGAGATTTCCGTTCGAAAACGAGAACGCTTGAATTCGGTGTATCCTGTAAGCGCCCTGAGGCGGACTTTTCCTTACGCCCTCGCGGAAATCCTGCGGTTCCAGGTCTGATCTGGCAATTTTCCTGAGACACGAACCCTCCGTACGCCCGGATTCCGCGCACACCAAACCTGCAGTTTGAGAGCTTGCGGATCTTCGTCGATCTGCGTGGGCTCGCCGTTCCATGAAACACGGAAAGAGCAGAAGCGGGCCGGACCCGGTCCTGAACATCGCTCGCCAGACGTTCGGCCTCTGACGCGGCATCCGACGACCGAGACGCATTCGCCGTTCAACGAAAGGAAACCACCCACCAACATGGCGGCGCACCGGTGCCGGAGCTGCCTTCCGTGTGCTGATCCGGAAGGGCGGAGAACTGCCAGCGCCCGGATGCGCTTCGATGGAAGTCGCGAGACGGAGATCCCGGCGCTTCAGGCATCCGACCCTTCCGCACGCTCACGGTTCCACGGGGAGAGGAGCCAGGACATGCAAGGCTTTCATCTTCTCGGTGCAGGGCTGCCCGCTCGCGGCCTTTGCCTGCGATCCGGTAAGCGTAGTCTCCGAGCATGTTGATCCACTGCTGGCCATGTGTCCGGTTCTTCCGGATCGGCAGACCCGCGACACAGTGCTGCCGTGCGACCTCCTCGACGCCCAGCACCTCCTTGTCGCGATGGTATTTGGGGTTCAGCTTCTGCTTGGCGCGGGGCCGGAGCTCATGTGCCCGCTGCCGAGCGACGGTGAGGGGGATGATGTCAGCGCCGCCTGCTCCTCAGTCCGTTCAGTTGGCCTTGCCCTGGCGATTGTGCTGCGTCTTCGGCCCTGTCTTGCGATCTCCCACCGTCTCGCGCTTACGCCACTTCGCGACGGTCTTCGGGTTGCCCCCGAGGTCCCGGCTCAGCGCCACGGCCGAAGCTTGCCCCTCTCGGGCTCATTCTTCGCATGACCCTGCCGGGCGGTGGATCGCTTTATTGCTGCCCGGATGGCGTGCGTGCTCTCTCATGGTTTGCCACGCAAACCACTGCCGGGTGACAATGCCCGGCGCAGCCGTGAAGTATCTGTCCCACAGGGCCTCCTTCCATTCCAGCGAATGGATCGCACCATCAAAGCGTGGGATCAAACGGCTAGGGCGTAGCGCCTGAGCCACCAAACGGAGTGCCGATTTCGATGCAAACGAAATGCCGGTTCGAACAGCCGCTGCGCCGCAACTCCAGCCGCGGAAATTTCGTCTTGTCACCCCTTCGCAACCCCGTTAGACGGGTCGACGGAGACGTGGCCGAGTGGTCGAAGGCACACCCCTGCTAAGGGTGCAGGCGGGAAACCGTCTCGAGGGTTCGAATCCCTTCGTCTCCGCCACCTACCATTTTGGTTGATTGGCATACAGTGCTGTTCTACCCTCTAAGGTATTGAACTTACGCACCACCCCGCCTCGCTTCGATACTGATCGCCTCAATTCGCTTTTGCTCGGTGCTGTTCATTCCGTGGTATAAAACGAGGTATAGGCATGGCCTACAGCACCGGCCGGCTGACGAGGAATCTCGTCCGCTCGCTTGGTCCGGGCCGTCATGGTGACGGCAATGGACTCTACCTAATCGTTGACCCTTCCGGCGCACGACGTTGGATCGTGCGCGTAACCGTCAAGGGACAACGCAATCGCATGGGCAAGCCCATGCGCACTGACTTCGGACTAGGCGGCGCGGATGTCGTCACGCTGAACGTCGCCAGAGATCGAGCTCTCGAATATCGCAGGCTTGCACGGCAAGGGCTGAACCCCAAGTTCAACCAAGATGTCGTGGTACCGTGCTTCGAAGAAGTCGCTCGCACCGTTCACGTCGAGCGGCTCCCCACTTGGAAGAACTCCAAGCATGCCCAGCAGTGGATCAATACGCTGGCTGAGTATGCTTTGCCGAAGATAGGGAGGATGCCGGTTTCGGACATCGGGCAACCCGAAGTCCTGCAGGTGCTGTCCCCTATCTGGACCGCCAAGCATGAGACCGCCCGGCGCGTGGCGCAACGGATGAAAGCTGTTCTTGATGTCGCCCGCTCACGGGGCCACCGGGAAGGTGAGAACCCTGTGACGGTCGTCATTGATGGCCGTGTGCTGCCTCGCGTCAAAGCCAAAGTGAAGCATCACAGTGCCATGCACTGGCGTGACGTACCGCCCTTCTTTGCCGCGGTCACTCAACAGCCAGGTACTGCCGCCAAGGCTTTGGCAATGACCTGCTTGACCGGCTGCCGGACAAGTGAGGTTCTCCAGGCAACTTGGGAGGAGTTTGATTTCGAACAGCTCGTTTGGACGATTCCGGAGGATCGGACCAAGACCGGGGCAGAGCACCGGGTTCCCCTGACTGAGCAGATGATTGCGGTTGTGGAGCCACTGAAGGCGCTGCGGTCGGATTGCGTCTTCGAAGGGCAGATGCGGCACAAACCGCTATCCAACATGTCGATGCTCATGCTGCTGCGGCGCATGCAGACGGACAACATCACCGTCCACGGTTTTCGCTCGACGTTCAGGGACTGGGCTTCTGAAGAGGCAAATGTGCCTCGTGAGGTGGCAGAAATGAGCCTCGGCCACAAGGTCGGGAACGAAGTCGAGCGGGCATACGCCCGCTCGGACCTTCTCCAGAAACGACGTGAACTCATGGAAAGGTGGTGCTCCCATGTGGCCTCGAAGTGCTGAATATCTCTATCCGGGGCTTGATCCGCGATTGTCTCACTTCAACGAAGACAATCCCGAGTCCCGATGGCTGAGAAGCGAGCACTTAAAGGGAGAGCAAGGTCACCCGTGTTGCACACGGAACCATGCGAGGGGCCTCCTGCCGTGCCCGACTTCAGCACGCTGTCGCGCCGCCAGAAGACCCTGGCGGTCAACATTCCCTACCGTGGATCGAAAGGCCCGCTGCACCTGCTGATCCCTCTTGGGACATTGCTGCGCAATGCCCTGCCGGGCAGCGGACAGCACCGGCATCAAGGTCGAGGGCGAAGGCGAATGGCACGCCCGCAAGCATGGTGCCCCGAAACGTCGCGTCTGGCGCAAGATCCACCTCGGGATCGACGAGGAAACGCTGGAGGTTCGAGCCGTTGAGATCACCGGGAGCCACATCGGCGATGCGCCGGTCTTGCCCGACCTTCTCAGCCAGATCCCGGAGGGCCAGGAGATCGGCAGTGTCACGGCAGACGGTGCCTACGACACCCGCAAGTGCCACGATGCCATCGCTGAACGCGGCGCTCACGCCGTTATTCCACCCCGCAGGAACGCCAAGCCGTGGAAGGTGATCAACA
>NZ_FNAV01000041.1 GCF_900102075.1 Salipiger thiooxidans | reverse complement strand
GGATGAAACGCTCAAAGAACGCGCATTTCTCGTTCGACATCAGGTCTCGTGCCAAGCTGGTCTCCATCGCAGATACCAGCTTGAATCACGCTTGCCGCGCAGTGTGAATCTCTTTTGTCAACACGCCCTAGCAGTTGGCGCCTGGCCAGCGGTTCTCTGCTTCACCAGTGGTTTAAAACTGAACGTGCAAAAGCAGCCGAGCTGAGGGTCTAGGTGCTGTGTGAAGGCGGCCGGTATTCAGTGCGTATGGATCATAGACTTTTTATCAGGAGATCGCGTCATTCTTGAGGAATGTGAGGTAGAGATCGGAAATTTGGGCTTCATCGGCTCGGCGGAGATTGTTGTCTGGTGTCCCAGAAGCGATTGCCTGACGCGCCATTTCGGGGATGGCGGCTCTGAAGGTTTCCTGTGAAATCCCCAGTGACGCTAGGCTTGGTACTTCCAGGCGAGCGTTTAGGACTTTCAGCGCGTCGATCAGCGCAGCCGGGTCCTCGGCCAGACCCATCGCCTTGGCAGCGCGGCCGTAGGCTTGGGGAGCGGACACGGCGGACCACTCGGTCACCAGTGGCATGAGCATTGCATTGGACATGCCGTGGGGCACGTGGAAGGCAGCCCCGATGGGGCGGCTCATGCCGTGGATCAGCGCAGTCGAGGTATGCGAAACGGCCATGCCGGCAAGGCAGGCACCCAGTAGCATGTCGGAGCGCGCCGCATGATCCCCGGGGACGCGGGCGGCAGTTTCCAGGCTCTTGCCGATCAGCTGCATGGCCTGCGTTGCCAGCCCGTCGGAGTAAGGTGTGGCATTGCGATTGACCAGCGCTTCCAGCGCATGGGAGAGCGCATCGAGACCGCTGTCTACCGTGACCCGGTAGGGGCAGCTCAGCGTCAGCTCGACATCGAGAAGGGCCACTTTCGGTTGCAGCGAAGAACCAAGCAGCAACAGCTTTTCATGGGTCGTGGCGTCGGTGATCACCGCCGCCCGTGTCACCTCGGATCCTGTGCCGGCGGTGGTCGGCACGCAGAGGATAGGCAGCGCGGGCAGGTCAACGATGCGGGGCACCGAGAGCGCGCGGAGGCTGTCCGTCTGGACGCTGAGCAGTGCCACGGCCTTGGCGACATCCATGGCGCTGCCGCCACCGATGCCCACGACGCAATCCGCGTCGACCGAGCGGGCGATCTGGACCGCGTCCATGGCTTCGGCATCGGTCGGATCGGGTGAGAAGGCAGAGAATATCTGCGGCGTCATGCCCGCGTCGCGCAGCCCGGACAGCATCTTGTCCGCAAGACCCAATTGGTGGACGACGGGGTCGACCACCACCAGCGGGCGCTTGGCACCGAGGTCGGCGAGGATGGGGCCGGCCTCGGCGCTGATGCCGGGGGCCATTCGGACATCGCCGGTTGTCAGGATACGCATCATGTCAGTGGTCCAGGATCTTCGAGAGGAATTCGACGGCGCGCTGGCTCTTGGGGGAGGCAAAGAACTCGTCCTTGGGGGTGTCCTCGACCACCTCGCCGCCGTCCATGAAGACGACGCGGTCGGCGACCTTGCGGGCAAAGCCCATCTCGTGGGTCACGACCATCATGGTCATGCCTTCCTTGGCCAGCTCGACCATGACGTCCAGAACCTCGGTGATCATCTCGGGATCAAGGGCCGAAGTGGGCTCGTCGAAGAGCATGGCGATCGGATCCATGGCAAGGGCGCGGGCGATGGCGATACGCTGCTGCTGGCCGCCTGACAGCTGGATCGGGTACTTGCGGGCATGGTCGGACATGCCGACGCGCTCCAGCAGGGCTGCGGTCTTGGCTTCGGCCTCGGCCTGGGTGCGGCCCAGAACACGGGTCTGGCCGATGCAGATGTTCTCCGTCACCGTCATGTGCGGGAACAGGTCAAAGTGCTGGAAAACCATCCCCACATGAGAGCGCAGCTTGGGAAGATTGGTCCTTGGTCCGGTCACCTCCATGTCCTTGACGGAGATGCGACCGCCCTGGACCGGCTCCAGCCCGTTGACGCATTTGATCAGTGTGGACTTGCCCGAGCCCGAGGGGCCGCAGATCACCACCACCTCACCGGGCGAGACGGTCAGCGAGCAGGACTTGAGGACCTGGAAATTCTTGCCGTACCATTTGTCGACATCTTCGAGAACGATCATCGGTTGCATGGTCTCTCCTCAGCGTTGTTCGGCCGCATCGGCCTTGATGTCGTAGCCACGACCGAAGTGCCGTTCGATCCGGCGCTGGATCAGGTCCCAGGCGGTGGTCATCAGCAGGTAGTAGAGGGCGGCGACAACGAAGAGTTCCAGCACCATGAACTTCTCCTGGATCAGGACCTGGGTGCGGCGCAGCAGCTCTTCCATTGAGATGATGGAGGCGATGGAGGTGGTCTTGAGGCAGCCGTTCACCGAGTTGCCGAGCGGCGGGATGATGATCCGGGCGGCCTGCGGGGCTATGACGTAGCGCATCATCTGCACATCGGTCATGCCGACGGCACGGGCGGCGTTGCTCTGGCCCTTGGGAACCGAGCTGATGCCTGAACGGATGATTTCGGAGAGGTACGCGGCCTCGTTCATCACCAGGCCGATCAGGGTGGCTTCGAGCACGCTGAACTTGATGCCGATCTGGGGCAGGCCCGTGTAGATGATGATCAGCTGCACCAGCAGAGGCGTGCCGCGGATCAGCCATGTATAGAAGTAGGCGATATTGCTGAGAACCCGGAAGGGGCTCATCCTCATCAGCGCCACGACACAGCCGGCGACGACGCCAAGGGTCATTGATGCAATGGTCAGACCCAGCGTCACGGCTGCGCCTTCAAGAATGTATGTGTTGGTCAGGTACTCGAAGAACCCGTCCCAGTTCCAACCTTTCACGATCGTCTCCTCGTGAGCTGATGCGCTTGCTGCGCCGGAGAGGGCAGACGCCGCCGCAGAGGCAGCGGCGCCAATTCACATGTGTCAGAGGCGGCCGATCAGAGGCCGGGGCCCTTCAGCTCAATGCTGCCGTCACCGGCCTGTCCGACGCCGTAGCGCGCCATCAGCTCGGGCAGCCAGCCGTCGGCGTTCATCTCCTGCATGACCTTGGTCACGGGGGCGGCGATGTCGGTGCTGCCGAAGGCCAGCGAGCCAGGCGTGGCGTAGAGGCCTGCCAGAGCATGGGCGAATTCGCCGCTTTCGCTGTAGAGCTTGGCAACCGGGTCGATCGAGACAGCCGCTTCGACCTGACCGGCGCGTAGTGCCTGATAGACCGTCGCGTAGTTGTCGAAGAGTGCGATGTCGATCTGCTCAAGGCCCTTCTCGGCGAAGTCCTTGTTCAGCTCACGCATCTTGGCTTCCGCGTAGCCGCCGATGTCGGTGCTGACGCGCTTGCCGGCCAAGTCCTCGACGGTCTTGATCGAGTCGTCGCCCGTCGCGGTCGAGATCGAGATGGCGAGATTCTCGTAAGGAATCATGTACATGATCTCGAGGCGGGCCGGAGTGACAAAGAGCCCGGCATCGATCACGTCCCAGCGACCGCCCTGGAGGCCGGGCACCATGGTCGCGTA
Source organism: Salipiger thiooxidans (assembly GCF_900102075.1). Lineage (GTDB taxonomy): Bacteria > Pseudomonadota > Alphaproteobacteria > Rhodobacterales > Rhodobacteraceae > Salipiger > Salipiger thiooxidans. Next base: position 10,322 of record NZ_FNAV01000041.1, on the reverse strand, counting down.
TTCGGTCGAGATGAAGTCGGGCTCAAGGCAGAGACGCTTGGCGACTTCGACGCCTAGTTCGACGCGCAACCCCTTCAGCGTGCCGTCGGATTCAGCGTAGGCCATCGGCGGCAGGGTCGGACTGACCGCCATGGTCAACTTGCCTTCCTCGGTCAGCAGGGAGGCGTCGATGGTGGTTTCGCAATCCTGTGCGGCAGCGGCGGCGGCAAGGCCCATCGAGGTCAGCACGGCCAGGGCAAGGGTACGGGGAGTTCGGGTCATTGTCATATTCCTGTTGGTTTGAAGCTGGTTCTCATTCTTCTGGCGAACTCTGTTCGTTTCGGAAGGGGGTGTTTCCGGTCAGCAATCTCCTTTTCCAAGCGGTCAGACTTCTTCGGTAAGCTCAACGCATCACGAAGGGGTCGGGGATGGGGGCGTCGCTGGTGCGCAGCCAGACGGTCTTGATTTTGGTGTAGTCGAGCGCGGCAGCCAGCCCGCCCTCGCGGCCGTGTCCCGACAGGCCGTGCCCGCCAAAGGGTGCCATGGGGCTGACAGCGCGGTAGGTGTTCACCCAGACCACCCCGGCGCGGATGCCGCGGATCATGCGGTGCGCCCGCGTCAGGTCCCGCGTGAAGACGCCCGAAGCCAGGCCGTAGTCCGTGTCGTTGGCCAGGCGAAGCGCGTCGGACTCGGTGTCGAAACCCTGTGCGGACAGGACAGGAGCGAAGAATTCCTCCGTCAGGCAGGGGGCTTCGGGGGCCTCGGTGCAATCGAGGACGGTGGGCGGGAAGTAGTAGCCGGTGCCGTCGATCGGCTTGCCGCCCGTGACCAGTGTCGCCCCGGCCGCGACCGAGCGGTCACAGAGCGCTGCGGCGTTGTCGCGCTGGCGTGCGGTGCAGAGCGGTCCGACCTCGGTCGCCATGTCCTGCGGGCCGCCGATAACAATCTTCTCAGCCTTATGGCGCAGCCGGTCCAGGAACTCGGCGCGGATTGAGTTCTGCACCAGCAGCCGGGAGCCCGCAACGCAACTTTGACCGCTGGCGGCGAAGATACCCGAGATCTGAGCGTTCACGGCACTGTCCAGATCGGCATCTTCGAAGACGATGAAGGGCGATTTGCCCCCCAGCTCAAGCGAAGTCGAGGCCAGGTTCTGGGCCGAGTTGCGCAAGATTTGGCGCCCCGCCTCGGGTCCGCCGGTGAAGGCCACGTGGTCAATGTCGGGGTGACTGGTAAGAATGGCGCCGCAATCGGGGCCGAAGCCGGTGATCACGTTCAGCACGCCAGCCGGGAAGCCTGCCTGATCGAAGATCCGGGCGAATTCCAGCATCGGTGCTGGGCCATCTTCCGAGGCCTTCAACACCATGGTGCATCCTGCGGCCAGGGCGGGTCCGATCTTCACTGCCGACAGGAACAGCTGAGAGTTCCACGGCACGACAGCAGCCACGACGCCAAGTGGCTCGCGGCGCAGCCAGACCTCCATGTCAGGCTTGTCGATCGGAAGATGCGCCCCCTCGATCTTGTCGGCAAGGCCAGCATAGTAGCGGTAATACTCGGCGACATAGGCGATCTGGGCGCGAGTCTCGCGGATGATCTTGCCGGTGTCACGGGTTTCCAGCTCGGCCAGGCGGGAGGCGTTCTGTTCGATCAGATCGGCGAGGCGCAGCAGCAGCTTGCCGCGCTGTCCGGCGGTCAGCCCGGCCCATTCGGCACCATGGAAGGCGCGGCGGGCGGCGGCGACGGCCTCGTTGACCTCCGCGGCGCGGGCCTCGGGCATCCGCGCCCAGGGCTGTCCGGTCGCTGGGTCGAGGCTGTCGAAACTGGCGGCGGCATCGCGGAAGCTGCCGTCGATATAGAGCTGGAAGGCGGGCAGTGTGCTCATGAGGTGACCTCGACGGTGCTGGGGGTTTCCATCCAGTCGATCAGTGCTTGGCTGACGCGATCCGGGGCGGTCAGATTCACCATGTGGCGGTGCCCCTCGATGACCAGCGCGCGTCCCTCTGGGGCGGCATCGGCCATGGCGCGCGCCATGGCGGGGGTCGAGTTCGGATCTTGGTCGCCGGTCAGGGCAAGCAGCGGGCAGCGGATCGCGGCGAAGCGGTCGGCATAGATGTCGTCGCCGCGGGAGAAGGCACCGTAGGCGGTGGCATAGCCCCGGGGTGAGACCTCGGCCAGCCAGCCCGCGACGCTTTCGCGGGCGGTAAGGTGACCGCGGTCCTCGCCGAACCAGCGCAGCAGTGGTGCTGCGATATCGACATCACCTGCATGCAGTTCGGCGGCACGGGCCTCGACGGCGGCACGGGCCTCTGGACTGCGCCGGAAGACACCGTTCAGCAGGGCCACGCGGGCGACCTTTTCGGAGTGGGTGACGGCATAGCCGCCGGCGATCAGGGCACCCATCGAATGGCCGGCCAGGCTGACCAGGCCGAGACCCAGCGCGCCGAGCGCGCGGTCCAGCCAGGCCACGAAGTCGGGCAGTTCGGCATCGACGGCCAGCGGGCTGCTGCCGCCATGGCCGGGCATGTCCAGCGCCAGCACTCGGCAGCGCCGCGACAGGGCGGGAAACTGCGGTGCCCAGGCGGCGGACTGCATGCCAACGCCGTGTATCAGGACCAGCGGCGCGCCCTCTCCCGCCTCGCGGTAGGACAGCCGGGTGCCGTCCTCAGACAGAGGCAGGGTTTTCAAGGTCATGCCCGAGTTCCTTCAGGTCCTGGTAGCGGTCGCCGATACGGTGATGCGGGCGGCCCCCGATGGAGGCGCCGAGGGCCACGACAATCTCGTCGGGGCCGGGAGCATCTGCCACCGAAAGCTGGATGGTCAGGTAGTGGCTGCGCCGGCCGCCGTCGTTTTTGTCCATCAGCGGAATTTGCAACGATGCATTGGCCGGGCCACGGGTGTTGGTGAAGGCCAGGTAGGACTTGGCTCCGACCGCTTCGCGGTAGTGGTTGCCGAAACGCAGGGTGTGGATCAGGCCAGAGGCGTGCTCGACCTCGCCGTTGACGCCGACGATGGCCGCCTTGCCGTAGCCTTCCACCTTGTCGCCGCCCCCGGCGGCCTCAAGCACCATTTCCGTCAGCAATGCGCCAAGGCCGGGCGCAGCATCGAGAATGGCAGGCCGCAGATCTTCGACAAAACCCTGACCTGCCCATGGATTCCGGATCACCGCCACGGCGGCGATCATCTTCAGGGGCACGGGCGCGGCCTTTCCGCCTTCGATCCGTGTCGTTTCAACATGCAGCAGGGTCTTTCGGATTTCAGCAGGCATTCAGGTCTCCAGTCCATGACGAATCGGCTGTCTGTAAGATGGACTACCGTAATACAATCGTACAAACAATCTTGTTGGGAGCAGCAGAGGCTGATATCCAGTACGCATGTCAGAGATTGTGCTAAGCAGAATTGAGCAGCAGCCGACCACGCTGCGGGATGTTGTCTTGGAGAGGCTCCGGGACGCCATCATTGGTGGGGTCTTCAAGCCGGGCGACCGCCTGGTCGAAAGGGTGCTGTGCGAGCAACTTGGCGTCTCTCGTACGGTGGTGCGCGAGACATTGCGCTACCTCGATGCCGAGGGCCTGGTGACCCATGTCCCGAACCGTGGGCCGATGGTTGCGGAGATGAGTTGGGAGGATGCACAGCAGATTTACGACATCCGTCTGAAGCTTGAGACGGATGCCGCCATGGCTTGCGCACGCAACATGACGCCGGATCTGGAACGGCGGCTGAAAGTGGCCTTGGCCGATCTGCAGAGCGCCGGGCAAGATCAGGCCCCGGGCGCGCTATTCAAGGCTGCAACGAAATTCTATGCGCTGATCTTCGAGGGCGCTCAGCATAACATCGCATGGGAAATCGTGCAGAGGCTGAATGGTCGTATCTCTCGTCTGCGTATCCTGACCCTGACCAGTGACAATCGGGAAATTCCGGGGCCTGCGCATATGCAGGCGATCTGTACGGCGATTATCGGCCGCGATCCCGACGCTGCGCTCGCGGCCGTGACCGAGCACTTGCATGAGGCGAAGCTGATCGCCCGTCAGCTTCTATTGGACGATAAGTCGGTGTAATGGTGCGTGGGGCTGCCTGTCCCGAAGAAAGCCGTCGGAGGGCCATGGCCGTCGAAGCATCAGCATTGGGCCATGGACCGATCATACCATCCGCCTGTTGCGAAGGTCGGCTCCGGGTCGGGAGAGACCGCCGCCGCTGTCTGGCAGGCGCACGACCTGCTGCGTCGCGGCATGGACCGCTCCGAGGTCGAATCGGTCTTCGGTCGGCAGCCTTAGGGGATGACGTGGATTGTGATACTGTTGTCCGATGAAATCGGAGAGCGGCGCATGGCAGAAGTACAGGCTATTTCGGATCACTGGGGCAAGGGTGACGTCTTTGGTCGTATTCCGGAAGCCATGGAGCGCGCGGGGATCGACCCTGAGACCGTGACGATCGAGGAGCTAGCCCCGGTCGACCATTTCCCTGCCACGGGCTTCCCGGCGACCGTAGAACTGGCAGATGCCCTTCCGATCAAAGAGGGCGACCGGCTCGTGGATATAGGCTGCGGAATTGGTGGCCCAGCCAGATACCTGGCCAAACGATTTCGCTGTCATGTTGATGGTCTCGACATAACGGCTCCATTCGTGGACGCTGGCAACAAACTTTCTGAGCTTGTCGGGATGGAGGGCATGGTAGTGTTTCGCCACGGCGACGGTCAGAAACTCCCTTATTCCAGTGAGACATTCGACGGCGGATACACGCAGCACGTTACAATGAACGTGCCTAACCGCGACCTCTTTTTGGGAGAAGCTTTCCGGGTACTCAAGCCCGGCGCATTCTTTGCTCTTACCGAACATGGTCTGGGCGACGTCAGCGCACCGCAGATCGTAAGGAACGCTGCACGGAACATCGCGGAGCGCAGAACCCAGCCAGTTCAGATCGTCTGTTACAAGCCGAAGTAAGCGGCCAATGGCCATGTGTGAGGTGTCTGCTCGATCCGTGAGATGGTCCCCGAAAACTGGACACCCTGCTAAGCTTGCCGCCAACGAAGACGAGGAAGAACAGCGTGGCTGGCAAACGAAAGAACTACGTCGCCGAGTTCAAGGCGAAGGTGGCGCTTGAGGCTATCCGAGGTGAGTTGACGGTCGCCGAACTGGTGGCAAAGCACGGCGTGCATCAGACCCTCATCAACACCTGGAAGCGGCAGGCGCTCGAGGGCATGTCCGGAATCTTCTCCGGCAAGGCCGAGGCGAAGGCGGCCGAGAAGGAGGGCGAGATCGAGAAGCTGCACGCCAAGATTGGCCAACTCGTGGTGGAGCGGGATTTTTTAGTCAAAGCCTCCGGACGGTGAGCGTGTCCCGGAGGCGAGAGATGATCGAGCCGAAGCACCCCGTGCTGTCGATCACCCGGCAATGCGCGCTGATCGGGGTCAGCCGGTCGGCATGGTATGGCCCGGGCAAGTCCGAGAGCCCGCTGAACCTGGCGTTGATGAAGCTGATCGATGCGCAGTTCATGGAGACGCCTTTCTACGGCCGTCGCCAAATGGCGAGGCACCTGCGCAACCAGGGCTACTGCGTCGGGCGCAAGCGCATCCGGCGGCTGATGGCGAGGATGGGGCTGCGCGCTGTCTACCAGCCGCCGCGCACGACGGTGCCCCACCCGGAGCACCGCAAGTATCACTCGCCATTGTGCTTGAACCAATGGCGCAAAAGGCTCGTCTCCTCAGGGATTAGGTGATCGAGCGCCCGAACCAGGTCTGGTGCGCGGACATCACCTACATTCCCATGCGGCGCGGCTTCCTCTACCTCGTGGCGATCATGGACTGGGCGACACGCCGAGTGCTGTCCTGGCGGCTGTCAAACAGTTCGGCATGAGGCCGCCATGGGTCCGAGGCCCATGCCGGACGGACACCGAGTTCTGCATTGAAGCGCTGAGGATGCCTTTCGGCTTCACGGATGGCCCGAGATCTTCAACACGGATCAGGGCAGCCAGTTCACCAGCCCGCGCTTCACGCAGCCCTTGCTGGACGCGACGGTGAAGGTCTCCATGGACGGTCGAGGACGCTGGATGGACAACCTCATGATCGAACGGCTATGGCGGTCGCTGAAATACGAGTGCGTCTACCTCCATGCCTTCGAAACCGGGTCTGCGGCCCGGGCAGGCATCGGAAAGTGGATGACCTTCTACAACACCGAGCGCCCGCACTCGGTACTCGGCGGCAGAACACCGGTCGAGGCCCATCAGGGCCCCGGCCTCAAGGCGGCAGCATGATCACCAGGCAAGCTTAGCAGCGCCGCAAAACTGTCCGGGAAAGGGGGACCACCTCAATCTTAAACTGAGAGGCATGCGGGAAGCTCTGCGCCAGCAGGCAGAAACACCCCAACAGGCGGACATGGCCTTCGAAGACCGGCTGGCGATGCTGGTCGGTGCTGAGGAGCTTCATCGTCAGAATGCGCGGAAGGACCGACTTCTTCGCGCCGCCAAGTTGCGGGTACAGGCCCATCCGGAGGAGTTGACCTATGGAAGCGACAGGAACCTGGACAAGTCGCTCACGACACGCTTGTTGAGCTGTGACTGGATTGGCAGGCACCAGAATGTGTTGATCACTGGCAAAAGCGGAACGGGGAAAACCTGGCTTGGGTGTTGCTTGGGGATGCAGGCCGTGCGGAACGGCATCAGCGTATCGTACCGGATGGTGTCCCGCCTTCTGGAGGAATTCGAAATTGCGCACATTGAGGGCACGACGGCAAAGCTGCGCGCGCAGTATAAACGAGCTGACCTCCTCATCCTCGATGACTTTGGCGTTAGCAAGCTCAAGGCCATGGGCAAGCACGATCTTCTGGAGCTTCTGGATGATCGTATCGGTGAACGCGCGACCATCGTTTGCGGCCAGCTGCCAGTCGAAAACTGGCATGCCTTCATTGATAACCCGACGATCGCGGATGCGATCCTTGATCGACTGACCAGCGCCGCGCATCGCATTGAACTATCAGGCCCATCCTTGCGACGAAAGGCAATCTGACTCCTTTGTCGGTTAGTGTCAGTGCGGGTGAACAGGGCTGTCGCTTTTGATTGCCCGCATATGAAGACACGCCCTGATTGCGCATGTCGGTTTAGGTGACCACCAGCACCGAAGCCCACTACCGCCCTTTGGTCCCCCTATCCGTCCGCTTCTGCCGAGCGATGCGGCCTTGGCAGACCTCGACCCGCTCAGCCTCTTCACGGCTCTGCGAGAGCCCGATGCCGCAGCAGTGGCGCGGGCGCTAGCAAAGTTTCAAGCACCGGACGACACCGGCTCAGGTGACATGGCGCTGGCGCAGATCGGCGGCGATACAGCGGCTCACCGGGCAGCCACAGATCTCGTGGCGGACCTGACCCCATGGCGCCGCTGCGAAGCGCAATGGAGCGAGATCAATTCATCCCTTCTTCTCCACGGCGAAGCCGGGAGCGGCAAGAGCGTGCTGGCTCGCGCCATTGCCGCCTCGGCCGGCGTCCCGCTCGTCGAAGGATCCTTCGGAACGTGCAAAGTGCGGGCCACCTTGGCGACATGCTGCGCGAGATGCGCCGGACTTTTGCTGCAGCAGCAGCGAAGCGGCCCGCCGTGTTGTTCATCGAGGAGATCGACGCAACCGGTTCGCGCGAAAGCCAGGACAGGCATTCCGCGAACTATCGCAGGCAGGTCATCAACCAATTTCTGCAAGAGATCGACGCGCTCCGGCGCAGCGAAGGCGTTCTGTTGATCGGTGCGACGAACCACCGGGATGCCCTGGATCCGGCATTTCTCAGACCCGGCCGGTTTGATCTGCATCACACCCTGACGCGCCCGACGCAAGCCCAGATCCGGCACATGCTGCAACTGTCCTTGCCAGAGATGGAGGAGACAGAACTTGTCACGCTCGCGCAGGCCTATGCGGGCGAGACGCCAGCGATGATTGATGCGACATTGCGCGCGGCAAAAGCGCGGGCGCTGCGGTCGCGCCAGCCGCTGACCGTCTTGACGCTGATGGCGGATCGTCCACCAGCACCCGAGGGCTTTGATCGCCGGATCGCGATCCATGAGTGCGGACACGCCATTGTCGCGACACTCCTGCGCGCGGGACCTGTCCGCCGGATGCCGCTGTCCCGCGACGGCGGATCCACGTCCCGCGGCTCCGCAATCCACGAGGGCACGCCCCTTGAGTTCGAGCATGAACTTACGATCATTATGGGCGGGCGTGCTGCCGAGCGCCTGGCTCGCGGCTCGATCAGCGCGGGCACAGGCGGCAGCGTCGAAAGCGATCTTGCACAAGCCTCTGCGCTCCAGTTGCAGTTTGACCGGGAGTTCGGGCTCGGCGTCAACGGCAACGGCTGGCTTGGCCCGGCGAACATGCAGCGCTTGGTCCCGGATGATGCCGACCGTCTTCGCGTCAAACTCGACCAGTTCGAGCGCCGCGCGCGCGCCCTGCTCGCCCCGCATCGCGATCTGCTCGAGAGGTTGGCCGCACATCTCGTCGAGCACCGCGAACTTCAGGAGGCCGATCTTCGTCCCTGGCTCTCGGGACTGCAGCCGGTGGACCTCGCAGAGGCAGACCTGAACGGAGCTCCATCCAAGTAGGAGCATGGACAGGGGAGCGCGTCCTCCTGGCGCGCTCCCCTGTTCCAGCGGCGATCACATCGCCCGGAGCGCCGTTTTGCCATAAAGGAATTCGCAAAGTCGCAGCGATGGCGCAGGGCGCGCCCCCGGTTTGCGCAAAGGATATTCGCAAACTTCGCCTCGTGCGGCCATCATCGCCCACGGGCATGCGCAATGGCAGGGGCTCCGAGATCCAGGTGGCACAAAATCAAATCGCAAACATCGGGCAAAGGTCGCCCCATCCTGCATCAAATCCGCCCGTGCCTGCCGCATTATGGAGAACTCCCTTCAGGAAATATCTTGACCAACCGAACCCGCGCGCTGCCCGGGCGTCTAGTCTCGCCACCACGCTGCCCCCGCATGTCTCGCCCCTGAGTTTTCCACATAATCCCGACCAAACGCCCCTCGTCGCCCTCTCGTGGCAGGCGACCCTGCCCGTGCGCCCGCGATATGATGATGACAACAGCAACCGGGGCAGGTCCCGGACAGTTCATCACCATCATGCACCTCCCGCAGCACTTACCGGCGGGGGATCGGGAGAACTCGGCCAATGGCACGGGAACGGGCAAGACACGCAGATCCAGAGGAGACGCCGTCCGCAGCGGCGCCCCTGGAACCTACGTCGTCTCGTACCGACGTTTGCGAACCGCCAGAGCCGTTTCATCCCGCGCTGCGCCATCTCGTCCGTTTGCTCGCACAGCAGGCCGTGCGCGAGGAGATGGCAGCCTCCGACCCAAAGGAGACCAGATGCACCTGTCCGCGCCGCCATCTACGCGCGCTACTCGAGCGACCTGCAATCTGCCGCGTCGATCACGGACCAGGTCCGCGTGGGCCGGTCGCTCTGCGCCGATCGCGGCTGGCGAGTGGTGGAAGTTTTCACGGATGAAGCCATGAGCGGCGCCTCGCACCTCCGCCCCGGTTTCCAGGCGATGCAGCAAGCCGCGATGAATGGCCAGTTCGACATCATCGTCGCGGAGGCGCTCGACCGTCTGTCGCGCGATCAGGAACATATCGCGGCCCTGCACAAGCGCATGAGCTTCCTCGATGTGTCGGTCGTAACCAAGGCCGAGGGCGAGATCAACGAAATGCACATCGGCCTCGGCGGCACGATGTCGGCCCTCTGGCAACCCAGGTTGCGGAGGCGCCGGAGCCGGCCGTCCTGAGGGTGAACCCGAGCCTCGGCGATCTCTACCGTCAGAAGATCGGCGATCTAGTCAATGCCTGTCAGACCCCGCAGTTCGGATCCCGGCCGCCGAGGCGATGCGCAGCCTGATCTCCGAGATCCGGATGGTTCCAGCAGCGGACGCGCCCGATGGCCACAGGATCGAGCTCAGCGGCGATCTGGCGGGTATTCTGGCGTTGGGGGATGCGGATACGACGAAGCCCCCGCGGATGGCGAGGGCTTTGTCGGAAACGATGGTTGCGGGAGTAGGATTTGAACCTACGACCTTCAGGTTATGAGCCTGACGAGCTACCGGGCTGCTCCATCCCGCGACAGGGTGGTTTGGTATGTGTCGTTTAGAGAGATACGGGTGGTTTTTGCTAGGTTTGGCGGTGACCTACTCTCCCACGTCTTGAGACGCAGTACCATCGGCGCGACGGCACTTAACGGCCGGGTTCGGAATGGATCCGGGTGTTTTGCTCGCGCTATGACCACCAAACCAAGGAAAAACCACCGCTGCGCGGTGGCTTTTCGTTGGTTTGGTCAGCGGGATGTAGCGTTTCGCGAAGCGACAACGCGGGTCCCGCACCTCTCCAT
>NZ_FNAV01000047.1 GCF_900102075.1 Salipiger thiooxidans | reverse complement strand
CGCCGGACGTACCAGTCAACTTTTGCCTGGCATCTGCCTTCAGCCGATGCTTCGTATTGAGTGGCGGCGCCGGCTATCCAGAACGAGCTCTTCACATAGTGGGAGGGGTGGACGACGCGGATCACATCTTCTGCGCCGGTCACACCGAACCTCTGGAAGTGGCTAGCGGCGACATTTCCCACTGCGACTATCTTTACGGGGGCCACGGCTCTTATTTCACGATCGAGGACGTCTCGACACGCACCGTAAAGCTCTGGGGTGAGTTTCACCGTCGGTGAGTGGAGCTTCATCGCGTCGGTGATCCGCATCGCCGCGATACGGGCTGAGCTTGGCCTGTTCGCTCGACGGATCAGGAGCACTAGGCCGCCAAAGATCACGAAGATGATTCCGAGGCCCGGCAGAGCGTAGCGCGGCACGAAGCAAGCGGCCACGGCTAGCGCGACCAAGGACGCGAAGAAGGCTAGTACGACGGCAAGGTCCAGAAATTTCATGAATGGGTCTTTCAGGTCAGAGAACCGGCGCCGGAAGCGCGGGTCCCCACCGTTAGCGAAGGATGATCGCAACCGCGAGCCAGGGGATTGGCTTTCGGCGCTGGACTGCCGATCAGCGTCTGCTGACTGCGCTTAACTGCCGGATAGGCCGCAAGCGCAGCGCTACGGCCTGCGGTCTTGAAAGGAACGCGACGCGAGCTTCGCACTCCGACGATCCGTTCCTGCAGTAGCGGTGCCAATCCCGCGTGATCAACTAGGCGAGCGTGTGTTACGAATGCTGTGGGTTCGGCCACGATATGCCTTGCGCCGCTCGACAAATGCGATGTCCCCTTCGGCACGGACGTTGATCAGAGCGGAACGTACCCAAATTCGGCGTCCGTCAGACAAAACGCGCTCATGCGCGCGTCTAAGGTGGGGTAGTGGACTGGCATGTGTACCTCCAAGATCTCTAGATATTGATGTCGAACGAAGGGCGGTGACATATTCGGTTGCATCTACATCATGATGACCTGGAATAATGGGTTTGCCCCGGCGTTTGCGTCGCGCATTTGTAACGCTGGGTGCCCGTCGAAAGGTGACGCTGCAGCCTCGGGTATTTAGGATCGCGATGGCCAATGGATATACCGATCTCGCTAGGCAGTCTTCAGCGTCACCTTTTGTCCGGGCGCCAAGGACATTCCCAATCACGCCGGCCGAGGTGTGACAGAAGGAAATCCTATTTATCAGTCGCGGCGTTTTGGGCCCTGTGAGGAACTCCCAAACAAGTATCGCTTCGTTTGCTTGGGGCTGGACGATAGCCAAGAAAGTCAGTGGGGGTTTCACTCCGTCTTGCTTCTCTGTCGAAAGCTCGTAGGTGAACGCCCACGCTTGAGCGTCAAATGGTTGGCCTACATGATCTTTTAGTCCTTGGACAACGTCCCTAACGCGACCGTGTAAGCTGTCTTCGTTCTCGAAAGTGCCAAAGGAAAAAATTCTGCCTTCGTCGACGACACCCTGCGGAATGACTCCGGAAACCGCTAGGCCGGACAAGTTCTCGAGCGCATGTTGAAGCTTCATATCAAGCCTTTGTACCTTCTAAGTGTCTGCAAGGGATCACATTGGCACGACCCACGTAAACTCCAAAATGGTAGGGCGCGAAGCGGCCGGGAGCAGCCAGCGCATGTTTGTGGCTTTACTCAGCCACTCATCCGTCCGCTTTATGTGCATCGCTGCCGTTCATCAAAGGCGCAGCGAAGGTCTGCTCTCCGCCCACACCATCGGTTTAGCGCCCTCAAAAAAATGATGATGTGAGCCTGAGGTGAAGGTTCGCATATCTGCCCTTATGAGTCTGGTCGCCACCGAAAGACCGAATGAATGCGTTGCGATGCCTGCGTCTCGCTGGTGGACGCATGTAGGGCGCAAGCTGGAGGGGCTGACCAGGGGCGCCTCTACCGCCAAGTGTGCCCGGACCAGATCACTTCGCCAAGAATGCCGGCCTGCACGAACGCGATCTCGTTACGGTTCCAACGCACCGGACGGCACAGGCACCACGATCCACTGCATCGAGCAGACCCAGACGCTCATCATCGGCACCTACGCATATGACGAGGATCTCGACGGCGACGGCGGGGCCGGGGCATTCAAATGCTCCAACGACGCGCAGATGTGGCTCTGGAATACCATCGCCTCGGCCAGCGGCGGTTCTCTGACAAACTACGCGATCGAGGCCAACGGCGGCACCGTGCTCAAGCGCAACCACACCAACGCGGCCGGCACAGAGGAAGTATCGGGCGCGGGCTCGATCGGGACCTTCTGAGGTGGGGCGTGAACCGCCCCTTCAATGCCCCGTTTAAAGACCCTGCAAATGGACGGGTTTGAACGTGGCAGGGCGGCGGGGTGCCATGCGGTCCCGGATGGGACCAGATGGGACCCGGGATGGGATCGTGTGGGACGGCGGGATGGGAGGGGATGGGAAATCCCGTGGAAACCCTTGGCGGACCGCTCAGGAGGCTCGAAACGCCCCGATCGCGAAAAACGCGTTGCTGTAAACTTCGCCGTAAATCACTGCAAGTTTGAGCGTCACGCTACACACACTGTTGGGTGACACTCATTCTTACAGTGGATGCCGGAAGAGGCCTGAGGTTCCCGGAGGAAGCCGGAAGGCCATGAAATCAAGGCGCTGAGGGCGTGGCGCCAGGGGCGTCGCAAGGTTGATCGAGTTTTACAGTAGAACGGCAAACTGGGCTGTATGAGGCGATCTGGGCGGTTTGGGCGACATTGCGGGGCGTGCTGGGCGACATCGCCCAAGACCGCCACGACGGATGCCGAGACCGGCGGGCTCGGATCGGGCAAGGAGCACCGGGAGGTGCAGCAGGACATCGAGGCGGCGGACTGCAAGGCGCTGGCCGCGATCCTGAACCGCGACCTGGTGCGGCCGTGGATCGATCTGGAGTTCGGCCCGCAGGTCGCCTATCCTCGCATCGTCATCAAGCGGCAGGAGCCGGAGGATCTGAAGGCCTTCTCCGATGCCATCGGCCCGATGATCGACCGCGGCCTCCGGGTGGCGACCTCGGACGTGCTCGACAAGTTCGGCCTTCCCGAGGCCGCCCAGGGCGCCGAAATCCTCCGTCCCCAGGGCCAATCCGCCTCGTCAGCGCAGTCGCAGGCGCCGCGTGAGGGCGCAATGCCCCCTGAGAGCGCCGTTAAATACCCATTGAATACCCATCCCGCTCCCGCGCGAGGCGTTGCCGCCCTCCAGACAGAAGCCCCCTCAGCGGGCCGCTCTGAGCCGTTCGCCCCGGCGGTCGATCGGCTGGCCAAGGAGGCCGCCCCGGAGATCGAGGCAATGCTCGCGCAGATCGAGGTGATGCTGCAGGCGGCAGGCTCGCTCGAGGAGGCGCGCGAGATGCTGTTGAGCGCTTGGCCGGATCTGGCATCGGATGGCCTCGCCGGTGTGATGGCCGAGGCCTTCCTCGCAGCCCATGCTGGCGGCCGCGCGCTGATCGAGGAAGACGGGCAGCGCGCCGATGGCTGACCTGGCGGTCGTCTTCCGCAGGCCGTTCCGGCAGCAGGTCGCGGCCTTCCGGCTGCGCCTGCGCCATCTGGTGCCGACCTCGCGCTGGGACGATCTGCGCAAGCAACAACACGACCGTGCCTTCGTCGTCGCCGGCGCCACGAAGGCGGACCTGTTGGCGGATCTGGCCGCGTCGGTCGACAAGGCGATCTCGGAGGGCACCTCGCTCGAGGAGTTCCGTCGCGACTTCCGGGCAACGGTCGAACGACACGGCTGGCATGGCTGGACGGGCGAGGGCAGGGCGGCCGGCGAGGCCTGGCGCACCCGCGTCATCTACCGCACCAACATGCGCACCAGCTACATGGCGGGCCGCTTTGCCCAGCTGACCGAGGGCAACTTCCGGTTCTGGATCTACTTCCACGGCGGCTCGGCCGAGCCGCGGATCCTGCACCTGTCGTGGAACGGTATCGCGCTGCCACCCGACCATCCGTTCTGGCGCGCGCGCTTCCCGCCCAATGAATGGGGCTGCAGCTGCTACGTGTCGGGGGCGCGGACCGAGGCCGGGGTCCGGCGGCTCGGCGGAGATCCGGCGAAGCCATTGCCCGCGGACTGGCAGGCGATCGATCCCCGCACCGGTGAGCCGCAGGGCGTCGGAAAGGGCTGGGGGTATGCGCCCGGCGCCAGCGTCGTGGATGAGCTGCTCGAGATCGTGCGCGGCAAGATCGAGCATCTTCCGCCGGAGATTGCCCGGCCCTTTGTCGACGATCTCGCGGAGCGGTTCCAGGACAGCGAGCTGGGCCGGATGCTGCGAGACATTGCGGCGGGGCTCGGCTGATGCAGCCCGCGGACCAGGTCCGTCGCGATCGTCTCGCAGACACGGTCTGCCATGGCGCGCAGATGGAGATCTGGGCCGACGAACTGCGGCAGGTGCTGGCGGCGCATCTGCGCTCGCCGAAGGATTACGAGGAGGTGCCGGATCTCGCGGATGCCCTGAAGACCGCCATCCGCCATGTCGTCGAAGGGGCGTTCAGCCATCCGGAGATCCTTGGGATCCCTGGCGGGCATGATCCGCGGCGAACCAGATGAGCCGGAGATCGTCTGCGCCGCGGCGGCCGCACACTGAACAGGTGGCCCTGGCGAGGAGCTTCTCCCGGGGGACATCTTTAAGCGGTTCATAGGGAACCCCGTCGGAATGACCGCAACGGCAGAAGAAGACGTGTTTGAGCATCGGCTCTGACCTGACCAGGTAAAAGGGTGACGGCACATGCCTCGCATCGAGATCACCAGTGACACCCTGACCGAGGCGCTCGCGCGGATCTCGGAGGCGTTGTCGGACACCGCGCCGCTGATGCAGGACATTGGCGAATATATGGTGAAGAGCACCAACGACAACTTCGCCGCGGGCTCAGATCCTGACGGCAAGCCCTGGGCGCCGCGCACGCAGGCAACGCTGGACGCGTATGCCGCCCGAAAGGACAAGCCGGGGCCGCGGCCTCTGATCGGCCCAACGAAGAGCCTCTCCGGGACGATCAGCTACGAGGCCGGGGCCGACGACGTCACATGGGGCTCCAACATGATCTACGCGGCCGTGCAGCAGTTCGGCGCAGAGGCAGGCGCGTTCGGCGCGCGCATGGGCGTGAACAAGAAGGGCCGGCGGTTCTTCATGCCGATCCCGTGGGGCAACATCCCGGCGCGGCGGTTCCTCGGCGTGGGCAAGGAGGATCAGGCGGCTCTTATCGAGATCGTGGAGGAGTATCTGGAAGGGGCGGCAGCAGATTGAGCTATGCCTGCACCATGCTTCTATCGCCGAGCTCGACGGACCGGACACCTTCAAGCCCACTTCCGCCGATCGGTTGCCTAGGCTGAGACGGCGCGCCTGAACACATCGTTTGGGTATGCTTGGTCCTGGATGGTGAAGTGCGTGGTGCCGATCTGTTTGAAGTCCTGCTTCAACAGGCCGCAGGAAATCGTTTCTGGGCAATCAGTTTCAACGACGTCGCCGCACCTCAACGCGACCGGTCTTCACGAACTCGACGAGATGGGCCAAATCTTAAGGTCGTTTCGCGTCAGACGCGGTGCGCATTGAGTTTTTCAGATGCAGCCTGCTCTGAATATGTCAGCAATTGATAGGCGAGCTGCCACTCAGAAACACGTCGAACCCCGTAATCTCAGGCACCATCTCAGGCGTTATGAATTCCAAGGGGATCGTCTTCTTGTTTACGCCACCACAAGTGGCGACGTCCGCTAGCGTCGCGGTGTTAGTTTTGTTGAGCACCAGGCTCCCATCAGCTCGGTTGGCCGTAACGCTGATCCAAGGCGCCGAGCCCGCGTCCGGGAAGCGCTGCCCACCACGAGCGCCGATCGAAACGGTAAGTGACACTTTACAGTCCCGATCTACTCGAAGGAAGGCCCTGTCGCTATTTATATGAGAACCCCCTCCGACACCCACTCCGACGCTTGTTTGTTCGCCAGGCGTGTCATCTGGGTAATCTGAATAGTACGACTGATGATTCGCCATGATTTGGCGTACGGCACAACTTGGTGCGATCGGGGGAGAGTAGATGGCAGGCAGGGAAAGATCTCCGCCACCAAGAGGATCGGCCTCCGCGTTGAAAACGATACTGACTGCCTCTTTACCGGTTCTTTTGCATACCGATCGCCTGGTGTTGTTCTGACCTATGTCGTCGAAGTCAAAATTTTCCAAGGATGGGTCACACGTGACGCCTTTCGGTAGGACAACCTCCATGATTTTCGGAAGATCTTGGATTAATCCCGCGAACTTGAACTTTGACGCAATCTTGAAAACCTCCGGGTCCGATGTGAACTCGATCCAGACGTGGAGGCCGTCACGATTGAGGCACTCATTGAAACCATCAATGATCTCTGGTGCAGCCTTTTGCAGATAGGCGATGGCTTCGGTTCGGCTCTGGGTGAAGCGGTTTTCGGTGCTGCAGTACTGCGCAAACGTCTGCTGGGAGTTCATTTGCGATCCCCCGCCGCCCAATCCGAGCTGACCGACCTTCAAAGGTACATTGATATAGCCGCTGCCAGACGATGAGCCGGAGGATGAGGACGCATTTGTGTCGCATAGCCAATTACTGAATGCGTCCACGTCCTCGGTGTCAAGATTGTAAGAAGTGACGTTAAATACTCCACCCGAGACCAGATGTTTGCAGATTTCCTGGGCGCTGGATACGGCTGGCAGCAAGATCACTGAAATGGCTGTGGAAAGGTGAATAAAATATCTCAACAATGACATCCCTCCCGATCAATGGGTTGATGTTATGGGTAGAATCAATGTTTTCGCCATTATAATACCATTAATGGGAGGATATGGCATTGCGAATCTGCCATGCCTTCTCTGTTCCTTTGGAAATTTTCTTAAGATGGAGGCGTGTCGCTTTTCTTTTCGGAGGGTAAGTGATGCGTGTTATTTCATTTTTGCGCATTTACGCAAGTGACGGCGGATCGGTTCGAATGAAAGCGCGTGCCGGTGACGCGCGCGTCGTGGTGGTTCTATCTGAGGTTGCGCAGGGCGCAGATTTTCTGATCGGCGGAACACATGGCTCTATTTTTCTAACGTGATTGTCCTCAACTGAAGGTCGTGACGTGAAACCCGTTGGAAGTCAGCCACGGGGCCTACGCCCCTACTCGCTTGCTTGGCGGAGTGCTCGTTTTCGAAATTGTTCCAGATTGCCAGCGCTCGCGCGGAGATTTTAGGGTTCCCGCCCTTCCTTTTGCGCGCCATAGCGGTTGCAGTTCAAATTGAGCAAGTACTGCAGCCCATTGAAATTTCCGCACAATGGGCTTTCGGTAATTATTCTCAAACAGCCGCCGGCGACGAACATCGTGCACTTGACCGTCGCCCGTGAGCTGCGGCAGTCTTAGTTTGCAGCCACGCCACGCCCCCTGACAACCAGTTGGACATGTTTGCGATCTGCCTCGCGGGGCAAAGATCGCTGCATGAACACCGCCCTCGTCTCCCTCTCCACAATCCCGCTCCCGGCTCCGGCAAACGGCCAGGCCGTTCCGGAGTGGGTCCACCTCGTCCCCAGGGGCCGGGTCCAGGCGCGCGACGGGCGCGGGCCCTGGCACTATGACGACGCGAAGGCGGTGATCGAGGAGAGCTTCTCGCGCCGCCAGCGCATCCACATCGACGAGAACCACAGCACCGACACGGCGGCCAAGCTGGGCCTGTCGGCGCCGGCGCGCGGCTTCATCACCGAGATGGAGGAGCGCGCGGACGGCATCTGGGGCCGCGTGGATTGGAACGAGAGCGGCCGGGCGCTGCTCTCGGACCGTGCCTACTGGGGCCTTTCTCCCGTCCTTTCCTACGACAAGACCAGCGGCCGGGTGACTGCCATCGCCCGCGCCGCCCTCACCAATGATCCCGCCCTGCGCGAGCTGCTCGCGCTCAACAGCACGGAGTATGGCGACATGTTTTCCGCGAAGGTGGCCAAGCTGCTTGGCCTGTCCGAGGATGCCTCGGAAGATGACATCACGGCCGCCCTGGCCACGCGCCTGGATGCGGACGGGGAGGGCGACGAGACCCTCAGCACCGCGCTTGGCCAGATCGGCAGCGCTATGGGCCTCGAAGGCGAGGTCAGCCTGACCACCGTCGTGGCGGCCGCCCGCGGCTTTGCCAGCGCCGGTGGCGAGCAGGCCGAGGCCATCGCCGCGCTGCAGGCCGAGGTGACCACCCTCAAGGAGGGTGGCAAGCGCAAGGCGGCGGAAGACTTTGTCGACGGCGCGATCCGCGACCGGCGCGCCGGCGTGAAGGCGGCGCGCGAGGAGTATGTCGCCCTGCACATGGAGGATCCCGCCCGCGCGGCGAAGATGATCCAGGCGCTGCCCCGGCTCGACCAGACCAACACCTCGCTGGAACCGCCCGCCCCGAAGGAGGGTGAGGCAGCCCTCAGCACCGATCAATCCGCCATCGCGAAGATGCTGGGCATCGACCCGGCGGCGATGGCGAAGAACCTCGGGGAGGCACTCTGATGGCCGCGCTCACACAGGACCGCAACACGCCCCGCTCGGAAGGGGATATCCGCCGCGGCGCGGTGGCCGCGGCGACGCTGATCTATGCCGGCGCCATGGTGATGCGCAACGCCAGCGGCCACCTGGTCGAGGGCCAGACCGCCACCGGCCTCGTCGGTGCGGGCGTCGCCATGGAGCGGGTCGACAACAGCACCGGCACCGCAGGCGCGCTCGCCTGCGACTACCGCCCCGGCACCTTCCGCTTCGCCAATTCAGCTGGGGCCGACGAGATCACCATCGCCGACATCGGCGCGGTGGCCTTCGCGGTCGATGACCAGACCGTCGCCAAGACCGACGGCACCGCCACCCGCTCGCCTGCCGGGATCATCGACGCCGTGGACAGCTACACCCGCGACGCGGACATGAACGGCGCGCCGGACCTGCTCGTCGGCATGGCGCAGCTCGAGGTCGCCATCGCGCGCGACGACGTGGTCATGGTCGGGCCGGTCTATCCCTACACCGACAAGGGCGGGCACCTCGATAGCAACGGCGCGCGCTGGTACGGTCACCAGCAGGCCAAGGTCGCGGCGAAGATCCTGGCCGGCGAGGGCTGGCAGCCGCTGCGGCCGATCGAGATCGAGAAGTCCGGCGCCACGATCTTCGTGCATTACCACGTGCCGCAACCGATGCTTCGTAGTGCGTGTCGGCGTCGGCTACTCGAGAATGCGTTCATATGGAGAAGGCCCAACATATGACCGTCGATGTGCCACGGTTCAATGCGCTCGGGCGTAGAGCAACTGAAGCCATGGATTGGCCTCGGGGCCGGGTTGCTCCTGCGGGAAAGGTGTCGGCGAAGTCTCGACGAGATGCAGAAGCGTCCATGACAACCCAAAGCAGTCATCCGGGCCAAAAACAGTAAGTAAGGCTTCAGCCTCTTCGTCTGTCACTGGCGATTTGATCGAATGCAGAGCCTCTTCCAAGCGCTCTATCGACCTAGTGTCGTCCTCTGATTGAAGTGGCCCCATTGCTACGAGCTTTTTAATTTCTTCACGCATTTCAATCCCGGCTTTCAGTCATGAATTAGCTTCCTCCGCATCGTGACCCCACACCAGTGATGGACTGATGAGATTAGATCAACCCTAAGCCGCGTTGCCGCCAGTTGCGGACAGGGCTGCGATGCCGTCCTTCTGCCCCTTCGAGCCATCGACGCCGAACATCGCCACCAGCCCCTCGGTCTGGGTGACGGAGACCGCGTTGCGGATCTGGGTCCGGTGCTCGATATTGCTCAGTTGAGTGCTGGGCTGGGCCCGAGAATGCGCCGGACGTACCAGTCAACTTTTGCCTGGCATCTGCCTTCAGCCGATGCTTCGTATTGAGTGGCGGCGCCGGCTATCCAGAACGAGCTCTTCACATAGTGGGAGGGGTGGACGACGCGGATCACATCTTCTGCGCCGGTCACACCGAACCTCTGGAAGTGGCTAGCGGCGACATTTCCCACTGCGACTATCTTTACGGGGGCCACGGCTCTTATTTCACGATCGAGGACGTCTCGACACGCACC
>NZ_FNAV01000037.1 GCF_900102075.1 Salipiger thiooxidans | reverse complement strand
GAAGTGGAAGATGGTCCAGAAAACAGTCCAGTGGACTGTTTTCCCATCGGACGCTCTTGAGCGGCCAAAACCCTGTCGCGGAGTCCCCCTTTAGCGCCCGCTGCCCCCCTCTCGGGACATTGCTGGCGCAATGCCCTGCCGGGCAGTGGATGATGGGCGCGAACCGCGGTGCTGTCGATCATTTGCAGGGCGTGCGGGACCGCGCCGCTTTCGATCAGGGCGTCCATGATCTGCTCCCAGAGCCCCGCCAGTGTCCAACGCCGGAACTGGCGGTAGACGCTTGACCACTTGCCGAACTCTTCAGGCAGATCGCGCCAGGGAGACCCCGTGCGCGCGATCCAGAAAATCCCATCAAGAACCAGGCGGTGGTTGGTAGGTTTGCGCCCGTTCGGGGTGCGGACTGTCCGGATGAAACGCTCAAAGAACGCCCATTCCTCGTTCGACATCAGGTCTCGTGCCAAGCGGGTCTCCATCGCAGATACCAGCTTGAATCACGATCAGCCCGAACTGTGAATCCCTTTTGTCAACACGTCCTAGGTGTTCAGTCCCGGCATCTGGTGGATCGGATCGAGGATGAAACTGTCTTTCTCTGATGTCCACATCTTACAGATGTATTCGTATGGTGTGAGCCCGTTGATGGTCTTGAGGCGGCGCGCGAAGTTGTAATCTGCCATGAAGTCTGCGAGGTGAGTGCGCAGCTGACGGCGTGCTTGGTCGTGGCGCTTCCGTGACGAACTTGTCCCATAGGGCATCCTTCCATTCCTTCGAAAGGATCACACCATCAAACCGTGGGATCAAACACCTAGCCGCGCAGCGCGCGGCGCTGGAGATTCTTGGCGCCGCCTCTGAGCGAATCTACACCGACCATAGGCTGACCGGCCGCAACCGCGACCGCCCCGGTCTTGCCCAGGCTCTGGCCGCCGTGCGGGCGGGCGACACGCTTGTGGTGCCCAAGCTTGACCGGGTGGCCCGCTCGGTGCCGGACGCGCGCGACATCGCCGACGGGCTAGCTGAGCGCGGGGTACGGCTCGCGCTAGGATGCACGGTCTACGACCCCACCGATCCGATGGGACGGATGTTCTTCAACGTACTGGCGACCTTCGCCGAGTTCGAAGCCGACCTAATCCGGCTACGCACCCGCGAGGGCATGGCGGTTGCGCGCGCCAAAGGGAAGCTGAAGGGCAAGAAGCCAAAGCTCTCCGACCGACAAGCCGAGGAACTGACACGGATGCACGCAACCGGGGAGTATTCGGTGTCGGACTTGGCCGAGGTCTTTTCCGTCTCGCGGCCAAACGTCTATCGCACACTGGCGAAGCAGGGTTTGGAAACATTGATGAACGCGCCTCAAAGCCCTTTATGCTCGGCTCAATAAGCGAAAGGGCCGAGGCCTCCTTGGGCATGATGGGCGGAAAGCCGACCTTCGCTGCGACGTGGACGAACGGCCGCAGCGCGCAGACAATGGAACGTTGCAAATCTTGTGAGCATGTTTCATCGCGGCGCAAACCAGCGCTCTGCCATGATCAAAGACCGATGAAAGATTGCTCGATCTCAGCGGTTTCCGTCTGCGCGACTTGCAGGGCAATTCGACCTTCAGAACGACTGCTTAACCCAAGTCCAACGTTGGCCACGGCCTGCGCAGGGTGGCTCTGACAAGGACCGAATTCGATACCTGTCGGCGGGTAGTCGAGGTGTAAGCAGGATAAGTCGCCACCTTCCCGTCATCACGCAGCCAGAACGGTTGGTGAAAAATATCTGTTTTTAAGCTTAAATTTTTAGCGCTTTTAGTAAAAAATAATAAAGGTCATGATCGAGCATCCGGTGGGAGGCCGGACCATAGGCAACGACCGTCAACAGGTTTTCAGCCGACCGCCGCGGCCATCGGCCAGCACTTTCGATCCTTGGGAGGATACCATGAGATACACACGCCGTTCGTCCCTGGCCCTTTTGGCCGGGTTGGCGATCACGCCGCTTGCCGCCGTCGCGCAGCAGGATTACCCGACCCGTCCGATCACCCTTGTCGTGCCCTATGGGGCGGGTGGCACCACCGATATTTCGGCGCGCCAGATGGCGACAATGGCCGAGAAAATCCTCGGCCAACCCATCGTCGTGGAAAACCAGCCGGGCGCCAGCGGGACCAATGCGATGCGCTCCGTCGCGTCGGCCGAGCCCGATGGCTACACGTTGATCGCGACGACCTCGTCGCCGTCCTTCGTCACACCGGCGCTGCGCGATGTGGGCTATGACACGCTGGCCGACTTCATCCCGATCCTGAACTACTCCGGCCCGTTCCACGGCGTCGTGGTTCCGGCGGACAGCCCCTACGACACGCTCGACGCGCTGATCGAAGGCGCCAAGTCCGGCGCCGTGACCTATGGCACCGCGGGCGCCATGGGAGGCGCGCACCTGGCCTTCGCCTCGGTGGCCAAGGAGACCGGCGCGATGCTGCAGCACGTGCCCTTCGACGGCGCCTCGAAGGCGACGGCGGCGGTGCTGGGCGGCCACGTGGACGCGGCACTGGTTCCGGCCTATCGCGACCTCGTGCAGGACGGCCAGCTGCGCCTTCTGGGCGTGCTCGACGGCACCAACGACCCGGAATTCCCCGATGCGCCGACGCTGAAAGAGGCGGGGCTGGCCGCGGAATTCCCGTCGATCGTCGGCATCATGGCCCCCGCCGGCACCGATCCCGCGATCATCGCCAAGCTTGAATCCGCCTTCACCGAGGTGGCCTCGTCGGATGGGTTCAAGACCTTCATGACCGATCTCAGCCAACCGGTGCGGATCATGTCGGGCGAAGATCTCGCGGCGACGATCGAGGAGAACCTCGCCGCCTACCGCGAGATCGCCAAGGACCTCGGCAATTGAGCACCAACGGCCACGGGGGCGGGGTCGCCCGCCCCGGCTTCCGGACGCTGACCGCCGGGCTGTTGCTGGCGGCAGCGGCCTGGGGGCTTTACAGTCTCGACAGCCAGATCCAGGTGTTCGGCTTCGGCGCCTCCGGACCGGATGCGCGCAGTTTTCCCCGCGTTGCCCTTTCGCTGCTGGCGGCGGTCGTGGCGCTCCGCCTTGTCCTGAGCCTGCGCGCCGAGGATTTCCCGCTTGGCAATCCCGTCCGGCTCGGCCGTGTCCTGGCCGTCACCGCAAGCAGCGCAGTGGCGCTATGGGCGATGCCGCAGGTCGGGTTCTTCTTCGGGGCCGCCGGTGCCGGTATCGTCGTGGCCCTCATGCTGGGTGAACGCCGTCCCCTCTTGCTGGTTCTGCCGCTGATCGTGGCAGCCGTCGTGACCTTTGGCGGACGGCATGGGCTCAGCATCCCGCTGCCCTGAGCCTGCCTATTCATTCCAGACTTCAAAGGAGCGCAAGCCGTGCTTGTCGATGCCTTTCTCGAACTTCTGAACCTCTGGGTACTGGTCGCCGCGCTTGTCGGAATCGTCTCGGGGATCATCATCGGGGCGATCCCCGGCCTCGGGCCAACCATGGCCATCGCGCTGCTGATCCCGGTCACCTTCTCGATGCAGCCGATCCCGGCGATCATCCTACTGCTTGGTGTCTACCAGGGCGCGATCTTCGGCGGGTCGATCTCGGCGGTTTTGCTGAACGTGCCGGGCACGCCTTCGTCGGCGGCAACGGCCATCGACGGGTTCGCCATGGCACGCCGTGGCGAGGGCGGACGGGCGCTGCGCTTTGCCCTCTATGCCAGCGTTGTCGGCAACATCTTCAGCTGCCTCGTCCTGATGGCACTTGCCGAGCCGTTGGCGCGCTTCGCACTGGATTTCGGCCCGGCCGAGATGGCGATGCTGATGCTGTTCGCCTTGCTGGTCATCGTGCTGTTCGGTGGTGGATCAAAGCTTGACGCGCTGATCATGGTTCTCGTCGGGGCCTGCGCCGGTATCGTCGGGCTTGACCCGATCAGTGGCACACCGCGCTTTACCTTCGGATCCTTCGCCTTTGAAAACGGGTTCCAGCTGATCCCTGTACTGATCGGCCTCTTCGCCATGTCCGATGTGCTGTTGCAGGCGTTCGACCGTGAACCGCTCGTGGGCGATGTCGAGGTGCCGCCGCTGAAAAGCTCTGCCGTGCGGTTCATCGAGCTGTGGCGGATGCGGATGACGCTGTTCCTGTCCTCGCTCATCGGCACCTTTGTCGGCATCCTGCCGGGGATCGGCTCCACCGTACCCGCCTTCATGAGCTACAGCCTCGCCCGCTCGCGCTCTGCCGATCCGGATGCGTTCGGCAGGGGCGCGCCCGAAGGTGTCGCCGCCCCCGAGGCCGCCAACAACGCCGTCACCGGCGGCGCGCTGGTACCGACGCTGGCACTGGGGATCCCCGGCGATGCGGTGACGGCGGTGATCCTTGGCGCCTTCATGCTGCACGGGCTGGCACCGGGGCCGTTCCTGTTCCGCGACCACGGGCTGGAGGTCTATGCCATCTTTGAGGCGCTGCTGCTGTCGTCGATCCCGACGGTGCTCCTTGGCCTGATGTTCTTCCGTGTGGCGATCCACGTCACCCGCATCCAGCCGCGCCACCTGCTGCCCGCGATCACGATCCTCGCCATCTTCGGCGCGTTTTCGGTGAACAACAGCCTGTTTGACGTCTGGGTGATGCTGGGTGCGGGCGTGCTGGGCTTCCTGTTCCGACGCGCGGGCTTCCCCTTGCCGCCGCTGCTGATCGGGCTGATCCTCGGCGCGCCATTCGAACAAAGCCTGCGGCAGGCCCTTCTGACCTCTGGCGGTGGCTATGGCATCTTTGTGGGCTCGCCCATCACCATCGGGCTTGTGGCATTGACCGTGCTGTCGCTGGCGATCAGCCTGTTCTTCAGCCTGAGAAAGCCCCGTCTATGATCACCGATTGCCACATCCACTCTTTTGCCAAGACCGAGGCCCCGCAGACCGGCGCCTACGTGCCGCCCGCGCGCGACATCCGCGACTATACGGACGAGGCCGCGCCGCTGGGCGTGCGCCGTGCGGTGGTGGTGCAGGCCTCGGTCGATGGGACGGACAACAGCCGGTTGGTGGAGGTTCTGGGCACCGATGGACCCGTCGCCCTGCGCGGCGTTGCGATGATCGACGCCGATGCCGACCTGCAAGCGCTGCATGACGCCGGCATCCGCGCGACCCGCATTCAGGACCGTGCAAGGCTTGGGGACAGCGCGCTTGATCAGCTTCCAAGGCTTGCAAAACGCGTGGCCGAGGTCGGCTGGCATATCGAGCTGAACACCGAGCCGCGCAGCTTTGACCGGCTTGCCGATATGATGGCAGATCTGCCCGAGGGGCTGCGGCTGGTTCTGGACCATATGGGCCATGTCGATCCTGCCGCGCCTTCCCCCCTGTTCCGCTTGCTCGAGACGGGTCGCGTCTGGGCCAAGCTGTCGCCCACGCGGGTCAGCACCGATATCGGGCACTACGGCGACCTGAGCGCGCTGATCGAACGCCTTGGCGCAGCCTTTCCCGACCAGATCATCTGGGGCAGCGACTGGCCGCATGTGATGACCCCCGAGCCGGTGCCCGAAATTCCGCCGATGCTAAAACTGTGCCGCGAGGCATTGAGCCAGGATAGCTTTACGCGGTGCATGTGGGACAACCCTGAAAGGCTCTACGGGTTCTGATGTTTCTGACCCTGGATGACTTCGAACCTGCCGCGCGGCGGCGTCTGCCGCGCCCGCTTTTCGGCTACGTTTCGGGCGCGGCAGAGACGAACGCGGCAAGGCAGGACAACCGCGATGCGCTGGACGCCTGGCGGCTGGTGCCGAACGTGTTGCGTGGGGTCGAGGGGCGCTCGACCGCCTGCACCCTTCTGGGCGAGAGCTACGCGGCGCCCTTCGGCGTCGCACCGATGGGCCTTTCGGCGCTGATGGCCCGCGACGGGGACGTGGCCCTCGCCCGCGCCGCGGCGGCGGCGGGCCTGCCCTTCGTGCTCTCCGGCTCGTCCCTCACGCGCATGGAGGATGTGGTGAAGGCCAACCCGAAAGCCTGGTTCCAGGCCTATCTGCCCGGCGAGAAGGACCGCATCCGCGCCCTGATCGCCCGCGTGCGGACGGCAGGCTTCGGCACGCTGGTGCTGACTGCAGATACCGCTGTGGTGGCCAACCGCGAGAACAACATGCGCGCGGGCTTTTCCACACCGCTCAGGGTCAGGCCACGGCTGATCTGGGACTTCGCCATCAAACCGCGCTGGGTGCTAAGCACCTTCCTGCCCACGCTGATGCGGGGCATGCCGCATTTCGAGAATTCCGATGCCGTGCGCGGCGCGCCGATCATCTCGAAACAAGCGACGCGGGATTTCGGGCGCAAGGATCACCTGAATTGGGATCACCTCGCGCTGATGCGCGACCTCTGGCCCGGCAAGCTGGTGCTGAAAGGCGTGATCGCGCCCGCCGACGTGGCGCAGGCCCGCGCGCTTGGCTGTGATGCGGTGGTCATGTCGAACCACGGCGGGCGGCAGCTGGATCACGCCATCTCGCCGCTGCGCATCCTGCCAGAGGCGCGGGCACAGGCGGGCGACATGGGGCTGCTGATCGACGGCGGCATCCGGCGCGGCACCGATGTGATCAAGGCGCTGGCGCTTGGCGCGGACATGGTGCTGGTGGGGCGGCCGTTTCTCTATGCGGCGACGCTGGGTGGTCAGCCAATGGCCGAGCGCGCCGCGGACATCCTGAAGACCGAGGTGCATCGCAATCTCGGCCTTCTGGGTCTCCGGGACCTGTCAGAGATCGGCCCCGAAATCCTGCACCCGGTCTAGAGCGCGCCCGAGAATATCGGCGCGCCCGCGATACCGAGGCTTTCCGGGAACTCTGCCTTCAGGATGCTGCCACTGTCGCTTTCAGTGATGAAGAGGGTCCGCCCCTCCGGCCCGCCAAAGGCGCAGTTGGTCGTCCCTAGCCCGCGCGGGCTGCGTACCACAGCGATGGGCCGGCCCAGCACATCATGCACCCAGACGAGGCCCATACCGGTCTGGCAGACCACGACGCCGCCGTCAGACGTCAACGCTAGCCCGTCCGGCCCGGCTCGCCCCCCGGAAAACTGGATGAACAGACCGGCCTTGTTGACCCGCCCCGAGGGCGACATCGGCAGCCGCCAGACCGCATTGGCCCGCGTCACCGCAAGAAAGAGCACGTGTTCGGCCAGATCCAGCACCAGCCCATTGGGGCTGGGCACCTTGTCGATCAGGCAGGCCAGCGCGCCCGTTTCGGGTTGCCACTTCCAGACCCGACCCGTGGGGTCCTGCAGCCCGGTCTGGCCTTGGTCAGTGAAATAGAGCGCCCCGTCACGCCCGAAATGCAGATCGTTGCAGCCTTTGAAGCTTTCAGTGTCGGCATCGCCAAGCGCCTTGGTCACAGCCCCGGTTTCCGGATCCAGCAGCATTATGCCGTTCTGGTAATCCGCCAGAAAGATCCGCCCGTCGCGGTGGATCTTCAACCCGTTGGGCTGGCCGTCGTATTCGGCGATCTGGCTGATCCCGCCCCCCGGATCGGCGCGGAAGACCCGGCCGAAAGGGATATCGACAAAGTACAGGTTGCCCTGCGCATCGAACGACGGCCCCTCGAGAAAGCTGTCCGCGGGGGCACCGCGCCGGTTCTTTTCCGCCCAGTAGGATGGCTGGCCGGTGCGGCGCAGCGCAGCGGGCAGTTCGGTGAAGACCTCGGCGTCGATGACGACCGGCTCGGGGAAAGGATAGGTGTGCGTCATCCGAACGTGAACTCCGGCAGGAACAGCGCGATGTCGGGCACGCCAATCAAAAGCAGCATGAACGCGACGATGATGAGGAAGAAGGGCAAGGTGCCCATGATCACATCCTCGACCTTCACCTCGTTCGACGACGAGGCGACGACGAACAGGATCACGCCCAGCGGCGGGGTGAGCTGGCCCAGTTCCACAAGGATCACCACGAAGACGCCGAACCAGATCGGGTCAACGTCCATCGCCATCAGCGCTGGGAAGATCACCGGCACGATGATCGCGATCATGCCCAGCCCTTCCATGAAGCAGCCCAGGATGGCAAAGACCACCATGATGATCAGCAGGAAGGTCAGGCGCGAGACATTGGCCTCTTCCAGCATTCCGACAAGGTCCTCACCGATGCCCGACAGCGCGGTTGCATAGGCAAAGATCATCGAGGTGAAGACGATGAACAGGATGTTGCCGCTCATCGACGCAGTGCGCGACAGCGCGTCCTTGAGCAACCGCCAGCTGCACTTGCGATAGAGCGCGGCAATCAGGATGGCGCCGACGGTGCCCACGGCCCCGGCCTCGGTCGGGGTGGCGAACCCGCCGTAGATGCTGCCAAGAACGATGACGATCAGCATCAGGAACGGCACGATATCCAGAAGCGCACGGCCCAGATCCCCGGCACTTGCCTTTGTCTCGGTCTTTGGCGCCAGCTTGGGGTTGATCAGCACACGCGCCATGATGAAGCCCATGTAGCACAGCGCCAGCAGGATGCCCGGCACCAGACCGGCGGCAAACAGGCGCGCGATCGAGGTTTCGGTGAAGGTGGCGTAGATGATCATGGTGATCGACGGCGGGATGAGGATGCCCAGCGTGCCGCCCGCGGCGAGCGATCCGGCGACGAGGCGCTTGTTGTAGCCACGCGCGGACAGTTCCGGCAATGCGACGGTGGACATGGCGGCGGCGGTCGGCGCCGAGCCGCCCGAGATCGCCGCGAAGATGCCGCTGCCCGCAATGTTGGTGTGCAACAATCCGCCCGGCAAGCGCCGCATGAACGGCGCGACGCCATTGTAAAGCCGCGTCGACAGGCCCGAGCCCAGCAGGATCTCGGCCATCAGCACGAACAGCGGAATGGCGGCGAGGGTGAAGCTGTTGGCCGCGCCCCAGCTGACAAGGCCAAGCGCCTTCCAGCCGCCAAAGCCCTTGAGCAGCCAGATATAGGTCAGGCCCGCGCCCGCCACGGCGAATTGCACCCACATGCCGCCCAGGATCAGGCCGATCAGCAGGCCGAAGGCGAGGATCGCTTCCATGTCAGGTTTCCTCGGATTTGCGGAAGGTCAGCAGCAGCTGCTCGACCAGGAAAAACGCCAGTACGGAAAAACCCGCAGGCAGCATGATCTGCGGAATCCACAGCGGAGTACGCAGGACGGTCGGGGCGAACTTGCCGCGCGAAAAGGAGGACAGCGTCAGGTCCTTGGTCTTCCACGCAAGGATCACGCAGATCACCAGCGCGATCAGCACGAAGACGCGGATCAGCCAGCGGCGTGTGCCTTCGGACCAGGTGTCCAGCAGGAAATGCACCTGAAACATCGCATGGCCCCGCAGCGCGAGGGCCGCACCAAAGAAGGTCATGAAGACGACGCCGTAGCCCGTCAGCTCCTCGGCAAAGCCCAGCGAGTAGTTGAAGCCGCCGCGCAGCAGCGCCTCGAGGCAGACCAGCGAGACCAGAGCCACGAGGACCAAGCCGGTTGCCGCGGCCGTGATCCACGCGGCAACGTCGAAAATGGGGCCGGCCGATGCCGGCCCCGTTCTGCTTTGCGTCTGCATCTTACTTACCGATGGCTTCGCGCACGGTGGCGAGGGCTTCGACATACTCCGGCCCGTTCTCCTCGGCCCAGCTTTCCCAGAACGGCGCCAGCTTTTCGCCCGCCATCTCGGCGTCGCCTTCGGCCGCGTCCACCAGCGTCATGCCCGCCTCGGATTGCGAGGCCTTCTGCGCTTCCTCGTCTTCAAGGAAGGCCGCGGTGGTCGCGGGGCCTTCTTCGGCGACGATCTCGCGCAGCCTAGTCTGGGTGTCCTCAGACAGCGCGTCAAAGCTGTCCTCATTGGCGATGATCATCGAGTTGCCGTAGTTGACCGCGAAGCGGTAGTTGTAGGGCAGGAACTCGTGCCAGTTCTTCGCCCCGCCGGCAGAGGCGGTCAGCACGCCCTCGATGACGCCGCGTTCCAGCGAGGTCGGCACTTCGGAACCCGACAGGGTGATCGGCGCGCCGCCGAACATCTCTACGAACTTGCCCTGCTCGGGCGAGGTCACGCGGATCTTGTGACCTTCGAGGTCTGCCAGCGAGCTGATCTCGAACGTGGTGAAGATCGTCTGCTCCGGGTAGCGGTAGCCGCCCAGCAGCACGACACCCTGCTGTGCGAAGGCATCGACCAGCGTCGGTTCCATCGCCTCGTAGGCCTTGGCCCATTCCTCGTCGTTCTCGATCAGCATCGGCAGGTTCAGCACCCGCGCGATCGGCACGCTGCCCGAGAAAAAGAAATCCGCCGCCATGTCGATGATGCCATCGCCCACGGCCTGCGTGATGTCTGCGGACGCGATCTGCAAGGTCTTGCCAAGGTGCAGGTCGATGGTCAGGTCGGTGTCTTCCGCGACGCGGTCGACAATGCGCTGCATGCCCTTGACGGCAGACGTCGTCGAGACGGACGAATAAGTGTAGGCGGTCCAGTCGTCGGCGTGTGCGACGGTGGCGGACGCGGCGATCAGCGCGGCGGCGCCGAGTGTCTTAATAGTCATGGTATCTCCTCCAGTAGTGAGTGGACAGCCGGGCCACCCGGCCCGGCCTTTGGATTATTTCCAAGGGGTTTCGGCCCAGATCTGAGTGGCGATGCCGTCCTGTTTGGCGGACGTGGCGGCGAATTCGTCCCCAACCATGAAGGCGATCGGGTTGCCCTGTTCGGCCATCATCTCCTGGAAGTCGGGGTTTTCGTTGACGGCGCTCAGCGCGGCGCGCAGCCGATCGGTCGTCGCGTCGTCCAGCCCTGCGGGAGCGACGATGCCGCGCAGGGATGACATCTGCACGTCATAGCCCAGCTCCTTGGCGGTCGGCACATCCGGGCGGAAGGGCGAGCGTTCGTCGGCCAGCACCGCAAGCACGCGCAGTTCGTCCGGGAAGTTCGAGGTCTGGCCCAGCGTCATGGTTCCGGCGGCCACATGCCCCCCCATGATCGCGGTGCGTGCGTTCGATGCGCCCTTGAATGGCACCAGCGTGAACTCAGCGCCGCTTGCGTCCTGCATCATATTGGCAGCGAAATGGTCGTTTCCGCCAAGGCTCGACAGACCCAGCGTGATCGCGCCGGGGTCGGCCTCGGCCGCATCGATCAGTTCGTCCAGAGTCTGGAATGGCGACGTGGCCGCGACGGTAATCGTGTTCGGGTCCTCGACGAAATTCGCAAGATAGGTGAAGCTGTCCACGTCGTAATCCGCCGCGCGGTCCTTGGTCAGGGCAAGGGCCGCAGGCAAGTTGAAGGAGCCCAGCGTGTAGCCGTCGGGCGCCGCCTCGGAAACCTCGGTGAAGCCGATCTGGCCACCGGCGCCGGGCATGTTCTTGACCACGACGGATGCACCATCGCCCAGTTCCTGCTCAAGGAATTGCGCCACGGTGCGGGCCATCACATCGGTGCCGCCGCCGGCGGAATAGCCGACGACCACCTCGACGGGCTTGTCGGGGTATTCGGCGAATGCGGCTGTGGCCGTGAGGGCCAGCGCAAGCGCGGTAAGGGATGTTTTCATGACGGTATCCTCCCAGTGTCATGTTTGAATAGCTGTGCGTCGATGCCGTAGGCGCGCGCGGCGCTGCGCCAGAACAGGTCATCGCGGTCGCCCCGGCTCAGCGGAGCGGCGAGGCGCTTGAAGGCGTTCCACAGCGTTCGATAGCTGACCTGCCCCTTGTCCACGGGGAAGTTGCTTTCGAACATGGCGCGGGTCGGCCCGAAGAGGTCGAGGCAGGTTTCCACCCAGGGGCGCCAGTCCTCGGCCAGCGTGTGTGAGCGCGGCGGCAGCGCCGCGTCGGCGTAGCGCCAGCCAAAGACGCCAAGGCCGAAGCCGCCGATCTTGATGCGCGTGTTGGGCAGCGCGGCAACAAGAGCCAGCGCGTCGCGCCAGGCGCGGAAATTCTGTGTGTCGGTGCGGTCATGCGGGCCGACGCCAAGCGGGCCTCCGCAGTGATCGACGATGACGGTCAGCTCCGGCACGGCCTCGGCCAAGGCGCGGACCTCGTCCAGTTGCGTCTGGTAGGCCCAGACGTCGAGCGTCAGGCCATGGGCGGCCAGCGCCCGTGCGCCGTCGATGAAGGCGCCTGTCCGCAACAGCCCCTCGGAGGGCGGGTTGGGATTGGAGCGCACCGCCGGATCGGCATGCCAGGCGGTGGTGTTGCGGATGCCGATCACCCGCCCCTGCCCCGCCTCGGTCAGCGCGTCGAGCACCGGGCGCACGTCGTCGCCCAGTTGCAGGTCAGCCATGGCGACGATGCCCGCCGGGAACCGATCCTGCCCGCGCATCCAGTCCAGCACGGTTTCGACCTCGCCCACCGGGCGCAGGCTTTCGGGGCCGTGATCGCGATAGCCGGTGCGGCATTGAACATAAAGGCTCGCCCGCACATCATGGCCCGAGCCCACATCAGCCATCAGCTCCTTGGCCCGGTAGCGCCCTTCGGGCCGGTCCCAAAGATGGTGATGGCAGTCGAAGATCGGCTGCTCCGGGGCAAGAGTCTCCTCCTGCCCCAGGGCCAGCCAATCCTCGCGGACCTTATGATGCGGGCTCGCGGTCATGCTTTCTTGCGGCTGTCGATGAAACGCTTCTTCAGCGTCGGGCCGACAACCACGGCGACGGTCAGCGCCACGAGGATCAGACTGGTCCAGTTCTGGAACAGCACCATCGGATCACCGCGTCCGATCCGCAGCGCAAGGCGCAGGTTCTCTTCGGCGAAACCGCCAAGGATCAGGCCCAGCACGACGGGGGGCAGCGGGAACTTGAGCCGGTCCATCACCCAGCCGATCGCACCGAAGCCAAGCATCAGGTAGACGTCGAACATGCGGCCATGGATCGAATAGACGCCGATCAGCATGAGCACGATGATTACCGACCCCAGAAGCGGGCGCGGCAGGTTCAGCAGGCGGGCGAAGGAGTTGGTCGCCAGCGAGCCACCCAGCAGGACCAGGAGGATCGCGCCGAACAGGAACTGCCACATGAAGCCGAAGACGACGTCCGGGTTGTCGCGGAACAGCATCGGCCCCGGTTGCAGGCCGTGCACCAGCAGGCCGCCCAGCATGACCGCAGCCACGGCGGTGCCCGGGATGCCCAGCGTCAGCGCGGGGATCAGCGCCGATGCGGTGTCGGCGTTGTTGGCGACCTCGGCGGCGGCCACACCCTCGGGTTCGCCCTCGCCCCAGGTCTCCGGGTGCTTCGAGGTGCGGCGCGCCTCATTATAGGACATGAAGGCCGCCATGGAGCCGCCCGCGCCGGGCAGGATGCCGATCCAGATCCCCAGCAAGGACCCGCGCAGCCAGGTCTTCCAGTAGGATTTCATGCGCGGCAGCGCCTTCCAGAGCGACTGGGTTCCAAGCTTGGAGCTGTTGACGCCATCGGTCTTGAGCGGCGTTTCCAGCAGGTCGATCACCGGCGGCAGCGCATAGAGGCCGACGAGCAGGATCACGATGTTGATGCCGTCGAGCATTTCAAGCTGGCCAAAGGTAAAGCGGTCGTTGCCATAGATCGGGTCCGAGCCGATCACCGACACGAAGACCCCGAAACAGGCCGAGATCAGACCTTTGACCGGGTTGCCGCCCAGCAGGAAGATGATCGAGGCAAGGCCGAAGACCGCGACCCAGAACACTTCGGACGGGCCGAACAGCAGCGTCACCTTGCTGAGCGGCGGCGCCAGCAGCATCAGCGCAAAGGCCGAGGCAATGCCGCCGATGGACGAAGAGACGACCGCGACTTGCAGCGCGAAACCGCCCTCGCCCTTCTGCGCCATCGGATAGCCGTCGAACGTGGTGGCGACGGCAGCAGGCGTGCCGGGGATGCGCAGCAGCACGGCGGGAATGGCGCCGCCATACATCGCGCCGTTGTAGATGCCCGCCATGAGGCCAAGCGCGACAAGCGGTTCAAGCCCGAAGGTGAAGGGCACGAGCACCGAGATCGCCATGGTGGCCGACAGGCCCGGCATGGCGCCGACGACGATGCCCGCGATCACGCCAATCACGACGGCGGCGAAGTTCGTCCAGGCAAAGACATCCGGCAGGGCATGGAGAAGATCGGAATACATGGTTCAGCGCCCCCAGAGACGGCCGGTGGGGAAGTCCTGCGACATCCCGAAATCAAAGATCGCCCAGATCGTGCCGACGACGATCACGGTCGCGATCAACAGGCCAACAGGGCTGCGATAGCCGAAGGTCCACGCCACCAGCGGGATCGTCACGGCGGTGCTGATGTAGAAGCCGACGAAATCGCAGGCCAGCGCGTAGCTGACGATCATCAGGAAGGCCCCGATCACCCGCTTGGGTGCCTTGGTCATGGGCGCGGCGTCTTCGCCCGCGCTGGCCTTGCGTTGATCGGCGAGCAACAGGAACACCGACAGCACGAGCAGGCCGATCAGCATGGCGGCAGGCAGCAGCGCGGAGATCGCGCGCAAGTCATAGGTTGGGAAGAGGAACCCGGCGGCGACCACGAAGATGCCGATCGCAGTCAGGGTCTCGGGCCTTGTCAGGCGGGAATTACGGCTCTCGGGCATGAGATTGCCTTCGGTATGAGGGATGAGATGGCTGAGGGCGACGCCCTCAGGGACTGGGCAGCGTGAGGGAGGACGCCCCCCTCACGCACGTGGCCTCAGTTCCAGGGAGAGGTCTGCCACACGCCGTTGGCGAGGTCGTAGAGATCCGAGGTCAGCTGCTTGAACTCCTCGCCGGTCACGACTTCGACCGGGTTCGCAGTCGCGGCCATGGCGTCGAGGAATTCCTGATCGCCGGAGAGCTGCGAGAAGGCGTCGATCAGCTTGGCCTGCACGTCCTCGGGCAGACCGGCGGGCGCGATGAAGCCGCGCATGGAGCCGTTCACGAGGTCGAGACCCTGCTCCTTGAAGGTCGGCAGGTCGGGGGCAAAGGGCGACCGCTCTTTGGTGGCAACGCCCAGCACGTTCAACTGATCCTGGAATTCGGCCACTTCCGAGATGTTCAGGATGCCCATGGCGACATGGCCGCCCAGCAGCGCGGTGCGTGCCGGGGCGGAACCCTTGAACGGCACGATGGTGAACTCGGTCCCGGTGGCCTCCTCCAGCTTGATCAGCGCGAAATGGTCATCGCCGCCGAGGCTCGACATACCGACGGTGATCGCGAGGGGATTGGCCTTGGCCTCTTCCAGAAGCTTGTCCAGCGTGTCGAGACCGCTCGCCTTGGAGGTCACGATGACGTTGGGATCGTTCACCACGTTGGCGAGATAGGTAAAGCTGTCGCGGTCGTAGCCTGCCTCGCGGTCGATGGTACGCGCCATCATGCCCGGCAAGTTGAAGGTGCCCAGCGTGTAGCCATCCGGTTCGGCATTCGCCGCTTCGGTCACGCCGATCTGGCCCGAGGCGCCGGGCATGTTCTTGACCACAAGGCTTGCGCCGTCGCCAAGGTATTTCTCGATGAAGGGCGCCGCAGTGCGCGCCATGACATCGGTGCCACCACCGGCCGAGTACCCGACGATCACCTCGATGGGCTTTTCGGGATATTCGGCCAGCGCCGCCCCTGCGGACAGGATCATCGCACCCGCGATGGCGGTTTTCTTGAAGATGTTGAGCATGTTACTCCTCCGTTTCATGCGGTTGTTTCAGTCGTCGAGCAGGGCGCAGCCGCGTTCCTTGAGCGCGCGGTCGACCCAAGTCCGGTCGTTTGTGCCGGCTTCGATGTCTGCCATTTGTTTGATTTCTTTCGCAGACTTGTCCTGAGTGGCTTTCAGGATCGTCTCGGCCCCGTCGATCGGCACGCACAGCACACCGTCGCTGTCGCCGATGACGATGTCGCCGGGGTTGATCACCATGCCGTCGATGGCGATGGGCACGTTCACCTCTCCGGGGCCGTCCTTGTAGGGGCCGCGATGGGTGACGCCCGCCGCCCAGGTGGGCAGGTTGGTTTCGCGGAAATTGTCCAGATCGCGGATCGCGCCGTCGATGACAAAGCCGACGACACCCTTCTTGATCGCATAGGCCAGCATCAGCTCGCCCATCAGCGCGTTGTCCAGCGCGCCGCCCGCATCGACGACGATCACGTCGCCGGGCACGGCGCGGTCGATGGCGGCGTGCAGCATCAGGTTGTCGCCGGGGCGCGCCTTGACCGTCAGAGCAACGCCCGCCATGCCGCCGGAGGTGTGCATCGGACGGAGACGCGACCCGGCGGCGGTCATGCGCGACATGCTGTCGGACACGTTGGCGACGGGCAGCTTGGCGAACTCTGCGACAAGCTCAGGGGCGGCGACACGGTCGCGTTTGAGGATACGGAAGCCCGTTGTCATGGTTATTTCTCCATCTTGGCCGGCTCCGCCTGCGCGGCGGCCAGCAATTTGCGATTGATGATGCGTTCGGGAGCGACGGGCTGCCCGTCGAGGATCTGGAAGATCCCGCGTACGGCATCGACGCCGACACGGGCGCCCGCCTGGCGGGTGACGCCCCCGATGTGCGGGGTCAGCACGATTTCCGGCACGGCAAAGAACGGATGGTCGGCAGCGGGCGGCTCGGACGCGAAGGTGTCGAGCCCGGCGCCCGCCAGGTGCCCACTCTGGATCGCGGCGACCAGCGCCGCCTCGTCGATCAGCCCGCCACGGGCGGTGTTGATCACGTAGGCCCCCTTGGGCATCTGCGCGATGCTTTCGGCGTTCAGAAGGCGGCGTGTCTGTTCGGTCAGCGGGCAATGCAGCGACAGGATGTCGGACCCGGCCAAGAGGTCCTCGACCGTCTCGCAGCGGGTGACGCCCAGCTCTTCAAAGGCGCTGTCGGGCGCATATGGATCATAGCCCAGCAGGTGCAGCCCCAGCCCCTTGGCCATGCGGCCCGTCGCCTGTGCAATTGCGCCCATGCCCATCAGGCCCATGGTCGATTCGGCAATCTCGTGCCCGGAAAAGCCCGGCTTTTCCCACCGCCCGGCGCGCAGGCCAGCATCCAGCGGCAGGATACGCTTGACCGCCGCCAGCAGCAGCGCGATGGCGTGCTCCGCCACGGAGACGGCGTTGGCACCGGTCGCAACCAACACCGGGATACCCCGTTCGGCAGCGGCTTGGATGTCGATATTATCAACCCCGACACCGTGCTTCGAAATCACCTTGAGCTGCGGCGCCGCGTCCATGACGGCGGCGTCCAGGCGGCCCATGCGCGATACGATCCCCTCGGCGCCGGTCTGCTGGAGATAGTCGGAAATCACCGCGCTGTCGGCATAGGGCGGGGTATGCACCGTCTGGTAACCGCGGTCCGCCACCAGCTGGGCGGCGGACGGATCAAGGTCGGGTCCCGTTACCAGGATTGTCTTGCTCATCGCACATGTCTCCATAGCGTCCCGAAGCATCGGGGCGCGCCATTTCGTGTCTCTGTTTTTCAATTGGCCCACAGCGGTCTCCCGAACCGGCTATGGGTGTCCTCCTTGGGTGGATACCGTAACGCCAAGAATGACTTCACAAAAGCGCGTAATTCTGGTTATTATATTTAGAAAAACTGGATCAAAGCATGGACACCCGGCAACTCAAGACCCTTTTAGCCATTCAATCGCACGGCACCTTCGCGCAGGCGGCAGACCTTGTCGGCCTGACACCTTCGGCCGTCAGCCAGCAGGTTCACGCTCTGGAAGATGAACTGCGCGTGACCATCTTCGACCGCACCAAGCGACCGCCCCGGATCACGCCTGATGGCCTCCAGGTCATTGAAATGGCCGAGGATATCCTGCGCCGCGCCGAGGACGCCAAGGCCAGTCTGCGCGGCGACCAGATCGCCGGGACGCTGATGCTGGGATCGGTCCGCTCGAGTGCGCTGAACCTGCTGCCCCGCGCCATGGTGCAGATGCGCGGGCGCTATCCGGACCTGAAACCAAGTTTGCGAGTATCCCTTTCCTCAACCCTGATCGCGGACGTGGCCGGCGGACGGCTCGACGCCGCTATCGTCGCGGAACACCTCGGGATTCCCAACACCTTGCGCTGGAGCCCCTTCCTTCGTGAACCGCTATGGCTGATCGTGCCTCGTGGCATGGAAGCGAGCGACCCGATCGAACTGTTGAACACCCGGCCCTACATCCGTTTCAGAAGCGCCGTGCCGCTGGCGAACCTGATCGATACAGAGTTGTCCCGTCTCGGCGTCGTCACCAATGACGTGGCCGAAATCGACACCATCGGATCGATCGTCACGGGCGTGCGGCAAGGTCTGGGCATCTCGGTTGTGCCGCATGTTGCCCTGCAGGAACCCGAGGATCTGAACATCATGCGTCTGGCCTTCGGGGTTCCGCAGGTGACCCGCCAGATCGGCATCGTCGAAAGGACTGCGGCGCCGCGTGCTGAGATCATCGCGCTTCTGCACGCAGTCCTCGCGGACCTATGCGGCGACTACGGAGTGGTCAGGCCCACACGATCCTGACCGTGTTCACATTTACGAACGCCGTAACGAAGCGCCCGGCCCCGGCTTCTTTGGAAGCGTCAGCTGGCGTAACGCCACGGTGCGGTTTTCACAGATCTCCAAAACTCTCGAAGTGTATGCCATCACTTTGGACTGAAAGTGGTCGCGATCTTAATTAGCCGAAAACGGACACCAAATCGTCCCCATGCGAACGTCCGCTAATGGGATGTACCGGCTGCTTCACTCAGCAGGTTAGGCTGTGCCTATGTCTGCAAGTTGGAGAAGTAGCATGGAGAAGAAGACCTTCGTTCCGCTGATGTCCATCGGGATCGACATCGGCAAAGATACGTTCCATCTCGTCGGGTTTGACCGACATGGTCAATTGGTGTTGCGCAAACAGATCAAGCGGTTGGCCCTCGTCGCGACATTCGAGAAGTTGCCGCGATGCATCGTCGGGATGGAAGCCTGCCTGAGCGCGCATTTCGTCAGTCGAACCCTGCGCCAGCTTGGTTTTGAGCCGC
>NZ_FNAV01000036.1 GCF_900102075.1 Salipiger thiooxidans | reverse complement strand
AGGCAGTCATCAAGCGGCAGCAGCGTGTGGCGCCGAAACGCGACGATGGCCGCCTCCTCAGCCTCCTTGAGGACCGTCGAACGTGGCTCCTTTGGGCCGGTCTTTAGATCATCGACCGTCTGCCGTTTACGCCACTTCGCAACCGTCTTTGGGTTGATCCCCAAC
Organism: Salipiger thiooxidans; assembly: GCF_900102075.1. Lineage (GTDB taxonomy): Bacteria > Pseudomonadota > Alphaproteobacteria > Rhodobacterales > Rhodobacteraceae > Salipiger > Salipiger thiooxidans. The sequence goes on along the minus strand of NZ_FNAV01000036.1, from coordinate 20,432 downwards.
TCCCGGCTCAGCGTCGCGAGCGAAGCTTGCGATCGCTGTATTGCTGCTCTGACGGCGTGCGTGGTCGTGGCGCTTCCGTGACGAACCTGTCCCATAGGGCATCCTTCCATTCCTTCGAAAGGATCACACCATCAAACCGTGGGATCAAACAGCTAGGAACAGCCCCGCCAGCGCGACTTCACGGCCGTCCTCCAGCCGCACCCCGTCAAGCGCCGGGGCGGTGCCGATCAGCGCCGCCACATGCGTTTCCTCGACCGTGACGCCCCGGGCGGTCAGGCTCTGCCGTTGTTCCCCGGTCGGCGCGAGCGTCCCTTGCGTGAAGAGCGTGGTCTGCCCCCAGTCGGGCAGCAGCATCGCCAGATGCAGCGCCGCCTCGCCGCGCGCCAGAACGCCTACCGGACCGCCGTTCAACTCGTAGCCGTGGCAATAGGGGCAATGCAGCACAGTGGCCCCCCAGCGTTCGGACAGACCCGGCAGATCGGGCAGGCTGTCGCGGACGCCGAAGGCCAGGACCAGCCGCCGCGCGGTGATGTCTGCCCCCTTCGCCACTGCCACCCGAAACCCGTCCCCCTCGCGGGCCGCTGACGCCGCCGCGCCATCCCGGAAGGACAGCGTGGGGTAGGCCGCGAGTTCGTGTCTGAGGGCCGCGCGGATGTCCTGCGGAGCGTGCCCGTCCTGCCCGGGAAACCCGTGCGAGGCGGCGGCAAAGCGGTTGCGGGGTGCGCCGGTGTCGAGAACGCAGACCCGCCTGCGGGCGCGGGCAAGCTGCATGGCTGCGGCGAGCCCGGAAAAGCTCCCGCCGATGACGAGAACATCGTAAGTCATTGCGTTTCCTTTTAATGTATCATGGTAAGTTACATGATTCGTCGCACCCCTTCAAGACATGAAACTATCGTTGTTACGTGATTGCTGCTAAGGAGCCTGGAAAGACAAGGAAGGGAAACCCCATGGCGCGCGATCTTCGTATGTCCCGGATGCTGCACGTCCTGATCCACTTGGACCGGCACGTTGGGCGGGCCACTTCGGAGCAGATCGCTCAGATGATTTCGACCAATGCAGTGGTGGTGCGCAGGATGATGGCGGGGCTGCGCGAGCGGGGGATCGTGTCGTCGGAAAAGGGTCACGGCGGTGGCTGGCAGCTCGCTTGCCCGCTGGCCGAGATCAGCCTGCGCGACGTCTACGAGGCGGTCGGCCACCCGCCGCTGTTCAATATTGGCCCGCAGGCGGATCCCTCGTCATGTCTTGTCGAACAGGCGGTCGACGCGCGACTGGACGCGACGCTGGCAGAGGCCGAGGCACGGCTTCTGACCCAATTCGCCGCGATCACGGTGGAGGAGGTCGCGCAGGATTTCGAGCGTCGTTTCGACGAAAGCGGCCATACGGTGCCGTTCCCCTGGCATGGCGCGACGGGGGAATGATCGGTGGGGGCACTATCTGTGCCGAGATTGGGGCAATGTGAGCCACCAGAAGTCATTTCAGATGTGCTAAAGTCAGGCGACCCGACTTGCCGCAAGCGCATGGAGACCCTCCGCGCGGAGGTGGGCGTAGCGGCGCAGCATTTTCCAGTCCTTGTGCCCGGTGACAAGGGCAACCTGTTCAATGGAGAAACCTGCCCCGAACAGTCGACGGGTCGCTTCGTGGTGCAGATTATGAAAACGCAAATCCTCGATGCCCAGAGTACGGCAGTCCCGTCGGAATGCCGTGCGGATCGAGCGTCCGTTGTAGGGGAAGATTCTGCCACGATTGCCCACCAGTGCACGTTGTTCTTCGATCAACGCGCATCCGGGTCGGGATCAAGCTGTCTGTCCGTTTCCGAAGCGCGAAGCCGACAGAGCAGACACCAGTATCGGTTTGCCCCTGCACCAGCGGACCGTGCGGGATACCGCTCGGCACGACACCTGCGCCGTAGCCCGACCGACCTGGGTTTGAGCGAAGCTTGCAGTCTTCCGAAAACCGTCTTCGCACGGCCCGCTCAGCCGTTCTTCAGGATGTTGCAGGCCCCGCGCCCTCTGACAGCAGGGTCTCGGCGACATCCATCGCCTCTTTGCGAGTCACTGCAATCTTCAATGGAAAACCCCAGAATTTGGAAAAGACCGCGCCGAACGTCTTGAAGGCCAGACGCTTGGTGGCGCTCGGCTCAATCACGATCATCGCCCGCACGAGCGTCCGCAATTCGGCCTTGTGCTTCTTCATCCACAGCGCAGTGCGCTTCCTTTCTTCCTGGCTGTGGTCGTGGTCTTCGTCTTCGGTCGGAGCATTATCGCTCAGGATCACAAACGGTGCGCCGCGCCTGAAGCACGCCTCGAGTGCCGCGAAATCCTCGTCGTGGTCGTGATCGGGCGCTTCGTCATAGTTCATCCAGACAAGCGGAAAATTCCTGATATCCAAGGGCATGTGTCGTCTCCGAGAGAGAATGTAAGGTTTCAGGTCGAGCGAATGTGCTGCCATGTAAAGAGAAGCGCGACCGCGCCCGGCAGCGTGACAGCCAGCAGTTCCAGACCCACAAGATGGCCGCCATCGCGCAAGCCATCGAAGACGCCAGCGAGCGTGCTCATGACGAACAGCAGACCGCCGAGGACGAGCATCGCCCAATCGGTCGCGCGCCTTGCGGCCAGCGCCAGCAAGGGCGGGACGACCCAGGCGCCATAGAAAATCGACACGCCCCACAAGGCGGCGGGATCGAACGTCATGGCCTGCATCGTTCCGCCGCTGCCGACATAGACGTTCAGATAGGAAAAGCACTGGATCGTGACAAAGAGTGCGGCGCCAACTGCAGGGATGAGCCATGCGAGCGCGAGCTTGACCGGGGCATTGTCGATCACGTGGAAACTCCTGTGCCTATGTGTCGGGCAGGTCAGCTCTGCCCCTTCAGTGGCGGAGCGCGATCACAAGATCCGCCAGCCGCCTCTGCCTCACAGCAATACGCCGGCCGGCGCGTGGCGTCATTGCGCAACCCTGCCACGATATGTTTCAATCCGGCCTGATCTGAGAATGCCGAGGTCTGAGATGTATCTGGACGTCCGTCGCGACTGGCTCGCCTATGTCGACGAGATCCCGCGTGCGCTGGTGGCAGCCAACGCGGTCGCCACCCTTGACGCCCTGGAGCAATCGCCCCGGCACCACCATCAAAAGGCGCAACTGCTCTTCACAGTGCGGGGCGTCGTCAATTGCGAGGTCGACGGCGCAGTCTGGATCGTACCGCCGCAATGCGCCGTGTGGATTCCCGGCGGGCTGCCCCATTCCGTTTTCGGCTCGGGCGAGGTGGAGTGTCTCTCGCTCTTCATTGATCCTCCCGACTCCGCGAACCTTCCGAAGGACTGCTGCACGATCACGGTGTCGCGTTTTTTCCGCGAGTTGCTGATGCGGGCAAACGCTCTGGCAGATCTCTATGACGTCGACGGTCCGGATGGCCGGATCGTGTCCGTTCTCTTCGATGAGCTGGCGGTGGCACCGGTCGAGGACCTCTGCCTCCCCATTCCCGGCGATCCGCGCCTGAAGAAGCTCACCGACCTGTTGATCGCGGCGCCAGCGGATCATGCGAGCGTCGCAGAGTGGGCCTCCCGCGTCGCGCTCAGCGAGCGCAGCCTGAGCCGCCTGTTGGCCGATGAGGTGGGCATGAGTTTCGGCCGCTGGCGCCGACAGTTGCATATCGTGCTTGCCTTGCGGCGGCTGAGCGCGGGTCAGTCGGTTCAGGCGGTCGCCATCGATCTCGGCTATGAAAGCGCCAGCAGTTTCGTGACCATGTTTCGAAAGATGGTCGGCAAGCCACCAAGCCGCTATCTGCTCGAACGGAACCGTTCACGATAAGGAAGAGCGACAGGAAGTAACGAGTGTCGCCCACAATCGCCGCATAGCGAATGCTTCGGCGCGCCGTTCACCTCGACATGGGACGTGTTCACCTCAAAACCTCCTTGTGACCCCACGCAGGTCTCAGTGCTCGCCTTCGCACGCCTGATGGTCGGCCAGAGCGTGCAGCACCCGGCATGGCTGCCCGTCGGACTGACCGTCGCAGGCATTCACGACACGCACCAATTCAGCCTCCAGCCGCCGCAACCGCGCGATCCGATCCCGGACTTCGATAATCCGATCCTTCGCGATGCGGTGCGCGTCTCCATGGGCAGCCTGGGGCGCCTCCTGCAACGCGATCAGTTCGGCGATGGCGTCGAGGTCGAAGCCCAGCTGCCGGGCATGAGCGATAAAGGACAGCCGGTCAAGCTCGGCATCGCCATAGCGGCGTTGCCCCCCGCCCGTGCGGCCGGGATCTGGCAATAGACCGCGCCCCTCATAGTAGCGGATCGTCGTCACCTTCACGCCCGTGCGCTTGGACAGCGCACCGATGGAATGGCCCTGCATCGCGATTACCCCTTGAAGCTACAGTGGCTGTAGATCGTATCTACCATGGGGACGAAACGAATCAAGAGCACTGCCATGACCGACCGACGCCTCCGTAGCCCCGACCTGCCGGGCTACGATGCCCCCACAATCCACCACGGGATAAACGCCCGCGTCACCGACATCCGCCGCGGGCGCGTGCCCCCTATCCCCGGTGGCGAGCACGTCGCGCGCCCGGCTGACAAGGGCCTTCGGGCGGAGGGGCGGTGATGGGACACGATCACAGTCACAGTCACAGTCACAGTCACAGTCACAGTCACGGGCACGATCATGCACACGGGCATGGTCATGCGGGGCATTCGCACGGTCCGACCCTCTCGGCCAATGACACCCGCGAGGCGCGCCGGTCCAAGGAACGCGCCATCCTCATCGCCGCGGCCCTGACGGGCGGCTTCATGGGGGCCGAGGTCATCGGCGGGCTCATCTCCGGTTCGCTCGCGCTTTTGGCCGATGCGGGTCACATGCTGACGGATTTCGCCTCGCTTCTGCTGGCCTGGTTCGCCTTCCGGCTGGCACGGCGACCGGCGGACTGGAAGCGCACCTACGGCTTCGACCGCTTCTCGGTGCTGGCCGCTTTCGTGAACGGGGTCACGCTGTTCGCCATCGCGGGGTGGATCGTCGTCGAGGCCATCCAACGCCTGCGCGATCCGCATGAAGTGCTGGGCGGGCTGATGCTCTGGGTCGCCGTGGGAGGGCTCGTGGTGAACATCCTGGCCTTCTGGGTGCTCAGCCGCGCGGAGGGCGACAACCTCAACGTCCGTGCCGCCGCCCTGCACGTCATGGGAGATCTGCTCGGCTCGGTTGCGGCGATTGCGGCCTCGCTCGTCATCATCTGGACTGGTTGGACCCCCATCGACCCGATCCTGTCGGTGCTGGTCGCCCTCATCATCCTGCGCTCGGCGTGGTCCGTGGTGCGCGAGAGCGGCCACATCCTGCTCGAAGGCGCACCGGCGGGCTTCGACGCCCGCGCCGTCGCGGCCGACCTGGAAGCCACGCTGCCCGGCGTGGCCCGCGCCCATCACGTCCACGCCTGGTCGATCACGCAGGAGCGGCCCATGGCCACGCTGGAGGTCGAGCTCGCGCCGGGCGCGGTGGCGGACGATGTGCGCCGCGCCGTGAAAGGCCGCGTGCGCGAGACGACCGGGATGGAGCACGTGACCGTCGAGGTGACGGCAGGCGCAGAGCGCCGGACGGGTTAAACGCTGTCCATCCACAGGCTGGAACGGGCCATGGGTGTATCCGGACACGTCAGGCCTTTGCGCGTAGCGTTGCGAAAGCCTGGTTTGTCCAAGGTTTGTTGCTGCTGTCATCGCGAGATGCAGCGGCGACAAATCTGACAGTGAGGAGAGTTGGGGCGGCTTTTCATCCCTCGACGGGATGCCACACGTGCGCATGGCAACGTCGGGTAAGTCGTACCGCGGTGTCGGTCTTCCCGTCGAAGGCCCGGTCAGGGCCTGGAGCACCATGTGCCTCTGCCAACCGCGTTACGCTGTCCGCCGCAGCGCCGCTTCGAGCCCTTCCACGACATTCGATAGCGCCACGATAGTATACCAGAGTGGCTGATCGACCGACCATGGGTGGATCGGACGTCATCAGCTCCAGAGCCTGCACCGCGCGCGACACATTGCTGCGTCTAACCGTGCGAGCGCAGGTGTTGGAGCTTTTCGGAGTTCCTCACGATCCAGATCGCCGCTATCCGGCCATTCCGGATTGAGAGCGCGGTGGTCTGCGAGACGCCGTTTTCGGTGGAGAGGGGCTCTGTTGTACAAATTTCGTGAGCGATTCATCTTGTGAATCCAGAGTGGTAGCTGGGATGCATGAGCCCCCCGAGCCTACAGGACCAGGAACTGGCCTGCCTGCAATGAAGCGCTCGAGCGCCGGGGCTCGCTGACGATCCGTTGACCGGCATTGCATTGCGCAGCAATGTCACGAGAGGTTGGTTCGATCCCACCATGACCTGGGATGCCGCACCGACAGGCAGGCGTGGCCGGCAGCGGACCTGCAGCGACGCCGCCATACAGTCGTGCCTGACGATGAAGGTGTTGTTTGGCATGGCCCTGAGACAGACGACAGGTCGCGATGGTCCTGAGAACCTGCGCCTTTGTGCGACCGATTTCCTTTACGGCCTCTTCGGTGTAGCGCTCGATCGCTTTGGACCGCAGAGGGTCGGAGACGTTCAGGCCTTCCAACGCACCAGGCTTTGCAAGCTCTTTCTCACGTTTCTCTATCCAGGCGGTGGCCGCAGGGCGTCTGTCAAATGTCTTCGTATCATGATAGGAGGTTCCTTCTCGCATCACTCGCACGCGCGCAAGGGGCGCTGTTGCACAAATCAGATGATGACCGCAGTTCCCCTTTCTCCGGACACACTTATCCCAGTGCCACGGTTACCGGGATGCCGAGGGCAGTGAAGCGGTTCATTACCGCCGCGCGGATCTGAACTTCGGCAACCTGGCGGTCGAAGTCGCGGGACATCAGCTTCTGTCCGAGTAGCTTTACGCAGTTCATTTTCGTCTCCACCCTGCTACGTCGGTGGTAGCCGCTCCAGTTCCGCCACAGCGCCCGGCCAAGATGCTTTGACGTCCGCAGTATCTCGTTGCGCGCTCGGGCTCCTGCCGTGTCCGGCTTCCAGGGTCTCGCGTTGCGGCGGGGCGGAATGATTGCTGCCGCACCGCGGTCAGCGATGGCGTCGTGGCAGGCGCGCGTGTCGTAGGCACCGTCTGCTGTAACGGTGGCGATCTCCTGATCCGGGGGCAGCTGGGCAAGCAGGTCCGGCAGCATCGGCGCGTCGCCGACATTGCTGGAGGTGACCTCGACCGCCCGGATCTTCAGCGTTTCCTCATCGATCCCGAGGTGGAGCTTGCGCCAGACCCTTCGTTTCGAGCCGCCATGCTTGCGCGTGTGCCACTCGCCTTCGCCTTCCACCTTGATGCCGGTGCTGTCCACGAGCAGATGCAGCGGCCCCTTGGAACCGCGATACGGGATCGTCACGTTCAAGGTCTTCAGGCGACGTGACAGAGTGCTGACGTCCGGCACGGACCAGCCGAGCCCGGACAGTTCAAGCAGGCTCGCCACGAAACCGGTCGCTTGGCGGAGCGGCAGCCCGAGGAGTGTCTTGAGGGTGAGGCAGGCCTGGATCGCAGCGTCGCTATAGGCCTGCTGACGGCCGCGACGCCCCGACGGAATGGCTTCCCAATGCATCGAGGGATCGAACCAAACGGTCAGTGATCCGCGCTGCCTCAGCGCCTGATTGTAGCTTTGCCAGTTGGTGGTCTTGTAGGTCGTCTTCGGAGGTCTGCTCATACCTTCCGGCTACTACATTGGATTCGCGAGGTGAATCCCTCGCCTCTTTGTGCAACAACGCCCTCAGATGCGTGTTGTCTCGCGACCTATGCCTATCCCTCAAGCTGACGCTCTCGTGGGCCTAGGTGCAGTTCACTGCTATCATCTGGTGTGTCTGCAAAGCGCCCATCTCGGTCATTGTGCCGCGCTGTAGCAGCGCCGGAAAGCTGCCGCTTGATACGGCAACCAGAGACGGACAAGGGGCGTTGAGCCGACGTCCGCTCCGCCAATCATGAATGACCGCGATGCGCGGAAGTGGCCCGATGGCAGCGCAGAAAGGTGCCCGCAGCGGCTCCAGGAATGCGGACGTCCGTGCGCGGCGCAGCAATCGCTACTCCTCGCTCTCAGCGGTCGCCCCCTTGACGCAGCAGCGGACGGTGACCGCGTATTTGCCTGTCCTGTTCCATGAATGCTCCCATGTCGTGCGCGGTCATTTGCCGTTGCTCCGACGATATCGGTCGCAAGCGAGTCTGTGCGTTTTGGATGAGTTGATGGTACGCCGCGTCGGAGAGACGCCGACGGCCTTCCCCTTGCGCGATGTCGAAGTGGATGCCGACATCTTCGGTGCCAGCCTTTCCAGCGAGTTTGCCTTCGCGCGATCATGCCATCTGGGCCGCTGGCGACACATGACTGGGAAGGAAAACCTGTTTGCTGAGTTTGTCGGCTATGCGCTTTTCGTCGCCGGGCAGGAGCGGCTAGCTAAGGAACTCGTCGGGAGCAGCGTACGATATCCGTCGCCGCAATTCCGTCTGATCATCCATGGCGTCGGTCACCAAGCACGCTGGATCAAAGAAAATCCAAGCGGCAACTACTTTGAGGACGTGCTCACACCCGGCTTCGAACTCTTGGCTCCGTTGGAACCAGCTTTCCCGGAAATCGACATGTTCCGCGACATTGCTGACGGGTCGGAATCCTCGGATCTTAGGCGCGAAGTTGATCAATACTTCGCGCGCACCGCTGCAGAGCCGGACGGCATCATCGCAAAACAAGCATTGACCTGCCTATGGGATGATCCGCTACCGTCTCATCTCGGCCTGCTGTGAGCTGGTCGGAAAAGTAGTTTGCAACACGGCCAAACGTTAACGCCCCCACTGGAGATCAACGCATGATCATCGAAGAATATTTTGATGAGAGATCATTGAAAGCGACCATTAATGAAAGCATGCCCGACCTAATCGATGCTGATTTGCCCGCTATTGCTGACCGTTTCGCATCTGAGATGATGGGAGATAGCCTTGGCTTGGCGCCGGGAGACCTGTGGCATGCGTTCAAATCAGAAATGTACCTTCTAGTCTGTACCGACGACGCAAAGTACAAAGCTTTGAGAGAAGCAGCTGCACGCCACACGAAGAAGTCTCAAGTTCCGCTGCTGTCCGCGATCGCGGTATTCGTAGGATCGAAAATCGGCGTGGAAGCTGGGTTGTTGTCACCCTATGTGGCGCTCTTCTTTGCGTGGTCGATGAAGGTCGGAAAGGAATCAGCATGCCGGGCGATCGGCGGGTCGTGATGCAGGATCAGGCAGCTGAGGACTTTAAGACATTTGCAAAACGCTATGGTGGAGTCTTCGATATGCGCGCTTTCGACCACCCATCGTCGCCGCAACGTTGGATTGTTGAAATCCTTGGTGGACTGGAGACACTGACGCGCTCCTATGTGGGTGACCGGAATGGGAGAGGGGAGGTCTACGCGGCGGAAAGCGGGCTTTTCGAGAACATGGATGTGAACGGTGCAGCGTCGCGCCGGTCATCTGGCTATCTGTTTGGAATGACCCTTGGCGTTCCTCTGCGCCTCGCGAACGCAACCTTGCTGTTGGCGCATGACGAAGCGTCCGAACCTCGGGCAAAGGCTATCGATTATCTGCTTTCTGCACCGCCCTCCGCCGAGGACCCGGAGGGTTTCGAGGCGGTGATCATGGAAGCCGCAGATCCGCAGGCACTAGCTTGGTCGCGTTCGATGACGTTTTTTTCGGTCGGGTTTGTCTGGATGCATGAAGCCTTTCACACGCTGATAGGCCATGTCGACTTCGCTCGCGATATCCTAGGGCTCGACATGGACGAGTTGAGCCTGACGGCCAACGATCCCTTTTATCATGAAGTGCTTCAGGCAATGGAACTCGATGCCGACGGTGCGGCACTAACGAACTTCTGTCTGACGGTCGCCGGACGACCGCGATTTGGTATCTGCGCCGACGGTAACCTTGATCCCCCCTACCGTGTGGCACAGGCTGCGGAAGGGGCATTTATCGCTTTGGCCGCAATAGAAGGTCGCCGCAGTCCATTAGCGCATGCAAGCGAGACCTCTCACCCTTGGCCTAGCCGAAGGATCGCGTCGGCACGCGGCCTGCTTTCAACCTTCGAGCGCCGTGGTCAGCTGCCGAAGGGAACCATGGTTGAGTTGGCCCGGCGGATCGAACGCCTTCTGCCACATGTCCAAAACCCACAGATCCTGTCGCTACTGTCAGTTCTGACGACCGACGGCAAAATCGCCGACGGAGATGCGGGGCGCCTAAGCGAACTGATCCAACTTGGTCGATCTGAGTTGAAGGTCTTCGAAGAGACCTCCTTCGCACCGCGTGTTCGGCTGAACGGGTCATCGAACTAGGTAACAGCAGGAGGCGATCCGGCATGGGTTGGAAGGAACACCCATACGCGCTGGCAGCGGGCGGCGCGGTGAGCCTTCTCGATCAGACTGACCACGGGTGCCCTGCTTTCTCAGTAGCCGCCCAGGTTCTTGAGCAGAACCGTTCCTTCATCGCTAGGCACAAGCTGGGCGGGCCGGAGTTCGAGATTTGGCTATTGCCGAGTTCCCTCAAAGCCAACGCCCGCGCGTTCGATCTTGGTGCGGTGGGCGCCGTGTTCATACATGGCGGACTGCTGACAAGAATCTGGGATGCACTGGCGCGCGTTGTTGCGGGATCGTTCTTTCTGGCGAGCCGTTTTGCGTGGAAACAGCCCGGACCCGATGCGGACGTCCCCGGCGGGACATGGGTCGTGGCGAACGACAAAAGGTCGGCCTACTTTTTGGAGGCCTTTGGGCGAGCAGTAGAGTTTGTCATTTTCCATGAGATCGCGCATCTCCGTCGGCGTCATGTTCGGCGCTACCGCGATGCGTCCGGTCATGACTTTATCGATGAGGCCTTTGGAATGGCCTCAGAGGCCGTGGTGGGTTCGAAGCTATTGCAGCTTTTGGAGTTCGATGCCGACGCGACGGCGCTGGAGATGTGCTTAAACGCTACCTCGTGGTTTCGCGCGGAACGGGGCGAGGGATCGAGCGCCCTGGAACCAGACCACCTCACCAGCGAGCTTTTTCTTCGGCTCCTGGCGGGCCCCGTGACCTTTCTTGCTCTAGATTTGGAGGCAGAGCAGTCAGCCGTAAGCTACCTCGGGCAACATCCTCCGTCGATTCATCGTGCGATGCGCTACACGTTGCTATTGGGAGACACGATCCGCTCTCTGACGCCCGAGGCCGACATCGAGCCGTTCGTCGATCAGGCATGGACCGAACTGGGTTTTCTGGCCCGACGATTAGGTGTCGATGGCGGTCGTTGGCATCATCGACGGGACGAGCTTCACGCGTTCGAAAAATTGGACCGGATCGCCGACGAAGCGAATGCATTCTCCCTGGCGATCGATCGTGAGATGTCGTCTTAAGAAAAAACTTAGCAGCTAGATCGAAGCATACAGCATCCTGCGCGGAGCCGCATACCTCGCTCCGGCGATGTCGCTCGTTTCAAGGAAGTGCACCCTATCGAGACGGCCAGACGAAACGGTTCGGCCGTTGCAATAGCGTCCCTGACGACGATTGAAACGCCTTGAAAGGCAAGTCTGGGGCCACACGGAGCACCGTGCTGCGACCGCAGCGCAGTTCGCCGGAGCCGACATTCGTGCACCGCGCAGCATCCGGACAAAGGGGCTCAGAGCCGTCGTTCGCAGCGCGACGTACGAAGGTCAGCTTTGTGCCGGGAGCGACGGCCGCCGCTGCCTGCTAGGCGCACGACCCGATGCGTCGCCGCATGACCGCTCCGAGCCCTAAGCCGACGGAGCGGGGCGTAGGAAACTCGACTGCAGTGAGTGTCGCAGCAGCTTGGTTGGTCGACTCAGCCGCGTCCACTTCTTGGGGCGAAGAACTGCAGGACAGCTACGCCGCCCGTGAGCAGTGTTGCGAAGAAGACAAGTATCGGGTCCGCTAGGAGCGCATTGACAATGGTTGGCCGGGTCGAGACCGGTTCGGAAAGGTAATAGAGCGCGGTGAGCAGCACGGGGCGGGATTCCGAGATCGCCGTAACGCGGAACAGATGGGAGTCCGGGTCCGGAACCGAGATGTTCAGTCGAGTCTCGGCAGCCGGCGCTCCGAACGGGGTGGAGCCGAACTTTGAAACGCAGCTCGCGTCATCTGCTACGCACTCCCCCCGGTCACGAATATAGAAGTAGGCGCCGGATCTGAGCTCGCCGCTTCGGAGGATCTGCCGCTCTTGCGTGAGCCAGCTCGTTGGCCATGTCCCGCCCCTGATTTGGTAGTTGCCTGCGACGACGGAGATCCGGTCAGACTCGCTGGGGCTCGCGCCGATGACGGCGCGGCCGGTAACGACGAGGCTACCGAATGACTTGGCAGCGGCCGCGTTCAGGGTGATTCCGCCACCTTCCAGCCGCGCGACGTCGGTTCCCGAGTAGCCTTCGGGGATCTTCTCCACCACGAGGCTGATCCGATCGGGCTCGGAATAGAGCAGGATGCGCGTACCCGCCGGAAGCGCAAGGTCGAAGCTTTCGCCTTCCGCCTCGTCCTGTCTCGTTGCTGCGCTGGGTGTTAGCATGTGAGTCCTGCTGATGCAGCCGAAGGAGGAGCCACGTAGCGTGAGGTCCGGGCGTTTCCTCTGACGGCAAACCAGAGCGTTCTGAAAGAACTTGCCGCTGAGTTCGCGCTCGAGCGTGATGCGAAGGGTGCCTGTGTCCGCCTCGACGATGATGGTTCGCTGAGCGAACCGATCGTAGAGGACGTTGCCAATCACTGCAGCCAAGACGAGCGCCAACAGAAGCGCGAGCTTGAACCACAGCGGCCAGCCGGCGCTACGGCTGCGAGTGCTCCCACGCTTCGCCTTCGCCTCAGCCACGCGCGAAGACCGGTAGAATCCTGATATCGAACACCTCTTCCGAGTTGCTGCGCACGACGAAGAGGGTCAGGCGAACCGTCGCTTCCGACGGCAGCTCGTCAATCTGCACATCGCAGCGAGCGGTGTACTTCAGGCCGGCCAGTTCCGTGACGTTCGCGCAGTTCCTGATGGCATCCGCCCCGCGTCCCCATGCGATCGAGACGGGGTTGCCCGCGGAGTTGACGTAAACGTGCAGGGTTTTCGGCTGTGCACCCGGCTCTGCCTTCCAGTGGACGGGGATGAACGTGTCGCTGCGGTCGCCGCAGCGACCGGCCTTGACCAGGGCAACGGCCGACCGCTCGGCCAGAAGGTCCGCTTGCTGGCCCTCGTACGGGAAAGGCGCCCGCGTCCCAGCATAACTTGGGGCGATCAGATAGGTGTTCTCTGCCTCGTAGCGGCCATCCTTGGTCACAATGCGCACACAGACCGGGCTCGCCGCGCTGCTCTCCGTCCAGTCGGGAGCGACGCCGGTCACGATCGAAGGCTCCCGCGTGGAGGCCTCGTCACCCGTCAGCATTACGCCCATGACGATGTCGCCCGAGACCTTGGAGTATTCGCTGACACGTTCTTGGAAAGGACCCTTTTCCAGCGCGATCCCCTGTGCAAGGCTCGTCCCGGAGACGGTCGTGAAAAGAGCCAGCGCGGCCGGAAATATCTTGATGTGCACGGGTTTCATCGAATGCTCAAAAGACGCAATACGAAAAAGATTACAGCATTCCTCCTGATCTGGCTAGCCTTGGCGCCCGCCGCTGCGGCGCGGGTGGTTGGCATCGAGGACGGTGCGGGATCGGGTTTTCTGTTCTCGCATCGCGGCAACTGCTTCCTGATCCTGCCGGGTCATGTGCACGGCAACTACCGGAGGGGCATTCGTGTCGGCACGCAGGCCGGCGGAGCGATCGGGTCGGCCGACATCGTCTATCAAGCGCCGGGCGAGGCGGATATCTCGCTGGCGCTGGTCAAGGGCGGGGTAACGCGCGACTGCGGTCCGGTTTGGGCGGACCTGCCGCGCAGCCTGTCCGGCGCGCTGGAGATCGGCCGCATCGCGATCATCGAGAGGGCACGGCAGAGATCAGCAGAGGGGCGACGCGTGGTCCTGCACAGCATAGACTTTCGCCAGGTCCGACTTGTTCCCGCCGAGAGGGAGAAGCCAGACCTCTTCGGCGGGACGAGCGGTGCCACGGTTTTTCTGGACAGTACCCCGATCGCCATGGTGCTTGAGGCCGAGGCGGCAGACGCGGTCTGGGCGACCCGTATGGACGAGATCGTGAACCTGCTCGCGCGGTTCATGGGCGAAGTGCCGCCGGTGCAAAGCTGCGGCGAGGGGGTCCTATCCGCCGCCTGCGCGGAGAGCCGGGCCCCGGTCGAGGGTGATCCGTTCGAGGTGCTGGCTTGGTCCGTTCACCCAGTGGAGGGAGCCTCCGATCCGTCGGCTATGGTCGCCGGCGGCGCGCCCTATGTCGCTCCGCTCGTTCCCGGTGAGCCGATCGTATTGGAACTTGCGCTGACGGGCACCGACCGGCTGAGCCGCGTGCGCATCGTTTCGGAACCTTCCGACGACGCGTCGGTCCCCAAGGACATCGAGGTCATGACAGACATCTCGGAGGGCGCCGTGCGGCGGCCCAACCCGATGCCGCGCCGCGACATGTCGCCCGACGGCGTCTACGACAACCGCGTCGGCGAACGCTTCGCCAAGACAGTGACGATCCGCATCAGCTCGTCGTGGGGCGGCGGCTCGCCAGTGAGGATCGACCGGATCGTGATTGAGTGATCACAGGCCGAGGTCGACGACGATCTCGGTGCGGATGCCCCCGATCATCGGAGAACCCACGAGCCGACCCGCCTCGTCGAGGTCGAGCTGTGCCCATGATCCGCCCACGTAGGTGCTGATCTCGCCGGAATTGATCCTGAAGAGGCAGTTCCGTGGTGAGGGCACAGCGTCATTGATCAACCAGCAGTTCGCCTCGTCGAGGTATTTTCCGATCTGGAGCGGCACGCGTGCGCTCTTGTCCGTATTGGTGGTTCCGTTGAATGCCGAAACCCGGTTCCTGAAGCTGTTCGGCATCTCCCCGTCCTCGGGAAACCAGCGCGAGACGAGGATCGGGCGCGACCCAAGGATCGCTCCGACCGCGGCCAGCCGGATGTCGGTGTTGGTGCTCGACAGGCCGTGCTCGATCGCCATTTGCCGCTGATCGGCGTCCCCCTTTGCGATGAGCAGGCGCATCGCAGTCAAGGCGCGATCAGAATCGGGGTCGTTCAATCTCTCGCGAAATGCCGCCATCTCGTCGTCGCGGGCGCTCATCGCCGCATCAAGGTCGCCGAGGCTGACCTGCGCCTCTGCCGCAAACGCGCTCAGCGCAAGAAGACATGCCAAGGCATGCTGCCGGATCGCCATACTGCTCCTCCCTCTTTCAGACTGTCACTCGTAAAGATCGACGTTGGCATTCGTCAGGTTGTTGTTGATCGCCTGCTGGCCTGTAAGTTGGCCAGAATTGTTAAGCGTGTAGTTGCCCCAGCTGTCCCCGAAGTTGAGGCTGACCACCTCTCCCCGCATCCGGGCGAAGCACGGCGTGTATGCGCCGTGGACGTAGGTCCAGCACTCCTCGTCCTCGTTGTAGCCCGCGAGTTTGCGCAGGACTTCGGAGGAATTGTCCTCGGCTACAACGCCGCCGTTCTGCTGGATGGTGCGAAAGTAGTAGGTGTCTGGCTCTTCCGAGACCGGCTCGAACTTCATCACCAGCGTCGGCGAGGAATCGAGGATCGCCCGCAGGGTCGTCGCCCGGATCGCCATGTCCGTGCTTTGCAGTCCGTGCCGCAACGCCAGCCGGCGCTGCTCAGGGTCGCCTTTGGTGATCAGCAGCTTGAGGACGGCGAGTGCTCGGTCCGGGTCGGCGTCGTTCAGCCTCTCTTGGAACGCCTGCAGCTCCTTGTCACGGGCGTCCATCAATGCGTCGGCCTCTTCCAGCGTCACCTGCGCCGATGCCATCGACGCAAGACAGGCGGTGATCAGGATTGTCGCAATTCGTTTCATCTGAATTCAATCGTTGCAGGATAGGTGTGGCGAGATTCGTTGGAGGTCACACGACCGACCAGCTTGCCGGCTTCGTCGAGCGCGAACTGGCCGGCGATCCCCGGGTTCGGATCGTACTTGATGTCGACGCGCAGCCCCGAGACGCTGAGGCTCCGCCCGAGGTAGCACCCCGAGGAACGTCCGTAGAGGTTGATACACTGGGTCTCGGGATACTTCTGGTTCAGGGGCCAAGTCTGGATCTCGCCGTACCAGTTACCAAGCGCCGCCTTCTCGTCTTCGCCGATTTCGGACGTCTCGATTATCAGGGTGATCGCGTCCTTGCGCGACAGCGCCTCCCACAGCGCCCGTGCGCGCAGCCGGCTGTCCGTCGCCGACAGGCCGGTATTGACCGCAACCTCGATCATCGTCGGATCCCCGGTCGCCACCATCGCATCGAACGCGGCCAGAGCGCGGTTGGTATCGGTGCCCTGCAGGATGCCAATCAGCTGCTCGTACTGGCCGCTGCGCGTTTCGATGTCGGCCATGAGGGCCCCGATATCGATTTCTTGCGCTGAAAGCGTTGTGGCGATGGAGATCGCGCCGAGGACCGCGACGGGAAGATACTGCACGTCAACCTCCATTTGCCCGGGCAGGGACTGAAGAATACTCTGGCATTATTCCGATTCCCGACCGGACCCGCAACCGTATCCTTTTCAGGACAATTGCCCGTCACAATCCTATCATTCATGCATGAGCAATCCGCGGCTTTTCGAGCGCGAACAGATAGATCGGCTGCCGGTTACGGATCATAATGACATTCCAAGCGAGGTCTCCTTCCAAGCACAGAGGCCCGGCAAGACAGGAAGACGTGGCGTCGCGCCTTCAGGCCACAGCGATTCTGCCGCCAGCGTACCAAGCCTGCTAGTCCCGTCCTCCGAACTTCTGCGTCGGCTGACGAAGGTCCGGACTGCGCAGCTTGCGCCCTTTCAGGAGGTGATGGCGCACGGCAGTGCCGTCCGCACTGCTGACTGTGGCCTACCAGATCATGCTGCACGATGGCACGGATGACCGGTTCGAGGAAGCCGCACCGCAGCGCCAACCGTCCCTGCGGAGGGCAGCTTTGGGCCGCTTGGAACTGAGCACTTGGCCAAAGCAATTGACTAGGATCGCCCAAGTGCCGCATGAGTGCTTCGAGCTATTTTGTCCGGATGATTTGATCAATGACAACCTCCGAGGATTTTCATCAGTCTTGCGTGGCATGTAAATTACGGGTCGAAACAGGTGCCACCATTTGTCCTCACTGTGGAACATATCAGCAGAAGTGGAGGCGAGTTGGCGGCCGAACGGTCGTGCTGCTAAGTGCCGCCGCTGCCCTGTTGTCGCTCGTCACTGCAGCTGTCGCGCTGTACCCTCAAGCGGTTTCGGTCGCGTTTCCACGGTCCACTGCAGAGCTTCTGATGCTCTCGTTTGATGCCGTGTCGCATCGACGCGAGCAGGCGAGGATAGAGATAATCAATACGGGCAACCAAGATTTGCACCTGAACAGTTTGGTTCTCTCGGTTGATCATAAGAACTTGCCTAAGAATAGCCAAGAACTCGCGAAAAACCCCCGCGGCAACTACGTCATTTCTGAGTGGTTGCGCGTTGGAGAGGCGAGGATATTCTTGATCCCGCTAAAGCGAGACACAACGACTTGGGTGGTGAGGTCCATTGAAAATTTTGATGCAACGAATGCCGCCTTTGTCGAAAAAGGGCGGGACGTTTGGCGGTGCTTTTCGATTTTGCCAATGAGCATGCGTAGTGGAGAAGCGATAACACCAGAAGAGTTTATCGAAGTTGATGGTCTTGTGGGCCTAACTGGGGAGATCCGATACACAACGGCATCGAAGAGCATTGTGGATGCTCTCAGTCTTGATCTTCCGTTCAGAGGTGCGCTGTTTGAGCGGCAACACCCCAAATGCAAGGAAGTTCTTGATCACTCCATGACCGACTGAGCTCTCGTTCGTGAAAGGAAATGTTTCGCGTCATTTCTAAGTATCCGCGACGAATCTGAGCGTTTGGATCTTTGGTTCTTCGATATTGATCGTACACTTCCGGCGAACCTGAAGAGAAGTCAGGGAGAGCTTTCATGGCAATGTCTGCTTTTCTGAAGTCGCACTATAATAGCCCAAAACAAGTCAATGACCGGTATGGGCCGTCAGCGACGACCCGGCTGGCCGAGGAGGCCGTGAGGCTCGCGGCACCGCCGCATGTCTGCTCCGAGCCCAAAGTTGCTGGTGCTGTGGGATCCAAGTATGTCGGCTTTACGTTCGTTGACTTTATGATAGCGTCAGAATGACCTCCTAAGGAGCTATGTAAAAGTGTCAGTGGTAGAAGCACTTGAGCGCATCGACCGGCTGTTGCGTGAAGAGTACGATCCCCTTGGATTCAATGAATTTGAAAACGGCGCCTATCAGACTGGGCATACTCCTCATGGAGGACAATTCTCATATCTATGTTGGCGCTACGCGGGACTGGACGAGGAAGGCCTCGAGCATGCCGATGCCGAAGCAGAAAGGTACATTCCCGAACCATACCGAGAGCTGCTTGGCCATATGAATGGAGCACGCCTGTTGGGCGTCTCTTTGTATGGCTCAATTGGCGGCTCAGTGGACAGATCCGGCGTCGGAATAGGGCAAGCTGTCAGCCTTCGGTATCAAAACGTCATCGAGCGCCCCGCCTACATTCCGGCTGGCCATTTGGGTATTGGAGCGATCAATGGCGAGTGGATGTCACAGGGACAGCTTTATCTCGCGTCCACTGGCGAAGTTGAACTCTACCATAAGGACTTGGACTTGATCGGTGCAAAGTGGCCGTCACTTGAAGACTTCCTTGGCGACGAAATTCCTCGTCGTACCACTCTGTACGATGGGCAAGGCCGCGAACTTGACAAATCGAAGCGACTCCCAGGTGACACCGGGGATTGGGAGCGGCTTGCAGAGGAAGCTAAACGCAAGGCAAAAGGCAACGGATTCTGGAGCCGCATTCTTGATCCGTTCCGTCGCAAGTGAATTGGCCGGAACATTCACTTTCAGCCTGTCGGCGCCAGAAAAACGGTCATTGAAAACACCTCGCCGGACGGTAGCTTTGTCCGCTCAGCGGACCCTGGATGTCGGAAAATGCTGCGCGACGCACGAACGACCGCTTCGGTGAAGCTGCGCCGCGGCGTGGTAAACAAGTCCCAAGGTCGGCAATGGGCCGTCTGCGGACCTCCGAGATTCCTCGCGCGGAGGTCCGCCGTGCGCTTTAGCTCAACGGGCGCGAATGGTGGCGGTCCAGTGCGCGTGGAGCGCTTCGATGTCGCCGCTGGTCAGGATCGGCATCGCGGCATGAAGCTGGTCGTCGGACCACTCCCACCAGCGCAGCTCCAGCAGCAGGCCGATGCGCGCCTCGTCAAATCTCTTCCGGATGGTTCCGGCCGGGTTTCCTCCGACGATGGCATAGGGCTCGACATCGCGCGTCACCACGGCACGTGTGCCAGTCACCGCGCCGTCGCCTATCTGGACACCCGGCATCACGATGGCTTCCGACCCGATCCAGACGTCATGTCCGATCACCGTGTCTCCGGCCGGACGGAACCCGTTCCGGGCGCCTTCGAACGCGGGAACCTCGGACATCCAGTAGAAGGGAAAGGTGCTGACCCATTCGTTCCGGTGACCCTGGTTGCCCGCCATGAAGAAGGCGGCACCCGATCCGATGGAGCAGAAGCTGCCTATCCGCAGGCGATCGACCCCCTCGTCCGGCAGGAGATAGCGGGCACAGTCGTCGAAGCTGTGGCCATGGTATTAGCCCGAGTAGTAGCTGTAGCGTCCGACCAGGATGTTCGGATTGGTCACCTGTCTGTCCAGGGGAACGCCCCGGAAGGGGCTCGCGAAGTAGTTTTGCATTTCAAACCTCTGAATGATTGGCCTGCATGCTGCGCATGCAAAATTTGCGCCACCGCAGTATGCGGCGCGCTACTGCCCCGTGCGTCAGCGCAGGGCGGGATTCAGATGGTTCGGTCCGCGGACTTCATCGGGTCTTTTGCCTTGTCGGTCTGCTCCCAAGGGTAAACGAACTTTGTGCAGAGGCAAGCCGGGCCCGAACCTCCGCTGCCGCACCGTGCCGCGAGGAGGCCGCCATCTGGCAATGAGGGCGGCTCAGCCAGACCCAAGCGACAGCAGGGCGCGACGGAACTCAGGCTCGCTCAGCACCACCTCGCCGGCGCCGAGCGCCTTCGCGTGGCTGAGTGCACGGGCGGTGAGGGGCTGCGCCATCTCGACGGCGCGGGGCAGGGGCAGGCCCCGCCCGATCCCGGCGATCACCAGCCCAGCGAAGAGATCGCCGGTGCCGGGCAGGGCAATGGGAAGGCGCTCGGTCGGGTGGCGGCTGATGCCGTCGGGGCCAAGGATGACCGTTTCAAGCTGACCTTCGGCGGTGTCGTCGAGCACGCAGCCGGTGGCGACCAGATGCGCTTCGGGCGCGATGTGCAGCGCCTCGCGCGCGGCCTGAAGATCCGCCAGAGTGCGG
>NZ_FNAV01000035.1 GCF_900102075.1 Salipiger thiooxidans | reverse complement strand
AGTGTCACGGCAGACGGTGCCTACGACACCCGCAAGTGCCACGATGCCATCGCTGAACGCGGCGCTCACGCCGTTATTCCACCCCGCAGGAACGCCAAGCCGTGGAAGGTGATCAACAGCTGGCGCGGCCGCCCGAGACGAGGCCCTGCGCGCCGCGAAATACCTCGGCCGGGCCCTCTGGCGACGATGGAGCGGATACCACCGCCGGAGCCGCGTCGAGACCAAGATGCATTGTGTGAAACTGCTGGGCCAGCGGCTCATGGCACGGGACTTCGACCGACAGGTCGCCGAGCTCCAAGTCCGCATCGTCGTCCTGAACGGCTACACCGCGCTCGGCATACCCACAATTGGCTCGACAAGTTTGGACTGCAGGTCGTCATCAAGACGAGTGAGATGCTGGGAGCAGTCCTGCGCAGCGGTGCGAACGTCGATTTACTAGCCTTGGATGAACGAGGTTGGGCGGCCTCGGGTGGAGCGGGGTTCTCTGTCCTCTCAGCGGGTGAAGCGGCTTTTCGTGAAAGCCTTCGCGATCTCCAGCGTAGACATGGTGGATCGACTGGCGGTCCCCAGGCGCATTTCGGGCGGTTCTACCAGTGGCTCTATTCAGGTGCGAAGGCGCAGCAATATGATCGTGTAAGGGACATCGTGCACGACCACATCACCTCTTCATATCCGATTGCTACCGGCACTGTGGTGCTTGGCAAACCTTGTGTTCGACGCCGTGTGCATTCAGTGGCATCCGCCGCGAAAGAAGCCGGTCTTCATCCCAAGAGACTGCGCAGTATCCTTGAAGCAGAAGGCTTTTTGCAGAGTCCGTCCGGAGCAAGCCGAAACGACGGTGAGTATCTGTTCGACGCCGAGCTGGTTAGGCCGCTCCTTATAAACACATCAATGTCGGTTTGCCAGGGGAGAGCTCAGCGGGAACTTGGGATTTCCAGAAGCCAGTTCGACGTCATGCGCAAATGGGGGTTTGTTGCGCCTGTCAGCGAGACTGCGAAGGCAAAACCCCGCTACTCAGTCCTGGCGATCCGTGAGTTCCGGAAAAAGATACTGAGACACGCGGAAACTGTTGCGGTTCCTGAGGCCGGGCAGTCCGATCTTCAAACTGCGGCTCGCAAGGTGGTTTGCAGCACGGGCGAGATCGTGACTCTCATCCTTAGCAATCATCTGAAATTCGTTGGATGCCTCCCGCGCCAACGCAACTTCGGCGGCCTTCTTGTCGACGTCGAGGAGGTGAGGGCAAAGCTCGCGATACCCCCCGATGATGGGTTGACCAAGCCGGAACTGCAAAAGAGGCTTCATGCTAGTTACGCGATGGTGAAATGGCTCTGCGATGAAGGCTATCTGCCGCTTGAGCGCAGCAGGTCACGCGCGTCAAAAGGCGCGGGAGGTCGCCACGACCGACGCATATGTTGCGTCGGGCTATGCCAGGAAGAAAGTCGAGATGCTCTTCGCCCACCTCAAGCGTATACTCGGTCTCGACCGCCTTCGCCTCCGAGGACCGAACGGCGCCAAGGACGAGTTCCATATAGCGGCAACCGTCCACAACCTCCGCAGACTCGCCAAGCTGAGGCCGTCACTGGCCTGAGACATCAGCAGGGACGCTCTGCCTAACTCGCCGGCCGGAAATTCGGGTCGAGTTTTTCAACGCCATCCGGACGAAGCCGACTTTCACCGCCGTCGGATTTCATCGAATGGCCCACCCACAGAGCGCGTTACAAGGTCGTGAGCCCGATACCTTGCGCGTGGCGTGAGTTGGCCGCGACCTCTTGTTCAGCTGTCGCCAAGACGTTAGTCTGACATCCGTGACCGACATTGCCGTGAACGATCCGAGCGGCAAGATCATACGAGAAAGACAGACGATGGCTTCAAACGAAGGGCCGGTCACAGTCGGCTTGCTTTACTCGCAGACCGGCGAAACTGCCGTAATCGAACGTGCACAACGCCAGGGTGCGTTTCTGGCGGTTTCCGAGATCAACGCCGAAGGCGGCGTCCTCGGGCAGCCGTTGCGGACCCTCGATTGCGATCCGGCGTCGACACCTGCCAAATTCCGGGAGGAAGCCGAACGGTTGCTGGCGCAGGGGGCAGATGCGCTCTTCGGGTGCTACATGTCGTCGACGCGCAAGGCGGTGCTGCCGGTGATCGACCGCCGCCGCGCCCTGCTGTTCTATCCCACGGTCTACGAAGGGTTCGAATTCCTCGAAGGCTGCGTCTATTCCGGAGCGACCCCGAAACAGACGGCCCGCATGCTGGCGGATTTCCTGTGCGAGACCTACGAGCCGCGCTTCTTCTTTGTCGGCTCCAACTACGTCTTTCCCTATGAATCCAACAGGATCATGCGCGATCTGATCGCCAATCGCGGCGGCAAGGTCATCGACGAGATCTACATTCCCCTGCGACCCTCGAAATCCGAGGTCGACGAGGCCATACACAAGATCCGCCGGGCGGGACGGGTCGTGATATTCTCGACAGTCGTGGGAGAGGGGGCGGTCTCCTTCTACCGAGCCTATCATGACGCGGGCTTCGACCGGAGCGTGCAACCAATTGCATCGTTGACCTTCGGCGAGCCTGAATGCCAGGCGGCCGGGATGGAGGCGTGCATCGGCAACATCACGTCAGCCCCCTATTTCAGCGTGATCCGCAGTCCGGCCAACCAGCGCTTCGTTACCGCCTATCGCAGCATGTTCGGTGCGGATGCGCCGATCTCTTCCGAGGTCGAGGCAGCCTATTTCCAGGTCCGCATGTACGCCGAAGCGGTGCGCCGCGCCGGCACGACCTCTCGGGCAGAGATCCTCGAGGCCCTGCCGACGTTCACATTCGAGGCCCCGCAGGGCACCGTCCGCATCGACCCGGTGACCCACCACACCTATCTCTGGCCGCGCATCGGCGTTGTGAGGCCGGGTGGCGCGTTCGAGATCGTGCGCGAGGCGAGCGCGCCCGAGGCACCAGAGCCCTATCTCGTGGAACACGATGATGCCGCGAGTCTCGCCCGTGCCGGCGCGGGCGGGGACTGATGGCGCGGTTCCGTCTGAAGGATCTGCGCAGCCTTACGGTGGCGGTGGTGCATCCGCCCGATCCCGAGTGCCAGACCATCCTCGAACAGCTCGCGCGCATCGGCTGCCGGACCGAACTCGTCTGGCCGCCGGAAAAGGGGCTTCCGCCCAAGGTCGACGTGGTCTTTGCCGGGCTGTTCTTCGACAGTCATGAGCAGGTCCGTTCGATGATGCGCAAGGTCGACAGGCCCGCTCCCGCGCTTATCTGCGTGGTTGATTACGAAAACCCGGCCATGCTGGAGATCGTCGTCGACATCGGCGCAGTGGCGGTGACCTCGAAGCCGGTGCGCAGCTTCGGGATCATGACCAACATGGTCGTCGCCCGCGCCAACCAGCAGCGGCAGGATGCGCTGCGCGACCGGGCCGCCAAGCTCGAAAAGAAGCTCTCCGGTCAGAAGCAGATCGCCAGCGCCAAGTCGATTCTGATGAAGGTGCAGGGGATTTCCGAGGAAGACGCCTTCGATACGATTAGAAAACAGGCAATGTCCAAGCGATGTTCGATAGAAGACATGGCAGAAGCAATCATCAAGGCAAATGACCTGTTGTCGGGTGGAAAGGGCGCAGTATAACGAATCAACGGTTGGCCAATGACGCCCATCCGTTGAAGCAACGAAGCTCGCAACATTACCTTTGCAGGTAGGTGTGGGCATTTTTCGTTTTCGGTCGGCCCAATGACGCGCCGGCCGGTTCCGCGCCACTTTGTGGCCGAAGCGCCCCTGCGGTGTGTCGCAGGACTCAAACCGCCTCATCTCTCCGGGCCCTAAGGTCCGCGAGTTCCTCAACCCATCGGTCACAAACGATAAATTGCACGGTCCATCTGCGTGCGGGCGCGTCTTGCGCCTGCGCGGACGGGACAGGTGCGCACAGGGAGACCCAACATGACGACCAACCGTCGATCCTTTCTGAAGACCGGCGCCGCCTTCGGCGCCGCGCTCGCCGCCCCCTCGCTGATACCCGGCCGCGCCGGTGCCGCCGGCGAGATCGAGGTCGGCGTCCTGTTCTCGCAGACCGGGGGCCTCTCGATCGTCGAGAAATCGCTGGCCGATGCCACGCTCATGGCCATCGAGGAAATCAACGCCGCGGGCGGCGTGAACGGCATGACCATCAAGCCGGTGGTCGAGGACGGCGCGTCCGATCCCAAGACCTTCAACGAGAAGGCATCGAAGCTGGTGCTGCGCGACCGGGTCCCATCGGTCTTTGCCTGCTACACCTCGGCGTCGCGCAAGGCGGTGCTGCCGGTCTTCGAGCGCCGCAACAACATGCTGTTCTATCCGACCTATTACGAAGGCTTCGAATGCTCGAAGAACGTGGTCTACACCGGCGCGGTGCCCAACCAGCAGCTGTCGAACTTCATTCCATGGATGATCAACACGCTGGGCAAGAAGAAGATCTTCATCGTCGGCTCGAACTACATCTACCCGCGCGAGATGGCGAAGGTCTCGAAGATCCTGATCGAGCAGAACGGCGGCGAATGGGTGGCGGACGAATATCTCGAGCTGGGCCACTCCGAATGGGGCGCGATGGTCTCGAAGATCAAGGCGTCGGGCTGCGATGCGGTGCTGTCCAACGTGGTCGGGGACAGCGTCATCGCCTTCTACCGCGAATTCCGAAACCAGGGCATCAGCCAGGAGGACATCCCGATCTGCGCCACCGTCACCTCGGAAATCGAAATCGCGGCGATGGGGGCGGAATACGCCGCCGGGTCCTACACCTCGTTCCCTTATTTCCAGGCCATCGACAGCGAGGAGAACAGGTCGTTCATCGAGCGGTACCGCGCCTACACCGGCAACCCGAACGCCGTGACGCACCACGCGATGGAAAGCTCTTATTTCCAGGTCTACCTGTGGAAGCAGGCGGTCGAGGCGGCGGGCGAGGCTTCGCCGGATGCCATCCGCGAGACCATCGGCGGCCAGACCTTCGATGCGCCCAACGGCAAGGTCATGGTCGATCCCGAGAACCTGCACACCTACCTGACCCCGCGCATCGCGCAATGGGGCGAGGACGGGCAGGGCACCATCATCGAGGCCTATGACGAGCCGGTCGAGCCGCTGCCTTACGTGGCCTACGGCGAGACGCCCGAGAACCTGTTCTGCACCACCGACGGGCTCGACAGCGCCAAGCTCTGAGCCCTTCCGGCGAGGGCTCCGGCCCTCGCCCTTCTCCGCAAAGGACCCGCGCCCATGACGGAAACCCTGTTCATCGGACTGTCGCTGTCGTCGATCCTGCTCCTGATCGCGCTTGGCCTGTCCATCACCTATGGCGCCATGGGGGTCATCAACATGGCCCATGGCGAACTGGTGATGATCGGCGCCTATACGGCGGTGCTGTCCGGGATCTACCTGAACCTCAACTTCTTCCTTGCGCTGCCGCTGGCCTTCGCGGTGTCCGCCCTTGTCGGCATGGCGCTAGAAAGGCTGGTGATCCGGCGGCTTTACGGGCGCATCATCGACACCCTGCTGGCGACCTGGGGCGTCGCCATCGTCCTGCAACAGCTGATCCGGCTGGAGTTCGGCCTGAGCTTCTTCGGCATCCATGTCGAGGGTCTGGGGCCAGGGCTGCAAAGCATGGACGTGCCGTCCTTCCTGACGCAGCCGTTCGAGATCGGCGGCGTGCCGATCCAGCCCTATCGCAGCTTCATCATCGTGGTGACGCTGTTGCTGACGCTGCTCACCTGGTTTCTGATGTATCGCACGTCGATGGGCACGCAGGTACGCGCCATCATGCGCAACCCGCAGATCGCGGCGGCCTGCGGGATCGACGTTCGGCGCGTCTCGGCCTTCACCTTCGCCTACGGCTCGGGGCTGGCGGGCGTTGCCGGCGTGCTGCTCGCGGGGTTCAAGACCGTGATGCCCGACATGGGCGCCTCGACCGTGGTGGACGGGTTCCTCGTGGTGGTCGTGGGCGGTGTCGGCTCGCTGCTGGGCACGGTGCTCGCCTCGGGGCTGCTGGGGCAGATCAACGGCGTCTTCGCCATTCTCTTCAATGACATCCTCGCCCGCGCCGTCGTCTTCGGCGTGGTGATCGCCATCATCCTGTGGCGCCCGCGGGGCCTGTTCTCCTTCCGCTCGAGGTAACCCATGACACGCAACACGCTGTTCAGGCTGGGCGACTGGGGCATCTACGCGCTCTTCATCGTCATCGTGCTTGGCCTTCCGCTGATGATGGACGACGTCTTCTGGCTCAACCGCATCGCCAAATACCTGGTCTACGGGATGCTCGGCATCGCCATCGCGCTCAGCTGGGGCTACGCGGGCATCCTCAACCTCGGGCAGGGGCTGTTCTTCGGCCTCGGGGCCTACATGGTCGCCATGTCGCTGAAGCTGCAAAGCTACACCTCGATGCAGCAGGGCAGCGACAGGCCGGTGCCCGACTTCATGCTCTGGAACGCCGAGCCGGGCGCGCCGACGGAACTGTGCTGCATCGTCAAGGGCTCGTGGCTCTGGCTGCCGTTCCAGGCGCAGTGGTTCGGCATGGTCATGGCCATCGCGGTGCCGGTGATCGTGGCGCTGATCCTGTCGTCGGCGATCTTCAGGCTGCGGGTGTCGGGTGTCTATGTCGCGATCATCACGCTGGCGCTGGTGCTGCTGGTGCGGCTGCTGATCATCGATGCGCAACCGGTGACGAACGGGTTCAACGGGCTGACCGACCTTGGCTGGCTGACCGTCGCGGGCATCGAGTTCGACCCCTACATGGTCTCGACCTACTACATCGTCGCCGTGTCCACCTGCGCGGTGCTTCTGCTGACGCGCTGGCTGGTCTCGACCCGCGCCGGGCTGATCCTGCAATCGACGCGCGACGATCCCAACCGGGCGCGCTACCTCGGCTATGATGTTGCCGCCTACCAGGTGTTTTTCTTCACCGTCTCGGCAGGGATCGCGGGCTTTGCGGGGATGCTCTACGTCATCGCGGCGGAATTCGCCTCGCCGTCGTTCCTCGATATCACCTTCTCGATCTCGATGGTGGTCTGGGCCGCCGTCGGCGGGCGCTCGTCGCTGATTGGGGCCGCCATAGGCGCCATCCTCATCAACACCATCGAGGCGACCGCTTCGGAAACCGAGATGTTCCAGGAAGCCTGGAAGCTGATCATCGGCGTCATCTTCGTGCTGGTCGTCCTTTACATGCCGCGCGGCCTTGCCGGGCTGGCGCAAGATCTTGCGGGGCGCATCGCCGATGCGCGCGTCGGCGGCAAACAGCGGGCGCGCACCGGCGCCCCGGCGGAATAAGGGGAGGGCGCAGCCATGGTCGCGGCACTCACGATCGACGCGCTGGAAGTGGATTTCGGCGGCTTCAAGGCGGTGGACGGCCTGACCACCGTGATAGACGAGGGCGAGCTGCGCGTCGTTCTCGGCCCCAACGGCGCGGGCAAGACGACGCTGATGGACCTGATCAGCGGCAAGACCGGCTCGACCGGGGGCGAGGTGCGGCTTTTCGGGCGCGACATCACCAACCGGCCGGAACATCAGATCGCGCGTGCCGGGGTGGGGCGCAAGTTCCAGATCCCCTCGGTGTTCCGCGACCTGACGGTGCATGACAACCTGCGCGTTGCCGTGAGCCAGGTGCCGGGCGTCTTCCGCAACCTGCGGCTCGGCATGGCCGCCGCCGACCGGGCGCGCATCGAGGAGGTCATCGCGCTCACCGGGCTCGAGCCGGTGCTCGACACGGTGGCGGGCGATCTCAGCCACGGGCAGATGCAATGGCTCGAACTGGGCATGCTGATCACCCAGCAGGCACGGGTGATCCTGCTCGACGAGCCGACGGCGGGCATGACCCAGGCCGAAACGCTCAAGACCGCCGACATCATCCTGAGTCTCAAGGGCAGCCACACGCTGCTGGTGGTCGAGCACGACATGGCCTTCGTGCGCAAGATCGCCGAACGGGTGACGGTGATGCACATGGGCAAGCTGCTGGCTGAAGGCCCGATGGCAAAAATCGAGGCGGACCCCGCCGTGCGCGAAGCCTATCTCGGCACCGGAGGACTGCACTGATGCTCTCGCTTGCAAATGTCGACAGCTTTTATGGTCGCAGCCAGGCGCTGCATGCCATGACGATCAGCGCGCCTAGGGGCGCGGTCCTCGGTATCCTCGGGCGCAACGGGGTCGGCAAGACGACGCTCCTGCGCACCATTCTCGGGCTCACGGACCGGTCGGAGGGGGTGATTGCCCTCGGCGGCACGCCCATCGAGGCCTTCCCCACCCATGAACGCGCCCGCGCCGGCATCGCCTATGTGCCGCAGGGGCGGATGATCATCCCCGATTTTACCATCCGCGAGAACATCCTGATGGGAGGCTTCGCCGCCACCGGCGCCCGGCGCATTCCGGACATCGTGCCCGAGCTGTTCCCCTATCTGATGGACAATCTCGACCGTCCCGGCGGCGTGCTGTCCGGCGGGCAGCAGCAGCAGCTTGCCATCGCCCGGGCGCTGGCCTGCAAGCCGAAGGTCCTGCTGATGGACGAGCCGACAGAGGGCATCCAGCCCAACATCGTCGCCCAGATCGAGGACATCATCATCCGGCTCAACACCGAGCTTGGCCTGACCATCCTTCTGGTCGAGCAGAACGTCGCCTTCGTGCGCCGCGCCGCGAAGGCCTTTGCGATGATCGAACACGGCACCGCCGTCGAATCCGGCCCAATCGACACCCTGACCGACGCAATGGTCCACAAACACATGGCAATCTGATGCAGATGATCACCGACATCCTCGGCCCGGCGGCCGACTACCACGATGCGTTGCACCGGCTGGACCATCGCCACGCGGTCGATGTGCTTCGCCTGCCGCGCGCCGATCTGGCGCGCCGCCGTCTGCGCGCCATCAGCGAGGGCGGGCGGGAGATCGCCCTCGCCCTTCCGCGCGAGGTGCAGCTCTACGACGGCGCCGTGCTGGCGATTGACGAGGACAGCGCGCTGGTGGTGCGGGTCGAGACCGAGCGCTGGCTGCGCCTTGCCGCCCGCAACGGCGCGGTGGCGCTGAAGCTGGGCTATTTCTGCGGCAACCTGCACTGGCGCGTCCGCTTCGAGGGCGAGGAGCTTCTCGTTGCCCTCGAACAAGAGGATCGGCTCTACCACGACCGGCTCGCCCCGATGATCGCCGCTGGTGAAGTCATGGTCCTGCCCGACCGCGAGAGTCAGCCCGCATGAGCGACGCGCTTTCCCTGCTTCGGCTGCTGCAATGTTCGGACAGCGCCTTTCCCTCGGGGGCCTTCGCCTTTTCCTCGGGGCTGGAGACGCTGGTGAACGAAGGACGCGTGCAAGGTGCCGACGACATGGCGCGGCTGCTTGAGGCGCAGGTGATCCCGCGCTGGCTGGAATTCGACCGTCCCTTCCTGCGCCGCGCCTTTCATGCCGAGGGGCCGGAGGCGCTGCTGGACATCGACACCACCTGCCATCTTCAGAACACCGTCGAACGCCTTGCGACCGCATCGCGCCGCATCGGACGGTCGCTTCTGACGGTGCATGCGCGCGTCGGCACGCCGGGCGCCGAGGCTTACCGCAACCACCTGCGCGCGGCGGCGCTGCCCCATGCAACCGGCTACGAGCCGGTGGTGCAGGGGATGATCGGCGCGGGCCTCAGGCTGAGCCTCGCTCAGGCCGAAGCCGGGGCGTTGAACACCGTCGTCACCGGCATGACCTCGGCGGCGGTGCGGCTTGGCAGGCTGGGCGCGCTGGATGCGCAGAGTGTGCTCGCGGGCATTGCTGCCGCGATGGCCGAGGGGCTCGCCGGCACCGCTCCCGCGCAGCCCGGCGCCTTCGCCCCCCTTATAGAGATCGCGGCGCAGCGCCGCATGGCCGGGCAGATCAGCCTGTTCGCCACCTGAAAGACCGGAGTTCCCACCATGTTGCTCACCCCGACCGAGCTGGAACGGCTCACCATCTTCACCGCGGCGGAACTTGCCCGCAAGCGCCGCGCCCGTGGCCGGACGCTGAACGCGCCGGAGGCCGTGGCGCTCATCTGCGACGAGATCCTCGAAGGCGCGCGCGACGGGCGCTCCGTGGCCGATCTCATCTCCTTCGGCTCGACCATCCTGTCGTCGGATGACGTGATGGAAGGCGTCGCCGAACTCCTGCCGATGATCCAGGTCGAGGCGGTCTTCCCGGACGGCACCAAGCTGGTGACGGTGCACGACCCGATCCGCCCCGGCATGAAGGCCCCCGAGGGCCGCGTCGGCATCCCCGGCGAGATCCGCGCCGCCGAGGGCGAGATCGAGCTCAACGCCGGGCGCGAGCGCACCAGCCTCGTGGTCAAGAACACCGGAGACCGGCCCGTGCAGGTCGGCAGCCATTACCACTTCTTCGAGACCAACAAGGCGCTCGACTTCGACCGCAAGGCGGCCTTCGGCTTCCGGCTCGACATTCCGGCGGGCACCGCCGTTCGCTTCGAGCCGGGGCAGGAGAAGGAGGTCACTCTTTGTACCTTCGGCGGCGGCAAGGTCCTGTCGGGCCTCAACAATCTCACCAACGGTGCGGATCGCGAGACGGCGCTGGACCGCGCCCGCGCCGCCGGCTTCAAGGGAGCCTGATCATGGTCAAGATGACACGTGCGGAATACGCGGCCATGTTCGGGCCGACCACCGGAGACCTGATCCGGCTCGGCGACACCGAGCTCTGGGCCGAGATCGAGCATGATTACACCAGCTATGGCGACGAATGCCTGCACGGCGGCGGCAAGACGCTGCGCGACGGGCTGGGGCTGGCGGTCGGCGTGACCTCGGCGCAGGGCGCGCTCGACATGCTGATCTGCAATGTCGTGGTGATCGACGCGGTGGCCGGCATCGTGAAGGGCGATATCGGCATCAGGGACGGCAAGATTGTTGCCATCGGCAAGGCGGGCAATCCCGACGTGATGGACGGGGTCGATCCGCGGCTCATCGTCGGCGCGGGCACCACCGTGCGCGACGCTGAAGGCATGATCGCCACGGCGGGCGCCATCGACGTGCATGTGCATTTCGACAGCGCGCAGCTGGTCGACCATGCGCTGTCGTCGGGCATCACCACGATGCTTGGCGGCTCGCTGGGACCGATCACCGTGGGCATCGACTCGGGCGGGCCGTTCAACACCGGCAAGATGCTTCAGGCCGCCGAGCACTGGCCGATGAACTTCGGCTTTCTCGGGCGCGGCAACGCCCACCGGCCCGAGGCGATGCACGAGCAGATCCGCACCGGCTGCCTCGGCCTCAAGATCCACGAGGACTGGGGCGCCATGCCTGCCGCCATCGACGCCTGCCTCACCGTCGCCGACGAGCTGGATTTCATGGTGCAGCTGCACACCGACACGCTCAACGAAAGCGGCTTTGTCGAGGATACGCTCGCGGCCATCGGCGGGCGCGCCATCCACATGTACCACACCGAGGGCGCGGGCGGCGGGCATGCCCCCGACATCATCCGCGTGGCCGGGGTGCAGAACTGCCTGCCGTCCTCGACCAACCCGACGAACCCCTTCACCGTCAACACCTTCGACGAACACCTCGATATGACCATGGTGTGCCACCACCTGTCGCCGTCGATCCCCGAAGATGTGGCCTTTGCCGAAAGCCGCATTCGCGCCCAGACCATCGCCGCCGAGGACGTGCTGCACGATATCGGCGCGATCTCGATGCTGGGCTCGGACAGCCAGGGCATGGGACGCATCCACGAGGTGATCCCGCGCACATGGCAGCTTGCGTCGAAGATGCGGGTTCAGCGCGGGCGGCTGCCGGACGAGACCTCTGCCAACGGCGACAACCTGCGCATCAAGCGCTTCATCGCCAAGTACACGATCAACGCCGCCCGCTGCTTCGGTATCGAGAAGCACATCGGCTCGATCGAGCCGGGCAAGATGGCCGACATCGTGCTGTGGCGGCCGGGCTATTTCGGCATCAAGCCGGAACTGGTGGTGAAGGGCGGCTTCATCGCCTGGGGGGCGATGGGCGACAGCGCGGCGTCGCTGATGACCTGCGAGCCGCTGATCATGCGCCCGCAATGGGGCGCTTTCGGCAAGGCGGCTCCGGCACTCGGCGCCTGTTTCGTCAACCCGCTCGCTATCGAGGACGGGCTCGACGGGGCGCTTGGCCTGACCAAGCCGCTGCTGCCCGCGGTCGGCACGCGGCAGCTGCGCAAGTCGGACATGCTTCTGAACGATGCCTGCCCCGACATCCGCGTCGATCCCGCGACCTTCGAGGTCTTCGTCGACGGCGAGCTGGCCACCTGCGAGCCCGCCACCGAACTTCCCCTTGCGCAAAGGTACATGCTGCGATGAACGTCTCCCCCCCTATCACACGCAAAGGCCCCGGCGCCGCGCGCATCGGCATCGGCGGCCCCGTCGGCTCGGGCAAGACCGCGCTGATCGAGGCGCTGATCCCCGTCTTCAAGGCGCGCGGCATCGAGATTGCCGTGGTCACCAACGACCTCGTCACCAAGGAAGACGCCCGCCGCCTTCAGGCGGGCGGGCTGATCGACCCGGACAGGGTGCTCGCGGTCGAGGCAGGGGCCTGCCCGCACACCGTCATCCGCGAAGACCCGACGCTGAACATCGCGGCGGCGGACGATCTGGAGGCGGCCTTTCCCGGGCTCGACCTGATCATCATCGAAAGCGGCGGCGACAACCTTGCGTCGACCTTCTCGCTCGATCTGGTGGACTGGTGGATGTTCGTCATCGACGTGGCGCAGGGCGACGACATTCCGCGCAAACGCGGCCCCGGCATCGTACAGTCGGACCTGCTGGTGATCAACAAGCTGGACCTTGCGCCGCATGTCTTCGTCGACGCAGCGGCGATCCTCGCCGAGGCGCGGCAGATCCGTGGCGATGCCCCGGTGATCGGATGCCGGGCGCGGGGGGCGACGGTCGAGGGGATCGACCAGATCGCCGACACCATCGCCCGCGAACTACTGTTCCAAGATATTCCCGCGTGAATTCCAGCGCCTTCATATCGCTCACCCGTCCGGTCCGGGCGCGGCTGTCCTTCCGCGACGTGGTCGGGCGCACCCATCTGATGGAGCAGCTGACCCCGCACCCGTTCCACATCACCCGGCCGTTCCGCCACCCGGCAGATCCAGAGGGCATGGCAACGCTCTACCTGCAAAGCTCGTCCGGCGGGCTGTACGGCGACGATGACCTCGGCCTCAAGGTGCAGGTCGGCGCCGGGGCGGCGGTGCATCTGACCACGCAGGCCTCGAGCGTCGTGCATGATGCGCGCGGGCGGCCCGGCAGCGTGCAGGAGGTGACGCTCGACGTGGGCGAAGGCGCGCTGCTGGAATATCTGCCCGACCCCGCGATCCTGATGTCCGGAGCGCAGCTCGACAACCGGGTCAGCGCGCGGCTGGGGCAGGGGGCGCGGCTGCTGATGGCAGACGCCCAGCTGATCCACGATCCGGACGGCGACGGGCGGCCCTTCGGGCACCTCGCCAACAGCGTCGCGCTGGCCGGGCCGGAGGGACCACTGATACTCGAGCGGTTTGAGCTACAGGGCGGCGATTGGCTGGCCCGCACCGGGGGCGCGCGCTGCGCTGGCATGATCATTGCCGCGAACCTTCCCGGCAGCGCGCCTGCCTTGGCCGAGGCCGTCGAGGCGACGGGCGCCTATGCCGGCCTGTCCGAATTCGGCGACCGGGGCGTCAGCGTCCTGCGCTTCCTTGCCGAGGATGGCGTTCAGCTCAGCCGAGCGCTGAGCGCCGCCTGGCGCGCCCACCGCATCCAGACCACCGGCGCGGAGCCGCATCCACGCCGCAAGTAGACCAGAGCCCCGCAAGGGGCGCATCGACCGGGCCACCCCGGCGCAACCACAGGAGAGGACACCATGCATCACGGTGATATCGGAAGCAGCAACGACACGGTCGGCGTCGCAGTCGTCAACTACAAGATGCCGCGCCTTCATACCCGGGCCGAAGTGCTCGAGAACGCGAAGGCCATCGCGGAAATGCTCAAGGGTATGAAGAAGGGTCTGCCGGGCATGGATCTGGTGATCTTCCCCGAATATTCGACCCACGGCATCATGTATGACGAGACGGAGATGTACGAGACCGCCTCGCAGATCCCCGGCGACGAGACCGAGATCTTCGCCGCCGCCTGCCGCGAGGCGGATGTCTGGGGCGTGTTCTCTCTGACCGGCGAGCGACACGAGGAGCACCCGAACAAGGCCCCCTACAACACGCTCATCCTGATGAACAACAAGGGCGAGATCGTGCAGAAATACCGCAAGATCATGCCCTGGGTGCCGATCGAGGGCTGGTATCCCGGCGATTGCACTTATGTCTGCGAGGGGCCAAAGGGGCTCAAGGTCTCGCTGATCATCTGCGATGACGGCAACTACCCCGAGATCTGGCGCGATTGCGCCATGAAGGGCGCGGAACTGATCGTGCGCTGCCAGGGCTACATGTACCCGGCCAAGGAACAGCAGATCATGATGTCGAAATGCATGGCGTGGTCGAACAACTGCTATGTCGCCGTGGCCAATGCCACCGGCTTCGACGGGGTCTATTCCTATTTCGGCCATTCGGCGATCATCGGCTTCGACGGGCGGTCCCTGGGCGAATGCGGTACTGAGGAGATGGGCATCCAGTACGCCCAGCTGTCGGTTCCCCTGATCCGCGAGGCGCGCCGGACCATGCAGTCCAACAACCACCTCTTCAAGCTGGTGCACCGCGGCTACACCGGCATGATCAACTCGGGCGACGGCGACAAGGGCACCGCCGCGATGCCCTACGAGTTCTACCGCAAATGGGTCGAGGACCCGGATGGCACGCGCGAGGCGGTCGAGGCGATGACCCGCTCGACGGTCGGCACCTCGGAAAGCCCGATCGACGGGATCCCGAACGAAAAGATGGAAAGCGAACACCGTTGAGCCGATTGGGGCGCCGCTCCCCGTCGGCGCCCCTGACTGCGGCCCGGTCCCTGTCTGGACCGGGCCGCTCTTCCGAAGTCGCGCCGAGGAGCCGAAGATGACAAACACCCTCGATGCCTGGCGCATCGGGCAGGAGCCCGCCTACCATGCCGCCGGTGACGAGATCACCGGCTATGCCGCTGCATATGCCGCACGTCTGCCGGTGATGCTCAAGGGGCCGACCGGATGCGGCAAGACGCGGTTCGTCGAACACA
This sequence comes from Salipiger thiooxidans, assembly GCF_900102075.1. GTDB lineage: Bacteria > Pseudomonadota > Alphaproteobacteria > Rhodobacterales > Rhodobacteraceae > Salipiger > Salipiger thiooxidans. The sequence goes on along the minus strand of NZ_FNAV01000035.1, from coordinate 5,723 downwards.
TGGCCTGGCGGCTTGGCCGCCCCCTGGTCACGGTGTCGTGTCACGAGGACATGACCGCCTCGGATCTGGTCGGGCGCTATCTGCTCGGCCCCGAGGGCACGCACTGGCAGGATGGCCCGCTGACGCTGGCAGTGCGCTACGGTGGTATCTGCTATCTCGACGAGGTGGTCGAGGCGCGGCAGGACACCACCGTCATCATCCACGCGCTGACCGACAACCGCCGTGTGCTGCCGCTGGAAAAGAAGGGCGAGCTGGTCAGCGCCCACCCCGATTTCCAGCTCGTGATCTCGTACAACCCGGGCTACCAGTCTGTTCTGAAGGATCTCAAGGAAAGCACCAAGCAGCGCTTCTGCGCGATGGATTTCGATTATCCCGCGCCCGAAATCGAGACGACGATCGTTGCCGCCCAGTCCGGGCTCGACGATGGCGTCTCACGCCAACTGGTGCAGATCGGCGGCAAGAGTCGCAACCTGCGCGGTCACGGCCTCGACGAGGGAGCCTCGACCCGGATGCTGATCCACGCCGGGCGGCTGATCCGTGAAGGGCTGCCTCTGCGGCAGGCCTGTGCGCTGGCGCTGATCACCCCGCTCACCGACGATCCCGACATCAGGGTAGCGCTGCAAGATGCGGTGGACGCCTGTGCCTGACGGCGACCAGGCGCGTTGGCCGGATGCGACCCGCGCCGCCTTTCCCGGCGATGCGCTGGATCGGTTCGCCGCGATGCATGCCAGACTTGCGGGGGCCGGCTATGGCGGCGAGGTGCCCCGTGTCTTTGCCATTACGGCGCGGCAGGTGGCCGAGCGGCTGGGTACGGAACCGGCCCTGGCTCTTGGCCCGGCCGCCTCTCGCGTGGCGATCAAGGCACGCCCGCGTATTGCCGCTCTCTACCTTCATACCGCAGCTGCGATCGCCCGCAAGCTGGAGAGCCCGGCATTTGCACGCTGGCAGGAGCGCATGCTCGACGTCCTGCGTGCGGCACCGGAGAGCCTTCTTCCATTGCTCGAACGCATGGAGATGCTGACGGAGCGGCTGCCCCCCGAGGCGCTCGACGCCTGGATCGACACCGGCCTGCGGTTCGCCGGGCGCGACGCCGCCAAACGGCTTGCCTTTTTCAGGCTCGAGACGCCCGAAGCCCGGCGTCTGCTCGAACGTCACGCGGGTGAAGACATTTTCCGGACGCTCGAGCAGGCGCTGGTTGCAGGGCACCGCGCGCTCTGGGGGCGGGTCCCGCCGCTGCGTGAGGCCCTGCCGGATGCAACGGGGCACACGCCCCGACGCAGCAGCTTCGGCATGGGCGTGCTGTGTCTGCCGTCCAGCTTCCCGGATCATCGCGGGCGCGAGGCTCTGCTCTATCGCGCCGCCATGGCGCATGTCGGCGCGCATCTTGATTATGGGGGCGCGCCCTTCGAGGTTGGTCAGCTGAAGCCGATGCAGATCGCGGTCGTCTCGCTGATCGAAGACGCTCGAGTCGAGACGCTTGCTATGCGCGATATGCCGGGGCTTAGGCGGCTCTGGGGCGCCTTTCACGAAATCGGCCCGGACGGGGTCGCCACCGCGCCGTCGCTCTTCGCGCGGCTGGCGCGGGCGCTGTTCGATCCCGATTTCCCTCGCAAGCACGGCTGGGTTGCCAAGGGCGCGGCCCTGTTCGAGGCACAATCCGGGCGCCTGCATGATCCGGCCATCTCACGCCAGATCGGCAACCTGCTTGGCAACGATCTCGGTCAGACGCGCGTGCACTTCAATGCGAAGGGCTACATGGTCCAGCCTGTCTATCGGGACGACAACGTCGGTCTCTGGAATTTCCCCGACGACATGCACGAGCCCCCGGAGCAACAGCATGAACTGCCCATCGAGACCCGTGACAGGCGCCGTGCCGAGGCTGGCGAAGGCCCTCCGAACCGCGATCCGCCGGAAAAGGCGCCTGGGTCGCTCTCGGTTGAAGAGGTCGCGCCACAAGACGGAGAGCAGCTCATGGTGCTGCCCGAATATGACTACGCGGCAAGGGTCGAGCGACCCGATTGGGTGGCAGTGAACCGCTACGTCCCTGGTGCCGGAGATCCTGGTTTCTGGCAGCGGCTTCAGGAAAGGCATCCTGAAGCGCTGCGCCGCACATCCGCGCTGGTTTCACAGGCCAGCGTCGGGCAGCGGCGGAGGCTGAAACGGCAGGCAGAGGGTGAGACGCTGGATCTGGATGCGGCCATCGATGCGGCCATCGACCTGCGTGGCGGAAGACTGCCCGATCACCGTGTTTACGAAGGAACATCCGCCCCGAACCGCTCGATTAGCGTACATCTCCTTCTGGATAGCTCTCGATCAACGGGGGATACGACCGGATCGGGCAGCGTGCTGGAGCTGGAACGCGATGCTGCCGGAATCCTTGCTCTGGCGATGGACCGGCTGGGCGATCCACTTGCGATTTCTGCCTTTTCATCACGCGGTCGCGAGGACATGCGCATCACCGAGGTAAAGAAATTCGACGACCGCCTCGGCATGGCGACAGGCATGGGGCTTACCGGGCTCAGGCCCGCGTGGTCCACACGCATCGGCGCGGCGATCCGATATGGGGGCCGATCGCTAGAGCAAATGGCATCGCACCGCCGGCTTGTCCTTCTCCTGACCGATGGCGAGCCGTCGGACATTGATGTGCCTGACCGCGCCTATCTTGTCGCCGATGCCAGGCGGGCCGTGCAGATGCTCTCCGCAAAGGGAATCGACTGCTTCTGCATCGCGCTTGGAGACACGGCGGGAGGCCGTCATGCGGAGATATTCGGTCGCGGCCGCTTCGTGACCATCGAAGATATCGCGACCCTCCCGGAACGGCTCACGGCGCTGTTCCTACGTCTGAGCAATTAGGGCGTCAGGGGCGGGCTACATTGAGACTTGAGGGACGAGCTGAATGCGGGACGCCTCTCAGCCGTTCCAGAACACTCAGTTGAAATGCAGCCTGACCCAGGTGCCGAACGGAGTGCGGTCAGCTCCCGTTCGCTACAGAGCCAACGTAGCCCATCGCGACCCGAAAGCGTTTCTCCGGGACCTTCTACGCAAGCCGAGCTCTGTCTGCGCCAATGGGCTTCATAGCCACGCGCCCAACGCAGGTCGTCGGGCAAAGCCCTCAGAGAGTGCCCTCGTTCGTCATCGACATCGGACGCGTCGTCGAGCCGTCGCGGTAGGCGATGCACTGCCAGGGTGCCCCCTGGGGGCCGACGCCGACGATCACTTCCGTTCCTGCCTCCGAGAAACTCGACCGGATGACCATGACATCCCCGTTATTTGTTTCGATGGAGACGCGTTGCAGGCAGGCCTGTTCCGCCGAAGTCGGAGCGGATATCACCGTCTCGCCTGTATCTTCGACGCAACCTGTCAGAGCGAAGGTCACGGCAAGTGCGGAAACTATGTGTAATATGTTCATCTTGTCCTCCTTTTTAAATGTTCGACGCCAGGGCTCTACCCGGTAGCCCAGGTGACAACGGCAAGCATGCCGACCAGGATCGGTTGGTGAATGAGGTAGACCAGGAGGCTGTGCCGACCTGGGAGCGTCAGGATAACTGGCGGCGGCGCTCGCCACACTGGCTCCAGCCGGACAGGGTCAACGGTCTTGGCAAGCGACATACCGAGCAGGAATGGAGCGAGCCAGGGGACGAGCGGAACGAAGTCGAGCGCCGGGGGAACGTTTGCCCCAAGCCCTGTCCACGCCAGGCTCACCGGAAGGTCGAGGCTGCGGCCAAACGCGAGCGACATCCAAAGAACTAGGACAGCGCCGAGAGCGGCCGCTGCCGCCGGAAGACGCAGAAAAAGAAGCCCCAAAACGCCGGACAGGGCGATCGCGTGCAATATCCCGAAGCGGACCCAGGCGGCGGGCATGGCAAGGCGGGTCACCACCGAAACCAGGATGGCAGCCATCGCGATACTCGCGAAACGCCTTGCCCAAGGGCCGAAGCGCAAACCGTCACCGTGCGCGTCGACAAGGCTGACGCCCGACAGAAAGAGGAACATCCCGACGATACACCGTGCGAAAACCGCCCTGAAACCGCCGAGCGTCGTTCCTTGGGCAATAAGCGCAAACATCTCCAGGTCACGAACGAAGTGGAAGACGATCATCGCCGCAAGCGCCACGGTTCGCGCGATGTCGAGCCACAGCAGGCGAGCACGGCTTTCGCGCGGAGCCAGGACAACGGGATGGTGATCTTCTGCACTCAGCACGGTTTCGACGCGGTTGTCATTCGCCGCTCGCTGCGCGCAGCTGGTCCATAATCGCGGCACACTCCCTGTAGCTTCCAACGATTACGGCGGGGGTCTCCGCATCGACCATCTCGGCGAGGTCCGCGGCCGCGCGATTGAGAGCCTGGTCCACCTCTTCTGCGGTCAGGAGACCGTCTTCCTGGGCAGCCCGCACCGTGCTGCAGATGCCTGCGGAGAGGCCCGTCGCCAGGCCCACTCCGGCGGCCGATCCGCCGATCAACGCGCCGCCGAACAGTGTTCCGAGAACAATGCCAACGACCAGCGCGATGACACCGACAAAGGCTTTTCCCATCTGAGCCCCCCTTTTTTCGGTAGCTGCCTAGTACGGCCAGATGACGTTCAAGAGAAAGATCACCACGCAGATTGCGAAGAAGAGCGGTCAGCTCTAACGCGGGCCGCCGTCTTTGTGACGTACATAATAACCCGCTTTCTGCATTCTGATCATTGTCACAAGGATCAGGACTGCCGCGACGAGAGAATGGGCCAGGTCAAAGTGCATTCTTGTCCGTCCTTTCCGGTCAGTTCCGCTCCCGTCTCAACCTGCGACACAGGGCAGTCAGGATCACGATGTTGATGAGCGGAGCGAGCATGGCCATGATCAGCCCCGCTCTTTCAGGTAAACCGTGTAGCCAAAGGGCCCACGGAAGGCCGAGAGGCAGGAGGAACACCCCGGAAAGGGGGTCCTTCTCCTTCCCGAAAAGGCCGAAGGTCTCGATAGCAGGATGATCATCGCCACCCCCCAGAGGATGAGGTAGATCACCAGCCCCCACTTGCAGATGCGTCCCACGCGCCTTGCGTCAGCAGTCTTCGGCTGGAAGCATCGTCACGTCAGAATAGCGACCATCTGATGTGGTGACGCTCGCGCAGGCTCCGGTTTCGCGGTTGAACCAATAGGTCGTCAGCCCGTCGCTGCGGATCGCTTCATAGCCTAAAGCACGAATGCCACCCTCAGCCTGGCCAGCCCGGGCGCCTTCGAAGGACGACAGATCGGAGGCGCTGCCAACGGCAGGTGTGCCTGCGGCGGGCGCATCCATGCTGCCCGAGTCTTCGACGCATCCGCTGATCGCCATGGCGGCGATGGCGCCGAGTGCAAATGTGGTCTTGTTCATCTTGGTCCTCTCTACGGTTGCGAAAAAGATCTCACTGGATGGGCTCTGTTGCACAAATCGCGTGAGGGATTCATCTCGTGAATCCAGCGTGGTAGCCGGGATGCATGAGCAGACCCATACCCGCGACCTACAGGACCAGGAACTGGCCAGCCTATAACGAAGCGCTCAAGCGCCGGGGTTCGCTGACGATCCACTGACCGGCAGTGCATTGCGCAGCAATGTCACGAGAGGTTGGTTCGACCCTGAGATGAGCTGGGATGGCGCGGCGACAGGCCGGCGTGGCCGACAGCAGACCTACAGCGATGCCGCTATCCAGACGTGCCTTTCGATGAAGGTTTTGTTCGGCATGGCGCTCCGGCAGACAACCGGGTTCGT
>NZ_FNAV01000045.1 GCF_900102075.1 Salipiger thiooxidans | reverse complement strand
TAGCAGGGCGCTGAAAAAGGCCCGCGTGAGGGATGGTTTCCCTCGACGCGGATGCTGGGTGGGGCTGGAGCATGCGCAGGCAGACCTGACTGCGGCTTCCCCGGTCAGGCTGCGAGCAGTTTCGGCAGCCTTGCGAGATTGCAGGCCGCCATTGTCAGCGTAAAGCGGGCGCGCACGCGCTCTATGCCGCGATACATGGTCTGTGTCAGGCCGCCGACGGTCTTGGCCCAGCCGAAGGGTTCCTCGATCTTCTTTCGGCATCGCTGGGATTTGGCATAGCCGGGATGTCGGGTGGTCCGACCGTCGATGGCTGAATGGCGGGACTTCTGGGCGACATGCGGCGTCACCACCATCTGGCGCAGTTCGGCGACGAAGTCGGCGCTGTCGTAGCCACGATCCGCTGCCAGGGTCAGACGCCGCGTCGATCCGGGCGAGTGCCGATGGAGCATGTCGATGGCGGCACGGCGCTCGGCGTGCCCGTCAGCTTGCGTGAGGTCGGCGTGCACGATCAGGCCGGAACGGTTCTCCATCAGGCTATGCCCCATGAAGCATAGCACCGCGCCAGCGCCGGGCGACTTCTTGAACAGCCGGGCCTCGGGATCAGTCATCGACGCGTGCGTCGCGTTCGAGCGTCGTTCGCCACGAAAATCGACTTCGGCATTGCGGCTGCGGCGTGCGGGACGGGGCATGGGTTTGGGCTCGGCAGTGGATTGGTCAGGAGACGATGTTGGCGATACACGGTCATCTGGCGGATCACCCGGATCGTCGTCCCGGTCGGGCATCGCACTGTCCTTCGGCTGGAAGCTCTTCATGGATGCCCAAGCCTTCACCAGAGTTCCGTCGACCGAGAAATGATCGTCGGACAGCAGCGGCGCCACATCACGATGCGCCAGGATGGCAGCCATGATCCGGCGGGACATGTCGGTGGTCAGCAATCGGTCGCGGTTCTTGCTGAACACCGTGGGGACCCAGACGGCATCGTCGATCCCGAGGCCCACGAACCAGCGGAACAGCAGGTTGTAGTCCATCTGCTCCATGAGCTGCCGCTCGGATCGGATTGAGTAGAGGATTTGCAGCAGGCTGGCGCGGATCAAGCGTTCCGGCGCAATGGAAGGACGGCCCTCACCCGCATAAAGTCGATCGAACTCGGCATCCAGTGAACGCAGGGCATCGTTGACGACGGATCTGATCTTGCGCAGCGGATGCCGGGACGGGATGCGCTCCTCAAGATCGACATAGCTGAACAGCGACCCCGTCACCTCGTCCGATCCGCGCATCGCCACCTCCGTCATACCGTGGGGGCGATGAATCATGTTCCTCGATGCGCGTCGAGACCGGAGTTTTTCAGCAGCCTGTTAGGCAGGTCGCGCCATGGGGCACCGGTGCGAGCGATCCAGAAAACCCCACCAAGAACTAGGCGGTGGTTGGTCGGTTTGCGCCCGTTCGGCGCACGGACGGCCAGGACAAACCGTTCAAAGAACGCCCACTCCTCGTCGGACGTCAGGTCTCGTGCCAAGCTGGTCTCCATCGCAGATACCAGCTTGAATCATGCCACACCGCGATGTGAAACCCTTTTGTCAACATGACCTAGGCGTATGGGACCCGCAACAAATGAAAAGTTGGTGCTTGGTACAGATGCCGATTGCCTTGTTAATTGATTTCATAGTGCAAATTAAGAATGAAACGTCCAATCCATCGCTGGATGAACGGCAACCGCGCGGCAAACTCGGCAGCGCCGGGGCAACCTGACTAGCGAGCCCAAATCGTGGAATTTCGAGGTTAGTGGCGCACCCATCAGGATTCGAACCTGAGGCCTTCGCCTTCGGAGCAATTAATCGTGGTCTATCCGAAATGCGCGACGCAGCACGCCACGGCACGCTAACATATTAAAATCGCTTGGGTTTCAGTTGGCTCGTCGCCGAAATCAATAGCCGCAACTACTCCGTAGCTTTCACCCGACTGCTTACGTGGTGCTTACGCGGCTCAGTTGCTCTGATGACGAGGTTGATGATGCCAAAGATCACGAAACGGCTGGTTGAAAGCGTCAAGAGCCAGAAGAAGGACTACGTCGTCTGGGACAGCGACCTGTCTGGCTTCGGGTTGCGTGTTTTCGCTTCTGGGAAGCGCAGCTACGTGATCCAGTATCGCCGTGACGGACGGTCGCGCCGCTATACGATTGGCCTCCACGGTATCTGGACTGCCGAAACAGCCAGACGAGAGGCCAAGGTCCAGCTAGGACGCGTCGCTCAGGGTGATGATCCGGCCGAAGAGCGCCACGAAGACCGACAGGCCATGACCGTGCAACAGCTCTGTGAGCGCTACGTCTAAGACCTGCACGCCGGCCTAATCCTCGGGAAACGTGGGCAGCCCAAGAGACCATCAACGGTCTCCACCGATATCGGGCGGATCAATGGGCATATCATCCCGCTGATCGGCAAGAAGAGGGTGCGTGATCTGACCAAAGTGGATGTTACGAAGATGATGAATGACATTATCCTCGGCAAAACCCGCGCTACGCGAAAGACCAAGAAGCTGAGGGGCAAGACGATCTTGCGGGGTGGCCAGGGTACAGCAACCCGGGCGGTCGGCTTGCTGGGCGGTATCCTCACCTACGCTTCGGAGGCGGGCATCGTCGACACGAACGTCGCGCATGGCATCAGGAAGCCCAAAGATCGCGTTCGCGACCGGCGTCTGACACACAGCGAGTATCAGTTGATGGGTAAGATTCTGGACAAGGCCGAGCGCGATGAAAACCTCGCCACCATGGTCAGCATCGTCCGCCAGATCGCCCTCACGGGCTGCCGGCGCAGCGAGATTATCGAACTCCACTGGTCCGATGTCGATCTTCCCAACAGCTGTCTGCGGCTATCAGAGACAAAGGAAGGAGCGTCCACACGACCGATAGGACTGGCGGTTGTCGAGTTCTTGGAAACGCAGAGCTTGAGGAAGAAAGGGCCGTTCGTGTTCCCAGGTGTGCGCGGCAACAACGCATTCGGCAATTTTCCGAAGCAATGGAGCCAGCTGTTCGAGAACACCGAACTCTCCGATATTACCGCTCATGTCTTGCGCCACAGCTTCGCGAGCATAGCGCACGAACTCGGCTTCAGCGAATTCACCATTGCGGCCCTCCTCGGGCACTCGAAGGGATCTGTAACGAGCAAGTATGTGCATACCCTCGACAGCAGCCTCGTCATGGCCGCCGATACCGTCGCGGGCTACATCTCAGGACTTCTGACTGGCAACCAATTCAAACAACCAGCTTGCGCTTTTGATCGGTCTGCCAGAAAGCGTTCCCTGGACCAGTTCCTCGACGGGGTGGCAATGGGGCGCGACGAGTTGGGTACATGACGCTTGGGCCGTCTGGGTAAACGCCCGGCCGCCGCGTTGATCGAGGCGGGCATTTTTTGCAACGCCTCGAATTAGGGCTTCCACGACAACAGCAGCGCCAAGGCAGCCGAGATGGCGCCTAAAGCGCATGTGCCACTCCAGCCCCATGCTGCATAGGCAGCACCACCAATGCCGGCTCCGACCGCGCCACCAGCGAGCATGGTTGCCATGAATATGGTGTTAAGCCGGCTTCGCGCGTTCGGATCGAGTGCATAGACGCGCGACTGGTTGGCAACCTGGGAGGATTGCACAGCGAGATCCATGATCACGATGCCGGCGAGCAACCCAATAATGGAACCTTGCCAGAGCCCGAAAATGAGGAAGGCCAGTATCACGAGCCCCGCGCCCATCGACACTACCACGGCGGGACCGCGCCTGTCTGAGAACCGGCCTGCGATAGGCGCGGAAAGTGCACCGACGACACCGACCAGCGCCAGAAGACCTACAGCTGTTCCTCCGAGTTCATACTGGGGCTCAGCCATCAGAAGCGCGAGGTTCGACCAAAAGCTGATGAAGGCCGCGAAGATCAGGAATTGCACAGCGACCACGCGCCGGAGAACGCTATGCTTGCGTACCAACGTCCAAAGAGAGCCAAGCAGGTGCAGATAGCTCAAGTCGGTCGTCGGCATCGCACGCGGAAGCCAACGCGCCAGCGCCGCGCCGACAATGCTCATCACCACCGCGGCCAGCCAGAAGACGTAAGGCCATCCCCAAAGGTCCGAGACTATGCCGCTGACCGTGCGGGCAAGCAGAATACCGATCAGGATGCCGCCTGTTACCGTGCCGAGTACACGACCTTGCTTGTCGGGCGGAGCCAGATGCACGGCGAGCGGCACGATCTGCTGGGCGACCGTGGCGAACAGGCCGACCGCGAAACTAGCAACAGCGAGCCACACGAAGCCGGGCGAGACAGCCGCACCGATCAGCGCCGCCACGAGGGCGGCGAGCCCTGCCAACAGCCTTCTTTTGCCAGTATCCAACCGGGGGCCTGGGAACGCGCAGCACCGTGCACACTCGAGCCAGGTACGACCCTGAGACGGCATACTTCTCGGCCAAATGAAGGATCGGCGTTTCCCAAACCTCTTCGAAGAGCTGTTCCCGAGAAACCTCAAATCGGCCTTCTGCTCTGCTCAACGGGGGCGGCTTGCTGGTCATTTTAGTTCGTTTCCGGGCGGGCGCGAGCTCAGCCCGCACCTCGCATTCGGTCCTTTCGGCTCCTTCTAAGCGAATGAATCGCCGTAGCGCCACTCCAAGAGACCTCGTCCCTTGCGTGGCGGCACGCGACAAGCGTGGATTCTGCTCATGCCGAGTTGAGAAGCTCTCAATCGCCCTGCCCGTCCAGAACACGGAGCAGGTATTCGCGTGAACTGGGAAGGTGGCAAATGGAGCTTACTACAATAGGAGCCCTGGCGCTCTATGCCCTTGTCATGTCGATCACCCCGGGACCAAACAACATGCTTCTCGCGAACGCGGGGCTGGTGTTTGGCTTTCGGAGCACCATACCGCAGATCGTTGGCATTCCGACCGGTGTAATCTCCCAGATCCTGCTCGTGGCCGCCGGTCTCAGCAGCGTTTTCGCACAGTTTCCCAGCATCCAGTTGGCACTCAAGGTGGCTGGGACATTCTATCTGCTCTGGCTCGCCCTGAACCTTTGGAAAGCAGATGCTCTGGCGCAATCACCCAATGCCCCCCCGATCTCGTTCTCTCAGGCGATGCTGTTCCAGTTCATCAATCCGAAATCGTGGCTGATCTCGCTCACTGCCGTCTCGGCATTTCTGCAGCCCGAGAAGGCGGTCCTTCCTCAATTGCTGATCATTTGCTTGGCTTTCGCATTGATCGGCACCCCGTGCATGGCTGTCTGGTCTGCCATGGGATCCGCTCTGCGGCGCCACCTCTCGAGTCCGACCAGCCTCAGGCGCGCAAACCGAACCCTAGCGGCGCTCGCATCGGCAACGTGCCTCATGTTCTGGCTCTGAAGGTGGACAAGGCACGCCAAGCGCATGCAATGCCCAATCTGGTGATCTGGCTGTCGTATTTTCGGCTTGCGGGGTTCTGGCTTATGGCAGGGCTCCTCCTCATTCCAGTTCTCGCATCGGCGATGTCTCTTAGCCAGGAGCCCGACGTCGATGGCAGGCCATCTCAGGTGGTATTTCTGGCATTGGCCGCGCCACTTGGGGTTATGCCGGTCCTCCTGCATTGGAAGTACGGACGACGGAAAGGCCCGATACTGACATTCACGGCGCAGGGCATCCTCATGAACGCCATAGATCCCGAGGCGATCATCCCATGGAGAGATATCGACGTCAGAGCAAGTTGGCACGTTCTCGGGGGCTGGCGGACGATCCTGACGTTCCGATGTGTCGGCCGACCGCCGAAAGAGGGAAGACGTGTCGGACCCGCTGATCTTTACGAATTGCGACTTCCCAACATCGCAACCAAGGGCTGCCTTAGCCTGCAGAGGTTTGCCAGATCCTACAAGACGGCGACGATGACAGAAGAGCAGCGGACCACATCTTAACTGTCGACGGACGGCGCGGCATAAATTATCTATAATTCATGAAACACGCTCCCGAAGAGACCCAGTCCGTGCGCATCGCCCGCGTCCTTGCCGACCGTATCATCTCGGGCGAGATTCCGCCCGGCGCGCGCCTCCGGCAGGACCATATTGCCGCCGAGTTCGGCGCCAGCCACGTCCCGGTGCGCGAGGCTTTTCGTGAGCTGCAGACCCAGGGCCTGGCAGAGAGCGAACCAAGGCGCGGCTTCCGCGTCACCGAGTTCGACGTGGCCGAGTTGCGCGAGGTCGCCGAGATGCGCTCCAGCCTCGAAAGCCTCGCCCTGCGCCGCGCTGCGCCCAATATGACGCGCGCCATTCTTCAGGAAGCCGAAGAGGTTACGCGGCATGGCGACAGCGCCAGCACGGTCCGAGACTGGGAGGCGGCGAACCGTCGCTTTCACCGGCTGATCCTGTCCCCCTGCCGGATGCCCCGTCTGCTGCGGACAATCGACGACCTGCAGGCCGCCAGCGCGCGGTTTCTTTTCGCCGCCTGGCGACGCGACTGGGAGGCGCGCACCGATCATGAGCACCGTGCCATCCTGGATGCGCTGCGCAAGGGGCAGACCGACCTCGCCTGCGCCACGCTCGCACGCCATGTCGGCTGGATCGGCAAGCGTAAGACTGCGGCGAAAAATGCCGATATGAGGGAGACTTACGAAGTTCCTGGATAATTATCTATAAAGATGATTGCCGACGCCGCACCTTACCTTCGAAATTATAGATAGACTCGATGCCTATCTTCGGAGGACAGACCCATGGCATTTCTCACCCCTTCTCTGACCCGTCCCGCCGCGCTCGGGCGCGGCCTTGCGCTGGCGCTCGGCGGCGCGGCGTTGATCACGCTGGGCGCCAAGATCCAGATCCCGTTCTGGCCGGTGCCGATGACGCTGCACACCCTGGCGGTGTTCTTCCTCGCCGCCACGCTCGGGCCGAGGCTCGGCTTTGCGGCGATGGCTGCCTATCTGGCGGCGGGGGCTCTGGGGATGCCGGTCTTCTCGGGCTCGCCCGAACGCGGCATCGGACTGGCTTATATGGTCGGGCCGACCGGCGGATATCTTGCCGGCTACCTGCTGGGCGCGGGGCTGACCGGCTGGCTGGCGCAGGGGCGCGGGTTGATCGGGCGCTTCCTGGCGATGCTGGCGGGCCTCGCCGTGGTCTATGCCCTCGGCCTCGCATGGCTGGCGCTCTATGTCCCGGCGCAGGGGCTGCTGGCCGCGGGTCTCACGCCCTTCCTTCTCGGCGATCTGGTCAAGCTGGCTTTGGCCTCGGGCCTCATCGCGGCCATCGCTCGCCTCCGGACCCGCGCGGCATGATCCGCAGCGACTGGACCATGGCGGAGGCCAGGGCGATCCACGCCCTGCCCTTCGCCGACCTCATGCATCGCGCCCAGACCCAGCACCGCGCGCATTTCGACCCCAACGCGATTGAAGCCGCGAGCCTGCTCAGCATCAAGACCGGCGGCTGCCCCGAGGATTGCGGCTATTGCTCGCAATCCGCTTTTCACGAGACCGGGGTGAAGGCCACCAAGCTCATGGGAACCGAGGAGGTCCTGGCCGCCGCACAGCGCGCCAAGGCCGCTGGCGCGCAACGGTTCTGCATGGGGGCCGCCTGGCGCAGCCCCAAGGACCGCGACATGGACAAGCTCTGCGACATGGTGCGGGGCGTGTCCGAGCTGGGGCTGGAAACCTGCATGACGCTGGGGATGCTGTCGCCCGAACAGGTCGCGCGGCTGAAGGCGGCGGGCCTCGACTTCTACAACCACAACATCGACACCTCGCCCGCGTATTACGCGCAGATCGCCAGCACCCGGACGATGGAGGACCGCCTCGACACGGTCGAACAGGTGCGCAAGGGCGGCATCAAGGTCTGCTGCGGCGGCATCTTGGGCATGGGCGAGGCCGAGGAGGACCGCATCGCCATGCTGGTGACGCTGGCGACGCTCCCCGCGCATCCCGACAGCGTGCCGGTGAACCTGTGGAACGAGATCGAGGGCGTGCCGGTTCAGACGCGTGCGGAGGCGATCGATCCCTTCGCGCTGGTGCGCATCGTGGCGCTGGCCCGCATCCTGATGCCAGCCTCGGTGGTGCGACTGTCGGCGGGGCGCACGGGGATGAGCGACGAGTTGCAGGCGCTGTGCTTCCTTGCCGGGGCGAACTCGATCTTCGTGGGCGACCAGTTGCTGACCACCGGCAACCCGGCGGCCTGGAAGGATCAGGATCTGCTGGTCCGCCTCGGCATGCACATCGCCCCCGCGCAGGCCCGGCCCCGGGTCGCGGCGGAATAGGTCAGGCCGGAACGCTTCGGGCGAGGATGTCCACCGCCCGGGCGATCTGCCCTTCGTCCAGCGCCGCATAGCCCAGACGGAAGGCCTGCGGCGCCGGACCCTCCAGCGCGAATCGCGTACCCGGCAGCAGGGCCAGCCCCGCCTGCCCCGCGGCTTTGGCCCAGGTCTCGGCCGACCTCCCCTCGCAACGCAGCCACAGCGCCAACCCTCCGGCGGGCAAGTCGAATGTCGCCCGCCCGGCGAGGTGCTCCCCCAGCAGCGCCGCCAGAAGATCCCGCCGCGCCCGGTAGACCCGCCGCGCCTTGCGGGCATGACGACCGAGATCGCCGTCGCGGATCAGCTCCGCCAGCGCCGCCTCCAGCGGCGCGTCGCCCTGCCGGTCGATGGCGGCGCGCGCCTCGGCCATGCGGGTCAACAACGGCTCGGGCGCCAGCGCATAGCCCATCCGGATGCCCGGTGAGAGCAGCTTCGACAGCGAGCCCGCATAGATCAGCGGCAGGCCTTCGGGCGCACGGGCGGCCAGCGGCAGAACCGGGCGGCCCTCGAACCGGTATTCGTGGTCGTAATCGTCCTCGATCAGCGTGAGCCCATGGCGCTGCGCCAGCTCCAGGAGTTGCAACCGTCGCGCCGCGCCCATGGTCACCGTGGTCGGATACTGGTGATGTGGCGTGACATAGACCGCCCGGATACGCTGGTCGCGGGCCAGCGCCTGCTCCAGCGCGTCGATCCTGAGGCCGCCGCCATCCACCGGCACACCCCGCACCTTTGCCCCCGCCGCGCGGAACGCCTCCCAGGCGAGCGGATAGCCCGGCTCCTCCACCGCGATGACCTCGCCCGGAGACAGCGCCGCCCGCACGGCCAGGAACAGCGCCATCTGGCTGCCGCGCGCGATCAGCAGCCGCGACGGGTCCGCCACCACGCCCCGGTCCGTGGCGAGATAACCCGCCAGTGCCTCGCGCAGCGAGGACGTGCCGCGCGCATCGCCGTAATCCGCCCCGGCGCGGAAGGCCGCCGACAGCAGCGCCCGGCGAAAGGCCCGGGCCAGCGCCTTGTCGGGCACCAGCTTGGGGTCCGGCGCGCCGTCGGTGAACGCGAGCCCCGCGCGTGGCGCCACCGGGTCCATCGGTGCGGGCGCGGGTCTGCGGGCCAGCATCCCCTGAGGCAGATCCTGCGCCACGAAGGTGCCCCGCGCCGGTTCGGCCTGCAGCCAGCCTTGGGTCAGCAGCTCCTGATAGGCGGCATCCACCGTGTTGCGATGCACCCCCAGCTCACGCGCCAGCGCCCGCGTGCCGGGCAGCCGCGCTCCGGGCCGCAGGCGCCCGCGGGTGATGTCGCGGGTGATCGCCTCGGCAATCGCGAGGAAGAGCGGGCCGCCATGGCCCGGCTCGATCTCGAGGGCAAGAGGCTCGCGCATGTGGGAAACCGGCCTATCTAGATCATTCATACTGGCACTTTTGCATAGGCCAGTGTTTTGCCACAGAGGCGAAAAATGCAAGAGGCTCCGACGATGAAATCCGCCCTGATCCTGCGCCACCTGGCCTTTGAATACCTCGGGTCCTTTGCCCCGGTTCTGAGGGACGCCGGCTATCAGCTCCAAGACATTGAGGCGGCTGTGGACCCACTGCCCGATCCGCTGGAACCGGACCTGGTCGTGGTGCTGGGTGGCCCGATCGGCGTGAATGACGGCGCCGCCTATCCTTGCATGACAGAGGAGCGGAACTGGCTGGCCATGAGGCTGGCAGCGGATCGCCCGACCCTCGGCATTTGCCTCGGCGCACAGCTCATGGCCGCGGCCCTCGGAGCCCGTGTCGCGCCCATTGCCGAGAAGGAGATCGGCTTCGCGCCCCTGACCCTAACCCCGCCTGGCTGGGCCGGCCCGCTTGCCCACCTCTCGGACATCCCGGTACTGCACTGGCATGGCGAGGGCTTCGACCTGCCAGCCGGAACCGAGCGCCTAGCCGCGACCCCCGGCTGCGAAACACAGGGCTTCGCCCGGGGCCGCAATATTCTCGGCCTGCAATTCCACCCCGAGGCCGGGATGCTGCCGGATTTCGAACGCTGGCTGATCGGCCATAGCGCCGAACTGGCGCAAGCGGGGATTGCCCCGGAGGCGCTCCGGCAGGACGCCAGGGCACATGGCCCGGCCCTGCGGACCGCCGGTCAGGCCATGCTGAAACAATGGCTGCGGGGGTTGGATGAATGAGGCCCGCCACGCTCCTGACAGGTCGCGCCGCTCCCCTGCCCGGATGCGACACGCTGAGCGGGATCGGCAAGACGGCGGTTATCCACCCGCTGAGGCTTCGCCCCGAGGGGTTCGAAGGCGACGAACAGGCCGACCGGCGCGTACATGGCGGCGTCGAGAAGGCCGTGCATCATTATCCGCTCGATCATTACAGCGACTGGCGCGCGGAACTCGGCGACCTTCAGGCGCTGACCGCTCCCGGCGGGTTCGGCGAGAATATCTCGACCGCCGGGCTCACCGAAGCGGAGGTCGCCGTCGGCGATACATTCCGGCTGGGCGGCGCGCTGATCCAGGTCTCGCAGGGGCGCCAGCCCTGCTGGAAGCTCAACCACCGCTTCGGCGTGCCCGACATGGCGCGGCGCGTGCAGCAGACCGGGCGCACGGGATGGTATTACCGGGTGCTCCAGACCGGCACCGTTACCCCCGGGGACCGGCTGGAGCTGATCGACCGCCTGGCACCGGACTGGACTTTACGACGGCTCTGGCACGCTCTCTATGTGGACCGGATGAACCTGGTCGAACTAGAAGGCATCGCCGCGCTCGATGTCCTGGCCGAGGGCTGGCGCAAATACGCGGTCCGGCGGTTGCAAAGCCGCCGGGTCGAGGACTGGAGCGCAAGATTGGACGGCGCCACATGAAGCGCCCCCCTTTCGTCATTTCGATCCAGAGCTAGGTGGTCTTCGGCCATGTCGGCAATTCCGCGGCGCTCTTCCCGATGCAGGCGGCGGGGCTCGAGGTCGCGGCGATCCCCACCGTGGTGTTCTCGAATACACCCGATTACCCGACCTTGCGCGGCCGCGCCCTGCCGCCCGAATTCTTCTCCGACCTGCTGCAAGGCGCTCGCGAACGCGGTCTCCCCGAGCGGGCGGATTACATCCTCACCGGCTATATCGGCTCGCTCGACGTGGCCGAGATGGTGGCGGATTTCGTGGCCGAGGCGAAGGCCGCGAACCCGACCCTGCGGTACATCTGCGACCCGGTGATGGGCGACACCGGTCCCGGCCTCTATGTCCCCGAAGCCATCGCTGGCGTAATGCGCGACCGGTTGCTGCCGATGGCCGACATCGCCACGCCGAACCCCTTCGAACTCGCCTGGCTCACCGGGCAGCAGATCCGCACTCTGGCGGATCTTCAGGCCGCGCGCGAGGCGCTGCACATCGC
>NZ_FNAV01000033.1 GCF_900102075.1 Salipiger thiooxidans | reverse complement strand
AAGTGCGTTGGCGTGGACCGATCACTCTACCGGCTGCGCAACTTGCTCGAACGGCGCTTCAACGAGCTCAAGAACGCCCGCCGCGTCGCCACCCGTTACGACAACACTGTGGAGAGCTTCCTGGACTTCATCGACATCACGTCGATACGTCTTTGGGTGCGCCATATGTCAACATGCCTACGACGAGGGCTGCGACTATGGCAAGCTCGGCGAGTGGTCGGACCAGTGACTTTGGGCTAGACCGGTCATCCCGGGCTCTTGACCTGAAGGGCAGTTTGCACCCACTCTGTTGCACAAATCGCGTGAGGGATTCATCTCGTGAATCCGGCATGGTAGCTGGACTGCATGAGCAGACCAACGCCGCCGACCTACAAGACCAGGAACTGGCCCGCCTATAACGAAGCGCTGAAGCGCCGCGGCTCGCTGACGATCCGTTGACCGGCAGTGCATTGCGCAGCAATGTCACGAGAGGTTGGTTCGACCCTTCGATGACTTGGGAAGCCACACCGACCGGCAAGCGCGGGCGGCAGCCCGACTACAGCGACGCCCCCATTCAGACCTGCCTGACCATGAAGGTGCTGTTCGGCATGGCGCTCAGGCAGACGACCGGGTTCGTCGAGAGCCTGCTGCGGCTGATCGGCCTCGACCTTGATCCCGGTGCCCGACTTCAGCACGCTGTCGCGTCGCCAGAAGATGCTGAAGGTGAACATCCCCTATCGAGGCTCGGACGGTCCGCTGCACCTGCTGGTCCCTCTCGGGACATTGCTGCGCAATGCCCTGCCGGGCAGCGGACAGCACCGGGATCAAGGTCGAGGGTGAAGGGGAGTGGAACGCCCGCAAGCACGGCGGCACGAAGCGGCGGGTCTGGCGCAAGATCCACATTGGTATCGACGAGAAATCACTTGAAATCCGGGCCGCGGAGGTCACCACCAGCGAGATCGGTGACGCCCCCATGCTGCCCGAGCTGCTCGACCAGATCCCGCCCCAGCAGGAGATCGCCACCGTCACCGCCGATGGCGCCTTCGACACGCGCAAGTGCCACGACGCCATCGCCGCCCGAGGTGCCGCCGCAATCATCCCGCCCCGCAAGAACGCCAAACCCTGGAAACCTGGCACCGCCGGAGCTGTCGCGCGCAACGAAATCCTGCGGACATCGAAGCGTGTGGGTCGAACCATCTGGCGATCCCTCTCGGCAGCATCCTGCGGATGCGCCTGTCGGGCAGTGGATGGAGCGGTTACTACCGCCGAAGCCGCGCTGAAACCAAGATGCACTGCATCAAGCTTCTCGGGCAGCGCCTGTCCGCGCGGGACTTCGACCGTCAGGTTGCAGAGTTCCAGGTCCGTGTCGCCGTCCTAAACGGGTTCACCGCCCTCGGCACACCCATCACAGAGGTCGCAGGATAGGTCCGTCCGGGGAAAGGGGAACCTCGGTGTTCAGACGATTTGTGCAACAGAGCCTCGTCCATTGGCCCGCGGTGTCGCGGTGAACGCCGGTGCTTTACGCGTGCTTCGCGATCCGGGATACAGGGCGGGCACCGGTCTCAATGCCGCGGAGGAGCACATATGAAGTCAGCAGACCGAACATCCTGAATACGGTCCCGGACAGTGCCTCGGGGCTGTCGCGCATCGCCACAGGCGACTGCGCCGGGTTCGCGCGTCTGCGCATATGTTACATGCCTTCAGAGTTCTTCAAATGGAAAACCACTTCGAAAGCCCGTTTCGCGGGGTGACGCTCGATCAGCAGGTCACCAATCCCAACATTACAGTGGGTCGCTACAGCTACTATTCGGGCTATTATCACGGCCACAGCTTCGACGACTGCGCCCGCTACCTCGTGACCGAGGAAGGAGCCGACCGTCTTGTCATCGGCAGCTTCTGCTCCATCGGCTCGGGGGCGTCCTTCATCATGGCTGGCAATCAGGGCCACAGGGCCGACTGGATCAGCACCTTTCCCTTCTACTGGATGTCCGAGATTGCGGCTTTCGAGGGAGCGCAGAACGGATACCGGCCCGCAGGCGATACAGTGATCGGCAACGATGTCTGGATCGGCACTGAGGCGATCGTCCTGCCCGGCGTCACCATCGGCGACGGCGCGGTGATCGGCACGCGGGCCGTGGTGACTCGCGATGTCCCGCCCTATGCCATCGTGGGCGGCAACCCCGCGCGCGTCATCCGCATGCGCTTCGGGGACGTTCAGATCGCGCGCCTGCTCGAGATGCGGTGGTGGGACTGGACCGAGCCGCAGCTGAGCCTCGCGATGCCGCTGCTGACAAGCGGGGATATCGAGGCGCTCCACCGGCACTGGTCGTGCCAGGTTCGCGTCGGCTGAAGCGCGTGGGCGCTCCCCGGGTCATGCAGGCGTCATGGCGGCACGGGGCTCGAAGCGCGCTTGCGACGAGGTGGCGCGCATGCAGTCGGGCGGGTCGTTGTGCCTGGCGACGGACCAGGGACGCAGTGGACATGTCGCGCTGCGGCGGGAGGGGCTGCCTACTAAGCAAGTCACCATGACACGTCCGGCCCAAACCTGCCGTTCATCGCCGGACCCGACCCTGCAATGCAGCTTCATCAGACCAGTCATTGATCCATTGCGCCGCTTTTTCGGGCGCCCAAGGTCGGCTCTGCGGAACAAAGCCGACCTTGGTCCATGTGCAGGGGTGCATGCCGAGCACTCAGGCGACGGCATTTGCGGCGCGTATGTCCTTTCCAGGAGGTGCATGGAAAAGACGGCCGTATTCCCGGGTAAACTGGGTCACGCTGGCGTAGCCGACCATGTGAGCCGCCTGTGCGATCTTCGCGCCCTCTGCCAGCATGAGCCGCCTCGCTTCAATCAGGCGAAGCTGTTTCTGGAATTGGAGCGGCGACAGGGTCGTGATGGCGCGGAAGTGCTTGTGGAACGCGGGCTCACTCATCGCGGCGGCCTCGGCGAGTTCCTCGACCCGGATCGGACGGGCGTACTCCCGCCGCAGGATATCGACCGCGCGCGCGATCCGTCCCGCGTGGCTGTCCGGCACCCCGAGTGCCGCGATGGCCGGGCCGTGAACCCCCATGAGAAGCCAGTAGTGCAGCTCGCGCAGCAGGCCATCGGCGAGCACTGGCAGGGCCTCGGGCCGATCCAGCAGACGCGCAAGGCGAAGGGCGGCATCGATGACCTCTGTGTCGATCGGCTCCACCCTCACGGGCGGCGCCTTACCCGAACGCACGGAGACGGCCGGGCGCAACGCACGCAGGATCGCGGGGTCGAGTTCGAGGACGAGCGCATAGTAGGGTGCCGCGATACTGGCGCGGGTAATCCGGCTGACCGTCGGGATATCCGCCGCGATGACCATCGCCTCCCCCGGCGCGTATTCGAAGCTCGCGCCCAGCGTGGTCACACGCTTCCTCCCCTGCAGCAGCATGGCGATCACGGGCTTCTGGACGGCAACCATCAGCTCTCCCGGGTGCAGGGCACGCACTAAGGTGAGGCCCCGTGCCGGAGTCGGCGCCGACCCGTCGGGCCGGGAATTGGCGTCGGCGAACCGGCGGCAATGGGCGAGCAACTGAGCAAGAGGGGGACTGCTTTGGGCAATGGTCATGCAAGATATTATGGCCGGGATCGGCCTGTCGGGGAAGAGGTGAATGGAAACAGGCAAGTCATGGCGAGATTCAGGCAACCACGAGCGTCGGCGCTCTTCTATTTCAGAGTGACATCATGACACCCTGAAAGGACAGTCCCATGAGCAAGATCGCTCTCGTCACCGGCGCCAATCGCGGCCTCGGTCGCAACACCGCTCTCGCCATCGCCGAAAGAGGCGGCGACGTCATCGTCACCTATCGCTCGAACGCTGAGCAGGCAGAGGAGGTCGTGACCCTTATCCGCGAGATGGGGCGCCGGGCCGTGGCTCTGCCCCTCGACGTTGCCGACACCGCAAGCTTTCCGTCCTTCATCGAGAGCCTGCGCGCTGAACTGCGCAACATCTGGGGTCGCGACAGCTTCGATCACCTCGTCAACAATGCCGGGCATGGCGAGTTCGCCCTGATCGAGGAGACCACCGAAGCGCAGTTCGATGGCCTGTTCGCGGTCCATGTGAAGGGCGTCTTCTTCCTCGCCCAGGCGCTTCTACCGATTCTGGCCGACGGCGGGCGGATCGTGAACTTCTCCTCCGGCCTGACGCGGGTCTCCTTCCCCGGCTTCGCGGCCTATTCGGCGGCAAAGGCGGCGGTCGAGATGCTCACGGTTTACATGGCGCGGGAATTCGGTGCGCGGGGCATCGCGGTAAACACGGTTGCGCCGGGCGCCATCGAAACGGATTTCGGTGGCGGTCTGGTCCGCGACAATGCCGAGGTGAACGCTCAGTTCGCGGGGATGACAGCGCTCGGCCGCGTCGGGCTGCCGGACGACATCGGTCCGATGATTGCCAACCTTCTGCGTGACGACAATCGCTGGGTGACTGCACAGCGCATCGAGGTGTCGGGCGGCCAGACGATCTGATCACATAACGTGATATGCGACGCGCCAACTCCCTCGGCGCGTCGCCTTACTGGTCGATCCGGGGCGCAGGAGTGGATTGAGACGGGCTGCGCTTTGTCTGGTTCGTCTCACAGCAGACTTGCGGCGACGCGGTGGAGCGTCCCCCGATTCTACAGGGCCTTCCATCGCTGACCACGGCCCAGAACTGACTTCGATTTCGTCAGTCAAGTTGGCCCCTCCGGCCTTGAGCTGCCTTTCGTGCTTGGCGCAAAGGATGACCGGGGTCAGCCGTTCCGCGACTTTCAGGCATTTGACCAGCGCGCGATCCTGAGCAGGCTTCGCTCGCTACGCAGACGTAACCCGCGCCAACGCAGATGCAGGGCCATCCAGCACGTCGCTGGCCGTCCGCCACGCCGCCTTTTCAAGTCCGAGCGTGTCGCGCAGCCAGGCGAGCGTCATGCGCTTGGTGGCTTCGAGGACGTCGGGCATCTCGGCCTCGGTTTCTTTCGCGTCGAGCGAGGCAATGCCGCCCAGCCCGTGGCCGACACCATGCATCGTCAACAGCGCCTCTGCACCGGGGCCATCGTGGAAGGAATCGGCGTACCAGTCGGGCCCGCGGGTGGTGAAATGCGGTTGATCGGCATCGCCGCAGACCACGAGGGTACGCGTTGTCAGGGTCGAGAAATCAACCTCGAAGAAGGGGAGACGCTCTGCACTATCCGGGGTCAGCTCGCTGCCACCACGGCCGGGCGCGGTCAACAGGATGCCCGCAGAGATGCGTGGGTCGCGGAAGTCCTCTCCTTTCACGCTGGTGCCCAGCAACAGGCTGGTCGTGTGGCCACCAAGCGAATGGCCCACGGCCGCGACCCGAGCCGGATCCAGGCGCCCCGAGATTGCCGGTGCCTGCTGTATGATCTCGTCCAGGCGGTCGAGGATGGTCTTCATCTCGGCCACCCGCTCGCGCCAGAAGAAAGGTGCCCCCTCGGCGTCCGAGGGCAATCCGGCAACGTGGGAACTGGCATGGGTCGGTTGGATCACGGCAAAGCCGCGCTCGGCCCAGAACTGCGCCAGGTGGGCGTATCCATCCTTTGATGCGATGTAGTTCGACGGTCCGTGCCCATGCGACAGCAGGACGATCGGGATGCCCGTGCCCTGCACCGGCGCCGTGATGCGCAGCTCAAGCGGTTGGCGCCCCTCCATCGCCAGGGTGAGGGGGGTATAGGCCACGGTCGGCGCCGAATCGGGCACGGGAATATGGCGGGAAAGGTCGATCAGGTTGTTCATGGGACACAGGCTCCTGGTCATGAAGGGAGGGCGTCGCGCCCCGGTCCGGGATCACGGCGTCTGGACTCCGGAAAATCACATGATCAGAAGATGGACGGCCTGCCTCGGACTTTCTATAATAGATCATCCTGAAATGATTAGCGTATGTCCGAAGCCATGAGCGATCCCCTCGCAGATGTCGTCAGCCTGCTGCAACCCGTCCCGTCGATCTCCAAGCGGGTGACGGGGGGCGGAGGCTGGAGGGTGGAACGCACGGAAATGGGCACCCCCTTCTATTGCGCCATCGTTTCGGGCGGTTGCCTGCTGACACCATCGGGACGTGATCCGATCCGGCTGGAGGCCGGTGATTTCGTGCTGGTGCCCGAGATCTTCGATTTCGTGATGACGGGCCTTGTGCCGCCGGGGCCGCAGGCAACGCCCCTGTGGCAGGAGATCAGCCCCGGCGTCATACGGCAGGGAGATCCCGAAGCGCCCACGGACGTGATCATGCTGGTCGGCCACTGTTCCTTTGCCTCGCGCGATCGGCCGCTGCTCGTGTCGCTGTTGCCCGATATCGTGCATGTCCGGGGCCAGGATCGACTGATGCAGCTGGTGCAGATGATCGATGACGAGACGCGCGGCGCCCGGGTGGCCCGCGACATGGTTCTGGGGCGCCTGCTGGAGCTGCTGCTGATCGAGGCGCTTCGCGCGACCGCCGACACCATCGTATCCCCCGGAATGCTGCGTGGGCTTGCCGATCCCCAGCTTTCGGTCGCATTGCGTGAGATCCATGCGGATCCCGGACGACCGCATTCGGTCGCCGCCCTGGCAAAATCCGCCGCGATGTCGCGATCGACCTTCTACGAGAGGTTTCACCGCGAAATCGGCGCGGCCCCCATGGAGTATGTCACCAACTGGCGCATGGCAGTGGCGGGGGAGATGCTGATGAAGAGGACAGCCCCGATCGCCGAGATCGCACGCGAAGTCGGCTACGGGTCAGCGAGTGCATTCAGCGTGGCATTCGCGCGTCATACAGGGAGGCCACCGGGAGCCTTCGCCGACGCGCAAGGGTGAGCTGCCAATCCGCACCGCAGGGCGACCCACTTCGACCGCCATTCACGGGCGGCAGTTCCGAGCCGTCCAATCTGACGGACAAGGCGTCTCGAGCTTTCTCAAGCGGCCCGTTTTCTACGCATCGCTGCCTTTCGTCTATGTGCAGCGAACGGCTTGCTATGCGGGAGCCATCCACACAGGACGTTCGCGCCTCTCGGAGCATGTCTGCCGCTTGGATGACCGCAATGCGGACGTCCCTGTCACGCGCTGCAGCAGCTCGATCTTTGCCGGGGTTCCGGGAGGGCTCGTTGGAAGGGCGGTAAAGCCGAGTTTTGTTGCAGTGGCCGCCCCGTCGCCCGGCCATGAGGGGGCGGCGTAAGCTCACTCATCTGCGGTGATCCAGTCCAGGAAAGCCTGCGCGGGGCCCGACGGGCGTCGAGGTCCAGTCACGTAGTAGGATGTGCCTAGATCAAGCTCTCCGTCTGGCCACATGCGCAGCGCGCCCTCGCGGACCGCACCGCTTGCAATGGAGCGCCAGCCCAGCATGACACCGCGCCCGTCCAGCACCGCCTGCGCGGCCTGAACGTAATTGTTAAACGTCTGACCCGACAGCCGGCTGCGTTCGATCCGCCGGGCGCGCAGGTATTCCTCCCAGCCGGCCCAATGCTGGTTGTGCGGGCTGCGCACGTGAATGAGTGGTGCCGCATCGAGCCCGACCCCCTTCCCGAGAAGGCTTTCGAGCAGCTGGGGGGCCGCCACCGGGCAGACGCTTTCGTCGAACAGTTTCACTGTCGTGCCCTCGCTCCAGCCGCCGGTGCCGTAGCGGATGGCCACGTCGATGCCGGGAGACAGGTGCGGCAGGTCGGTTGCCGGAGCTTGTACGTTCACGGTCACATCCGGGTGCGCGGCGTAGAAATCAGGCAGACGAGGCATCAGCCAATAGGTGGCCATGCCCAATGTGCAGGACACTGTCAGCTGGGCGCCGTCCTGCCCGCTGAGTGCCCGGATGTCCTCGAGCGCCGCCGCGATCTGTCCCAGCCCGTCACGTACCGCACGGGCGAGAAGCTCGCCCGCTTCCGTCAGCTGCGCGGGACGCGTGCCGCGATCAAACAGAGAGGTGCCGATATGATCCTCGAGCGCCTTGACGGTCTGGCTCACCGCGGACGCGCTCACGTTGAGCCGGGCGGCGGCAAGCCGCGCCGAACCATGCCGGGCGACAGCCTCGAAGGTGGTCAGCAGGCGCAAGGGGGGCAGGCGGTTCATAAAGTTAATCCGGGGCTTAAGTTAGCTTCACGCTAATCCGGCTTTTGGCGGAAAGGAAGACGTGAAATGTTTCTTCGCAGAAATCTCCCCACTCACTCCAATAAACTGGAAACGCGCATGAATGTCATGACCTCCACCGTGGCTGATCCGGTCCTTGAGGACAACGGGCTGAAGCTCCTTCTCTCCGACGGGAAATCTCATTACTTTAACTATCACTGGCTGCGCGACAACTGCCCCAGCTCGTTCAGCAGCACCACACGCGAGCGCAGCTTCGACATCTTTCATCTCGAGGCCGCCCCCAAGGCGAAGACCGCCGAAGTCACTGGCGATGTTCTGGAAATCACCTGGGACAGCGAAGACCACGTGACCCGTTTCCCGCTGGCATGGCTCGAGGCCTACAAGACCCCGCAGCGCCGCGCCGATCCCGCCGACCTCGCCCGCGAGGCGTGGTACGGCGACCATTACCCGAACGTGCCGCGCTTCAGCCAGCCCGCGCTCAAGGCCGATCCGGAGCTGCGCGCCAAGTGGATCGAGGCGATGCTGGTCAAGGGCTTCGTGATCCTCACCGACATGCCGGACAGCGATGAGGGTCTCACCGAGACCGCCGAGATGATCGGACGAGTCCGCCCGACCTTCTTCGGCGATTACTTCGACGTGAAGACCCACATCAACCCGACCAACACCGCCTACACCGCCTCGGCGCTGGAGCTGCACACCGACACCCCCGCCGAAGAACATGCCCCCGGCGTGCAGTTCCTGCACTGCCGCGCCAACACGGTCGAGGGCGGCTACAGCCTCTATGCCGACGGCGTTGCGGTGGCGAACGATTTTCGCGCGCGTGATCCCGAGGGGTTCAAGCTGCTCGCGGAAACCAAGGTGCCCTTCTTCTGCGAGCACGACACCTATGACATGCGCTCGCGCCAGACGATCATCGAACTGGATCAGCACGGAGAGGTGTCCGGTCTGACCATCAGCCAGCACATGCTCGACATCTCGGACCTGGATCAAGAGCTGCTTGACCGCTGGTATCCGGCGTTCTGCCGCTTCGGGAAGATGCTGCAGGAAGAGAAGTACATGATGACCTTCCTGATGAAGGCGGGCGAATGCATGGTCTTCGACAACCACCGCATCGTGCATGGCCGCGCGGCCTATACCGCCGAAAGCGGCGACCGCTACCTGCGCGGCACTTACACCGACCGGGCCGAGATGCGCTCCACCTACCGCGCACTGGTGAGCGAGGGGCGTTTCAAATGAAGGACCTGACCCAGATGACCGGGAGCGCCGGGGAGACTGCCGCCCTGCGCCAGGATCTCTCGGCCGCCTTCCGCATCTGCCACCAGATGGGCTGGAGCGAGTCGGTCGGCAACCATTTCAGCGCGGCCGTCAGTGAGCACGAGTTTCTGCTGAATCCCTGCTGGCAGCATTTCGCGTCGATCCGCCCCCAGGATCTGCTGCGCATCGACGCCCGCGACGGGCGGGTGATCGAGGGGGAGGGCACGCCCGACGCGTCCGCCTGGTGCGTGCATGGCACGCTGCACCGCAAGAAACCGGAGGCAAGGGTGATCCTGCACGCGCATTCGCCTTACGCCACGGCGCTGGCCTGCCTGAAGGACCCGACCATCGTGCCGATCGACAACAACACCGCGCGGTTCTACGGGCGCACCGCTTATGATCTCGACTTCGGCGGCATCGCCGACGCCGAGGAGGAAGGCGAGCGGCTGGCGGACTCGCTGGGCGACAAAAGCGTGCTGGTGATGGGCAACCACGGCGTCACAGTGACGGGCGAGACCGTCGCGGCGGCCTTCGAGGATCTCTACTTCTTCGAGAAGGCGGCGCAGACGCTGATCCTAGCCCGGTCAACGGGGGCACCGCTGGCGGTGCTCTCGGATGCGGTGGCGCAGAACACCGCCGATGGCTGGCGGGCCTATGCCGGAATGGCAGAACGGCACTTCGACTTTCTCAAGTCGCAGCTCCCTGCGCTCTGAGCGCTCGCATGCAGGCCCCCGCCGGTGTATCCAGCGGTGGCATCCACGCGCGAGGCCTGCCATCAAACGCTACCCTTCCATTCAGGCGCTGCGTGCCATCGAGAGCGTCGCCCGCAACGGCGCCCTCTGGCGCGCCGCAGCCGAGCTGAACGTCACGCGCAGCGCGATCAGTCACCAGTTGCGGCTGCTCGAGGCCGATCTCGGCTTCAAGATCGTCGAACGCAGCGGCAACAAGTCCGAGATCACGCCCCGCGCCCTTGCATATGCCGAGGACGTGCGCCGTGCGCTCAGCATGATCGCCACCTCCACCGCGCGGGTGGCGCAGGAGGGGCTGACCGGCTCGCTGACGATCAGCGCCACACCCGGCTTTGCCGATGGCTGGCTGTGCCTGCATCTGGGCGATTTCATCGCCGAGCATCCCGACGTGGTGGTAACCGTCCTGAGCTCCCACAAGATGGCAGAGACCACCAATCCCGAGATCGACACCTTCATCACCTTCGGGCACGAGCCGCGCGCCAACCTCAGGACGGAGCCATTGTTCGCGGTTGAGTTCACGCCCCTCTGCAGCCCTGCCTATCTCAGCCGGTTCGAGAGCTTCAACGACTTGCGCATCTTGCAGCAGGCGACACTTTTGCACATCACCGATTTCACCGATTGGGAGGATTGGATGGCCCTCTCGGGGCTGCCGTCCGAGGATGCCCGGCGCGGCATCTGCTACTCGGACATGAACATCGTCCATACGGCGGTTCTGGCGGGGGAGGGGATCGCCATCGGCGACACGGTTCTTTGGGGAAAAGACCTGCGCGAAGGGCGTCTGATGCGGCCGTTTTCGGCTTCTTTGCACGCGGACACCGGTTATTTCATTTGCACGCCCAAGGAAAATATCGAAAATCCCATTGTTGAAGAGTTCCATAAGTGGCTGAAATCAAAGATTGAATTTAGCAGGCTAAGCTCATCCAGAAGGCCATGACAAAAGACGTTTGTCACGCATCTGAATAAGTTTCATTTGCAGTTCACCTCTGCTCTCCGCACCCTTGGGGCACAACGGACAGGAATGAAGAGCGAGGCGATTGTGTCAGACACAACGCAGATCGAAGCACGTTCGGTCGGAAAGAAATACGGGAAGTTCCACGCTTTGCGGGATGTTTCCCTCGGGGTCTCGGAGGGCGAGTTTCTCTCCCTGCTCGGCCCATCGGGTTCGGGCAAGACCACCTTCCTCATGATGCTTGGCGGATACGAGCCGGTGACGTCGGGCCAGCTGCGTCTCGACGGGCAGGACATGACCACCTGGTCGGCCAACCAGCGCGGCTTCGGCATGGTGTTCCAGGGCTATGCCCTGTTCCCGCATCTCACCGTGGCCGAGAACATCGCCTTCCCGCTGAAGGTGCAGAAACGCAGCAAGGCACAGATTGTCGACCGTGTCGCGCAGATGGTCGAGATGGTCGGCCTCGACGGTCACGCCGACAAGAAGCCCAAGGCGCTTTCGGGCGGGCAGCAGCAGCGGGTCGCACTGGCTCGGGCGCTGGCCTACGAGCCCAAGGTGCTGCTGCTCGACGAGCCGTTCTCGGCGCTCGACAAGAACTTGCGCGGGCAGATGCAGGAAGAGCTGCGCCGCCTGCACCGCGAGCTGGGCACAACCTTCGTCTTCGTCACCCATGACCAGGAAGAGGCGCTGGCCCTGTCGTCCCGCGTGGCGATCTTCAATCAGGGCGCGCTGCAACAGATCGGCACACCGGCCGAGGTCTACGAACGCCCCGCCAACCGCTTCACCGCGGAATTCCTCGGCGACATCAACATCCTGTCGCTTGCGGGTCTGTCCGACGCGCCGATCGAGCTGCCCACCAATGCGGCGGCCTTCGACACGCTGGCGATCCGCCCCGAGCACATGCGCCTTGCCACCGACACTGACGCCAACCAACTGCCTGCCACGGTGCGCGACCGGGTCTATCTCGGATCGAAATCCCGGCTGCTGCTGGAGACCCGGGCGGGTGAAGAGCTGATGCTCTATTTCGACAACGGTCCCGGAGTGCCGCCGCCCGCTGCGGGCACCGAGCTGCGGGTGGCCTGGAACACCCCTGACAGCTTCGCCATCTGACGTCGGTTACACGACAATTCCCCGACCCGCGGCGCAGGTCGCTTCGGGACGACAAGACCCATTCAAAAAAACCAACAGGTGAGACTCATGAACACTCATTTTCAGAACGACCTCGCGGAGATCCTGAAAGAACGCGCCGCCAAGGGGCAAATCTCGCGCCGCCAGATGCTGCAGGGCTTTGCGGCTCTGATGGGCACCACCGCGCTTGGCGCGGGCGCGGCGAAGGCGCAGGAGGGCCGGCTGGTCTTCGTCAACTGGGGCGGCGATGCGCTCGATGCGATGGACGAAGCCTTCGGTACACCGTTCACCGAAGAGACCGGTATCGAGGTGCTCTATGACGGCTCCGGCCCGACCGAGGGCGCGATCACCGCACAGGTGCAGGGCGGCAACCCGACCTGGGACCTTGTGGACGCGGACCCGTTTTCGTCGCAGGCGCTGGGGCGCAAGGGGCTCATGGAGCCCATCAACTATGACATCGTTGACGAGGCAAAGCAGCGTGAGGGCTTCGGCTGGGAATACAGCTCGTCCTGCTATTTCTACAGCTACGTCATCGCCTACGATGCGACGCGCTTCGACGAGCCGCCCACCTCCATCGCCGATTTCTTCGACACCGAGAAGTTCCCCGGCAAGCGGTCCATGTACAAGTGGGGCGCGGGCATGTGGGAAGCGGCTCTGCTGGCCGATGGCGTGGCGCCGGAGGATCTCTACCCGCTCGACCTCGAGCGTGCCCATGCCAAGATCGAAGGCTTCAAGGAACACATCGGCGCCTTCTGGGGCGGCGGTGCCGAAAGCCAGTCGCTGCTGCTGAACGGCGACGTGTCGATGGCGCTGATCTGGAACACCCGCGCGAGCCTGCTTCACAAGGATACCGAGGGCGAGATCACCTTCACCTGGCAGGACGGCATCATCGGCCCGGGCGGCATCGGCGTGCTCAAGGACAACCCCGGCGGCACCGAGGCCGCGATGCGCTACATCGCCGCCACGCAGGAGCCAGAGCGCCAGGTCGTGCTGTTCCAGATGCTGGGGAACGCGCCGTCGAACCCCGCCGCCGACGCGCTGATCCCCGAAGACGAGCGCCGCTTCAACGCGATGGACCCTGAGAACCTGCCGAAACAGGTCGCCCTGGATACCGACTGGTACGAAGAGAACTACGGCGCCGCGCTCGACGCCTATCTTCAGATCATCTCGGCCTGATCGACACCTCCGCCTGATTTTCAATGACCGCCGCCCCCTTGTCGGGGCGGCGGACCGGAGACCCCATGCGCGCCTTTCTCTTTCTCATCTGTCCAGTGCTGCTGTTCCTCGGAGCCAGCTACCTGCTGCCGTTCCTGGGGATCGTGCAGCTGAGCTTCACCGACCCCGATCCGGGGCTGGCCCAGTACAGCCGCGTGCTGACCGAGGATCTGCCGACTGGCGTAATCTGGCGGACATTGCGCCTATGCGTGATGGTCACGGCCGTGTCGGTGAGCTGCGCCTATGTCATCACATTGCTCTGGGTGCGGGGCTCGCCGCTGGTGCGCTCGATCACCGAGCTGTGCATCATGATCCCGTTCTGGATCTCGGTGCTCAGCCGCGCGTTCGGCTGGCTGTCGATGCTGTCCAACCGTGGCCTGCTGAACACGTGGTTGCAGGACATGGGGCTGATCGACAGCGCCATCCAGATGACCCGCAACGAGTTCGCCGTGGTCGTCGGCATGTCGCACTACCTGATCCCTTTCGCGGTCTTTCCGCTGGCAACCGCCATGCGCAATGTCGATGAGCGCGTGCTGACCGCCGCCGACGGCATGGGCGCCACGCGGCTGCGGATCTTCTGGCAGGTGTTCCTGCCGATGACCGCCAGCGGCATCATGGGCGCGACCCTGCTCGTCTTCGTCTTCTCGATCGGCTTTTACGTGACCCCTGCGCTGCTGGGCGGCGGACAGTCGGTGCTGGTGGCCGAACTGATCTACCTCTGGATCTTCCAGATCCCGCAATGGGGCATGGCCGCCGCGATGAGCGTGGTGCTGATGCTCGGGGTCGGGGGCATCCTCTACGTGCTGATGCGGCGCTACGGGGAGATGGCGAAATGAACAGGCTTCGTCCCGGCATCATCGCCACGCTTCTTTCGGGCCTCGTCGCGGTGTTCCTGCTGATGCCGCTGATCGCCGTGGTGCCCGTCAGCTTCACCTCGCGGCGCTACCTGTCGCTGCCGAACGGCGACTGGTCCTGGCGGCACTATGCCGCGCTGTTCGAGGATCCCGAGTGGGGCCAGAGCCTGCTGACATCGCTGCAGGTCGGCGTGCTGGCCAGCCTTCTCGCGGTGGCGCTGGCGGCGGCCTTCTGCATCGGCATCTGGATGCTGCGCCCGCGCGGTGCGGGGCTGATGACCGGCTTCGTGCTGCTGCCGATGGTCGCGCCGCCCGTGGTGTCTTCGCTGACGCTGTACTTCTTCCTCAACCAGATGGCCCGCTGGAACGACATCATCGCCTACGACAAGCTTGGCGGCGTGGTGCTGGCGCACATGGTCATGGTCATTCCCTATGCGGTCGTCGTCGTCATGGTCTCGCTCAGCCAGCTTGATCGTCGCATGGACCTCGCCGCCCAGTCGATGGGGGCCAGCGTGCCGACCCGCGTCGTCGGGGTGATCCTGCCCAACATCCGCTTCGGCCTGATCGGTGCGTTCTTCCTGTGCTTCCTGCTCAGCTGGGACGAGATCGGCGTGACGCTCTTCGTCACCTCGGTCGAGACGATCACCCTGCCGCGCCGCATGTGGATGGGACTGCGTGACAACGTCGATCCTTCGATCGCCGCGCTTTCGGTGCTGCTGATCTGCGTGGTGACCCTGCTGGTCGTCATCCGCGCCGCGATGCTGATGCGCAAGGAACGCTCGCGCTGATCCCGCCCCAGTCCCGCGCCCGCAGCCCGGGCGCGGACCGAACCCACCCGGAACTTCCGCACAAAAGAAAAGTGTGACTCATGCATTTTGGACTGACCGAAGAACAGGAGATGATCGTCTCCACCGTGCGCAGCTTCGTCGAGAAGGAGATCTACCCGCACGAGGCGCTTGTCGAACGCGCCGGCGAGGTGCCCGCCGAGATTGCGCAGAACATCAAGCAAAAGTGCCTCGATCTGGGCTTTTACGCCTCGAACTTCCCCGAGAGCGTTGGCGGCCCGGGCCTGTCCCATGTCGATTTCGCGCTGGTCGAGCGCGAGCTTGGCCGCGGCTCGATGGCGCTGACGCATTTCTTCGGACGGCCGCAGAACATCCTGATGGCCTGCGAGGGGGAACAGGTCGAGAAGTACCTGATGCCCGCGGTGCGCGGCGAGAAGATGGATGCTCTGGCGATGACCGAGCCCGATGCCGGCTCGGATGTGCGCGGCATGAAATGTCAGGCCGTGCGCGACGGCGGCGACTGGGTGGTGAACGGCTCCAAGCACTTCATCTCCGGCGCAGAGCACGCGGACTTCGTCATCGTCTTCGTCGCCACCGGTGTCGACGAGACCCCGCGCGGCCCGAAAAAGCGCATCACCTGCTTCCTCGTCGACCGCGGCACGCCCGGCTTCGAGATCGCGCGCGGCTACAATTCCGTGTCGCACCGGGGCTACCAGAACAGCATCCTCTATTTCGACAACTGCCGTCTTTCGGATGCGCAGGTGCTGGGCGAGGTCGACGGCGGCTTCGATGTGATGAACGAATGGCTCTATGCCACGCGCATCACCGTCGCGACGAACTCGGTCGGTCGCGCGCGCCGGGTCTATGACCACGCCGTCGCATACGCCGCCGAACGCAAGCAGTTCGGCCAGCCCATCGGCAAGTTCCAGGGCGTGAGCTTCCAGATCGCCGACATGATCACCGAGATCGACGCCGCCGACTGGCTGACCCTCGCCTCCGCATGGCGTCTCGACCAGGGGCTGCCCGCAAACCGCGAGATCGCCTCGGCCAAGCTCTATGCCTCGGAAATGCTTGCCCGCGTCACCGACGCCGCGCTGCAGATTCACGGCGGCATGGGGCTGATGGACGAGTTGCCGATCGAACGCTTCTGGCGCGATGCGAGGGTGGAGCGCATCTGGGACGGCACGTCCGAGATCCAGCGCCACATCATCAGCCGGGAGATCTTCCGGCCGCTGGGAGCCTGAGCCATGTCGCCGCTGAGCCGGTTCTTCTCGCCGAAGGCCGTCGCCGTGATCGGTGGCGGCGCCTGGTGCGAGGCGGTGGTGCGCCAGTGCCGTGCCACCGGCTTCACCGGGCCGATATGGCCCGTGCATCCGAAGAAATCCGAGGTTGGCGGGTTGCCCGCCTATCCGGACCTCGTCTCCTTGCCGGCGGTGCCCGATGCGGCCTTCATCGGCGTCAACCGGGAGCTGACGGTGACCATGGCGCGCGAGCTTTCCGCCATGGGATGCGGTGGTGCGGTGTGTTTCGCCGCCGGCTTCTCGGAGGCGGTTTCCGAGCTTGCCGATGGCGATGCGCTGCAAGCGCAGCTGGTCGAAGCGGCGGGAGATATGCGGGTTCTGGGGCCGAACTGCTATGGCATCGTCAATGCGCTGGATGGCGTGGCGCTCTGGCCCGACCGGCACGGCATGTCACCGGTCGAGACCGGCGTGGCCGTGATCGGCCAGTCCTCCAACGTGCTCATCAACCTGACCATGCAGCGCCGCGGCTTGCCGCTCGCCGCCGTGGTCGCGGCGGGCAATCAGGCGCAGACCTCGATGTCGGACCTCGGCATTGCGCTGCTTGAAGATCCGCGCATCACAGCGCTTGGCCTGCACATCGAAGGGATCAGCGATCTGCCTGCCTTCGAGGCGCTGGCGGACCGTGCCGCCGAGCTGGGCAAGCCCATTGTCGCCCTGCGCGTCGGTGCGTCCGAGCAGGCGCAGGCTGCGGCAGTGTCGCACACGGCCTCGCTTACCGGCTCGGACGCGGGCGCCCGGGCGCTCTTGCGGCGGCTGGACATCGCACAGGTCGACACGCCGACCGAGCTGGTCGAGACGCTGAAGATCCTGCATGTCACCGGGGGCTTGCGTTCTGCGCGCATCGCCTCGGCCTCCTGTTCCGGAGGCGAGGCGTCGTTGATGGCGGATATGGGCGAAATCGCGGGGGTCACCTATCCGGCCCTGACCGATACGCAGAAAACCGGCCTGCGCGCGGCGCTCGGCCCCAAGGTCGCGCTCGCCAATCCACTGGATTACAACACCTATATCTGGGGCGACGAAGACGCGCTGACGGCGACCTTCACCGCGCTCTGCACGTCGGAGCTCGGCCTTGGCTGCGTCGTGGTGGACTACCCCCGCAACGACCGGTTCGAGGCGCCCGACTACGATCAGGTCCTGCGCGCCGTCGCGCGGACCCGCGAGGCGACGGGCACACCGATGGCGCTGGTCTCGCTACTCTCCGAGGGGCTGCCGGAGCCAGTGGCGATGAAGGCGCTCGAGATGGGCATCGTCCCGCTTTGCGGCATGGGCGACGCGCTGCGTGCGATCCGGGCCGCCGTCACCGTGCCGGGGCGACGCAATGCGCGCCCCGATCCCGTGACCCTGCCGGTGAATGGCCACGGCGCAGCGCGGGTGTTCTCCGAGGCCGAGGCCAAGGCGCTGCTGCAAACGTTCGGTGTGCGCGTTCCCGGTTCGGGACGCGCCGGTGAGGCCGGGCAGGCCGCAGAAACCGCAACGCAGATCGGCTTCCCGGTGGTGCTCAAGGGCGAGGGCATCGCCCACAAGACCGAAGCCGGGGCCGTGGTGCTGAACCTGTCCAGCGCGCAGGCCGTTGCGGAGGCCGCCGCGAAGATGCCCGCCGAGAGCTTTCTCGTGGAAGAGATGATCACCGGCACGGTGGCGGAACTGATCCTTGGCGTGACGCGCGACCCGGCCCATGGCTTCGTGCTGACGCTGGGGCTGGGCGGCATAATGACCGAGCTGATCCGCGACACCGCCTCGGTGCTGATCCCCGCCAGCCGCGAGGACATCGGCGCGGCGTTGCAAAGCCTTCGCACCGCGCCTCTGCTGACCGGCTACCGGGGCCGTCCCGGTGCCGATATCGAGGCGGTGATCGACACGGCCATGGCGCTTCAGAAGCTGGTGCAGCAGCACGCAGGTGCGCTGCACGAAATCGAAATCAACCCGCTGATCTGCCGCGCGACGGACGCGGTGGCGGCGGATGCCCTGATCAGGATGGAAGAATGACCCAGAACGTCTTGACCCACCGCCGCGGCGCGGTGCTCGAAGTCACGCTGAACCGGCCCAAGGCCAATGCCATCGACATGGCGACCTCGCGAGAGCTGGGCGAGATCTTTACCGAGTTCCGCGACGATCCCGAGCTGCGCGTGGCGATCCTCACCGCGCAGGGCGAGAAGTTCTTCTGCCCCGGCTGGGACCTCAAGGCCGCCGCCGAGGGCGAGGGAGCCGATGGCGACTATGGCAAGGGCGGCTTCGGCGGGTTGCAGGAGTTGCGCGGGCTCAACAAGCCGGTGATCGCCGCCGTGAACGGCATCGCCTGCGGCGGCGGGCTGGAGCTTGCGATCAGCGCCGACATCATCCTTGCCGCGGATCACGCCAGCTTTGCCCTGCCGGAGATCAAGTCGGGCACCGTGGCCGATGCGGCGACGCTGAGGCTGCCCAAGCGCATTCCCTATCACATCGCCATGGAGCTGCTCTTCACCGGGCGCTGGTTCGATGTCGAGGAGGCGCATCGCTGGGGGCTGGTCAACCGGATCGTCCCCGCCGCCGAGCTCATGTCCGAGGCCCGCAAGATGGCCGACGAGCTGGCCGCCGGCCCGCCTCTGGTCTTTGCCGCGATCAAGGAGATCGCGCGCGAGGCCGAGGACATGAAGTTCCAGGACGCCCTCAACCGCATCAACGCCAGCCAGTTCGAGACGGTGGAAAAGCTCTACCGCTCCGAGGACCAGAAGGAAGGCGCCCGCGCCTTCGCCGAAAAACGAGATCCGGTCTGGAAGGGCCGGTAAGGAGATCCCATGACCCTTCAGATGAACCGCAAGCCTTTCATCACTGCCGCCATCACCGGGGCAGGGGCCACGCAGGACAAGAGCAGGCTCGTGCCGCGCTCGCCGGCCGAGATCGCCGAGGCCGCCATAGATGCGGCCAGGGCGGGCGCGGCGGTGGTGCATTGCCACGTCCGCGACCCCGAGACCGGTGCGCCCTGCCGTGACGTGGCGCTGTTCCGTGAGGTGACGGACCGCATCCGTTCGTCCGAGGTGGACGTCGTGTTGAACCTCACCGCAGGCACCGGCGGCGATCTGACCTTCGGCGATGTCGAGACCCCGATGCAGCTGGACACCGCCAATACCGACATGGCGGGCGCGACCGAGCGCATGGCGCATATCCGCGAGTGCCTTCCCGAGATCTGCACGCTCGATTGCGGGTCGATGAACTTTGGGGATGGCACCTACGTGATGACCAACACCACCGAGATGCTGCGTGCCATGGGCCGGATGATGACCGAGCTTGGCGTGAAGCCAGAAATCGAGGCCTTCGACACCGGGCACCTGTGGTTCGCCAAGCAGCTGGTGAAGGAAGGCGTGCTGGACGATCCTGCGCTGGTGCAGCTCTGCATGGGCATCCCGTGGGGCGCGCCGGGGGACATGAACACCTTCATGGCGATGGTCAACAACGTGCCCGCCGGCTGGACCTGGTCGGCGTTCAGCCTCGGCCGGGACGAGATGCCCTACGTGGCCGCAGCGGCCCTTGCCGGGGGCAACGTGCGGGTCGGACTCGAGGACAACCTCTATCTCGAACGTGGTGTCATGGC
Organism: Salipiger thiooxidans; assembly: GCF_900102075.1. Lineage (GTDB taxonomy): Bacteria > Pseudomonadota > Alphaproteobacteria > Rhodobacterales > Rhodobacteraceae > Salipiger > Salipiger thiooxidans. The sequence goes on along the minus strand of NZ_FNAV01000033.1, from coordinate 8,154 downwards.
GACCAATGCGCAGCTCGTCGAGAAAGCGGCGAACATCCTCGCCAACATGGGCGCGTCGCTGATGACACCCCAAGAGGTGCGCGACCAGCTTGGCCTCGTGAAGCGTGACATGCCGGTGCCTGCATGACCCCCACGACGAAGAAGGCCGCCATCATCGGAGGCGGCGTCATCGGCGGCGGCTGGGCGGCGCGGTTCCTGCTGAACGGCTGGAACGTCGCGGTGTTCGATCCCGATCCGGAGGCGGCGCGCAAGATCGGCGCGGTGCTCGACCGGGCCCGCGCCTCGCTGCCCGCGCTCTACGATCGGGCGCTGCCGCCAGAGGGCACGCTGAGGTTCTGCGAGACGCTTGACGAGGCCATGCAGGGGGCCGATTGGGTGCAGGAAAGCGTTTCCGAGCGGCTGGACCTGAAGCACAAGGTCTATGACCAGATCGCCGCGTGTCTGCCCGAGGGTGGGTTCATCGCCTCCTCGACCTCCGGTTTCAAGGCGTCTGACCTTGCGGCGCACGGCGCGCCGGTGGTCGTGGTCCATCCGTTCAACCCGGTCTACCTCTTGCCGCTTGCAGAGATCACCGGCGCGCCGGAGCTGCGCGCCAGGGCATTGCCCGTGGTAAAGTCCATCGGCATGTCCCCGCTGGAGATGCATGCCGAGATCGATGCCTTCATCGGCAACCGCTTTCAGGAAGCGCTCTGGCGCGAGGCGCTGTGGATGATCAGGGACGGCATCGCCACCACCGCGCAGATCGACGACGCGATGCGCATGGGCTTCGGCCTGCGACTTGCGCAGATGGGCCTTTTCGAGACCTATCGCCTGGCAGGCGGGGAGGCCGGCATGGCCAGCTACATGGAGCAGTTCGGCCCTTCGCTGCACTGGCCGTGGTCCAGGCTCACCGATGTGCCCGATCTCGACGCCGCGCTGGTGCAGGCCATCAGCGACCAGTCGGACGCGCAGTCCGGCCATATGACCATCGCCCAGATGGAAACCCTGCGCGATGACAACCTCGTCGCCATCCTGCGGGGCCTGCGCCGCACCGGCAGCGGTGCAGGGGGTGTGATCACCGCGCATGAGCAGAGATTGGACACCGGCGGCGAGATCGACGGGCTGCCGGTCACGCAACGCCGCGCCGTGCCGGTGACCTGGACCGACTATAACGGTCACATGAACGAGGCCGCCTATCTCGAGCTTGGCACCTGGGCCACCGACGGCATGATGAAGCTGGTGGGCGCCGACGATACCTATGTCGCCAGCGGCAAGAGCTTTTTCACCGTCGACACCCGCATTCGGTATCTTGGTGAAGTGCATCGGGGGGCGGTGCTGACCGTGACCACGCAGGTGCTCGAAGGGGCAGGCAAGAAGATGAAGCTCTTTCACCGCATTCTGCAGGAAGACGGCAGCCTTGCGGCCACCATCGAAACGCTCATGCTGCACACCGATCTGAACACCCGTCGCGCCTGCCCGCCCGAGCCGCAGGTGCAGGCGGCACTTGAAACCCTTGCCGCCGCCCATGCCGGACGCCCTGCCCCGGGCGCCGGCGGGCCGGTCGGCCAACGCTGAGAGAGACCATGTCCCCCGAAGAGAAACAGACCCGCGAAGAGCTTGCCGCCTGCTACCGCCTTGCGGCGCTGCACAAGTTCACCGACCTGATCTACACCCATATCACCGCCCGGGTGCCGGGCGAGGACGGGCATTTCCTGATCAACCCCTACGGCTGGCGCTGGGAAGAGATCACCGCCTCGTCGCTGGTCAAGATCGACGTCGACGGCAACAAGGTCGACGGCAGCCCGCACCGGGTGAACCCGGCGGGCTTCACCATTCACTCGGCGGTGCACATGAACCGGCACGATGCGGCATGGATCATGCACACCCACACCCGGGCGGGCGTGGCCGTGTCCTGCATGGAGGAGGGGCTGCTGCCGCTCAACCAGATCTCGCTGCAGTTCCACAATCGCATCGCCTACCACGATTTCGAGGGCATCGCGCTCGATCTGGAAGAGCGTGAGCGCATCGTGGCGGATTTTGGCACCCACCCGGTGCTGGTGCTGCGCAACCACGGGCTCATCGCCACCGGCCGCAGCGCGGCGGAGATGTTCAACAACATGTTCTACCTCGAGCGCGCCTGCGAGATCCAGGTCGCGGCGACCTCCTCGGGCCAGACGCTGCGGCTGGTCGGCGACGACATCGCCGCGCGGGTGCACCAGCAATACGTGCAGATGAACGAGGAAGACGGCGACCTGCTGCTCGAATGGGACGCACATCTGCGCTCCATCGACGGGCTGGGCAGCGACTACCGCGCCTGACACCTGCAAGGGTCGCGGCCTCGCGGCGCGGCCCCTTCCACGCGGCCATGCCCCTGGCAGGCTGCTGAAAAATTCCGGTCTCGACGCGCATTGAGAAACACCATTCATCGCCACCAAGGTATGACCGAGGTGGCGATGCGCGGATCGGACGAGGTGACGGGGGCGCTGTTCAGCCACTCCGATCCTGAGGGGGGCATCCCGTCCCGGCATCCGCTGCGCGCGATCGGATCCGTCGTCAACGATGCCCTGCATTTCCTCGAGGCCGGGTTCGATCGTCTTTATGCTGCTAGAGACCGTCCTTCCATTGCGCCGGACCGTTTGATCCGCGCCAGCCTGTTGTAAATCCTCTGCTCGGTCCGGTCCGAGCGTCAGCGCGTGGAACAGATGGACGGCCCTGTTGCACCCATCCTGTGAGGGAGTCATCTCATGAATCCAGGGTGGTATCTGGGATACGTGAGCAGGCAGACGCGGCTGACAGCGGACCTATAGCGATGCCGCCCTCAGACCTGCCTTTCGATGAACGTGCTGTTTGGCATGGCGCTCCGGCGGACGGCCGGGCTCGTCGAGAGCCTGTTGCGCCTGATCGGCCTCGACCGAACCGTCAGCACCTCGATGTCGCGCCGCCCGCCGAGACGGTCGAGCACCCTCGCCATGGCGTCAAACCCATGCTCGAGCACAGGGAGGGGCAGGCGGCCCTCGTCGGTCGGCACCAGCCCCTGAGAGGTTCTCAGGAACAGCGCCGCGCCCAGCAGATCCTCGAGCCGCGCGACCTGGTGGCTGACGGCGGCCTGGGTGACGCGCAGCTCGATGGCGGCCTTGGTGAAGCTGCTCTGGCGCATGGCGACCTCGAACACCCGGGGGGCATTGAGTGGCAGGTCGGGGCGATCCATGGCCGTACGTCAGCTAATGGCAGGCCATAAGATTTGTCGTTTGATGGCTTGGATCAGGCCGAAATATACAGACCGCATGACATCATGTGATGTCACACTCAGGCGCCATTGGCGCAGATCCTGAAAGGAATGGTCCCATGCGGTTCACCGCTACCGCCCTGTCGCGTGTCGCGACAGGGCGGCGAACATGCTGATCGCGCATCTCGGCGGGCCGGAGGCGGTGACGCAGTTCTTCCGCCGCGTCGGCGAGCCCTACAAACCGCACGCCATATGAGGCGGCGCGCGCCCGCGAGATAGCAAGACCGACGATGCGATTGTGTCCCCTTCAGCCGCAACGATCAGGACGCTCCAACGAGTGTCCCGGGCGCCATTGCCCGCGAAGCAGATAGGACCCTGATCTGCGGACCCCATCCACTGCCCGGCAGTGCATGTTTACATGCACGAGAGGGAGGGCCAGCGGCAATGACCGCGTCAACAGGCCGGAAACAAGACCGCTTCTGAACAGGTACACGAGATCATTTACGGCTTGCTATGCGGGAGCCATCCACACAGGACATTCGCTGCGTGAACAACATCAGGAGCTGCCCAAATTCACACGACGAGGACTCTTGGGGGAAACGTTGACGCATTGCGCTGACTACGAGATGCTGGAACAAATTGCGAACAAGAGACCATCTCGCATGCCCAAGAACATCCTAATCTTTTCCGATGGGACCGGCCAAGTCGGTGGGCTACGACCCGACCAGCGGCTCTCGAACGTCTACAAGATGTATCGCGCGATGCGTCCCGGACCGTCTTCCCCGATCAATCCGAAGGAACAGGTCTGTTTCTACGACGCAGGTCTCGGTGCGGGTGAGGTTGGAGGCCTCACGCTCCAACGGATCAGGAACATCTTGTCGGCCGCGGTCGGCACCGGGATCGATGAAAACGTCATCGATTGCTACGAGAAGATCATCTCCTATTATGAACCTGGTGACCGTATCCTCCTCTTCGGGTTTTCAAGAGGAGCATATACGGTTCGAGCCGTTGCCAATGTGATGAACCTTTGCGGAGTCCCGACAACGATGCCGGACGGATCGCCGGTGCCGCGCTTCGGTCCGCGACTTCGGAAGATCGCGAGTGACGCGGTAAACTTCGTCTACAATCATGGCAACGGCTATCCGCGCGGCCAGAAGCCCTATTACGAACGTCGCGAGGAACTCGGCCGCCGGTTCCGGCAGAAGTACAGAAGCTTCGTGCCGGATGCGGATGAAGACCTTCAGGGCAACGTCCAGCCTACGTTCATCGGCGTTTTCGACACCGTCGCTGCGCTCGGGAACGCTCAGGTGAGTCTACTTGCTGGCGTCATCGTGTTCGCACTGTTTGTCGCCTTCTGCGCGTCGCTTTGGTTCTCCTGGCCATGGTACGTCTGCCTTCCCCTTCTCGGCCTCCTTGGCCTCATCGGGTTCTGGTACGGCAAGTTGAAGTGGTCGCAATGGAAGTACTTCTCACCGGACGAGACAAGGCCGCTCAAACTGTCCCGTCTCTCAGACTGGGCTGCGATCTGGAAATACGGCCACTACGCCAAGTGGAATCTGGAAAACTACGACCAGTGGCTCGATTCTGATGTCGGTCATGCTCGCCATGCGCTCGCGATAGACGAGCAGCGTAAGAACTTTCCCCGCGTGAAATGGGCGATGGCGGCTGAAGCCAAGAAGACCGAAGGCCGTGCCCCGCCGTGGTTGAAGCAAGTCTGGTTCGCAGGCTGCCACAGCGACGTTGGCGGCAGCTACCCAGAACCGGAGTCCCGCCTTAGCGACATCGCGCTCAGCTGGATGCTAGAGGAGCTGAAGGCATGTGTTCCAGACGTTCGGATCAACGAGAACAAGCTGTACGTCATGCCGGATCCGACCGGTATGCAGCATGAGGAAGCCTTCATGTTCGCATATGGTCCGATCCGTAGGCGCTGGCCAGTGGTTCCGCGCGAAGTGAGCGCAGTCTTTGCGCTCCATCCTTCGGTCATCGAGCGTTTTGAAACTGGGCTGGTTTCTCACGTTGGTGAGATGCGACCATACCGGCCCGAACAACTCCGTAACCATCCCTCGGCGAAGTCTTACTTCGACGATGGACAGTGATCAGCTTCACTGCCTTATCCGGCGGCTAAGGGCCGAGTGGCTGGGGGAGGGACTGGGACGATGACCGAAGAGGCGAAGAACTATGACGGCGATGCCTGCACAATTGAAAAGGCGATCGCGGATCAACCGCGGGGAAAGGGATTTCGACCCGAGTTCCCCGCGCTCTGGCACCTGTGGGAGCTTGGTGTGCTTGAAGGTTCGATCTTCGCGCCCGAGAGCAAAGCCTGGGACAAAGCGAAGGATGCGGCGTCCGTCCGGGTCGTGGTTGTCGACACGCCCATCGTGCGGAATCACCCCTGCTTCGAAGCAGCCATCGACATGGGGGCCAGCCGGGACTTCACCGTGTCGGTGGAAGGGCGGGCTCTTGGCGATTTATGCGGGCCGCCTGATCCGATGCACGCCAACGCGTGCGCTCACTGAACAGCCGTTGCCGGCCAAATTGGAGCCAGGCCAAACCGCATCAGGCTGCACATTCCATCCTTTGTCTACGAGGGCACCCCTATTTGTTCGCACGACGTTGAGGATCTCCTTGCGCTCCCCTACGCCGGCGTGAACCCGTTCGTAGAACTGATTTCAATCGCGTTGCCCGCCGCAACCAGACCTGAGACTTTGCTCGCCGCAATCGCATACATCGCCGAGGAAGCCGATCCGGACGTGGTCGTGGTCGCGGATTCCTGGCTACGGCTACAACCCATCGGACTACGACCACGTGCCTAAGCAAAGTGAGTCACATTATGAAATCGGATCGCTTTTCTGCCGGTTCGCAGGCACCTCGGCCTCGACCGCCTTGGCCGCGGGCCTTGTGAGCCTAGCAATCGCTGTGCGGAAGGTGGATGGTGGAGATGCTCGTGAGGCTGACAAGGGCGCGAGGACGATGGAAGCGCCGAGTCAGGTGCAACCGGATCGCCGTCCCTTCGATCTGGCCGCTGCCGACCGACTGATCGCAGTGCATTCGTGAGCCGCAGGAAGCGGGTGACCCCATTCCAATTTCGTAGCCGGCCATGATCCAGTCGAGTCAGCTTGGTGAGTTGGCTTTTCTGTTTAAGTGCGTTTGAGTGGTGTGCACGGCGCGGCGCAGTTGCCGCCGCCAGTGTCGAACGGCTGAAAAGCCATCCCTTCCGCTGGTAGTGACAGCAAAGGGATGTTTGACAGTCTTTCGGGCCCGTCGCAGCATTGGCAGTTTGGGGCTTATTCCGTTGAAAAACTCGACTTGTCCGAAGGTCTGACCGTTGATTCAATATCGCTGTAACCGTCAGAGGTGAGCGGTGGCCTGCACCCCTCGGCGTCCGCGTTTTTTAGTTCGCTCTGTTCAGGGTTTGGTCCTCTACTGACCGTTGGTGATGCTCCCACGGGGTGAGCCCGTCGAGGCTCGTATGTGGGCGATGGTGATTGTAGTCGACGCGCCAGGCCGAGATAAGCTCCCGGCGTGGCGCGGGTTGGCGAACAGGTGCTCGTTGAGGCACTCGTCGCGCAGTCGGCCATTGAAGCTCTCGACGAAGCCGTTCTGCATGGGCTCCCCAGGCGCGATGTAATGCCACTCGACCTTGCGATCCTCCTGCCATTTTAGAATGGCATTCGAGGTCAGCTCCGTCCCATTATCGCTGACCACCATGCATGGATAGCCGCGCACCCGAGCGATGCTGTCGAGCTCACGGCCAACGCGCTGCCCCGACAGCAAGCTGTCCACGACCGCTGCCAGGCATTCCCGGCTGTAGTCGTCGATGACGCAGAGCACCCGGAACCGGCGCCCATCCGACAGGCTGTCTGAGACGAAGTCCAGGGACCATCGCTGGTTCGGCCCCTGCGGGATCGCCATCGGCGCCCTCGTTCCGATCGCGCGCTTGCGACCGCCACGTTTGCGCACTGTCAGGCCTTCTTCACGGTAGATCCGGTAGAGCTGGCCAAGCGATTGTTTGAACAGCATCAAATCACCCTCCCAATGGCCGAATTCTCTGCGGTGTGCGACGTTGTCCGGGCTGAATCCGGGCGGAACAGGATACCGACATCACGATCGAATTCTGGAGCCCGGCGCTTTCGCGCTCGGCGCGGCCGGGGGCCTTGCGGTGTTCGGGCAGGTACCACCAAAGCTCCTGCGCCATGCCTTCCTTCGAGTAGATAGAGCGGTAGATCGTTTCCCGGCAGACCCGGAGCGTCGCACCTTCCTGGATCAGCCGGTTGCCGATCCGCTCGGGCGTCCAACCGTTCCTGATCCGCTCGACGACCTGATTTCGAAGCTCAGGATGCCGGATCAGCTTGCGCTGGCGGGCGCGCCGATCTGTGGCCTGCCGATGCGCAGCGGCGCCGTAGTAGCCATCATAGCCCGGCAGGCACTCATCGCTGAACCAGTTCCGCTTGATCTCGCGGTAGACGGTCGAACGATGCCGACCGATCTCTGCGGCAATCCTGCTGACCGGCAGCTTTGCGTTCAGCAGGTCTTAGATCCTGCGCCGCTCACGCAGATCCAGCTCTTCGTGCGCCATCGTCCGTTCTCCCTGCTTTCCAGCAAGATAGGGGACTTGTCGCAACCCAGTTTAGAATGTGCCCCCTCGGCAGACAGTGTTGCAACCAAGTTGAAATGTCTTCGGCTGCGCAAACCAGAAATGTCTCACCGAGGGTGGAGAAGCATGGCCGGGCAGGGCGAAGACCCCACATATCGCAGCCCTGATCGGCCATGCGTTCAGAGCCGGAGCTTGCGGCGCTCCTTTGCGCTGTAGAAGGCACGGAAACCTTGCTCATCGAGGAGCTTCTCGAAGGCCCGCCAGGCAAGGCCGTCGGCAAAATATGGAGGGTTGTCCAAGATCGTCAGCGTCCCGAAGGCGTTCTCCACTGACAGGATCCACGAAGGATCGTCTG
>NZ_FNAV01000029.1 GCF_900102075.1 Salipiger thiooxidans | reverse complement strand
TGACCATCGCCTGCCTGCTGGCCAACACCGTCACCGCCTGCTGCCGGGCGAACGGCCTGGCCGAGCCCGAGGGGCTGACGGCCTGATCCCTGCGGGTGCCGCTCAGAGCGGCACCATCGTCCCGGTGAGAAGGGCGGCGTGGGTCTCGGCCCCGTCCGCCACCGCGAAGACATCCGCCGTGACGATCACCAGCCTGCGGCCGGGTTTCACCACCCGGCCCCGGGCCACCAGCGTCTCGCCCCGGGCGGGGGCCAGCAGGTGGATCTTCATTTCCGAGGTCACCACGTCGTGGTCCTCGGGAATCACCGTGAGCGCCGAGTAGCCGGCGGCGCTGTCGCCGATGGCGAAGGCCAGCGCCGCGTGGGCGAAGCCGCGCTGCTGCTGCAGGTCGCCGCGGACCGCCGCCTCGATGCTCACCGCGCCGGGTGCCACCGAAACCAGCCGCGCGCCGATCGTCTGCATCATCGTCTGCCGGTCGAAGCTCGACCTTATCCGTTTCTCGAGATCCATGCCGCGCAGAAGGCCATGCGACCCGGCGCTTGGCAAGCCTCAGCCGCGCGGCATCGGGATCGCCACAGGCGACGGCCCGGTGAGAATCGCCGTGGCCCCGGGTGCCATGAGCCCGGTCAGCACCGCCGCGTCACAGTGCAGCCCTCCGGTGTAGGCACCATAGGCGGGCAGGATCAGCCGTGCCCGGTCCACGAGGAAACAGGGCCGCGTCAGGGCCCTGCCACGCAGCCGCAGCCGCGCCTTGGGGTGGTAGTGCCCCGAGACCTCGCCCTCGGCGTCGGGCGTGGCGATGTGCCGGAACGCAAGCTCGCGGACCCGCAACTCGGCGCGGTGACTGCCGCCAAGCGCGACCGGGCCCGGGTCGTGGTTGCCCTCGATCCATGTCCAGTCCCGGCCCGCCTGCAGCCGCGCGATCCAGAGCCGTTCGCGCTCGGGCATCTCGTCGGCGATGCCGCGGGCGTCGAAGCTGTCGCCGAGGCAGATCACCCGGGCAGCCCCGGTCTCGGCCAGATCCGTCTCGAGCCGCAGCAGCGTCTCCTGCGTCTCGTAGGGTGGAAGCGCCGCGCCGCCGATCGCCGAGAGCCGGGCGGATTTGCCGAAATGCAGGTCCGAGACCACCAGCAGCCGCTCGTCTTCCCAGTAGAGCGCGCCCGAGGGCAGCGCGGCAAGCTCGGCGCCGCGGAAGGTGAAGCGGAGGGTGTTCATGGGATGTTCCTTGCCGCAATCGGGGGAGCGAGACAAGGGGGCGGCGATCACTCGGGCGATACGCACATGACACGGCCGAGCGCACGCACGATCCACCACCACGCCAGCAGGCCGAGGACAATGCCGGGCAGAATCCACCAGCCCTTTGGAAATGGATTTCTTGGAAATCGCGTCATCGCTCTAAAAACAAAGAATCTGTCACCAAGGGTCGCCGACTTGGCGCCGGCAACGCAAGCAATTGAGTCCCTGGAGGCGACACTCTGCCTGAGCGGTAATCACTTTGCCTTGTCAATCAGCGCGAGGCCCGAGCTGTCGAGAAGCGCCGTCACCTCGTCGCGCAGCAGCCGCTCGTCCGCGCTGCCGGCGATCGGCACCCGTCCGGGCTCGAGGAAGAGCGGCGCCGAGAGCGGCGAGACCCGGTCCAGCCGCAGCAAGTCGATGCGGTCGCCCACCCGTTCGCACATCTCCCGGATGCGGGAGAAATCGACCATGCCGCGCATCGCCTCCTCGCGGGTGATCTGCAGCAGGATGTGGTCGGGGTCGTATTTGACGAGTGTGTCGTAGAGAATGTCCGACGACATCGTGGCCTGCCGCCCGCTCTTGCGCTGGCCCGCGGTGTTGCGCTCGATGAGCCCGGCGATGGTGGCCGAGGCCCGGAACGTGCGCTTCATCACCGCGTTGCCCTGCAGCCATGTCTCGAGCCCTGCCTCGAGCTTGGCGAGGTCGAAGAGCGGCGCGGGATCGGTCACCGCGTCCAGCCCCCAGATCAGCACCGCGTAGTCCGAGGACACGAAGCCCATGGGGGCGAGCCCCTCTTCCTCCATCCGCTTGGTGAGCAGAAGGCCCAGCGTCTGCATGGCGTTGCGCCCGGCGAAGCCATAGGCCACAAGCTGCTCGCGCCCGTCGTGGGGGAAGCTCTCGATCAGCAGGCGGCCGGGCTCGGGCAGGCGGCTGACCTCGCGCTGAAGCGCCAGCCACTCGGCGGTGTGGGCGGGCAGGCCGGGCCAGCCGGGCTGGCGGAACATGCGCAGGATGCGGTGCGAGAGCTGGGTCGAGGTGGCGAACTTGGTGCCCATGAAGGTGGCGATCTTGGGCTTCTTCGCGGCGTCGCGGGTGACCTCGACCACCATTTCGCGCAGGCCCTCGTAACGCACGATCTGGCCTCCGATGAGGAAGGTGTCGCCGCGGCTGAGGGAGGTGGCGAAGCCTTCCTCGATCTCGCCCAGCGGCGCGCCGCCACGGCCGCGCCAGCGGACTTTCAGGGTGTCGGTGTCCTGGATCGTCCCGATGTTCTGCCGGATGCGCGCCGCCGAGCGCGGGTCGCGCAATTGCCAGAGCCCGTCCGGGCGCTGCAGCAAGCGCTGCCAGCGGTCGTAGGCCCGCAGCGCGTAGCCGCCGGTGGCGCAGAAGGCGAGGCAGGCGTCGAACTCGGCCCGGGTGAGGTCGGCGTAGGCCCCGGCCTGCGTCATCTCGGCGTAAAGCGCATCGGCCCCGAACGGCCCGGCGCAGGCGGCGATGAGGATGTGCTGGCAGAGCACGTCGCGTGGCCCGCGTCCGCGCCACTCGCCGTCGAGATCGTGCTCCTTCACCGCCTCTAGCGCGGCGAGGCATTCGACCACCTCGAAGCGGTTGGCGGGCACCAGCAGCGCCTTCGATGGCGCGTTGTAGCGGTGGTTGGCCCGGCCAATGCGCTGCACCAGCCGCTTGACGTTCTTCGGCGCGCCGATCTGGATCACCAGGTCCACGTCGCCCCAGTCGATCCCGAGGTCCAGCGAGCCGGTGCAGACGATGGCGCGCAGCTCGCCCCGGACCATCGCGGCCTCGACCTTTTCGCGCTGGCCTCGGTCGAGCGAGCCGTGGTGGATGCCGATGGGCAGCGCGTCCTCGTTGGCGAGCCAGAGGTTGTGGAAGAAGATCTCGGCCTGCGCCCGCGTGTTGTGAAAGATCAGGGTGGTGCGGTGCTGCTTCACCTGCTCGAGCACCGCGGGAATGCTGTAGGCGGCGCCGCCCCCGGACCACGGCGGTGCGGCCTCGGTGACCAGCATCGAGATGTCGGGCTCGGGGCCGGGGTCGGCCTCGACGATCTCGCAGGGGTCGGGATGGCGGGCGAGCAGCCGGGCGATGGCCTGCGGATCCTCGACCGTGGCCGAGAGCCCGACACGGCGCAGGTCGGGGCACATGCCCTGCAGCCGCGCCAGCGCCAGCATCAGCTGGTCGCCGCGCTTGCTTTCCGCCAGCGCGTGGATCTCGTCCACCACCACCCGCTGCAGCCCCGCGAACATGCGCGGCGCGTCCTCGTAGGAGGTCAGCAGTGCGAGGCTCTCGGGCGTGGTGAGCAGGATGTGCGGTGGGTCGGCGCGCTGGCGCTTCTTGCGGCTGGCGGGGGTGTCGCCGGTGCGGTCTTCGACCCGGATCGGCAGCCCGGCTTCTTCGATGGGGATCAGCAGGTTGCGCCGGATGTCGGCGGCCAGCGCCTTGAGCGGCGAGACGTAGAGCGTGTGCAGCCCGCTGCGCGGCGCCTCGGTCAGCTCGGCCAGCGTCGGCAGGAACCCCGCCAGCGTCTTGCCGCCGCCGGTCGGCGCGATCAGCAGCAGGCAGGGCGCGTCCGCCCGCTCGAGCATGGCGCTCTGGTGCGGGTGGATCTGCCAGCCTCGCCGGTCGAACCAGCCTTGGAGGGGGGGGGGAAGCGCTCTCATGTCGGGGAAGATAGGGGCGCACGAACAGAAGGGAAACGTGCGCTGCGCCGCGACGTCCGGAATCCCCCGTCTGACGAAGGCGCAGCGGCGGCGGCTGCCGTTCCCTGCCCATCGCCAGTTCCGGGCGCGCGCCCGTCGGCATGGTCCCGATGCGCGACATCCCGTCCCGGGACCGCCTCATGGCCGGGCATTTCCGCGACAGATGCGACCCGGCCGCCTGATCTCTGTCCTGCGCGTCCGGGCGCGAGGGACCTGTGCAGCGTGGCACAGGTCCGGGTCTGGCATTTCCCCGATGCGTCGTTACGTTTCACGGGGAACAATCGGAAGGGAATGCGCCAATGACCGAAGAGTACACCCCGCCCCGGGTCTGGACCTGGGAAAAGGAGAACGGCGGCCAGTGGGCGTCGCTCAACCGTCCCATCGCGGGGGCGACCCACGACAAGGAGCTGCCGACCGGAGAGCACCCGTTCCAGCTCTACAGCCTCGCCACGCCCAACGGGCAGAAGGTGACGATCCTGTTCGAGGAACTGCTCGCTGCTGGCCACGCCGCCGAATACGACGCGTGGCTGATCAAGATCGGCGACGGCGATCAGTTCGGCTCGGGCTTTGTCGAGGTGAACCCGAACTCCAAGATCCCGGCGCTGCTCGACCGCTCCGGCGACAAGCCCGTGCGGGTCTTCGAATCCGGCGCCATCCTGATGCACCTCGCCGAGCAGTTCGGCGCCTTCCTCGGCAAGCCCGAGGACCGGGCCGAGATGCTCTCGTGGCTGTTCTGGCAGATGGGCAGCGCGCCCTACCTCGGCGGCGGCTTCGGGCATTTCTATGCCTATGCGCCCTACAAGATGGAATACCCCATCGACCGTTTCGCCATGGAGGTGAAGCGCCAGCTCGACGTGCTCGACCGCAACCTCTCGGACCGCAGGTTCGTCACCGGCGACGACTACACCATCGCCGACATCGCGATCTGGCCGTGGTACGGGCGCACCGTGCATGGCGGCGCCTACGACGCGGGCGAGTTCCTCGACGTGCAGAGCTACAAGAACGTGATCCGCTGGGCCGACGAGATCGCCGAGCGTCCGGCGGTGCAACGCGGCCGCATCGTCAACAAGACCTCGGGCGAGCCCTCGGAGCAGCTGCACGAGCGTCACGCGGCCTCGGATTTCGACAGCCGGACGCAGGACAAGATGCCGGCCTGACACAGGTCCCCCGGCCGTCCCCTGCCGCATGGACAAGGGACGGCCAACCGCTATAGTGCGGGCTTCTTTCAGGGCAGAGGGCACGGAATGGCGGAAGAGGCGGTCAAGGTCGGGATCATCATGGGCAGCCAGTCGGACTGGCCGACCATGGAAGAGGCCGCACGGATTCTCGACGAACTGGGCGTGCGCTACGAGGTGAGGATCGTCTCGGCGCATCGCACGCCGGACAGGCTCTGGAGCTACGGCAAGACCGCGGCCGAGCGCGGACTGCAGGTGATCATCGCCGGCGCCGGCGGTGCCGCGCACCTGCCCGGCATGATGGCCTCCAAGACCCGCGTGCCGGTGCTCGGCGTGCCGGTGCAGACGCGCGCGCTCTCGGGTGTCGACAGCCTCTATTCCATCGTCCAGATGCCGCGCGGCTTCCCGGTCGGCACAATGGCCATCGGCGGTGCCGGCGCGGCCAACGCAGGGCTCATGGCCGCGGGTATCCTCGCGCTGCAGGACCCGGCTCTCGCCGACCGGCTCGACGCCTGGCGCGACGCGCTGTCCGCCTCGATCCCCGACGAGCCCGAGCGCGGCTGAGGCGGGCCCGGCGCCGCTCCGGCGGCGCGTCCGGGGCAATGCCCGCTTGCCTGCGGCGGCGTTTCGCGACAGAACCGCCCCGAGACACCCAGCACCGGAGGCAGACCATGTCCGACCAACTTCCCCAAGGAGCGACCATCGGCATTCTCGGCGGCGGACAGCTCGGCCGGATGCTCTCGGTCGCGGCCAGCCGCCTCGGCCTGCGCACCCACGTCTTCGAGCCGGGGGCGAACCCGCCCGCCGGCCACGTGGCCGATGCTGTGACCACCGCCTCCTACGAGGACCACGACGCGCTGGCGGAATTCGCGGCCTCGGTCGACGTGATCACCTACGAGTTCGAGAACATCCCCACCGCGGCGCTCGACGTGCTGCAGGAGCTGCGCCCGATCCGTCCCGGACGCGAGGCGCTGCGCGTGAGCCAGGACCGGCTCACCGAGAAGACCTTCCTGACCGATCTGGGCCTCAGGACCGCGCCCTTCGCAGACATCACCGACGCCGACAGCCTCGCCGCGGCGCTCGAGGTGATCGGCACGCCCGCAATCCTCAAGACCCGCCGCTTCGGCTACGACGGCAAGGGCCAGGCGCGAATCCTCGGACCCGAGGACGCCGCAAAGGCACTCGAAGACATGCGCGGCGCGCCCGCCATCCTCGAGGGCTTCGTCGAGTTCTCCTGCGAGGTCTCGGTGATCGCCGCCCGCAGCGCCGACGGCTCGGTGGCCTGCTTCGACCCGGGCGAGAACATCCACCGCGAGGGCATCCTGCGCACCACCACCGTGCCTGCGCGCCTCTCCGGCAAGCAGCGCACCGACGCGGTGCTGCTCGCGGCGCAGATCCTCAACGCGCTCAACTACGTGGGCGTGATGGGCGTCGAGCTCTTCGTGACGCCGCAGGGCCTGCTGGTGAACGAGATGGCGCCGCGGGTCCACAACTCCGGCCACTGGACCCAGAACGGCTGCACCATCGACCAGTTCGAACAGCACATCCGCGCCGTGGCCAACTGGCCGCTCGGCGACGGCAGCCGCTACGCCGACGTGCAGATGGAGAACCTGATCGGCGACGATCTCGACCGGCTGCCGGAACTGGCGCGCGAAGCCGACACCGCGATCCACCTCTACGGCAAGGGCGCCGTCAAGGCCGGTCGCAAGATGGGCCACGTGAACCGCATCATCCGCGGCTGACCCGCGTCTGGACCGGGGCGCCACGCCCCGCCTTCATCTTGCCCCTAAACTCCGGGGAGCGCGAGGGGCTGGCCCCTCGCTCCTGCCCCCGCCACGGGCGCGGCCCTCAGATCAGCCGCCCCGCCAGAGCCCCCGAGAGCCAGGCCACCTGCCCGCCGGCCACGGTCATCGAGATCCGCCGCGTCGCGCGGTCCATCACCACCAGATCCGCCCGCAGCCCCGGCTCCAGCCGTCCGCGATCGGCCAGCCCCAGCAGCCGCGCCGGCCCGTCGGAGACCAGCCGCCACGCCTCGGGCGCGTCCAGCAGCCCCAGCTCAACGCAGCGCCACGCCGCCCGCGCCGGCGCCGGGTAGTGGTAATCCGAGGCCAGCGCATCGCAAAGGCCCCGCCCGATCAGCTCGCTCGCCGCCACGTTGCCCGCGTGGCTCGCCCCGCGCACCACGTTGGGCGCGCCCAGCACCACCGCGTCGCCGCCATCCCGTGCCGCCTGCGCCGCCTCGATGGTCTCGGGGAACTCCGACACACGCACGCCCCGGGCCCGCCACCCGGCGCGCGCCCCGGCGGTCCGGTCGTCGTGGCTGCCCATGCGCACGCCCCGCGCTGCCAGCCGCGCACAGAGCCCGTCCAGCGCCTCGGGGACCTCGTCGGCGCGGGCGTGCAGCGCCTGCATCAGCGCGAGATGGGTCTCGGGCGAGCGCCCGGATTTCAGCGCCTGTCCGGTCAGCCGCGGCGGCTTGCGCCCCTCGGCAAGCCGGGCGTGGGGCAGGTGGTCGTTGAACACCACGTAGCCGATGCCGTGCCGCGCCACGGCGGCCTCGGCCTCGGCAAACCTGTCGAGGAAATGCGTCTCGAGCCGCAGCTGCAGCCGCAGGTCCACCGGCACCGTGGGGGCAACCGCGCTGACCGAGGTAAAGACCTCCTCGGCGAACTCCGGCCCGCGCATGCCGCCTTCCCACGACCAGAACTGCGCCAGCATCGCCGTGGTGATGCCGTTGGCGGCAAGCTCCGCCGCGCAGGCCACCATGCCTGACTCGCGTTCGCGCAGCGCCCCGCGGCGCGGTGCCATGTGGCGTTCGAACCCGTCGCCATGGGCGTCGACGATGCCGGGCAGGATGTCGTAGCCCGTCAGGTCAACCCGGCGCCCGGCGGCGCCCTCGACCACCCGCCCGCCGTCGATGGCCAGAGGCGCGTCGTCCCAGCCGTCCGGGCGCATCACCCGCGCCCCCTCGAAGGTCAGCGACAGCATCGGGGCACCTCGTGGCAGGTCGGCGGAAGAAAGGCGAAAAAACCGGTCATGGAGGGGGGAATACGGCCTTCCGCCCCGCCGCGAAAGGTGCAAACCTCCGCGCCATGTCACGCCCTCACCGCCTCGCCTGTCGCGCCGTCATCCTGCACGAAAACCGCCTGCTGCTGGTCAATGCCTGGCCCGGCGGGCACAGCGACCTGTGGTGCGCCCCGGGCGGCGGCGCCGAGACCGGCGCCTCGCTGCCCGACAACCTCGCCCGCGAGGTGCACGAGGAGACCGGCCTCACCGTGGCCGTCGGTCCGCCCTGCCTCGTGAACGAATACCACGAGCCCCGCAGCGGTTTTCACCAGGTCGAGATCTTCTTCCGCTGCACCATCGAAGACGGCACCCTGTCGGACGCCTGGCGCGATCCCGAGGGCGTGGTCCACACCCGCCGCTTCGTCACCCGCGACGAGATGGCGGGCCTGCGCTTCAAGCCCGACAGCCTTCCCGAGGTCGCGTGGGGCACGGGGCCGGGCTACGACCCGCTGGAGCTGCTGGCGCGATGAGCGGCACATCCTCCGCCCGCGCCGCCTAGGGAGCGGACGATGCTTGCCTACGCCCTGAAACGGCTGGTCATCCTCGCGCTCAGCCTCGCGCTTGCCTCGCTGGTGATCTTCCTTGTGGTCGAGGTCGCGCCCGGCGATCCGGCGAGCTACATGCTGGGCATCAACGCCCGTCCCGACACCGTCGCCGCGCTGCGGGCCGAGCTCGGGCTCGACCTGCCGCGGGCCGAGCGCTACCTCGCCTGGGTCGGCGGCATGGTGCAGGGCGACTTCGGCACCTCCTATACCTACCGCGCGCCGGTCTCGCAGATGGTGGCCGAGCGCATCCGGGTGTCGCTGCCGCTGGCGCTCTACGCGCTGACACTGTCGGTCGTCATTGCCTTCCCGGCAGGCATCTTCGCCGCCGCGCGCCGCGGCCGGGCAGGAGATGCGGGGGTGATCGCGGCGACGCAGCTCGGCATCGCCATCCCGAACTTCTGGTTCGCCATGCTGCTCGTGCTGCTCTTCGCCATCAAGCTGCGCTGGTTCAGCGCCGGCGGCTTCCCCGGCTGGGACGACCCGCTGATGGGGCTGAAGGCTCTCACGCTTCCCGCCGTCGCGCTCGCCCTGCCGCAGGCGGCGATCCTGACCCGGGTGATGCGCTCGTCGCTGCTCGACATCCTGCACGAGGATTTCATCCGCACCGCCCGCGCCAAGGGGCTCACGCGCCGGCAGGCGCTGTGGCGGCACGGGGTGCGCAACGCGATGATCCCGGTGCTGACCATCATCGGGCTGCAGTTCTCGTTCCTGCTGGCGGGGGCCATCATCATCGAGCAGGTGTTCTTCCTGCCGGGGCTGGGGCGGCTGATCTTCCAGGCCATCACCCAGCGCGACCTGATCGTGGTGGAATCGGTGGTCATGCTGCTGGTCTTCGCGGTGATCTCGGTGAACTTCCTCACCGACCTCGCCTATGCGGCCGTCGACCCGCGGCTGAGGACAAGCCGATGACCCGCAACCTTGTGCTCGGCGGTGCGCTCACCGCGCTCTTCCTCGCCGCCGCGCTGCTGTCCTATGTCTGGACGCCCTACGACACCGAGGCGATGCAGATCGCCAACCGGCTGCAGACCCCCTCGGCGGCGCACTGGTTCGGCACCGACCATTTCGGCCGCGACATCCTGAGCATGATCATGGTGGGCGCGCGTACTTCCATCGCGGTTGCGCTGGTCGCCGTGGGCATCGGCATGGGCGCGGGCGTGCCGCTGGGGCTTGCCGCCGCCGCCCGCCATGGCGGCTGGCTCGACGAGGCCATCATGCGGATGAACGACCTCGTCTTCGCGTTCCCGAGCCTCGTGATCGCCATCCTCATCACCGCCATCCTCGGGCCCGGCGCCACCAATGCCATCATCGCCATCGGCATCTTCAACATCCCGGTTTTCGCGCGCCTCTCCCGCGGCGCCGCGCTCAGCCTCTGGAAGCGGGAGTTCATCCTGGCCGCCCGGGTCGCCGGCAAGACCGCCCCCCGCATCAGCGCCGAGCACATCCTGCCCAACATCGCCAACCTGCTGATCGTGCAGGGCACCATCCAGTTCTCGCTCGGCATTCTCGCCGAGGCGGGGCTCTCCTACGTGGGGCTCGGCGCGCAGCCCCCGATCCCGTCCTGGGGCCGGATGCTCGCGGATGCGCAGACCATGGTGGCGCTGGCGCCGCACGTGGCGATCATGCCGGGGCTCGCCATTGTCCTGATGGTGCTGGGCCTGAACCTTCTCGGTGACGGGCTGCGCGACCGGCTCGACCCACGCCTGCGGGTGGTGCGCGCATGAGCCTGTCCTCGGTCCGGACATCCCCGCGCGATACGCAGCCCGCAACGCGCCCCTTGCTGCACGTCGACGGACTGTCGATGCGCATTCACGACCGGCAGATCCTTCGCGACGTCTCGCTCACCATCGCGCCGGGCGAGATCGTGGCGCTGACCGGCGAATCCGGCTCGGGCAAGTCGATGACCGCCTTTGCCGCGATGGGCCTTCTGCCCTTCGCCGCCGAGACCACCGGTGCGCTGCGCTTCGACGGCACCGACCTGCTGAGCCTGTCCGAGGAAAGGCTCTGCGCCCTGCGGGGCCGCGACATCGGCATGGTCTTTCAGGAACCGATGACCGCGCTCAACCCGGTGCAGCGCATCGGCGACCAGGTGGCCGAGACCATCCTGATCCACAAGGCCGCCCCGCGCGCCGAGGCCCGCAGGCGCGCCGCCGAGGCGCTGGTGCGGGTCGGCCTGCCGCCCGACCGGGTGCCGCCGACGCGCTATCCGCACGAGCTGTCCGGCGGGCAGCGGCAGCGGGTGGTGATCGCCATGGCCATCGCGCTGCGGCCGCGGCTGCTGATCGCCGACGAGCCCACCACCGCGCTCGACGTCACCACGCAGGCGCAGATCCTCGAGCTTCTGCGCGGCTTCGTCCGGGACGAGGGCATGGGGCTGATGATGATCACCCATGACCTCGCCGTGGTCTCCGAGATGGCCGACCGCATCGCGGTGATGAAGGACGGCGAGATCGTCGAGCAGGGCGAGACCGCGACGCTCTTGCGCACCATGCGCCACCCCTACACGCGGCAGCTCTTCGAGGCGTCGCGCCACCGTGCCGACCTGCCGCCCGCGCGCGCCGAGGCGCCGCTGCTGAGCGTCGACGGGGTCACCCGCCGCTACCCGGGGCCGCGCCGCCTGTTCCGCCCGCGCGAGGATCATGTCGCGGTGAACGGCGTCAGCCTCGAGATCCGGCGCGGCGAGCGCGTCGGGCTCGTGGGCGAATCCGGTTGCGGCAAGTCCACCCTGTCGCGCGCCATCCTCGGGCTCGAGCCGGTGCAGGGGGGCAGCATCAGCCTCGACGGCCGCGCGGTCTTCAGCCATGGTCGCCCCGACCCCGAAGTGCGCCGCCGCGTGCAGGTGGTGTTCCAGGACCCCTACGGCTCGTTCAACCCGCGCCACCGGGTGGGTCGGCTCGTGTCCGAGCCCTTCCACCTGCTGCCCGACCCGCCCAAGGGCGCCGCCCGCGACGCGGCCATCGCCGAGGCGCTCACCGCCGTGGGGCTGAGACCCGAACACGCCGAGAGCTACATCCACGCCTTCTCGGGTGGCCAGCGCCAGCGCATCGCCATCGCCCGCGCGCTCATCATCCGGCCCGAGCTGGTGATCTTCGACGAGGCGGTCTCGGCGCTGGACGTGCGGGTGCGGGCGCAGATCCTCGACCTGATCGCGGGGCTGTCGCGGAGTCACGGGCTCACCTACCTCTTCATCTCGCACGATCTCAGCGTGGTGCGCGGGATCACCGACCGGGTGCTGGTGATGCGCGCCGGCGAGATTGTCGAGCAGGGGCTGACCGACGCGGTATTTGACAACCCGCAGCATTGGTATACCAAATCTCTCATAGCCGCGGCGCCGTCCTTGCCGCAGCCATCGGGAGGAGGAGACACCGATGCTGGACACCCTGTCCCATGAGACCGATCGCATCCTGATCGGTGGCAGCTGGCGTGCGACGCCGGACACCCTGCCTTTGCACGACCCGTCCACCGGCGAAGAGATCGGCCGCATCGCCCGGGGCACCGCCTCGGACATCGACGATGCCGTGGCCGCCGCGCAGGCGGCGCTCGAGGGCGAATGGGGGCGCCTCACTGCCACCGAGCGCGGCCGCATCCTCACCCGCATCGGGCTGCGCGTGCTCGAGCATGTCGACGAGCTTGCCGAGATGGAGGCCCGCGACGTCGGCAAGCCGCTGACGCAGGCGCGGGCCGACGCGGTGGCGCTGGCGCGCTACTGCGAGTTCTACGGCGGAGCCGCCGACAAGATCCACGGCGAGACCATCCCCTATCTCGACGGCTACACCGTCTACACCCTGCGCGAGCCGCACGGGGTCACCGGCCACATCGTGCCGTGGAACTACCCGATGCAGATCATCGGCCGGTCGGTCGGTGCGGCGCTTGCCATGGGCAATGCCTGTGTGCTGAAGCCCGCCGAGGACGCCTGCCTCACGGCGCTCGCCTTCGCCCGCATCGCCGAGGCGGCCGGGTTGCCCGCGGGCGCGCTGAACGTGGTGCCGGGGCTGGGGGCCGAGGCCGGGGCGGCGCTGGCCGGGCACCCGGGCATCCAGCACCTGAGCTTCACCGGCTCGGTCGGCGCGGGCGTCGCCGTGCAGCAGGCGGCGGGGGCCAACGTGGTGCCGGTAACGCTGGAGCTCGGGGGCAAGTCGCCGCAGCTGGTGTTCGCGGACGCGGATCTCGACGCGGCGCTGCCGTTTCTCGTGAACGCGGGGCTGCAGAACGCCGGGCAGACCTGCTCGGCCTCGTCGCGCATCCTCGTGCAGCGCGAGGTTCTGGACGAGGTCAGCCGCCGCATGGCGGAGGCCTATGCCGCCAAGGTGGTGGGCCCGGCCATGGACGACCGCGACATCGGCCCGCTGATCAACGCACGGCAGAAGGCGCGGGTCGAGGGCTTCCTCGGGCAGGGGGCCGACCTGCCGCTGCTGGCGCAGGCGCAGCTTGCCGAGGGGCTGCCCGAGGGCGGCAATTACGTGCACCCGGCGCTCTTCGGTCCGGTGCCGCCGGATCACGTGCTGGCCCGCGACGAGGTCTTCGGGCCGGTGCAGGTCATCATCCCCTTCGACACCGAGGAGGAGGCGGTGCAGATCGCCAACGGCACCGACTATGGGCTCGTGGCCAGCGTCTGGACCCGTGACGGCGCGCGCCAGATGCGGCTCGCGCGGAAGCTGCGGGCGGGGCAGGTGTTTCTCAACAATTACGGCGCCGGGGGCGGGGTGGAGCTGCCCTTCGGCGGTGTCGGCAAGTCCGGGCACGGGCGGGAGAAGGGCTTCGAGGCGCTCTACGGCTTCTCTGTGCTCAAGACCGTGGCGGCGCGGCACGGGTGAGGTGGTTTTCTCGGGGGCCGTCGCGCGCGTGCTGTCGGGTGCGGGCCCCCCGAGAGACGCTTGGAAGGACTGAGGGAGGAGATTTCGATGAGATTGCAGGGGAAATGCGCCATCGTGACGGGCGCGGGATCGGGCTTTGGCGAGGGCATCGCCGTGCGCTTCGCGGCCGAGGGCGCCCGCGTGATGGTGGCGGACATCAATATGGACGGCGCCGAGCGCGTGGCCTCGGCCTGCGGCGGCATCGCCTGCCGGGTGGACGTCGCGGACGGTGCCAGCGTGGAGGAGATGGTCTCGGCCGCGATGGCGGAGATGGGGCAGGTCGACATTCTCGTGAACAACGCCGGGATCACCCACCTGCCGGCGCCGATGGAGGAGGTCTCGGAAGCGGATTTCGACCGGGTCTTCGCGGCGAACTGCAAGTCGGTCTACCTGACGGCGCGGGCGCTGGTCGGTCACATGAAGGAGCGCGGCTCGGGGGCGATCCTGAACGTGGCCTCGACAGCCGGGGTGTCGCCGCGGCCCCGGCTCAACTGGTACAACGCCTCGAAGGGCTGGATGAACACCGCGACGCGCGCCATGGCCATTGAGCTGGCGCCGGCCGGGGTTCGGGTCAACGCGCTGAACCCGGTGGCGGGGGACACGCCGCTTCTGGCGAGCTTCATGGGCGAGGATACCCCGGAGATGCGGGCGAAGTTCCTCTCGACCATTCCGCTGGGCCGGTTCTCGACGCCCGAGGACATGGCGAACGCGGCGCTCTACCTCTGCTCGGACGAGGCGTCGATGGTCACCGGCGTCTGCATGGAGGTCGATGGCGGGCGCTGCATCTGAGGGTCTGTCCGGTTGGTTGCCGTCGTTCTGCGGTGGCGGTTGTCCGGGCGTGTCCGGGGAGTGGGACTTGTCCTGTTGCCGGGAGGTGGCGGGCTCTGATGCATCTGCGTTTCGAGGCTTGAGGCGAGGAAAGAGGGGGCTCTGCCCCCGTCTCCTGCGGAGACTCCCCCGGAGTTTATCTGGCAAGATGAAGGGGCCGGGTTGCGCCAGAGGGAGGCGGTCTTCGCTGGAGAGACGTTCTTCGCGAGGCGGGTGGAGCGAGAACACCCCATCGACGTTTGGCAGGTACAAGCTACGGATGAGCAGCGGGCTCTGCCCCGTCCGCGTGCCGCGGACTCCCCCGGAGTTTATCGGGCGAGATGGAGGGGCGGGGTTGCGCCCGGGAGAGGGACTGCCAAGACTGCGGCAGGATCAGTCTGGAGGATCGACATGCGCCCGGGACCCCGAAATCTCATCACCGACGTGGCCGGTCTTTCGGTCGGCAATGCCCAGGACGCGGCGCTGAAATCCGGGGTGACGGTGATCACGGCGCCAGCGCCGATGGTGGCCTCGGTGGCCGTGATGGGCGGGGCCCCGGGCACCCGCGAGACCGACCTGCTGGCGCCCGACAAGTCCGCGCCCGGGGTCGATGCGCTGGTGCTCTCGGGGGGCAGCGCCTTCGGGCTGGCGGCGGCGCAGGGCGTGATGGACGCGCTGCACGAGGCCGGGCGCGGCTTTGCGGTCGGCCCGGCGCGGGTGCCGATCGTGCCGGCGGCGATCCTCTTCGACCTGTTGAACGGCGGCGACAAGGACTGGGGGGTGAACCCCTACCCGGCGCTGGGGCGGGCGGCGCTCGCGGCGGCGGGCGAGGGGTTCGCACTGGGCAGCGCCGGGGCCGGCACCGGGGCGCTGACCGCGATGCACAAGGGCGGGCTGGGCTCGGCCAGCCTCGTGCTCGAGAGCGGCATCACCGTGGGCGCGCTGGTGGCGGCGAATCCCATCGGCAGCGTCACCACGCCCTCGGGGCGGCATTTCTGGGCGGCGCCCTTCGAGATGGGCGCCGAGTTCGGCGGGCTCGGTGGCGATCCCTCAGGCTACGTGCCGCCGCCCGAGAGCAGGCGGATGGCGGCGATGGCGCAGATGGCGCAGGCCAACACCACCATCGCCGTGGTCGCCACCGATGCCGCGCTCGACAAGGCGCAGTGTCATCGCATGGCAGTGGCGGCGCATGACGGCATTGGTCGCGCCATCGTACCGGCGCATTCGTCGATGGACGGCGATCTCGTCTTTGCCGCGGCGACCGGGGCGAGGCCCCTCGACGGGGCGCCCATGCAGCTGGCGGAGATCGGCCACGCGGCGAGCCTCTGCCTTGCGCGGGCCATCGCGCGGGCGGTGTGGGAGGCCGTGCCCGCGCCCGGGGACACCCTGCCGACGCTGCGGCAGGATCTCGGGCTCTAGCGGGCGCGCCGGGGGATCAGCGCAGGATCGGCGGGCTCTTCGGGTCGGAGCCCGGGGCGATTCGTTCGACCTTGGCCGGGGCCTCGGGCTCGGGCAGGTCGAAGCGCAGGCCGACGCGGGTCAGCGAGGCGGCGAGCGGGTCGCTGTCGCGCACGAAGGCGACGTCGAGCGCGCCCGCCTCGATGCCCGAGAACACCAGCGCCTCGTTCACCGCGCGCGCCAGCGCCTCTTCGGCGCCGGGCACGGTGCCCGCGAAGGCCAGCAGGTGGCTGCGGGTGCCGTCGGAATAGGCGACGCCCGCGAGCCAGGCGCAGCGGGCGAGGCCGGTCGCGGTGGCGAGCTTGGTGTCGAGCGCCGTCACCAGTACCTCGGGCAGGCCGCCGGGGGGGCTTACCTCTTCGATATGGGCCTCGGTCTCCTGCGGGCCGTGGCCGAGGGTCTCGGAGAGCCAGTCCACCGCCTCGGGGGGCAGCAGCATCTGCGAGGGCGCGACCTCGAGGTTGAGGGCAAGCCCGATGCCCTGACCGGCCAGCATGTTGGCGGCGATGCGGCCCGAGAGCGCGGCGTAGGGTGCCTCGCGGCCGACGAATTGCGACAGGCGCTCCTCGCGGTCGAAGACCAGCACGAAGCTGGCGTCGCCGAGTTCGAAGAGCTCGGGCTCGATGTTGTCGCCCTCGGCCTCCTTCGCCAGCAGGACGAAGAGCTCGCCATCGGCCAGCCGTTCGTAGAAGCGCAGGCGCGCCGCGTCGTCCTGCGGTGCGGCCTCCATCGCTGCGTGGGCGGCGTCGAGCGGGGTGATTTCGGTCATTCCATTGCCTCGCGGACACGGGCGCGCAGGACGGGCAGCAGCTCGTCCGCGAACCACGGGTTGCGTTTCAGCCATGCCGTATTGCGCCAGGACGGATGCGGCAAGGGAATTGCGTCGGGCAGGTGGTCGCGCCAGCCCCGGACGGTCTCGGTGACGCCGGTCTTTGCACCGAGGTGGTAGCGGTGGGCATAGCCGCCGACATAGACCCGCAGGCGGATCTCGCCGAGCGCCTCGAAGAGCGCGTCGTGCCAGGTGGCGCGGCAGAGCGGTGGCGGCGGCAGGTCGGCGCCGTTGGCGTCGTAGCCAGGAAAGCAAAAGGCCATGGGCACGATGGCGATGCGCGAGCGGTCCCAGAACTGCGCCTCGGAGAGGCCGAGCCAGTCTCGCAGCCGGGTGCCCGAGGGATCGTCGAAGGGGCGGCCGCGTTCGTGGACCTTGAGCCCCGGCGCCTGTCCCGCGATCAGCAGCCGGGCGCCGCGGTCGAACCAGACCACGGGCCGGGGGGCGTGGCGCGTCGCGGTCGCGGCGAAGCGGTCGGCGCAGAGGCGGCAGCCGGAGAGGCGTGTGGACAGGTCGTCGAGCGTGTCGGTCATGGACTGGAGCTAATGCGCGATGGGGCACGCTGCCAGTCCTGCGTTTATTTCGATAATCGTCGAAATGTTTCTTGCCGGATGCAATCATTTCGATAATGCTAGAAATATGAAACAGGATTCGCCCATCCCATCCGGCCCCGACATGGCGCTGGAAATTGCCGCCTCGAAGTTCTCGGCACTCGGCTCCGAGCAGCGCCTGAACGTGCTCCGGGTGCTGGTGCGTTCCGGCCCCGGGGGGCTGCCCATCGGCGCGCTGGGCAAGCGCGCGGGGGTGACCGGGTCCACGCTGACCCACCACCTCAGGATCCTCGCCGCCGCCGGGCTGGTCACGCAGGAGCGGGACGGCCGCAGCATCATCTGCGCCGCCGCGGCCTATGACGAGGTGCGGGCACTGTCGGAATTCCTGCTGACCCATTGCTGCGCCGATTGCGCCGGGACGGAGAGCGACCATGGTTGACACGACGACACCGACCCGGCGGCTGCCGAGAATCGACCGGGCCTGGGCGGCGAGCGCGGTGCTGCTGGTGCTGGTGGCGATCGGCGAGCGCGGGCAGTTTCTGCCCACGCTTGGCTTTGCGCTGGAAGCGCTGCGAGGCACCGCGCCCTTCATCGTCTTCGCGGTGCTGGCGGTGGCCTTCGTCAAGGCAAGCGGCGCCGAGACCCTGCTGGCGAAGGCCTTCGAGGGGCGCGAGATCCGGATGATCGTCTTCGCGGCCCTGCTGGGCGGGCTGTCGCCCTTCTGCTCGTGCCAGGTGATCCCCTTCATCGCGGCGCTGTTGGCGGTGGGGGCGCCTCTGAGCGCGGTCATGGCGTTCTGGCTGGCCTCGCCGCTGATGGACCCGGCGATGTTCCTGATCACTTCGGGCACGCTGGGCTGGGATTTCGCCATCGGCAAGGCGCTGGCCGCGGTCGGCATGGGGCTTCTGGGCGGCTTCGGGACCATGGCGCTGAAAGGCAGCGTGGTCTTCGCCGATCCGCTGCGGGTGGCGCCCAAGGTGGGCGGCTGCTGTGGCGTGAAGGCGCCATTCCGGGGCCGGCCGGTCTGGCGCTTCTGGCAGGAGAGCGCCCGGCGCGAGACCTTCCGGGACGAGGCCGTGAGCAACGCGCTCTTCCTGCTGAAATGGCTGCTGCTGGCCTATCTGCTCGAGGCGGTGATGCTGCGCCATATCCCGGCCGAGGCCATCGCCGGGCTGCTGGGCGGCAGCGGGCCGTGGCCGGTGCTGCTCGGGGCGCTTGTGGGCGCGCCGGCCTATCTCAACGGCTACGCCGCGGTGCCGCTGGTCGACGCGCTCCTGTCACAGGGCATGGCGCCCGGGGCTGCGATGAGCTTCGTCGTCGCGGGCGGCGTCAGCAGCATTCCCGCCGCCGTCGCCGTCTGGGCGCTGGTGAAGCCGCGGGTCTTCGCGGCCTACCTCGGATACGCGGTGCTGGGCGCGGTGATCGCCGGGCTGTGCTGGGGGCTCTGGGCCTGATCCCGGTCGCGCCGCTCGGCGTCATTCAGGGTTAAGCCGCGCCTGTCATCCCCCGCCCGAACCGGCGGGGGTTTCGCCGTCCGCCCGGCACCGGAGCCGAACAATCGTGACATCCGCAGGGGCAGGAGACTCCTTTGTTTCCGCTCCGGGCCATAATCTCACCAGATTCCCGGCCTAAGACATGCTTAATCACGTTCTGCCATTGCAGGACGGGCAAGAGCCGGGAAACGGTGATGTTAGAGTTCGACATGGTCAGCAAGTCCTTCTGGACCGGCACCCGGCGCAACGTGATCCTTGACCGGGTGTCGTTCCGCGTGGACCTGGGCGAGTCGCTCGGCATCCTCGCGCCCAACGGCACCGGCAAGACCACGCTGATCCGCATGATGGCGGGGCTCGAGAAACCGGACGAGGGCGAGATCCGCCGCAATTGCCGGGTGTCCTTCCCGCTGGGCTTCATGGGCGGGGTGATCTCGAAGATCTCCGCGCGCGAGAACGCCCGCTTCATCGCGCGCATGTACGGCATAGACCCGGATTACGTCGAGAGCTTCTGCCGCTGGCTCTGCGGGCTGGGCGAGTATTTCGAGCAGCCCATCGGCACCTACTCGAGCGGGATGCGGTCGCGGTTCACCTTCGCGCTGATGCTGGCGCTCGATTTCGACATCTACCTGATCGACGAGGGGATGCCGAACTCGACCGATGTCGAGTTCAACCGCAAGGCCGGTGACGTCCTTGCCGAACGGTTGCGCACCACGACCATCGTGATCGTCTCGCACCAGCCGCAGATCCTCGAGCGGTTCGCGCGCAAGGCGGCGGTGCTGATGGACGGCAAGTTGCACATGTTTGAAACCTTGGAAGAAGCGAAGCAGCTCTATGACTACGAAACCCAAGGCTAAGAAATTCCGCACCCGCCGCGGCGTGGCCGGGGAGGGGGCCGCGCCGGACGCGCCGCGCCCCCAGAGCACGAACACGCAAGCCCGCCCCGTGGCTCCCCGCCCGCAGGAGGCGCCGCTGCGCCCCGAATTCGCGTCGCTCGCCGGTGACGACAGCCCCGCCGCGCCCGCGCGGGGCGGCACCGAGGTGGACGCCATCTGCAGCGAAGGGCTCACCGCGCGGCAACTGCGCATGGCGCGCCGGGTGGCGCAGAAGCATGGCTTCGCGCCGGCGACCGATTTCGACGCCGTGCGGCTGCTTCGGGCGCGCGGGATCGACCCGTTCAAGCGCAGCAACATGCTCGAGCTCGTGGTGCCCGACGCGGGCGGGGCCGGGGGTGGCGGGCGGCAGCCTTCCGCCGGGGGAGCCGCGGCTCAGGCCTCGGCCCCGCGTCAGCATCCGCGTGTGCAGTTGCCGCAGACGGTTCCGGCGGGCGGCAAGGCGCATCTGCCCTCGACCCGGATCGCCAGCCCGGCCGAGCGTCGCGCCGCCGAGATCCTGCAGATCCAGCGCGAGCTTGCCACCCGGCGGCGCAAGAAGCTCGTGCTGCTGCTGACCCGGCTGGCGTTCTTCGTGATGCTGCCGACGATCCTCGCGGGCTACTATTTCTACGTGGTCGCGACGCCGATGTTCTCGACCAGGTCCGAGTTCCTGATCCTCAAGGCCGAGAGCTCGGCCAGCTCCATGGGCAGCCTGTTCTCGGGCACCCAGTTCGCCACCAACCAGGACGCCATCGCGGTGCAGAGCTACCTGCTTTCCAAGGACGCGATGCTGCGCCTCGACAGCGACGAGGGGTTCAAGGCGCATTACGAGCAGGACTGGATCGACCCGATCCAGCGGCTCGATCCGGGCGCGTCGAACGAAGAGGCCTACAAGCTCTACAAGCGCAACATCGAGATCGGCTACGACCCGACCGAAGGCGTCATCAAGATGGAGATCATGGCCGCCGACCCCGAGACAGCCGCGCGATTCAGCCGGGCGCTGATCGGCTACGCCGAGGACCGCGTCGACAACCTGTCGCTGCGCAAGCGTTCCAACGCCGTGACCGACGCGGAGAGCGGTCTCGAGGAGGCCGAGCAGGCCCGCTACGACGCGCAGGAGAGGCTGGTGCGGCTGCAGCAGGAGGGCTCGGTGGTCGACCCCGAGGGCCGCATCGCCGCCCTGCGCACCCAGATCAGCAATGTCGAGGTGCAGTTGCAGGAAAAGCAGCTCACCCTGCAGGCGCTGCTCGACAACGCCCGGCCCAACAGCGCCAGGGTCGAGGGCGCCCGGGGCGACGTGCGGCGGCTCGAGACCCTGCTGGCAGAACTGAACGCGGACATGACCAGCGCCACCTCGGGCGAGAACTCGCTGGCCGAGATCGCGGTGCAGATCAAGCTGGCCGAGGCGGATCTCTCGACCCGCGACCTGATGCTGCAGACCGCGCTCGAGCGGCTGGCGCAGGCGCGGCGCGATGCCGACAGCCAGGCGCGTTACCTGACCACCTCGGTGGTGCCTGTGGCCTCCGAGGACCCGAGCTACCCGCGAAAGTTCGAGAACACCATTCTCGCCTTCCTGATCTTCTCGGGCGTCTACCTGATGATCTCGCTCACCGCCTCGGTCCTGCGCGAGCAGGTGGCGAGCTGACGGCCAGAGCGCGCGAGACAATGAAAAAGGCCGCCGAGAAGATCCCCGGCGGCCTTTCCCTGCCCGAAGGCTGATGTATCAGGCGCGTGCCGGAGCCAGCGCCTCGGCCCAGACCAGCAGCTCTTCGAGCATGCCGGTGGTGCCCTTCGCGACTTCCTCGTTCGGCGACAGGGCGCCTTCCTCGGTGATGTCGCCGAAGACCATCGGCATCGGCACGACCTGCTTGATCGGCATGATGTTCATGTTGGCGAGCAGCATGCGCAGCTCCTGCGCGGCGCGCAGACCGCCCGAGATGCCGCCGTAGGACACGACGCCCGCGGGCTTGCGCTCCCACTCGAGGACGAGCGCCTGCAGCGCGTTCACGACCGCGGCCGGCGGGAACGAGTTGTATTCCGGGGTCACGAAGACGAAGGCGTCGGCATCGGCCACGGCGGCGCTGAATGCCTTGGTGTGGTCCTGGGTGTAGGCCTGCATCGCCGGGTGGTTCGGCTCGTCGAGGAGCGGCAGCCCGAAGGTCTCGAGATCGAGGATTTCGACCTCGAACTTGCCATGGGCGGCAGCCTGGGCGGCAACCCAGTTGCTGACGATCGGGCCGATGCGGCCGGGGCGGGTGCTCGAGGTGACGATCTTGAGCTTCAGTGCCATGAGATTCTCCTTTTCGGTGAGACTGTCTGTTGGTGTGGAAGCTAATCACTTGCCGCACTGCGGCAATGGCCGGAACCGCACAGGTCGGGTGCGTGGCTGCACGTGCCGCCCGTTCGTATGTGCAAAAGCAAAAGGCCCGCCGGTGGGGCGGGCCTTCGCGGGTGTTTCGTGAAAGGGGTCAGACCTTGCCGGTGAGTTCGGGCACGGCCTCGAAGAGGTCGGCGACGAGGCCGAAGTCGGCAACCTGGAAGATCGGCGCCTCCTCGTCCTTGTTGATCGCGACGATGACCTTGCTGTCCTTCATGCCGGCGAGGTGCTGGATCGCGCCTGAGATGCCGCAGGCGATGTAGAGATCCGGCGCCACGACCTTGCCGGTCTGGCCGACCTGCCAGTCGTTCGGCGCGAAGCCCGAGTCGACCGCCGCGCGCGATGCGCCCACGGCTGCGCCGAGCTTGTCCGCCAGCGCCTCGATGATCGCGAAGTCCTCTTCCGAGCCCACGCCGCGACCGCCCGAGACGACGATCTTGGCAGAGGTCAGCTCGGGGCGGTCGCTCTCCGCGACCTTGTCTTCGAGCCACTCGGACAGGCCGGGGTTCTCGGCCGCCGCCACGTCCTCGACCGGGGCCGCGCCGCCGGTGGCAGCCGCTTCGAAGGTCGAGGTCCGGAAGGTGATGACCTTCGTTTCATCCTTCGACTTCACCGTCTGCATGGCGTTGCCGGCGTAGATCGGGCGCTCGAAGGTATCCGCATCCACCACCGAGGTGACATCGGACAGAACCATCACGTCCAGCAGCGCGGCAACCCGCGGCAGGATGTTCTTCGCGTCGGTCGTGGCCGGGGCCACGATGTGGCTGTAGTTGCCTGCGAGGCTCACGATCAGCGCCGCGGTGGGTTCCGCGAGGCGATGGCCGTAGATTGCATCCTCGGCGACCAGCACTTTGGCGACACCGGCGATGGTCGCGGCCTCGGCGGCGGCGTCCTTCGCCTTGGAGCCGACGGCCAGGACCGTCACGTCGCCGAGCGGGGCCGAGGCGGCCACGGCCTTGGCGGTGGCGTCCATCGACAGCGCGCCGTCGGTGATTTCTGCAAGAAGAAGAACAGCCATCAGATCGCCCCCGCGTCTTTCAGTTTCGCCACGAGCTCGTCGACCGAGCCCACCATGATGCCTGCCGCGCGCGCTGCCGGCTCGGCGGTCTTGACGACCTCGAGACGCGGCGACACGTCGACGCCGTAGTCGGCGGGCGTCTTCTCGTCGAGCGGCTTCTTCTTCGCCTTCATGATGTTGGGAAGCGAAGCGTAGCGCGGCTCGTTGAGACGGAGGTCGGTGGTGACGATCGCCGGGAGCGAGACCTTGATGGTCTGCAGGCCGCCGTCGACCTCGCGCGCCACGGTGGCGCTGTCGTCCGCGACCTCAAGCGTGTTGGCGTTGGTCGCCTGCGCCAAGCCGGTCAGGGCTGCCAGCATCTGGCCGGTGGCGCCGAGGTCGTTGTCGATGGCCTGCTTGCCGCAGATCACCAGCCCCGGCTCTTCTTCCTTGACGATGGCGGCAAGGATCTTGGCCACGGCGAGCGGCTCGATGTCCTCGTGCACGTCCTCGGCGGCGGTCACCAGGATGGCGCGGTCGGCGCCCATCGCGAGGCCAGTGCGCAGCGTCTCCTGCGCCTGCTTCACACCGATCGACACGACGATCACCTCGGAGGCCTTGCCGGCTTCCTTGAGACGGATGGCTTCCTCGACCGCGATTTCGTCGAAGGGGTTCATCGACATCTTCACGTTGGCCAGATCGACACCGCTGCCGTCCGCTTTCACGCGGACCTTCACGTTGTAGTCGATCACCCGTTTGACAGGCACAAGCACCTTCATCGGCGGTTCTCTCCCTTGATGCGTCGCGGCGGGCGCGACTCCCGAGTTTTGTCTCTCCTGTGGGGTGATAACGAACCAAAGGCAGGGGAAACAGAGCTAAAACGACCTGTTAGCGCCAAATGGACGCCGCGTTTCGTGTCTGTCCGGGTCCCAATCACGCCACGGGTGCCCCGTGTTCTTTCCGAAAATACTCGAAAGAAACACCTTTTGTCTTCCCTGACGTCAATCGCAGATCGACCGGAGCGCCTGCCACTCAGTCTCGGTCAGCGCGGGGCGCGGGGCCAGCTCCGCCGGCGTGGCGTCGCGGGCGGCCTCGATGCGCTCGGCCAGCCGCGGGTGCGAGGCGAAATGCGCCATCGGGCCCGATACGTCGCCGTATTCCTTGCGGAAGGTCTCGAACATCTCGGCGAGCGCCTCGGGCGGCAGGTCCGCCGCGACGAGGGTGTCGAAGGCGAAGGCGTCGGCCTGCGCCTCGGCATCCTGCGTGTAGCTGGCGTTGACCAGCTGTTCGGCCAGCAGCACCATCACCGCGCTGCCGGTGAAATCGCCGAATAGCAGCCCCAGCAGGCCCACCGATCCGGCGGCGCGCAGGGCGTTTCGCGTCGGGTCGCGGTGCGCCACGTGGCCGATCTCGTGCGCGAGCACCGCGGCCACCATGTCGGGGGTCTCGGCGCCCTTGAGCAGCCCGTTCATCACCACGATCTGCCCGCCCGGCACGGCGAAGGCGTTCATCATTCCGTGCTCGATGACCGTCACTTCGAGAGGGTAGCCGATGTCCTGCCCCTCGGTCAGCCGCGCCACCAGCCGGTCGAGCGCGGCGCGGCCAGCGGGCGCGTCGCAGTCGAGCGCGCCGTTCTCCTCGGCACCGAACATGCGCTCCATCTGGGCCTTCACGCTGCGGCCGAAGGCGATCTCCTTCTCGACGGGCAGCAGCTCGGCGAGGGTGCCCGCCAGCGCTGGCAGGATCACGAAGACCATCAGCAGCACCGCCGCGACGGCCCCGCCGAGGCTCAGCCAGATCCGCCGCCACGTGCCGTGGCGCAGGTCGCGCCGGTGCAGGCGCGGGCGGGTGCGGCGCAACCAGGTGACCATCTCGGGGTCGTCGATCACCAGCCTTGCCTGATCGCGCAGGGTCTCGTCCTCGGTGTCGAGATGGCGGGTCAGGATGATCTGGCTGTCGTCCGGATGATCGCCGAGCGCGCGCAGGTCCGGCAGCGGCCAGACCAGCGGCTCGGGCAGGGCGTCGCCGGAGATCACGAGCGCGTCGCGCCGTTCGGTGAGCGTCACGTCGACCCGGTGCCGGATCGCCGAGCGTCCGTCGTAGAGATACGCCTCGCCCTGCACGGGTCAGATCGCCCCGCCGATGTCGAGCGCGTCGGCAAAGCCCTCGGCATCGGCGCCGGGGTCCGAGGCGCGCTGCTGGATCGATGCGAGCGCGGGCAGGTTGATGAGCGTCATCGTGGTCACGTAGTGCTTGATGATGGGCTGGGTGATCGCCGCGAGCGCGCCGGCATGGGCCGCGATCAGTGTCAGCATGTAGCCCGCCGCGGTGACGAGGATCGGCGCGACCATCGCGGGCTGGAACCCCGGGCCGGCGGTCTCGAAATCCACGCCCGAGAGCAGCGCCGCCGCCAGACCGCCCCAGACCGCCGTGGCGACCGACAGGCCGATCGCCAGCACGATGCTGCCGACGATGTAGGCGAGGATGATGTCCTTGGTGCGGGGCTCCGCGTGAAAGGCGATGCGTTCGCCCAGCGTCTTGTTCTGCGCGAGATAGGCGAAGCTCTGGACGTTGTACGAGATCAGGCCGATCCCGAACCAGACCACGCCCACGGGAATCGCGACGATGGCCAGCAGCGTGAGCCCCGAGAAACCGTCGGCGCTCAGCGCGAAGCCGACGCCCGAGGCGATGAGCAGGGCAAGCCCGATGAAAACGTGCTTCATCTTGCCGTAGAGCGCCGTCCAGCGCCCCTGTTGCTCGAATCGGGCGTCACCGAACCAGGTGCGGTCGGTCATGTATTTCTCGAGCCGGAAGGTCATCAGCGGGGTGAGCAGGCCGAGGCTCAGCAGGGTCAGCGCCCAGTAGCCCATGGCACGGAAGGCGTAGCCCCAGGCGTTCTTCTCCATGCCGAACCGGATGCCGCGCCAGCGGGTGCGGGCCATGCGGTAGCGCCGGGCGCGGTAGATGGCGAAGAACACGAAGGGCAGCACCGCGAGACCCGAGAGCGAGAAGCCGATGCTCTGCGCGAGCGCCTGCTCGGGGCTTGCCGGGGTGGCGAAGATGGTCATGCCGAACCAGAACAGCAGGATCTGGATCAGGCCGAGGTAGACCGCGAGGATCACCACCGCCATCAGGAAGCCGAGGAACTTCTCGAGCCCGGTGCCGGTGTATTCGAAGCGCGAGCCGTCGAGCCGGGTCGAGGACCAGATGAAGCGGCGGATCCGGGTCTTGGCCCAGAAACGGTAGATGCCGAGGGTGAAGAACGTCAGGAGCCCGGTGCGCAGGGCAAGGAAGAACAGGGCCTTGCCGTCGCCGGTGTAGTCTCCGTGGGCGTAATTGCCGTCACTCATGCCGAATTGCCTTGCTGCCCGAGGGGATGGGCTCAGGGTGTCAGGTCCCGCCCGAAGGCAGGACCGAAAGCCGCGTTGGGCTCAGGTGAAGGTGTTGTCGCGCGGGAAGCCTCGCGGCGCCATCCGGCCCGAGGTCGCCCGCTTGCCGATCCACTCTTCGAGGTTGGTCTCGGTGCGGGTGCGCCCGGCCGGGTCACGCCACGACAGGCCGTCTGCGAGGGTGAAGGTGGTGACGTCGGACATGCCGCCGTCCTTGTACTTCTGCAGGCGGACGCCCTTGCCGCGGCCCATCTCGGGCAGCTCGTCGGCCATGAAGACCAGCACCTTGCGGTTCTCGCCCACCACTGCCACGGCGTCGCCGGAGACCGGCTTGCAGACCTTTGCCTTTACCCCGTCCTTGACGTTCAGCACCTGCTTGCCGGCGCGGGTCTGGGCCAGCACCTCGGCCTCGGGTACGACGAAACCGTCGCCGGCGGAGGAGGCCACCAGCAGCCGGCGGTCGGGCTGATGGATGAAGATGTCGAGGATTTCGGCCTCGTTCGGCAGGTCGACCATCAGGCGCAGCGGCTCACCCATGCCGCGCCCGCCCGGCAGGCTCGCCGCCGCGAGGGTGTAGAAGCGGCCGTTGGTGCCGAAGACCAGCAGCTTGTCGGTGGTCTCGGCGTGGAAAACGAAGCGCGGGCCGTCGCCGTCCTTGAACTTGAGCTCGCGGTTCAGGTCGATGTGGCCGGTCATGGCGCGGATCCAGCCCATCTGGCTGCACACCACGGTGATCGGCTCGCGCTCGATCATCGCCTCGAGCGGCACTTCCTCGGCCTCGCCCGCCTCGGCGAAGGAGGTCAGGCGCGCGCCACGGTCGAGATCCTTGGCGAAGCTCTTCTTCACCTCGCGCAGCTGCTCGGAGATGCGCTTCCACTGCAGCTCGTCGCTGGCCAGAAGGTCCTCGAGCCCGGCGCGCTCTTCCATCAGCTTGTCGCGCTCGTTGACCAGCTCGAGCTCCTCGAGCCGGCGCAGGCTGCGCAGGCGCATGTTCAGGATGGCCTCGGCCTGCACGTCCGAGAGCCCTTCGGAGCGGCCGCCGAAGCGCTGCGGGATGGTGCCCGGCCCGCCCTCGTCGGCAAGCACGCCACGGGCCACTGCCTCGGGATCGGGCCGCAGCTCGAGCGCCTTCACGTCGACGCCCAGCAGCGGCGACACGTAGTCGCTGTCGTCGGTCGCGCGCGAGATCGTCGCCTGGTGCGGCTTCGACCAGTCCTCGTACATCAGCGCGGCCTTGGGGTCGTCGTCGTAGCGGATGATGTCGATCACCCGGTCGAGGTTCAGGAAGGCGATGATCAGGCCTTCGAGCACCTCCAGCCGGTTGTCGATCTTCGCCATCCGGTGACGCGAACGGCGGCAGAGCACGTCGCGGCGGAAGTCGAGGAAGGCGCGCAGCACCTCCTTGAGCGAGCAGACCTTGGGCGTGAGCCCGTCGATCAGCACGTTCATGTTCAGCGAGAAGCGGATCTCGAGGTCGCTGTTGCGGAACAGCATGTTCATCAGCACGTCGGGATCGACGTTCTTGGTCTTGGGCTCCAGCACCATGCGCACGTCTTCCGCGCTCTCGTCGCGGATGTCGGCGAGGATCGGCACCTTCTTGGTCTGGATCAGCTCGGCCAGCCGTTCGACCAGTTTCGACTTCTGCACCTGGTAGGGGATCTCGGTCACCACCGCCTGCCACATGCCGCGGCCGAGGTCCTCGACCTCCCATTTGGCGCGCAGGCGGATCGAGCCGCGGCCGGTGCGGTAGGCCTCGGCGATGTTCTCGCGCGGCTCGACGATGACGCCGCCCGTGGGGAAGTCCGGGCCGGGCACGTAGTTCAGCAGGGTCTCGTCGCGGGCGTCCGGCGTCTTGATCAGATGCAGGCAGGCGTCGATGAGCTCGCCGATGTTGTGCGGCGGGATGTTGGTGGCCATGCCCACCGCGATGCCGCTGGCACCGTTGGCCAGCAGGTTCGGGTAGGAGGCGGGCAGCACCGTCGGTTCTTCGAGACGGCCGTCGTAGTTCGGGCGGAAGTCGACCGAATCCTCGTCGAGCCCCTCGAGCAGCGCCTCGGCCATGATCGTCATGCGCGCTTCGGTGTAGCGCGAGGCCGCCGGGTTGTCGCCGTCGATGTTGCCGAAGTTGCCCTGACCGTCGACCAGCGGGTAGCGGATCGTGAAGTCCTGCGCGAGGCGCGCCATGGCGTCGTAGATCGCCGCGTCACCGTGCGGGTGGAAGTCGCCCATGGTGTCGCCGCTGATCTTTGCGGACTTCAGGAAGCCTCCGGAGGAACTAAGCCGGAGCCTGCGCATTGCATATAGGATACGACGATGAACGGGCTTCAGCCCATCGCGGGCGTCAGGAAGCGCCCGGTTCATGATCGTCGAAAGCGCGTAGGTCAGGTAGCGCTCGCCGATGGCACGGCGAAGCGGCTCGGCCACGTTACGGGGGTTCATATTGGGGTCATCGACGATGTCATTCATAGATTGTGAGATACAAGCGGCGAGAGCGCCGGTAAAGCGGTCGCCGTCCGGCGGGGCGAATTTTTACGGAATTCCCTTAGAGCCGTCGCGGGAATCTGATACTCTGACAGCGGCGTCGCAGGGTTTTTTCGCGGCGCGGTGCCATTGGTCCCTTCGCGGTAACTGTGGCGGGAGAATTTGAGATGAAGAGTTATATTCTGGTTACCTTCGGCCTGCTGGGAGTGGCCTGGTACGAGATGTCGGGCGGCGCCGACTTCGGGGTCGAACATCGCACCGAAAAGATGGCCTCTGCCGTGACGGCCCCCATGCCCGAGGTCTCTCGCGGGAGCACCGATGCCGCCACTCTCGCAACCGTCGCACAGGCGAAGATCGGGCAGGCCCGGATCGTGCCGGCATCCGCGACGGTCTCGAGCGGCAGCGACCTGAAGACGCCCGACGCCCAGACGCTCGCGCAGACCGCCAAGCCGAAGGCCCGGCCCGAGACCAGTCCGGTTCCGAAACTCGACATCACGCTCGCCTCGGTGCGGCCCATGGCCTCGCCCGGCGTCCCGATCGACGCGGCACAGGGCGACGAGGCCATCCAGCTTGCCGCGGTGGCCACCACCAGCGATGCCACGCCCGAGGATGCCGAGTTGGCCGTGCTGCCCGACATGCGCAAGGTCACCGGCACGCTGGTGAACATGCGCAACGGCCCCGGCACCCGTTTTCACGTGGTCGACCAGTTGAGCCGTGGCGCCTCGGTCGAGGTCCTCGCCGATCCCGGCGATGGCTGGGTGCGCCTCAAGGTGACAGAGAGCAACCGAGTCGGCTGGATGTCCGACGACTTCCTGCGCGTGGCCGCCGACTGAGCCACGCTTGCGCCCCCTGCCGGGCTGGCTTACGCCGGTCGCGACAGGCAGGAAAGGGCGCGCATGACCGGCAGATCCGTTCTCATTACAGGCTGTTCCTCGGGGATCGGCCATGACGCGGCGCACGGGCTGCGCGCCCGCGGCTGGCGCGTCTTCGCCGCCTGCCGGCAGGAGAAGGACTGCGCCCGCCTGCGCGACGAGGGCTTCGCGAGCCCCCAGCTCGACTACACCGACGAGGCCAGCATCACCCGCGCCCTGGACCAGGTGCTCAGCTCGACCGGCGGCACGCTCGACGCGCTCTACAACAACGGCGCCTTCGCGGTGCCGGGCGCGGTCGAGGACCTCCCCACCGGCGCCCTGCGCGAGATCTTCGAGGGCAACTTTTTCGGCTGGCACACGCTCACCCGCGCGGTGATCCCGGTGATGCGGCGGCAGGGGCACGGGCGGATCGTCAACTGTTCCTCGGTGCTGGGGCTTGTGCCGATGCCGTGGCGTGGAGCCTATGTCTCGTCCAAGTTCGCGCTCGAAGGGCTGACCGACGTGCTGCGGATCGAGATGCGCGACACCGACATCAAGGTGATCCTGATCGAGCCCGGCCCGATCACCTCGCGGATCCGCGCCAACTCGGTGCCCTATTTCGAGAAATGGCTCGACTGGAAGGCCTCGCCCCGCGCCGCCCAGTACGAGACTTCGCTGCTCAGGCGGCTCTACGCTTCGCCCTCGAAGGACCGTTTCGAGCTGCCGCCCTCGGCTGTGACCGACGTGCTGGCCAGAGCGCTGGAGCACCCGCGCCCGAAGCCGCGCTACTACGTGACCGTGCCCACCCACCTGATGGGGCGGCTGCGGCGGATCCTGCCGACCGCCGCGCTGGATACGCTGATCGACCGCGCCCGATAGGCGGTTCGCTTTTCCGTCGCGACCGGCTATGTCTCTGGCGAAGCCTGGGAGGGAGAGACGAGATGCGAGACGATCCATTGTTCCTGGCGGTTGCCGGCGTCATGCTGGTGGTCGTCCTGATCCTGCTCTTCGGCATCGGCTCCTTTGCCAAGGGCGGCGAGTTCAACAAGAAATATGCAAACAAGGCGATGCGCTGGCGCATCATCGCGCAGTTCGTGGCGGTGGTGCTGATCGTGATCTTCGTCCTGATCCGCAGGGGAGGCTGACCATGGTCGTGCTCAACAAGATCTACACCCGCACCGGCGACAAGGGCGACACCGCGCTGGTCGACGGCACCCGGGTGCCGAAGTTCAATGCACGGGTCGAGGCCTATGGCACCGTCGACGAGCTCAACGCGGCGCTGGGCGTGACCCGGCACCACGCCGAGGGCGCTCTCGCCGAGGCTTTGGCGCGGATCCAGAACGACCTTTTCGACCTTGGCGCCGATGTCGGTCGCCCGGACATCTCGAAGGACGCCGAGGCCGGCTACCCGGTGCTGCGCATGGTTGCCGCGCAGGTCGACCGGCTCGAGGCCGAGATCGACGCGATGAACGCCGATCTCGAGCCGCTGCGCAGCTTCGTGCTGCCCGGGGGCTCGGCGCTGGCGGCGCATCTGCACGTCTGCCGCACGGTCGCACGCCGGGCCGAACGCCGCACCGTAGAGCTCGCCTCCGTCGAGGAGGTGAACGAACACGCGGTGAAATACCTCAACCGGCTCAGCGACTGGTTCTTCGTGGCCTCGCGCATCTCCAACCACAACGGCCGCGCCGACGTGCTCTGGGTCCCGGGCGCCAACCGCTAGCCAAAGCGGCGAAAAAACACCCACACACGTGGCGCGCGCTCCCGAAATTTGGGCGCCCGCCCCTTCATCTTGCCAGAAAAACTCCCGCCGGAGGCATCCCGCCCTTCCCGCACGGCGCGACGCAAGCCTCGCCAGGCGCCGGCTCAGGCCCCGACCGGCCGTGCTTCGATCACCACGAAGGCCTGTGCCCAGGGGTGATCGTCGGTCAGCGTCACGTGGATGATGGCCTCGTGTCCCGGCGGCGTCATTGCGTCGAGCCGCTCCCTGGCCCAGCCGCTCACGTGCATCACGGGCTGGCCGCTGGCCAGGTTGGTCACCGCCATGTCCTTCCACGATATGCCCATGCGCAGCCCGGTACCGAGCGCCTTCGAGCAGGCCTCCTTGGCCGCCCATCGCTTGGCGTAGGTGCCCGCGACGTCGGCGCGGCGCTCGGCCTTGCGCTGCTCGGTCTCGGTGAAGACGCGGTTGCGGAACCTGTCGCCGAAGCGCTCGAGTGTGCCCGCGATGCGGTCGATGTTGGCGAGATCGGTGCCGATTCCGAGGATCACCGTGCGCTCCCGCGCGAGGTCTCGAGGCAGTAGTGGGCGGGCGCGGTCACGCCCGCGCCTCGTCCATCAGCCGCCGCATCTCGGCGATGGCGGGGCCGAGGCCGCGGAAGATCGCCTCGCCGATCAGGAAGTGCCCGATGTTGAGCTCGATCACCTCGGCAAAGGCCGCGACCGGCTTCACCGTGTCGTAGGTCAGCCCGTGGCCGGCGTGGACCTCGAGCCCCAGCGAATGGGCATAAGCGGTCATGTCGCGCAGCCGCGTGAGCTCGGCGTCGCGCTCGTCGAAGCGGCCCTCGGCGTGGAGGTCGCAGTAGTGGCCGGTGTGCAGCTCGACCACCTGAGCGCCGATGCGTGCCGAGGCCGCCACCTGCGCCTTGTCGGCACCGATGAACAGCGACACGCGGCAGCCGGCCTCGCGCAGCGGGTCGATGAAATGGGCGAGGCGGTTCTCGTTCATCGCCACCTCGAGCCCGCCCTCGGTGGTCACTTCCTCGCGCTTCTCGGGCACGATGCAGACCGCGTGCGGCTTGTGGCGCAGGGCGATGGCCTGCATCTCGTCGGTGGCGGCCATCTCGAGGTTCAGCGGCAGGTTCAGGCTCTCCATGAGCCCGTCGATATCCGCGTCCGAGATGTGCCGGCGGTCCTCGCGAAGATGCGCGGTGATGCCGTCGGCACCGGCCTCTTGGGCAATCTGCGCGGCGCGCAGCGGGTCGGGATAGGCGCTGCCACGGGCGTTGCGCACGGTGGCGACGTGGTCGATGTTGACGCCAAGCCGCAGGCGTCCGGCATAGTCGGTCATGGGGTCCTCGCGAGGGATGCGGTAACGGTCGGACAGTAGACCGGGCGCTGCGCGGGGGAAACCGTTTTTCCGCCGTCGCCGAGGGGCGTTTGCGCGGGCGCGCCGTGGCAGGGGTGGCGGAGTGCCGCGGACCCGGGATTTGCCATGGGCCCTCCACCGTGGCTAAAGGGGCAGGCGAACCAATTGCTTGCAAGAGGTCCTCATGGCCAGACGCGCGTCCCCCGACCGGCTGCTTCCTGCAAAGGCCCAGGCCACCCTGCGCCGTGCCGCCCTGCTTTCTGCCCTCGCGGCGGCGGCCTGGCCGCTGCAGGCGCTGCTGATCTCCTGGGGCATCGGCGGCTGGCTCTCCGGGGCGCCGGGCTCGGCCAGCCTCGGGGTCGCGGCGGGCTTTGCGGCGGTGGGCATCGCGCGGGCGGGACTCGACCGGGTGGCGGCGCGGCTCGCCTTCCGTGCGGCCGATGGGGTCATCCACGACCTGCGCCAGCAGCTTCTGACGCGCGAGGCGCTGCGCCCCGGCGCCGGGGCCTCGTCGGCGGCGCTCGCGGCGATGCTGACCGAGAAGCTCGCGGTGCTGGGCCCCTGGATCACCCGCTACCGTCCCGCCATGGCGCGCACGCGGCTGGTGCCGCTCTTGATCCTCGCGCTGGCCTTCTACGTCTCGTGGGCGGTCGGGCTCGTCTTCCTGATCGCGGGCCCGCTGATCCCGGTGTTCATGGCGCTGGTGGGCATGGCCGCCAAGGAAGCGAGCAGCCGCCAGATGGTCGAGATCGGCGACATGAACACGCTGCTCATCGACCGTATCGCGGCGCTTCCCGACATCCTGCTGCTGAACGCGGGCGATGCCTCGCGCGCGGCGTTCGAGGCCCGCGCCGAGGGGCTGCGCGCCCGCACCATGGCGGTGCTGCGCATCGCCTTCCTCTCCTCGACCACGCTCGAGCTTTTCGCAGCCATCGGCGTCGCCATGGTGGCGGTCTTCGTGGGCTTCTCGCTGCTCGGCGAGGTGACCTGGGGCAGCTGGGGCGGGCTGACGCTGAGCGAGGGCATCTTCCTGCTGCTGCTGGCGCCCGAGTTCTTCCAGCCCCTGCGCGATCTTGCCGCCGCGTGGCACGACAAGGCGGCAGCCGAGGCCGTGGCGGACGAGCTTGATGCGCTGGCCGGTGACGACACCGCGCCGGTGTTGGGGCAGGGCGCGCAGGCCGCACCGCTGGCGGGGCCCGCCTCGGTGGCGCTGCGGGGCGTCACGGTGCTGCGCGGGGCGCAGCGGCTGGCGCTGCCGGATATCGAGGTCGGGCCGGGCGAAAGCGTGGCGCTGTCGGGTCCGAGCGGCGCGGGCAAGTCCACCATGCTCGACCTGCTGGCCGGCCTGCTGGCTCCCGCCGAGGGGCAGGTCGTCGTCGCCGGGCAGCCGCTGACCGCCGGCATCGCCGACGCCTGGCGCGCGCGCATCGCCTACGTGCCGCAAAGCGTGCACGTGCCCGACATGACGCTCAGGCGCTTTCTCGACCCGCATGACAGTGGCGCCGACCTCAATGCCGCGCTGCGCGACGCCCGGGCCGAGGGCATCGTCGCGGCACTGCCCGAGGGGCTCGAGACGGTGCTGGGCGAGACTGGCGCCGGTGTCTCGGGCGGCGAGGCACGGCGGCTGCTGATCGCGCGGGCCTTCCTGAGCGGTGCCGACGTGATCCTTGCCGACGAGCCGACGGCGGATCTGGACGCGGCCAACGGGGCCGCGATCACCGAGGCGCTGGTGGCGCTCGCCAAAGGGGGGCGGACGGTGATCGTCGCAACCCACGACCCGGCGCTCGCGGCGGCGATGGGACGGATCGTACCGGTGGGGGAGGGCGTGGCATGAGACAGCTCTGGCAGATCCTGCGGCTGCTCTGGACCGCCGAGCCGCGCGCCATGTGGCGCGGTGCGGTGCTGGCGGTGACGGTGCTGGTGATGGGCGCGGCGCTGCTCGGCCTTTCCGGGTGGTTCATCACCGCGACTGGCATGGCCGGGCTCGCGGGCATCGGCATCGCCTTCGACGTGTTCCGGCCCTCGGCGGGGGTCCGGATGCTGGCGCTCGGCCGGGCCGCCGCCCGCTACGGCGAGCGGCTGCTGACCCACGATGCGACGCTGCGCGCGCTGGCGCGTCTGCGGGTGACGCTGCTCGCCCGACTCGAGCGTTTCCCAATGCCCGAGCTGCGCCGGATGCGCGGTGCCGCGGCACTGACGCGGATCACCGCAGACGTGGATGCGCTCGACGGGGTCGTGCTGCGGCTGGCGCTGCCGGTGGCGGCGGCGCTGATCACCCATGCCGCGGCTTTCGTGGCGCTCTGGGCGCTGACCTCGCACGCGATCGCCGCCTCCATTGCGCTCGGCTACCTGATCGGCGGCGGCGTGGTGCTCTGGCGGGTGGGGCGCGCGACGCTCGAGCCGTCGAGCCGCGCCGAGGCGGCGATGCAGACCCTGCGGCAGGGCGCCATCGGGCTGTTCCGGGGCCGTCGCGAGGCGATCCTGCAGGGCACGCTGCCGCGCTGGCGGGCGTCTCTCGA
Source organism: Salipiger thiooxidans (assembly GCF_900102075.1). Classification (GTDB taxonomy): domain Bacteria; phylum Pseudomonadota; class Alphaproteobacteria; order Rhodobacterales; family Rhodobacteraceae; genus Salipiger; species Salipiger thiooxidans. The sequence goes on along the minus strand of NZ_FNAV01000029.1, from coordinate 9,334 downwards.
CGCCACCGAGGCCGAGGCCCGCGCCGCCATGGACCGTCTCGATGCCATCGACACCGGCGCGGGCATGGTGCTGTCGGTCATCGTGGCGCTGGTCGCCGCCGTGGCCTTTGCGCTGGCGGGTGTTCTGGTCGCGGGCGACAACCTCGACCCGGCGCTGGCGGCGGTGGGGGTCTTCGTGGCGCTCGCGCTGGCCGAGACGCTGGTGCCGCTGCGTCGTGGCATGGCCGAGATCGGGCGGATGCGCGACGCCGCCGCCCGGGTGCTGGCCGAGCCGCAGGTCGCGGCAAGGCCCGAGCGCAAGGGCCCGGCACAGGCGGCGGTTCCCGGCGCCGTGCTCGAGGTCCGGCACCTGTCGCTGGCCCGGCCGGGCTGGTCGCGGCTGCTTCTGCACGACCTCGGTTTCGCGGCCATACCCGGCGAGACGCTGGCGATCCGCGGCGCGAGCGGTGCGGGCAAGAGCACGCTGCTCGACGTGCTCGTGGGGCTCGAACCGGCTACGGCCGGCGAGGTGCTGCTGCTGGGCAAGCCGCTCTCCGAATGGGAGCCCGCGGCGCTGCGCGATGTCGTGACGCTGGTGCCGCAACGCTCGGCACTTTTGTCGGGCAGCATCTTCGACAATCTCGCGCTCGCCGATCCGGGGCTGACCCCGGAGGCCGCCCGCGCCGTCCTGCGCGCCGTGGCGCTCGAGGACGCGGTCGAGGCGCGTGGCGGGATCCGGTCACAACTGGGTGAGGGGGGCGCCGGGCTTTCGGGCGGGCAGGCGCGACGTCTTGTCCTTGCACGGGCCCTGTTGCGTCGTCCGAAGCTGCTGCTGCTGGACGAACCGACCGAGGGGCTCGACGGGCCGACTGCACGGCAAGTGCTTGCAGGCGCGAGGGAATTCCTTCCAGACACGGCGATCGTCACTGCCTCGCACCGGGCGGCGGAGCTTGAGTCGGCGGACCGGGTTCTGGAACTCGAAAGATATATTCCAGAGGTCTGATATTTTGATCCAGATCAAGACTGGTGCCGGGCTCAGGGTGTAGCAGGGGGCGAAAGCCGAGTCTGAAAAGGACATTTTGCTGAGTCGTATCGCATTGAAAGTGCGGGCGATTCACACGCTTGAATATGAATCTGTGACATATCTTATCGCTCGCGGAAGGTCTCCCCTCTGACCGCGGGTGCAATGTCACGCAACCAAGGAGACGGAAACATGGAACTCGATATCGTCGAGTTGTCGCGGCTGCAGTTCGCGATGACCGCGATGTATCACTTCCTCTTCGTGCCGCTCACGCTGGGTCTGTCGATCCTCGTGGCGATCATGGAGACGGTCTACGTGATGACGAACCGTCCGATCTGGCGCCAGATGACCAAGTTCTGGGGCACCCTGTTCGGTATCAACTTCGTGCTGGGCGTCGCGACCGGCATCACCATGGAATTCCAGTTCGGTATGAACTGGAGCTACTACAGCCACTACGTCGGCGACATCTTCGGAGCGCCGCTGGCTATCGAAGGGCTGATGGCCTTCTTCCTCGAGGCCACCTTCGTCGGGCTATTCTTCTTCGGCTGGGACAAGCTCAGCAAGGTCGCGCACATGATCGTTGCGTGGCTCGTGGCGCTGGGCTCGAACTTTTCGGCGCTGTGGATCCTGATCGCCAACGGCTGGATGCAGAACCCGGTCGGCGCGGCGTTCAATCCCGACACCATGCGCATGGAGATGACCAGCTTTTTCGAGGTCATGTTCAACGAGGTGGCGCAGGCCAAGTTCGTGCACACGGTCTCGGCAGGCTACGTCACCGCGTCGGTCTTCGTGCTTGGCGTCTCGGCGTGGTACCTGCTGAAGGGCCGCCACGTGGCACTTGCCCGGCGCTCCATCGCGGTCGCGTCGAGCTTCGGCCTTGCCGCGGCGCTCTCGGTCGTGGTGCTGGGCGACGAGTCCGGCTACTCGGCCTCGCACACCCAGAAGATGAAACTCGCGGCCATCGAGGCCATGTGGGAGACCCACCCGGCCCCCGCGCCGTTCACCGCCATCGGCTTCCCGGACAAGGAAGCGCGCGAGACCCATTACGCCATCGAGATCCCCTGGGTCATGGGGCTGATCGGCACCCGCTCGCTGGACACCGAGATCCCAGGCATCAACGATCTCGTGGCCGAGGCCGATGCGCGGGTGCGTTCGGGCATCATCGCCTATGACGCGCTGATGACCATCCGGGCCGAGCGCGACGCCACGCCCGCCGAGGTCCGCGCGACCTTCGAGGAGCATTCGGCCGACCTTGGCTTCGCCTTCCTGCTGAAGCGCTACGTCGACGATCCGCGCGACGCCACCGAGGCGCAGATCGTGCAGGCGGCCGCGGATACGATCCCCGGCGTTGCCCCGCTGTTCTGGGCTTTCCGCCTGATGGTGGGTCTCGGCTTCGCCTTCATCGCGGTGATGATCTACTTCTTCGTGACCGGCAATTTCCGGGGCGGGCAGTACCCGCGCTGGGCGCTGCGGCTCGCGGTGATCATCATCCCCGCGCCGTGGATCGCCGCCGAGCTGGGCTGGTTCGTGGCCGAGTTCGGGCGCCAGCCGTGGACCGTCGACGGGGTGCTCCCCACGGCGCTCTCGGCAAGTCACCTGAGCGTCGGCGACCTTCTCATCACCCTGGCGGGCTTCGTGATCTTCTACACGGTGCTCTTCGTCATCGAGATGAGCCTGATGCTCAAGTACATCCGCAAGGGACCCTACATGGACGTCGACGAGACCGAGACGTGGACCGAGCGCCACGAACACCGGCTGCGCACCCATGACGGCAAGGGCCCGTTTGCACCCAACCCGGCGGAGTGAGGCACATGATCCTGCATGATCTTCTGAGTTTCGAATTGCTGCGCGTGATCTGGTGGGGGCTGCTCGGCGTGCTGCTGATCGGCTTCGCGCTGACCGACGGCTTCGACATGGGCGTGGGCGCCCTGCTGCCCTTCGTCGGCAAGACCGACACCGAGCGCCGCGTGGTCATCAACACCATCGGCCCGGTCTGGGAAGGCAACCAGGTCTGGTTCATCCTCGGCGGCGGGGCGATCTTCGCCGCGTGGCCGCCGCTCTACGCGGTCAGCTTCTCGGGCTTCTATCTCGCGATGTTCGCGGTGCTCGCGGCGCTGATCCTGCGGCCGGTGGGGTTCAAGTACCGCTCCAAGCGCGACAGCGCGGCGTGGCGGAGAGGCTGGGACTGGGCGCTCTTCGTGGGCGGCGCGGCACCGGCGCTGCTGTTCGGCGTGGCGGTGGGCAACGTGCTGCTGGGCGTGCCCTTCCACCTGACCGAGGACCTGATGCCGATGTACGACGGCACCTTCTACGGCAAGTTCCTCGGACTGCTGCGGCCCTTCGCGATCCTGTCGGGCGTGGTCTCGCTGTCGATGCTGATAATGCACGGCGCCGCCTGGCTGACCCTGAAGACCGAGGGCATGGTGCAGATCCGTGCGCGGACCATCGGCACCGTGGCGGGCATGGTCGCGGCCGTGGCCTATGCGCTGGCGGGGCTCTGGCTGGCCTTCGGCGTCGACGGTTTCGCCGTCGTGGGCGAGGTCGCCAAGGACGGGCCGTCGAATCCGCTCTATTCCGAGGTGACGCGCGGCGGCTCGTGGCTTGCGGCCTATGCCGAGCGTCCGTGGATCGCGATTGCGCCGCTCATGGGCTTTGCCGGCATCGCCATGGCGGTCCGCGGGCTGCGCGAGGGGCACGAGGTCTCGACTCTGCTCTGGTCCAAGCTCGCCATCACCGGGATCATCGCGAGCGTGGGCCTGACCATGTTCCCGTTCATCCTGCCCTCGATCGTCGACCCGAACAGCTCGCTCACGGTCTGGGACAGCTCGTCCTCGCACCTGACGCTGTTCGTAATGCTGGTGGCCGCCCTGATCTTCATGCCGCTCATCCTCATGTACACGGCGTGGGTCTACAAAGTGCTCTGGGGCAAGGTCACCGAAGACGACGTGACCGCCAACTCCGAGAGCGTCTATTGAGAAAGGACTGACACGATGTGGTATTTTGCCTGGCTTCTCGGTCTGCCGCTGGCGGCGCTCTTCGCGGTGCTGAACGCCATGTGGTTCGAGTTGAGAACCGACTCTCGGATCGTGGACGAGGCCGACTGCAACGGCGACCAGCCGGTCCGCTGATCCCCCTTTACGAACCTCAGGCGCGCCGTCCGACCCTCGGGCGGCGCGCTGCCGTGTCCGGGCCCGCGTTAAGAGATTATCAGGACTTTTCGCGAAACCGTCATACGTTCATTACGTGTGAGGATTAGTGATACCCGATGATACGCGATTTGCGGGTCTCGTGAGATGAGCAGCTACGGCGAGCAGATCGCAGCCCTGCCCATCCACTGGGACAAGAAAGGCAATCTCAAGGTCCTGATGGTCACGTCGCGGGACACGGGCCGCTGGGTGATGCCCAAGGGCTGGGAGATGAACGGCCGCAAGCCATGGGATGCTGCCGCCATCGAGGCGGTGGAAGAGGCCGGGGCCGTGGGCTACATCAGCCGGGAGGCGATCGGCAGTTTCGTCTACGACAAGCGGCTCGACGACGGCTCGGTGATGCCCTGCCGGGTGCAGGTCTATCCGATGATCGTCGAGAAGCTGAAGCGCAGCTGGAAGGAAAGGCACGAGCGCAAGCGCAAGTGGTTCTCGCCCAAGGGCGCCGCCAAGCGCGTGCATGAACCCGAGCTGTCCAAGCTGCTGACCTCACTGAGCGACAGGCCGCGCCGGCAACCGATTCTCCGCCAGCTTCTTCGCCGCGTCTGAACGGTTCCACCGCGCGCGGCATGGCCGCTTGCCAAGCCGCGCCGGCTCGCGCACTGCTGTGCCATGGATGATCGCGCTCTTCGGAGCCATGGTGCTGCGCGCCCGACGCGTTCCAGCCGGCGGCAATGCTCGCGGTGGGGGCTGCGATCTGCCTCGGGACCGAGCTGGTGGTCATCAAGCGGCTGAGCGGCCGCGAGGGCGCGTTCCAGATCCTGCTGGGCAACAACCTTATCGGCGCGGTCATCGCGACTTTGGCGGCGCTCTGGTTCTGGAAGGTGCCGACTCCGGCGCAATGGGCGGCGCTGGCCGGCATCGGGGTGCTGATGGCCGGCGCGCAGAGCTGCTTCATCCAGGCGATCCGGCGGGCGGACACGAGCTTCGTGTCGCCCTTCTGGTATGCCACGCTGGTCTTCGCGACGCTCTACGACATGGCGATCTTCGGCGTCGTGCCCGACGGCATCTCGGTGCTGGGCGCGGCGATCATCGTGGCGGGCGCGGGCCTTCTGGCCTGGCGCGAGGCCCTGCTGAGACCCGCCGGGGCCGTCACGCCTTCAGCCGCCAGCCGGTCCGAAACAGCGACCACGCCGCCAGCATCACTGCCGCTGTCGCCGCCACTGCCACCGCGAAGCCGAGCACCGGATTCGCGTCGCTGACCCCCAGCATCCCGAAGCGGGCGCCGTCGATCAGGTAGAACACCGGGTTGAAGTGGGTGATGGAATAGAGCACCGGCGGCAGCGCCTCGACCGAGTAGAAGGTGCCCGACAGGAAGGCGAGCGGGGTCACGATGAAGTTGGTGATCGCCGCCATCTGGTCGAACTTGTTGGCCCAGAGCCCCGCCAGCATCCCGAGCGACGACAGGAATGCCGCGCCCAGCGTTGCGAAGACCAGCAGCACCAGCGGGTGCGCCGGGAAGAGGCCGGTGATCAGCCAGAGCCCGAGGGTGATCGCCACCGCGACCATGAGTCCGCGCGCCACGCCGCCGGCGAGGTAGCCGAGCACCAGCTCGAACGGGGCGAGCGGCGGCATCAGCGTGTCGACGATATTGCCCTGCACCTTCGAGATCACGATCGAGGACGAGGTGTTGGCGAAGGCGTTCTGGATCACCGTCATCATCAGGATGCCCGGCGCGATGAAGCTGGTGAACGGCACCCCCATCACGTCTCCGCGACGCGGGCCGATGGCGATGGTGAAGATGAGCAGGAACAGGCCGGCCGTCACCAGCGGCGCCAGCAGGGTCTGGGTCCAGACATTGGCGAAGCGCAGCACCTCGCGGCGGCAAAGCGTGAACAGCCCGAGCCAGTTCACCGCGCCGAAACGACGCTCGCCCGGACCTTTGCGTGAGATGTCGGTCATGTGGGATCCCTTCCTATGCGGGCTTGGCTTGTAACTCGCAGTGCGATGACTACAATAGGGCCATCCGCGGATTTTCCAGGCGGCCCCGATGCCGGGCCGCCTTTTTCACTAAGGAAGCACCATGTCCTGGACCGATGAACGCGTCGAGCTGCTGAAGAAGATGTGGGCGGAAGGCCAGTCTGCCAGCCAGATCGCCAAGGAGCTCGGCGGGGTGACCCGCAATGCCGTGATCGGCAAGGTTCACCGCCTGGGGCTGTCGAACCGTACCGGATCGGGCCCCGCACCGGCGGCGGCAGCACCGGCGAAGGAAGCGAAGCCCGTCAAGGAGGCCAAGGCCAAGCCGGCACCCAAGCCCGCAGAGCCCGAGCCGGAGGCCAAGCCGCGCGAGACCGCCGCGGCGAGCGTTGCCGAAACCCGCCCGGTGCCGACGCCGGCGCGCAAGCAGATCATCCCCGCCGGCCAGCCGCTGCCGCCGCAGCCCTCTGCCAACGAGATCTCGCCCGAGGCGCTCGCCAAGGTGAGCGAGGTTGAGAAGAAGGCGAAGAAGCTCACGCTGATGGAGCTGACCGAGCGCACCTGCAAGTGGCCGGTGGGCGACCCCGCCACCGAGGACTTCTGGTTCTGCGGTTTGCCGGTGCAGCAGGGCAAGCCCTACTGCGAGGCTCATGTGGGCGTGGCCTTCCAGCCGATGTCCTCGCGCCGCGACCGTCGTCGCTGAGGCCCGGGCGCCACTCTCCATATAGAGAGGCGCACCTGTATTTATGACATCAGAAAGGCGGGGCCCCGGGAACGGGCGCCCCGCCTTCTTCTTGTCTTTGCTGGCCTGAACGGTTGTCGCGACACGAGCGACGGGCTCACCAACCCTGTGGCTCGAACCGGCGCGGCTGCGGCATCGGATGCGGCAGGCCCATGTCGTCGCGCTGCGCGTCGGTCAGTTTCTCGATCCGGCGGGTCTCGCGCCACCGGGCATCGCGGCGCAGGACCGCGGCCAGCGCGCCGAGGGCCACGGCGCCAATCCCGTACGTGGGGCGGGTCATGGAGAAGGGTTCTGAAATGGGACGGGGCATGGAAGCGATCCTTTTGAAACGGGAGAGGAGGTAGATGGTCTGCAGTCCGAGATTGACGCTACGTCGCAATCGCTGCGTAAAATCTCCCGTCAAAACCGGCGCGCACTTCGCAAAAACGTCGTAACCCTGCTAGGATCGTTCGTGAATTCGGTTTGATCCTCATCTTTTCCATCGCCTGACGGCCCGCCATGCTCACGATTCACCTCAACGGTCCCTTTCGTCTCAGCGGCCCGGGTGCCCCGGACCAGCTGTCGCGCCGGGGGCAGGCGATGATGGCCTACCTCTCCAGACAGCCCGAGATGCGCGCCGAGCGCGCGGCGCTGGCGGATCTGCTCTGGTCCGACCGTGCAGAGGAGCAGGCACGCGCCTCGCTGCGGCAGGAGCTTTCGGTGCTGCGCCGGGTCCTGCCCGAGGGGCTGCTCGCCGCGGATCGCCAGATCGTGCGGCTCGACCTGCGCAAGGTCGGCACGGACCTGTCCGGCGGCGGGCGCTTTCTCGAGGGGTTCGATCTGGCCTCGGAGGCCTTCGAGGACTGGCTCCGGCAGGAACGCAGCGCGCAGGATGCCGGGCCGCAGCCGGTTCACCCCGCCGGACCGCCGCCGCGTGACAGCCGGCCCGGGCTCGCGGTGATGCCGTTCCAGAGCTACGGGGCGCCGGATGACGAGATGTTGGCGGTGGGCGTGGTCGAGGACATCACCTCGGCGTTGTCGCGGGTGCGCGAGTTCCACATCGTCGCGCGCCAGTCGGCCTTCGGGTTGAGGGGCGGAGACCGGGATGTCGCTTCGGTCGGAGCACGGCTCGGCGTCGACTACGTGGTCGAGGGCTCGGTCCGGCAACAGGGGCAGAGGGTGCGGATTTCGGTGCATCTGGCGGCGGCGCGCGACGGACGGACAATCTGGGCCGAGCATTTCGACGACCGCATCGACGACCTCTTCGACCTGCAGGATCGTATCGCCGCCCTCGTCGCCGGCCAGATCGCGCCGCACCTGCGCGCCGCCGAGATCGCCCGGGCCCGCCGCCGCGCCCCGGAAGAGCGGACCGCCTACGAGCTCACGCTCAGCGCGCTCCCTCATTTCTGGTCGCACCGGCCGGAAGAGAATCTCAAGGCCATGCGGTTCCTGTCCCGTGCGCTTGAGCATGCGCCGGATTACGCCCCGGCCATGGCCTACAAGGCGTGGTGCCACGCGCACCAGTGCTGCTACCTCTGGAGCGAGGATGGCCATTCAGACCGGGACGCGGCGCTCGACCTTATCGAACGGGCCCGACCTCTGGTCCAGAACGACGCGGCTTCGCTGGTGGCGCTCGGGGCGACCTGTTCCATGGCGGCGAACGACTTCGAGCAGGCGGCGGCGCTGGTTGACCGGGCGCTGCTGCTCGATCCCAACAACGCCTGGGGCTGGCTGCGCCGCGGCTGGAACTCCGTCTACAAGGGAGACGCCGCGCAGGCGCTTCGCGACTTCGACCAGTGCGAGCGGCTGAGCCCGCTTGATCCGTTCCACTTCAACGTGCTGTTCGGCCGGTCCGCGGCGATGCGCAATCTCGGGCGTTTCGACGAGGCGGTGGCGCTGGTGAAGCAGGGGCTCCGCGCCGGGCCCGGCGCGACCTGGGCCTACCGGATGCTCTATGGCACGCTCTGGCTGGCGGGGCGGCGCGACGAGGCGATGGAGGCCGCGCGGATGTGGAAGGGCAGCAATCCGCACCTGACGCCCGAACTCATGGCTGCGCTCCTGCCGAAGTGGAGCCACGACCCCGAGTATTTCCGCGCGCTCCAGATGCTCTGGACGCTCGAGACATGTGGGGGCGGCGAGGGCTGACGGGTTTGCAGGGGCGTCGGACCAGTGCTGCCCCTGGGGACTCCTGGGCATCAGCAGAGTGTCGCGCTGATTCCGCTGGCGATTCCGCCGATTCCGGGCGGCCGCAGGGGCCGATCTGTGGATAAGCGTGTGGGTAAGCCGTCAGGGCGCTGCCGGGGCGCCTTGGGTGACCTTGGGGGAGGCAGAGCGAATTGGATGAGTGGCTCGTTTCGTATGAGTTAACCTTTTGAAATCCGTGCCATCTTCTCACTGATGAAAAAAAGATGACGAATAATGGGAAAGGGGGCTTGCGGGTGTCGGGTGTAATCCGTAGATAGCCCCTCACCGGCGGCGCTGAGGCGCTGACGG
>NZ_FNAV01000025.1 GCF_900102075.1 Salipiger thiooxidans | reverse complement strand
GGGGGGTGCGCTTCGATCCGGGCTTCGGCGTCGGTGCGCCACTGCCCACGGGCGAGGATTACATCTTCGTCACCGACCTGCTGAAGGCGGGTGCGCGCGGCCTGTCGCTGCCCGTCGTGGCGGGCAGCCATCCGCACCCCAGCACCGGCGACGACTGGCGCGACCCGGAGCTGATGCAGGCCCGCCGCGCGGTGCTGCTGCGGGTCTTCGGCTGGCGCGCGGCGGCAATCCTGCCGCTCTACGCCTGGCGCCACCGGCACCGCTTTGCCTCGCCGCGGGCGGCGCTGGCCTTCGTGTTCGGCCGCCCCGCCCCGGCGGCGGCTTGAATTACCCGCCGGGATGTGACACCTGAAATCGCCCGCAAAGAGGTTCGAAGACGAATGCTGAGCAGCCTATTCCGGCGGACCACGGACCGCCTCGTCCCCCTGAGTGACCGTCACGTCATCTGGCTGCCCGAACACCGGCTGGCCTACCTGCGGGTGCCCAAGGCGGCGAATTCCTCGATCCGCGCGGCGCTCGCCCGGCGTTTCGCCCTGCCCCGCATCGAGGGCATGTCGGCGGCCAACGACCGCTACTGGGTGCAGCTCGACAACAGCCACGCGCGGATCATGACGCCGGGCACCTTCCAGCACACCCCCGGCACCCGCGACGCCTGGGTCTTCAGCTTCGTCCGCCACCCGGTGGCGCGGCTCTACTCGTGCTGGAACAACAAGCTCATCGAGAACGAGGAACTGACCCCGGGCTTCGTCGACATGGGGCTGGTCCGCGGCATGGACTTCGCCGATTTCGTCGCCCGCGTGGCCGAGCTGCCGGACGAGCGCTGCGACATCCACGTGCGGTCGCAGGCCTCGATCCTGCTGCACAACGGTCGGCTGATGCCGGATTTCGTCGGCCGGGTCGAACACACCGACACCGACTGGGAGCACGTGCGCTACGAGGTGCAGATGCGCTGCGGTCGCGACCTGGGCGAGCTGCCGCAGAAGAACGTCCGCGGCGGCGCCGGCGAGGATGCCAACGGCGAGCTGACGCCGGCGGTCGAGGCGCTGATCCGCCGCCGCTTTGCGCAGGATTTCGAGCTCTTCTACCCGGAGTGACGGTGAACCGCCCCGCGGCGCTCGGGGTGGATGACTCGCAGGCTGTGGACTGTTATCGTCCGCGCAGGCAGGTTTGTTCATTGTCTGGAGGGTATTTTTTTGTTGATTGAAGCAACGCGCTTGCCGGGGGTGGTTATTGTCACGCCCAACCGGTTCGGAGACGCGCGTGGACATTTTTCCGAAGTCTGGAACCGTGACACCCTGAGGGGGCACGCCATCGATATCGAGTTCGTTCAGGACAACCAGTCGCTCAGCCGCGACGTGGGCGTGGTCCGGGGGCTGCATTGCCAAGCCCCGCCGCGCGCGCAGGACAAGCTGGTGCGCGTGGCGCAGGGCGCCATCTTCGACGTGGCGGTGGACGTGCGCCGCGGCTCCGAAACCTACGGCCAGTGGGTGGGCGTGGAGCTCTCGGCCGAGAACGGCCGCCAGCTGCTGGTGCCCAGGGGCTTCCTGCACGGCTTCGTCACCCGCGAGCCCGACACGCTGGTGATCTACAAGTGCTCGGACAGCTACGCGCCCGACACCGAGCGCCCGGTGTTCTGGGCGGACCCGGATCTCGCCATCGACTGGGGCATCGACCCGGCGCAGGCGATCCTCTCGGCCAAGGACGCCGAGGCCCCGGCGTTCGCCGCGTTCGTGACGCCTTTCGACGAGCAGGAGCTGATCTGACATGCGCATTCTCGTAACCGGCGGGGCCGGGTTCATCGGCTCGGCGGTGGTGCGCCGCGCCGTTGCCGACGGCCATGAGGTGATCAACCTCGACGCCCTGACCTATGCCGCCTGTCTCGACAACGTCGCCCCGGTGGCGGATGCCCCGGGCTATGCCTTCGAGCGGGCCGACATCCGCGACCGCGAGGCGCTGGACCGGATCTTCGCCACGCACCGCCCCGAGGCGGTGCTGCATCTCGCCGCCGAAAGCCACGTGGACCGCTCGATCGACGGGCCCGGGGCCTTCATCGACACCAATGTCACCGGCACCTACACGCTGCTGCAGGCGGCGCGGGCCTTCTGGGAGGCGCAGGGCAAGCCCGAGGGCTTCCGTTTCCACCATGTCTCGACCGACGAGGTCTTCGGCACGCTGCCCGGCGGGGCGGGGTCGCCCGAGCGCTTCACCGAAGACACGCCCTACGCGCCGAACAGTCCCTATTCCGCCTCGAAAGCGGCTTCGGACCATCTCGTGCGGGCCTGGCACGAGACCTACGGCCTGCCGGTGGTGCTGACCAACTGCTCGAACAACTACGGGCCCTACCACTTCCCCGAAAAGCTCATCCCGGTGGTGATCCTGAACGCGCTCGCGGGCAAGCCCATCCCGATCTACGGCAAGGGCGAGAACGTCCGCGACTGGCTCTATGTCGAGGATCACGCGGTGGCGCTGCTGACCGTGCTCACCACGGGGCAGGTGGGGCGGAGCTACAACATCGGCGGCGACGCCGAGCGCAGCAACCTCGACCTCGTGCGGACGATCTGCGCCGTGCTCGACCGGCTGGCGCCGGGCGAGGCGCCCTATGCCGAGCTGATCACCTTCGTGACCGACCGCCCGGGCCACGACCTGCGCTACGCCATCGACCCGACCCGGATCCGCGACGAGCTGGGCTGGCGGCCCTCGGTGACGCTCGAGCAGGGGTTGGAGCGCACCGTGCAATGGTATCTCGACAACCGCGACTGGTGGCAGGCGCTGCAGGCCCGCGAGGGCGTCGGCCAGCGCCTGGGCCTGAAGACGGTGGGGGGCGCGGCATGACGGTGCTGGTGCTGGGCCGCAGCGGGCAGGTGGCCCGCGAGCTGGCCGCCCTGCCGGGGATGCGCTGCATGGGGCGCGAGGCGATGGACCTGCGCGACCCGCAGGCCTGCGCCGCCGCGCTGCGCGACATTCCCTGCACCGCGGTGATCAACGCCGCCGCCTGGACGGCGGTGGACAAGGCCGAGAGCGAGGAGGCCGAGGCGCATCTGCTCAACGCCGAGGCGCCGGGTGTCATGGCCCGTGCTGCCGCCGAGCTGGGGCTGCCCTTCGTGCAGATCTCGACCGACTACGTCTTCGACGGGGCCGGAACAGAGCCGCATATGCCCGACGATCCCGTGGCGCCGCCAAACGCCTACGGCCGCACCAAGCTGGCCGGTGAAGAGGCGGTGGCCGGGGCAGGGGGCGCCCATGCCATCCTGCGCACCAGCTGGGTGTTCTCGGCCCATGGCGCCAACTTCCCCCGCACCATGCTGCGGCTCGGGCGCGAGCGCGACAGGCTCACCATCGTCGCCGACCAGATCGGCGGGCCGACCTTCGCGGGCGACATCGCGCGGGCCTGTGCCGCCATCGCGGCGCAGCTGCAAACCAGACCCGAAGACAGCGGGATCTATCACTACAGCGGCGCTCCCGACGTCAGCTGGGCGGAGTTCGCGCGCGAGATCTTTGCCCAGGCGGACATCTCCTGCGCCGTCGAGGACATCCCCACCAGCGCCTATCCGACCCCGGCGGTGCGTCCGCTCAATTCACGGCTCGACTGTTCCGCCACGAAACGTATCTTCGGCCTCGACAGGCCCGACTGGAAGGCGGGGCTCGCCACCATGCTGCAGCAGATCGCAGAGGAGGAAAGCCGATGACGGCGCGCAAGGGAATCATTCTGGCCGGCGGCACCGGATCGCGGCTGTTCCCGATCACGGTGGCGGTGTCCAAGCAGCTGATGCCGGTCTACGACAAGCCGATGATCTACTACCCGCTGAGCGTGCTGATGCTGGCGGGCATCCGCGAGATCGCGGTGATCACCACGCCGCAGGACGCCGCCCAGTTCCAGCGCGCGCTGGGGGACGGCAGCCAGTGGGGGCTCTCGCTCAGCTACATCGCGCAGCCGAAGCCCGAGGGTCTGGCGCAGGCCTACCTGCTGGCCGAGGCGTTCCTCGACGGCGCACCGTCCTGCATGGTGCTCGGCGACAACATCTTCTTCGGCCACGGCCTGCCCGAGCTGCTGGCGGCGGCGGATGCGCGCGAGACCGGCGGCACGGTCTTCGGCTACCACGTCTCGGATCCGCAGCGGTACGGCGTGGTGGCGATGGATGCCGACGGCCGGGCGACCCGGATCGTCGAGAAGCCCGAGGTGCCGCCCTCGAACTTCGCGGTGACCGGGCTCTACTTCCTCGACGGCTCGGCGCCGGAACGGGCGCGCGGCATCACCCCCAGCGCCCGCGGCGAGCTCGAGATCACCGACCTGCTGACCACCTATCTCGACGAGGGGGCGCTGCAGGTCGAGCGAATGGGCCGCGGCTTCGCATGGCTCGACACCGGCACGCATGAGAGCCTGCTCGACGCGGGCAACTTCGTGCGCACGCTGCAGAACCGGCAGGCGATGCAGACCGGCTGTCTCGAAGAGATCGCCTACGGGCGCGGCTGGATCGACCGGGCGGGGCTCGAACGCGGCGCCGAGGCCATGGGCAAGAGCACCTACGGGCGCTACCTGCGAGAGCTGCTGGCCGAGGATGCCGGAGGGGGGCAGGGCGCCTGACCATGTCCCCCCGGAACGACCCGCCGCAGGTCTCGGTCATCCTGCCGGCCTACAATGCCGAGGCCTTCCTGTCCCGCGCCATGGAGTCGGTGCGCAACCAGAGCTTCCCGGACTGGGAGCTGCTGGTGGTCGACGACGGCTCGCGCGACGGCACCGCGGCGCTGGCCGAGGCCGCGGCGGCCTCGGACCCGCGCATCCGGGCGGTGATCTCGCCGCGAAACGCCGGGGCGGCGGCGGCCCGCAACCGCGGGCTGGCAGAGGCGCGCGGGCGCTACATCGCCTATCTCGACGCCGATGACGAATGGCTGCCCGAGAAGCTCTCGGAGCAGCTCGCCCACCTCCAGGCGACCGGCGCGAGCTTCGGCTACTGCGGCTTCTGGCGGATCATCCGCGGCCAGCGCCGGCGCATCCACGTGCCGGCGCAGGTGACCCGGGCGGAACTGCTCTACGGCAATGTCATCGGCTGCTTCACCGCGATCTACGACAGCTCGGTGCTGGGCAAGGTGGCGATGCCGGACTTCCCGCTGTCGCATGATTACGCGCTCTGGCTCGACCTGCTCGAGCGCGGGCCGGCGGTGGGCATCGACCGGCCGCTGGCGATCTACCACCGGCAGGAGCGCTCGCTGTCGTCGAATCCGTGGCGCTCGGCCCGGGGCACCTGGGAGGTGTTCCGCGACCACCTGCAGCTGTCGCGGGGGCAGGCGGCGCTCTGTCTCGGCAGCCACCTGGCGCGGCGCGTGCTGCGCGGCTGAGGGTCGGCAGGGCGCTTTCGGGCCTGTTCAGGGTCGAAACGCGTGCCCGGGCACCCGGACGCGCGGGCCGCGTCAGGAGCGCAGCTTCTTCCAGAACGAGGGACGGCCACTGCCGTTCGGCGGACCGCGCCGGGCGCTGCCCTTCTTCTCGCGCACCGCCGCCTCGTGCTGCGGGCGGATGCGGTCGCAGCGTTCGCGGTAGCGCCCGCCGAGGCTCTTGGCGGCGGTCTCGACGATCTTCATGTGCCGGCTCGAGGTCGGCGTGCTTTCCAGCGCCTGGTACGAGATCTCGAAGGCCTCGGCGGCCTGGCCCTCGGCCAGCAGGCGCTCGGCCTTGTCGAGCGCGCGCTCGCCCTTGGCCTGCGGGTCCGGGTCGCCGGCCGGACGGTGCGGGGCAGGTTTCGGCGGCGCTTTCGGCGCGGGGGCCGGGGTCGGGGGCACCGGCGCTGCCGCCGCCTGCGCGGGGGCGGGGTTCGGCGCCGGGGCAGCGGGCGCCGGGACCTGCCCGGTGGCGGCAAGCGCCGCCTCGTGCAGCGGGCGGATCTCGTCGTACTGGCGCCGGTAGAGCCCGCCCAGGGTCTCGCTGGCGGCCCCCAGAACCTTCATGTGCCGGGTCGATCCGGGGGTCTTCCGCAGCGCCTTGAAGGAGATGAAGAAGGCTTCGGCGGCGTCGCCCTCGGCCAGCAGGCGCTCGGCCTTGTCGAGCGGGCGCTCGGCGGGCCGGGCCGCGGGCACCGGGGCGCTGACCGTCACCGGGGCCGGGATCTGCACCTCGGGGTAGAGCTTCGAGGCCTCGACCCGCCGGCCGCGGATCGCGCATTGCCGGAAGCTGGCGTGGTCGAGCGAGTCCAGCTTGGCGATGCGGGCGCGGGCGGCGCTCTCGATCGGGTCCTCGGGCTCTTCCGGCAGGGCCAGCAGCGCGGTCTTCTCGGCCTGGGTGCGGGCCAGCAGCTTGGGCTGCATGCCGGCGGAGAGCAGGTCGATCTTGGTCTGCAGGGTCTCGAGCGGCAGCTCGGCGCGGCGGCTGGCGATCTCGGGGAAGCCGTAGTGGATCAGCGCCGCGGGCACGCGGTTGCTGTTCTCGTAGGGCTTCAGCCGCTGCAGGAAGGGCAGGGTGTCGTAGCTGTAGGCCTCGATGCCGAACATCTCGCGCGCGGTGGCCAGCCCGGTGGAGAACACCGAGGCGATGAAGGCCGGCCGGTAGTGCATCAGGAATTCCTCCATCAGCGGGCCGGTGTCGAGGATGCGCAGGTCGAAGTCGCGCAGCCTGGGCGAGGTCCTGAGCGCGTGCAGCAGCCCGGTCGAGAAGGTCGGGTGCGGCTTGAAGAAGACGGTGTCGCCGTTGCCCTTGTTGAGCAGGCTGCAGATGTTCAGCGCCTGCGCATAGAGCTCGACCTCTTCCTCGGGGGTGCAGAGGTTCAGCCCCGAGAGATACTGTCCGAGGAACACCGGCGCGCCGTCGAGCCCCTCGGCGTTCAGATCGGCCTTCGTGACGGTGCTGAGCGCCTCGAGCGTTTCGCGCAGGGCGGCGGGGGCGACGGCGCGGGTCTCGACGCCGTATTCCCGCAGCAGGCTCGGTTTCAGCCCGGGGACGAAATCCATGTAATAGAGCCTGCGGATGCGCGAGGCGACCGGGTAGGGCAGCTCGAAGCGGGTGGGCCCGTAGGTCATCAGCCCGTCGGAATAGAGATAGACGTCCGAGCCGGTCATGATCCGCGCCAGCGTGTTCGAGGGCGGCGTCTGGATCGATTCCATCATCAGGTCGACCCGCTCGTCGGGGGCGGCGCCGAAGATGGCGCGCAGCATCGACTGGATGGCCAGCGCGTCGAGCTCGTCGGCGGGTGGCTTCCACTGGGTCGGGTGCTGCGGCGCGAGGATGGCGTTGAGGCTGAGCACCTTCGAGAAGGTCTTCGCCACGTGCGGCGAGGTCCTCGCGAACTCGAGCAGCGCGTCGCGGGCCTCGGGGTCGGGGGTGTGGGTGCTGACCAGCAGCACGCGGCCGGCGGCCGGCGGCAGCGTGTCGTCCTGCCCGAGCAGGGTCATCAGGCTGTAGAGGCCGAACTTGGTCGAGATTTCGCAGACGAGCATCAGATCAGCCCCCGGATGGTGTTGCGGCGTGTGTCGTCGATGCGCAGCAGCGCGGCCTCCAGCTCGCGCGTGGGGACCAGCGCCAGCAGGTGGGCGGCGCCGGTGACGAGCTTCTTGCGGGTGGCGGGCTCGAGCCGGCCCTGGCGCTCGATGTGGAAGCAGATCAGCGCCAGCAGCTGGCGGATGGCCTTGGGCAGGTAGCGCTCGTGGCCCTCGTTCACCAGGAAGCCGATGACGTTCTGCATCGCCTGCAGGAAGTCGAGCTGCCGGTCGTCGCCGACCGCGGTCAGGCTGACGTTGTGGTCGCGGCGGTAGTAGAAGCGGAACTCCTCGGCGATCACCATCTTGCGGCCGAGGATCTGGGTCTTCCAGTTGATGATGCGGTCCTCGGCGGTGTGCAGCGGATCGTAGCGGATGTCGTGGCGGTCGAGGAAGTCCATGGCGTAGATGCCGGCCCACATCTGCGGGTGGTCGACCATGGTGGGGCGGTCGTCGGGCATGACCGCGAGCCGCGGGTCGAAGGCGGTGTTCACCACCTCGAAGGGGGCGCGGATGATGTTGCGCTTGTTGCCGCGGCACTCGAGGTAGTGCGAGCGCACGAAATCGACCTCGGGGTCGGCGTTCATCTGCGCCACCAGCGCCGGGTAGTACTCGGCGCCGACCCAGTCGTCGCTGTCGACCGAGCCCACCAGCGCGGTGCGGGTCTGTCCGAGCCCGGCGTTGCGGGCCTTGCCGGCGCCGCCGCCGGTCTCGAAGCTGATCAGTTGCGCCTTGTCCCAGGCGGTGGCGAAGCGGCCCATGATCTCGCCGGTGGCGTCGGTGGAGCCGTCGTTGACGAGGATGCAGGATCCCCCCGCCGCCATCAGCGGCTCGAGGCTGTTCAGGGTCTTCTCGATGCTCGCCTGGGCATCCTTCCCGGGGACGATGATCGTCAGGTCACTGAGGGTGTAGGTCGTCGCCATGTGCTGAAAAATCCGTGCCGTCGCTTATGTCACGTCGCATTGAACCGGCGCGCCGGACCGCGCACCGATGGGGTCCGGCGGACAGGGGGCTCGTCCGTGTCTGCCGGGCTAATCTCGGGGGGAGATAAACGCGTCCGGCCCCGGAGAACAAGCCGGTAGCGCGCGATGGGCGGAGAAGCGACGCCCGGGCCGTGCGGGTTCAACCTGATCTTGCAGGAGCGCAACCGGACCGGGGCCGAACGGGGGCGGGATCTGCCTGCGGGGGCGCGGCCGTGGCGGCGTCCCCGCGGGTGGTCACCGCGGCGCCTCGGTGATCTGGAAGGGGCGGGTCTCGAACTGCGCCACGGTCTGCATCACCCGGTCGCCGAGATCGCGGGGGCAGAGCATCTTCTCGACCCAGGCGGGGTCGGGGGCCTGCGCGCGCTTCTCGAGCATGTCGCCCAGCGGGGTGATCAGGTTCGAGCCCCTGAACAGCTTGCGCATCGGCTCGACCAGCGGGTCGCGGTAGTTGTCGACGAAATCGAGATGCACCATCGCGGGAATGCCCGCGCGCACCACGTCGATGGCCGCCGTCGAGGTGCAGGTGATCCCCAGCGCCGCGGTAGCCAGCGCCTCGTCCATGGTGCAGGCGGTGAGCTTGAGGTTCGGCGGCGGGTTGTCGAGCTCCTCGAGCAGCCCCGGGTAGTGGTAGCGCTCGAGATGCAGGTGCTTCTGGTTCTCGTTGGGCAGGTGGCGCAGCTTGATCCAGACCGTGTGGTCGGGGTTGGCCCGGGCCATCGCGGCCAGGGCCTGCAGCATGTGCATGCGGCCGCGCTTGGTCGAGGGCGACAGGGCCTGGGTGAAGAAGAAGATGTCGCGGCGGGAGGCGAGGTCGGCGGGCGGATCCTCGGGGCGCAGGAAGGAGGGGTGGCCGAAGCCGACCTCCTGCCAGGCGTCGTCCCACTCCAGCGCCGCCTCGCGGTAGGCCTCGATGTTCGAGGTCGGGAACAGGTAGACGCCGTCGCAGTTGCGCCGCCGCGCGAAGCCGTTCTGCGGGAAGAAGTCGAGCCCGCCGAGGAACGAGATCACGCAGGGCCGCCCGGCACTCATGCGGAAGGGGACGGATTTGATCGCGTCGCCGAGCGCACGGTAGACGCGGCTGGTGATGATGGCGCGCACCGTGTCCGAGCCGGTCAGCGCGCTCAGCTGCTTGGGGCCGAGCGAATAGGCCGGGCCCTCGGGCAGCAGCTGCGCCATCTGGCGGAAGGAGAGCGCGTTCTCGCCGGTGTACCAGACCAGGTCGACCGGCGGCGCCTCGGCGCTGTTGCGCAGCACGTCGCGCATGCGCAGGGCGAAGAACAGCGTGGAATCGTCACTGAAGAGGATGACCACGGGCTTGGGGCCGGCGGGCTCGGCATCCGATGCAGGGAGCGCCTGCGGAGCCGCGCCGGTGCCGAGGCGGGCGCGGATCGGCGCCCCCTCGCTGCCGTCCTCGGCCAGCGGATAGAGCCAGATCTCGGCGCGGTAGCTGGGGCTGTCGTCGCTCATTTGCGCACCCCGCGCTCGAAGGCGGCGAGGATCTCGCGCTGCGTGGCGTTGTGCTTGCGGTGGCGCGGCTTGAGATGCGCGACCTGCATGGATTCGGCCTGCGCCGCGCGTGAGAGCATCAGCACCGGCCAGCCCAGCGGGCCCGAGCGCGAGAGCTTGTAGATGGCCTGCCCGAGCCGGGTCTTCTTCAGTCTGGAGATCATTTTTTGTGTCTTGAACCGGCGGTTTATGCCCGGGGATTTACAGAGTAGACCTTGATTCGTAAACAACGCGGACGGCCGGCGGGCCGGGCCGACCGTGGGCCATGCCCCCGGCGGCGCGCCAGTCCCTCTGCCGAGACGGGCCGAGGGCTCCGGAACCGTCGCGGACAGGCAGAGGCCGGCCCGGCGGCCGGCGGCAAGACAGGAAACGGAGCCGTTCGAGTGACGCAATCTGACAGCAATGAGGCCGGGGTCACGGTCTGCGTGATCCTTGCCCGCGGGGGCTCCAAGGGGGTCCCGGGCAAGAACCTGCGCCCGGTGGGGGGCGTGTCGCTGATCGGCCGCGCCGTCCGGGCCGGCTGCCAGGCGTCCTCGGTGACCGCCACCTACGTCTCGACCGACGATGCCGCCATCGCCGCCGAGGCGGCGATGCACGGCGCCGGGATCATCGATCGCCCGGCCGAGCTTGCCGGCGATACCGCCACCTCGGAATCGGGCTGGCTGCACGCGCTGCAGGTGATCCGCCAGACCCACCCCAGGGTGGCGCGCATGGTGTTCCTGCAATGCACCTCGCCCTTCACCACCGGCGCCGACATCGAGGCCTGCATCGCCGCGATGGACGCCCGGGGCGCCGATTGCGCGCTCTCGGTGATCGAGGACCACTCCTTCCTCTGGGGCTACGACGAGGCCGGCTTCGGGCGCGGCATCAACCACGACGAGACCCAGCAGCGCCAGCGCCGGCAGGACCTGCCGCCGTCGTTCCGCGAGAGCGGCGCGATCTACGTGGTCGACGCCGAGGCCTTCGAGCGCACCGGCCAGCGCTTCTGCGGCACCGTGGCGGTCTGTCCGGTGGACCACCCGCCGCTCGAGATCGACACGCTGCAGGATTTCGCGCTCTGCTCGATGATCGCCCAGGCCGGCGGCCAGCCCGGGATCGACCCGGCGCGGCTCGACCGGGTGCGCGCGGTGGTGATGGATTTCGACGGGGTGCACACCGACAACCTCGTGCTGACCGACCAGAACGGCGTCGAGACCGTGCGCACCTCGCGGGGCGACGGCATGGGCATCGAGATCATGCGCAAGGCCGACCGCTGGAAGATGATGATCCTCTCCAAGGAGCAGAACCCGGTGGTCCTGGCCCGCGCCAGGAAGCTCAAGCTCGAGGTCTACCACTCGGTCGAGGACAAGGTCGGCGCGCTCGACGCCTGGCTCGCCGAGCACGGCTTCGGCTGGGACGAGCTGCTCTACGTGGGCAACGACGTGAACGACCTCGGGCCGATCGGCAAGGCCGGGCTCTCGGCCTGCCCGTCGGATGCGCATCCCTCGGTGCTGGGCGTGGCGGACTGGGTGCTGCCGCTGCCGGGCGGGCAGGGCGCGCTGCGCGCCATGAGCGACGCGCTGATGGCGCGGGTCGGCTGAGCCATGACCTCCCGCCCGGTCATCGTCGCCGGCAACGGAATGTCCCTGACCCGGATCGCCCCGGGTCGGGTGCTCGAGACCGACTTCATCATCCGCACCAACAACTTCTTCTTCGAGACCCACTACTATCTCGGGCGCCGGGTGGACCTGGCCATGATGGGCGGCGACCCGCGTGTCGCGCCCTTCATGTTCGAGACGCTCTGGCAGTGCCGCAAGGATTACGACCTGCAGGGCTGGTCGAGCTTCAACCCCAAGGTCGTGCCCGCCGGGAACCGCCGGTTTTCGACCCTGTTCCAGCCCATGTGCTACCGCGACGCCCATGTGGAGCGCGCCGTCGAGGCGCTCTGCGCGAAATACGGCAAGGTGCCGATGACCGGCACCTACGCGCTGCTCATGGCCCATGGCATGGGCGCCGAGCAGGTCATCTTCGCCGGGGTCGATCTCTATGACGGCGGGCGGCGCTACCCGTTCGAGCCGGGGCGGCACTACCGCGACCTGATGGGGGCGGACGTGAACGCCCGCGGGGCCGATGCCCGGCTGCACGACACCGCGCTCGACCGCGAGGTGCTCGAGATGCTGCTGGCGCGGGGCGACATGGCGGTCATGCGCTCGGTCGAGACCGGGGTGCTGGAATCGCAGCTGCCGCTCGCGCCGCAGCGCGAGGGGCCGGCGCTGCGCCCGGTGCCGCGGCCGACGGCGCCCACCGACTGGGCGCCGCGCAGCGGGGCCTACCCCATTCGACTGTTGAAAGTCCTGCGCCGAGGTAGCAGCCTGCGGCGAAAGCTGTTCCAGAGGAATATCCCCGAATGAACGAGACCGCACAGACCGCCGCCCGGCTCGAGGCCTGGCTGACCGAGGCGGCGCTGCCGCTCTGGACCGGAACCGGGGTCGATGCCGCCACCGGCACCGTGTGGGAGGCGCTGGACCACGAGGGCCGGCCGCTCGAGGACATGCAGCGCCGGCTGCGGGTGCAGGTGCGCCAGGCCTATTGCTTCGTGATGTCCGACGACCCCGCGCACCGGGAGCTCGCGCTGCAGCTCTTCCGCTTCGCGATGGACCGCGGATTCGACCCTGTCACGGGACATCTTGCCGCCCGGCTGGCGCCCGACACCTCGATCCTGACGGTGCTGCACGATCTCTACGACATGGCCTTCATGCTGCTCGCCGCCGCGGCGCTGACCGAGGCGGGCTTCGACGTGGGTGCCGATCTCGCCCGGCTCGAGGCCGAGCTCGCCAAGCTCAAGGCGCCGCGCGGCTGGTACGAGAACACAGGGCACAGCCTGCCGCGCCGGCAGAACCCGCACATGCATCTCTTCGAGGCGATGACCGCGCTCTACAAGGCCACCGGCGAGGCGCGCTTCCGCGCCATGGCCGAGGAATGTCTCGGGCTCTTCACCGGGGTCTTCCTGACCCCCGACGGCCGCGTGCTCGAGTTCTTCGACGAGGACTGGACCCCGGTCGCCGAGGCCGAGCAGGCGATCGAGCCGGGCCACATGGCCGAGTGGGTGTTCCTCGTCGACCAGTTCGAGCAGGTGGCAGGTGTCGACACCGGCCTGCCGCTGGCCACGATCTTCGCCGCCGCGCTCGACCGGCGCGACCCGTCGGGGCTGCTGCCGGACGTCTCCGACCCGCAATGCGGCACCCGCCGGACCTGGCCGCAGACCGAGTTCCTGAAGGCGGCGCTGGTGCTGCGCCGCCGTGGCGGGACGCTGCCCGAAGGCGCCGATCCCGAGACCGTGCTGGAGCTGATGTGGGCGCAGTATCTCGACACGCCGGTGGCGGGGGGCTGGTACGACCGCCGCGCCGCCGACGGGGCGCTGCTGTCCGACAACATGCCGGCCTCGACCTTCTACCACATCTTCGTGGCCTTCAGGCTCTATATCGGCCTGCACGGGGCTCCGGAGGCCTGACGGGGCAGGGGGCGGCACCGCCGCGCCCCGAGCCGCCCGACCCGGGATGATCCGCGCCCTGCCGCCCTAGGTCAGGCGAAGGTGAAGATGTTGTCGGACAGCACCGAGAGCTCGGTCAGGTTCGAGAACAGGATGCTGTCGCCCCCGCCGAAATCGAGCAGGACCACCCCGGCCGCGTCGCTGCCGTAGGCCGAGAGGATCGCGTCGGCGTCGGTCAGCCCGCCGGTCAGCGCGGTGGAGAGCCGCAGCGCATCGCCGCGCTCGTCGAAATCCGAGATCTCGTCGTTGTCGTGGCCGACGTCGAAGACGAAGCTGTCGTAATTGGTGCCGCCGCGCAGCAGGTCGTTGCCGGCGCCGCCGAACAGCCAGTCCTTGCCCTCCATCCCCAGCAGCGTGTCGTTGCCGTCACCGCCGCGCAGGGTGTCGTAGCCGCTGCCGCCGTAGAGCTCGTCATTGCCGGCGTCGCCCCAGAGCTGGTCCTCGCCGAAGTTGCCGTAGAGCGTGTCGTTGCCGTCGCCGCCATGCAGCTGGTCCAGCGCCGAGCCGCCCGAGAGGTAGTCGTTGCCGGCGTCTCCGTACATGACGTCGTCGCCTTCGCTGCCCCACATGGAATCGTTGTCGTCGCCGCCGCGCAGCAGGTCGACGCCGGTGCGGCCGTAGATCATGTCGCTGCCGGCACCGCCGTCGACGAAATCCGCGCCGTCGCCGGAGCTGATGAAATCGTCGCCGTCGCCGCCGTAGATCGTGTCGAAGGCGGTGTTGCCGTAGAGGCTGTCGTCGCCGGCGTCGCCGTAGATGGTGTCCGAGCCGGTGCCGCCGGCGATCAGGTCGTTGTCGAGCCCGCCGTAGATCAGGTCGGTCGAGCTGTCGCCGTAGAGCGTGTCGTCGCCGCCGCTGCCGTCGATGGTGTCGGCCCCGGTGCCGCCGCGGATCAGGTCGTAGCCGCGGCCGCCGGTCAGCAGGTCGTGCCCGGCGTCGCCGTCGATGCTGTCGGCCCCGCCCTCGCCGTCGATGGTGTCGTTGCCGTCGCCGCCGCGGATCAGGTCGTCGTGGCCGCCGCCGAGCAGGGTGTTGTCGAGCGCATTGCCCTGCAGCGTGTCGTCGCCGCTGCCGCCGACCGCCTCCTCGATCTCGGCGCCATAGGCGATGGAGACGTTGCCGCGGTAGCCGCCGATGTCCGAGAACTCTCCCTCGACCAGGGTGATGAACTGGTTGCCGCCGAAGCCCGACAGGTCGAGCCTGTCACGGCCGCCGCCGTCCCAGATCGACAGGAACGGGGCGCTGTTCTGCGAGAAGTCGTAGGCGCCGCCCAGGGTGCTGTTGAAGCCGTAGACGGAATCGCCGGCATGGTAGCCGTAGTTCACCCCGTAGAGCTGCTGGAGCGCCTGGATGTCGTGCAGCAGCAGGGTGTCCGGGTAGCCGCCGATGGACGAGGTGGTGTTGCTCTCGTCGAAGTAGCTCATCACCGAGTACTGGTAGGAATCCTCGAGATAGGCGGCCTGGTCGCCATAGGTGATGACGCCGCCGGCGGTGGCGTTGTAATCGCCCGGGTGCGACAGGCCGACCGCGTGGCCGAGCTCGTGCAGCAGCACGAAATGGTCGAAGGAGCCCACCGGCAGCGAGTCCGCCGAGACCGAGGCGTTGTTGATCCAGACGTCTCCCGCGGGCGAGCCCGAGGCGGTGGGGCCGGGGAAATAGGCATAGGCGCCGGCGCCGTCGTACTCCGAGCTGTAGGCGCCGAAGAGGATGGTGGCGTTGTTGGTGGTGCCGCCGGGGCTCACCTGGCTGAGATCGAGCCCGCTGACGCCGGAATAGAGCGCGATGGCCTCGGCCGCGGCGGCCGCCTGGGCGGTGCTCAGCGTGGCGAAGCCCGCGGCGTTGCCGGCGGCGTCCTGCGGCTGGCCGCTGGCGCGGATGCCCCAGGTGACGGTGACGCCCTGGCCCGCGGTCGACGTCCAGGCGAGATCGTCGCGCAGCAGGGCGCCGGCGGCCATGGCGGTGTCGTAGCTCGGGGTGGTGCCCGCGCTGACCGAGAGGCCGTAGGCGCCGGTGCCGCTCCCGCCATAGGCGCCGGCCACGATGTAGTAGGTGCCGCTGGCGCCGGCGGTGTAGGTGAAGGCGCTGTCGCTGCCGGGGCCGCTGTCGTCGTCGCGGGCGACCCGCGTGCCGCTGCTGTCGTAGAGCGCGAGCAGGCTGTCGTTCAGCCCGTCCCCGAGCGCGCCGATGCCGCCCATGGCGAAGCTATAGGTGCGCCCGGCCTCGAGCGTGACGGCGACCCAGTCCTCGTCGCCCCGGGCGCCGATGGTGCCGTGGAAATGATCGCCCACGGCGATGCTGTAGTCGGTGGAGGCGCGGGCGGCGGCGTCGGAGGTTTCGGTGACGGTGGACATGGGGCCTGTTGCTTCTGGGTCTGGGTGGTCTGAATGGGTCGGGTGGTCCGGTCTGCGCGGGCCGCGGCGGGCCGGGATGGGAAGAGGCGGCGCGGGGCCGCCCGTTCCCGTGGGTGTCGTCCGTTCCCGTGCCAGTGCGGATCACCGGTGCGGATCGCCGGTGGGCGGTGCCGTGCCGCAGGGGCCGTGCCGTCCGGGGCGGATGGGGAACCGAAAGGGCGGGGGCCTTTGTCCGTACCGCGCCGGTCCTGCCCCGTATCGCCCCCGGACAGCGCCCCGCGGGCGCCGCCTTCCTACACGCAAAGCCTTTACACAGACTTAGTGCCCGGGCGGAATACCCGCTTCCCGCAGGTCATGGCAAGCGTGCCGACGCGTCGCATGCAACGCATCGGGCAGGCTGTATCCGGAGGGCCGCAGGGGCGCAGGGGCGGTCTCGTCAGTCGGCGCCGAAGAGGTCGCGGGTGAAGACCTTGTCCGAGACCTCGGTGATCTCGTCGGTCAGGCGGTTGGCGACGATGAGATCGGCCTCGGCCTTGAAAGCCTCGAGATCGTTCACGACGCGGCTGCGGAAGAAGTCGGGCTCCTTCAGCACCGGCTCGTAGACGATGACCTCGATGCCCTTGGCCTTTAGCCGCTTCATGATCCCCTGGATCGAGCTCTGGCGGAAGTTGTCCGAGCCCGCCTTCATCACCAGCCGGTAGATGCCCACCACCTTGGGTCCGCGCATCAGGATCTGGTCCGACAGGAAGTCCTTCCGCGTGCGGTTGGCGTCGACGATGGCGCGGATCAGGTTCTGCGGCACGTGGCTGTAGTTGGCCAGGAGCTGCTTGGTGTCCTTGGGCAGGCAGTAGCCGCCGTAGCCGAAGGAGGGGTTGTTGTAATGCCCGCCGATGCGCGGATCGAGGCTGATGCCGTCGATAATCTGGCGGCTGTCCATGCCCCCCGCCAGCGCGTAGCTGTCGAGCTCGTTGAAGAAGGCCACCCGCATGGCGAGGTAGGTGTTGGCGAAGAGCTTGATCGCCTCGGCCTCGTCGGGGTCGGTGAAGAGAACCTCGACCTCCTTGGTGACGGCGCCCTCGAGCAGCAGGTCGGCAAAGACCTTGGCGCGCTCCGAGCGCTCGCCCACGATGATGCGCGAAGGGTGGAGGTTGTCGTAGAGCGCCCGGCCCTCGCGGAGGAATTCCGGCGAGAAGATCACCTGGTCGGTCTCCAGCTCGCGGCGGACGCTGCGCACGTAGCCCACGGGGATGGTCGACTTGATGACGATGGTGGCGCGGGGATTGACCGCGATGACCTGGCGGATCACCGTCTCGACGCTGGAGGTGTCGAAGTAGTTCGACTTGGTGTCGTAGTTGGTGGGGGTGGCGACGATGACGTAGTCGGCGTCGACATAGGCCTTCTCGGGATCGGTGGTGGCCGTGAGGTCGAGCGTGCGGTTGGCGAGGTAGTCCTCGATCTCGGCATCGACGATCGGGCTCTTGCAGTCATTGACCAGCGCGACCCGCTCCTCTGACACGTCCAGCGCCGTGACCGGGTGGTTCTGCGCCAGCAGAACGGCGTTCGAGAGCCCCACGTAGCCCAGGCCTGCGACTGCGATCTTCATGTCCAAATCCCTTTTGGAAACAGGTTGTCTTCGATGTCCGGCACAGCATTGCCTGTGGCTGGCCGTGACGTCCGGAACGGCAGATCCGGTTTAACCATCGAGGATGCCGATCTCAATCGGCGAAGACCCCTGACCGGTCCTCCCGGCAGAAAGCGGAGCATTTCAGCTCCGCGCATAGGCATCCTCGTAGCGCACGATGTCGTCCTCGCCGAGATAGGTGCCGGTCTGCACCTCGATCAGCGCCATCGGCACCTTGCCGGGGTTGTGCAGCCGGTGCACGCAGCCGAGCGGCAGGTAGATCGACTGGTTCTCGGTCAGCAGGCTGACCTCGTCGTCCCGGGTCACCCGCGCGGTGCCCTGCACCACGACCCAGTGTTCGGAGCGGTGGAAGTGCGACTGCAGCGACAGCGAGGCGCCGGGATGCACGACGATTCGCTTCACCTGGAAGCGGCTGCCGGTCACCAGCGTCTCGACCCAGCCCCAGGGCCGGTGGTCCTTGGGGAAGGACGTGGCCTGCGCTGCCCCCTTCGCCTTCAGCGCGTCGACCGCCTTCTTCACGTCCTGCGCCCGGCTCAGGTCGGCCACCAGCACCGCGTCGTTCATCGCGATGGCCATGACGTTCTTCAGGCCGATGCCCACCACCTCGAGCCGCTCGCTGTCCGAGCGCAGCAGCGTGTCCTCGCAGTCGATGGCGGTGGCGCCCCCCGAGGTCACCACGCCGGCCGCGTCTGGGCCGCTGTCGCGCCAGACCGCGTCCCAGCCGCCGAGGTCGGACCACGCGGCGGTAAAGGGCACCACCGACAGGTTCGGCGCGCGCTCCATCACCGCATAGTCGATCGAGATGTCCTCGGCGCCGCTCCACGGCCCCGGCGCGAGGCGCAGGAAGCCGAGATCGGGAAGGGCATCGGCGAGCGCGGCCTGCACCGGGGCGATCAGCGACGGGCTGTGCGCTTCGAAGGCGGCGATGATGTCGCGGGCCCGGAACAGGAAGATGCCAGCGTTCCACATGTAGGTTCCGGCGGCAAGCATCTCCTCGGCGCGGGCGGCATCGGGCTTCTCGACGAAGCGCGAGAGCTTCACCGGCAAGCCGGATCCGGAGGGCTTCGCCGACAACTCGAGATAGCCGTAGCCGGTCTCGGGGCGGTCGGGGGCGATGCCGAAGGTCACGAGATCGCCGTCCTCGACCACGGCGAGGCCCTGGGCCACGGCGGCATGGAAGGCCTCCGCATCGGGCACCACGTGATCTGACGGCGCCACCAGCATCACCGCGTCCGGATCGCTTGCCGCGACATGCAGGGCGGCGGCGAGGATCGCGGGAGCGGTGTTGCGGCCTTCAGGCTCGATCAGGATGGCGCCGGGGTTGATGCCCGCGGCCATCAGCTGCTCGGTCACGATGAAGCGGAAGTCGGAATTGGTCAGCACCAGCGGCGATTGGAAGGTGAGCGCGTCACCGGTGCCCGAAAGCCGCTTCGCCGAGGCCTGGAACAGGGTCTCTTCGCCCATCAGCGGTACGAACTGCTTGGGGTAGGATTTGCGCGACAGCGGCCAGAGCCGCGTGCCGGAGCCGCCGCACAGGAGGACGGGCGTAATGCTTTTGGGAGTCATCGTGATACTCTTGGTTCGGAGATCCGTTTTCGGAACCGTTAACAGGGCGGAGGAGTATGGCAACCGCGGGTGCGCCCGTGCTCACTCTAAAGTTGCGCCGGCGGCACATGTGCGGCCGAAACACGCAACGGCTCCGGCCCCTCGTGACGGAGGTGCCGTCACCGGGGACAGATCCGGTGACGGACGGGCTCAGAGCCGCGCGCGTAGCTTCCCGAGATGGCTGGCGAGAAGGTCTTCGGCGCGGGCGGGGCTCGCCGCCTCGGTGTAGCAGCGGAATTCCGGTGCGTTGCCCGAGGGGCGCAGGTGGATCACGTCGCCGCTGGCGAAGCGCAGCCGCAGCCCGTCGGTGCGATCGACCTCCGTCTCCGGGCCCAGCCCGTCGAAGAAGGCCGCCCGGGCCGCGGCGTCGCCGTCGAGCTCGGCGAGGAAGGCCCGCGCGGTCTCCGGCTCGACCCCGGTCAGCCGGTCGGCGGCGGTGAAGCGCGGCGGCAGGGCGGCGACCAGCGCTGCGAGGTCCTTGCCCCCGGCGCGGGCCAGCGCCAGCGGCGCGAGGATCGGCAACAGGCAATCGCGCGTCATCAGCGGCGGCAGCGGGCCCGCGGGAGCCTCGGCGGTGAAGCCCAGCAGGAAGCCGCCGTTGGCCTCGTAGCCCACCACCTTGGCGGCGGGGTCGTCGGCCAGCACCGCCTCCATGGCGGCGATCACGAAGGGCGAGCCGATGCGGGTGCGGTGCAGCGTCCCGAACTCGGGCATCTCGCCGATCATGGTGTTGGACGAGACCGGCGTGCAGATCACCTGCGCCCCGAGCGCCCGCGCGGTGAGCGCGCCCAGCACGTCGCCGGGCACGATGCGGCCCGTGGCGTCGGCGACCATCGGCCGGTCGGCGTCGCCGTCGGTCGAGATCAGCGCGTCGAGGTTATGATCGGCGCACCAGCCCGCGAGCTGGTCGCGGGTTTTGGGGTCTACCGCCTCGGTGTCGACGGGGATGAAGGTCTCCGATCGTGCCAGCGGCACCGCCTCGGCACCGAGGGCGGTGACGACCTCGATCATGGCGTCGCGGGCCACCGAACTGTGCTGGTAGACGCCGATGCGGAGCCCTTCCAGCGCCCCGGGCCCGAAGGCCCCGGCATAGCGCGCCACGTAGTCCTGCGCCGGAACAGAGCCTGTTTTCTGCCGGGCGCCGGCCTGCCCCGCATCGGGGGCGGGGCTGTCGAGCGCCGCGAGGATCGCCGTCTCGTCGGTCTTCGATATCTCGCCCCCGGGTAGGTAGAACTTCAGCCCGTTGCGGTCGGCGGGGATGTGGCTGCCGGTGACCATCACCGCCGCATGGCCCGCCCTCATCGCCGCCAGCGCCAGCGCCGGTGTCGGCAGCACGCCGTCGTCGATGGCGGTCAGCCCCGCGCCGGTGATGGCGCTCATCACCGCCTCGGCGATGGCCGGGGACGAGGGCCGCAGGTCCTGTCCCACATGCACCGCGCCGCCATTGGGGCAGGCGGCGAGAAAGGCTCGGATATGGGCGGAAACGAGGTCGGGGGTCAGCTCGGTCACGAGACCGCGCAGCCCGCTGGTGCCGAATTTGGGGGCCATTCCGGGGCAGAATCCTTGTGTTTGGTCATGGGGCCGGGTGGGGCTCCAGCGTCGTGGTGAGGCTAGGCGGACGGCGCCGCTAGGTCCAGCCGTCGCGCCCGTTTTCGGGTAGTGATGGCGTGGCGTGGTCGTTCAGGTGGCATGCGCCCTCTCGCAGCCGGAGGGGCGAGGCGGGCATGGTCATGTCCCTATCGGCGGACTTCGAAGAAGCGATGACGGTTCCGGAGTTTTTCGCCCCAGTCGGCTGGCAGGGGGCACACGTGACTTCCGAGGATCCAATCCTTGGGCGTTTGTGGGATTATGGTCACGATGGCGGAACAGAAATGCTCGTCGCCTGCCGCACGACATTTGAACTTCTTCGCCGCAGCCGCGAGAATGGCGGGAAGACTACAAGAATGGGGCGACCCGGGGTTCCCGGCAGGTATTGAGCAGGTTCAATCCCGCAGGGCCGGGAACGCGTCGAATGGCGGAGTTCCGGAATGCCGATTCCGAGAGGCGGGTTGCGAGCGGCCCTGAAGACGACGGTTGCGCGGCGGCTGTCCGCATGTCTTTGCGTGCTGGCGATCAGCGCGCAGCCCGCGGTGCCGCAGGAAGATCCCTGGGCCCGGCCGGTGCTCGGCTTCATGGGCGTTCCCGGGATCCTCGACATGCCGACGGCGCATCCGATGCAGGATGCGGACTTTAGTCTGTCCCTTGGGGTTTTCGAGAAGACCCGTCGAGGCACGCTGCACTTCCAGATCACGCCGCGACTGTCCGGAGTGTTCCGTTACGTGAACATTGAAGGCTATGGGACACAAGATCAGTACTACGACCGAAGCTTCGATGTGCGATATCTCATCGCGGAAGAGGGGCGCCACACGCCAGCGATAACCGTGGGACTCCAAGACTTCGGCGGTACAGGGGTTTACGCGAGCGAGTATGTTGTCGCGAGCAAGACCTTCGGCAGGTTGCGGGCGACCGGGGGGATAGGCTGGGGTCGCTTGGGCAGCTACAACGGTTTTACCAACCCGCTCGGAATCCTGAGTGATCGTTTCGAGACGCGCCCCGACGGCGAGGATGGCATCGGCCAGACCGGTAAGCTGGACGCCCGACACTGGTTCCGTGGGGATGCGGGGTTCTTCGGAGGGCTTCAGTATGCGGTGAACGACCGCTTGCTGCTTTCGGCCGAATACTCCTCGGATGCCTATGAGTCCGAGGAGCGGCGTATAGATTTCGATCGCAAGTCGTCCTTCAACTTCGGCGCGACCTATCGCATTCAGGACAATATCGACCTGAGCGCGGCGTGGCTCTACGGCTCCACCTTCGCGGTCGGGCTCACCTACACCTTCAATCCCAAGACCCCGAACGACTATCCCGGCGGGCTCGATCAGGCGCCGCGGGCGGTGCAGGTGAGGGCACCGGGCAGCGCCGCCGATCTCGGCTGGACGCAGCAGGCTGGCGCCACGCAGATCCTGCGCGGCGACATGCAGAGCTTCCTCGCCGCCGACGGCATGGTGCTCGAGTCCTTTGCCGTCGACGCCCGCACCGCGAGCACCTCGGTGCGCACCGGCACGCAGGTCTACCCGGCGCAGGCGGTGGGCCGCACCGCCCGCATCATGACCCAGCTTATGCCAGCCTCGGTCGAGCGCTTCGAGATCACCCTCGTCACCCCCGGCGGCATGCCGGTCTCGACGGTGACGGTGAACCGCAGCGACCTCGAGGAGCTCGAGCACGCCCCCGACGGCTCGTGGCAGAGCTTCGCCCGGGCGCGGATCGAGGATTCCGGGCCGGGGGCGGCCACCGGCGTCCCCGAGGGCGCCTTCCCGCGATACGACTGGAGCTTCGGCCCCTATCTGAGCGCCGCCTATTTCGACCCCGAGAACCCGCTGCGGCTGGCCTTCGGCCTGCAGCTGGCCGGCAGCTTCGAGCCGGTGCAAGGGCTGGTGCTCGAGGGCAGCGTCCAGCAGTCGCTTGCCGAGAACATCAGCGGGCTGCCGGGGTCGAACTCGATCCTGCCGCATGTGCGATCGGATGCAAACCTCTACGCGGGGGCGGCGGATTTCACCGTCGCCAACCTCACCGCGACCAAGTATTTCCGTCCCGGAGAGGATCTCTTCGGCCGGGTCACCGCGGGCTATTTCGAGCCGATGTTCGGCGGTCTCTCGGGCGAGATCCTGTGGAAACCCTCGGACAGCCGCCTCGGGCTCGGGCTTGAGGTCAACTACGCCAAGCAGCGCGAATACGAGCAGGGGCTCGGCTTCCTCGACTACGACGTGGTGACCGGTCATGCCTCGGCCTATTACGACGCGCCGGGCGACTTCCACTACCAAGTGGACGTGGGCCGCTACCTCGCCGAGGACTGGGGCGCCACCATCGGCATCGACCGCGAATTCGACAACGGAATCCGGATCGGCGCCTTCGCCACCTTCACCGATGTCTCCTTCGACGATTTCGGTGAGGGCTCCTTCGACAAGGGCGTGCGCTTCCACATCCCGCTCTCGGCGCTCACCGGCTCGCGCACAGATCTCTCGATCACCCGCACCATCCGGCCGATCCAGCGCGACGGCGGCGCACGGCTCGAGATGAACACCCGTCTCTACGAGCAGGTGCGGGCCTACCAGCAGCCCGAGCTGCAGAACGAATGGGGACGGTTCTGGCGATGAGATTACTGCCGACGCTGCCGCTGCTCGCGGCGCTCCTGATCGCCGGCTGCAGCCCGGAGCACAACCAGTTCTCGGACTTCTGGAACACGCCCATCAAGAGGCTGTGGCAGGGCGAAGAGGATCGTGGAAACGTGCGTGCCGCGCTCACGCCGGAGCTGCTGGCGCAGATCGGCCGGCCGACCATCCTGCTGACGGTGCCGGCTCGGGAGAACGTGGAATCGCCCTTCTTCGCCGAAGAGCGCAACGGTGACACGGTCACCTGGCTGTCGGTGAACAACGAGTTCCTGCTGCTGCAGGACGGCGTGCTGTCGGGGACGCGCGGGCTTGGCGGCGACCTGATGAACGCCGATCTCGGCGAGGTGCACGAGGCGCTGGCGGGGCGCCGGACGCAGGCGGTGCGCATCCACCGCATGCTCGACGGCGAGAATCACATCGTCGCGGAAAGCTATGTCTGCGACTACGCGCAGCGGCCCGAACGGGTCGCGGTCGGGGCCTACCTGACGCAGGTCCAGGCCACCCAGATCGACGAGACCTGCACCGGCGTCGAGCGGGTCTTCGAGAATCGCTACTGGCTTTTGGGCAGCGGCACCATCGTCCGGGCCCGGCAATGGGCGGGCGAGCCGCTCGGATATCTGGAATATGAAAGGTTGAGTGACTAGAAAACCACCTTTCCGGGTATCGCACTGGACATTTCTTGCCGCAGGGTTACTTCGCATTTGCAGAAAAAACTGCAGGCTGTTAGATCTAAACCAAGTTTTTCTAGGAGAAAAGACATGACCACGAAGACCATTCTCGGGCTTGCTGCGGCCAGCCTTTTCGCCCTCGCCCCTGCCGTGCACGCAGAGGGTGTCCAGAGCAAGAGCCCGGTGATCTCGACCCAGGGTCCGGATTTCGCAAACCTCACCCCGGATCAGATCGCCCTGATCATCGCCGGCGGCGCGGGTGTGGGCCTCATTCTCTCGGGCGGCAAGAGCAAGGGGTCGTCCTCCACGACCACGACGACCACCACCAACTGAGTTCTACACTCGGGACGGGTCGTCAAATCGGCCACAGGTTGAGAACAAAAAGGGCGAACCTCCGCAGGGTTCGCCCTTTTCACGTGCCGGAGCATGGTCAGCCCGAACAAAGGCAATTACGCTGCGGCGCAGGACAATAACCCTGGAAGACATGACATGAACGGGGACAGGACATGAGCAGACAGGTGTTTGGGAGCCTGGCGGTTATCGGGACCTTGATGCTGAGCGCATGCGGCGTCGCCTATCAGTCGCCGTCGGTGAACCCGATGACCGGCGGGGCGGATAGCAAGGTCCGGGTGCTGGAAATCACCCCTGAAAGCGTGATGGTGGCGAACCGCTCCACCTACAGCCCGAAGGAACTCCCCGGCGTCTTCTTCGCCACCGCCGGAGGCGGCAGCACACCGCGTGGCGCGGGTGCGGCGCCCGAGCCGGTGATCGACTACCAAAACCGCCCGGGCGCGCTCGAGACGCGGGTACCGCCCGCGCTTCCCGAACTACCCTATACCATTGGGGTCGGCGACGTTCTGCTGCTGGCCACGCCGCAGGTGGGTTCGACCGTCGAGCAGCTGACCGGGCTGCTGGCCGCGTCGAACGCGCGGCAGGGCTACACGGTGCAGGATGACGGTGCGATCGCCATTCCCAACGTCGGCCGGGTGCAGGTCTCGGGCATGACGCTCGAGGAAGCCGAGAGCCGGCTGTTCCAGCGCCTGGTGGAGAACCAGATCGACCCGACCTTCAGCCTCGAAGTCTCGCAGTTCAACTCGAAGCGGGTGTCGATCGGCGGCGCCGTGGCACAGCCGACCGTGGCACCGATCACGCTGACGCCACTCTATCTCGACGCGGCGCTGTCGGCGGCCGGCGGCGTCACTGCGCAGGACCTGGATTACGCCTCGGTGCGGATCTACCGCGACGGCACGATCTATCAGATCCCGCTGCGCGAGCTCTATTCCGACCGCAGCCTTGCCCGGATCCAGCTGACCGACGGCGATGCGGTCTTTGTCGACACCGAATACGAACTCGACCTGGCGCAGGCCTATTTCGCCGAGCGGATTCGCCTTGCCGAGTTCCAGCAGGATGCCCGGGTCGCGGCGCTCAACGAGCTCACCGCCGAGGTCAACATCCGCCGTGGCGCGCTGAACGAGGCACGGGACAATTACATGACCCGTCTCGAGCTCGATTCCGTGGATCGCGACTACGTCTATCTCGCCGGTGAAGTGGGGGAGCAGTCGCGCTACCCGCTGCCCTTCGGCAAGACCGCGTCGCTGGCCGACGCGCTCTATTCCAGCTCCGGGGTGCCGACCCGCACCGGCAACGTGGCAGAGATCTACGTGCTGCGCGGCTCGCCCGACCCGCGGGAGTTCGGGGCGCTCACCGCCTGGCAGCTCGATGGGCGGAACGCGACGAACTTCCTGCTCGCCACCCGCTTCCAGCTGCGGCCCAACGACGTGATCTTCGTGGCCGAGCAGCCGGTGACCAAGTGGAACCGCGTGATCACCCAGATCACCCCGTCGCTGATCAACACCGCCGCGGCTCAAACGCTGAACTGACGCTGGCGGCGCCCCCTTCCGGGGGCGGCGGATGGACAAGAGAAAACCCCGCCTGGCCTGATGGCCGGGCGGGGTTTTCCGTTTTCGGAGCCGCGTGAGCGGTCAGTTCAGGTAGTACTTGGATCCGTAGGCCGAGTAGGGCCCGTAGTTGTTGCCGTAGCCGTAGCGCTTCATGCCGCGCGGGTTGATCTGGTTCAGTACGAGGCCGCTGACCGGCTTGCCGACGCTCTCGAACTCCCGCAATGCGCCCAGCACCTGCTCTTTCTGAGTGCGGTCCCAGCGAACCACGAAGACCGTGGCGTCGACGTGCTGAGCGATCACCCGGGCATCCGGCACGATCAGCACCGGCGGCGTGTCGATGATGATGATGTCGTAGCGGTTGCGCAGGTCACTCAGCAGGTTGGCGAACCGCTCTGACGAGAAGATGTCGGCGGCGTTGGCCTTCCCCTTGTCGCCGAGCAGCACGTCGGCGCCCAGCAGGCTGTCCTGAATGACGACGTCATCGAAGGTGCGTTCACCGGTAATGATGGAGACAATGCCGTCTTTCTGATCGGTCTTCAGGTATTGGCCGAAGACCCTGCGGCGGATGTCACCTTCGATCAGGAGCACCCTCTTACCCATGGTGGCGAAGTTGAGCGACAGCGACAATGCAATGGTGGTCTTGCCTTCGCCCGAAAGCGAGGAGCAGGTCATGATCACCTTGGGGGGCGTATCCACGTTGGACAACATCACCGATGTCCGCAGGTTCCGAATGGCCTCTGCAGCAGCGGAAGACGGCTTGTCCTTGAGATAGGCGATGGCATCGAGGCGCCGCTTGGCTTGGATGAGAGGGACCTGACCGATTGTGGCATAGCCGGTTGTGGTCTCGAGTTGTTCGGCGTTCCGGAATGCTCGACTGCGGGTTTCACGGATCAGTACGAAGGCGGCGCCGATGACGAGTCCCAGCAGTGCTGCGGCGGCGAGGATCATGGATTTTCGCGGCGCGGAGGGTTGTGACGGCACGACTGCTGGGGAGAGAATACGGCTGTCGGCCTGCTGGACTCCCTGCTGGGCAGAGGTCTCCTTGAGACGGGACAGGAAGTATTCGTAGAGCAGGCGGCTCGCCTCCGCTTCTCGCGTCAGTTGTTGCAGGGTGATGAGGTCATTGCTTTGCTGGTCGATTTGACGCTCGAGCGTGGTCAGTGAATCCTGCAGAGCCTTCAATTGTGAGTCGTTGCGGGTAATGTCCGCTTCGGTACGTGCAAGCAGCTGGCCAAAACGCGTTTCGAAGGCTTGAGCGATCGCTGGTTCGTCGATCCGCGGCAGAAGGCGCTGCAGTTGCAGGTCGCCGGTGACCTCTGTCTGCGTTTCTGGGGTTTCGGCGCCACGCATGTTCTCAAGGCGTGCGCGGGCGGTTTCTTGAGCGCCTTGCGTATTGTCGATGCGGTCGCGCATCTCCTTGACCTGAACCTCGAGCCCCGCGAGTGCTTCCGGGCTGACCAGAGGTGTGCTGGCACGGAAATCCTTCACCTCCTGTTCGGCCTTTTCCAGCGAAACCTGCAGGTCAGTGACCCGTTGGGTCAGCCAGGTAGTGGCCTGTTCCGTCGCGTCGAATTTCACCTCGAGCTGATTGAGGATGTAGAGATCGACCAGCGTGTCGGCGATCAGGGCGGACTTCTCCCGCTCGGTCGTTTCGACCGTGGCCTGGAAGACAAGGCTTTGCGGGATGTTCTTGATCGTCAGAGCACCCAGAAGAGCATTGATTGCCCCTTCGCGCTGGCTGTCGGTAGATGGCCCTGTTCCCGAGGACGGGGGCCGGACAAGGTTTCGCACCATGGATTTCATCTGGTCCATTGCACTGCGCTCGCGCAATGCGGCGTTGAACTCTGGGTCCTCGATGAGATTGAGCTTGTCGACCACCTTGCCCAGCAGGATGCGGCTCTTCAGAACTTCGACTTCGGTGTTGACCACCGCGCTGTCGGAGCCGAGGCCGCCGATCACGTTTCCGATGTCGACAACCTGTTCTTCACGGTTGTTCAGCATTACCACCGCGGTGGAGCGATACATCGGCGTGGCGAGCGTATAGACGTACATACCGCCTATGCAGACCGCAGCCACCATGGCCAGGATGATGAAGATCTTGCCTCTCCAAAGCGCCGAAAGCAGGGCACCCAGGTCGATGACGTCTTCGTCTGGCGCGGTGGCGGCCGCTGCGCCTTGCTGAATGCGTCTCATGTCGTTCAACGAGTCTCTCCAAAGCTTCTCGGGGTGGGATGAAACCGATGCGTCACCGATACGACATTGCGTCTATCATGATTATTCTGCGGCGACGAACCGTATGTACCACGATGACTTGAATGTATTCACACCTCTTCCATCGGTGGAGTGCTGGGCAGAGCGCCTGAATGCGTACAAGCTGGTCAGCCCGGTGATACTCCGTTTTCGATCATCGTTTTAAGACTAAATAACATGCTGTTAAGGCCATTCTTCCGAGGTCCCGATCGGGCGTGGGCCAGGTGGCAGAATTTGACTTATGCGGGGGTAGAGCTTGATTTTTAGGCGTTTCCACGAGGTTCTGGTCGGGCGGAGCCCCGGTTCGCGGGGCTTGTGACAGCATTGCCGAGACGGCCGGTACATACCCTTAGCTCGTCCGCGAGCTGCCGCTCTCGATCCAGGTCGCGCCGTCGTAGATGAATTTCCACGAAGTCCGGGTGTTCGGGCTGGTCCCGGGCGCGGTCGCGGGCCTGAAGGCCGGGCTCCAGACGAGCTCGCGACCGCCCCTTCCGTCCTGCTCTATGATAAGCGTAAGTTCGTCGCCCGGGTGCGCGTTTCGTGCCGTGCTGATCGTGAGGGTCCCCGTCGCGGTGGCGAACCAGATATTGCCTCGCATCAGGTCGATCTCGAGCGAAGTGTCGCCTATGGGGAGCGGTGGCGCGTTCCAGAAAGAAGGCTGCGGCAGGCAGACCAGCCTCGGTCCGATCGTGCTGTCGGCATATCCGATCTTGCCGCGTGCAGCGGCGGGCAGGTAGATGCGCGCTCCGTTGTCGATGCGGTTGGTGACATAAAGATGATCGACATCGGGTGTGAGAATGCGGTTCGGGCCGAGCTGGGCATTGACGTTCATGCTGACGAAGGTCTGGACAAGGCAGGTCGCCTTGCCGACGGACTGCCGGTAGTCGCAGTTTTCGACCGTGAGGTTCGAGTCCATCCGGATCACAGGGCGGACGGTTTTGTTTCCCTCGTAACTGTCCCAGGCATTTTCGAAATGGCAGGCGAACAGCCCTCCGCTGACGTTGCTGGCATTGTGGAACATAGCCCCCCCTGAGTTCAGGAAGGTCGTTCCGAAGGCTCGGACGTCGATCGGGTCGTTGACGCGGAGGTTGTTCCAGCCGTTCTTGATCGTGCCACCGTAGATGGAGATGGACGAAACCTTCCCGCGCATCGACCTGAAATTGATCCCGTGCGGGGTTGGCGCGTCGAAGTTGTCGTCGAGCCGGATGCCAGCACAGCCCTTTTTCTGGCTGGTTGCCACAATGTTGGGATTGATTACCACGCCCTCGAAGCAGTTGTTGCGGAACCAGAGCGGGACCTTGCTGCCGACAAGGGTGGGGTTTTCGATGTTCCAGCGCGCCAGCGAGCCGTTAGCCTGATGTCCGCCATCCATCTCGAGAAGGACGTCCACGCCGGACCCTCCTCGGCGCAAGTAGAAGTTGCGCAGGTGGAGGTTGCGTGTGGTAGCATTCGTGCGGACCCGGAAGAGGGACCCGCCCTCAAGTGCCGAAGTGATCTGTCCTCCGGTCATATCGATCACGCCCTTGCCGGTCTGGACATCGTCGAATTGCACGAGAAGCTGCTTCGAAACCGTGTAGCGCCCGACGACGCGCAGGATGCAGTGGCGCGCGTCTGGAACGTCTCCGGTGATCTCTGCCTTCCAGGTATCCAGAGCGGCTTGCAGCGCGCGGGACGCGTCGGTGACGCCATCCGTTGGGGGATTGAACGCTCGAACGTCGATCACGCGGATATCTGCGAGCTTGAGCTTCACTCCGCTGCTTGTGACGAGGTGGTGATCCTCTGCGTGTGGATCCGCCTCAATGTAGCTGAAACCGTCCTTGGTCTGCCACGCTGCGTTGACGCCGCGCGGCATCTCCTGTGAGGTCTGAAGATGCGCAGGGCTGTCGTAAACCGTGCGAACCACCTTGGAATAGTCGCCGCGTGTCCAGTGGCCCGCGAAACGTGACGTGCTCGCGTCATCGTGCAGCGGGACGAGCCAGTCGCCGACCGCGAAGGTCTGGCCGTCGAGGATGCCCGGAGCGCTGACGAAGTAGTAGGTTCCGTGGATCGCCTCAGCAGGGAAACGGCCGTTGCCGGGGTCGAAGGTCCCGACCGGGAGCAGGCCCGTCACGATTCCGCCGAGCTCTTCATAGAACGCGTCGATGACGGATTGCATGGCACGTTCGAGCGCCTGCTTTGTCGGGTCGTTCTCGGGTAGCGAGAGGGAGAAGATCGGTTCGGACATGGGGTCGTTATCGCTGTAGTTGCATGAGAGCCGACAGGCAGCGTTCGGGGTGGAGATTGCACGAATGGGGGCGGTGAGGACCTGGGGGGCGGTTCTCGATGTCGTGAATAGTGGCTTCGGCACATCGCACGGCCGTGCAGGGGCCTTTCGGCGACTGATGCGGTTGGGAGCAGAGACCCAATCCCGGTTCGGCAACGTATTGGCAGCGCGCCGTTTTCGTCCTACCTCTGAGACCATGCGATTTCGGTTCCGAAGAAAACCTGCCTGCCCTGTATTCGACGCACCAATGCGTCCCGAAGAGGCCTTTTTTGCAGTCGGTGACATCCATGGCTGCGACGCCCTCCTCGGCAGGCTTCTGTCCAAGCTTGAGGAACTTGCCCATCCCACTGCGAAGCTTGTCATGGTGGGCGACTATATTGATCGCGGCGAGCAGAGCGCCGATGTCCTGCGGCGCCTTCGCCGGATGCAGGCGGACGCAGGGCCGAATCTCATGATCTGCCTTCGGGGCAATCACGACCAAATGCTGCTCGATTTTCTCGAGGACCCACAGTCCTTCGGGATGCGATGGTTTCGCCATGGGGGGCTGCAGACTCTGGCGAGCTACGGTCTTCCCGGCGTCGCGGCGACGGCGTCTGACAGCGCTTGGAGCGATGCGCGCGACCGGCTGCGCGACAGGATGGAAGATGGGCTCGAGGACTGGCTTCGGGGGTTGCCGACGAGTTGGCAAACGGGAAACGTCTTCGTCTGTCATGCGGGGGCCGACCCCGCACGCCCGATTGACGCACAGCGTAGCCGTTCGCTGATCTGGGGCCACCCCGATTTCGATACGGTGCCGCGGACGGACGGGATCTGGGTAGTACATGGGCATACGATCACCGAACGTGCGCGTCCGAAGGACGGACGCATCCCCGTGGATACCGGTGCATATGCCACGGGCCGCCTGACGGCGGCCCTTCTCGAGACTGGCAAGGTGCAGTTTTTCTCGACCTGACGCAGCAGGGTCAGCGGCCGGTGCGGTTCAGAACCGAGCCGGCGGTCTTGGCGATCAACTGGAGGTCGGTTTTCAGGGAAACCGTCTGCAGGTACTCGATGTCCATGGCGACGCGCTCGTCGTAGCTTACGTCGTTGCGGCCCGACACCTGCCAGAGCCCGGTGATGCCCGGCTTCATGGTGAGATAGGCCGTCCGGCCATGACCGTATTTCTTCATCTCGGCGCGCACCACGGGGCGGGGGCCAACGAAGCTCATCTCGCCCATCAGCACGTTCCAGATCTGCGGCAGCTCGTCGAGGCTGGTCTCGCGCAGGAAGCGGCCGATCTTCGTGATGCGGGGGTCGTCGGTGAGCTTGTGGTCTCGCGCCCATTCCTCGGCGGCAGCCGGGTTGTTCGCGAGATAGGCGACGAGGCGTTCCTCGGCGTTGGGCACCATGGTGCGGATCTTCCAGCAGCGGAAGACCTTGCCGTTCTTGCCGATGCGGCGGTGACCGAAGAAGCCGGGGCCGCCGTCAGTGCGGGTCATGGCCCAGAGGGTCGCGATCACCGGCACCAATACCGGCAGGAGGATCAGCGCAAGGCCGATATCGACGATCCGCTTGGTGTAGCGGGCGTAGAATTTCTGCGCTTCCCTGCGGTAGGCCATGCGCTGCGAGAAGGCGGGAGTATCGCCAAGGGTCGAACCGGCATCGAGCATCGTCACGGGATCATCCCCCAAAAACTGGATTCTGACAGAGGTTCGGTAGCATCCATCGGTGCTACCAATGTCGTGTAATTGTCGTGGAACGGGTCGTTCCGGAACTCGCCACAACTCTTAGTTAATCATTCGTTTACTGTCTAGTTTCTGCAAGTGCGAAATTTTTTCAAAGGAGATTCAACATCAACATGAATCAACCATAAATTGTTCTCCGCAGCCTGAAAAAACACATCTTGTTTTCCGGAGACTTGGAGGAGGTCGTGTCTCCTCCGGCGGCCCACCCGACGATGCCCATGACCTTCGATCTGAGGTTGGATCTTTTTATTATCGTTTAACAACAAGATGATAGATCTTTCCCGAAGAGTTTCTCGCGGTTTTCCCAGCCGTTCTCCTCGGGCAGGGGGACGTCCGGTGTGCAACGGGAGGCACAAGTGGTTCGCCAAAGGAGGTGCGCCACATGAGAAGAGGTTCGCCGATATTTGCGAAATGCGTGCGATAAATCGCCAATCTGGAGGAATTCTTTCGGTCGAAAATGATGTACGGGAGGTCACGCTCAGACCGTGGTGCAAAAAAATTAGTCGAAGCACGAAAGCCGCTCCGGCGAGACCCCGGCCTGATGAAGAAAGAGAATCACGGGACGTTCCAGCCGTCGAGAACGCCCTGCCGAACCGCCTCATCGCGATGGGGGGCTGCCTGCTCCGGTGAGGGCCGTGCGGTACAGAGACTGGTACTGCGCCGCGATCGTCTGTCGGGCGTAGACCGTTTCGGCTCGGTTGCGGCAGTTGTCCCGCAGGGCGCCGCCTGTGCCCAGGAGCCGGGCGATGCCGGCTCCGAGGTCGGACCCGTTTCCAGCCTCGGCCAACTCGCCGGTCTGGCCGGGAACGATGATGTCGTCGGGGCCGGTGCCACGGAAGGAGGCGACCGGCGTGCCGCAGGCCATGGCCTCGATCAGGGTGCGCCCAAAGGCCTCGTAGCGCGAGGCCGCCACGAAGACGTCTGCTGCGCTGTAGAGCAGTCTCAGTGTCACGTCGTCGTAGACTCGGCCATAATGGTGGGCGTAGCGCGCACCGATCTCTTGATCGAGGGTGCCGAACCCGATGAGGTCGAAATCCGGTGCCGCTGCCGAAGTGCGTAGGGAATCCACCGCATCGACGATGAGGTCACTCCCCTTCAGCCAGCCGTTCGAGGCATGGCCGGTCAGGACGATCGGCCTGTCCGGGTCGAGCCCTAGCGCGGTGCGGGCGAGGCGGCGGTCGACCGGGAAATAGGCCTTGGTATCGACCGCGTTGGGGATCACGGTGATCGGGCATTCACGGAGCACGGCGCTTGCCCGTGCCTCCAGGGCGATCCATTCCGAGATCGCCGCCACGTGAACTTTTCCGCCGACACGCCGTTTCAGGCGGGCCTGCAGGAAGGTGCTGAGGTCGCGTTCGCGCGACGAGGACAACCGGGGGCAGGCGCCGCAGGTGGTCTCGAAACGCCGGCAGTCTAGCGCGTAATGGCAACCGCCGGTCATCGGCCACATGTCATGGAGGGTCCAGACGGTCGGAACCGAGAGCTTCTCGACGAAGGGGGGGACGAAGGCGGCCGTGTTCAGCCAGTGCAGGTGCACGATGTCCGCGTCGCGGACCTGCCGCGGGATGCGGTGGCCGAACAGCCCCGGGCTGTAGAGGCTCACCGGTTTGCCTCGCGCGGCGATCTTCTTGGTCAGCTGCTCTCCGGCCTTGTAGGCCATGCCAGTGACGCGGGCGAGGCCGCCATTGTCGAGCGAGACGATGCCCTTGGCATTGGTGGCGGGTTTGGGGTCGCCGGTCAGGATGGTGGAGTCGATCCCGTCGGCCTGTAGGCCGAGATGGATGATCTCGGCCGCGCGCCCTGCGCCCGAGGCGAGATAGCCTCCCACGAAATGCACGACTTTCATCGGATTACTCCCCGGTCGCACCGAGCGCGCGGCCCAGCCAGGCGCGCGAGGCTTCGACTTCGCGGGTGATCGCGGCACGGTCGATGCCCTCGGGGCTCATCAGCCGTTCCATGTCCGCGGCGGAGATATCCTTCATCTCTTCCATCCGACGCATCCGCCATGGCGGCACTCCGGCCCTGCCGACGGGACTTTGCAGCCGCGCCTCGAGGTTGGGCGAATGCAGTGCAAGGTAGGGGGTCCCGGTCATCAGCGCCATGACCACGCCGTGAAAGGTCGAGGTCAGCACGAAACGCGCCTTCGCGTAGTGGCGCACCAGTGCGCGCGGGCTGACGAACTGCTGGGG
Organism: Salipiger thiooxidans; assembly: GCF_900102075.1. GTDB lineage: Bacteria > Pseudomonadota > Alphaproteobacteria > Rhodobacterales > Rhodobacteraceae > Salipiger > Salipiger thiooxidans. Next base: position 14,651 of record NZ_FNAV01000025.1, on the reverse strand, counting down.
CAGCTGCTGCAGGGCCTGTCGCTTTGGCGCGTAACCGTAGCAGCGCACGGGGCCCACGCCGTCGAGCATCTTGCCCCCGGCCGAGGCCATGACCTGCTCGAGCAGGAGCCGCGGCTTGGTGCAGTAGATGGCGAGCCCGCCGTCGCGCGTTGCCTCGTCCGGCAGGCGCGCTTCCTTCAGGAAGAAAGCCGGATCGGAGACCAGCGTGATGTCGTCGCGCCCGGTGACCCGCTCGATGACGGCTTTCGTGCCCTCGTCCCGCACCGAGATCGCCTTGAAACGCTGCAACCCCTCGACCATCCAGTCGGGGGCTTGGAAATCATCGGGCACGTAGCCCATCGAGGGGGCGTAGGCGACCTTTTCCGCATCGTCGCCCTGCCCGAAGAAGTAGGGATCGGCATCGAAGGCGGGATTGGTGAAGGACCAGACCTGGTCCGAGCCGTAGACGCGGATTGCCGCGGCCTCGTTCTTGGCCGACATCGGGATCTGTCGCCGCCAGAGCCACTGCATGTAGAGAAACTTGGGCAGGAGCAGCATCCGCGCCTGAACCTTAAGCTCGCGTCCCAAGTGGTTGTGGGTGCCGGCCTGGGTAACACGCGCGTCGGGACGCAGCTCGGAAACGGCATCGAGAAGACCCGCGGCCTGCAGGAACTGTCCGTGGTTGCCGCCGAGCACGAAGCTGCGGATCTGGATGTGTGGGGTCATTTCGCGCGTTCCGCCACCGCGAGGATGGAGCCGTAGAGATCGGTGAGCTTCTCGAGCGTGACCGCATCGGCATGCGGGCCGACATACCCGGCAAAAGTGTCGCTGCTCTTGACGCCGGAGAACTCGCCGGGGAAGCCCTTTTGGTACAGGGATTTGCCGAAATCGAATTCGCGGGTGCTGATCAGGCCGTCAGTTTGTTTCTCATTCGCCGTTCCACGTGGCGTGTGGCACAGGATATCGGGGTTGGGGACGCCCCCGGCTTCTGCGGTTTCGGCATTTCCGGAATAGGGGCTGTTGCCGGTTACGGAGAATGTCACGCCGGCTTCAGGTGCCTTGCTCGACCAGTAGTCGTTGAGCTGGTTCGCGAGAGTCTCTGCTTCTCTGGCGCGTGTTCCCGCATCCATGCTTGGCCCACCGAAGCGTTGGTCGGTCAGGTAGAGCGCGTCGATGTAGCCAATCGAAAAGGCCTTGCTCGCCTCGAACCGGTAGGAGTTCGGGACGATGGGCGTCCGGGGCTGCTTGGCGCGCATGCGCTTGTAGGCATGACGCCCCTGGCGGGCAGCTTGCCGGACCGGATCCCGTTGCAGCAGCCCCATGTCGACGAGCGCTTCATTGAGATTGATCTCGGCTTTGAATTCGCAGATGCCGTGGTCGGACACAACGAAGAGATTTTCTGGTGCCAGCTCTTCGATCAGCTTGTCCAGCATGCTGTCAAACCGGTCGCAGAGCGCGAGGATAAGCTCGCGCAGTGCGCGGGCATCGGGGTCCGTCGGATCGGAATTGATCAGCGCGGTGAACTTGTAGGACATCTCGTTGATAAAACGGCTTGCCATGAACATGGCATCGCTCGGCCGCCGTTCCAGCGCCACGCGCAGGATCTGGAAGTAGTCGCTCAGGTGCTTGTTGGCCACCTGCTCCATGTTGGCGAGGCTCGAGGGCAGGAAGCCGCCGTACCCCATGCGAAGGCCGAGATCGAGGTCGGCGATCATCGCGTGCCGCAGCAGGTCCGCCGGGAAGAGATCTTCGGCGCCGAGAGAGTTGCCGAACTTTCCCCCTCCGGTCGCGGCGATGGAGAAGCCAGGCAGCTCCAGCGGCTTGGTGACGGTGGGCACGGTCATGACACTCATGTCGTATCCCAGCGCCGTCAGGCGGTTCCAAAGCATGTTCTCGACACCGACGGTCTTCTCGACCTGTCCCAGGCCGGTCTTCTGCGTGGGTATGACACGCCCCTTCGAAGTGCGCACGGGAATCTGGTAGTAGGCGCCGGACTGCTCGGCCGTGGTTCCGCTAAAGATTTCAGGCCAGCCCCGGCTCATCCGGTAGGCGACTTGGGGGTTGCCGATAGTGCCTGCCTGCATGCGTTTCAGAAGGCGCACCATTCCGAAGGTCTCGATATTCTCGGAGCCGAGGCCATCGAGGCCGACGATCAACAGTTTCATGGTCTAGTCCTTTCGCAGTCCGGCAGATGTCCCGTCATGCCACGTCTTTTTTGAGCCCCAGTCCGAGGAAGGAGCTGTCGATCCCGAGGGTTCGCCGGCAGGCGACCCAAAGGTAGGTGTTCCAGATCGCTACGCTGATGGCGGTAGCGATTGCCGCCCCCGTCGGACCATAGAAGGGCACGAGAGACAGGTTCAGCACCACGTTGCAGACCGCGCCGAAGGTTACGGCCCGCGCTACGGTGCCCTCATGGCCGCTCATGTTCATCAGCTGGATGCTGGCGCCGGTCGCCGCGTTGGCCAGCTGGCCGGCGCAGAGGATTGCCAGGGGCAAGGCGCCGGCGGCGTATTCGGCCCCGAAGACCAGTGTCATGACCGGGGTGGCGAAGACGATCATCAGAACCGCAGGCACCAGCGCAGCCAAGAAGATTGCGCGGGACGCGACGGTCACGATCCCCTGCAGCTCCTTCATGCGGCCTTCCTTCCGATAGCGCGCGAAATACGGGCTCGCCACCATGCCGACCGAAAGCAGCGCGAAATAGACCAGGAATGCACCGCGGGAGGCCACGCGATAAATGCCGACATCCGCCGCCTCGCCGAAGAAGCCCAGCGAGAGGATGTCGATCTGCTCGTTCAGCGACTGGATGCCACCGCTCAGCGCCAGAGCGAGGACGGCGCGAAACCAGACTGAACGTGTCTCCTTGTCGGGTCGAGGGATACCGTCTCCCGACCGGGCTTCGGCCGGCAGGCTGGTCACTGTCAACCAGCGGACGACGATCAGCGCCCCCGTCGCGGCCACCGCGTTGAGGATCAGCGCGGTGTCGGCGGACATCCGGGAGCCGGTCACCGCCAGCGAGACCGCTCCGGCGAGTATCATCATCATCAGAGGGCGGAAGACGTTCTCTGGAAACTGGCTGGCCACCGGTTTCTTCAGGCCGCGCAGTACCGCGGAATCGAAGAAGGCGAAGGTCAGGAGCGGAACGTTCAGGAAGGTCAGCGCCACGATCCAAGGTGAAACGCCTTCGATCCGTTCGTGGAAGATCCAGAGCGCGAGGAGCGAAATGGCCGACACGAGGATAGAGGCCGTCAGCGACCACATGCGGCCCCAGCGCAAAACCATACCGATCTGGGGGGCGTCCTCGCCGGCCTTCGCGATCTCTCGCGTCATGAGAGATGGCAGGCCGAACTTTGCCGGCAGCATCAGGAGTGTGAGGATTGCCAGCACGAAGGTGTAGATGCCGAACTCTGTTGGTCCCATGACCCGGGCGAGCAACACGCCCAGGCCGAAAGAGACGCCGAGACCTCCCACGCGTAGCGCGAGAAGCTGGCCGCTCGAAGACAGGATACGCCGTCCGTCACTTGGCGCCGGCGTGCTCGTCTGATCCGTCATTCAAGAATCCAGAAAGTGGGAGATTGACGCTTAGGGACGCCCGCAGCGTGTGATTTGCGCCATTTTTTCAACGCTACGGCGATGGTTAGGCGTAAGAAGTCGAATGGTCAACCTTGGCTCTCTAGTCTGTTTGTCAGGGGATCAGGATGGTTTTGAGCTACGACGGAAACGGCCATCTGGGCCCAGGTGAATCCCGCACTCAGTCTTGTCCGGCGTATCGGCCCAGCGGCCTGCACGAGCATTTTCACCGGGCTTCACGGCGCGGGTGCACGGGGCGCAGCCGATGGAGAGGTAGTTCTGCGCTTCCAGCGGGTGACGGGGCAGGGAATGGCGTTCGTGATAGCCATCGAGTTCTTCCTTGCTCCAGAAGGCAAGCGGGTTGATCTTGATACGTTCGCCGTCGCGCTCGAGCACCGGCATGCTTGCGCGGGTCGCCGCCTGGTATCTTTTACGCCCGGAAATCCAAGTGTCGTATCCCGCCAAGGCATCTTGCAAGGGGAAGACCTTGCGCAGCCGGCAACAGGTCTCAGGCTCATAGCTGTGCAGACGACCATCCGGATCTTCGGCAGCCACCTCTTCCTCCTCCGGGGTCAGGACGCGCAGGTTGAGGTCGAAGTCGTTCACCACCTTGTCCCGATATTCCAGAGTTTCGGGGAAGTGCTTCCCCGTATCGAGGAAGAGCACGTCAACTTCGGGCAGGATACCCGAGACATAATGCAACAGGATGACACTCTCAGCGCCGAAGGACGATACGATCGCCACCCGGCCAAGCCGTTCGTCCTTGAGCAGTCCGGCCATGTCGGATCCGGCGATGCTGGGAATGTAAGTTTCCTGCAGGATGGCGATCTCGGGATCGAGACCACCCGGGGGCCAGCTTTCCATGATCATCTCCTTGTTTGGATTCGATATTCTGAAACCGGACTGTCCGTGTTCCGTTGTCATCGGCACCGGGTCGTTGCGATCTCCGCAACTGCCTCGACAAGTTCCGTTAGCGAGAACGGTGGCATTTCTGCGGTGCAGCGTCAACTAGTGCCGGATCGCCGTAGGGTTGTTTCAGGTCGATGCTGCAACCTTCGGCGATCCCCGGAGGCTCTGCCCGGAAAAGTGACAGGCCTTTTTCTGAAGCGCATTTGTGGCTTGGATTTCCAGCAGATCAGACCGGGTCCGGTAGCCCCTGAAGAATGTTCTGAATGGCTTGGAGCAGGGCAGGGGCGATTGCGTTCCCCCCGTCGATCGAGAGGTGATCATCATCGTAGTAGTTGATGATTCCATGCTCCGCGAGCAGGGAGTGCCCCGTATGACCTTCGAGGAACTCTGAAACATTGAAGAAGTGGCATGTCTTGCACGCCTCAAGGATGGCGCGGCGCTGTGCCGATTTTACGAGGTGCTCGTCCGAGACGCGGACCTCCACGAGGCTTGCCGGCGTGATGTCTCGGAAGCGGCTAACGTAGCTCAGGAAATGATGCGCGCCGTTGTTTCCGTAGAGCATGACCGGGGGCTGGGATGTGAACAGCAACGGGATCCCTCGATTTTCGAAATAGGCTGCGAAATCCTGAAGCACCTCGTCGGAAGGCAGGTTGCGTGTCGAGATGATCACCAAGTCCGGATGCCAGGTCTCGACCCGTTCGCGCCGCGCCGCGGCGATTTCCCGGCGCTGCTGGCCGGTTGCCCGCTCATTGCCGCGTAGTAGGGACGGGTTGGTGAAATCCGCGAAGGGAAGGTCACCTGACATGCCGCTTACGAAGAGAGAAAAGCCGTTCTCTTCGGACAGCCGATCGAGCACGGGTGCCCACATCAGGGAATGGGAATCCCCCATGATCATGATCTTCGGGCCCGAGCCGTAGTCCAGCAGCAGCCCGCCGTCCTTGTAGAGCGGCGCGCGATCTTCAGGTCGGGTTCTGATGTCCTGCCCTACACGCTTGAGTTGTGTTTGGCGGTCATCCATGGGCTGGACCGGCGACAGGTCGTAGTAGGGACCGGCATAGGCGATCCGCTCATACCCGGTCGGGTTGGCGGGGACCATCGACCAGAGGCCGACCACGAGCAGGCAGGCGAGGACTCCTGCGGAGGGGAAGGCCAGCGGCAGTGCGAGCGGAGCCCGGGCTCGGCGAACCGGCCCCTCCACGAGGTAGTAGGAGGCCAGGCTGAGAACGAAGATGATGACAAGGAGAAGCCAGTGCGGTGCGGGACGATCGCTGGCGAGGCCGATCTCGTCGGCCAGCACGATCACCGGCCAGTGCCAGATGTAAAGCGAGTAGCTGAGCTTTCCGATCCCAACCATCGGTCGATTGGACAGCAGCGCTTTGGCAATACGGCTGTTCTGTCCGCCGCGGATGATGAAGGCCGCCCCCACAACCGCGCACACTGCCTGCGGGACCGAGACCTGGCTTCCGGCCGGCATCGAGACATAGGAAAAGACGATCAGCGCGATGCCCAGCCCGGTCATGACTTCCGACAGAGCACGGCTTCTCAGCGTGAGCCGCATGCTGGCCAGAAGACACCCGGCGCCGAGTTCCCAGGCACGGGTCGGGAACATGTAGAAGGCCACTGTTGGGCGGGACTGCAGTAGCCACAGGAATGCCGCGAAGCTTGCTATCATGGCCAGCACGATGGCCGGTGTGACCCAGCGTGGACGGAAACGCAGGATCAGGAACAGCAGACCTGGGAAAAACAGGTAGAACTGTTCTTCCACCGCCAGGCTCCACATGTGCAGAAAGGGCACGTCCTCGGCGCTGGTCCCCCAGTAGCTTCCGAAATGCATGGGGATGTAGATGTTGGCGACCATCAGAAGCGCCGAAAGGCCCGCCTGCGCATGTTCGACCAGCGTCACCGGGAAGCCCAGAAGCGCGAAGGCGAGCAGTGTCACGATCACCATCGTGCCGACGACCGGCAGGATGCGCCGGATGCGCCGGGCCCAGAACTCCATGAAGGAGAAGCTCCCTGCCTCCATCTCGCGCAGCAGGATGGAGGTGATCAGGTAGCCGGAGATGACGAAGAACACATCGACGCCGAGGAACCCACCAGGCAACAGGGCCTTGTCCAGATGGAAGGCGATGACCGGCAGGACGGCAAGGGTGCGGAGCCCGTCCACATGCGGCTGGTAGCGGATTGCAGGCATCGGGGTCTCCTTGGCCCTTGCGGGACTACACGGTTTCCAATGTTTTCAGATAGGCGGTGTAGGCGTTTGCGATCCCGTCCTCGAGCGGCCGGGCGCGCGACCATCCCATGTCCGCCAAGCGCGAGCTGTCCATCAGCTTGCGGGGCGTCCCGTCGGGCTTGGTCGCATCGAAGGTCAGTTCCGCCTCGTAGCCCACCACGCGGGCGATGGTCTCGGCCAGTTCGCGGATCGTCACCTCGGAGCCGGAGCCGACGTTCACGTGCTCGTAGCCCGAGTATTCCTTGAGCAGGAAGACCAGCGCATCCGCGAGGTCGTCGCAGTGCAGGAACTCGCGCAGCGGCGTGCCCGAGCCCCAGAGCTCGACGGACGAGGCGCCGGCCTCCTTGGCCTCGTGGAACTTGCGCAGCAGCGCCGGCAGTACGTGGCTGGAGTTCAGGTCGTAGTTGTCGCCCGGGCCGTAGAGGTTAGTGGGCATGGCCGAGATCCAGTCGCGGCCATATTGCGTGCGATAGGCCTGGCACAGCTTGATGCCGGTGATCTTGGCGATGGCGTACCACTCGTTGGTGGGTTCCAGCGGGCCGGTCAGCAGGCTGTCCTCGGGGATCGGCTGCGGGGCGAACTTGGGGTAGATGCAGGAGGAGCCGAGGAACAGGAAGCGCTCGACGTCGTTCTCGTGCGCCGCCTGCGCGATATTCGCCTCGATCATCAGGTTCTGGTAGAGGAAATCCACCGGGTAGTCGCTGTTGGCCTTGATGCCACCGACCTTGGCCGCGGCCATGACGATGACATCCGGTTTCGCCTGCGCCATCCAGGCCTTCACCGCGGCCTGGTCGACGAGGTCGACGACGTCGCGGCCGGCGGTGATCACTTCGCAGTCTTCCTGCGCCAGACGGCGCACCACGGCGCCGCCGACCATGCCGCGATGGCCAGCCACCCAGACGCGCTTGCCGCTCAGGTCATAGGACATGGGGGTCTCCTTACCGGTCTTCGACCGAGATGGGCATTTCCAGCCCGTGTTCCTTGAGCAGGGCGTGGCGCTTGGCGGTCTTGAGGTCCGCGGCCACCATCTCGGAGCACATCTCCTGGGCGGTGATCTCGGGAACCCAGCCGAGCTTGGTCTTGGCCTTCGTCGGATCGCCCAGCAGCGTGTCCACCTCGGCGGGGCGGAAGTAGCGCGGGTCGATGCGCATGATGATGTCGCCTTCCTTCACCGCCGGGGCCACGTTGTTGTCGACCGACTTGACGGTGGCGGTCTCGTCCACGCCTTCGCCCGAGAACTCCAGCTCGATCGACAGCTCGCGCGCGCTCCAGTCGATGAATTCCCGCACTGAGTACTGCTTGCCGGTGGCGATGACGAAATCGTCGGCCTGTTCCTGCTGCAGCATCATCCACTGCATGCGGACATAGTCCTTGGCGTGGCCCCAGTCGCGCAGGCTGTCGATGTTGCCCATGTAGAGGCAGGGCTCGAGACCCATGGCGATGTTGGCCATGCCGCGGGTGATCTTGCGGGTCACGAAGGTCTCGCCGCGGCGCGGGGACTCGTGATTGAAGAGCACGCCGTTGCAGGCATACATGCCGTAGGCCTCACGGTAGTTCACCGTGATCCAGTAGGCGTAGAGCTTGGCCGCCGCGTAGGGCGAGCGCGGGTAGAAGGGCGTGGTCTCGCGCTGGGGGATCTCCTGCACGAGGCCGTAGAGCTCGGAGGTCGAGGCCTGGTAGAAGCGGGTCTTCTCCTCGAGGCCGAGGAAGCGGATCGCCTCCAGCAGGCGCAGCGTGCCGATGCCGTCCACGTCCGCGGTATATTCCGGCGCCTCGAAGCTGACCGCCACGTGGGACTGGGCGCCGAGGTTGTAGACCTCGTCAGGCTCGATCTCGGAGATGATGCGCGTGAGGTTCGAGGTGTCGGTCAGGTCCCCGTAATGCAGCTTGAGCTTCGGGTTGGGCTCGTGCGGATCCTGGTAGATGTGGTCGACACGCTGTGTGTTGAACAGCGAGGCACGGCGCTTGATGCCATGCACTTCGTACCCTTTTTCCAGCAGGAATTCCGCCAGATAGGATCCGTCCTGACCGGTCACACCGGTGATGAGCGCTTTCTTCATTGCTTAGTTCCTGAGATGAGGCTTGGCGCCGTGTAGTTGCCCGCGGTTTTCCGCATCAGTTGGCTCCGATCAGGTGGCGGGGGAACACCTTGTCGGTTTGTATCAGCTCAGTGGCGATGGGAAGGTCGATGCGCCCGAAGTCCACAACCAAAGGCATCGTGGGGCCGCGTCGTTTTCCGCCAAGCGCTTGGTGCAAGAAATATGTGCAAGCTGCAAGACAATGACCCGGCTTTCCGGGCGGTCCGCATATCTTTGATCTCAACGGCTGCGAGAAGGCCACCGAAGCGGGGAGAATGTGCGCATGTAGTGGACATTTCGTTGGCTTCAGAACTCGCGCGTAAGTAGGTTGTGGTTACGCGAGGGGCGATCAGATGCCCTTGCGATGCGGGCCTGAAAGGGCGCACGACAGATGACCGGCGGTCTTGCCCTGCACCGTCCGGGTGGCTTTCCCGACCCTCGCGCCGCGTGGCGACGCCCAGTATCCCACGACAAGTCGTTAATCCGTTTTGCCATCTGCACATCCGAAAAATCTTTGGCGCCTTTCTGGGCAGGCCGCGCTGCCCGGCATCGTCAGGGTGGATGTTTAGGCAGTCGTGAACCGAGGTCAACCGCAGCTCAGGGTTGTGTGTTGTCAGGCTGCGGCGACTGCTCAATATCCGGGCGCTGCGTTGCAGCATTTCCTCGTCGGCGAGTTCTGTCGATGCTTCCGGCGAGTTGCGGATTGCCCCCGGCAGACAGACTCTCTACCTACGGGGGTGTCGGCTCGATCGCGCCGCCCGGTGCCAGATCTTCCATGCAAAGGGCTGGAAACGTGGTTGAGCCAGGGATGTCGCGTCGGTCGAACTGTTTGAAGCGAGAGGCATTATGCAAACACGGTGCGACAGAGGCGAGATGTCCGTCGCACAACTCGTCCTACAACCGAACGCATCTCCTCGCACGGATTCCGCCAACGGAGAATTCCGTACTGCTTTCCCGTTGATTCGAAAGGGCTGACTTTCATGTGGACCGACACGAGCCTGCTTTTGCGCCAGAGTTTAAGGCAGGGAATCGCCGAAACACTCAACACTCACAAACCCGGCAGCAAGTCGGACATCGCCCTGATCGGCTCGCGCCGCAGCGGATCCACTCTGCTAATGCAGGTGATCGGTCATGCCCCGGGAGTGAAATCCTCGGACCAGCCCTTCGCCCTGACCACCGCCACAAATGCCCAGATGCAGCACCTCGGATGGCCTCCGGGCGGAATGTTCATCGCGCCGGATGAGCAGACCACTGCCAAGTTACAGACCTACGTCCGAAAGATGCGGCAGGGGGAGATCCATGTGCGCGAGCCCTGGCGGTTCTGGAAGGGAGACTTTCACTTCCGCAGCGACCGGCTCGTGCTCAAGACGACAGACGCCAGCTATCTGAAGCCCCTGCTCGACGAGGCTGGATTCTTGACCATTCTCTATTTCCGCCATCCGGTGCCTCAGTCGATATCCTGTGCGCGGAATGGCTGGGGCCACAAGCTGGACCAGTTCGCCAGCCACCGTCCGCTCTGCGAAAGGTTGTTGGCGCCAGAGCTTCGCGACCTGCTCGACCGGATCCTCGCGGAGGGGACACAGATAGAACAGTACGTCCTCGGCTGGTGCCTCGAGAACATGCCGCTCTTCGCGGCGTTCCAGGGCGGAACCCCGACGATTTTCTACGAGGACATGGTACTCGATCCTGACGGCACGATCGCCCGTCTGGTGGAGCTCTGCGACATCGCACCGACGCCGAAGATGCGCGCGATGTTCGGCAATGCATCGAACTCGGTCCGGGGGCTGAGCGACCGTGAAGGAGCGGATGCGATCCGCTCCGGAGACGTGCAGGCCCTGATCGGGCGGTGGCGCGGCAAGGTAGAGGAGGCCGACATCGCCCGTGCTCAGGCCATCCTCGATCACTTCCCCGGTTGCCCGTATCGCGCCTCCGATATCCGACCTGTCTCCGCGCTGGCCGGAGAAGCCGCTGCATGACCAGCCTGACGTATTTCGAGCCGCTGACCGCAGGACATTGCTCGTTCTGGGCCCGTATGGTGCTGCAGGCGGCGGCGGCCGATCCCCGGATTTCGCGTTTGCGGTTCGTGACAGGGCGGGAAATGGCCGACCGGCTGAGCGACGTGGTGGACGCCACCGGGCTCGAACTCGAGGTCTTGCCGGAAGCACAGATCGACGCGCTGTCACAGGACGGGCTGATGGCGCGGGGGCGGGCGCAATGGGCCGCTGCACGGGCCTGTCTGGAAGGCGTTGGAGGACAGCTTTTTCTACCCTTCTTCGACCATGCGGTTTTCGGTGCGGCGGTCGATCGGCGACCGATGAAGGGGCAGGTCTCGGGCATCCTCTTTCGCCCTCCCAACGGCTACAACCTGCCCACCACGCCGAGGCGGCGCGTGGATGTCTCCAGACGCTGGGGCACCTATCTGGCGGCGAAACGTCCCGCCGTGCGGCGGCTGTTCACGCTTGATGAGGTGGCACCGCAGTCGGCGGTGTCACGCATGTCGAAGCTGCTGACTTTCCTGCCCGACCCCGCGCCGGATCTCTCCCTGCTCGAGGGACGGGAGCGCCGCCCGCGATCCGACGGGCGCAAGGTCCACCTCCTGTTCGGCTCTCTGGGCTCTCGCAAGGGCATCTTCGTCGTGCTCGATGCCTTGGCGCACGTGTCTGCGGATGTCCGCGCGACACTGGCACTGCGCTTTGTCGGGCGCGCCTTGGCGCAGGATCGCGAGGCCTTTACCGCCGCGCTCGAGCGGGCCCGCGCCGCCTACCCCGAAATGGCCATCGAATGGGTGGACGATTTCGTTTCCGACGAGGAACTGGCCCAGGAGGTGAGCGACAGCGACGTCGTTCTGGCGCCCTACCAGAACCATCTCGGATCGTCGGGGGTCGTGTTCTGGGCCACCGCGGCGGGAAAGCCGCTGATCGCGCAGCGCACCGGCCTGATGGGCTATCAGATCGACCGCTATGATCTGGGGCTGGCGGCCGACACCACCGACCCCGCCGCACTCGCCCGGGCGATGGAAGCGGTCGAGATGCGTCCCCGCAACACCGAATTTCTCGGGGCCCACAGCGTTCCGGCCTTCACCGGCACCATCCTCGGAGAACTGCTGTCATGATCCTTTCCGATCTCTTTCGTATTTCCCGGATCGCCGCCCCCGTGCAAGGAGTCCCGACATGATCCTCGCCACCAGCTTCGCACTTCTCCTCTGCGTCCTGATCGTCATCTATCCCTACGCGATCTACCCGCTGATTTTGAAACTCCTGCCGAAGCGACCTGTCGCGCGCGACCCGGCGCATCGTTGTAGCGCGACACTCGTGTTCTGCGCCTACAACGAGGGCGCGGCGATGCCCGAGAAACTGCGCAATATCGAGGGATTGAAACGCCGCTATCCCGAGCTCGAGGTCCTGGCCTTCGATGACGGGTCGGCAGACGATACTGCGGCGCAAATTCTGGCACGCCCTGATCTGGTGACGCTCGTGCAAGGGGGCGGGCGTAGCGGCAAGGCCAACGGAATGAAGCGGCTGGCCGCCATGGCATCCGGCGACATCATGATCTTTACCGATGCCAACGTGCTTCTGGATGAGGATGCGATCGACAACCTGATGGCCTGGTATGCCGATCCGGAGGTCGGCGGCATCTGTGGCACGCTGCAATATCTGGGCTCGGAGGATTCCACGACCGCCTCGGTCGGCGGCCTCTACTGGCGGCTCGAGGAGCGTATCAAGACACGGGAATCCTGCACCGGAAACGTGATGGGGGCCGACGGGTCGATCTTTTCGTTGCGCCGGACGCTCTATCCAGATTTTCCGGATACCGTCCTCGACGACCTGACGGTCTCCATGGCGGCGGTCTTCGCGGGCAAGCGGCTGCTCAAGGTCGATGACGTGATCGCCTATGAACGGCTCGTGGCGGCGCGTGGCGAGGAGTTCTCGCGTAAGGTCCGGATCGCCGCTCGGGCCTATCACACGCACATGTACCTGCGTCCGCAGCTCGCGAGCATGGCCACTGTCGACAAGTTCAAATACGTCTCTCGCAAGCTGGTCCGGTGGTTCGGGGGCTTCTTCCTGATCCTCGGAGCCCTGGTCGCAGTGATCCTCTCGGCCTTGATCTCTCCGCTGTTGGGGGGCGCTGCCGTTGCCGTGCTGGGGCTCGCAATCCTGCTCGGTCCGAAGGTCGAGAAAGGACCCGTGGCCGCCGTTGCCGAAATCGTCCTGGCGCTGATCGCCACACTTATGGGTGTGCTCCGCGCCATGCGCGGCCAGACATTCGTCACTTGGTCGCCTGCCAAATCCCGTTGAAGACTGTACGATGAACATGCCACTCACAGCCCGCGCTCTTCCTGACCTGGCTCAGGCGCCGCGCGTCCTGCTCCTTGCGAAGGTCCACCCCTATCCGCCGGCAACGGCGGGCGATGCGGTCTATTCGCGAGGCATCATTGAATCCCTTTCGCGAACCACGCGCCTGACGGTGCTCTGCGCCGACAGCGGCGCAGACCGAAGCATCCGCCCGGACATTGACTGGCATATCACCGGACCGCAGCGTGGCGGACGGGTGGGATCGGTTCTGTCGCGTTGGCCCCTGATCTCCTGGAAGGGCGCGACGCGGGACTATCTCGCGGAACTCGACCGCCTGCTTGAGCAGAAGTGGGACGCGATCATTCTGGACAACCTCGGGCTCGCACATGCGCTCCCGCGGGCCGAGCGCTACCGAACCGCTCACCCCGGCACCCGGCTGGTCTACATCTCGCACGAATACGAATATCCCACCCGGGCCGCCAAGTATGACAGCTACGGGATGAGCCTGCCCAAGCGTCTGCTGGCAGGCCGGGATCTGGCCAAGGTCCGCAGGAGCGAGGAGGCGCTTCTCCGTCGCTGCGACATCGTGACCGTGATCAACACCGCCGATCTCGCTCCCTTCCGGAAGATCGCGCCTGAACGCAAGTACCTGCCCCTTCTGCCTGGCTACGAGGGGCAGATGGTCTCCGAGCGCCGGATCGACGCGGAGGTCCCGCGCCGGGTGCTCGTGCTGGGCGGACGGCGCTCTGAGCAGAAGCGGCAGATCCTGCTAGACTGGATGGCTGCGGCCCATGACAAGCTGCACGCCGAAGGCATCGAGATGGTGGTCGCGGGCGACATGGATGAAGGGCTCCGCAGTCATCTGCGCAAGTCCTATCCGCATGCGCAGGTACTCGGGTTCGTCGACGATCTCGAGGCGCTCTTCGCTTCGGCCCGGATGGGAATCATTGCCGACACAACTGGCGGAGGCTTCAAGCTTCGCCTTCTGACGCAGGTCTTCCAGCGTCTACCAATCGTCGGTCTGAAGGGAGCGATCAGCGGCCTGCCCACGCCCGAGGGCGAGGGCTATCTCGGGGCGGATAGCCTGAAGCAACTGGTGTCTCTGGTGTGCGAGGTGATCGACGATACCGACCGTCTCAATGCGCTGCACGAGAAGGTTTTCTCGGACTCGGCCGTGGCCTTCTCGTGGGAGGCCCGTGCAGAAGCCCTGACTCGAACTCTGGCCGGGGACGCCGGAGAGCTATCATGACGGACCTCGGCATGGTTTCGCGCCCCCGTGCGATACAGACCGGAACCCGACTGAAGGTGCGCCGCAGCACCTTGGTTATGATCCTCTTCACGATCTACTTGATCGGCGCACATTTGCGTCTGTCGCTCTATTCCGGCAGCAGCATCTTGCTGCCAATGTATCCTATGTTGCTGAGCGCGGCGGTGATGACGCTGCTGTTCATGAACCAGCTTCTGACCCGTGCAGGAGCACTTTTCGCAATCTTTGCGGGCTTTATCCTGATCTACCCGCTTCTTACGACAGCACCGGGCAGCGAATACCGGTCCACGCTTCTCGGAAGCCTGCAGTTCCTTGTCTCGGTGATC
>NZ_FNAV01000051.1 GCF_900102075.1 Salipiger thiooxidans | reverse complement strand
CGAGGCCGACCTTCTGGCGCTGGTGGAGCGGCTGAACGCCGATCCGGCGGTGCATGGCATCCTCGTGCAGCTGCCGCTGCCGGACCACATGAACTCGGACGCGGTGATCAACGCGATCTCGCCCGCCAAGGACGTGGACGGGTTCCACATCTCGAACGTGGGCCTCCTGGGCACCGGCCAGAAGAGCATGGTGCCCTGCACCCCGCTCGGCTGCCTGATGATGTTGCGCGACCAGCTCGGGTCGCTTTCCGGGCTCGACGCGGTGGTGATCGGGCGCTCGAACATCGTCGGCAAGCCGATGGCGCAGCTGCTGCTGGGCGAGAGCTGCACCGTGACCATCGCGCATTCGCGGACGAAGAACCTCGCCGAGGTGGTGCGCCGGGCGGACATCGTGGTGGCGGCGGTGGGCCGTCCGCAGATGGTGCCGGGCGACTGGATCAAGCCGGGTGCCACGGTGATCGACGTGGGCATCAACCGCATCGCCGCGCCCGAGAAGGGCGAGGGCAAGACCCGGCTGGTGGGCGACTGCGACTACGACAGCTGCGCCGAGGTGGCGGGGGCGATCACCCCGGTGCCGGGCGGCGTCGGTCCGATGACCATCGCCTGCCTGCTGGCCAACACCGTCACCGCCTGCTGCCGGGCGAACGGCCTGGCCGAGCCCGAGGGGCTGACGGCCTGATCCCTGCGGCGCAAAGACCGCTTTCCAAGAAATAACAATAACGAAAACAGACACCCGACCGGTGCCAATCAGGGGGGCGACCGGCTGAAGGAGACAACCGACATGACGAAATACTGCCTGACCGTAACCTGCGCCACCACACGCGGGATCGTCGCGGCCATTGCCACCTTCCTGGCCGAGCACGGCTGCAACATCACCGACAGCTCGCAGTTCGACGACGTCGAAACCAGCCGGTTCTTCATGCGGATCAGCTTCGAGTCGCAGGACGGGGTCGACCTGGCCGCGCTCGAGGCGGATTTCGCGGCCATCGCCAAGACCTTCTCGATGCAGTTCGCCTTCCACGACGAGGCGGAGAAGATGAAGGTGGTGATCATGGTCAGCCGCTTCGGGCACTGCCTGAACGACCTGCTCTACCGTGTCCGCATCGGCGCGCTGCCGGTCGAGATCGTCGCGGTGATTTCGAACCACATGGATTACCAGAAGGCGGTGGTGAACAGCGACATCCCCTTCCACTGCATCCGGGTCACCAAGGAGAACAAGCCGCAGGCCGAGGCCGCGATCATGAAGGTGGTCGAAGAGGCAGGGGCCGAGCTGATCGTGCTGGCGCGCTACATGCAGATCCTGTCGGACGAGATGTGCCAGAAGATGTCGGGGCGGATCATCAACATCCACCATTCCTTCCTGCCGTCGTTCAAGGGCGCGAACCCCTACAAGCAGGCTTTCGCCCGCGGCGTGAAGCTGATCGGGGCGACCTCGCACTACGTGACCGCCGATCTCGACGAGGGTCCGATCATCGAACAGGACACGGTGCGCATCACCCATGCGCAGTCGCCCGACGACTACGTCTCGCTCGGCCGCGACGTGGAGAGCCAGGTGCTCGCCCGCGCGATCCACGCCCATGCCAACCACCGGGTGTTCCTGAACGGCAACAAGACCGTGGTGTTCCAGGCCTCGCCTGGCAGCTACAGCTCTGAAAAAATGGGGTGATTGCCGAACCGGGCTTTGCCCGGCAAACCCTCCGGGGGAGGGTTTGAGGCTATCACGGGCGGAGCCCAGGGCGGCCGGGCCGGGCTCTGCCTGACACACCTTCCCGGGGAGGTGTTGAGGTTATCGCAAACGGGGACCACCGGAATACAAAGCGGATGCCCGGGGAAACCTCCTTTGGAGACTTCTCGAGGGTGAACTGGCGGAGCCCTGGGGTGACCAAGCAGGGCCACGCCCTGAAAAAGGCCCGGGCATTCAAGGCCATGCCCGCTCCACCGGGGGCAAGCCGCACCAACCACCCACCCCAAAAGAGGCGCGTTAACCGCGCCTCTTGCCGCTTCCGGGTACCGGCTCTGGACCAGCGCGGGGAAATTGGTCTAATTGGCACGGTTTTCCCGAAGGTCCGTGTCTTGTCCAATTCCTCCCTGCCGTCCTCCGGCGCGTATCTTCCCGGCGCCACCGTCAAATATGTGATCGAAACGCTGCTGACGCGGATCGTGACGCAGGAGTATGCGAGCGAGGAACGCCTGCCGTCGGAGCGCCAGCTCGCGCAGGATCTGGGGGTCGCCCGCAACACCGTGCGCGAGGCGCTCGATCAGCTCGAGGCGCGCGGCATGATCCGGCGCCGGGCCGGCTCGGGGTCCTTCGTGACCTATGACCCCGATGGCGAGGCCAGCGCCACCTCTCCGGTGGCCGCGGATGTCGGGCCGCTGCAGCTTCAGGTGATGCGCGGCATCATCGAGCCCGAGATGATGCGGCTCGCGGTCATCAACATGACACCGCGCCAGATCGAGGCGCTTTCCGTCGTCCTGTCGAAGATGGAAGCGGTGCAGGCCGATGCCACCGCCTTCGTGCGGCTGGAGGAGGAATTCCACCGGCTGATCGCCGAGGGTACCGGCAACCCGCTGCTGCTGGCCTGCTACAACCTCGTGCTCGACGCGCGTCGGCAGGCCTTTCGCACGGCGATGTACCGCCGCCACCTCACGCCCGCGCGCATCGCGATCTACCAGCGCGGCTACAACGGGCTGTTCAACGCCATCGCCGCGCGGGACATCGAGGAAGCCAGCGAGTTCATGAAGCTGTCGCTGATCGAGGACCAGCGGATCCTGCTTCAGGAGGACTGATTGGCCCAACCAATCGCAGCTATTCTTGAGGTCATTGCGGACTGACCCGGCCACGAACAGAGGGTGCGAATCCTCGTCGTGCTCTTCGTCGCTCTCTTTGCGTTTCCGTCCAGTACGGTGCCAAAACGCGCTGTCCTGCGCCTAAAAATTGATCCCAGACTCGGATTTCGGCGCCTCACGGGCCGAATCGGCACTCTTCTTTAATTCCTCACAGGAAAAAAGTTTGACTGAGGGTGATCGATTGCGATGTGCTTTGGTCACTGAATGATCCAGTTGCCGAAATTGGTTCAATCCAAAAATACAGATCTCAGGCAACCGGGTTGAACACCACTCCAGACAGGGAGACTGGCTTGGAACAAGATCTGGCGTCCTTGGCAGCCACCGTTGCGGAGCTGAAGGCGAATGCCTCTGCGACCAACGGAACGTTCGCCGAAACCTTCTACTACCTGACGATCCCTCTCATGGTCCTGATCCACGTCGGGTTCCTGGCCTACGAGATGGGCGCCTCGCGCTCGAAGAACGCGCTGGCCTCGGGCATCAAGAACATCCTCGCCTTCGCGATGATCGTTCCCTTCTTCTACTTCGTCGGCTGGTGGATCTACTGGGCCTTCCCCACGGGCCTGTCGCTGTCCGAGGGTGCCATGGGCATCTCGGGCCTGGCCTACGCCAACGACGTGGCGCTGCCGTGGAACCAGTACATGGGGCCGAACCTCGACGACCGGTCCTCGGGCGTGTTCTGGGGCGCCTTCGTGCTCTTCGCCGCGACCACCGCGTCGATCCTGTCGGGCGGCGTGATCGAGCGCATCAAGCTCACCGGTTTCGTCGTGCTCGCCATCGTGCTGGGCGGCGGGCTCTGGATCCTCGCGGCGGCCTGGGGCTGGCACGTGGACGGCTGGCTGGTCACGAAGTTCGGCTACCACGACTTCGGTGCCGCGGGCGTCGTGCACATGATCGCGGGCTTCTTCACGCTGGGGGTGCTGATCAACCTCGGGCCGCGGATCGGCAAGTTCAACGCCGACGGCAGCGCCAACCACATCGCCGGGCATTCCATGCCGATGACCCTGATCGGGCTGATGCTGATCATCGCCGGGTTCTGGGGCTTCCTGATGGGTTGCGTCATCGTCCCGGGCGAAACCTGGTCCTGGGGCAACGCCATCGAGGCCACCATCTACGGCACGCCGATGACGCTCTCGGGCATGACCTTCAACACGCTCATGGGCTTTGCCGGCGGCATCATCGGTGCCTGGATGGTGACGCGCGATCCGTTCTGGATGATGTCCGGCGCGCTTGGCGGCATCATCTCCTGCGCCGCGGGCCTGGACCTCTGGTATCCGCCCATGGCCTTCGTGATCGGCTTCATCGGCGCCTGCGCCATGCCCTTCGTCGCCAGCTTCATCGAGAAGCGCGGCATCGACGACGCGGTGGGCGCCTTCGCGGTGCACGGTTTCCTCGGCCTCTGGGGCGTGCTCTCGGTCGGCATCGCCGCGCAGGGCTACCCGGCACTGGCAGGCGAGAACGTGATCACCACCTCCTTCACCGGCCAGCTCGTCGGTGCGGCGGTGATGGGGCTCATGGGCTTCGTGCCCGGCTACCTGGTTTCGCTGCTGCTCAGGGTCACCGGCCAGCTGCGCGTTCCCGCCGAGGCCGAGATCCTCGGGCTCGACGCGGTCAAGGTGCCCGCCTCGGCCTATCCCGAAGGGCTTCATCCCTCGGTCAGCCCGGCCGAATGACCTGCAACACGAAAGGACACTGCCATGGAAGCCCCTTTTGACGTGACCTCCTGGGACGGGATCACCGGCGCCATCTACGCGGGCTACGGCTCGGTCGAGGGACTGTGGATCGCCGTCTGCCTCGCGCTGATCGTCGTCGCCATCGTCTTCGGCTGGCGCCACGAAGAGCACGCCTACAAGGCCACCCGCAAGAGGTAAGGCCCACAGGGCCACGGACCCGGCGGCATGGCGCCGCCGGGATTCCCATTGGAAACGCACAAGACTGACCGGAAGGACAAACGGCATGATCGCATCGTGGAGATTCTCCGCACTGGCGGACCGGCACCGGGCCATGGGCTCCAATCTCGAAGACTGGAGCGGCATGGGCACCGCATGGACCTACGACAAGGACCAGAAGGAGGAGTACGAGGCCATCCGCACCAAGGCGGGCGTGATGGACGTCTCGGGGCTCAAGAAGGTCCACATCAGCGGGCCGCACGCGCAATACGTGATCGACAAGGCCACCACCCGGAACATCGAAAAGCTCAAGCCCGGCCGGTCGACCTATGCGACCATGCTGAACGACGCCGGAAAGTTCGTCGACGATTGCGTCATCTACCGCATGGGTCCGCACAGCTTCATGGTCGTGCATGGCTCGGGCGCGGGGCATGAGCAGCTTGCGATGTACGCGGCGGGCCGCAACGTCGTGATGATGTTCGACGACGACCTGCACGACATCTCGCTGCAGGGTCCGCTCGCCGTCGACTATCTTGAAAAGCACGTCCCCGGAATCCGCGACGTGATCTATTTCAGCCACATCCAGACCACGCTCTTCGGCAAGCCGGTGATGATCTCGCGCACCGGCTACACCGGCGAGCGCGGCTACGAGATCTTCTGCCGCCGCCAGGACGCGGTCGAGATCTGGGACACGATCGTGGCCGAAGGCGCGGAGATGGGCATCATCCCGACCCGCTTCACCACGCTCGACTGGCTGCGGGCGGAAAGCTACCTGCTGTTCTTCCCCTACGACAATTCCGAGATGTACCCGTTCGAGGACGAGGCCCCCGGCGACACGCTGTGGGAACTGGGACTCGATTTCACCGTCTCACCGGGCAAGACCGGTTTCCGCGGCGCCGAAGAGCACTACCGCCTGAAGGGCAGGGAGCGCTTCAAGATCTACGGCGTCAAGCTCGAGGGCACCGAGCCCGCGCCCGAGGGCGCGGTCCTGCTCAAGGACGGCGAGCCGGTCGGCGTGGTCACCATCTGCATGAATTCCGAGCTGAACGGCCACACGGTCGGCATCGCACGGATGCCGGTGGACTGCGCCGTCGACGGCACCCCGCTGACAATCCGGGCCGGGGACAAGGAGCTGCCCTGCGTCGCCCATTCCATGCCCTTCTACGACGTCGACAAGAAGCGTCGCACTGCCAAGGGCTGAGTGAAACCTTGCGAGGCGGGGCCCCGAGCCGCCCCGCCTCCTGAGAGCCAACAGGAGGCTTGAGGCAAACCGATGCCGAACACGAAATTCTCTCCGTCGATCGACTCGCGCCCGACCTATGCCGGGCTGGTCTCGCAAGGGGCCGCGCCGGGCATCATGGTGGCCGACGCGGCCGGTGCCGATGCGCTGGTCGATCTTGCCAGCGCCGACAGTTCAGTGATGGACCGCGCCCACGTGCTGCTGGTCGGTGCCGCTGCCGATACCGTTTCCCGGATCGAGGCGCTGCACCCCAAGGCGCTGCACGGCGCCCCCGATCTCGAAGCCGCCACCCCGCTGGTGAAGCGCCTGCTGTCCGCCGCGCGCATGGGCACGACGCTCTACCTTGCGGGCTCCGAGGGGCTGATGGGCCATGTCGCGGCGCTCGCCACTGCCGAGGGCCTGCCGCTGGAGGCGATCCAGATGGAGCATCGCGGCACCGTCGCCCGGCGGATGCAATGCGTGCATTGCAAGGGCATCACCGAGGACGTGACGACCGATCCCTTCACCTGCTCCCATTGCGGTCTGACGCTTTTCGTGCGGGATCATTTCTCGCGCCGCCTGGGCGCATTCCAGGGCGTCTGCGTCGATGCCGAAACGCCGGGCGTCGTGCCCGACGCGCAGGAGATCCGGGCATGAGCAAGCTTGCACTCAAGGTGACCGAGATCGAGGCGCTCTCGCCGCTGGTCAAGCGCTTCCGTTTCGAGGACCCGGCGGGCGCGCCGCTGCCCGTCTTCTCCGGCGGCGCCCACATCACCGTCGAGATGCCCGACGGCGACACGATCCGGCGCAATTCCTACTCGCTGATCTCCGACCCGCACGACGGGTCCGGATACGAGATCGCCGTGCGGCGCGAGGATCGCGGCCGGGGCGGCTCGCGCTACATGCACACCCGGGTGAACGAGGGCGACGCGATCACCGTCTCCTCGCCCGCGAACCTGTTCCAGCTCGACCTGCGCGCGCGCAAGCACGTGCTGATCGCGGGCGGCATCGGCATCACGCCCTTCCTGTCGCAGCTGCGCCAGCTCGGCATCGCACAGAAGCCCTATGAACTGCACTACGCCGCGCGCTCGCGCGACGAGGCGGCTGGGCTCAGGCTGCTGCCGGACGCGGCGCATATCCATGTCCATATCTCGGACGAGGGCGCCCGCATGGATCTGGGCGCCATCCTCGACGGCCAGCCGCTGGGCACGCATGTCTACACCTGCGGGCCCGAGGGGCTGATCTCCGCGGTGGCGGACCAGGCGGCGCGTCTGGGCTGGCCGAAGACCGCCGTGCATTCCGAGGCCTTCACCGCACCGCCACCGGGCGAGCCCTTCGAGGTGGTGGTGAAATCCTCGGGCCGGACGGTGCAGGTGAAGGCGGACCAGAGCCTTCTCGAAGCGCTCGAGGCCGCGCAGGTCGAGATCGACTATTCCTGCCGAGGCGGCGCCTGCGGCCGCTGCCGGACCCATGTCATCGCCTGCGACGGCCGGATCCTGCACAACGACCACTGGCTCAGCGAGGCCGAGCGCGCCGAGCAGAAAACCATCATGCCCTGCATGTCGCGCTTCAAGGGCGCGCGGCTGGAACTGGACCTCTGAGGAGCCGACCGATGACGATGCAATTCAACGACGAGACCTTCCGCGGCGACTACACCTTCCGCAACTCGGCCGCCGCCATCCGCCGCTTTCCGTTCCCCTTCGACCGCGACGGCTACATGTACTCGGTCAACATCGAGCAGCACCCCGGCGGGCCCGCGGGCAGCCCGTTCGAATTCGCCTTCGACGTGGACGAACATTACGTCGCCGAGATGAAGGACCGCGAGATCACGCTCGCCGACGACCCGATGCGCTGCCAGTCGCTGCCGCACATGGAGCTGGCGGGCTGGGATCTTCTCGAGCTCATCATGGTGTCGAAGGCGCGCGACTATCCCGAGCTCTTCAAGCTCAACCGCGACGGCAATGCCTGGCACTGGATCAACAGGCCGCTGGGGATCGACAAGACCTTCACCTTCCTCGACCCGACCACGCTGCCCTGCGGGCCGATGGAGTACATCACCCGTCAGGCACAGGGCGATTTCGCGCTGTTGCACGAGCGCGAGGGCAACCTCTGGCTGGACGCGGGAATGGTGACCTCGCAGGCCGACTGGTCGCTGGATTTCGACGTCGGCATGAACTTCTTCGAATGGCACGCCCCGGTGCCCAAGGCCCGCAAGATGGGGGTCTTCGACAAGGCGCTGAAGTTCCTGCTGGCGGTCACGCAGGAGCAATCCTACCGCCGCCTCAACTGGACGATGACGGTGAACCCGCGCCTCGACACCAGCCCCGAGAACTACCACAAGTGGGGGCCGGAGAAGCGCAGCATCACGCCCGCGAACGTGGGTGCGAAACAGTTCCTGCGGGTCGAGCTGCAGACGTTCTGGCGGTTGCCGCGCTCGAACGCGCTGGCCTTCCCGATCCGGTGCTACCTGTGCAACCTCGAGGACATCGCGACCCAGCCCAAATGGGGCCGCCGCCTGCACCGGGTGCTGCGCGACATCGACCCGGATCTCGCGGAGTACAAGGGCTTCGCCGTGAACCACGAGGTCATCGTCGACTATCTCGCGCAGTTCGACGACGGCGCCGAGACCTCGCCGGGCATCTTCCCGGACTGATTGCCGGTCTCGCTGCCGCGGGGGGGTGAGGTGTGTGCGCTACTTGAAGCGCGACTCCCATGACCTGCGAGGGTAGGGGCGTCGGCCGATTTCCTCCATCATCTTTTCTCGGAAGACCTCGGCCGGGGTCCTCCAGCCGAGGCATTTGCGGGGCGTGTTGTTGAGCTGGTCGCAGAGTTGCTTCAGCTCGGGCTCTGTCATGGCAGCGACGTCACGCTGCCTTGGAAGCCAGCGGCGGAGCCGGCGGTTGGTGTTCTCGACTGTGCCTTTCTGCCAAGGCGAGGAGGGGTCGCAGAACCACGTTTGGGTTCCGAGCTGGGCCTGCAGGTGCGGCCATGACACGAATTCCGTGCCGCGGTCGAAGGTGATGG
>NZ_FNAV01000023.1 GCF_900102075.1 Salipiger thiooxidans | reverse complement strand
CGTTCGTTCTGAGCCAGGATCAAACTCTCAAGTTGAAAGCAGATTGCTCTGCTATCCTTGACGTTCGAACCTCTGCACATCTCCATCAGGACCCGGCTAAGGAATTCCCGATGGAAGTCATCTGTTTGTGTGCTTCAGGTTTCATCAGAAACCGAAAGCCGTACAAACAGTGAAGCTGACACTGGATCATCGGGTTACCCCTACCAGCGCGATATACAGAGACTTGATCCATCGAATGAACCAGAGTCGCCCGCATATCTCTTCAGATATCATCAATGTCAAAGAGCGTGAGAGACAAAAACCAGACCAGTGCGCCCTGTCTTCCGGCGCGCCCGCCTTTCCCTGCCTCTCGATGTTCCGTCCGCATCGTCCGCAACCGCGTCTCGTTTCCTCGCCGCCGCCGCTCCGTCCTGCGTCCCGTCAGCGCCTCAACGCCGCCGGTGGAGGTGGGTTCTAGTCCCAGTTCCCAATCTCCGCAAGCAGGAATTTTCGCAGAACGTGAATTTTCTTCCAGATCCAGTTTATAGCTAATAATTTCAGTGCTTTAAGCCATCACTTCCAGGCGCCGGGCGACTGCGCTGCCCCGTGTGTCCTCGGCAAGGCGGCACGACTCGCGAGCGTGCACCCCGCCAGTCAGGCTTCCCGGGCGCGACTCTACCGATGTCGGGATTCGTCGCCCGCATCCCCCGACCCATATCTGCCTTCGCAGTTGGGCGCGCCTGCACTCACGTCCTGCGAAGAGTGGGTGCCTGCCCGCCGCACCGGGAGCATTGCAGTAGATAGGAAGGGCTTTAAACAAAAGACGGCAGCCCCTCTTCAGTACTCGACGACCTTCAGACCAGACCGGCCAAACGAGACCCGGCATGCGAGGCCGCCGCGCAGCGGCCCGGCGCATCGGACGCCTCGAAGGCCTTGGACGTTCCGCAGAACAACGAGTCCCTCGCCCACGGCAGCGCCACGCTGACCACGGCAACGCGTTGCAAAGGCGGCGTTTTGGATATACATTTCCATCCTGTATATCCAAATCCAAGGAGGCCGCCATGCAGGTCGCGAAATGGGGCAACTCGCTTGCCGTCAGGCTCCCCGCAGAGCTGGTCCGGAAGCTTGGGCTCAAGGAAGGGGACGAGATCGACCTCACCGCGGGCGAGGCCGGTCTTGCGGTCACCCGCCATGCCCGGCCCGACGAGATCCTGAGCGGGCTCCGGCGGTTCCGGGGCCGGCTCGCCGCTCAGGACCAGCTGAGCCGCGACGCTGCGCATGAGCGCTGAGTTCCTCGACACCAACGTCATCCTCTACCTTCTCGACGATGGCCCCAAGGCGGACCGGGCCGAGGCGCTTGTGCAACGCGGGCCCCGCATCAGCGTGCAAGTCCTGAACGAGGCGCTCGTGAACTGCCGCCGCAAGGCCGGGATGGCGTGGGACGAGGCCGGGGAGTTTCTTCTCGGCATCGAGCAACTCTGCACGGTCGAGGACCTCACGCCGCGCACCCACACCGTGGGCCGTGCTCTGGCCGAGCGCTACCGGTTCTCGGTCTACGACGCGATGATCGTTGCAGCGGCGTTGCTGGCCGGCTGCACCACGCTCTATTCCGAGGACATGCAGTCGGGCTTGCTGGTCGAGGGGCAGCTTCGGATCGTGAACCCGTTCCTTTGATGCAGTGCCCCCGGCGCTGGTGACAGTGCCGAGCGGCAGGCGCTCTTTGCTCCGATCCAGATCGCATTCCGGACATAGAGCACGCGACAGAGCGACGAGGATTGTCCCGATGGCGCCGGCTATTCATCGGGAGACCGCCAGAGAATTCCGTTTCCGGCGGCCCGAAGCTTGAAGGCAAGTCCCCCGATCCGGATCTCCTGCATTCGGGGAGCCAAGGGCGGCAACAAGCGGCCGCGCCTACCCGACAAATCCCGACGCCACAAAAACATCCCGACATTCCCAACGCGATCGAACCCGGGCGGCACACACAACCGCCCGGGTCCGGGAATGGGATCAGAGCCCGTATTGCTCGCGCGCGTAGTCGCCGAGGCCCACGGCATCGAGGCGGGACAGGGGCGCCAGGAAGGTGACCTGGATCACGCCCGGCGCACGTCCGATCTCGATGGCGCCGTTGATCGTCGCGCGATTGCGCACCTCGGCCACCGTCATGCCGAGAAGCTGTGCCGCGCGCTCGAGCCCGTTGTCGATCGCGGCGTTGAGGTTCGCCGCCGTCCCGATGACCGAGATCGGCGACATGGGCTCGATCTCGGCCACATTCCACTTGTCCGCAAGGCGCTGGCCCTTGGCCTTCTCGGCCGCGGTAAACGGCCGGGCCAATGGCGGCAGGTCTTCCTCGAGCGGGAACAGCACCGGCCCGTCGAGCGGGTAGCCCTTCACGACCTCGACCTGCAGCGTGACGCTGCCCGAAACGTCCATCGTGTGGCCGGCGATCTCGCCATCCCCCTGCCCTGCGTGCATGTCGCCCATGTAGACACCGGCGCCCTGCACCTTCACAGGACAGACGAGGATCGCGCCGGCGCGGACCGCGTCGATGTCCATGTGCCCGTCGGTCTTGTGCTCGGCCAGCTGTTCCTCGGTGATCGCGTAGCTGTGCGGCGCGCCGACAAGGAAGGCCCCGAAGTCGCCGGCGTTGTGGCTGTCGGGCATGGCCATGGACGGGCAGGTCCCGAGCTGGCCGAGGAAGGGGCGCATCCGCACCAGCGTGCCCGGCATGTCGGACGGCGCATAGGTCAGGATCGAGTGCTGGCGGCTCCCGTCCGGCAGGGCCGCGTAATGGGCCGCGTCATGCGCGATGGTCTCGGCCGCTTCGGTGGGCAGGGTCAGCCCGACGGTGCGGGTCTCGTCGAAGGTCACCGTGTAGCCGTGGACGATCTCGAACGGCTTCACGGTGTTGCCGCAGGCATCGCATTTCACCGCGTTGCCGCCGATCCCCTCGACATGGGTTTCGGGCCAGACGGTATCGCACACCGGGCAGCGCGCCGCGACGTAGGGATCGCCAAGGCAGAAGCCCTCGGGAGAGCTGTCATGCCCCGAGGCGGTGGCGATGGAGGTCACGGTGATGTCCCGGATGCGGATCGCGACGCCGTCGCCGACCTCGGCACCGGCGACGAAGACCGGTGTCGTCACCTCGTGACCGCCCCGCAGCCGGGGCGTGATCATCGGCCCCCAGCATCCGGGGGCGGTGTTGGCAATGATCGTGCCACCGTTTTCGACCGGGCCCAGCATCGGCGCGTCGGGGTCGAGAACGCTGTTGGTGAATTCCGAGACCACGGCGCTACGACGCGCTACGGATGTGCTTCCATCAGGCATGACAGCCTCTCCAGTGTTGTGACGATTGTTGGCGCGAGACTATCGCGGCGACGCACAACTGCAAGCGAAGCTTCCGCACTTCTGATGCTTCCGGAAGACTGCGCCGACCGAGGCCGGAGCGGGCGAATGTCCGGCAGGCGGTCTCCCGTTTCCTGGTCGCGGCGGCCCTGAAGATCTTGCAGAGCGGAAGCTTCGATGACCGATGGCACCCCTGATGCCCTGGCGACACCTGCCCAACGCAGCCTGACGCCGAAACCCCATGGTCTGATGCTGCTGGTGGTGAGGTTGTGACAGGTCACTCAAGAATGGTCGCGCAGATCCCTCGGGGGACGGGGCAGCACAGGCGGTCCCGGTCATCGGTCGTCGCCATCCCGAGGCGCCCGCAACGGCGGACCGCCCCGCACGGCATTCCTGTCCTGATCCACATCTCCCGAAGCGTGGCCTCGCGTCGAAACCGTCCGCGACCACGTCCTGCAGCCGGTCGTCGACGGTCACCTGCCCCGTCTTGTAGCGCACGGGAAACCCGAAGCTCAGCGCGTAGCCGATATCGCCGCGTGGCCGCAGGAAGACGGTGCCGGACATCAGCACGCCGCTGCCCTGACCACAGGTGGTCCGGCCTCCGGCGAGTTTCATGGGGACCTCCAGAATGTCCTTGCCCACCCGCAACCGTGCGCGGCGGTCGGCGGGCAGGCGCCTGACCCGGCAAAGGGTGCCGCCGCCACGGCCGGCGACGTCGTTTCGGGCAAGGATCGCCGGGAACGGGCCTGGACACCCCGTTCTCTCTCTCGCGTCACGGCTCTTCCGCGACGACGCAAGAAAAAACGGGCCGCGCAGTCAAGCTGCGGCCCGTTCCCTTTTTCAAACGACTTGCCATCCCCCGCGACATTCGCCGCGGGACGATGACCGATCAGGCCGCCATGCGCTTCTTGCGACGCGCAGCGAAGCCGAGCCCGCCCAACGCGCCGATCAGAAGGATCCCCGCGGCCGGCAGCGGCACCGGGGTCACAGAGTTCACGAAGCTGTCGGACGCACCGCCGGGAAGCCTCTGCAGGTGGATCCCGAAGCGCAGCTCGCCAGAGGTCAGCGCGCTGATGATCGAGGCGAAGCTTCCGGACACGCCAAGGATAAAGCCGCCGGTTTCACCCTGCTGAATCGCATTGGCGTTGGCCGCTCCAGGGACCCGGTTGAAGATGAAGTCGGTCGAGAAGCCGACATTGTTGCCCTGCGGGAGATTGCCCCTGAAATAGCGTCTCATGTTGACGGTGCCGACCGAATGGGACTGATCGTTTCTATTCGGCAGCGCCGTGAAGAGGGACGGAGAGCTATCATGCACGAAGATCGTGCGGATGAAGTAGTTCAGCGCCGGGGCAGCAGCGCTCACGATCTGGAAAAGCGCGTTGCCAGAGCCAAGATCGGTCACATTGAGCGAGAAGTTCCCGGCATAGGCATCGCCGGCAACACCCGCACCCGGGATATTTTCGAAGGGGAAAGTGACCGCGCCCGCCTGTTGCGACGCACCGAGCAAAACGCCCGCACCAATCAAGCCCGCTACCACCATATTCTTGAGTTTGGCCGCAAAAATCATGTCGTAGACCCTAAAGAAATGCCTTTAAGCGCTAATTTTAAACCCAAAGGCGATTAGAAAAACGTCTGAGCAGTGACAGATTACAGATATGACCCTTATTTACAAGGGATTCTGTGATGCACACTTCACCTTATTCGGGAGCATGGCGCGCGGGCGACCATCAATCCCGGAGGGTCCGCGGGGGCCTGTCACGGCCGGGCTCCGCTTTGCAATCGGGAGACATTGAAGAGACGAAAGCTGCGCTGTATCCGTCGTCGCGAAGCGCAATTCGCAACGTGGACGACCGCCTCACGGGGACGGGTCGGGCTGGCGTCCCTTTTCGCGAACGCTCCCGGTCAGAGACAGCGACGCGCTCACACCTCTTCACGAAGCACCGGCGGCCGTGCGCATGCCACGCCCGCCATCCCGACCGCGCGGGCGACCCGCAGTGCGAGCGCCTCCCTCCAGGGGGGCACGATGTCCTGCACGCCGATCGGCAGCTCTCCGGGCAGGAACACGGGCACGGTCTCTACCGGCAAGCCGATGCAGGAGAAGGGTTGCGCGAGAAGTCCGAGGTTGGGCCGCAGAGGCCGCGCTTCGCCGCCGCGAACCAGGCTCTTCTGCCCGCGCAACGTTCGGCGTCGCGGGCACGATGCCCGCGTCGACGCGGGCGAAGGCCTCCAGCGCCTGCGCAATCCACCAGGCCCGCGCCCTCTGGCGCGACTCCCCCCGCGGCGGGCGGCAGGGCGCCCGCAAGGAAACGGTCGCGCGTGTCGGGGTCGACACTCCTCCGCGCGGTGGCGCAGCCTGTCGAGATGGAAGGCGGCGCCTTCGGAATTGGTGATGAGATAGGCGGCGGCGCGCCCGGCCTCGGCCCCGCCGAGAGCGTCGTCCCCCTGTTGCCTGCCACCCGCCGCGCCGAGCGCCCGGGCGACGCCCACCGTCCTTGCGCGCAGTCTGCCGTCCGTCACCCTCGCGGCGATTTCGTGCGCCATCGCCCATTGCAGATCATTCCTGACCGTCCTCCGGCAGATCCGGGAGCCGAAAAACCGGCGCCAGAACCCGCTCTCCGTCGATCAGGGTTTTCGCCCTCGCCGCGAGGTGCGGCACCATGCCAAGCACGATGGCCCGGGCGTGCTTCACCGGCGAGGTCTGGAGGAACTGCGCACCGATCAGCATCCCGATATGGAGCAGGAGCTCCGCGCTTTCGCCGCCGACTTAGCGCTGGTGTTCGAGCCGGCACACCTCGTGGATTTCGAGGTGATCGAGGCCACTGAGCGGCCGGTCTGCGCTGTGCTGGCCGGGACCCACCCGCTTGCCGGGCGCGAGGTGCTGCGGCTGCGCGACTGCCTCGCCGGTCCCCATGTCATCCCCTCGCCGGAATACAACGTGCGGCACCTGCTGGCGCAGGCGACCAAGGTCCGGTCGATATCGCTGCGTCCCGTGGCGGAGGCCGACAGCTTCGACCTGATGCGGCCGTACGTTCTCTATGAACAGGCGGTCTGCTTCCAGATCCCGATCGGCATCCCCGGCAACGCCCGACTCCGGTCTCGTGCTGCGCCTTCCGCGAGAGGGCCCTCCCTCGGGCGGTGCGGTCGATGGCCTCCACCGGCGGCTGGCGGTACCCGCCGCACCCTGTCCGGGGCCTTCGCGCGGAATGGCCGCACGGACATGCACTGACGTCAAGGCAGGTCTGCATTGCTGACCCTTGCGCTGCGGCGCAGCAATGCCTAGGTTAGCGATAACGGCGCAGAGATGTGCCACAGAGTTTCCCGGGTTCTCTCCTCCTCCCTGAACCCAGGAATCAGCGGCGACCCTCCCTCCTCCTCCCTGAGGGTCGCCGCGCCCCCCCCCTTCTCTCCCAGACACGGCCCCGCCAAGACCGCTTGCCATGCGCGTTTGTCTCGACGCACGCACGATGGCAAGGCCTCAGCCGTTCGCCTCCTGCGCCCCGGCGGTCATGCGTCCGGCCCAGTCCGACAGCACCTGCGCATTCGGTGCGAGCCGCTCGCCCAGACCCTCGGCATAGGTCTCGAAATCGGGAAGGTTGCCGGCGTTCACCGCGGTCAGCACCGGGATGCCCGAGGACAGCGCCTCATTGATCACCGGGCGGAAGCCGCGCCCGCCGATCTCCTGCTTGCCGAACTTGTTCACGATCACAAGATCCGCGCCCCCGGCCAGCGCCGCCTGCACGAGCCCCACCGCGTGCTCGAGCCCCTCGGGATCGAGCCGGCAGCCCTGCGACAGCGCGCCGAGATCCTGGGTGATGCGCACCACCGCGTCACCTTGCAGGATATGCAGGTCCATCAGGCACTTGTGGGCCGGGTCGGACTCAAGATTGACCTGCACGGCCCCGGCAATCCGCAGCCCGCGTGCGATCAGGGTCCGGGCGACCCCGGCGATCAGGCGATCCGCCTCGCCCTGTCCTTCGGCCACGACATATCCCAGCATGGCGTCTCCTGTTGCGTCTGCCGTCCGGGACATACAAGATACCCCGCGGGCCGAAAAGACAACGCCAAGACACCGGAGCCACAGCGTGATCCCCCCCAAGCTTCCCCTCCTGCCGGACCTCACCCGTCCCGGACTGACCCGCCGCGTCACCGGACACGACCAGACCGGCGCCGAGACCGAGATCGCGGTGGTCGAGGAGCGCCCCCTGACGATCTACCTCAACCGCCAGGAAGTGGTCACCGCCATGACCATCGGCGACTACCCCGAGTACCTGGCGCTCGGCTTCCTGCGCAATCAGGGGATGCTGCTCGACGACGACGTGCTGACCGGCGTCGACTACGACGACGAGATCGAGACGGTCGTGGTGCGCACCGAACGGCAGACCTCCTATGAAGAGAAGATGCAGAAGAAGACCCGCACCTCGGGCTGCGCGGTGGGCACCGTCTTCGGCGACATGATGGAGGGGCTCGAGGGGCTGTCGCTGCCGCAGACACAGGTGCGGACGAGCTGGCTCTATGCGCTGGCGCGCCAGATCAACACCATGCCCTCGCTCTATCTCGAGGCGGGCGCGATCCACGGCACGGTGCTGTGTCAGGAGGACCGGCCGCTGGTCTACATGGAGGACGTCGGCCGCCACAACGCGGTGGACAAGGTCGCGGGCTTCATGTTCCGCCACGACGTGACGGCGGCGGACAAGATCCTCTATACCACCGGGCGGCTGACCTCGGAGATGGTGATCAAGACCGCGCTCATGGGCATCCCGGTGCTCGCCTCGCGCTCGGGCTTCACCGCCTGGGGCGTCGAGATCGCGCGGCAGGTGGGGCTGACCCTGATCGGGCGGATGCGCGGGCAGCGCTTCATCTGCCTCTCGGGCGAAGAGCGGTTGCTGCGCGACGCGGACCCCTCGACAATCCCTGACGACAGCCGCAAATCGCGCCGCAAGAGCGCAGGAGACGACGCATGAAACAGCCTCTCGGGGTCATTCTGGCCGGTGGGCTCGCCACCCGCATGGGCGGCGGCGACAAGACGCTGCTAAGCGTCGGCGGCGAGAGCCTGCTGTCGCGGATCATCGACCGGCTGGAGCCGCAGGTGGCGGGGCTCGCGCTGAACGCCAACGGCGATGCGAGCCGCTTTGCCGACACCGGCCTGCCGGTGCTGCCCGACAGCATCGAGGGCTTCGCCGGGCCGCTGGCGGGTGTGCTCGCGGGGCTCGACTGGGCCGCGACGCAGGGCGCCGACAGCATCGTGACCGTGGCGGGCGACACGCCGTTCTTCCCCTGCGATCTGGTGCCCCGGCTGCTGCTCGCAGCCGAGGGCCAGCCCCATCCGCTGGCGCTGGCCGCGACACCGCGGACCGGCGACGAGGCGCTGAGATCCGGCGGAAAGCGGGTCAATCGCCACCCGACATTCGGCCTCTGGCCGGTGGCGCTGCGCGACGATCTGCGGGCAGCGCTCGGGGACGGGCTGCGCAAGGTGGTGGCCTGGACGGACGGGCACGGCGCCGGCGAGGCGCTGTTCCCTGCCGAGCCCTTCGATCCGTTCTTCAACGTCAACACGCCGGACGACCTTGCCCATGCCGAAGCGCTGCTGAAGGGCGCGGCATGAAGGTCTACGGCGTCACCGGCTGGAAGAACGCGGGCAAGACCGGCCTGATGGAGCGGCTGGTGGCCGAGATCACTGCGCGCGGCTTCTCGGTCTCGACGGTCAAGCACGCGCATCACACAACGGATGTCGACCAGCCCGGCACCGACAGCTTTCGGCACCGGCAGGCCGGTGCGGGCGAGGTGCTGCTGGCCTCGCCCCACCGCTGGGCGCTTATGGCCGAGCTGCGCGATGCGCCCGAGCCGCCGCTCGAGGCGTTGCTGGCGCGGCTCTCGCCCGCCGATGTGGTGCTGGTCGAGGGCTACAAGACCGCGCCGCATCCCAAGATCGAGGCGCACCGGGCCGAGACCGGCAAGGCGCTGCTGTCTGCCGAGAACAACAGCGTCCGGGCGATCGCCTCGGATGCGCCGGTCGAAAGCCCCCTGCCCCGCTTCGATCTCGACGACACCGGTGCCATTGCCGATTTCATCCTCGCAGATCTGGGCCTGGTAATGGCCGCGCCTTCCGAGGCCGCGTCCGGCGATCTGACCCCGCCGCGCCTGCGCGACGATTGTTTCGCCATGCCGCAGGGCGTGGCCTGGGTGCCGGTCAATGAGGCTCTGTCCCGGCTCAAGTCGGTCCTGCGCCCGGTCACCGGGACCGAGACCTGCGCCACCCACGCCGCCCGCGGGCGGGTGCTGGCCGAGACCGCCGTCGCGCGCCGGTCGAACCCGCCGCGTCCCAATTCCGCGGTCGACGGCTACGGCTTCGCCCATGAGGCGACCGGCGAGGGCGTGCAGCGCCTGCCGCTGGTCGCGGGCCGTGCCGCAGCCGGGCAGCCTTTCGAGGGCGCAGTGCCTGCGGGCCACGCCGTGCGCATCCTGACCGGGGCGATCCTGCCCGAGGGCGTCGACACCGTGGTGCTCGAGGAGGACTGCGCGGTCAACGCCACGCACGTCGCCTTCGACGGGCCGGCGAAGCTCCGCGCCAACACCCGCAAGGCGGGCGAGGACGTCACCGAGGGCTCCCCTGCCCTGCCCGCCGGACACCGGCTGCGCGCGCCCGACCTCGCGCTGCTCTCGGCACTCGGGCTGGGCGAGGTGACGGTGCAGCGGAAGCTGCGGGTGGGTGTGCTCTCGACCGGGGACGAGATCGTCCCGAGCCCCGCCGAGCCCGCCCTGCCCCACCAGATCTGGGACGCCAACCGCCCGATGCTGCTGTCGCTGGCCGAGGGCTGGGACTATGCGCCGGTCGATCTGGGCCATGTTCGAGACGATCAGGCGCTGATCGCCACCCGGCTCGACACGGCTGCGAAGGAGTGCGACGTCATCCTGACCTCCGGCGGAGCCTCGGCCGGGGACGAGGACCATGTCTCGGCTCTGCTGCGGTCACAGGGCACGCTCTCGAGCTGGCGGATCGCGCTGAAACCGGGCCGGCCGCTGGCGCTTGCCATGTGGAACGGCACGCCGGTCTTCGGCCTGCCGGGCAACCCGGTGGCAGCGCTGGTCTGCGCGCTGATCTTCGCCCGCCCTGCCCTGTCACTGCTGGCGGGCGCGGGCTGGACCGAGGCGCAGGGCTTCACTGTCCCCGCCGCCTTCTCCAAGCGCAAGAAGCCGGGACGCCGCGAGTTCCTGCGCGCCCGGCTCGATGCCGAGGGACGGGCCGAGGTGTTTGCGTCGGAAGGCTCCGGCCGGATCAGCGGGCTGTCCTGGGCGACCGGGTTGGTCGAGCTGCCCGACGAGGCTGTCGAGATCGCTCCCGGAAGCCCCGTGCGGTTCCTGCCTTACGAGGGTCTTGGGCTGCGTTAGAGCCGCTCAGCCCCGCCGGACGAGGTAGATCTGCACCGCGCCCTCGTCCTGCATCGACAAGAGCTGGTGCCCGGCTTCGTTGCAGAAATGCGGTACGTCGATCACCGCCGCCGGATCATCGGCGAGGATGCGCAGCACCTCGCCGGTCGCGAGCTGGGACAGGCGCTTGCGTGCCTTGAGCACGGGCAAGGGGCAGAGCAGCCCCACGGCATCGAGTTCGGCGGTCACATCCATGCTGTCTTGCTAATCCGCGCGCTGCGCCCTGTCCATGGTCAGGCCGCCGCCTCGGGCAGCCAGACGGTGAATTCCGCGCCGGTGACCATGCCCGCCTCGTCGGTGACGTTGCGCACGGAAATGAGCCCCCCGGCCCGCTGGATCAGGCTCTGCGAGATCGAGAGACCGAGCCCGGTGCCCTCGCCCTGCTTGGTGGTGAAAAACGGGTCGAACACGGCGTGAATCGAGCTTTCCGCCACCCCCGGCCCGGTATCGCGCACCCGCAACGCGGCGCCCGAACGGCCGTCGCGCGTCTCGGGCCCGAGCGTGAGAAAGAGCTCGCCCGCCTCACCCATCGCCTGCACGGCGTTGACGATCAGGTTCACCACCACCTGCTGCAACTCGCCCGGCTCGACCCGCACCGGGGGCACCTCGGCGAACTCGGTGCGCACGGCGACATGGGCGCGGGTGACCACGTGCTCGACCAGCACCAGGCAATCGCGCAGCACCGGCTCGAGAGGCACCTCGCTGGCGAAGGTGCCGTAGTCCCCGGGTCGGGAGAATTTCAGCAGTTTGCCCACGATGGTGTCGATCCGGCGCACCTGGTCGTCAATCAGGTCGAGCTCGGTGCGGACGTCCTCGGCCTCGCGACCGAGCACCTCGCGGATCACGTCGACATTGCCCTGAATCACCGCGATCGGGTTGTTGATCTCATGCGCGACGCCGGCGGTGATCTCGCCGATCGAGGCCAGCTTCTCTCGCGTGACCAGCTGGTGGAAGGCCTGTTCGAGCTTGTCGTTGGCCTCGCGCAGCTCGGCGGTGCGCTGGTCGACGCGGGCGTTCAGCTCGTCGGCCCAGGCCCGCAGCCGCCGGTCGCGGTCCTGCACCTGCTCCAGCAGGTCGTTGAGATGCGCGCCCACCTGCGCGACCTCGTCGCGCTTGCGGGTCGGCCCGATGCGCGCCGTCAGATCCCCGGCCCGCACCCGCCGCATCACCTGCGTCATCGCCTCGAGCGGGGTGAAGACCCCGCGCGCCATCCACAGGAACACCGGCGCGGAGAGCAGCAGAACCGCCACGAAGGCGCCGATCATCCAGAAATAGGCGGCACGCTTGGCGGCGTTGAAGGGCGCCTCGAGGAAGCCCACGTAGAGCATCCCGACCCGCTCGCCGAAGCTGTCATGCAGCGGCAGGTAGCCGGAGATGTACCAGTCGTTGACCACGAAGGCGCGGTCGAGCCAGATCTTGCCCTCCTCCAGCACCTGATGCCGCACCGCCTCCGAGACGCGCGTGCCGATGGCGCGGCGCCCCTCGAAGAGACTGACGTTGGTCGAGATCCGGAGGTCGTCAAGGAACACCGTCACCGTGCCCTTGCGGTCGCCGCCCGTCACCGGGTTGAGGAAGACGAGCTCGTTGATGTCGTCAATGAACTTGAGGTTGCGGTTGAGCAGCACGCCCCCCACCAGCACGCCGACGCGTTCACCGTTCTGAACCACAGGGCTGGCGGCGTGCAGCACCATGCCGCGCGTCTCGACCTGCGTCGTTGCCTCTCCCCTGCCCGGCAGCTCGTTGATCCGCGCCTGAACGGCGAGCCCGAGCGTGCGTGCATCGAGCTGTTCCGCGGACATAAGGTCGATCTGGGCCGTGGCCTTGCCCTGCATCGCCTGCGCGATGACAGGCCAGTCCTCGCCCGGGGCCTTGGCGGCGGCAGAGGGCAGGTAGTAGAGAAAATCGAAGCCGAGCGACCCGCGGGATTCGGTGAAGAAGCGATGCTGCTCTTCGAACGTGCTGGCGAGCACCTCGGCGAACCTCACCGTGCGGGCGGTGGCCTGCAGCTGGCCGCTGGCGTTCTCCATCATGCGGGTCAGGTACTGGTCGGCGATGCGCAGGTCGCTCTCGACGTTGGCGATCAGCAGCGCATCGTAATCCGCGGTCCAGCGCGCCATGCCGATGAGCAGCAGCAGCGGCATCAGGATGATGAGCGGCGCCAGCGCGAGGACGAGCAACCGCAGCCGGACCGAGGACAGCATGCGGCGCGCCCGGTCGCGCAGTCCGGTCACAGCGGGTTCTTCTCGACGAAGGTGCGGAAGAAAGCGAGGAAGGCGCGGTCGGGATCGCGCGCCTCTTCGCGGTCCTTCGCCCAGGCGCGCCATTCGCCCTCGACATGGTAGATGTCGTACCCCGGGTAGCGCAGGCGCGCGGTCTCGTAGGTCTCGGTCCGGAGCGCGGGTCCGCGGGCGTCGAGCCATGCGGGCCGGGCCTTGGGTTCGGTCACCACTTCCTCGCTGCCGCTGATCCGCGCCTTGCGGCCGACCTTCGAAAAGCTGAGCTCGCGCTCCACCTGCGCGCTGCCGCCCTCGTCCTTGCGCCACCAGCGCAGCTCGACATGGGTGACGCGCCGCCCGGTCTTGAGCGGCGCAATCTCGACCACGTAATCCGACAGCGCGTTGACCTCGGCCAGCGCCGGGTCGATGGCGCGCAGCTTGAGGTTCGACCACGAGGTCAGCTTGCCCTTCGAAACCCCGAGGATGCCGCGCAGGTCCTCGAGCGAGAACTTCTCCGAGCTGCGGTAGCGCAGGTTGCCGCGCTTCTGGATCATCTCGTAGAGCGTCAGCGCGTATTTCGAGCTGAGCGCGAACATGACCTCGCGCTGCAGCCGGGCGAAGACGGTGCTGTCCTTGATGATCCGCCGCAGCCGCTGCGGGATCTCGTATTCCAAGAGCCCGTCGCGGCGCGTGGTCTCGATGTTGCCGCCCAGAAGCTGCACCCGCTCGATGGCGTCCTCGCCATCACGGGTGACGCGCACCTTGACGATGGCCGACATCAGCCGCTCGATGGTCTCGCCCACCCGGTCGTTGGAATTGTGCGACCCCCGCAGGTCGGATTTCGAGATCACATGCGTCACCGGCTTGTCGATGGCGTCCCACGCATTCTCGAGCAGCTGGTTGTAGATGCGCCGGTCGGCAAGCGTCAGCGGCGTGACCTCGACGAGGTCCACCAGCTCTCCGGGCTTGATCAGGCTTTCGGCGTTTGGCCGGGCCTCAATGGTGCGATATGGTTTCGGAGACGCCGGTCGCTGCGCCATTGCGTTACCTGTCTGCTCATACTTTTGTATTCGTTGCGATGTAAGCTATCAGAGGCCCCCCGATCCGTCCAGCACCCGAAACGTAAGCTTTGTGTGCCTCCCCCGCCCTGGTCCGATTCGCGAAGTCCTTTAAAAACAGGCAGTAAATCAAGGGGTTTGAGTCGGTGGCGAGAGTCACCCAAAAGGTAAGAATAAGGCCCCATCCAATCCGTAAGCTTTCGCCTCCCGGAACGTATGAGCTCGCATCCCGAGAGGTAAGCCAAGACAGCCCAGGATGTAAGGTTATCCCGTAATAGTCGCGCAATATCATTGGGTTATCGGTAACGAAGATAGAACACCTAGAATCCAGAACAGCAGGGTCAGGCAGGGTGTGGAAAATCCGGGTGTCGGGCCCCTCCGGATGCGGCAAAACGGACTCCGTCGGCCAAAACCCTTACAGTTTGGGCAAGATTGGTTGAATCGGCTGAGAAAAGATCGGAAACACGATCTTGAGCACATGGTTTCCGATCATCCGACCCCCGACCCGAGATTTCCGCTTTTTCGGCCAGATCCCCGAATTATTCGCACTTGAGCGCAGAGGCCGGACGGGCCATGATTCGAGCGAACACGCAGGTCCCTCGCCTTCGACCCAGTCCCAAGAAGAGGATGAAATGGAGCAGTCCGCCCTTCCCACGGTGTCCCTCGACGAACTCGATCGTCTCGCGACCCGGGCATCGACCGTCATCAACCGGCTGCGCGACAGGCTCTACGCCCCGGGCAACCAGAAATCACTGGATCTCCAGTTCAACGTGCGCCGCGCCGCCGAGATGGTGGGCCGCAGTGAAAAGCTGATACGGGATGCCGAAGCCGACGGGCGCCTGCCCGAGCCCGAGAAGGACCCGCAGACCGGGCGGCGCACCGGCTACAGCCTCGCCGACGTGAACCGGATGCGGCAGGTGTTCGGCACCCTACCCTACCGCGCGCCCTCGGATCCCGCGATGGTCCTCGCGATCCAGAACTTCAAAGGCGGCGTGGGCAAATCCACCACCGTCTGCCACCTTGCGCAGTACCTGGCGCTCAAGGGCTATCGGGTCTGCGTCATCGACTGCGACAGCCAGGCCTCGACCACCTCGATCTTCGGGCTGAACCCGGACGTGGATGTCGACGAGGAAGAGGACACGCTCTATCCGTTCTTCCGCCACGGCGGCCCGCCCGACCTCTCTTACGCGCTGCGCTCGACCTACTGGCCGAACGTCGCGCTGATCCCCGCAAACCTCGGTCTCTACGACGCGGAATACGAGTTCGCCGCCCGCATGGCACGCGAGCAGACATTCGTGCTCGACCGGCTTCGGACTGGAATAGAGACGATCAAGGACCGGTTCGACGTCATCCTGCTCGATCCGCCGCCCGCGCTGGGGATGCTGTCGCTCTCGGTGCTGCGCGCGGCCGAGGCACTGGTGATCCCGGCCCCGCCCAACAACATCGACTTCGGCTCGACGGCGCATTTCCTCAAGATGCTCGGCGCCACGCTGAACGAACTCGCCCGCGCCGGTGGTCCCCGTGACTACGCCTTCGTCAAGATCCTCGCGACCAAGATGAACGACAGCAAGTCGGCGCATGTGGCGATCAAGCGGATGATGGACGCGGTGTTCCCGATGGACATGCTGCAGGCCGTGCTCAAGGACAGCGCCGAGATCGACAACGCGACGGCGAACCTCAGCACGGTCTACGAGCTCACAGGCGCCGCCACGCGCACCGACACCCACAAGCGCTGCCGGGCCTATCTCGACGCGGTCGGGCGCGAGATCGAGATCCTCATCCGCAAGACCTGGCCCAGTCATCACGCGCAACTGCGCAAGGAGGGACTGCTATGACCCGCAAGCACGGCAAACACGACGCGATCTTCGACGACGTCCTGAGCGGGCTCGACGAGCCCTCTGCCCCGGCGGCGCCGAAACCCGTCTCCGACCATGACGCGGGCAGCGCCCGTTTCCTCAAGCGCTCGACCACGATCAGCGAGCGGCTCTCGGGCGAGATCGAGGAAAAGACCCTGCGTTGGGTCGACCCGGCCCGCTGCCGCATGTGGGAGCGGCACAACCGGGAATACTCGCTGTTGACCGAGGACAGCTGCCGCGACCTGATCGACGGCATCCGTGCGCAAGGCAAGCAGGAGTTTCCCGCCATCGTCCGGCCTTCGGCCGAGCCCGGGTTCGACTACGAGGTGATCTGCGGCGCGCGTCGCCATTTCGCGGTGAGCTGGCTGCGCGCCAACAATTACCCGCAGTTCCGCTACCTGATCGAGGTCCGCGATCTCACCGACGAAGAGGCCTTCCGTCTCGCCGACATCGAGAACCGCGACCGCGAGGACATCTCGGATTACGAGCGGGCAATCGACTACGCCGACGCCGTCGCGCGCTATTACGGCGGGCGTCAGAAGGCCATGGCCGAGCGGCTCGAGGTCAGCCAGCCCTGGCTCTCGCGCTACCTGCAGCTCGCCAAGCTGCCGGACGTGGTCATCGCCGCCTTCTCCAATGTCCGCGAGATCCGCGAGCGCAACGCGCGCGAGCTGAAACCCCTGCTGGGCGCCGCCGAGAGCAGCGCCGCGATCATGGCCGAGGCCGCCGCCATCGGGCGCGAACAGCAGGCCGCCCGCGAGGGGCGCGGCAGCTTCGTCGATGCGGCGAGCGTCATGCGGCGTCTCACCCGCGCGGCCCGGCCGGCCGAGCCCGCGGTGCCCGTCGAAAAGGCCGTCTTCGGTGCCGGGCTGCGGGTCCAGACCAAGGCCGGTAAGGTGACCATGAGCTTCGACGACACGCTCCCGCGCGAGGCGCTGGAAGAGGCCTTCGCGGCCTATCTGGACAGCCGGTCAGAGGGCTGAGTCCCCTGCTCCTCGGGAATTGCCCACGGGCAATTCCGGCCCCTCCCCGGCCTCACGGACATTTTGTCCATGACTGTGGGACAACTCACGAAATTCTGGACAGTTTGGCCCGCAGCACGGAATTCCGGTGCGCGGGACTGGCACGCCAACGGCGATCCTGACACTGTGCCACCGAATTTGGCACGAAACCGCGCCTCGCGCGGGACGAGGGAGGAACATCGACCGATGGTCGATCTGTGGAGCGGGTTTTCTCAGGCCTTCTGGCTGGTGGTCACTTTCGACCCTGAACTGGCCGAAATCGCCTTTCGCTCGCTCAGGGTGACGCTCTCTGCCCTGCTCGTGGCCTCAGTCATCGCCCTGCCCCTCGCGGCGCTTCTCGCGGTGAAACGCTTCCGCTGGCGCCGCTGGATCATCGCGATCCTGAACGCGCTCATGGGCCTGCCGCCGGTGGTCGTGGGACTTGTCGTCTACGTGGTCCTGTCGCGCTCGGGGCCGCTCGGGGTGCTGGGGCTGCTGTTCACGCCAACGGCTATGATCGTCGCGCAGACCATCATCATCGTGCCGCTGATCGCCTCGGTCGCGCACCAGTCGTTGCGCGAACTCTGGGCCGAGTACCATGACCTGCTGATCTCGATGAACGTGACGCAATGGCAGAAGATCCGGACGTTGCTCTGGGATTCCCGGCGCGCGCTGCTGACCGCCTCGCTGGCGGGCTTTGGCCGCGCCATCGGCGAGGTCGGCGCGATCATGATCGTCGGCGGCAACATCGACCACGCGACGCGGGTGCTGACCACGGCCATCGCGCTCGAGACCGGCAAGGGTGACTTCGGCCTTGCACTGGCGCTCGGCTTCGTGCTGATCGGCATCGCCGTCGTGGTGAACCTGTCGATCCACTGGCTGAGCCGCACCGAGCGCGGAGATCGCTGGTGAGCCGTCTTCTTCCCCTCGCCGTTGAAGGTGCCGTCGGGCGTCGTCGCAGCCGCACGATCGTGGGGCCCGTCGACCTGCGCATCGAGGGCGCCGGCATCACCGTGGTGATCGGTCCGAACGGCGCCGGGAAAACCAGCCTCCTCAGCCTCCTGCACGGGACCGAACGGCTTGCCGCGGGGCGCATCGACTGGGCCTGTCCGCTCGAGGATGCGCGCCACGCGCAGGCCTTCGTGTTCCAGCGCCCCGTGATGCTGCGCCGCACCGTGGCCGAGAACATCGCCTATCCGCTGCAGATCCGCGGCGTGGCCCGCAAGGAGGCGCAGGCGCGCGCGGCAGACTGGGCCCGGCGTGTCGGTCTTGGCGAGGTGCTGAACCGCTACGCGCCGGTCCTGTCGGGCGGTGAGCAGCAGAAGCTCGCGCTGGCCCGTGCGCTGATCATCGAGCCGGACGTGCTGTTCCTCGATGAGCCCTGCGCCTCGCTCGATGGGCGCGCCATGCGCGAGATCGAGGAGATCCTGCTGGCCGCTCGCGACCGGGGCACCCGGCTGGTCATGTCGACCCACAACATGGGTCAGGCCCGGCGCCTTGCCGACGAAGTTCTGTTTCTGCTGCAGGGGCGAATCCACGAGAGCGGCCCCGCATCCACGTTTTTTACGGCGCCCGATACGCCGCAGGCACGGGCATTTCTGAAGGGAGATATCGTCGAATGATGAAGCAACTGTTTCTGAGCGCCGCGCTGGTCGCGGTCGCAGGTGCCGCGCAGGCACAGGACGTGATGAAGATGGCCGTCACGACCTCCTTCAATAACTCCGGTCTCGCCGAGGTGCTGCTGCCCGAGATCCAGAAGGACCTTGGGCTCGAGGTCCAGCTTCTGGTCGTCGGCACCGGCCAGGCCATCAAGCTGGGTGAGTCCGGCGACGTCGACGCGATCCTCGTGCACTCGCGTCCCGCCGAAGAGGCCTTCATCGAGGGTGGCTACGGCACCCACCGCACCGAGATCATGTACAACGATTTCGTCCTCATCGGGCCTTCCGACGACCCCGCGGGCATCGCCGACGACGAGACCGCCGTCGAGGCCCTGCAGGACATCGCCAGCACGGAGTCTGCCTTCGTGAGCCGTGGCGATGACAGCGGCACCCACAAGATGGAGCTGGCGCTCTGGAAGGACGCCGGGCTCGATGTCGAGGGGTTCGGTGACTGGTACAATGCCGTTGGCCAGGGCATGGGCGCCGCGCTCAACACCGCCGCTGGCATGAACGCTTACATTCTTTCGGACCGCGCGAGCTGGCTGAACTTTGGCAACAAGGCGGACCTCGGACTGCTGTTCGCGGGTGACCCGGTGCTCTTCAACCAGTACGCCTACATCCCGGTGAACCCCGAGAAGCACGAGCACGTTCAGACCGAGCTGGTCGACAAGCTCGAGGCATGGCTGGTGTCGGACCGCGCCAAGGAGCTTATCAACAGCTACGAGATCGCGGGCGAGCAGCTTTTCGTCTTCAACGCGGGCGAGAACGCCAACTGATCCAGCCCGCAAGGGGCTGAAACGACAAGGGCCGCGCAGATGAATG
Source organism: Salipiger thiooxidans (assembly GCF_900102075.1). Lineage (GTDB taxonomy): Bacteria > Pseudomonadota > Alphaproteobacteria > Rhodobacterales > Rhodobacteraceae > Salipiger > Salipiger thiooxidans. The sequence goes on along the minus strand of NZ_FNAV01000023.1, from coordinate 36,892 downwards.
CGCGGCCCTTTGCATTGGTGAAATTGCCCGTGGGAAATAATTGCCCATGGGCAATTTCCCGGGGAAGCGGCTTAGTGGTCGTGATCGTGCGGTTCGTCGAGCGAGCCATGGACCGCGAAAAGATCGAGCTCGGCGGCCTGCGGTTCGATCACCCTGTAGGCCTCGCGCACACCTGCGGGGGTCAGTTCGCGGGCGACGGTGAGCAGCGTGTTGGGCGCGTGGTCAGCGCAGAGCTCGGCCATCTGCGCGAGCTCCTCGGCGGCTACGGGTCGTGCGGCCTCGGCCGATGGGGCACCGTAGTAGGTGACGAAATGCTCGGCGAGGCGCGCGGTCAGCGCCTCGAGTTCTCCGGGCTCGATCTGGGTCACGGCAACGAAGGTCACACGGCCAAAGGTCTCGAGCCCGAGCCAGCCGTTCGAGAACGCCTGCCGCGCCTTGCCGGCGAGATCGCCCTCGGTCCAGTCCGAGAACTCGAACCCGCCCGAGAGGCACCATTCGCCGGTGCGCGCGGGGCTCGCGAAGACGCGGGTGTCGCTTTCGTCGAAATGGATGGCGCGGGCGAGATGCAGGGGGGCGGCCTGGCTCATGGCGACTGCTCCAGAAGGGTGGTCAGCGGGATCTGGTGGGTGGTGCCGGTCTCGTCGCGCAGCAGCATGCCGAAGTCCTCGTCCACGCCGAGGAAGGTGCCGCTGCGACCGTCGCGGGTGACGTCCTCGCCGATGTCCCGCGCCAGGCCGCGCCACTCTGCGTGCAGCGCGCGGGGGCCGTCCTGTTCCCACTGGTTGAGGTGGTGCAGCGTGTGCCGGGCCCAGGCCTCGACCAGTTGCGGCGGGTGCACGTCGGGGCAGCCTTCGCCGAAGAGCGTGGTCTGGTCGGGGGTGTTGCCGGGGTTGACCGACTCGGGCCAGAGGGGCAGGGTGAAGCCCACCACGAGCCAGTCAGGCACCGTCTGCGGAATGCGCGAGGAGGCGCGGCAGCGGAAGCCACCGCAGCGCGCCCCGTTGAGGTAGAGCGTGCCGTCCCAGCCGAGATGCACCGCGACCTCGGGCGGGGCGAGCGCGCCGAGCGCGTTCTGGAACCCCACGCCGCAGATTGGCAGTACCGTCATGGCGCGCATCAGCGGCACCTCGGGGGCAAGCACCAGCGCGGCCTCCATCCGGTTCTGCCCTGTGGCATAGGCGACCATGCCGGCATCGCAGCCCATGGTCGCCTTCATGCAGGCGTGGTCGAAGGCATCCGCCGCGACCGGCTCACCGTACATCAGCGGCGGGAAGCTGAGCGCCTCGATGCTCATGCCACACCCTTCGCCACGAGCGCGCGGGCGATGTCGTGGAAGGCCTGCGCCTGCGCGCTGTCGGGCTGGCTGATCGCGATGGGCGCACCCCCGTCCGCGGCGAGGCGGATCTGCAGGTCGAGCGGGATCTCGGCCAGCAGCGGCACGCCGAGCTTGGCTGCCTCGGCGGCGACACCGCCATGGCCGAAGACGTGCTCCTCGTGACCGCAGGCCGAGCAGATGTGCGTGCTCATGTTCTCGATCATGCCGACCAGCGGCACCTTGAGCTGCTGGAACATGTCGATGCCCTTGCGCGCGTCCAGAAGCGCCACGTCCTGCGGGGTCGAGACGATGATCGCGCCGTCCACCTGTGCCTTCTGCGAGAGCGTCATCTGCACGTCGCCGGTGCCGGGCGGCAGGTCGACGATCAGCACGTCGAGCGCACCCCATTGCACCTGGGTCAGCATCTGCTGCAGCGCACCCATGAGCATCGGCCCGCGCCAGACCACGGCCTGGTCGTCGTTGGTCATGAGGCCGATCGACATCATGGTGACGCCATGGTTGCGCATCGGCAGGATGGTCTTGCCGTCTGGGCTCGCCGGTCTGCCCGAGACGCCCAGCATCCGCGGCTGGCTGGGGCCGTAGACATCGGCATCGAGCAGCCCGACGCGGCGGCCCTGCTGGGCCAGCGCCACGGCGAGGTTGGCCGAGACGGTGGACTTGCCGACACCGCCCTTGCCGCTGGCGATGGCGAGAATCCGGTCGATGCCGGGCACCTTCTGCGGGCCCTTGGGCTCGGCCGCGCGCTGCGGCTTGAGATCCGGGGGAGGGGCCTTTTCCGTGTGGCCGGTCAGCACGATGGAGACGGCGGTGACGCCGGGCAGGGCGCGCAGCACCTCCTCGGCGCGGGTCTTCACGGCGGTGTAGGTCTCGGCGTGGCGCGGCGCGATCTCGAGCACGAAGCGCACGGCGCCTTCGGCCGAGACGTTGAGCGCGCGCATCACGCCGCTCGCCACGATGTCGCCACCGGCGACGGGATCGTCCACGGTCTTCAGCGCGACGAGCACCGCGTCGCGGGTCAGGGGGGCAGGGGTCATGCTTGCGCGTCGTCCCCGGCGTCGGGGGCGGTGATCTCGCCGGTGACCTCATGGGTGAGGCCAAGCTCGGGGATGGTGATCACGGCCTTGACGGGAAAGCTGCCGCCACTGGCCTCGGCCTTGCGCACGGCCTCTTCGATGGCCTGTTGCGAGGTCACGCCGACCTGCTTCAGGAACTTGCGCATCGACATGTTGAAATCGTCGCTCATCGGGATCTCTCCGGTTCGGGGCGCGGGTCAGTGGTCGCGCCGCTTGGACAGGTAGTCGTCGGTGGTGCGGGGACGCGGACGCTCGGGCCCGGTCAGCGGGTTGTTCTGGTTGTGATACTGCGCATTGATGCGGCAGTCATCGCACATCTGGATCATGCGCAGCCGCTCACCGTCGGCGAACATCGAATGCCCGCGCAGCTTCTCGGTGATCCGGTCGATGGTGGACTTCACGCCGAAGAGGCTGCCGCATTCGATGCAGGCAAAGGGCTCTTCCTCGTTCAGGATCTCCTGCGAAAGCGCACTCTCGTTAAGGTTGAATCTCGGGTCGAGTGTGATCGCGTCCTCGGGGCAGACCGTGGCGCAGATCCCGCATTGCAGGCAGGCGTCTTCCTGGAAGCGGAGCTGCGGCAGGTCCGGGTTGTCGCCAAGCGCCCCCGAGGGGCAGAGCGAGACGCAGGAGAGGCAGAGCGTGCAGGCGCCGGTGTCGACCAGCACGGCGCCGTAGGGCGCGCCTGCGGGAAGGGGCAGGATGCCGCCCTCGGGATGCAGCGCGCGGGCCGCCTGACGGGCGATCTGGCGGCGGGTGCCCATCGGGCGCACGGGGCTTGCCAGCGGGGCAGGGGACTCTCCGCCGTAGAGCGTGTCGGACATGGCGTCGGGGTCGGGCGTGTCGAGCACGGCGATGCGGCTTTCGCCCGCGATGGCTGAGGCCAGCGCCACCTGCGCGGCAACCGCGTCGCGGTCCGCTCCGGGTCCGGGCAGCAGCGTGACCGAGGCGAAGCCGGCGGCCAGCGCGGCCAGCGCCTCGGCATGACCGAAGGCCCCGATAGCGGGCAGCTCGAGCGGGATCACGTCGGCGGGCAGGCCGCGGCCGTGGCGGGCCGAGAGCCGCACCATCTCGGCGCCATGGGCATCGTGTACCAGCAGGCGCGGGGCGTGGCCCCCGGCGTCGAGGAACGCCTTGGCAAGGGTCTGCACCCGGCGCATCGTCAGGTCCACCGGCGGCGCGTCGTAGCTCACCGCGCCCGAGGGGCAGGCGGCGGAACAGGCGCCGCATCCGGCGCAGATCATCGGGTCGATGGTGACGTGATCGCCGTCGGGCAGGATGGCGCCGGTGGGGCAGAGATCGAGACAGCGGGTGCAGCCGGTCTGCCCGGCGCGGGAATGGGCGCAGAGCAGCGGCTCGGCGCGGATGTAGAGCGGCTTCTCGAAGGTACCGACGAGGTGCGAGGCGGCGAGGATCGCGGCGCCCACGGCGGGGGCGTGGGTCGGATCGGCCCGCAGGTAGCCCTCGCGTTTCTCGTGGGCGGGGAAGAGCGGCTGTCCGCCGCGCAGGTCGAGGACGATGTCGCACTGGCTGCGCCCGCCGTCCTGCGGCTCGGTCAGGGCAAAGCCGCCGCGCCCGCCGGGCACGACCTGCTGCAGCGCGTCGATGACCACCTCGAACTGCCCCAGCGCGCCGGACGCGCGGCGCAGGCGGCCCACCACCACGTCATAGGCGCGGGTGTCGGGGATCTCGGTGGCATCCTCCAGCAGCACCGTCACCCCCAGATGGTCCTTGAGCTGCTCGGCGGCGGCAAGCGCTACCTCGGTGGACCCGAGCACGAGGCACAGCCCCTCGGAGATCACGTCAAGCATCCGGCCGGCGGGGGCGGGCAGGGCGGCCTCGGCGGCGAGGGCGGACATTTTGGCCAGTTTCGGGGCGGGATCGGCGGACCATCCGGCGCGGTCGCGCAGGTCGAGCAGGGCAGGGGGGGCGACGTCGAGTTCCTCGGCCAGCGCCTCGAAGGTACGGGCCTCCTGGGTGCAGCAAATAATCGTGTCCGCCGCGTCCGGGCCGGTCATGGCGGTGGCCGCTCGGGCGATCTGGGTGGTGCAGAGCGCCGAACAGGGGGGGGCGACCGCGTGTCCGGTGGCCTTGGAGAGGGCCTCGGCGTCGATCGTCTGGCTTCCCAGACAATCGCATGTTATCAATGTCTTGGGCATGATTTCCCCCATTGGCTGGGGCCCGTTTCGGGCCCGGTCCGGCGCTGGTGCGCCGAAAGGCTAGCGTCCGAATGGGCACGGCTTCAACCGGATTTCAAGGGTCTTCGGCAGACGCTGAAGGCCAATCGGCGCAGGTGATTCGCCGGGTTCCGCAGGGTAAGCGATTTGTCGCCGAAACCAGAGCAAAACAGTCAAGATGGACAAAATGTCCCTTTCGCCGAAAGTGGCCGGGCCGGGCTGGCCAGAAAGGCCGACCGCGCGGAGATTTTACCGACAGATCAAGGATCCCCCTTTCGCGATTCAGCCGAAAGCTCCATCTTGGGCCCTCACGCAGGAGGCCCCGTGACCCAGGAACAGAAACCTTATCGGTCCATGCCGATCGGTGTCGTTGTCAAACGGCAGCCGGGGGTGACCCGCTGGGCGAAGTATGCCTGGAAGGCGACGTCGATCCTGCCGGGCGCCGGCGACGCGCATTGGCGCGAGCTGCGGCGCGAGGGCGACGTGGTCGAGTTCCACGCCGGGACCGCGACGCTCGAGCTCTTCGGGGCCGAGACCGAGGCCTATGTCCACGGGCTCGGCGCGCAGGTGCCTTGTCTCTACGTGATCATGCGCCAGATGCCCGGCACGCCCGACACGCCCTTCGAGATCCTGCTCGTCACCGCCTCGCCCTACGAGGCGCAGGATTACTGCGACACCGGCGAGGAGCTGGTCGAGAAGGTCGCCATGACCCCGGGCATCGAGGCCTGGGTGCGCGACTTCGTCGAGCTCTTCCACGAGGACGAGGAATTCGTGAAGCGCCGCCGGCACCGCGAGCGGGTCGACAAGGTCGAGGACGGCATCGGCGATCCGCGCATCGGCGGGGTAGGGGACGTCTACGCCTCGCCCGCGCTGCAACGGAGGCGGATGCAATGAGCGGCTTCTGGTCCCGCCGCCGCGAGGCGGTCGCCGCGGAGGAACGCGCCGAGGCCGAGGCGGTCGCCGCCGCCGATGCCGCGAAGACCGAAGCCGAGCTCGAGGCGCGCAGCGACGAAGAGCTGCTGGCCGAGCTGGGCCTGCCCGAGCCGGAAAGCCTCGTCGGCGGTGAGGAGCTTCAGCGCTTCCTCGCGTCGCAGCTGCCGCAGCGGCTCAAACGACGGGCGCTGCGCACGCTGTGGCGCTCGAACCCGGTGCTCGCCTGCCTCGACGGGCTCAACGACTACGAGGACGATTTCACCGACGCCGCCGTGGTGAAGGAGGGGATGCAGACCCTCTACCAGGTCGGCCGTGGGTTCGCTGAGCGCGTGCAGGAGGTCGCCGAGAAGATACCCGAAGTGGCGGAAGCAGAGCCCGAGGTCGAGCTCGCCACTGACGCACCCGCACCGCTGCCCGAGCCTCCGACGCAGATGACCATGGCTGAGCCGGTCCCGCCCGCCGACGCGGTCGAGGACGAGCCCGCCGCCGACATCCTTCCGCCCCGGTTCCGGCGGATGCAATTCCAGTTCGACGAAGGACGCCCCGCATGACCGAGACCGCACAGACCGTCCGGGTCGCCGAGGAAGACCGCCTGCGCGCGGATCTCTACAATTTCCTCGGGCTGCTGCTCAGCAACCCGCCCGACCGGATGCTGCTTGACCAGACCGCCGGGCTTCAGGGCGACGACAGCGAGCTGGGGCAGGGGATCACCACGCTCTCCAAGCTCGCGCGGCTGACCAAGCCCGCCACCGTCCAGAGCGAGTTCAACCGCCTCTTCATCGGCCTCGGGCGCGGCGAGCTGCTGCCCTATGCCAGCTACTACCTGACGGGTTTTCTCAACGAGAAGCCGCTCGCGGCGCTGCGGCAGGATATGACGGCGCGCGGCCTTTCGCGGGCCGACAACGTCTTCGAGCCCGAGGACAACATCGCCTCGCTGATGGAGATGATGGGCGCGATGATCGTGGGCCGCTTCGGCACGCCCGCGACGCTCGGCCAGCAGCGCGACTTCTTCAACCGGCACATCGCACCGTGGGCCGGTCACTTCTTTGCCGACCTCGAGGGCGCCAAGAACTCGGTCTTCTACGTGCCCGTGGGCACCGTGGGCCGCTGCTTCATGGCCATCGAGTCCGAGGCATTTCGCATGAGCGCGGGTTGATCGCCGCGCGCATAAGGGGCGCCTTGGCGCCATTCACCGGGAGCAACCAGCAAGGGAGGACTCTCATGACCGGAAAGACCGAAGGCAGCAGCCGCCGCGATTTCCTCAAACTGGCCGGCACCGTGGCGCCGGCGGCGGCCGTGGCCGTCGCGACCGCGGGATCCGAGGCCAACGCGGCCCCGGCCGAGCCCGATCTGTCCTCGGACAAGATGCAGGACACGGCCCATACACGCGCCTACTACGCCGCCGCACGGTTCTGAGGCGGCCCGCCCGCGGTTGCCGCGGGCCACGAGACGACAGACGGCCCGGCCTCCGGACCCGAGACGACCCGGCGAGATACGACTGGTTGCGAAACGCCCGACTGTGATCGCCAAACGATAGCCACCACGGCGCAGGGCCCAGTTCCTGTGCTCAGGGAGTGAAAACCATGTTGAGGAAAAAGACCAACGGGGTTGCGAGACGCCCCCAGCGGACAAGTATCCTGTCTGACGTGGCCAATGCCTCGGTCGACCGCCGCGCGTTCCTGCGCGGCTCCGGGCTGGCCATCGGCGGCCTTGCCGCCATTGCCGCGACAGGCGGCACCGTGAAACAGGCAAACGCGGCCACCGCCGCAACCGGCGGCACCATCGAGGTGAAGAAGTCCGTCTGCACCCACTGCTCGGTGGGCTGCACGGTCATCGCCGAGGTGCAGGACGGCGTCTGGATCGGGCAGGAGCCCGGCTGGGACAGCCCGTTCAACCTCGGCTCGCACTGCGCCAAGGGCGCATCGGTCCGCGAGCACGCCCACGGCGAGCGCCGCCTGAAGTACCCGATGAAGAAGGTCGGGGGCGAATGGCAGCGCATCAGCTGGGAGCAGGCGATCGACGAGATCGGCGACCAGATGCTGAAGATCCGCGAGGAGAGCGGCCCGGATTCCGTCTACTGGCTGGGATCGGCGAAGCACTCCAACGAACAGGCCTACCTGTTCCGCAAGTTCGCCGCCTACTGGGGCACGAACAACGTCGACCACCAGGCGCGGATCTGTCACTCGACCACCGTTGCGGGCGTTGCGAACACATGGGGCTACGGCGCCATGACCAACAGCTACAACGACATCCACAACAGCCGCTCGATCTTCATCATCGGCGGCAACCCGGCCGAGGCGCACCCGGTCTCGCTGCAGCACGTGCTGAAGGCGAAGGAGCAGAACAACGCTCCGCTGATCGTCTGCGACCCGCGCTTCACCCGCACCGCCGCCCACGCGGACGAATACGTGCGGTTCCGTCCGGGCTCGGACGTGGCGCTGGTCTGGGGCATCCTGTGGCACATCTTCGAGAACGGCTGGGAAGACCAGGAATTCCTGCGCACCCGCGTCTGGGGGATGGACGAGATCCGGACCGAGGTCGCCCGCTGGACCCCCGATGAGGTCGAGCGCGTCACCGGCGTGCCGGAAAGTCAGGTGGCCCGCGTGGCACGCACGCTGGCCAACAACCGTCCCGGCACCCTGATCTGGTGCATGGGCGGCACCCAGCACACCAACGGCAACAACAACACCCGCGCCTACTGCATCCTCCAGCTCGCGCTGGGGAACATGGGTGTCGCGGGCGGCGGCACCAACATCTTCCGCGGCCACGACAACGTGCAGGGGGCGACCGATCTTGGCGTTCTCGCCGACACGCTGCCGGGCTACTACGGCCTGACCGCCGGGGCCTGGGCCCACTGGGCCCGCGTCTGGGGCGAGGATCTCGACTGGCTCAAGGGCCGCTTTGCCACGATGAAGGGTAAGGACGGCAAGGACAAGGAGATGATGGGCCTTTCGGGCATCACCGTCTCGCGCTGGATCGACGGCGTCCTCGAAGCCAAGGAGAACATCGAGCAGCCGGACAACACCCGGGCCATGGTGTTCTGGGGCCACGCGCCCAACTCGCAGACCCGGCTGAAAGAGATGAAGACGGCGATGGAAAAGCTCGACCTGCTGGTCGTGGTGGACCCGTTCCCGACGGTCTCGGCGGTGATGAACGACCGCACCGACGGCGTCTACCTGCTGCCCGCCTCGACCCAGTTCGAGACGCGCGGGTCGGTGACCGCCTCCAACCGTTCGCTGCAATGGCGCGAGCAGGTGGTGGCGCCGCTGTTCGAGTCGCTTCCCGACCACATCATCATGACGAAGTTCGCGAAGAAGTTCGGTTTCGCCGACCGGATGCTGCGCAACATCGAGATGGAGGACGACGAGACTCCCAGCATCGAGAGCATCACCCGCGAGTTCAACCGGGGCATGTGGACCATCGGCTACACCGGGCAGAGCCCGGAGCGGCTCAAGCTGCACATGGAGAACCAGCACACCTTCGACAAGACGACGCTGCGCGCCAATGGCGGGCCCGCCGACGGTGACTTCTACGGCATGCCGTGGCCCTGCTGGGGCACCGCCGACATGAACCACCCGGGCTCGGCGAACCTCTACGACCAGTCGCTGCCGGTGGCCGAGGGCGGCCTGCCGTTCCGGGCGCGCTTCGGCGTCGAGCGGGATGGCGACAACCTGCTGGCCGACGGCTCCTACCCGGTCGGCTCGGAGATCCAGGACGGGTACCCCGAGTTCACCATGCAGATGCTTATCGATCTTGGCTGGGACGGCGACCTGACGCCCTACGAGCGGCGGATGATCGAATATGTCGCCGGTTACATCGACGCGCGTCCGGAAACCGACACCGACCTCGGCGAGCAATCCCAGACCGGGCCATACCCGTCGGACTGGGCCGAGCAGATCGGCGGCGTCAACTGGAAGACCGACCTGTCGGGCGGCATCCAGCGCGTTGCCATCGCCCATGGCTGCGCCCCCTACGGCAACGCCAAGGCGCGCTGCGTGGTCTGGACCTTCCCGGACCCCGTGCCCGTCCACCGCGAGCCGCTCTACACCAACCGGCGCGACCTCGTGCAGGACTACCCCACCTACGACGACCGCACGTTCTGGCGGGTGCCGACGCTTTATGCGTCGATCCAGAAGAACGACTTCTCGAAGGACTACCCGATCATTCTCACCTCCGGCCGTCTGGTCGAATACGAAGGTGGCGGCGATGAAACCCGGTCCAACCCCTGGCTGGCCGAGCTTCAGCAGAACATGTTCATCGAGATCAACCCGCGCGACGCCAACAACCTCGGTGTGCGTGACGGGGCCCAGTGCTGGGTCGAAGGTCCGGAAGGCGGGCGCGTCCGCGTGATGGCCATGGTCACCGAGCGGGTGGGCGAGGGCGTTGCCTTCATGCCCTTCCACTTCGGCGGCTACATGGAGGGCAAGGACCTGCGGTCCAAGTACCCCGACGGGGCCGACCCGATCGTGCTGGGCGAAAGCACCAACACGGCGCAGACCTACGGCTATGACTCGGTGACCATGATGCAGGAAACCAAGGCCACCCTCTGCAAGATCATGCCGGCGTAAGGAGAGATACACATGGCACGCGCTAAATTTCTCTGCGACGCGGAACGCTGCATCGAGTGCAACGCCTGCGTCACCGCCTGCAAGAACGAGCACGAGGTTCCGTGGGGCATCAACCGCCGCCGCGTGGTGACCATCGAGGACGGCAAGCCCGGCGAACGATCGATCTCGGTCGCCTGCATGCACTGCTCGGATGCACCCTGCATGGCGGTCTGCCCGGTGGACTGCTTCTACCAGACCGACGAAGGCGTGGTCCTGCACTCCAAGGACCTGTGCATCGGCTGCGGTTACTGCTTCTACGCCTGCCCCTTCGGCGCGCCGCAGTACCCGCAGGCGGGCAATTTCGGCAGCCGCGGCAAGATGGACAAGTGTACCTTCTGCAACGGCGGCCCCGAAGAGAACGGCTCGGAAGCCGAGTTCCGCAAGTACGGGCGGAACCGGATCGCGGAAGGCAAGCTGCCGATCTGCGCCGAGATGTGCTCGACCAAGGCCCTGCTGGCGGGGGACGGCGACATGGTGTCGTCGATCTACCGCGAGCGCGTGGTGGCCCGCGGCTTCGGCTCGGGCGCCTGGGGCTGGGGCACCGCCTACGAGAAGAAGGCACCCTGATCTGACGGATCGGACCGGGCGGGATCTCCCGCCCGGTCGCCTTGCTTCCCGCGCGGTCCCCGCCGCGTGACGTGACTGACAATGGCGGGAGTATTCCGCCCCCGAGAGACCTGCCGCACCGCGTTCTGCCGGACCGGGACCGCGCGGCCCTGACCGACATGCCAGGGAGACCCCCCATGCTCCGCCATCTGATGGCACTACTCACCCTGACCCTGCTGGCGCTGCCCTTCCCGGCGGCCGCGCAGACCGACCCGACCGCGCCCGACCCCATCGCGGGCACCAGCGTCGACGACGGGTCCGCCACCGCCACCGGGCGCCAGACGCTCGAGGACATCCTTGCCCGCCAGCGCGGTGAAGAGCCCGCCAACCCGATCCGCAGCGAGGATCTTGGCGGCGACGCGCTGAACGCGCCCGGCATGGGTCCGCTCGGCGGCGCCTCGGATGCCGACATCTGGCGCCAGATCCGCTTCAACGACGCCGACATCCGCAACACCACGCTCAACCCCAACGGCGACGTGCTGGTGCAGACCGGCGGCATGTGGTGGGAAAACCTGCGCAAGAACGAGCTGCGCACCTACGGCGGCTGGCTGCTGCTCGGCACCATCGCGGTGCTCGCGGTGTTCTTCCTGATCCGCGGCCGCATCCGCATCGACGGCGGCAAGGACGGCACGCTGGTGCTGCGCTTCAAGTTCATCGAGCGCATGGCGCACTGGGTGCTTGCCGGCTCGTTCCTGCTGCTGGGCTTCACCGGGCTCTTCAGCCTCTTCGGCCGCAAGTACCTGATCCCGGCTTTCGGGCACGAGGTCAACTCGGTGCTGCTCACCGGTTCGAAGTTCATCCACGACAACGTCAGCTGGGCCTTCATGATCGCGCTGATCATCGTCTTCGTGATGTGGATCTGGCACAACATCCCGGACCGCACCGACATCACCTGGTTCGCGCAGGCCGGTGGCATCATCGGCGACAAGCACCCGCCCGCCAAGAAGTTCAACGCGGGTCAGAAGATCATCTTCTGGTCGGTGATCGTGCTCGGCGCCTCGGTGTCGGTCTCGGGCCTGTCGCTGCTCTTCCCCTTCCAGATGCCGCTCTTCGCGCACACCTTCGAGGTCATCAACAACATCGGCGTCCCGGGCTGGTTCGGCTTCGATCCTCTGCCGGTGACACTTGCGCCGCAGGAAGAGATGCAGTTCGCGCAGCTCTGGCACGCCATCGTGGCCTTCCTGATGATGGCCGTGATCCTCGGCCACATCTACATCGGCACGCTGGGCATGGAAGGCGCCTATGACGCCATGGGCTCGGGGCTGGTCGACCGCAACTGGGCGCACCAGCACCACTCGCTCTGGCTCGAACACCTCGAGGAGGAAAAGCCGGGCAAGATCCGCACCCCGGCCGAATAGGGCGGCGAGGGCCCCTCGGGGCCCTTCCGCTTCGCCTCCCGATACCTATCTCCCCTCGAAAGGGTGCTACTGATGAAAGCCATGCTCAGCGGCTTTGCCGCAATCATCATCATCGGCGTGGGGGCCTATTACGGGCTCCACATGCTCGACTTCTCGTCTCAGGACGTGTTCTCGAGCCCGAACGTCCGGCTGGACTGACCGGAAGGGGCCGGTGACGGCATGACCGACAAGGATGACTACGGCGGCAAGCTGCGCGGGGCCTCGATCCTCGTCGTGGACGACGAGCCGGGGATGCGCAACTTCCTCACCAAGATCCTCGGGTCGCGGGTCAAGCGCGTCGAGCAGGCGGGCTCGCCCGGCGAGGCGTCGAAGAAACTCGACGACGGCCATTACGACCTCGTCATCGTCGACAACATCATGCCGGGCCGCACCGGTCTCGACTGGCTCGAGGAGCAGTACCGCAAGGGGCTGTTCGCCGAGACCATCCTGATCACCGCCTACGCCGATCTCGACACCGCCATCGCGGCGCTGCGGATCGGGGTGAGCGATTTCGTCCTGAAGCCGTTCCGCGCCAACCAGATCCTCGGGGCCGTGGCGCGCGCGCTCGACCGCCGCTTCCTGCGCCGCGACAACACGCTCTTGCGCCACGAGCTGCACGCGGGCGGCAGCATGGCGGGCAAGCTCCTCGGCAAGTCGCCGGCGATGCTGGCGGTGCGCGCCATGCTCGAGAAGCTCGCGCCGCTGCCGACCCCAGTGCTGCTGACCGGCGCCAGCGGCACCGGCAAGGAGCTGGCCGCGCGCCACCTGCACCGGCTCTCGGCGCGCCGCGACAAGCCATTCGTGGCGGTCAACTGCGCTGCCATCGCACCCGACCGCATCGTCCCCGAGCTTTTCGGCACCGTCGAGGGCCGCGAGCGGCTGACCCCGGGCCTGCTGTTGCTTGCCGACGGCGGCACGCTCTTCCTCGACGAGGTGGTGCAGATGCCCGAGACGCTGCAATCGGCGCTCCTGCGGGTGCTCGAGGACCAGCGACTGCGCCCCGAGGGCGCCGAGCGCGAGATCCCGCTCGACCTGCGCTTCCTCTTCGCGACCAATGCCGACCTGCCGAAGGCGGTGGCCGAGGGCAAGTTCCGCGCCGACCTCTATCACCGCATCAACGTCATGCAGATCGAGATGCCCGCGCTCAAGGACCGGGCCGAGGACACGGTCGAGCTCGCGGCGCTGTTCCTGTCGCAGTTCCAGGCCTCGCTGTGCCTGCCGGGGCTCGAACTCAACGAGGTGACGCTGCTCAAGTTGCGCAGCTACGACTGGCCGGGCAACGTGCGCGAGCTGAAGAACATGATCGAGCGCTCGGTCATCCTAGGCGAGTTCCCCGAGGAATTCGCGGGCACGGGCACGGTGACCGGCGCGCAGGCGATCGAGAGCCTCGATTTCGTGGTGCAGCGCCACATCATGCACATGCTGGACGAGTGCAAGGGCAACCGCGCCGAGGCCGCCCGCCGACTCGGCGTCTCGCGCAAGACCATCGACCGCAAGCTGGCGCTCTGGTCGACGGACTGACGTCCGTGTCCGATGCGCGTGTCTTCCAGGCACGGGTTCGGCGGGGGTACCGGGGTCCAGACTACGCGAAAGCTCCGGCATTGGCCGGAGCTTTCGCTTTTGCCCAGGTCCAGTGCGTTCGGGGGGCCTACAGCACCGCCCGCGCGATGCGGAGCATCTGCAGCAGCTCGTATTCCGAGTCGTCGAGCTGCACGATCTGCCCGTTCAGCACGGCGTAATTGTCGCCGTCCTGCAGCCGTGGCAGGCGATAGAGGTTCCTCAGCTCGTCCTGCGTAAGCGCCGCCGTCGGGGCAATCGGAACGCTGTCCGACAGATCCGCCACCCGCGCCATGAGGTTGACCAGAAGCAGCGAGCGGTAGTCGTCGTCATCGAGCAGCACCGGCATGCCGTCGATCAGCCCGTAGCGCTGACCACGCGGCGCCGGATCGAGGTCGAAGAGCCGCGCGATCTCGTCCGATTGCAGCAGCAGGTAGTCCGGGTCGGGATCGACGTCGAAATCCGAGCCGAGCCATTCGCCACGACGCTCGCGCCACAGCTCGTCATAATCGTCGCGATCGTAGGACGCCCAGTCGTCGTAGCTCATGCCGTCGCGGGCGAGACCCGGCGGTACGCAGGGCGGATCCTTCTTGGCAAGGCCCGGCGGGCAGTTGCGATATGTAATCAGCTCATCTTCGGGCACGTCGCCGACCACCAGCTGCGGCGTCGCGAGGGCGAGGGCCGTTGCGCCAAGCACCCGCGCCATATCGCGCCCCGCGGGCGCCGGGGTCGAGACAAGTCGGCTCACCACGGTCTCGCGTTCGTCCTTGGTGAAGGCCTTGCGGTCCTTGCCGCGGTTGCCATTGCCCTTCGAGACGTGCTCGGGACCGTTGCCGTCCGCCTTGGACTTTGGCCCGCCTGCATGCTCGGGTTTGCCGCCGCCGTTGCCGGCATTTGCTTTCCCGTTGCCCTTGCCGGGATTGCCGTTGCCGTTCCCGTTGCTGGCATGATCGGGACCCTTGTCCGCCTTCGCCTTGCCATTGCCCTTGCCGGTCTGGGTGTTGCCGTTCCCTTTTCCGCCGTTGCCTTGGCCCTGCTTGGACAGCTTCTTGTTGCCGCCCCCGTTGCCATTGCCCTTGCCGTTGTTGCCGTTGCCCTTGGCGAGCCAGATCTGCTCGGTGGAGGCCGGGCCGATGCCGGAAAGGTCTCCGAATGCGTGGACCGGAGCTGCGGACAGATGGGTCGAAGAAAGTGCGAGCGCCACGGCGCCGCCGATAATGAGCTTGTTCATGACAGACGCCTTTCGTTTGGGCCCCCAACGCGACAATCGCGCATTGCGTTCCCTTGGCCGGGGTCCCGGCACCGACGTGAGAGACCTGTTCGCGCCCGCCGGCGCCCCGTTTTCGATGGGGATCACGCCACCACGGTGGCGGCGAGAAAAGCCCTCGTCCTGCTCTTCAGCCGCGGCAGCAGCATGGCCCGCGCGCCTGAACCCGCTGGGCCCCGACCACGGGAAAGCCGCTTTGTTCCCAGAGCCATACCGCGTCGTTTCCAAGACCGGGTTGCTGGGGCAGGGTCATGGCTGCGACCACCTGCATCTTGCCGAGCGAGCCCGACACATATCGCTCAAGATCATTCGGTGGGACTGCTGTGAACCTCGGTCAGAGTGGGGTGGCGACTTTGGCTCTCGGGCGCCTTGAGGCGGCGTGACAGTCATCGCCTCACCAAGGGGGGAGGGCGGCTTGCCGGGGGTTCCCATCAGCCCCCGGGCGCCTCCTGAGACACGCCAGCCCGGCCCCTGATACAGGTCCCACAACGCCGCCAAGGGCTGACAAACCGGTTTCGTGAGCTAGGTCCCTCCGAAACCAATCCGCCAACCAGTCCACTCAGGAGAGCCAGATGCACGACAAGATGCCGCAAGAACGGCTGTTCATCTTCCCGAGGGTGCACAAGGCCGTCTTCGCGGTCTCGGCGCTGCTCATCGTCGGTTTCATCATCTTCGGGGCGGCGTTCAACGAGCAGGCCAACAGCGTCTTCACCGGTATCCAGAACTGGTTCGCCGACACGCTCGGCTGGGCGCTGATCATCGAGGTCAACATCTTCGTGGTCGCCACGATCTACCTCGCTTTCGGCCCCTTCGCCGACATCCGCCTCGGCCGGATGACCGATAAGCCCGCCTACGGGCTGATCTCGTGGACGTCGATGCTGTTCTCGGCGGGCATCGGCATCGGCCTGATCTACTGGGGCGTGGCCGAGCCGCTCTACCACTACTTCGCGCCGCCCATCGGCGATCCGGAAACGCAGGAGGCCGCGCGTCAGGCGATGGTGCTCTCGTTCCTGCACTGGGGCTTCCACGGCTGGGCGGTCTACGCGGTGATCGCGCTGGCGCTGGCCTATTTTCACTTCCGCAAGGGCCTGCCGCTGACCATCCGTTCGGCGCTTTACCCGATTCTCGGAGAGAGGATCTTCGGCCCGTGGGGCAGCGCGGTCGACATCCTCGCGGTCTTCGGGACGATGTTCGGCATCGTCACCTCGCTGGGGCTTGGTGCCATGCAGATCAACGCGGGCCTGGGCGAGGTCTTCGGCATCGGCGACAGCGTGGTCACCCAGATCCTGATCATCGCGGCGATCACGCTGGCGGCGACAATGTCCGTGCTGGCCGGCCTCGACGGCGGCATCAAGCGGCTATCGAACCTCAATATCGGGCTCAGCTTGGTCTTCCTGATCTTCATACTGATCGTCGGCCCGACGGTCTTCATCTTCGATCTCTTCGTGCAGAGCTACGGTGACTACGTCGCCCGCTTCGTCAGCTGGGCCAGCTGGACGGAGGCCTGGCAGGCCGATGGCTCATGGCAGAATTCCTGGACCATCTTCTACTGGGCGTGGTGGATTTCCTGGTCGCCGTTCGTGGGCGTCTTCGTGGCGCGCATCTCCAAGGGCCGCACCATCCGCGAGTTCGTGCTGGGGGTGATGCTGCTGCCGACCTCGATCATGTTCTTCTGGTTCTGCGCCTTTGGCGGCACCGCGCTCAACATCTCGCTGGGAGGCGACGCGACGCTGGTCGAGGCCACCCGGAACGACTACGGCGATGCGATGTTCGCCCTGCTCGACTACTTCCCCGCCTCGGGGCTCATGTCGGGCTTCGCGATGATCCTCATCGTGCTGTGGTTTGTGACCTCCTCGGACTCCGGGTCCTTCGTGATCGACATGCTGACCGCGGGCGGCGACACCGATCCGCCGAAGGTGCAGCGGGTGTTCTGGGCGATCACCGAAGGCGCCGTGGCCTCTGTGCTGCTGCTGGCGGGCGGGCTCAACGCGCTGCAGGCGGCGGCGGTGGTGGCCGGCTTCCCCTTCGCGGTGGTCTGCCTCTTCATCCTGATCGGGCTCTTCAAGGCGCTGCGCTGGGACACGCTGATGGTCTACCGCCACAACCAGCGTTACCGCGACGACGAGGAAGCGGATCACGCCATGCCGTCGGAACTGCCGGGAGAGCTCTACGGCGCGGAACCGACGCCACCGCCGAGGCCCGCGTACAATCCTGCGGAGTGACCCCTTTCGGAACCAGACATCGGACCGGCGTTTTCGCCGGTCCCTTGCGTTGGCGGGCTCCGCAATCGGGGACCTGCAGGCTGGCTGGACGGTCAGGCCGGCTGATGCGTCAGGCAGGCGGCCACATGCGGCTGAACACCCCGTCGCGCTTCACCAGCCCGTGCAGCGCGGCAGCCCCGATATGCATGGCGATGAGCACGATCAGCACGCTCTTCGCCAGCTCGTGGAAGCCGCTGGCGGACTTGGCCAGCGCCTCGTCCTTGGCGATCATGCCGCCGAGCAGCGGGTCCCAGACCTCCATCGGGAAGCCGCCGGCCTGCACCCGCACGATGCCGGAGATCACCAGCGCCACCAGAACGATGTAGAGCAGCCAGTGAACCACCTTCGCCGCCAGCGCCTGCAGCGCCGACACGCTCGCGGGCAGCGGGGGCGGCGCAGCGATCAGCCGGACCACCAGCCGGAGGACGACCAGCAGCAGGATGACCGGACCGATGTTCTTGTGATAGAGAAAGAGCGTATCCTGCAGCGCCCGCGGCAGCCCCTCCTGCACCATGACCAGCCCCGCGGGGATGGTGGTCAGCACGAGCAGCACGGTCAGCCAGTGCAACAGCCGCGACGCACGGGAGTAGCGAAGGGAAAACTGAGTCTCGGACGCGCTTACCATGAGCCGACCTCCCGGTTCTGAATTCTCACAGCCTAGTGAGTAGATGTCTCTGCGTAAAGCGGGGCGCTTGACAGCTGCTGCCGTGCCAGCCCTTCATTCGTGATGGACCTGCCGCCCCCTCACCTTCCGCGCGCTTCGGCCCTGGCCGGGGCAAGGACGCCCTTCGTGTCCCTCGCACTGCTGGCGATGGGCCTGGCGCTCGCGCTCTACGGGCTGTCGTGGTGGCTGGCCGGGGCGGCGATGCTGCTGCCGGTGCTGGGCTTCGGCCTCGGGGCGGGGGTTTCGGGCCATTTCCTGCTGCGCCTCTGGCCCGCTCCGCGTCTCGGCTATGCAAACGCGCTGACCCTCGGCCGGCTGGCCCTGGCGGCGCTCATGCTGGTGCCGCTGGCCCGGCCCGGTCTGACCGAGGGCGCGTCGGGCTGGGGCTTCTTCTGCGTTGCGCTCGTCACCCTGGCGCTCGACGGGGTCGACGGCCCGCTCGCCCGCCGCAGCGGGCTGGCGGGGCCTTGGGGCGCGCGGTTCGACATGGAGGTCGACAGCGTCTTCGCCCTGCTGCTCTCGGCGGTGGCCTGGCGCAGCGGCGCGGCGGGGGGCTGGGTGCTGCTGCTCGGCAGCCTGCGCTACCTCTTCGTGGCGGCAAGCCTGCTCTGGCCGTGGCTCGATGCGCCCCTGCCGCAGCGCTTCCGGCGCAAGCTGGTCTGCGTGGTGCAGATCGCGGTGCTGGCGGGCCTGCTCGCACCCGTCGCCGTGCCGCCCTGGTCCGAGGTCGCGGCGCTTCTGGCACTGGCGCTGCTGGCATGGTCCTTCGCCTGCGACGTGCTCTGGCTGGCGAGGCGGCGGTGAGCGGGACGCTGCGCCTCGGGCTGGCGCTGCTCTGCTCGGCGGTGCTCGTCGACCTGCTGCTGATCCTGCCCAACCACCCGAACGCGTTGCAATGGCCGGCGCTGACCGTGGTGCCGCTGGAGCTGCCGGTGCTTCTGCTCGGCATGCTGGCGCTTGGGGGGCACGCCCGGCCGCTGGCAATCGTGGCGACGGTGGCGCTCACCCTGATGACGGCGCTCAAACTGGCCGACCTTTCAGCCTATGCCACCTTTGGCCGGGGCTTCGATCCGCTGGCGGACATGCATCTCGTGCCGGCGGCGGCGCATCTGCTGCGCGGCAGCGCGGGGTTTGCGGGCGCGCTGGTGACCGGAGCCACGCTGCTGCTGCTGGGCGGCGCGATGGTCCTGCTCTATCGCGCGCTGACGCTCTGGGCCCGCAGCGGCAGCCGTCTGCCGCGTGGCCCGCGGTACGTGGCGGGCGGCACCGCGCTGGTCTTCGCGCTGCTCTGTGCCGCCGAGATCCGCACCGCACTCAACGGCTGGCAGGGCTGGCGCCCGCCCGGCAGCGCCTTCACCGCGCGGCTCGGGGCCGAGCACATCCGGGACTTCGCCCGGTCGCGCGTGGCCCTGGCCGAGTTCGAGCGCGCCGCGGCAGAGGATCCATGGGGCCGCCGCGCCGGGCTCCTGTCGAAACTCGAGGGCCGCCCGGTGGTGATCGTCTTCGTCGAGAGCTACGGGCGCGCGGCCTTCGACAACCCGCTTTACGCCCCGCGCCACCTTGAAACGCTGGAGGCCGGAGAGGCCACGCTCGCGCAGGCGGGGCTGGCGATGCGCTCGGGCTGGCTGGGATCGCCGGTGCAGGGCGGCCAGAGCTGGCTGGCCCACGCGACGCTGGCGGCGGGTGTTCATGTCAGCGACCAGAGACACTATCGCGCCCTGCTGGCGAGCAAGCGCCAGACCCTCTTCACCCTTGCCGCGGGCGCAGGCTACCGGACCATGGCCGTGGCCCCGGCGATCGTGATGGACTGGCCCGAGGGGCCCGCCATGGGGCTCCAGGAGATCCGCGCCGCCGCCGACCTCGGCTATCGCGGGCTGCCCTTCAACTGGGTGACCATGCCCGACCAGTACACGCTGGCGGCCTTCGACCGGATTGCCGCCGGGCAAGACGCGCCGCTGATGACCGAGATCGCGCTGATTTCGAGCCACGCGCCATGGACGCCCGTGCCGCGGATGGTGCCGTGGGAGGCGGTCGGCGACGGCAGTGTCTTCGACGCCGAGGCCACGTCGGGTCCGAGCCCCAAGCAGGTCTGGGCCGATCCGGACCGCATCCGCGACCACTATGGCCGCTCGCTCGACTACGCGCTGCGCACCGTCCTGTCGTGGGCCGCGCTGCCGCGCGCCGAGCCGCCGCTGATCATCGTCCTCGGCGACCACCAGCCCGCCGGGTTCGTGGCGCAGGCGGGGGGCAAGGATGTGCCCGTCCACCTCATCGGCGCGCCGGACGTGCTGAGCCTCTTCGACGGGTGGGAGTGGACCTCGGGGCTGCGGCCCGCCGCCGCGCAGGAGACCTGGCCGATGCAGGCGTTCCGCGACCGGTTCCTGGACGCGACCAGCGAGGCGGATGCCGAGGTGCGGGCGGACGGCTCGTGAGCGCGCTGCGTCTTCTCCTGCCGCTCGTGCTGATCGGGATCTGCCTCTGGCTCTCCGACGGCCGAGACGCGTTGCAGAGGCTGTCGGACCTGTCGCCGGGTTGGGCGCTTGCCACGCTGGTGCTGCTCAACGCGGTCACGCTGCTGTCGGCGCTGCGCTGGCGGCGGACCGCTGGGGCCTTGGGGCTCGCGATGTCTCGGGGCAGCGCGGTGCGGGAGTATTACATGGCGCAATTCGTCAACCAGACCCTGCCCGGAGGCGTGCTCGGCGACGCGGCGCGGGCCGCGCGCAGCCGCCAGAACGGCCCGATGAGCCGCGCCGCGCAGGCGGTGGTGCTGGAACGCGCAGCGGGGCAGGCTGGCATGGCGGTCGTCGCACTGTCGGGCGCCGGGGTCCTGCTGGTGGGCGCGTCGCGCCCGGCGCCGGATGCCGGCCTTTCGGCGACCCTGTGGGTGCCCGGTGCTGTGCTTGCGGCGCTACTGGGCGCGCTCTTGCTGCTGCTGGCCAGCCGCGGGGGGCGGGAGAATGGCTGGCGCGCCGCCGCCCGCAAGGCGCTGCTGGGACAATGGCCCGCGCAGGTGGCGCTGTCGCTGGCGATCGCGGTGCTGACCGTCGCGGCCTTTGTCACCGCCGCCCGCGCCAGCGGCAGCCTGCTGCCCGCGGGCGAGGCGGCGCTTGTCGTGCCGCTGATCCTGACGGCGATGCTGCTCCCGGCCTCGGTCGCGGGCTGGGGCTGGCGCGAGGGCGCGGCGGCGGCGCTCTTTCCCCTTGCCGGGCTGAGCGCAGAGGCCGGGCTGGCGGCCAGCATCGCCTACGGTCTCATCAGCCTGCTTTCAGCCCTGCCGGGCGCATTCTTCCTGCGCCGCACGCCGCGGGCGACCCCCGAGGGCGCCACCGGCATTGCCTCACCCCACGATTAACCTAGTCTCATTTCAAACCGGGAGGGTCCCATGCATTTGCCGACACTCACTCGCCGCCTGTTTCTTGGCGGCACATTGTCCACCGCCGGGGCCGCATTGCTCGCGCCAGGGCGGGCGAGGGCGCAGGATGCGGTCGCCCTGCAACTGTCGTGGCTGCACTCGGTGCAGTTCGGCGGCAGCTACCTCGCCCGGAAGAACGGCTACTGGCGCGACGCGGGGCTCGAGGTCTCGCTGCTGCCGGGCGGGCCCAATGCGCCGGTCGAGCCGCCGGTGGTGGCGGGCACGGCGCTGGTGGGCATCTCGGCGGCGGACTACACCGCCGCGGCGGTGAACCAGGGCGCGCCCTTCAGGATCATCGGCGTGGCCATGCAGAAGAACCCCTTCGCCATCGCCTCGCTGCCGGACAACCCGGTCAACAGCCCCGCCGATCTGGTGGGCAAGAAGATCGGCATGGCGCTCGCCAACACCCCTGTGCTCGAGGCGCTCTGCTCGATCAACGGCGTGGACATCGGCGGCATCGAAGTGGTGCCGACCCAGTACGATGCCGCGCCGCTGGTGCAGGGGCAGGTGGACTGCCTGCTGTGCTGGGCCACCGACCTGCCCGTCGCGATGGAGATCCAGGGGGTGGAGAGCGTCACCATGCTGCTCGCCGATCATGGCTACTCGGTGCATTCGCAGACCTACATCGCCACCGAGGACAGCCTCGCCAACCGCCGTGACCAGCTCGTCGCGCTGATGAAGGGCGAGGTCATGGGCTGGCAGGACTACCAGGCCGATCCCGAGGCCGCCGCCGCGCTGAGCGTCGAGATGTTCCCCGACGCGGGGCTCGATCTCGCGACGCAGAAGCTGCAGGCCGAGCGGCAGGTGCCACTGATGTTCTCGGATCTGACCGAGGCCGAGGGCTTTGGCTGGTTCACCGAAGAGACCGTGGCCGCCAATGTCGAGACGCTGAAGCTTCTGGGCAAGCCGGTGTCGCCGGATCTCTGGGACCGCTCCATTCTGGAGGAGGTGCATGGCTAGGGGGCGCCGCGCGATCCCGCGGGTCGCCCAGGGGTGATGGACAGGCGGCCCGATATCCATCTGGCCGGGGTCGCCAAGAGTTTCGCTGGGGCGATCCGCCCGGTCGAGGCGGTGGCGCCGGTCGATCTCGTGCTTGCCGGGGGGCAGATGACCGCGCTGGTCGGCCCCTCGGGTTGCGGGAAGTCGACACTGCTGCGGCTGATCGCCGGACTCGAACCGCCGTCCGAGGGCCGGATCACCATCGGCACCGAAAGCCCGGACGAGCTGCGCCAGCGCGCCGGGCTGGCCGTCGCCTTCCAGGACGCGGCGCTGCTGCCGTGGCGCTCGGTCGAGGGCAATATCGCGCTGGGGCGGGCGCTCGCGCGCAAGCCGCGCGACCCGGGGATGATCCGCGAACTGATGTCACTGGTCGGCCTGTCGGGCTTCGAGCGCAACCGCCCGGCGGAGCTTTCGGGCGGGATGCGCCAGCGCGCCGCCATCGCCCGCGCGCTGGCCGGTGAGCCCGAGCTTCTCCTGCTCGACGAGCCTTTCGCGGCGGTGGACGCCCTGACCCGCGACCGGCTCAACACCGAGCTGCCGCCGCTCTGGGAAGCGCGTGGCGCGACCTCGATCCTGGTGACCCATTCGGTGGCCGAGGCGGTGCGCCTGTCGGACCGCATCCTCGTGCTGACCCCGCGCCCGGCGCGCATCGCCGCCGACATTCCGGTGCCCCTGCCGCGCCCGCGCGGTCCCGAGGTGCTGGCCTCCGAGGCCTTTCGCGCGCTCTGCACCGAGGTGACCGACGCGCTGCGCGACCACCAGTACCCCGAGAGCGTCGCCGCACAATGAGCGCAGGCCGGGGAACCCTGCGCGGCGGCCCCGCCGCACTGCGCGCGCAGCACCCGCTGCCGCGCGGGCTTGGCCTTCTGCTCGTCCTGCTGATCTGGGAAGGGGTAGCCCGCGCCACGGCGGGGAGCTTCATCATCGCCGCGCCGAGCCAGATCGCGGGATACATGGTCAGCCATTCCGGGCTGCTCTGGCGGGCGTTCGGCGCGACACTGGCCTCGGCGGTGCAGGGGTTCGTCTGGGGCAACCTCGCCGGGGTGCTGCTGGCGCTGCTGGTCGTGTTGCTGCCGCGCGGCGAGCGGCTCTTGTCGGCGCTCGCGCTGCTGGTCTTCTGCCTGCCGCTGGTCGCCACGGGGCCGATCCTGCGGGTGCTCTACGGGCCGGGCACCGGTCCGCAGGTGACGCTGGCGGCGCTGGCGGTCTATTACACCACCTTTCTGCCGGTGCTGGTGGGGCTGCGCGCGGCGCCGCAGGGCTGGTTCGACCTCGTGCGCAGTTACGGGCGCGGGCGCATGACCGCACTGCGCGAGGTCCGGCTGCCCGCGGCGCTGCCTTACCTGGTTGCCGGTCTGCAGATCGCCGCCCCGGCGGCCTTTCTCGGCGCCATGGTCGGCGAGTTCACCGGCGCGGAGCGCGGGCTTGGCGTGCTGACGGTACGCGCGCTGCGGGCGCTCGACCTGCCCGCCACATGGGCCATCGCGGTGATCGCCGCCGGGGTCTCGATGCTGGCCTTCGCGGCGGTGGGCGCGCTTGGCCGCCGCCTCGACCTTGCCCCGCCGGAAGTGCTCATGGCGCCACCCGTCGCGCGCAGCCGCCGGCCGTGGGAGGCCCCCGCACAGGCGCTGCTGGCGCTCGCCGCCGCGCTGCTGATCTGGAAGGGCAGCATGGAGGTCTTCGGCCTGCCGCGCTTCTTCGCCAAGCGGCCCGAGGACGTCTGGTTTTACCTCGTCACTGGCCCCGGCGCCGAGGCACAGCGCGCCCGGCTCTTCGCGGCACTCGGCGAGACCTTGGCGCTGGCCGGGCCGGGCTACCTCGCGGGGCTTGGGCTGGGGGCGGGGCTGGCGCTCCTGCTGGCGCTGGCGCCGCGCCTCGGAGGGGCGGTGATCCCGCTGTCGATCGCGCTGCGCTCGATCCCGATCATCGCCACCGCGCCGCTGATCGTCTGGGCACTCGGGCGGGGCGCCGCAGGCACCATCACCGTCGTCGCGGTGATGATCTTCTTCCCGACACTGATCGCCTGCCGGCATGGGCTCGCCCGGACGCCGCGCGCGGTGCTCGACCTCTTCGAGGTCTATGCCTCGAGCCCGCTGCGCCGGCTGCTCGGTGCGCAGCTGCCCGCCATGCTGCCCGCCTTCTTCGCTTCGGCGCGGATGGCGATTCCCGCCGCCATCCTTGCCGTCACCACCGCCGAGTGGCTGGCGACGGGGCGCGGCATCGGCGCGCTCATGGCGACGGTGGCCTCGACCTCGGATTACGGCATGCTCTGGAGCGCCATCGCCCTTGTTGGGCTGGCGGCGGTTCTGGCACATGCGCTGGTGGCCGCGCTCGAGCGCGCGGTTCTGGCCCGCACCAGCGCCGAGCAGCTTGCCCGATGAGACCCTGCGCCTTTGCCATTCCCGGCGATCACCGCCAGAAGACCGGCGGCTTCATCTACGAGCGCCGCCTGCTGGAGGAATTGCAGGCGGCGGGCCGGCAGGTGACCCATATCGCGCTGCCCGCCGGGGCGGCGGCGGCGGATCAGGACGCCGCGCTGCGCCGCGAGGTCACGCGGGTGCTGGAGGCCCTGCCTCCGGACCGGCCGCTCATCCTCGACGGGCTGGTCTTCGCCGCGATGCACCCCGAGGCGCTGGCCCGGCTGTCCTGCCCAGTGGTCGCCATGCTGCATCATCCGATGGGGATGGAGCAGGGGCTTCCCGCGGATGTCGCAGCGCGACTGCTTGAGCAGGAGACGGCGAACCTGTCGCTTGCGGCAGAGATCGTCGTCACCAGCCCCCACACGCGGCAGACCTACATCGGGCTCGGCGCCGACCCCGCGCGGATTACCGTCGCGCTGCCGGGCTACGACGGGCCGCGTGATCTGCCCCGCGTCGAGGCGGGGCCGCGCATCCTCTCGGTCGGCCTTCTGGCGCCGCGCAAGGGCCATGACGTGCTGATCCGGGCGCTTGCGCTGGTCGCGGACCTCGACTGGAGCGTGCGCATCGTCGGAAAGACCCACAGTCCCGCCTACGCCGACCAGCTGGCCGCGCTGATTGCAGAGCTGGGGCTCGGCCAGCGGGTCGACCTGGCCGGAGAGGTCTCCGATGCTGCGCTCGCCGAGGCCTATCGCAGCGCCCGGATCTTCGCGCTCGCGACGCGCTACGAGGGCTACGGGATGGCGCTGGCCGAGGCGCTCTGCCACGGGTTGCCGATCGTGAGCTGCGCCACCGGCGCGGTGCCCGGCACCGTCGGACAGGCCGCCCTGCTCGCCGCCCCGGATGACGCCGAGGCGTTCGCCGCGCACCTGCGAACCCTGCTCCGGTCCCGCACCGCCCGGGACGAGCTCTCCACCCGCTCCCGCGCTCTGGGGCGGGCTCTGCCGCGCTGGAAGGACACCGCAGCGGTCATGGGGCGGGTTCTGGACGGACTTCGGCGCTGAGCCGGAGGGTGTGCAGCCTTCAGTCGCGATCAGGTTTGTCCGGATATTCGGGGCGAATATCGCGTTTCTGGCGCAGCAATCACAAGCGCAGGCGCGACCCGCTCAAGCGCCTGATCCAGTGTGTCGCCTTCATGGTGTTTGCGGGCCGAAGCTGGAGTGCGCCCCAGCGGATGGACCAGGTTGGCCGGTTGAATTGACCTCCTGCGGGCTTTCAGAGGAAGAATGCCTATGCCCAGACGCCACCGAAGCCATAGTACCGAATTCAAGCTCAGGTCGTCGCCGAGTTTCAGGGCGGCGAGACGCTTCACGCGCTCGGCCGCCGCCACGACCTGTCGCGCAACCTGATCCGGGTCTGGATCGAAAAAGCGGAAGCAGGCGCGCTCGACGAAGACGTGGCGGCGGCCGAGCTGATGGCCGAATACGTAGACCGGATCGTTGCGCTGGAGCGGCTTGCCGGGCGCCGGGCGCTCGAGATCGAGTTTCTAAAGGGGGCTCAACGCTCCGGACGCCTGCTGAGAAACGAGCCTACATCCGGGACTGCGGACCTCGGGGGCTCTCGATCCGGCGGGGATGCGAACTGATGGACGTCGCGAGGTCCAGCTTCTATGCCGATCCCGGCCCCAAGCCCGGAGACACCGTCATCATTGAGGATATCCGGGCGATTACCGACGAGTTCGAGGGCTATGGCTACCGCCGGGTCGATGCCGAGCTCCGGCATCGGAGCTGCATCGAGGCATTCTTGCCGAACAGGGCTTCTTCGGATCTATGAGCCGCCGCGGCAACTCGTACGAGTTCAAGCTGGTCCGCGCCAGCGGATCGAACGGTCCGGGGGACCGTTCGAAGGCGCAGAACGCAAAGGCCCAGAGCGTCATGAAGACACTGAAGGTGGAGGACGCTTACCTTATGGAGTACGAGACGCTCGACGACGTCGCCACCGGCCTGCCCCGTTTCATCGATGCCTACAACAACCGCCGCCTGCATTCAGCCTTGGGCTATCTCAGCCCTGAACAGTTCGAAGATCGCCACGCCCGCGCCATGGTCAAAACCGCCGACTGAGAATGTCCATCCGCAGGGGCGCACTCCAATAGGGGGGGCAATTTTGCGAGCCGAATGACAGAAGGCCGCCGAAGAGGGAAGCCGATCAACAGCTATAAGGGCAAAACCGCGGTTGGGCGGGGCATTCGGCGTGCGCGAAAATTCTTGACTGAGACGCCCCCCGTTCCCGAAGTCCTGAGCCAGGGGCCACCCCTTCGGGTAGTTTGACAACTCTCCTGGAGGTCCTGAAGGAGCGCTCGGGCATCAGGTTTTCGAAGATGTCATCCATAGAGCTTCAAACAACTGTCGTTGCATTGTGGCGAACTCTACGCTTTCGATGATCATCCCATAGTTTTCGCGCATGGACGAGATCAGGCAGACCTTGTCGTCATAGATGAATGTCGTCATCGACAAGAGGACATTCTCAGGAGCGAAGCGGAGATTGCGCAGATCGCCGGAATCCGACGGCCAGATCGAGGCGACATCTTTCGTGCGGGACCGGATCACCCGGAGCCAGATCTGCTTTTCCTTGCGGGCGGCGATGAAATCCTCCATTTCCTCAAGCCCCGGAACATCGCGCAGCTCGTCCATGGACAAAATGCCCAGCAAGGTCGGGTTTGGGCCCTTGATGCTCAAGGTGTCTTTCAGCGCGATCAAAATCCCCTCGCGTCCTTCATGATACCGAATGCGGGGCTTGCCCTTCGCGCGGTTATAGAGTGAGCGCAGTTCCGGCATCACCTCGTTGAGCATCTGTTTGCGGGCTTCGATCCGCTCCAGCAGGACAGAGGGATCTTCGGCGACAACAATGCGCTTGTTGCCGCGTTTCACGATGACAACGAGACCCTCTTCCTCCAGACGCGACAGCGCGTCATAGGCCGTGGTGCGGACCAGACCTGCGCGCGTGGCCACATCGGAAATGGGCGCTTCGCCCAGTTCGATCGCCGCGACATACAAGCGGTAGAGCGTACCGCTAATGCCCAGCTTCGACAGTTTGCCTTGAAAATCATACATCCGTCAGGCCCTAAACCTCTAAACTCCTAAAATAAAGCGGCTTCATAACGCCCACAAGGGAATCTTTCCTGTCGGAAGCGTTCGACAAACCGAGTCGATTCGTGTGTCGAAAACGTCCGACAGAATGCCTGAAGTCCTCACAGAATCGCCTAATAAGTGATCAAATTCGAACGATCATGATCGTTTGAACGCCATAATAGGCTGAAAAAGCGGGATTATATGGGCGATGTTGACAGGCGGGCGCAAAATTCACACAAAACACCGGTGTCTAAACCAATCGACTAACCGAGGTGAGCGATGACTTTCAAAGCGGCAGTGATCCAGGCAGGCGCCGTGCCATTCGATATCGAGGCCAGCCTCGCCAAGGCGGAGGTGCTGATTGCCGAGGCCGGTGCGCAGGGCTGTCGTCTCGCCGTGTTCCCCGAAGCCTATATTTCCGCATACCCCAAGGAGCAGAGCTACGAGATCTCCGTCGGGGTGCGCACGGACGCAGGTCGCGAAGAGTTCCGGCGCTACGCCGACAGCGCCATTGAAATCCCCGGCGCCGAGACCGAGCGTCTGGGACAGGCGGCCGCCGCAGCCGGGCTTTACCTCGTGATGGGCGTCATCGAACGCGAGGCGGGCACGCTCTATTGCACGGTGGTCTTCTTTGGCCCCGACGGGGCGCTTTTGGGCAAACATCGCAAGCTGATGCCAACCGGCGCGGAACGTCTGGTCTGGGGCTTTGGCGATGGCTCGACACTGCCCACCTTTGACACTGACATTGGCAACCTCGGCGCCGTGATCTGCTGGGAAAACTACATGCCGATGATGCGCATGGCCATGTATGGTCAGGGCATCAACCTCTATTGCGCCCCCACCGCCGACGACCGGGACAGCTGGCAAGCGACAGTGAGACACATCGCCCTCGAAGGGCGCACCTTTGTGTTTTCGAGCTGCCAGGTGCTGAGGGAAAAAGACTTCCCCGAAGACTATGCCTTCACCCGGACCGATCCCGATCGCATCATGATGCGCGGTGGCAGCGTGATCCTTGATCCCTTGGGCAATGTCCTTGCCGGGCCGCTGTTCGACGAGGAGGGCATCCTTGTCGCGGAGATCGATCTGCACGCCGTGACACGGGGCAAGCTCGATTTCGACGCCGCCGGGCACTACGCCCGTCCGGATGTTTTCGAACTGCGGGTGAACACGACGCCCCGCGCGCCAGTCACCTACTCCAGAGCCAATGGATAAGGGGGTGACGATGCAACGCTTATCCGGCGCTTTCACTCACTTGCTCAACCTGCTCTCCGGGCTCGCCTTTGCCGCCGCCCTTCTAATCAACGCCGCCAATGTTGCAGGGCGATACCTGTTTCACAGCCCGATCTTCTGGGCCGAGGAGGTCACGACCCTGCTCATCATCTGGTCGGTGTGCCTGATGTCCTATCGGTTGACCCTGCACGGGGAAAACCTCTCTGCCGAAATTCTCAAACCGCTTTTGCCGCGTGCCGCATTGCGCTGGGTCGCCTTTGTCCTCGCCGCCGCAGGCGCCATCCTCTGCGGCTATTTCGCCTATAACGCCTATCTCGTCGTCGAGTTGGTCGCCCGGTTCTCCCAGGTGACAAACGTGGCCGAAATTCCCAAGCAATACGTCAATGGCTCGATCTTCGCGGCCTTTGTGCTGGCCTGCCTTGGTGGCATCGTGCGCAGCCTCTCGCTGCTCGTTTCCGACCAGCTCCTCGCCGCATCCGAGCCCGTCGAAGTTCAAGACGCACTGGCAGGTTCCAAATGACACTCATCGCCATTCTCGCCGGCTTGCCGCTGCTGCTGCTGATCGTCGGCTTGCCGATCTATCTTGTCCTGCTGACCACCGCGAGCGCCGCCATCCTCACCCAGATGAGTGTACCCGCCACGATGGTGCCGCAGATCATGTTCGGTGGCCTGGATAAATTCGCCCTGCTCTCCGTGCCGTTCTTTATCTTTGCAGGTGAGATCATGTCGCGCGGCGGCGTGTCGCGGCGCATCGTCAATTGCATCCTGATGCTGTGCGGCGGATTGAAATCCGCCCGCCCGATGACGGCCATCGGCGCCAGCGAATTTTTCGGCGCGGTCTCCGGCTCAAGCCCGGCCACCGTCGCCGCCATCGGCCGGTTGATGTACCCTAGCCTGCGCGACGGCGGCTATAGCGAAAAGTTTTCCCTTGGCCTCATCACCTCCGCAGGCGGCATCGCAAGCGTCATGCCGCCCAGCATCCTGATGATCCTTTATGCGGCCTCCTCCGAGCAATCCGTCACCGCGCTCTTTGCCGCCGGGATTCTGCCCGCCCTGCTGCTCGGCCTCGTCATTGTCGGATACATCCTCTGGGTGTCACGCAAAATGGAACCTTCGGGCGCCGACACCGTGCAAAAAGGCGAGGCCCTGTCGCTCCTGCTCTCGGCCCTGCCCGCACTCGGTACGCCTGTCGTCATCCTCGGCGGCATTTATTCCGGCATCTTTTCCCCGACGGAATCGGCAGGTGTTGCGGGCGTCTACGGTGTTCTGGTCGCGCGGTTCTTTTATCGTGAAATCACGTGGCGCGAAATCTGGAGCGTTGTGCTCAGCTCTGCCCATCTGACCGCGCAAATCCTGCTCGTCGTCGCCGCCTCCGGGGTTTTTTCCTGGGTCCTCACCACCAGCGGCGTGCCGCAAACCCTCGTCAATTTCGTCGAAGCCGCCTCGAGCGAGCCCTGGGTGGTCCTGCTGACGATCAACATCTTCCTGCTGATCGTGGGCTGTTTGATGGACCCGGTCTCCGCGATCGTTCTGTTGACGCCGATGCTGGTGCCCGTGGTCACCCATCTCGACGTAAACCTCGTCCACTTCGGCGTTATCATGGCCGTGAATCTGAGCATCGGCATGTTCACACCGCCCTTCGGTCTGAACATCTTCACCTCCAATGCCCTGTTCGGCGCCCCGATTTCGCGCATCAGCGCCGGATTGGTGCCCTTCATCATCCTGCAAACGCTGGCCCTACTTCTGATCACCTATGTGCCCGCGATCTCCCTGCCGCAACTCTTGTTCTGATCCCTCTCTCTAGACCCTCAAAATGGAGCTCCCACATGTCACTATTCCGACCCAGCCGACGCAACATGATCAAAGCCGCGGGCACCTGCCTCGTGCTTGCGACCCTCGGCGCCACCCCTGCCTTTGCGCAAGAGTTCACCATGAAACTGGCCACCGCCACCGTGAATGATGTCCAGACAGAAGCCATCAAACGCTTTGCCGCACGTGTCGAGGAACGTTCCGAAGGCCGAATCAAAACCGAACTGTACCCCGCTGCACAGCTTGGTTCGAACGCCCGTATGATCGAGGGCCTGCAATTCGGCACCGTCGAGTTCTACACCGGCCCCGCCGCCTATCTCGTTGGCGTCGACTCGCGCTTTCAGGTCACCGACCTGCCCGCGATTTTCGAAGATGCCCGCCACGCTCAACGGGTGTTCAGCGATCCGACTTTCCGCGAAACCTTCCTCAACCTCGGCACCGACAAGGGCCTCGTCGGTCTTGGCACCTATATCTACGGCAACACCGCCTTTGCGACCGCCTTTCCCGGCGACACCGTAGAGGCCTTCAACGGCAAAAAACTCCGCGTGCTCGCCTCAAAAGTCGAACGCAAAGGCGTCGAACTAATGGGTGCAACCGCCGTGCCCATCGACTTCAGCGAGGTTGCCACAGCCTTGCAGCAAGGCACCGTGGACGGCATGAAAAGCTCGCCGCCCGCGTTCACCTCGCTCAAACTCTACGACATCGTGAAACACATCACCGCCACCGAAGACGGCGTGATGGGCGAAGTCATGATGGTCAGCAAGATTTGGTGGGACACCCTGCCAGAAGACTTGAAAACCATGCTGCAAGAAGAGGCCACCGCCCTTGAGCCAGAGCTTTACGACTATGTTCTGGAAGATCAGGCCAACGCCTACAAAACCTGGGAAGAGATGGGGGGCACCGTCCATTACCTCCCGAAAGACGAACGTGACGCCCTTCTGGCCGAAATGCGCGTCGCTGTGCTTGAGCTGTTGAACGAAGATCCCAAGACCGCGGAGATGCTCGCGGTGCTTCTGGACGCTGCAGAGCGCACAGCAACGCAGTAAGACATCCCCAAAACCCGCGCTGCCCTGTCCCATGTCAGGGCAGCCGCTGTTTGAGAGAGGCTTTTCCATGCAATACGACTTGACGTCCCTCGAGGCGCGCAAACGCTACAAACTTCTGTCGTCGCTTGTGGTGCCGCGCCCGATTGCATGGGTATCCACCCTCTCGCCCGAGGGCATCGTCAACCTTGCCCCCTATAGTTTCTTCAACGTGATGGGCCATGACCCGGCAATTGTGGCGCTCGGAATTTTGGAACACCCCGAAAAACCGCTCAAAGACACCGTGCGCAACATCATGGAAACCGAACGTTTTACGGTCAATCTGGTGACCGAAGCGCTGGCGACACAGATGAACCAGACCGCGACGGACCTGCCCTACGCCGAAAGCGAAGCCGACATAGCCGCGCTCGCCATGGCCCCAGCCACTGCCAACGGGGTTCCCGGCATCGCGCAATCGCCTGTCCGGTTGGAATGTCAGTTGATGCAAACCATATCGACGCGCACACGCCAGAAAATCGTTCTGGGGGACATTCTCGCGCTTCACGTCGAGGACGCGCTGATGCTCGATTCAGAGGCGGCCAGAATTGATCTAGAGGCGTTTCTGCCGATTGCTCGCATGGGCGGCGCGGGCCTCTATTGCAGAACGGCGGATCGTTTCAGCCTTGCGCGCCCGGACAGAAACACCCAGCCGCTTGACTGAGCCGACCGGGGGAGCTGAGGGCATCATGGCCGCCACCGCGCGGGTGCTGTCCACCACCTGGCAGCGCTGCCGTGTCCACTTCCGCGGCGCTGGCTGCGGCCGCTTTGCGCCCGCGGGGGTCTCCTTGCCCGCCGGTGCCAGGTCAGGTGTGACGTCGGCCTCGGCTCTTGCGGCCTGGGCGTGGCGTGGCCCGCGTAGCGGGCCGTGGCCTCTGCGAGCCGGCTGCTCGCCTTTGCGTGCTCGGCGGCCTTTGGCAGCGCATGCGGCATGTCCATGACAGCCTGCAAGGCGTCGCGATCGCGCGGGGTCAGGCTGGCGATGTCGAGATCCCCGGTGAGCACCGAGATCATCTTGGCTGGCACCGCGGTCAGCACCGTGCGCAACGCCGGGGTGGGGGAGTCGGGCCTGACGGTCTTGAGGATGTCCTCGAACCATTCGAGCGTCCGCTCGGCAATCGAGTAGTCCGACTGCCCGGGCCGGGTCGGGATCAGCACGAGATCGGTGGCGAGGATCAGGTCCTCGGTGTCGGCATTGGCGCCCGGGCGGGTGTCGATCAGGACGAGATCATAGCCCTGGGCTTCCATGCGGTCGTATTCCAGTCTTGGTCTGCTCGCCTCGCTCTCCGGTCCCGGCAATGCGTTCATGGAAAAGCTGTCGCAGGCGTTCTTCGCGTCGGCGCAAACCCTGGAAGAAGGAGGCTCTCTCATGGTCGAGCCCGATACCCTGATGCCGTCCGAGACCCATGCCACCGCGCAGGACGGGCGCTTTGATCCCGTCGCGGCCATGATGCAGGCGCGGGACAAGATGCTGGCCGAGGCGCAGGAGACCTGGGACAGCATCCAGGCCATGGAGGCCAGCCCCGAGCGCGTGCGGATGGAGGCGGAGTTCTCCCGCACCAGCGCGGAGCTGCTGTCTGCGACGCAGGCCGATCCCTTCTTCCGAGATCACGCCACGATTGCGGAGCCGGGTGACGATCTCTTTGCAAACCTCACCCTGTCATCCCTGCAGCATGTGCGTGAGGGGCTGGGGGCAGACGATCCGCGTGTCGGCAAGATCACCAGAACGCTGGACGATCTGCGGGACGCGCTGACCAGCGCGTTCTCGAAAGACCCCGAGGTGGTGGCGCAGATGGGCACGGCGCCGGAGGAACTTGCCGGGTACGTGCTGCAAGGGGCGCATTCCCTCGCGCAGGCGGCGATGTGGCGGGCGCGGGCGGAAAGCCTGGACGAAGAGTCCTCCGCGCGCCTGACCGTGGTGCTGGAGAAGGGACATCGGATCGTCGACGGCGTCGCGGTGCCGCGGGATCTTGCCGAGCATCTGGCCCTCGATCAGCTGCTGACCGTGGACAAGCACCACCAGCTTGCCGACGTTCCCGCCATCGAGGCCCTCGTCGATCGGATGGCCGGCGCGTTGTCCAATGGCGACCTCGCGAAGGTGTTCGCGGGAGACCGCACGCCGCCGCAGGATGAGATCCGCGATCCCGCCGTTCGGGCGGCCGTCGCGGCCGAGCTGAAGAACGAAGCCGATGTCGTGGCCGGGCATGGACCCAGAGAGGGCGAGACCGTGGAAGCCTATCAGGCCATGCGCACGCGCGTCAAGCTGAACTGGCGGCAGAGCGGTCGCCAGACCACTTGCGCCGATACCGGCGGTCCGGCGGCAGCCAGTCCAAACGTAAGGCTGAGACTTATCAGACGTTTCCACATGATCTTCTCCTTCCCATTCCCGGGGGCGGAGAACTCAAGGACAACGACCCCAGCTCCAAGTTGCGTCGTCTATCTGGTGTCTGAGCACTGCGATTACACCGAAATTTGCCGAGCTTTTGATCCGCTGCGTGAGTAACCGTCTTTGTCTTGCTGTCCCATTTTCAGGTGTCGGGCGCAGATCGACTCTGAGGTGCGTGGCCAAAATCCAAGAATTGTGTGTGCATCAAAAAATACTTTGCTGCAGACCGCCAATGTGTGTATCAATTTCGTATTTGATGCACACGGGCGAAACGCAGGTACAAGATGGATCCGATATCGCACTCCCGCGCCGCCCAAGTCGCGTATCAAGACTTGCTGCGCATGCATCTCGACGAGGCGGCGTCGGAGATCATCGGCAGTATCGAGGAGCGTCGCCGCAATGGGCGGACCTATCTCTATGACCGGTTCCGGATCGGGACCGAGATGAAGAGCCGCTACCTCGGCGAGGACAGTCCAGAATTGCGCGATCGCCTGGCACACGCTGCCGACTTGAAAGCAGAGGCCCAAGAGCGAAGAAAACGCATGTCTCGTCTGGCGCGCGTTCTGAGGGCCGAAGGCATGATCGCAACCGATCGGGAGACAGGCTCCTTGCTCCTGGCGTTCGCGCGCGCGGGCGTCTTCCGGCTGGGCGGTACGTTGATCGGAACCGGAGCCTACGGGCTCTATCAGGGGGAGCTTGGCGTTCGCTTTGACTCTGAAGAGCTTGCCCAGACAGGTGACATCGATTTCGCGAGTTTCGAGCGGCTCTCAGTGGCACTTGGCGACCGGGTGGAGGAAGAGCCGGGGGAGATTCTTCGGTCGATGAAATTCGAAGCTGTCCCCGGGGTTTATGATCGGCAGATCTGGAAGTGGCGCCAAAGCGGCGGCGAGGCCATGGTCGAGTTCCTGACACCGGCTTTTGGCGACGAGGGCATCAAGCCGCTTCCGGCACTGGGGGTCAGCGCACAAGCGTTGAACTACCTCAATTTCCTGATTGCGGAGCCGATTCACGCCTTGGCGCTCTACCGCTCCGGAGTCCTTGTGCAGATCCCGCGCCCCGAGCGCTTTGCGATCCACAAGCTGATCGTGGCCAGCAGACGGCACGGCGGGCCGGACGAAGCGAAGGCACGAAAAGACCGGGCCCAGGCTGAGTTCCTCATCCGTATCCTCGCCGACGATCGGCCTGACGAACTCGCCGAAGCTTACGACCACGCGCTGTCGCAAGGCCCCCGATGGCGAGAGCGGATCGCCTCAAGCCTCGGACGCATGTCGGGCACAAAAGACCTTCTGCACGGGCTCGCGTGAACTGGAGAGGATGGTCCAAGGATCAGGAAGTTTGGTCTGCGTGACGAAGGACTTCACCCCGTCATCCCGACGGGTTGTCCAGAGGCGGCCTCAGACCGCAAACCTCCTGAGTATATGGCATGCGGCGCCATCGGCTATGTAGATCTTCCTGAGGGGGCGGTTCAATTCGTTAATCCGCAATGCGCTTGCGGCCGTGCGCCGGTCGTTGCTGATCGACACGTAAATCATCATGCATAGGCAGAGCTACCCGACACACGTGGGCGCGGAAACCCATCAGGGCTTTTCAAGACAGATGACACTCGCTTTGAGTGGGCCGACGCTTGCTACGACGAAGGCAGGGATAGCAAAGGCGCGAAGCGCGGAGACATCAACTATCGCAGCGCTTCGCGCCATTGCGTTAAGCGCACTTCGCCGGCCTTTGGGACCCGGCGAAAGTACCAGCTTTCAAACACCCCAGAAATTTGATCGTCAGCAAAATGCTGATAGGATTGCCCTCGGGTCTTAGGTCTCAGGAGGGTAAGCTAGTGCGGAAGCCGATACGATCTGATGACCAACCAGGCGGCCAGCCAAGCAACCTGATGGAGCGCATTGCGTCAGTGCAGCTACGTGCGCGAGCGATATCAACTGAGGCGACACTGAGCGAGGCGGAGTTAAAAGCTTTCATGGATGAACAGTGGGCTGAAAACAGCTAGGGGACTTCACTCGGCATACTCCAGCTCGAGACTGTTGGTACAAGCTGCGGTTCGCTCTGTTCGGCGACTTAACCCAAGTTCAAATTGACATAGAAACCGGTCTTTCCAAGCCGACGGATCTGGCGATATGACGTGCGACCCATGCCGCAGGCGCACATGGAAAAGCTGACCTGCACCGTAGGTGCAACCGTCTCCACCTACTTGCAGGAGCCGCTTGTCGTGCTCCTGCCACCCAGACCAACTCGGGCCTACCAAGAGGCTGGCCTTTTCCGTCATGTTCCTCCAGCATAGCGGACAGCACCGGCATCAAGGTCGAGGGCGAAGGCGAATGGCACGCCCGCAAGCACGGTGCCCCGAAACGTCGCGTCTGGCGCAAGATCCACCTCGGGATCGACGAGGAAACGCTGGAGGTTCGAGCCGTTGAGATCACCGGGAGCCACATCGGCGATGCGCCGGTCTTGCCCGACCTTCTCAGCCAGATCCCGGAGGGCCAGGAGATCGGCAGTGTCACGGCAGACGGTGCCTACGACACCCGCAAGTGCCACGATGCCATCGCTGAACGCGGCGCTCACGCCGTTATTCCACCCCGCAGGAACGCCAAGCCGTGGAAGGTGATCAAGC
>NZ_FNAV01000013.1 GCF_900102075.1 Salipiger thiooxidans | reverse complement strand
ATCCGGATCCCGGAGATCAGGGCCCGCATCGCCTCGGCGGCCGGGATCCGAACTGCGGGGTCTGACAGGGCATTGACCAGATCGCCGATCTTCTGGCGGTAGAGATCGCCGAGGCTCGGGTGCATCCGCAGGACGGTCGGCTCTGGGGCCTCCGCAACCTGGGTTGCCAGAGGGCCGACATCGTGCCGCCGAGGCCGATGTGCATCAGAGAACCGTTCAGATCCGACCGAGATCCGGCTCGCTCTCGCCCAGCCACGCCTTCCCGAAGGCAGCCCGCGTGTCGGATCACACCAGCTGGTAATCCGCCCTTCGGCTCTCTCGCAGGACCGCCCGCCCGTTCGGCAGGTCGTTGCTTTCGGCGCGCGCGAGGGCTTCCGATGCGCTCAGCCCATGGTCCAGCCAGCGTTGGACGAGTCGGCGAGTCAGCATCTCCTCGTCGATCGCCAGCGAAACGGTGATGTCCCAGAGCGGGGCGAGGTCGTGCCAGGGCGCGCGGTCCAGCAGGAGGTAGTTGCCCTCGAAGATCAGCACGCGGGCGGCGGGATCGACCTGGCCGGCGCCGGGCAGCGTGCGGTCGGCGGTGCGGTCGAAGAGCGGGTAGGCGGGCGAGGCACCGGCGCGGATCTCGCGGACCAGCGCCACGAAGGCCTCGGCATCGAAGGTCTCCGGCGCACCCTTGCGCGCGCGCAGGCCGTGGGCCTCGAGCCAGTCGTTGTCGCGGTGGAAACCGTCCATCGGGATCACCTGCGCCACGGGCCCGAGTCCCAGAGCCAGACGTTCGGCGAGCGTCGACTTGCCCACCGCCGGAGGGCCTGCAAGCGCCACGAGGCAGCGCGGGGAGGACCGCGCCGCCTCGATCAGGATGCTCAGCAACTGGCCGGCATCGACTGAGCTCATGCAGCGATGCTTTCGCCGGGAGGGGCCTTGGCCCCGGTCATCAGCGCCACCGCGTCCGACATGGTGCAGTCGTCGGGCGCCACGGTGCAGAGACGGCGCCCCAGCCGGTGCACGTGGATGCGGTCGGCGACCTCGAACACGTGTGGCATATTGTGCGAGATCAGGATGATCGGGATGCCCCGCGCCCGCACGTCCTGGATCAGGTCCAGCACCTTTCGGCTCTCCTTGACCCCCAGCGCCGCCGTGGGCTCGTCGAGGATGATGACCTTCGAGCCGAAGGCCGCCGCCCGCGCCACCGCCACGCCCTGCCGCTGGCCGCCCGAGAGCGTCTCGACCGGCTGGTCGATGTTCTGGATGGTCATCAGCCCGAGTTCGGAGAGCTTCTCGCGGGCGATTTCGCGCATCTTGCCGTGGTCGAGCTTGCGCAGCCAGCGCCCGGCGATGCCCTCGGCCCGGATCTCGCGGCCCATAAACATGTTGTCGACGATGGAGAGCGCAGGCGATAGCGCGAGGGTCTGGTAGACCGTGGCGATGCCTGCCTCCTGGGCTTGCAGCGGCGAGGAGAAATGGACCTCCTCGTTGTTGAGCGTGATGGTGCCCGCGTCGATCCGGATCGCGCCTGAGAGCGCCTTGATCAGCGAGGACTTGCCCGCCCCGTTGTCGCCGATCACCGCGAGGATCTCGCCGGGGTAAAGGTCGAAGTCGCAATCGTTGAGCGCGGTGACCCGGCCGTAGCGTTTCTGCAGCCCGCGGGCGGAAAGAATGGGAGCGTTCATGCCGAGACCTTTCTGATCCATTGGTCGATGGCGACCGCGATGATGATGAGCCAGCCGATGGCGAAGACCTGCCAGAGCACGTCGACCCCCGCGAGGCGCAGCCCCGACTGGAAGACACCGACGATCAGCGCGCCGAAGAGAGCACCGAGGATCGAGCCGCGTCCGCCGAAGAGCGAGATGCCCCCGATGACCACGGCGGTGATCGACTGCAGGTTGCCCTCGTAGAAAGCCTGGGGCGAGATCGAGCCGACGCGGCCGATCGAGGCCCAGGCCGCGATGCCGCAGACGAAGCCCGCCAGTGCGTAGACCGACATCAGGGTGCGGCCGGTGCGGATGCCGGCGAGCTCGGCCGCCTCGGCGTCGTCGCCCACCGCGTAGACGTGGCGGCCCCAGGCGGTCCGGTTCAGCATGTACCAGAGCACGAGAAACACCAGCACCATCAGAATAGAGCCGTAGGTGATCCGGGCCGGACCGATGGCGATGGTCTCGCCGAAGACCTTCAGCAGGGGCGCGGCGGAGTCGATGTCCTGGCTGCGGATGGATTGCGCGCCCGAGAGCCAGAGGTTGAGCGCGTAGAAGATCGACCAGGTGCCCAGCGTGGTGATGAAGGGCGGCAGTTTCACCCGGGTGACGAGGAAGCCGTTGAACATCCCCGCCGCGGTGCCGCCCACGAAGGCGATGATCAGCGCGAGGAAGGCGGGCACGCCGGAATAGACCGCGAGGTTGCCCGCGATGACCGACATCAGCACCATGATCGCCGCGACCGAAAGGTCGATGCCCGCGGTCAGCACGATCAGCGACTGGGCGGCGGCGAGGATGCCGATGATAGACACCTGCTGCATGATCAGCGTGAGGTTGAAGGCCGAGAAGAACTTCGACCCGGACACCACGCCGAAGACCGCGACCGCGCCCAGAAGCACGATCACCGGCACCAGCGTCGGATTGGAATGCAGCACGTGCTGCAGCTTCTCGACGGGGCCGCGGCGGTGCGGATCGAAGGCTGCGACGCGGCGGTCCGCGCTGTCGACAGCCGTCTCGAAGTCCTGCGCGGAACGTCGCGTTGGCGGGATGGTCTCGCTCATGGCGGCCTCATCTGTTGAAGGGGAGGGGACCCGGGGGGCGCGTGCCGCCCCTCGGGCAGACCGGCGGCATCAGGAGCGCCGTACCGGCCGCGGGGGGCTCAGCCCCAGCACTTCTCCAGCGCCTCTTGCGAGGTGATCGAGGGGATGCCGTCGACCGGCTGGTCGGTGACCAGCTCGACGCCGGTGTTGGTGAACTCGAGCCCTTCGGACGCCTGGGGCTTCTCGCCGCTGTCGGCGAAGGCCTTGATCGCCTCAATGCCCATTGACGCCATCTTGAGCGGGAACTGCATCGAGGTGGCACCGATCACTCCGGCCTCGACGTTGCGCACGCCCGGGCAGCCGCCGTCGACCGAGACGATCAGCGCCTGGCCCTCGAGCCCCACGGCCTTGAGCGCCTCGTAGGCGCCGGCGGCCGCGGGTTCGTTGATGGTGTAGACGAGGTTCACCTCGGGATCCTTCTGCAGAAGGTTCTCCATCGCGGTGCGGCCGCCTTCCTCGTTGCCGTTGGTCACGTCGTTGCCGACGATGCGGGGATCGTCCTCGTCACCCATCTTGGTGGGATCCTTGATGTCGATCCCGAAGCCGTTGAGGAAGCCGTTGTCGCGCAGGTAATCGACCGAAACCTGCGAGGGGTTCAGATCGAGCAGTGCGATCTTGGCCTTGGAGGGGTCCTCCATCTTGGCGGCGGCCCACTTGCCGATCAGCTCGCCGGCAAGGAAGTTGTCGGTGGCAAAGGTCGCGTCGGCCGCGTCGATGGGCTCGAACGGGGTGTCGAGCGCGATCACCAGCAGGCCGGCCTCGCGGGCCTTGCCGACCACCGGGGCCAGGGCCCGGCTGTCCGAGGGCGTGATCAGGATGCCCTTGGCACCGGCGGCGATGCAGCTTTCGACCGCGGCCACCTGGGTCTCGACGTCGCCGTCGATCTTGCCGGCATAGGTGTTGAGCTCGATGCCCAGCTCATCGGCCTTGGCACTGGCGCCTTCCTTCATCTTCACGAAGAACGGGTTGGTGTCCGTCTTGGTGATCAGGCAGGCCGAAGTGTCTTCGGCATAGGCCGTTCCCGCACAGAGAACCAAAGCCAGGGCTGAACCTGCAAACAACGTCTTCATCGTCATCCTCCCTTAAGGTCACGCGCCGCCTGCCCCTTCGGCAGGTCGTCGGCGCCTCCGCTCCTCCAAGCGGATCGTGGCCCAAACTGCCGCGATTCCCGGCTTCGGTCAATAAGTAAATCCATTTGATTTATTTATTGACTGGCACGCCCATATGGGGCCTGCTAGGCAATGGGCCATTGGAGGATCTCTCATGGATGGCAATGACCGCATCGGCGCGCGTTCCGGCGTCAATCAGATCGGGGTCCGCGCACATAACGAGCGCCTGATCCTGTCGCTGGTGCGCCGTGGCGGTGGCTTGCCGGGCGCCGAGATCGCCAAGCTGACGGCGCTCTCGCCGCAGACCGTGTCCAACATCCTGCGCAAGCTCGAGAACGACGGATTCCTGCGCCGTGGTGCGCCGCAGCGGGGGCGGGTGGGGAAACCCTCGATCCCGATGCAGATCGACCCGGACGGCGCGCTCTCCTTCGGGATGAAACTGGGGCGGCGGTCGGCCGATCTCGCGGTGCTGGACCTGTCGGGGCGGGTGCTGGGCCAGAGCCAGCTCACCTATCGCTACCCGATGCCCGCCGAGATCTTCGCCTATCTGCGCGAGGGGATGGACGAGCTGTCGCTGTCCCTGACCCCGCACCAGCGCGCCCGCCTTGCCGGGATCGGCGTCGCCGCCCCGGCCGAGATCTGGAGCTGGGTCGACGTGCTGGGCGCTCCGGCCGACTTCTCGGTCTGGAGCGGCGTAGATTTCGCAGCCGAGGTCGCCGCGTTCTCGGACCTGCCGCTGTTCCAGGTCAACGACGCCACCGCCGCCTGTCGTGCCGAGCACGTGTTCGGCCGGGGGCTCGACCTGACGGACTACGCGTATTTCTTCATCGGCTCCTTCGTGGG
The DNA here is from genome assembly GCF_900102075.1 of Salipiger thiooxidans. Classification (GTDB taxonomy): domain Bacteria; phylum Pseudomonadota; class Alphaproteobacteria; order Rhodobacterales; family Rhodobacteraceae; genus Salipiger; species Salipiger thiooxidans. The sequence continues at coordinate 170,030 of NZ_FNAV01000013.1, read as the reverse complement.
CGGCGGTGTGGCGCTGAATGGCAGCGTGGTCGAGGGGCTGAAGGGCAACGCCGGCGCCTTCGGCGCGATCCGCGTCCGCGGGCAGGAGGGCGGCACGGCGGCGCTGATCGACGAGGCCTCGCTCTACCTGCTCGAGAACGCGCTGACCGGGGCGGGCGTGCCAGCGGGCGCGCTCTGGCACCAGCCGCAGGACTGGTCTGGGCTCGGCCCCGCGCTCGACCTCTGGATCGCGCGCTCCGCCCGCGCGCTGGCCGACGCCGCGCGGGCGGTCTGTGCGGTGATCGACTTCCCCGTGGTGCTGATCGATGGCGCCTTACCGACCGACGTCCGCGCCCGACTCGTTGCCGCCACCCGCGCGGAACTCGCCCATCTCGACCTGCGTGGCCTCACGGCGCCTTCTATCGAGGAGGCGGCAGTCGGCGGCAACGCCCGCGTCATCGGCGCCGCAACGGCCCCGGCGATGGCGAAGTTCTTCGAGTTCTAGGCGGGGCAAAGCGTGCTGGGTGCTGTCGCGTAGAGCGGGCCCCTGAAGCGACTCGCTCCACGATGCCTCTGGACCGCAGCAACGGCTATTGAACCGCGACTCACCGGCCTCGACGCCAAGTACAGGCTCGGTCGTCCAGAGCACAAGACGGCGTGCGCGGCGCATTCATGTGCCAATGCTCGCCCGAAGGCGGCGCTCTATGTCGGTATGAAGGATCAAGTGTGGCAAGTCTTCCTGAGAAGTCCTCCACACTCAACACCAAGTCTTTCTTACGAAAGAAGATCTGGTGTTCAGTGGTGAGCCGTGCAGGACTATGCGGGGTGAGGGAAATCAACGGCTTGCGCTGGCGAACCGAAGAAACCCACCCCTTGATTTGATTGGGCTTTTCGGGCCTCTGGCGAACCGTTTCAGGGGCCCCAGAAACCGAAAGGCCGCTGACTGGGCTGGCACCCGCGTCAACGGCCAAATCGAAAAGTTTGCGCAGGTTGGATACCAGATCGCGCCTGTGATCGCAATCGCGGGAGGGGTCGATGTCTGAGATTCTGCCCTTCTGCAAGATCAAGCTGCAATACCTGCTGGAGATGGTCACCGACCACGACCTGGACGACAACGCCTTGCGCGTGGCCCTCTACCTGGCACTGGCGCATGCCGATCACGAAACCGGCGAGAGCCGCCCCTCCTTCGAGACCATCGGCGCAGCTATCGGCAAGCACGCCAAGTCGGTCAAACGAGCGCTGAACAAGGTCGAGGCGGCGGGTTACATGACCGTGGAGCGCGGGACCAATAAGGGGAAATCCTCGCGCTACCGCCCGACCGAAGCGGCCCTGAAACGGGCCACGGATCGCCGCCGGGAGGGGGACAAGGTTGTCCCGCTTAGCCGTGCCAAAGGGGGACAATCCTGTCCGCAAAGCGGGGCAGACCTGTCCAGCAAAGGGGGACAGGATCGCCCCCCGAACAGAGAACAAGAACTTAGAAAAGAACAGGGGCGCGCGTCCGCGCCAGATTTGCCCGATGAAGGGCAATCCGGCGGAACGCGCCCGGACCTGGTGTTTGTCCCGAGGGGCATCTGTTTTGTCCGGGACTGGGATGCACGGTTGGCCCGGGAAGGGATGACCACGCTGGAACGCAGCCTGCCCCTTTCACCGCACGAGCATCACCTGGGCTTCTGGCTTCCGGCCCGGACACCGGCCCCGGTGGACAGCGCGGAATGGCAAGCGCAACTGCGTCTTCTGCGGGATGTCATCCGTCAGGCGCAGGATGGCGAATGCACCGCGCTTTCAGCACCCCGCATCGCGTCCTTTGCACCGCGTCAGATGCAGCGTGCGTTACGTCTTCCGCAGGACGTTGCCCCGACCGTGGGGGAGATCGCCTCGATGATGGCCGCGAGCTGGTTCTGGACGTCCATGCTGGCGCGCTCGGAGTTGACGGAACTGGGCCTGACGCGGATCGATCAGGGGGAGCAGACCTGGCTGACCTTGGACCCCGACAGGACGGAGCTGAAGACCTGCACGCTGGCAGGGACGCCGGTTATCTGCATCAAGGTCGAGGAGAGATAGATGACGGCACCCCTGACAGCCTTGGAGCGCGACTTGCTCGCCTGCGTCGAGCGGTTGGTGACGGCCTGCGAAACCTCAGCGCAGGAATTGAGCGGCTTGGAAGCGCGCTCGACGAAGAGGCTGCAAGCCCAGTTGGATGGTATCGCGGCCTGCGCGACGTTGCTCATACGCTCGCAGATCGCGTCAATGCAGGCGTTGCGTGGCTTGCTGAGCGAAGAGGCCACCTACAACGCGCTGGACGCGAAGTTGAACGAGAGCTTGAGCTTAGCGAGGGACGCCGAAGAGAGGCTGAGACAGAGCTAGAGGCGCGGGAGCGAGAGATGGATCGGGGGCTGACGCATTGAAGGTGTTGCCAAGCTACAGATTGGCAGGTCCGCGCCATTTGCCATGCTACAGGTTGGCTGATCGCGCGTTCACGGCGCGTGCGGCATAGACAATCAAGAAGTGATCAAAGGCGAATAGAACGAGATTTAGTGTTTTCCCAGCTAGCACATCTCAAAACTTAGTACTGAGCGTTGCCCTTAGGTTGTATTCTGCGCCATTGTAGACATCGGCATCAAGAGTGGATCAAGAAACTCCCTTCACTGCCGAACTTGCCGCCGAGGCACGAATCTGGTATCTGCTCCCGCATAGGGAGCGATGTATAACTTGACCGCACGGGAACGTTGGACTAGATAAACGATGAGAATCATTGCCCGACCGAAGTTGATTGCCTTTTCCAAACGCATCCCAGACTCGAAGTCGCAGCTGGATGTTTGGTGGGCAGAAGCGCATCGCGCGAACTGGAAAACGCCAGCCGAGGTCAAAGCGCAGTATCGCAACGCAAGCATTTTGAAGGGCGGACGAGTGGTCTTCAATATTTGTGGCAACAAATATCGACTGATTGTCAGGTTCGACTACGAGAAGGGTATTGGCTTTGTTCGGTTCCTCGGAACTCACGAGGAATATGATCAAATCGACGCGGAGGAAGTATGACTATGTACGAGCATCATATTCGGCCAATTCATTCCGAGCAGGATTACACCGCTGCACTTGCCCGTGTTGAAGCGCTAATGGACCTTGATCGCTCCGAAGCAGAAGATGATGAACTTGATGTGCTGGCGACACTGATCGAGGTCTACGAAGATCGTCACTTTCCAATGGACGCTCCAGATCCAATCGAAGCAATCAAGTTCCGCATGCAGCAGCTCGACATGAATCAGAGCGACCTGGCCCCAATCTTTGGAAGCCGCGCAAAGGCATCGGAAGTTCTGAGTGGAAAACGAAGCCTGACTCTCAAGATGATCCGGGCTTTGAATGAACATTTGGGCATTCCGGCCGATGTGCTGATACGAGATGGTGGCGCTCTGCCGACCGCTCCGGCGGGGATTGATTTCGAGCGTTTTCCTGTGATGCAAATGGCCAAACTAGGCTGGATCAAGAAAACAGCAGACATCAAGGATCGCACCGAAGAAATCGTGCAGAAGATGGTCGCGTGCGTTGGGGGGCAGCAAGCGCTGCCACAGGCTTTGTTCCGCCAAGGCGGAGGTTCACGAGCCAACGCCAAAACGGATGTTCATGCTTTACAAGCTTGGTGCCTGCACATTCTTTGCAAAGCACGGCAAGCGGGGCTGGAAGGTGTCTATGAACAAGGAACTATCGACCAAGATTTTCTCCGTGACTTGGCCCGCTTGAGTGAATTTGACGAGGGTCCAAAGCTCGCCCAGGAAAGACTGGCCAAGCATGGCATCGCGCTTGTTGTCGCTTCGCACCTGCCAAAGACCTATTTGGACGGCGCAGCACTTTGGACAGTGGATAGTGTTCCAGTTGTGGGCATGACGATCCGATATGATCGTCTGGATAATTTCTGGTTCTGCCTACTTCATGAACTGGCCCACTTGGGACGGCACTTCAACAATGGAGACGGCGAGGTCTTCATTGACGATCTGCAACTTCGTGAGCGGAACCATGAACGAGATGATATCCGCGAACAGGAGGCTGACGAGTGGGCGCAAGAAGCCCTTATTCCCTCGGAGCTGTGGGACGGCCATCCAGTGCGCTCTAGCCCCAGTGTGCAGAACGTTATCTCCCTTTCGCGGCAAGCAAAGGTTCATCCTGCCATCGTCGCAGGCCGCATACGCCACGAGAAGCAGAACTACAGGCTACTTTCGCAGTTCGTTGGCGCGAAACAGGTTCGTCCATTGCTGATGGAGGATTCAATCTGCTGAGTTTAGCGGGGGCGCCCGGCAAGGCGTCCCCGCTTTCACAACACGTCGAAAAGATACAGGCGCACCCTCTTCGTCGTGGCTCCGGAGACCGAAGCGCTCTTGTGGTGGTAAGCAAGGGATAGACGGTTCGGAACTCCAGGGCAAATGTTTTAACAAGCGCCAAGGAGTACGCCGGATGGCTACTATCAAAACTCTGACGCCTGAGCAGGTGTCGATCATCAAGGCTCGCCTTGCGAAGGGCGATTTTCAGCATCGGATCGCTGCCGACTTCGATCTCAATCAGGGGCGCATCAGCGAGATCGCGACCGGAAAGCGCTTTGCAAATGTGCCCCCTGCAGCACCGGAGGCGTCTCATGTCTGACAAGCTTCTCAAGCCAGGTCAAAAAGCGCCGCGTTCCGGGCAGTATGAAATCACCGGTCCTCGTGGTGGTGGAACCGGGGTCGAACGGACGGTCACACGCAATGAACCTCTTCCGCCTCCAGAGCAGACGGGACAGAAGTATCGCCTGGTGGATCCAACAAAACACCGGCGGCAAAGATAACAATGGCGGTGCGGCCAAGTAATTTGGGTCGCGCCGCTTGTCACTTCGGTTCCCTGGAATTGGAATCTGGCACACCGGAAAGCTGGTGCTCTCAAAGATGCTTTACCGCCCATCGGTGTGCGCCATTTCTGTCTGCAGCCCCAATCTTCCGGAATGCCTCCTGTAGCCTCTTCTTTATCGCTGCCTCGCTGGTCCCGAGTCGCGCAGCGATTTCCGCGTTAGTTCGTCTCGGGCCGAGCATAGCCAAGGCTTCAGCCTGGCGAACAGTAAGCCCGTTCGGGAGTATTGGTTGCGGGCTGTGTCTAACCACAGTTTGCGCCTTTATCTCGATTAGGGCATTGGCTTCGGCAGAAAGCCTTTGCATCTGTACGCTATCTTGGAATTGTGCAGCCATACCGACTATTCCATGTAAGAACGCCAGCTGTTGTCTAGTCAGACGAGGAGCCAACCCAAGCTTGTGAAGCTTCGCCCTTGTGCGTTTGCGCCAAGCACGAGGTGGCTGCATCTTGTCGTTGATGACAACACCCGTGACCTCCATGCGTCCTTCGAATCCAGAAAACCTGGTTTTCTCCGGCTTCAGCTCGAACCCTGCTTGTTCAACTGCTTGCTGCACTGAATCGAGAAATGCCGGTTCAACTCGTTGCTGTGAACTGAACGTGAGATCGTCCGCATATCGCGAGTATCGGTGGCCAGCCTCTTTGGCCAAATGTGACAGCTGCTCATCTAGTCCGCGCAGAACCAAATTGGCAATGGCCGGGCTTGTCGGCGCGCCTTGCGGTACACGGTCATCTAGGCAGCACAACTCTGCCAACATTTCCGCTACATCTTCCTTGTAGCCGAGCGAGACAAAAATTTCACGCACCTGGTCAATCGTGATCGATGGGAAAAACTGCCGGATATCGACATTGAGCACATGCTTTGCGCCAAGATGGTACTTGGCATTCTGGACCGCGCTTCGACCAGCCACAAAACCGAAGACGTTCTCAGCGATCTCCACATGGTTCAGGATGTTGTCCAAGATCCACCACTGGATGACCTTGAGGTAGGTCCGTGGTGTATCGATGTCGCGCTTGGTGCCATCCTTCTTCTTTAAAGGAAAAGAACGATAGTGCTTCCTGGGCCGACGGCGGATTGAGAAAATAGTCTTCGGGCTGATTCCGAGGAACAGCGGCAATGCACCCGTTGTCGGTATCGGCGGCAGCCCAAGCTCACGGAAGCGGGCAGTTTCGTCGTCAGGAAAACCACCTGGTTCCGCCCGAAGGATTTCCTCTAGGTGCGCAAAGTCTCTGGGGAAGTAGTATGAGCGAGTTGGCATCTACAGCAACTTCCAGTCTCTGAAGTGAAGACTGCCTTGAGCGCGCGGCCTAAGTCCAAGAGGCATTTTGGCCGAGACCTTGGGCAAAATGCCTCTTGGACTTAGGCCGCGAGCCCCTTCAAACCAAACCTGAACAACGGCTCGCCGAAGCAGCGAACAAGCTGAACGCGATACCAACTCGCACATTACTTGTACCTCCTACGCTGGGCTTTCATCAAGAACAAACGCCGGTTGTCGATGGAGCGCTCAAGGCCTTCACGACGCACAACCTGCTTGCCCTTAGGTGTCATGAAATACACACCGCGCCTAACCGCTGTGACCAAACCATTCTCTCTGGCGTCCAAGTGCGCTTCGCGCAGTTTTTCGTTTTCACTTAGCCAGTTGGAAAGCTCCTTCCCCAACAGTTTGGATGAGAATTCTTCGATATCCTGAATTCTCGCGGGCTGAATAACAGCCAAGATCGAAAGGTAGGCAAAGAGCGGGTCAATGGTTTTCATCGTCCAGTTATCCTTCTGGCGGCTCTTCTCCTGGCGCGAGCGGTTACAAAAGGCTCAACGTGGGTCCAGCAAAGGTCTTTGTCCGCGTAATCAATGAATTCGACGTTGGCGCCGTTCTCTTTTGCTTCAATGATGGGCCCCGTGTTCATGTAGTTTTCGTGGGTTTGATACTGAGCATCAACGATGACCAGCATCTTTCTGCAGATGTCTTCGTCATGGCAAAACGATCCAAGTTCAAGGAAGCTTCCGGGGCTGCTTGGCAGCATTACTACGGCGTCGGTTCTGCGCGATTTTGCGTGATCGAACTCGGCCAGGGCTGCATTGTTTTGATCGCCAAGTAATGGTGCAGTTGCACCAATCAATTTCTCATACTCACCCAGCGTTACTTGCCAGCCAGCATTCGTGAGCTGGTGGAAAAGGAAATAGCGCAACACCGCCGCGGTGTTACGCGAGGTCTTTCGAGGTGCCTTGTCTGTTTTAATGAACGGCCCGGCCAAGAAGGCCACCCGTTCCAAGCCGGATGCCCTTTGCGCATTTCTGAGGAGTTCTTCATCAAGCAAACGCTCGACGGGCAATGGCGGAATGTTTCCTGTCACGCCGCATACCTCCCCTCTTCGACCTTTTCGGCCTGTCCCAATGCCGCAAGGCTATCCAGCAACGGCTGCACGGAGTTTGTCCGCGCACGCATGAAACGGCGGGCGATTTGCTCAGGAGTAGCTTCGCCCATCTCAGAGAGCGCTTCGCGGACGGCGGCGATCTGGTCGGGGAGGGTTTTGGGCCAGGGGGCTTTTTCGATCTTGGCTGTAACCCCAAGGTCCATGTCCTTGGTCTTGCCCTTCGCGGCCACGCGGCCTTCGGGGTTCTGGTAGTCCGGGCGGAGCCAGCGGATGTGGCCGCGCGCCTCTTCCTCGGCGCGTTCCTTGTTCAGCGCGACGAGTCGGAAGAGGATGTCTTCGTCGCTCAGGTCCACGGGCCAGCCATAGGCCTCGGCCACGGCGGCGTCGATCTGGTCGTGCAGGTCCTTGAGGATACCGATCAGGCCCTGATCATAAATTTCGCGGTCTTTGCCCTCGATAGTCTCTCCGGCGCGGAGCTTTTCCAGCACGTTGTACATCTGGGTTAGGGTCAGCTTGGGGTGCGCGGCCTGCTGGCGCTTGCGATGTGCGTCGAGCTCTTCACCCAAGGCGCGGAGGCGGGTGCGCTGGTCGTCGGTGAGGTCTGGGAAAGGGAAGGGGTCGAAGCACCTTGATTTGTTGTAACGAGGATCGTTGCCGACGCCGAGGCGCGCGCCGGCGTTCGTTGCCCAAACGACATGCAGTCGCGACGACATCAAGGCCAGGTGTTCACCGGCATTAAGAGCAAACATGACCGTCGTGCTGTCAGCGATGGTGGTTGACGGAGCGAAAACAAAAATCCGATTTGAAGCCGTCAGTGAGGTTACGATCATTCGATCTATAGCCTGCAACGCAGGCCGAAAGGTATTTCTCGCCTCACCGTAAACCCACCACCGTTCACGAACGGATTTCCTCGAATTCTCTTTTCGCTCTGGCAGCACGTTGTCCGACAGGTGCTGATAGATGACTGGGTTCGAGGCACGAACTGAAGCGACATCGAGATGGCAAACGTCGATAGCAATCATGGCATCTTGACGACGCTGTATACCGAGACCGCCAAGCCATGGCTTCAGTAGCTGCTCTGACTGGGGTTCTTTGGATGCCATGGCTTTGGCATCGGCCGGTTCGATCAAAAAACCTTTTCCAGTAAGCTGATACCCAACGCAGGCTAGGCCATCCATCGCATGTAAAGGCTTAGCCGATAGGAGGTCTGCCCCAAGCCTGAAATCAGGATAGATCGTTCCGGTGCTGGTTGCGAATTCACATATGGCCCCTTCGTTCTCGCTGCCGCCCTCAACTTCTTTGACGACCTCGACCAGCCGTCCTTCCCGTCGCCCCTTTGCTCCAACCGACATAGCAATACGAACTGCCGCACCATCGGTTGCGTCGATCCACGGGTGGTCTGGTATCGCGAAAAGAAGGGAGAGAGGCGTCTTCGTGTCACCCATGTGAAGCGAAGTAACAGCTCGGTTGAAACTCTGTTTGATCGAGTTTGTCGTGATCAGCCCAAAGCGGCGTGTCCCCTTGTTTTTGGAGCGGTCAAATCCACGCGCAGCGAGCGCCGCTTTTTCCCACCAATACATGACGTAGTCGGCATTTTCCGGGACCTTTGGATAAGCGCCACGCAGCGCCTCCAGATAGCCGTCTGCATAGGCTTTGCGAATGTTCCGCAGTCCGATGAACGGTGGGTTGCCGACGATGAACTCCGCGCGGGGCCATTGGGTCGGTTTCGGCTTGGCATAGTCAAAGACCTGCACCCGCGCGGCGGGGTCCGGCACCTCCTGCCCCGTCACGGGATGGCGCATGGTGGTAACGCCATCCCAGCGGGTGACGGGGTTGCCGTCGGCATCCATGCGCGGGGTGCTGTCGGACCATTCCAGAACCGCATCGGCGTTGCGGATGTTCTTGAAGTCGCGCAACACAGGCTCGGACGGGGCGGCGGTGCCATGGGTGCGGTAGTGCCATTGCAGGTAGCCGATCCACAGCACCAGCTCGGCCACGTTGGCGGCCCAGGGGTTCAGCTCGATCCCCAGAAACTGGTGCGGGTCCACTGTGATCAACGGGCGCGTATCACCCAGTTCGAACATGAGCGACGTGACCTCGCCCTCAAGCCGCTTCATCATCTCTAGCGCGACATAGAGGAAGTTGCCCGAGCCGCAGGCGGGGTCGAGCACGGTGGTCTCGCAGAGCTTGGCGTGGAAGTCGCGGACTAGCTTCAACGCCTCGTCGGTCTTGCCGTCCTCGGTCAGGCGCTGCACGGCGGTCTGCACGTCGCGCCAATCCTCGCGCAGGGGTACGATGATGGTAGGCGTGACAAGGCGCTGCACATAGGCGCGCGGGGTGTAGTGCGCGCCCAGCTTGTGGCGCTGGCGCTTGTCGAGCGCTCGCTCGAGGAGCGTGCCGAAGATCGCCGGTTCGACTTGTTTCCAGTCGGCCTCCGCCGCCTCGATCAGCAGGCCGAGTTGCAGGTTGTTGAGGGGGAGCGCGTCAGCATCGCGGAAGAGGCCGCCGTTGAAGCGCTTGAGGTCCTGCATCAGGACCTGAGAGAAGCCGCCGGTGTTCATCGTCTCCCACAGCCCCTTGAGGGCGGGTTGGGCGTGTTCCGGATGGCAACGCAGTTTGTGCAGGAGTTCGGTGAAGCTGCCGCGCGGGATCAGGTCTACATCTTCGGCAAACATCGAGAAAAGGCACCGCATCAGGAAGCGGGCGACGGTTTCGCTGTCGTGGCCCTGCCCTTCGAAGCTTTTGCCCAATTCGGCCAGGTGAGCGGCGATGTCACGGGTAACCTCGGCAGCCTTGAGCGAGGGGTCGAGGCTGTAGGGATTGGTCCAGATCGTGCAGAGCAGGTCGCGGATGTCGTCCTTGCGCAGATCGTCGAGATAGATGCGATAGCGGTTGCCATCCGGGAACTGGTTGTAGCCCTGCCCCTGTTTCGAGAAGTCGGCATAAAGCTCGATCACATGGCCGACGTCGACGATCATCAGGAAGGGTGGCCAGCCATCCTCGCGCGCCACGGCGCGGGCGTAATTGTCGGCCTGGTTGCGCGCCTTGAGCATGGTGTCGTCCCAAGCGGCGGTGCCCCGCACACCGTGGCCGATCCGCTTCTGGCTGCGCGCGGCGGTGCCCTTGGCAAGATCGGCGGCGCGGTTCTTTTTCTGGTTCACGCCCTGCTTGGTTTCCAGCACGAAATGCCCCGCGTGATAGGCGTCGATGAAGCCCGTGGTGCGCTTGTGCGTGTGGGCGAAGGTGACGGGCCGTTCGAACCGGTAATGGTCGTTGCTGTCGTCATCGGTGGCCGGGTTGGGCCGGTCGAGGCCCAGCAGTTCGGTCAGCTCGATCACGAAGAGCTGGTAATTGGCATGTTCGCTGCCGCCGGTGTCTTTCCAGCGGGCGATGAAGGCGTCGATCTGCGGGGCGTTGCTCATGTGAAATCAGTGACTCGGTGCGGGAACGCGTTCGGACAAGAATTGCTCGAAAGTGGCAGTTTCGACCGCATGCGCGCTCGCGTCACGCGCGGCGGTGATCCAGGTTTCGATCAAGGCGCAGAAACCCATGATGGCAAAGCCGGGGATCAGCCATAGCCAGATGGCAAGGGCTGTGCTTCCGGCGCTGAAGACGCTGTGAAGCAGGGGCCAGACGATGAACGGCATACCGCAGGCCCCAACCCAACGCACCGGTTTCATCTTTTCCTCGGCAGCGGCGGCCAAGCGATCACGCGTTTCGACCAATCCTCGCTCCCAAGCCAGGAATTCGTCCATCAGCTGCCCGGCGAGGTAGTGCCCGCACCGACAATAGTCGCGGGAGATGTATTCGACCTGGCCGCAATCGGCACACCGGATCGCGTTGATGCTGTCCGCGTCAGGGCGCAGGCGGCTTTTGTGCGCAGATTTGCTGCGTTCGCCCTCAGTACCGCAGACATCATTCAGCAGACGTTCAGCGTCACGACCGAGCCGCAGCTCGCGCGGTCGAAGTTTCAATACGTCGTCGGAAAATTCTTCTCTCAACATCAGCTTACAAGCCTCAAAACACTGTCAATTCTTGTTGTATCCGGAGCGCTGCTTTCGCCGGACAATGCATCGGCATTCAGGACCTCATCGAACAGGAATTCGATGGCGTCCCATTTCTTTTCGGGCGTCACGCTCAAGCCTCGATCCATGATGCGCCGTTCAACAGCGATCCCGATCTTGCGGTACGCGGTGGCAATCTCGTCATGTCTGCGGTTCTTTCCGTCTTCGGAGTCTCCTTCGAGCATCCAAAGAGGATCGACGTCGAACTTCTCGTAGACTTCCAGAAGCAGCTGAGCCGTCAGGTCGCGCTGGCCACGTTCGTAGTTCTGATAGGCGCTTCGACTGATGCCAAGCGCCTGCGCCATCTCCTCTTGGGAGAGGCGAGCCATATTTCGTACTGCCGCAAGGCGATGTCCAAGGCCAGAAACAGCCATGCTCAACTTTCGTTTGTATTTGTGTTGACCTCATTCGTAGTCATTTGTATCAAAAATAGATACGAACGATGGCGATACGCTTGATTCATGCAGTTTCAGCGTAGTTTTGTTTCATTCTGGACGCAAAACGATTTCTTCCGCTTCAGTTCGTGAGCAACGACGACAGGAGGCGAAGCGTGGGAAAGCTGCTTGAAACCCCCAAGGAACTGGCCGAGCGCGTGGGCATTCCCGTGTCCAACGTGCGCTACCTGATCCGCGAAGACATGCTGGATCACATTTTCACCGCACCAGGTCGCCGCAATCCCAAAATCCCAAAGGGTGCTTGGGAGCGATACGTCGAGAAATTCACAGTTAAAGCAGCCGTGAGCGAAGGGCCGGGTGCGGCCTCGGGCGCGAATTGATCGAGTGAAGGACACACCATGGCCATGCCCCGCGCGACGCTGACGCAGAGCGAACTGACACGATACCTCAAGGCGTACCGGGATGCGGGCATTCCGGTCGTGCGGTCAGAGATCAGCCGTGACGGCAAGGTCGTGATCTACAGCACCGAGAAGCAGACCGACGAGATCAACAACCCATGGGATCGCCCATGAAACGCCGAAAGCAGTTTCCCGGCGCGACGGCCTATTTTGACCGACACGGGAAGCGGCGCTGGCGATTTCGGAAGGGTGGGTTTTCTGCGGAGTTGGGGAGCGACTACGGATCGGAGGATTTCGTTCGACGGTATGAGGATGCGGTGAACGGGCACAAGACGCGCGGGCTGATCGGGGCGGACCGGACCAAGCCCTACAGCGCCAGTCAGCTTGTCGCGCTCTGATATCGCTCGCCGGAGTTCCTCGATCTCGCGCCGAGCACGCAGAAGGTCTATCGCGGAATTGTCGAGAAGTTCCGGGAGGAGCATGGCGACAAGCCGGTGCGGCTCATGCAGCGGCGGCATGTGCAGACGATCCTGGCCGAGAAGGCCGAGACCCCAACAGCCGCGAACAACCTGCGCAAGCGGCTGGTCCAGTTGATGGATTTCGCGATCACGCTGGATTGGCGCGGCGACAACCCGGCGCGGGCAACGAAGCCGTTTCGCGTGGGTGGTGACGGTTTCCACACCTGGGACGAGGACGAGCTGGCGCAGTTCTTCAAGGTCCACAAGCCCGGCACGCTGGCGCATACAGCGGTGACGCTGATGCTCTACACCGGCGCGGCGCGGGTCGATGCGGTGAAGTTGGGGCCGAAGAACGTCCGCAATGGCAAGATCGAATACCGGCGGCAGAAGACGCAGCGGTCTGGCGGGGTGCTGGTTTCCGTGCCGATCCACCCGGACTTGGCGGAAGCTCTAGAAAGGTTGCCGAAGGACCAGCCCTTCCTGGCCACCCAGAAGGGCACCATGCGCTCCGCCGGTGGTCTGGGCAATCTCATGCAGCGATGGACCGAAGACGCGAAATTGCCCCAGTGTTCAGCTCATGGCCTACGTAAGGCCTGTGCGCGCCGATTGGCCGAGGCTGGGGCCACCGCGCATGAGATCGGCGCAGTCACAGGCCACAAAACACTGGCCCTCGTGCAGCGCTACACCGAGGCCGCAGGTCGCGAAGGCATGGCCGATTCCGCGATTGAGAAACTGGTCGCCCGTCCGAATGGCGAGCGCAATTTGGCGAACCTTCCCAAGAGGTTCGTCAATTCTGACACCAACCCCAAGCAGGGAAAGGATAATTTATGAGAAGTGGTGAGCCGTGCAGGATTCGAACCTGCGACCCACTGATTAAAAGTCAGTTGCTCTACCAACTGAGCTAACGGCCCACTGTGCGGGCGCTTCTAGAAAGTGTGGCGGGTGGGGTCAACCCCTCTTTTACAGATTTCTGACAGGAAAATGTCCCGCCTCTGGAAAGGGCCCTGCAACACGCGTATATGCGCGCCATGGAACGCGCTTCAGACACTCTGCCCTTCATGAAAATGCACGGGCTCGGCAACGATTTCGTCGTGCTCGACGGGCGTGCGCAGACGATGCGACTCACGCCCTCGCTGGTTCGGGCCATCGCCGACCGCCATCGCGGTGTCGGCTTCGACCAGCTCGCGCTGATCGAGCCCGGGGCAGGGGACGCGCGGCTCACCTTTTACAATGCCGACGGCTCCACCGCGGGCGCCTGTGGCAACGCCACGCGCTGTATTGCGCGCTACCTCATGGACGAGACCGGCCGCGACCGGCTCACCCTCGTGACCGAGCGCGGCGCGCTGCTGGCCGAGGATGCGGGCGCGGGCCTCACCTCGGTCAACATGGGGCAGCCGCAGCTCGACTGGCACGAGATCCCGCTCGCGCGCGAAATGGACACGCTGGAGCTTCCCATCGACGGGGCGCCCACCGCCACCGGCATGGGCAACCCGCACTGCACCTTCTTCGTCGAGGACGCCGAGGCGGTCGACCTCACCAGCTTCGGCCCCGTGCACGAGCATCATCCGCTCTACCCCGAGCGCACCAACGTGCAGGTGGCAAGCATCATCGGCCCCGATCACATCCGCATGCGGGTGTGGGAGCGCGGCGCCGGGCTCACGCTGGCCTCGGGCTCGTCCTCCTGCGCCACGGCGGTGGCGGCGGCGCGGCGCGGGCTCACCGGCCGCAAGGTGACCATCGAGCTCGACGGCGGCACGCTGCAGGTCGACTGGCGCGAGGACGGGGTCTGGATGACCGGCGGCACCGCGCATGTCTTCGATGGCAGCTTCTCCCGCGCCTGGCTGGAGGCGGCGGGATGAGCGTGCCCAAGTTCACCACGCTCGGTTGCCGGCTCAACGCCTACGAGACCGAGGCGATGAAGGCGCTGGCCGAAGAGGCGGGCGTCGGCGATGCGGTGATCATCAACACCTGCGCCGTGACGCAGGAGGCCGTGCGCAAGGCCCGGCAGGAGATTCGCCGTCTGCGGCGCGAAAACCCCGACGCGCGCGTCATCGTCACCGGCTGCGCCGCCCAGATCGACCCCGAGAGCTTTGCCGCCATGGACGAGGTCGACGCGGTCATCGGCAATTCCGAGAAGATGTCGCCCGAGACTTGGAAAGGGCTGCGGTCCGATTTCATCGGCGACACCGAGAAGGTGCAGGTCAATGACATCATGTCGGTGACCGAGACCGCCGGCCACCTCATCGACGGCTTCGGCACCCGTTCGCGCGCCTACGTGCAGGTGCAGAACGGCTGCGACCACCGCTGCACCTTCTGCATCATCCCCTACGGCCGGGGCAATTCGCGCTCGGTGCCCGCGGGCGTGGTCGTGGACCAGATCAAGCGGCTGGTGCAGAAGGGCTTCAACGAAGTCGTGCTGACCGGCGTCGATCTCACGAGCTGGGGCGCCGACCTGCCCGGCACGCCGCGGCTGGGTGACCTGGTGATGCGCATCCTGCGGCTCACCGACGTGCCGCGGCTGCGCATCAGCTCGATCGACAGCATCGAGGCGGACGAGAACCTGATGCTCGCCATCGCCACCGAGCCGCGCCTGATGCCGCACCTGCACCTCAGCCTGCAGCACGGCGACGACCTGATCCTCAAGCGAATGAAGCGCCGCCACCTGCGCGACGATGCCATCCGCTTCACCGAGGAGGCGCGCAGGCTGCGCCCCGACATCACCTTCGGTGCCGACATCATCGCGGGCTTCCCGACCGAGACGGAGGCGCATTTCGAGAACTCGCTGAAGCTGGTCGAGGACTGCCACCTGACCTGGCTGCACGTCTTCCCCTATTCCTCGCGTCCCGGCACGCCCGCCGCGAAGATCCCGAACAAGGTCAACGGCACGATCATCAAGGAGCGCGCCGCGCGCCTGCGAGAGGCCGGGGACGTGGCCGTACAGCGCCATCTCGCGGCCCAGCAGGGAGTGACCCACCGCGTGCTCATGGAAGCCCCTGACATGGGCCGTACGGAGCAGTTCACCGAGGTCACCATGACCATGCCGCAGGTCGAGGGCGCCATCGTCACCGCCACCATCACCGGCCAGAGCGGCCAGCGCCTGGTGGCCTGATCCGATGCACCCGAATCCCGTCTACCGCGGCACCGGACAGGACCACAGCCTCGCCTTCGTGCGGGAACGGGCCTTCGGCACCCTCGCGGTGTCGACGGAGAGCGCGCCGCTGCTGAGCCACGTGCCCTTCCTGCTGTCGGAGGACGGGACCCACGCCGACCTGCACCTCGTGCGTTCGAACCCGATCTGCCGGGCCGTCCGCGACGGCATCGATGCGCGGCTCGCGGTGTCGGGGGCCGACGGCTACATCTCGCCCGACTGGTACGGGCTGGGGCCCGACCAAGTGCCCACGTGGAACTACGTCGCCGTGCACCTGACCGGCCGTCTGGTGCCGCTGCCGCCCGAGACCATCGAGACGCTGCTCGCCGCCCAGTCCGCCGCCTACGAGCGGCGCCTGCCCAAGGCGCCGTGGACGCTCGACAAGATGGAGGCCGGGGCGAAGGAGCGGCTGCTGCGCATGATCCTGCCCTTCCGTCTCGAAATCGCCGAGGTCGACAGCACCTGGAAGCTGGCCCAGAACAAGCCCGAGGCGGCGCGTCTCGCCGCGGCGGGACTGCTCCCGACCGGCTTCGGGCAGGAGCTCGAGGCGCTGGCCGAGGCCATGCGGGTGCCGCCCTCCGCCGAGTGACGCTTTGCCGAGTGAGTGTTTGCGCCGGGCGCGCATATGCGGCATGACAGGGCCATGACACGGAATTCCCAGGCACTCTTGGTCCACCTCTTCACCGCCACCGGCGCGGTTTTTGCCATGCTTGCGCTACTCGCTGCGGCGGAGGAGCACTGGTCCGAGATGTTTCTCTGGCTGGTCGTGGCCTTCTTCGTAGACGGGCTCGATGGCCCGCTGGCGCGGCGCTACGACGTCAAGGCCAACGCACCGCGGTTCGACGGGGTGCTGCTGGACCTGATCATCGATTACCTGACCTACGTCTTCATTCCGGCCTTCGCGCTCTTCCAGTCGGGGCTGCTGCCGGGCTGGACCGGATGGTTCGCGATCATCATCATCACCTTCGCCAGCGCGCTCTACTTCGCCGACAGCCGCATGAAGACCTCCGACAACTCGTTCCACGGCTTTCCCGGCTGCTGGAACATGCTGGTGCTGGTGCTCTTCGCGGTGCAGCCGAACTTCTGGGTGATCCTGACGCTGGTGGCGGTGCTGTCGGTGGCGATGTTCCTGCCGCTGAAGTTCATTCACCCGGTGCGCACCGAGCGCTGGCGCGGGCTGTCGCTGCCGGTGGCGCTGGCCTGGACATTCTTCGCGGGCTGGGCGGCATGGGTCGACTTTCACCCGGACAGCTGGGCGCATTGGGGCCTCGTGGCCACCTCGGTCTATCTGATCTTCGCGGGCGTCGCGCAACAGGTCATCCCCGCCCGCACGCAGTAAGGCCTGCGAGGCGCGGCTCAGTCCGGCTGACGGTCTCCCACCGCCTCGCGCCAGTGCCTGCGGCAGAGCGAGACATAGGTCTCGTTGCCGCCGATCTGCACCTGATCACCATCTGTCGCCGCGTGGCCCTCGACGTCCTGACGGATCACCATGGTCGCCTTGCGGCCACAGTGGCAGATCGTGCGCACCTCACGCATGGTGTCGGCCAGTGCCAGCAGCACCGCCGAGCCGGGGAAGAGCTGGCCGCGGAAATCCACCCTGAGCCCGTAGGCCATCACCGGGATGCCCAGATCGTCGGCCACGCGCGCCAGCTGCCAGACCTGCGCCTCGGTCAGGAACTGCGCCTCGTCCACGAAGATGCAGGCCAGCGCCCGCTTCGACTGTTCCGTGGCGACGCGCGCGAAGAGGTCGTCCTCGGGCGTGAAGGTATCCGCCTCGCGACCGAGCCCGATGCGCGAGCCGATCCGGCCCTCGCCTGCGCGGGTGTCGAGCCTTGCGGTCAGCAGGTAGACCTCCATGCCGCGTTCGCCGTAGTTGTGCGCCGCCTGCAACAGCAGCGTCGACTTGCCGGCGTTCATGGTGGAATAGTTGAAGTAGAGCTTGGCCATGGGCCCGGTGCATGCCGCAGCGCGGGGCGGTTCGCAAGACGGGCCGGGGGATGCCGGCGCGCTGCCCAGAAAAAAATGCCCCTGCAGCGCAGGAGCATTCTGAATTAGCCAAAATACAAACGTATAGCCGGTTCTCCCCGAGGGGAGAAAATCCATTTCACGTGACGAGATGAAGGCGGAAATGCCGACACCCAAAACCGGGCCGAGTTCTCTCCACACCACCCTGCCAGCCGATCACTTGCGAGATCCCCTGCCGACAAACCAGTCTAACGCCGAGACCCTAGCATGGCCGCGACAGGATGACTCGCGTCGTGCACCGCGGGGCGTGCCGAAACGGCCCGTGAGAGCGATTTCGCCCAAAAAGTAGGCGAATTGTACACTTGGGAGGCGGGGAATCGCCAGAATCGCGATGCGTCGGCGGGAATCAGCCGCGAATCACCGGCGAATCACCGGCGAATCATCCGCCGCCACGGGGGGCGGCGGCGACAGGGCGCCTCAGACGAGGCGGCCCCAGAGGTCGTATTCGCCGGCCTCGTCGACCTCGACGGTGACGATGTCGCCGGGCGTGAGCTTTTCGTGGCCCTCGTCGATGAAGAGGTTGCCGTCGATCTCGGGCGCATCGGCCTTGGTGCGGCAGGTGGCAGCGTCGTCCTCGACGAGATCGACGATCACCTCGATGCGCTGGCCCACCTTGGCGGCAAGCTTCGCCTCGGAGATCTGCTGCGCCTTCTCCATGAACCGGTCCCAGCGCTCCTGCTTGAGCTCGGCGGGCACGTGGTCAGGCAGCGCGTTCGAGCGGGCGCCGTCGACGTTCTCGTACTGGAAGCAGCCGACCCGGTCGAGCCGGGCCTCGTCCATCCAGTCGAGCAGCGTCTGGAACTCTTCCTCGGTCTCGCCCGGGTAGCCGACGATGAAGGTCGAGCGGAGGACGATCTCGGGGCAGGCGGCGCGCCACGCGGCGATCTCGTCGAGCGTGCGGGCCGCGGCCGCGGGCCGGGCCATGCGCTTCAGCGTGTCCGGGTGGGCGTGCTGGAAGGGGATGTCGAGGTAGGGCAGCACCTTGCCGTCGGCCATGAGCGGGATCAGCTCACGGACGTGGGGGTAGGGGTAGACGTAGTGCATCCGCACCCACGCCCCGAGTTCTCCCAGATCGCGGGCCAGCGACAGGATCGGCGCCTTCTCGGTGCGGTCCTTCCAGTCGGTGCCGTAGGCAGAGGTGTCCTGGCTGATCACCAGCAGTTCCTTCACCCCGGCCTCGACCAGCTTCTCGGCCTCGCGCAGCACGGCGCGGTGCGGGCGCGAGGCCAGCTTGCCGCGCATGTCGGGGATGATGCAGAACTTGCAGGCGTGGTTGCAGCCTTCGGATATCTTCAGGTAGCTGTAGTGGCGCGGCGTGAGCTTCACGCCGCCGGCCGGCAGCAGGTCCACGAAGGGATCGGGCGAGGGCGGAACGGCGCCATGCACCGCGTCGAGGACCTGCTCGTACTGGTGCGGGCCGGTCACCGCGAGCACGCGCGGATGCACCCCGGTGATGTACTCGGGCTCGGCGCCGAGACATCCGGTCACGATCACCCGGCCATTCTCCGAGAGCGCCTCTCCGATGGCTTCGAGGCTTTCGGCCTTGGCGCTGTCGAGGAAACCGCAGGTGTTCACGATCACCGCGTCGGCACCGGCGTAATCGGGCGAAATGCCGTAGCCCTCGGCGCGCAGCCGGGTCAGGATGCGCTCGCTGTCGACCAGCGCCTTGGGGCAGCCCAACGAGACCATGCCGATGGTCGGCTGGCCGTCACGGCGGGTCTCGGTGATGCGGGCGCGCGCCAGATCGGGGCGCAGGTCGGGGGGATTCTGCATGGCGCGCATATAAGCGACGCTTCGCCTCTGGGGAAGCCCCGGCGCGCTGTCGCTTGACCTCGGCGCTTCGGGAACGACCTTAAGGCTGTCTTAAGCTACAACAATCACGCCGCACGACAGCCTTGGAACAGACAATCCGCATGTCCCGCCCCGCAAAGGGGCCGGACGAAGAGCTCTGGCGGCAACGAGAGGACAGTAGGAACCCGATGATCGCACTCACAAAGATCCGCCTGACGATGCTCGCGGTGCTGGCCGCGCCTGCGTTGCTTGGCGCATGTGCCACCACCGTGCCGATGAACGAGCCGGGCCAGATTACCGAAGAGACCCGCGCCATGTACGCCGCCACCGTCGACAACGGCATCGAGGTGCCGGCGATCGAGGACAAGTACCTGTCGGAATACAACAAACGCCAGCTCGTGGACTACTACGCGCCCTACCGTGCCGGCACCATCGTCGTCGATCCGGGCGGCAAGTTCCTCTACCACCTGCAGGGCGACGACACCGCGATGCGCTATCTCATCGCCGTGGGCGCGCAGGGCTACGGGTTCGCCGGCGAGGCGACGATTCCCTTCCAGCGCGACTGGCCGTACTGGACGCCGACCGCCAACATGATCAAGCGCGACCCCGAAACCTACGGGCCGGTGCGCAACGGCCTTCCCGGCGGGCTCGAGAACCCGCTCGGGGCGCGGGCGCTGTATCTTTACAAGAACGGCCGCGACACACTCTACCGCATCCACGGTACGCCGAGCCCCTGGACCGTCGGGCACGCCACCTCGTCGGGCTGCATCCGCATGTTCAATCAGGATTCGATCCATCTCGCCGCCGAAGTGCCGAACGGCACCAAGGTCGTCGTGCTGACCAAGGAGCAGGCCGGCAAGTGGACCACCCCTCCGGGTGAAGCGGTCGCTTCGGCCGAGACCACGGACGGCGACGCCGGATGATCGTCGGCAGGAGGGGCACATTCGCGATCCTCGCGGGGGCGGGCGCGCTGGCGCTGCTGCCGCGGGGCGCCTCGGCGCAGGGGCTCACCGTCGAGCCGGTGCTGAACGACCCGGACGCGCCGGTGCTGGGCAACCCGCAGGGCGGGCTGACCATCGTGGAGTATTTCGACTACCAGTGCCCCTTCTGCAAGGCGATGCACCAGCCCCTGACCGAGGTCGTGGCCGAGGATGGCGACATCCGGCTGGTGCTCAAGGACTGGCCGATCTTCGGCGCCGCCTCGCTTCGCGCCAGCCAGCTGGCGCTCGGGGCGGTCGATCTCGGCGCCTACGAGGCGGTGGTGTCTGCGCTGATGGCCACCAAGGGGCGGCTGAGCGACCGGCAGGTCGACCGGGCGGTCTCGGCCGTGCTGGCGCCGGCGGAGGCGCGCAAGTCCTACCGCCGCCGCCGCGCGAGGTGGGACGGGCTCATGAGCCGCAACGCCTTTCAGGCGACCGCGCTGGGGTTCCAGGGCACGCCCGGCGTTGCCGTCGAGACCACCATCTACGACGGCGCCATGGACGCGCAGGCGCTGCGCGACGCCATCGCCGAGGCGCGCGACCAGGCTTAAGTTTCGGTTAAGGCTCGGTTGGTTTCTGGCGACAACGGCCGGAATGTGCCGTGGCAGACCAAGGAGCAGAACGACATGAATCGCCTGACACGACGTGGAACCCTCGCACTGGGCGCCGCCGCCGCCGGAAGCCTTCTGGTGCCATCCGTCGCGGCCGCGCAGACGGTCCAGCGCCGCAACATCTCGAGCTTCGCGATGCAGGACTGGCGCGACCATTTCGAGACGCTGGGCAAGGGCGCCATCGTCGCCGACACCGCCTCGCGGGCGCTGCATTTCTGGTCGGGCGATGGCTCGGACTACCGCGTCTACCCGACCTCTGTGCCGCTTACCGACGAGCTGACCAAGCGCGGTTACACCGAGATCGTGCGCAAGAAGGTGGGCCCGTCCTGGACGCCGACCGCGAGCCAGATGGAGCGCTACCCCGACTGGAAGCCTATCGGCCCCGGCCCGGACAACCCCCTGGGAACGCACGCGATGTATCTCGGCTGGCCCGCCTACATCATCCACGGCACCCACGACACCCGCAAGATCGGTCGCCGCTCGTCCGACGGCTGCATCGGGCTCTACAACGAGAAGATCGCCGAGCTCTTCAAGCTCTGCCCGATCGGCACGCAGGTCCGGGTGATCTGAGCCATCGGCCGGTCCCGGAGGCGCCTCAGAACTCGAGCGTCGTCAGGACCGGCATCATCAGCGAGAACAGCTCTGCCTGCGAGGAGATCTCGCATTTGCGGTAGAGCTGTTTTCTGAAGACCTTCACCGTCTGCGGGCTGATCTCGAGCCGCATGGCGATGGAGGCGGACGAGTGCCCCTTGAGGATCAGCAGCGCGATTTCCGCCTGCCGGGGCGTAAGCGAGATCCCGTGGACGCTGTCCATCCGGGCCCGGAGCCCGTCCGACACCGTGCTGTCCTTGAAATCCCCCGAGGTCCGGAGCCCCGACCAGTTGCGCGCGATCAGCGCGCAGGCGATGGGCGCGATCTGCTCGGCCCGTTCCATGTCGCGCGTCGAGAACACCCGCTCGGAACTGGCGTCGCGCCCGAGGCAGACGTGCACCGAGACGCCCTCGGACGGGTAGGCGACATAGGCCAGCTCGTCGATCAGCGTCGTCCGGCGATAGTAGACCGAGTAGTACTCGTTGCGCAGGAACTGGTCCGGGGCGATGTCGCGCATCCGGTGCAGCCCGGCCGGTGCCCTCTGGATGTGCAGATCGTGGAACGGATCGAGCAGATAGGCCCCGGTCAGGTAGTTCGATTCGAGCTTTTCGTGGACACGCTTTTCCTGCGCGTGGGAAAACAGAAGCTGCGGCGGGCGGTTCTGGAAGTAGGCCAGCATCGTGGTGTTGTCGATCTCGAAGCAGCGCACAAGCCACTGAAAGAAAACGCCCGCGAACGCCTCGGTCTCAAGCGCCTCGATGGCGCGGCCAAGGAAGTTTTCGGTCAGGTTGGGCAGTTTTCTCATCATACCTCTCTGGGGGTATATACCCCTTGAATGTGCCTCTCTTAGGGTATGAACCCATAAACGGGTGGTATCATCCGGGCAAAGAAAAACAGTTCAGGGGGTGGTTCGGCATCGTGACCGGGACCGTGATCAGCATCGACCGCGTGGTGAAGAGCTTCGGCACCTTCACCGCACTTCACGAGGTGTCGCTCGACATCGCGGACAACGAATTCTTCACGCTGCTGGGGCCGTCCGGCTGCGGCAAGACCACGCTCCTGCGCTGCATCGCGGGGTTCGAGCCGGTCTCGGGCGGGCAGATCCGCCTGCACGGCGAGGACATCGCGCCGCTGCCGCCGTTCAAACGCCCGGTCAACACGGTGTTCCAGCACTACGCGCTCTTCCCGCACATGACGGTGCTCGAGAACGTGATGTTCGGGCTGCAGCGGTTGGGCTGGTCGGTGGTCGACGCCGAGGGCCGCGCCAAGCAGGCGCTCGAGCTCGTGCACCTGTCGCAGTTCCTCAAGCGCCGCCCCGGCCAGCTTTCCGGCGGCCAGCAGCAGCGCGTGGCGCTGGCCCGCGCGCTGGCGCCGGAGCCCAAGGTGCTGCTGCTCGACGAGCCGCTCTCGGCGCTCGACCTCAAGCTGCGGCAGGCGGTGCGGATGGAGCTGAAGCAGATCCAGCGCGAGACCGGCATCGCCTTCGTCTTCGTCACCCATGACCAGGAAGAGGCGCTGACCATGTCCGACCGCATCGCGGTCATGTCAGACGGTCACGTGCAGCAGATCGGCACCCCGCGCGAGATCTACGAGGCCCCCGCCAACCGCTTCGTGGCTGATTTCATCGGCGAGACCAACCTGATCGAGGTTCCGGTGCTGGGCATCGAAGGCGGCATGGCCGAGGTCTCGCTGCCCGGCGGCCGCGCGCTGCGCTGCCCGACGCCACTCACCGGACCAGTGGGGCAGGGGGTGCTGTCGCTGCGCCCCGAGCGCATCGACCTCTGCGCGCCGGGCGAGGCGGACCTCGTGGTGACCGCGACCGATCAGGTCTACCTCGGCACCGACATTCAGCTGAAGGCGACACTCGCCGGCGGGCAGGAGCTGACGATCCGGCTGCAGAACGCCTTGGCCACCCGCTTGCCCGAAGCCGGCACACAGGTGGGGCTGAAACTGGAAGCGGGCGCGGCGCGCCTGCTCGCGGCCTGATGGCGGCGATGGCGCCGGGCGGCGCCTCTTCCTCGGAAATCTACAAGGGCAACGCGCCTCGGCTGCTGTTGCCCACATGGGTGGTCATCGGGGTCTTCTTGCTGGTCCCGGTCGCCCTGATGGCCATCTATTCTTTTCTCACCAAGGAATTCCGCGGCGGCGTGATCTGGGAGTTCACGCTTGCCGCCTATGACCAGTTCTTCCTCGACCGCGGGCTGTTCGGCGACGAGCCGCCCAGCATCGAGTGGACCTACATCACCATCTTCTGGCGTTCGATCTGGCAGGCGGGCCTTGCCACGGTGCTCTGCCTGCTGATCGGCTTCCCGACCGCGTGGTTCATCGCCACGCGCGACGCCCGGATGCGCACGGTCTGGCTGCTGGTGGTGACCGTGCCCTACTGGGTGAACCTGCTGATCCGCACCGTGTCGATGAAGTTCCTGATCCGCGACGAGGGCCCGCTGAACGCCTTCCTGCTCTGGACCGGCGTCATCGACCAGCCCTTGGGGCTCATCAACACCAACCTCGCGGTGCAGCTCGGGCTGTTCTATTCCTACCTGCCCTTCATGGTGCTGCCGATCTATGCCGCGGTCGAGCGCTACGACTTCGCGCTCTCGGAGGCGGCGGCGGATCTCTATGCCGACCGCTGGACGATCCTGCGGCTGGTGATCCTGCCGGTGGTGAAGCCGGGGCTGGTGGCGGGCTGCATCCTCGTCTTCGTGCCCTCGCTCGGCGCCTTCCTCGCGCCCGACCTGCTGGGCGGCGCCAAGAGCTTCATGATCGGCTCGCTGATCGAGGAGCAGTTCAAGGGCGCGGCGGGCAACTGGCCCTTCGGCGCGGCGGCGGCGATGATCCTGATGACCATCGTGATGATCGTGCTGCTGGTCTACGCCCGATCCCAGACCCGGGAGGCCGCCGCATGAGACAGCTCGACCTGCGCCGCTTCCCCGGCTTCTTCGCGGTGACCATGCTCTGCGTCGTGGTGCTCTATGCGCCGCTGATGGTGGTGGCGGTCTACAGCTTCAACGCCTCGAGCTCGATCACCCTCTGGGGCGGCTTCTCGCTCGACTGGTATGCGGATGTCTTTACCGGCCCCGAGGCGCCCAAGTTCCGGGTGGCGGCGATGAACTCGCTGATCATCGCGGTGCTGGCGGGCTGCGGCGCCACGATCATCGCCACGGCGGCGGCGGTCGCCATGCACCGGGCGGGCCGCTTCAGGGGCAAGACCGCGAGCTTCGCGCTGATCAACCTGCCGCTCATGGTGCCCGAGGTGGTGACCGCGGTCGCGAGCCTGATCTTCTTCACCGCCATCGGCTTCTCGGGCGGGGTTGGCACCATCCTTCTGGCGCACCTGACGTTCTGCATTCCCTTCGCCTACCTGCCCATCGCGGCCCGAATGCAGAGCATCCCCGACGCCTACGAGCAGGCGGCGATGGATCTCTACGCCACCCCGTGGGAAGCGTTCCGGCTGGTGCTGCTGCCGCTGATGATGCCGGGCATCTTCTCGGGCTTCCTGCTGGCCTTCATCATTTCCCTCGACGACTTCCTCATCACCAACTTCGTGAAGGGGGCGGGCGTCGAGACTTTGCCGACCGCCATCTTCGGCGCGGTGAAACAGGGCATCAAGCCCAACATCATGGCGATTTCCACTCTGATGCTCGGCGTCTCGGTGGTGTTCGTCACCCTCTCCTGGCTGATCGGACGCAGCGGTCAGCGGGACAAAGCATAAGAAACCAACAGTGGAGACAACGATGAAGAAGATCCTCGCAATCTCTCTTGCGGCCCTTGTGGCGGCCACCGCCGCGCAGGCCGAAGGCGAGCTGAAGCTCTACAACTGGTTCGAGTACATGCCGCAGGAGCTGCTCGACAAGTTCACCGCCGAGACCGGCATCACGGTGACCATGGACACCTACGACAGCAACGAGGCGCTGCTGGCCTCGCTCAAGGCCGGTCGGCTCGGGTCCTACGACATCGCCGTGCCGGGCGATTACATGGTCAAGATCCTTGGCGACGAGGGCATGCTCGGCACCTTCACGCCCGACGAGATCCCGAACTTCGGCAACATCGAGGAACAGTGGGTAAACGTGCCCTTCGACGAGGGCCGCCACAGCTCGGTGCCCTACCAGTGGGGCTCGACCTCCTTCGCGGTGAACCGCGAGGTCTTTGACGGCGACATCTCGACCACCGGCATCATCTTCGAGCCGCCCGCCGAGCTGAAGGGCAAGATCAACGTGCTCGACACCGCGGGCGAAACCCTGACGCTGGCCTCGTTGCACCTCGGCATCCCGCAGTGCACCAGCGACCGCGAGCAGCTCAAGGCGCTGAACGCGCTGGTGATGGGTGCCAAGGCCGACTGGGCCTCGTTCGGCTCGGACGTGGCCAAGGACGTGCTGGTCTCGGGCGACGCCGCCGCGGGCATGATCTGGTCGGGCTTCGCCGCCAAGGCCCGGGGCGAGGGCGCGCCGATCGAGTATGCCTTCCCCGAGCAGGGCGTCATCGTCTGGATGGACAACCTCACGCTGCTCAAGGACGCACCGAACCGCGACAGCGCTCTGGCCTTCCTGAACTTCATGCTCGAGCCCGAGAACGCCGCCACGCTCACCAACTACGCCCAGTACTCCGCCGGGGTGAAGGGCGTTGCCGAGTTCCTCGACCCGGAGGTCGCCAACTCGCCCGAATCCAACCCGCCGGAAGGCACCAAGACCGTCTTCGTCGAGGCCTGCCCGGAAGAGGTGCAGGTGCTCTACGACGCCATCTGGACGAACCTGAAGAAGTAACACGACACATGAAACTCGCGCTCTATCAGGGCCCCGCGATCAGCGGGGCCACGGAGGAGGCTTTTGCCTGCATCGGGACCCAGCTCAACGGGGCCGCCGCTGCCGGCGCCCGGATGCTGGTGATGCCGGAACTCTTCCTGCCCGGCTACAACCAGCCCGAGATGCACGGCAGCCTCTCGCAGCCGCGTGGCGGCGCGTGGGAGACCCGGCTGGCGGCGCTTGCCCACGAGGCGGGCTGCGGGCTGACCATCGGCTGGGCCGAGCGTGAGGGCGACAGGGTCTACAACGCCGCCACGGCCTTCGGGCCCGACGGGGCGGTGCTGGGCCACTATCGCAAGATCCAGCTCTTCGGGCCGATGGAGGCTGCCTCCTTCGTGCCCGGGGATGCCTACTGCACCTTCGAGTTCGGCGGCATGAAGGCCGCCCTGCTGATCTGCTACGACGTGGAATTCGCGCCGCATGTGCGGGCGTTGGCGGAGCAGGGCGTCTCGCTCGTACTGGTGCCGACCGCCAACCCCGCGGGCTTCGATCACGTGCAGAACTACACCGTGCCGGGCCGCGCCGCCGAGATGGGCCTCACCATCGTCTACGCCAACTACTGCGGCACCGATGCCGGGTTGCCCTTTGGCGGCCGCTCGCTGATCGCCGGACCGCTGGGCGACGCGCTCGTCAGCGCCGGCCGCGGCGAGGCGCTTCTCGTGGCCGATCTCGGCGTCCTCGGCGACCTGCCGAAGGCCGCGCTTTCCACCCAACTGACCGATTACCGGGAACTCTGATCATGACCCTCGACCTCCCCAAGACCACCGACGACATCCTGACCCGCGATGTGCACCTCGTGCAGTCCTGGGCCGACCTCAACTCGCTCAAGCAGAACGGCGCGACCACTGCCATCGTCGAGGCCGAGGGTTCCTATGTGACCGACAGCCAGGGCAACCGGCTGATCGACGGCATCGGCGGGCTCTGGTGCGTCAATGTCGGCCACAAGCGCGCCGAGATCATCGACGCGATCACCGAGCAGCTCAACACGCTCGACTTCTACTCGACCTTCTACAGCTTCACCCACCCGAGCGCCGCGGCGCTGGCCACCAAGCTCGCCGAGCTGGCGCCGGGGAACCTCAACAAGGTGCATTTTGGCAATTCGGGCTCGGTCGCGAACGAGACTGCAGTTCGGGTGCTGCACCACTACTACAAGCGGCTCGGCCAGCCCTCGAAGCGCAAGATCCTGAGCCGCCACGGCGCCTACCACGGCTCGACCCACCTCGCGGTGGCGATGACCACGCCGCACTATTCCGACGGCTGGCACAAGGCCGAGGGCATCGTCCACCACATGCGCAAGCCGCACTACTGGCGCGAGGGCGACGGCATGTCCGAGGCCGAGTTCACCGACGCGCTGCTGGCGGACATGAAGGCTGACATCGAGAGCATCGGGGCCGAGAACATTGCCTGCTTCATCGGCGAGCCGATCATGGGCGCGGGCGGCGTCATCGTGCCGCCGGCAGGCTATCACAAGCGTGCTGCCGAGCTCTGCGCCGAGTACGAGATCAAGGTGGTCTCGGACGAGGTGGTCACCGCCTTCGGCCGGCTTGGGTATTTCTTCGCCTCGAAGGACGTCTTCGATTTCCAGCCCGACATCATCACCACCGCCAAGGGCCTGACCTCGGGCTACCAGCCGCTTTCGGCCACGATCATGTCGGACGAGATCCACGAGGTGATCTCGGGGCCGGGCGGCGTGTTCCTGCATGGTATGACCTATTCGGGCCACCCCGCCGCCGCCGCCGCGGGCCTTGCCAACATCGCCCTGATGGAGCGCGAGCAGATCCCGCAGACGGTGCGCAGCACCGGCAAGCATTTCGAGGCCACGCTGAAGGGGCTCGACGATCTCGACATCGTGGGCGAGGTGCGCGGCAGCCACTTCATGATCGGCATCGAGTTCGTGAAGGACAAGGAGACGAAGGAGATCTTCGATCCGGCCCTGAACATCGGCCTGCGGGTGGCGCGCAAGGCGCAGGAGCGGGGGCTCATCGCGCGTCCGCTCGGCCATATCCTGATTCTGTCGCCGACGCTGATCCTGACGCCCGAGCAGATCGACACCATCGGCGCCATCCTGCGCGAGAGCATCCTCGACGTGATGAAGGAACTCTGAGGCCGGCGCGTCCGCAGAGGCGCCATAGGAAAACCCTAAGCAGGGTTTCGAAAGGCTTTAATGGCGCGGATGTCCGCGCTCTGCCAAATCTTGCGTGCCGCCCCTGTTCCGCAACAGGGGCGGCACGGTCGTTCCGGGGGCCTGCGGCGGTTGGCCGGGTCCGGGCGCGGGGGCCCAATTAAGGGCCGGCGCCGGAAACGCTTGACGACGGGCGGCTTCGGACGGACGAAATGATGCGCAGACGTGGCAGATGGCGCCACGGCAGGGCCCAGAGGGAAACGCAGACATGAATATCCACGATCCCGCCGCCGAACTTCGCTCGAACGTCGCCACGCCCTTCGAACGCGCCCATGCGATGCCGGTTTCGGTCTACACCAGCGAAGACTTCCTTGCGCTGGAGCAGGAGCACATCTTCGCCAGAAGCTGGCTCTGCGCCGGGCGCGCCGACGCGCTGAAGGAGCCGGGCGACTACCTGACCATGGAAATCTCGGGCGAGCCGGTCATTGTGCTGCGCGACCGCGACGGCACCCTGCGCGCCATGTCGAACGTCTGCCGCCACCGCATGTCGATCCTGCTCGAGGGGCGCGGGCACGTGCGCGCCATCACCTGCCCCTACCACGCCTGGACCTACAACCTCGACGGCTCGCTGCGCGGCGCGCCGGCGATGGACATGAACACGAGCTTCTGCAAGGAGGCCTCCGGCCTGCCGGCAGTGCGCTGCGTCGACTGGAAGGGCTGGATCATGGTCACGCTCGACCCCGACCTGCCGGAACCGCACGAGACGCTCAAGGAGATGGACGACCTCGTCGGCTACCTGCCGATGGAGGATTACGTCGAGGTGTTCCGCGAGGAGCACCGCTGGAACACCAACTGGAAGATCCTCGCCGAGAACTTCATGGAAAGCTACCACCTGCCCATGTGCCACGGCGGCACCATCGGCGGCGCGGTGGACCTCAAGAAGATGACCTGCCCCGAGGGCTATCCCGGCTTCAACTTCCACCACATCCTCAAGGACGACAGCATCGCGCTCTCGATCGCGCACAAGGACAACACCGTGCTCGAGGGCGAGGACCGCTACCGCACGTGGCTGCTGTCGGTCTACCCGTCGCTGATGATCACGCTGACGCCGGGCTATTTCTGGTATCTCTCGCTGACCCCGGACGGGCCGGGCCACGTCAGGATCCTCTACGGCGGTGGCCTGCACCCGGATTTCAGCAAGGACGATGACGCCGACCAGCATTTCGCCACGCTGAAGGGGCTTCTCGACCACGTCAACGACGAGGACCGGGGCTGCACCGAGCGGGTGTGGAAGGGCATGCAGGCCCGCCACGCCGTGCCCGGCGCGCTGTCGCATCTCGAGCGGCCGAACTACGAGTTCGCCACCTGGATCGCCGGGCGCATCCCGACCTGACCCTCGCCGGGGCGCCCTTCGGGTCGTCGGGTCGGCGGGCAAACGAAGACAGAAGACAGCCCGGCGAGGGTCGGGCGGAAGGAGCAATCATGACCTTTTCGCTGGTGGCGCGCTGCGCCGAGACCGGACAGTTCGGGGTGGCGATCTCGTCCTCCTCGCCCGCCGTGGCGGCGCGCTGCGCCTTTGCCCGGGCCGGCGTGGGCGCGGTGGCCTCGCAGAACGTGACCGACCCGCGGCTGGGACCGGCGGCGCTGGATCTGATGGCCAAGGGCGCGGGCGCCGAAGAGGCCGTGGCACAGGTGCGCGCCTCAGGCGCCTTCATGGACTACCGACAGGTGCTTGCGGTCGATGCGCAGGGCGGCACGGCAATCCACTCGGGGCCGAACTCGCTGGGGATCTGGACGCAGGCCATCGGGCGCGACGTGGTCTCGGCCGGCAACCTGCTTGCCAATGACGGCGTGCCGGCGGCCATCGTCGCGGGCTTCGAACAAGCGACCGGCGCGCTGGGCGACCGGCTGATCGCGGCGATGCAGGCGGGGATGGCTGCGGGAGGCGAGGCCGGGCCGGTGCATTCGGCGGGGCTTCTGATCGTCGACCGCGAGAGCTGGCCCTATGCCGAGCTGCGCTGCGACTGGATCGACGACGGCTGCCCGATCAAGGCCATCGCCCGCGCATGGGAGGTCTACCAGCCGCAGGCGGCGGATTACGTCACGCGCGCGCTGAACCCTTCTGCCGCGCCCTCCTACGGCGTGCCCGGGGACGAGTGAGCGCATGCGGGTTCTCGAGCTTCTCGACCGTCTGATCGCGTTTCCCACCGTGTCGTCGGACAGCAACCTCGCGCTGGTGGACTGGGCGCAGGCGCAGCTTTCGGGCGCCGGTTTCGAGGTGACGAGGGTGCCGTCCTCCTGCGGCGAAAAGGCCGGGCTCATCGCCCGCCGCGGCGGCGACGGCGGGCTGGTCCTCTCGGCGCATACCGACGTGGTGCCCGCGAGCGGGCAGGCATGGACCCGCGATCCGTTTGCACTCGCCCGTGAAGGCGATCGGCTCTTCGGGCGCGGCACGACAGACATGAAGGGCTTCGTCGCCTGCTGCCTCGCGCTTGCCGAGGAGCTTCCGGAAAGCGCCGGACCGCTGGCCATCGTGCTGTCCTGGGACGAGGAGGTCGGCTGCCGCGGCATCCCGCAGATGATGCCCGCCGTGCGCGAGCTGTTGCCCGACCCGGCGCTCTGCGTCGTGGGCGAGCCCACCTCGCTGGTCATGGCCACCGGCCACAAGGGCAAGGCCGCCTACCGGGCCACCTGTCGCGGCGAGGCCGGGCATTCCGCCATGGCACCCCGCTTCAGGAACGCGCTGCACGTCGCCTGCGATCTCGTCGCCGCGGTCCGGGCCGAGCAGGCGCGGCTGATGGCCGAGGGCGCGCAGGATCCGGGCTACGACGTGCCCTGCTCGACCCTGCACGTGGGCACGCTCCACGGCGGCACCGCGCTCAACATCGTGCCCGACCGCGCCGAGGTGGCCTTCGAGATCCGCCACCTCGCCTCGGAAACGCCCGAGGCGATCCTGCCGCGGGTGATGGCGGGGCTCGAGGACGTCGAGCTCGAGCAGACGATCGCCTACCCGGGGCTCGACACCGACCCGGAGCAACCGGCGCTGGTGCGGCTGCGCGGGCTGGCGCAGGGGACCGGAAAGGTTTCCTACGGCACCGAGGCCGGCTACTTCGCGGCGGCAGGGATCCCGACCGTGGTCTGGGGCCCGGGTGACATGGCGCAGGGGCACCAGCCGGACGAGTTCATCGAGCTGTCGCAGCTGGTGGACTGCATGGAGGCGCTGCGCAGGCTCGTGGCCTGAGGCGGCCCAAGCCCGCTCAGGGGGCAGCCGGCCGACGGATGGCTTCGGAGAAATCCGCGGCTTCTCCGGCGGCCTGCGCCTTGGGCGTGATCAGCGCCGCCGCACGCCGGTCGCCGACGCTTCCC
The DNA here is from genome assembly GCF_900102075.1 of Salipiger thiooxidans. Taxonomy (GTDB): domain Bacteria; phylum Pseudomonadota; class Alphaproteobacteria; order Rhodobacterales; family Rhodobacteraceae; genus Salipiger; species Salipiger thiooxidans. The sequence continues at coordinate 138,064 of NZ_FNAV01000013.1, read as the reverse complement.
TCGCCGGCCAGCACGCCCTGCGCGTCGATGTACTCCGGCAACCGCCCGGACAGGATCAGGCTGCTGTGGAGCGGCAGGCTCGGGTTCAGCACTTGCGCGAGCCCGTAGACCACCGTGGTGCAGTTGGCGGTGACGGTGTTGTAGAAGCGCGGCGCCGCCTCGAGATCTTGCGCCAGCGTCACGTAGGACAGGAACAGCCGCCGCTGCTGGTCGGGCGTCAGGTCGATGGGGTAGAGCCGCACCTCTTCCTTGCGGTGGTTGGTACGCAGCCGGACGATGTCGCCCTCGGTGGCGGCGATCAGCACCAGCTCGAACTGGCGGAAGAAGCCGCCGATCTCGTTGAAGCTCTCGTCCGCCTCGCGCCGGATCTCGACCGAGAACACGACGTGCTCGCCACCCGCGAAGCCGAAGCTCACCAGCAGGTGGGCGATCTCGGGGTTGTTCCAGACCGAAGTCAGCATGTCGACGGTCTTGATCTGGCTCAGGTCGACAGTGCGGGTGATCCAGCGCTCTTCCGCGTGGTCGCTGTCCTGCCAGTGGAAGTCGCGCACGTCGCTGAGGGTGACGAGTTCGCCCGCGACCTGCGCCTTCACGCCGCGGGCCACGTCCGGCGCCCAGTCGCGGTCGTCCGAGGGCCGGATGGTGGCATACCATCCCGCGGTGAGCAGCGCCGCGAGGCCCACCACGACCCAGCCGAGCAGCGGCTGGCGTGCCCGCGCGTAGATCGCCACCACTGCGACGATGGCCAGCAGCGCCCAGCCGAGGATCAGCGGCAGGCCCGCGAGGTGGAACCAGAGCGCCGTGGCAGTCCACGCGGTCCCGGCAAGCACTACGATCGCAAAGACCGCGTTGGCGGCGAACTTCAGGGGTCGGCTCATCGGCAAGTGGTCCCGCAGTTCCCGGCGCTGCCGTCCCCGGCAGCCGGGGCACGGCTGGACGGGGGCGCCCCGCGCCGCAAGGCGTTCCGGCGGGGCGGGGTCAAATCCGGCGTGCGCGGAGCGCGAAAACCTGCCGCAGGGTCTCGGCCGGCGAGACGGTGCGGAAGATGTCGCCCAGCATCGAGATGTCTGCGCGGATCCCGGCCAGCCAGCCGCCGCGCTTGGTGTGCTTGAAGGGGCTCTCGACGCCGGGCCAGTCGACGATGGCGATGCGCAGCTCCTCGTCGAGCCAGAGCTCGTTGATGAAGACTTCGAGCCCGAAGCGGGGCAGTGCGCGCAGCTCGTCCAGACGCTCGGCCAGCAGGGCGCGCGGCATCACCCGCTCGCCCGAGATGTAGTCGATGCCGATGGCGCGCCAGACGCGCGGTGCGTTGCGGCGCAGGCTGATCGTGGCCTCGGCGCGGCGGTCAACCACCGGCGAGATCAGCGCCGCGAGGTGCTCGTGGTCGAGCCCCAGCAGATCGCTGTCGAGCATCAGGATGTGGCTGCCCGAAGCGGCTTCAACCCCCGAGGCCACCGCGCGGCTCTTGCCGCCGTTCTGCGGCTGGCGGATCACCCGGAGCCGGTCGTGTCGGGTCGCGAAGTCTTCAGCAAGGTCGGGGGTGCCGTCGGATGAGCCGTCATCTACCACGATCACCTCGTGGATCATGGGATGGTCGAGCACGGCTTGCAGCACGGCCCCGATGCGGGGGGCTTCGTTGAAGGCGGGGATGATGCAGGAGATCTTGGTCATTTGCGGGTTTGCTTCTTCAGGAACCAGACGATGCCGGTCAGCATGATCACACCAAGAAGTAGGAGCGAAACGCGCGCAATCCAGTTGTCGATCTGGCTGTAGGCGGATCCGAACGCATATCCGATGGCCACGAAGAACAGGCTCTTGGGGATCGTGGCCAGCAGGTTCACCCAGAGGAACTTGGCCACCGGCATCCGGCCCAGCCCCGCCGCCACGAGGATCGGCGCCCCGGCGGAATGGGTGAGCTTGCCGAAGACGAGGGTCTTGCCGCCGCTGGTCCGGAAGTGCTCGGCCAGCGAGCTGATGCGCGAGCGGCTGAGCCCGAGACGGTAGCGCCAGCGGATCGACAGGCGGTTCAGGCCCCAGCGGCCGAGCGCATAGAACATCGCGTCGCCGAAGAGATCCGCGAGGATGACGACGATGGCCACACTCCAGACGTCGAGCAGGCCGCGGCTCGCCAGCCATGCGGCGATGACCGTGACGATGGGCCCCTCCAACACGGCAATCGGGGCCAGGATCGCCAGACCGTCCTTGGCGATCAGCGCAGCAACCGTTTCCAGTCCCAACAAACTCTACTCCGCGGGGCGGGGGGAAGCCTCGGGCGCCATCTCGGTGCCCCGCCAGGTAATCCCGCGCCCTGCCCATGTGGCAACCCAGAGCGGAGGAAGCAAGACGTCCCGGAGGATCATGGCGCCGATGTCGCGGGCCGACGCGGGCCAGCCGGCGATGCGCGCAAGCGCGTATTCCGCACCGTACCACGCCAGAAGAAGCGGCAGGATCAGCAGCGCCGGCACCACGCCGAGCGCCGCGAGCCCGGCAAGCGCGGCCACCGGCACCAGCGGCCCCTGCAGGATCTCGGCCGAGAAGATCAGCGGGAAACCGTCGCGGCGTACCCGGCTCCAGCGCAGCTGGCGATCCCAGACGGTGCGGGCGTTGCGGGTGCCGATGGGCTGGGCGAAGAGCCGGGGTGTCAGGCGTACCCGGCGGCCCTGGTTGCGCACCAGCTTGGTCGCGGCCACGTCTTCGGCGAGGTTGCGGCCCAGCGCCGGAAGCCCGCCGCCCGTCTCGAGCACCTTGCGGTGCCAGAACAGCGTCTTGCCCTGCGCAAAGCCCATGCCGAGCGAATCTGCGGCGAGCTGCCAGCGCCCCTGCGAGGTGTTCAGGAAGGCGCATTCCAGCGCCCCCCAGAAATTGCCCGGGCGGATCCCGGCGGGGGGCGAGGAGACCAGTCCCGTGTTGCCGCGCCACGTATCGACGAGGGTGCGCAGGTACTCGGGCGGCAGCAGCAGGTTGCTGTCGGTCATCGCCAGCCACTCGCCCCGGGCCGAGATATAGCCCTTGTGCAGGTTGTTGAGCTTCGGATTGCCGCTGATCGCAGTCTCGCCACAGAGCAGCTCGGCCTCGACATGGGGGTTGGCGGCGATCATCTCGCGCACCAGCGGCACCGCGGGATCGCGGTCGGAGGGGGCGCAGAAGATCACCTCGTAGCGCGGGTACTCCTGGGCGAAGGACGAACCGAGGGTCTCGGCGTCGAAGGTGTCGAGCCCGCAGATCGGGCGCACCAGCGACACGAACGGCAGTTCGTCGTCAACGCCCGCGGGCGGGGCCTTGCGATAGCGCAGCGCCGCAAGCAGCGCGGTCAGGAGATGCACCCCGAGGGTGACGGCGAGGACGGTGGTGAGGATGATTTCGGTCATGCGATGCCCCCTGCAAGCGCGCCGTCGTTGCTTTTCGCGGGCTTGGGCAGCGCCGGAAGCGTGGCGGGGGCGGGGGTGAACTCGAGCAGGCGGAGCGTGCCGCGGGTGTCCTCGGCCAGCGCCGTCAGGCTGTCGATCCAGTCGCCGCAATTGGCGTAGACCAGCTCGCCGTGCCGGCGCAGCGCGGGCTTGTGCGAGTGGCCGCAGATCACGCCCATGGTTCCAGACGCCTGCGCGAGCTTGATCAGCCGGCGCTCGAAGCGGTCGCCCATGGCCATCACCTGGTTGGCGCGGTCGATGACGCGCTGGGCGGGGCTGCGCTCGTCGGGGCCGATGTCGCTGCGCTTCCGCTGCCAGTCGTCGACCTGCCGGAGCAGCGCGTCGAGCCGGCTGCCGAGACGGGTCATGAAATGCCAGCGCAGGAAGCGCGGGTCGCACTGGTCGCCGTGCAGCACGAGGTAGCGGCGGCCGTCGGCGGCCTTGTGGACCACGGCTTCGCGCAACTCCCAGCCGTCCATGTTGGCGTCGGGGGCGCGCATGGCGGCGTCGTGGTTGCCGGGCAGGTAGACGATCCGGGTGCCATCCCTCGCGCGGGCGCGCAGGTCGGTCAGCACCGCGTCATGGGCGTCGGACCAGTGTACGCGGCCACCGTGCCAGATGTCGAAGATGTCGCCGACGAGATAGATCGTCTCGGCCTCGATCCCGCGCAGGAAGTCGAGAACATGTCCGGGCCGGCTGGCACGGGCACCGAGATGGAGGTCGGAGAGGAATAGGCTGCGCAGGGTGCGGCGGGCGTCTGTGCCGGCAGGGGAGGACGGCATACGTGGCATCTTCCTTGTTCGCTCGCCCGCCTTATGAGGGGAGCTTGTATCGGTATTATGACGCAACTTTAACAGTTTCTGCGCTGCAGAAGTTCCACGCAAAAAGCAGAATATTTGGAGGCCGATAGCGCGCGGTTCCGGCGCGCCTCAGCGCGGTAGGATCCCGCGCCCCGCGATGCCGTCCTTGGCGACCGAAACGGCCTTGAGCACCGCGAAGACCTCCTGCCCGGTCCGGAGCCCGAGCACTGTCGCCGACCGGCGCGTGACCCGTGCCAGCAGCAGGTTGCCCCCGACGTCGAGCTGCACGAGCGCGCCGGGGCCGTCGCCGATCCGCAACGCGAGGATGCGGGCCGGCAGCACGTTGAGCGCCGAGATCCCCTCGGGGCGCCGGATCGCCAGCATCACGTCCTGCGCTTCGACATGGACGCGTACGTGGGCGCCGGGCGGGCGCTGGACCTGCGGCACCAGCAGTTGCACCCCGCCGGCCTGAAGCTCGGTCAGCCCGTCGGGATGGTGCGTCGCCACGGTGGTTTCGAGAACCGCACCAGCGCCGCCGGGGCCAAGCGGGGTGACCTTGGGGTCGCCCAGCACCTCGGTGGCGCTGCCCTGCCGGGCGACGCGCCCGTCCTGCAGGGCCACGACCGAGGTCGCCAGCCGCGCCACCTCGGCGGGGGAGTGGCTGACGTAGAGGATCGGCACCGAGGTCTCGTCCCGGAGCCGTTCGAAATAGGGCAGGATCTCGGACTTCCGCTCCTCGTCCAGGGCGGCCAGCGGCTCGTCCGCAAGGATGAGCTGCGGCTGGGCCAGCAGGGCGCGCCCGATGGCGACACGCTGGCGCTCGCCCCCGGAGAGTGCGCCGGGCCGCCGGTCGAGCAGCGCGCCGATACCGAGCATCTCGATGACGCGGGCGCTGTCTTCGCTCCGGCCCGCTTTCTGCGCGAACCAGCGCCCGTAGGCGAGGTTCTGGCGCACGGTGAGATGCGGGAAGAGCCGCGCGTCCTGAAAGATGTAGCCGAGCCTGCGGCGATGGGTCGGCAACCAGACCCGCCGGGTGCTGTCGAAGAGCACCCGCTCGCCGACGGCGATCCTGCCTGTGTCGGGCCGCAGCAGCCCCGCGACCGCGTTGACGATGGTGGTCTTGCCCGAGCCCGAGCGCCCGAACAGCACCGTCACCCCCTGCGGTGCCTCGAAGCTAGCATCGAGCGCGAAAGTGCCGAAGCGGTGGCTGAGCTCGACCTTCAGGCTCATGCGCCCGCCACCCGTTTCGCGATGCGCCGGGAGAGGACCTCGGACAGCATCAGCGCGGTCATGGCGATGACCACCGAGACCACGACCAGCCTCAGCGCCGAGGCCTCGCCGCCCGGCACCTGCAGGAAGGCGTAGATCGCCGAGGGCAGGGTCTGGGTCTGGCCGGGGATGTTCGAGACGAAGGTGATCGTGGCGCCGAACTCACCCATCGCCTTGGCGAAGGCGAGGATCGCGCCCGCGAGGATGCCTGGCAGCACGAGCGGCAGGGTTACCGTGGCGAAGACCCAGGGCGGGGAGGCGCCGAGCGTGGCGCCGGCCTGTTCGAGCTTGGGGTCCACCGCCTCGATCGACAGGCGGATGGCGCGGACCATCAGCGGAAAGGCCATGATCCCCGCCGCCAGCGCCGCGCCGGTCCAGCGGAAGGCGAAGACGATGCCGATATCCTGCAGGACGCTGCCGATGGGCCCTCGGGTACCGAAGGTCAGCAACAGCAGGTAGCCGGTGACCACCGGTGGCAGGATCAGCGGAAGGTGCACCAGCCCGTTGAGGATCTGCTTGCCTGGAAACTCCCAGCGGGCCAGCGCATACGCCACGAGGATGCCAAACGGGAGCCCGCCAAGCGTCGCCCAGAGCGCGACGCGCAGCGACAGCGCGACGGCCTGCCATTCCTCGGGGCTGAGCAGGGTCATGGGGGGGGGATCACTCCGTCAGGACAGTGAAACCCTGCCGTTCGAAGGCCGCGCGCGCAACAGGCCCTTGCAGGTAGTCGAGAAACTCCTGCGCGACGGCGGCGTCGCCGTCGGCGAGCGTGGCTGCGGGGTAGGTGATCGGCGCGTGGCTGTCCTCGGGGAAGGTGCCGAGCACGGACACGTCGGGTTCGGCCGCGGCGTCGGTGGCGTAGACGATGCCAAGCGGCGCCTCGCCCGTGGCCACCAGCGCCAGCGCGGCGCGCACGTTGTCGGTCTGCGCCACCTGGGGCATGACGCCGTCCCAGAGCCCAAGCGACGTCAGCGCCGCCTTGCCGTAGATGCCGGCGGGCACCGCGTCGACCAGCGCCATGGCGAGCCTGTCCTCGCCCAGCATCTCGGCCAGCGGCAGGTCGGCGTCGATGGTGACGGGCGCGGCGTCCGGATCGTGCGCGACCAGCACGATGCTGTTGCCCAGCAGGTCGACGCGGCTGTCGGTGTCGATCAGCCCGTCCTGCTCCAGTGTGTCCATCCAGTCGGTGTTGGCCGAGATGAACACGTCGGCAGGCGCCCCGGCCTGGATCTGACGGGCCAGTGCCGAGGACCCGGCGAGCGAGACCACCGCGGTATTGCCGGTCTCCTCGGCGTAGCGGGCCGAGATCTCGTCCATGGCATTCTTCATGCTGGCCGCGGCGAAGACGGTCACCTCGGCGGCATTCGCGGCAGCGACGGAGGACGCCAGCATGAGGACGGCGGCGGCAAGGGGCGGGCAGGGGCACAGCGACATGGGGGAAGCTCCGGAGTGATATGTTTCTTGAAACATATCGACTCGGATCGCCCCGGCTTGCAAGCGTTATTTCCCGCCGGGAATATCGGAGAGCATGGCCCTTAGTGCTGCAATGTCCTCGGCGGCGGCGCGGGCGGCGGCGGCCTCGGCGTTGCGGTAGTGGCTCAACACGGCCTCGCCCGTCTCGGTCAGCAGGGCACCGCCGCCCTTGGTGCCGCCACGGCTGCGGGCCACGAGGGGCGCGCGGAAGGCGGCATTCATCTCCTCGACGAGGCTCCAGGCCCGCTTGTAGCTCATCGACATGGCGCGGCCCGCGGCGGCAATGGAGCCAGTGTCGCGGATCAGCTCGAGCAGGTCGGCCTTGCCGGGGCCCAGCATGGCGCTGTCGCCGAAGAGGATGCGCATGCGCAGGCGGGTGTCGGACTCGGGAGAGGGCATCAGGTCGCTCATGGATCAACTGTCCGGGATCGCGCTTGCGCATGCAAGCGCAACGCGGTTCAGTCGGCCCAGCGAGGGAGGGCGCATGTTCGACGCAAGACTTCTGCCGCTGCAGCGCCGCTTGCTGCACGGCCCGGCGCGGGGTTTGCACGGCGCAGGGATTCGGGCCGACTGGATCACGCTGACGGGCTTCGTACTGGGGCTGCTGGCCGTTGTTGCCGCCTCGTTCGGGCTGTTCTGGCTGGCGCTGGCGGGGCTGCTTGCCAACCGGCTGGCGGACGGACTCGACGGCGAGGTCGCGCGGCTTTCGGGGCCGACGGATCGCGGCGCCTTCCTCGACATCGCGCTGGATTTCCTGTTCTACGCGCTGTTTCCGCTGGGCTTTGCGCTGGCGGATCCGGCGGCGAACGCCCTGCCGGCACTGCTGCTGGTGACAAGCTTCGTGGGCACGGGGGCCTCGTTTCTCGCCTTCTCGGTGATCGCCGAGCGCCGGGGCATCCGGGCCGAAGACTACCCGACCAAGGGCATCTACTACCTTGGCGGGCTGACCGAAGGGGCCGAGACCATTCTGCTTTTCGTGCTCATGTGCCTCGTGCCGGGCTGCTTCCCGGTGCTGGCGGTGGTCTTCGCCGTGGCCTGCTTCGTCACCACGCTGACCCGCTGGATGGCCGGCTGGCGGCTCTTCGGCTGAGGCCGCCGGGGCCGCGCATCAGCCTGTCGGCCATGAACGTCTGGCCATGAAAGTAACGCAATGAAAAAAGGCGCGCCGTGGCCGCGCGCCTTTAAGAATTCTTCAATGGATCCGGTACGGATCAGAGCAGCTCGAGGTTGATCGCGCTCTCACGGCCGTCACGGCCGGACTGCAGCTCGTAGGACACTTTCTGGTTGTCCTTGAGTTCGGTCAGACCCGAACGCTCGACTGCGGAGATGTGCACGAAGACGTCCTTCGAGCCACCTTCAGGAGCGATGAAGCCGTAGCCTTTGGTGGTGTTGAACCATTTCACGGTGCCAGTTGCCATGGGTAGAACCCTTTCCTGTTTCATGCTGTCCGCGAGAGTGCGACAGCCCGGCGTATCGTCAGTGCAGTATCGGTAGCGCTGTTGCCGGTGACGGAGACAGGTGGGTCGATAGTGGTAACGTCAGCGCGAACTCGTATGCCAGAAGGACATGATTCCGGCAAGGAAAATCCCGGCAAGGTGGCATGGAACGCCGCAACGGCACTTGATACTGTGTGGTTTTTGCGCCTCGGTCCGGGGTTTGGGCGGCGGTTTCGGTGCCTCGACCGGGACGGGCTTGCGGACCCCAGAGATGCCCGCGCATCCTTCCGGGCGCGGCAGAGACAGTGACAAGGAATTCCCGCGATGGGCGAACTGGTGGTGGCAGGGGTGGTCATGGGGCTTGCCGGGACTGTGGCCATGGACCTCTGGGGGCTTCTGCTCGAGCGGCTCTGCGGGATCGGCCGTCCGAACTGGGCCTTCGTCGGGCGCTGGGTCGCGACGCTGCGCAGCGGGCGGGTGTTCCATGACGCCATCGCCGGCGTGCCCGGGGTGCCGAGCGAGGCAGCGATCGGCTGGGCGTTCCACTACGCAGTGGGCGTGGCCTACGGGCTGATCTGGGTCCTGCTCGCCGGGCGCGACTGGCTGGCGGCGCCGAGCTTCCTGCCGCTCTGGGTCTTCGCGCTGGTGACCGTCGGCGCCGGGTGGTTCCTTCTGCATCCGGGCATGGGGCTGGGCATCGCCCAGTCGAAGAGCGCGACGCCGTGGCGGGCGCGGGGGCTCGGGCTGGTGGCGCACACGGTCTTCGGTCTCGGTATGTGGGTCGGGGGGCTGGCCTTCATCCATGGCGCCAGTGCTGCGTAAAATTTCCAGTGTTGCGTAAAATTTGAAGTAAATTCTGGGGTTGCTGACGACAAAGCGCCCGTCGGCAGGCGCCGCGTTATCCGCGTCTTAAGCACCGCCGTCCCATCCATGAGCCGGGTGATGTCCCGTTTCATGGAGGTATTCGAATGCCAGCAGCCAGAACTGCAACTGCCGCCGCCCTCGTGGCGGTCCTCGGACTGACCGCGTGCGCGCAGGCCCCACGCAGCCGGTCCGCCCCCGATCCGGCCGCGGTGGCCGAGGTGACGCGCGCCGTCCAGACGCCGCTCGCGAGCACCCGCAGCCAGGATCCGCTCGACCGTGTGCGCCTTGGGCCGGCGGACATCGGGGATGTCGGCAGCACCGCGGCGGGGATCGCGTCGGGCTTCACCGAGGCCAATCCGCTGGTGTCCTGGGCCGGGGGCGGGGCGCCGCTGATGCTCATCCCGGTGAAATACGCCGCCAAGAAGGCGCTGGTCTCTATCGGGACGAAGCCCGCGCGGGCCAACTGGACGGTCGAGACGGCGGGCATGTTCGCGGCGTGCAACAACATCGCGCTGCTGGCCGGGGGCGTGCCGCCCGCCGCCATCGGCATCGGTGCGGTCTGTGCCATCGCCTTCAGCCAGAACAGCCGGAACGGCTACGAGCGGCGCACCGGCCGGACGCTGGATGGCGCTCCGCTGGCACAGACGCGGGTACAGTAGGTCCGGGCCGGACCGGCAAGGCGTCGCCGACCGGCGGCGCCGTCGGAACAGGTTTGGTGGCATGGGTGTTCTTTCCCCGACACCGCAACGGATCGCAGGAAAGGAGACCTCCAATGTCGATCAAGTCTATCGCGAAGAAAGCCTTTTCGGCCTACGCACGCAGCAAGACCGCCGGCACGACGGGCTACGGCACCACCCGCCCGATGCGCAACCGTCCGATCCGGCACCGCCCGCTCAAGCGCGGCCGGAGCCTTGAGACGCAACTGGCGTCCAAGGCGGCGCGGGCAATCCGCAAGGCCATCTGAGCCGGACGCCGGGGTTGGTCTGGCGGAATTGATCTGTCGGACTCTCCGGATCTCGCAATGATCGGCAAAGCCGAGTCGAGAAACGCAAACCGCCGCCGGTAGGGATACCGGCGGCGGTCAATCGTTTCTCATCATCATCGTCCCTTCAGATCATTGCCCAATCGGAAAAGATCGTGGTCGGAGCAGGCTCCTTCCAGATCGGGGGCACAGGGCGCTTCTCGGGAATACGTTTGATTCTAATGCGCGGTTTCATGATCGTTCCTCGAAACACATTTGGTTCAATGTGGTCGAGTATGCGCCAAAACGTCGCACTTGTCAGGTTGGGAATTCCACCAGTCGGATTCCCGTTCCGGTTGCCGGGCGGAGCGCCGCCCGGCAACCGGAGTGCCGCCGTCAGCGGCTGAACTTCTTGAACTTCACGCGCTTCGGCTCGATGGCGTCGGGGCCGAGGCGACGCTTCTTGTCTTCCTCGTAATCCTCGAAGTTGCCTTCGAACCATTCCACATGCGCCTCGCCTTCGAAGGCGAGGATGTGCGTGCAGATCCGGTCGAGGAAGAATCGGTCGTGCGAGATCACCACGGCGCAACCGGCGAAGTCCACGAGTGCGTCTTCGAGCGCCCGAAGGGTCTCGACGTCGAGGTCGTTGGTCGGTTCGTCGAGCAGGATGACGTTGCCGCCGGACTTCAGCAGCCGGGCCATGTGCACCCGGTTGCGTTCACCGCCCGAGAGCAGCCCGACCTTCTTCTGCTGATCGCCGCCCTTGAAGTTGAACGCCCCGCAATAGGCGCGCGAGTTCATCTGCGCGTCGCCGAGCTCAATGATTTCCGCCCCGCCCGAGATCGCTTCCCAGACGGTCGCGTCGGCCTCGAGGTCGTCGCGCGACTGGTCGACGTAGGAGAGATGCACGGTGTCGCCGAACTCGATGCTGCCGTCGTCGGGCTGTTCCTGCCCGGTCAGCATCTTGAATAGCGTCGACTTGCCGGCGCCGTTGGGGCCGATCACGCCGACGATGCCGCCCGGCGGCAGCGAGAAGCTCAGGTCCTCGATCAGCAGCTTGTCGCCCATCGCCTTCTTCAGGCCCTCGACCTCGATCACCTTGGCCCCGAGGCGCTCGCCGTTCGGAATGACGATCTGGGCTTTGCCGACGCGCTCGCGCTCGGACTGGCCGGCCATCTCGTTGTAGGCCGCGATACGCGCCTTGGACTTGGCCTGACGCGCCTTGGCACCCTGCCGCATCCACTCGAGTTCGCGCTCCAGCGTCTTCTGCTTGGCCTTGTCCTCGCGCGCTTCCTGGGCGAGGCGCTTGGCCTTCTGCTCGAGCCACGAGGAGTAGTTGCCCTCGTAGGGAATGCCGCGGCCGCGGTCGAGCTCGAGGATCCAGCCGGTGATGTCGTCGAGGAAGTAACGGTCGTGGGTCACGATCAGGATCGTGCCCTTGTACTCGATCAGGTGGTTCTGCAGCCACGCGATCGTCTCGGCGTCGAGGTGGTTGGTCGGTTCGTCGAGCAACAGCATGTCGGGCGCTTCGAGCAGCAGCTTGCACAGCGCCACGCGGCGCCGTTCACCGCCCGAGAGCGTGGTGACGTCGGCGTCGTCCGGCGGGCAGCGCAGCGCCTCCATGGCGACGTCGATCTGGGCGTCGAGATCCCACAGGTTGTTGGCGTCGATCTCGTCCTGCAGCTGCGCCATCTCGTCGGCGGTCTCGTCGCTGTAGTTCATCGCGAGTTCGTTGAAGCGGTCGAGCTTCGCCTTCTTGGAGGCCACGCCGAGCATTACGTTCTCGCGCGCGGTGAGACCGGGCTCGAGATGCGGTTCCTGCGGCAGGTAGCCGACCTTGGCGCCCTCGGCCGCCCAGGCCTCGCCGGTGAAGTCCTTGTCGATGCCGGCCATGATTCGCATCAGCGTCGACTTACCGGCGCCGTTGACGCCGACGACGCCGATCTTCACCCCGGGCAGGAAGCTCAGGCGGATGTTTTCAAAGCACTTCTTGCCGCCCGGATAGGTCTTGGACACTCCATCCATGTGGTAGACGTACTGATAGCTGGCCATGCGGTCCTCCGGTGACTGGTCGGGCGCCTGTATCGCATCGCGCGCGGGGAATGCAAAGGTCCGGAACGCGTCCTTTTCCGCGCCGCGATGCCGGGAATTCGCGACTTAATCGGATCGTAAGGGTTTGGGGGCCATGTGCTTGCAACGCGGGGCCCGCTCGAAGGGGTACGCGCCGCCTCTGGCCGATCTTTGACGCAATGTCCCGGAACCTGACGGAGCCCGACGTGTCCACGCCCAAACGCAAGTATCGCAGCAATCGCTGGAGACGTCTCAAGCTGAAGTGGAAGATGCCGATCATGATCGGCGTACCGTCGATCCTGCTGATGCTGCTGGTGGTGGGAATTGGCTACTACGACGCCCGTCGTGAGCTCGGGCACCAACGCGAACTGGCCTTCCGCAACCTCCTCGTGGATCGCAAGGCCGAGCTTCAGAGATGGCTTGCCCACACGGAGACGGATCTTCGCGATCTGGCGGGAAGCAGGGACATCCGCACTGCGCTGCCTCTCTTCGACCGGAACTGGGGGCTGATACAGGGCGACGTGGGCGCCCGCCTGCGCGAGGCCTACATCGACGCGAACCCCCATCCGACGGGGCAGAAGGACGATCTGGTGCAGGCCGACGACGGCTCGGCCTGGTCGCAGATCCACGGCACCTACCACGAGGGGCTCCGCAACTTCCAACGCCAGCGGGGCTACTACGACCTGTTCCTCTTCGACCTCAAGGGCAACGTCATCTACAGCGTCTTCAAGGAGCTGGATTTCGCCACCAACATGCTCGATGGCCCCTATGCCGAGACCGGGCTCGCGACAGCCTTCCGCGATGCCTCCGTGGCCGGGCCGGACGAGGTGGTCTTCACCGATTTCGACAGCTACGCCCCAAGTGCAGGCGCCGCCGCGAAGTTCGCCGCCACCCCGGTTTTCGATCGTGAGGGGCAACGGATCGGCGTCGTGGCGCTGCAGATCCCCACGGAGCAGATCGCGCGGGCGCTGGCCGAGTCCGAGCTTCTGGGCGACACCGGCATCGCCTATGCGGTGGACCATCAGGGCCGCGCCCTGAGCCCGGTGTCCGCGGGGCAGGACTATGCCGTGCTCGACCAGATGCCCGAGCTGCCGCAGATCCGCGCCGCGCGCGATGAGCGGTCCGAGACGTTCCTGAACGTGCCCGGGCTCGGGGGCCGGCCCGTGGTCGCCGTCACCACCTTCGGGCGCTTCGCAGGCACCGGCTGGGGAATCGTGGTCGAACAGGACATGGCCGAGGCGACGGCGGCGGAACGCCATCTGCTGATGGTCACGCTGGGGACGCTGGTGGTGATCATCGCGCTGGTGGCGGGCCTGTCGGTCTCTGTCGCGCGCCTGCTCACCAAGCGGATCTCGCGGCTCGCCGACAGTGTCGGCATGATGTCCGAGGGCGATTTCGAGACCATCGTGAACGAGACCAAGACCGGCGACGAACTTGGGGACATCGCGCGGGCGCTGGAACGGCTCAAGGGTGATCTGGCCAAGGGGCGCGAGGCGTCCGCGGCCCAGGAAAAGGCGCAGGGGCGTCAGCGCGAGGTGGTGGAGCGGTTGAGCGGTGCCCTTGCCGATCTGGCGGCAGGCTGGCTGGTCTGCCGCATCGAGGAGCCGCTCGGCGACGACTACGAGGGGCTCCGCCGCGATTTCAACGCCACCGTCGATTCGCTCATGGATGTGGTGCAGGAGCTGGGCGAGAGCGCCCAGAGCATCGACGCCGACGTGAGCGGCCTCAGCGATAATATCGACCAGCTCTCTCAGCGGACCGAGAACCAGTCGGCCACGCTGGAAGAGACCGCCGCCGCGATGGAAGAGATCACCAACAACGTGAGGTTCACCTCCGAGGGCGCGAACACCATCGCCACCGCGATCAACTCGGCCCGCGCCGAGGCCGAGCGTGGCGAGCGGGTGCGCGGCGACGCGATCCTCGCGATGTCGAACCTCGAGGATTCCTCCAAGCAGATCGGGCAGATCATCCGGGTCATGGAGGACATCGCCTTCCAGACCAACCTTCTGGCGCTGAATGCCGGGGTCGAGGCCGCGCGCGCCGGCGAGGTCGGGCGCGGCTTCGCCGTCGTGGCCTCCGAGGTGCGCGCGCTGGCACAGCGCTCGGCCGACAGCGCGGCCGAGATCCGGGATCTGATCCGCACCTCAAATGACAACGTGAGCAAGGGGGTGACGCTTGTCTCCGAGCTTGGCCAGTCGATGGAGACGATCCTGACCGAGGTCACCGACATCTCGGGCCAGATCAAGGATATCGCGACGGGCGCGTCTGATCAGGCCACCGGCCTTGCCGAGATCAACTCCGGCTTCTCGGTGCTCGACGAGGTGACCCAGCAGAACGCCGCGATGGTCGGCGACAGTGCTACCGCCGGGCGGGCCTTGCTGCAGAAGGCCTCCGGGTTGCGCAGCCTTGTCGCGCGCTTCGACTCTGGCGAGGTGCAACCACTGCCCGCGCCACAGGCCTTCGGGGCCGCATCCTCGGGCAGTGGCTGGGACATGGCACCCGGAGAGGCGCACGAGCACGCCGAGCCGGCGCCCGCTCCTCGGCGCGTGGCAGCGGGTGGAAAGGCCGATGCGGTTTGGGAGGATTTCTGAGCGCACCGTTGCCATCGGGCCTGGCGGCGACGTTCGGGCGCCAGTCCTGTGCCGTGCGATGCCCGGGCGGGGGCAGTGGCGTGATCGGTCTTTACCTATTGAAACCGGGGCGCATTCCGGTGTCTTTTGGCTTCCGTTCGAACGGGAAGGGGCGCAATGCTCTGGGATGCGCATGCCGCCGGGTTCCGGCTGGCGCGGGGGCAGAAGGTTGGCTTGCTGGGGGGATCCTTCGATCCGCCCCATCAGGGACACGTGCACATCACGCTCGAGGCACTGCGGCGTTTCCGGCTCGACCGGGTGATCTGGCTGGTGAGCCCGGGCAACCCGCTCAAGGCCCATGGCCCCGCACCGCTCGAGGATCGCATGGCGGCCTGCCGGGCGATCATGCAGCACCCCCGCGTCCTCATCAGCGATTTCGAACGGCTGGCCGGGACGCGGCACACCGCCCGCACTCTCGAGCTGCTGCAGCAGGCCTTCCCGGGCGTCCGTTTCACCTGGCTCATGGGGGCCGACAACCTCGCGCAGCTGCACCGCTGGGAAGACTGGCGCCAGATCATGGAACGGATGCCGGTGGGCGTGCTGGCGCGGCCTGGCAGCCGCATGGCGGCGCAGGGCTCGATGGCCGCGGATGTCTACGCCCACGCACGTCTGCCGGAACGCGAGGCGTCACGGCTTGCGCTGACGCCGCCGCCCGCGTGGTGCTTCGTGAACGTGCCGATGGTCGACCTGAGCTCGACCGAGCTTCGTCGCGCGAAGCAGGAGAAAAAGTGAACATGGCGCGCAGCGGCCCCGCTTGTCCGCGCCGGTGTGCTCGGGTTAGATCGACGCCATGACGCAACGACTTTCCAGGCGCGGATTCCTGAGCACGGCCCTTGCAGCCGGGGCATTCGCAGCCACGTCCGCGAGGGCCGAAGCGCCGCTCACCTCGCTCCGCCCGGTCGGCCGCGGCGAGGACCTGCGGCTCCGCAATCTGAAGACTCCCGAGGAGCTGATCTCGGCCTCTGGCCTGCAAGGCATCGTCGGGTTCTCGGCCTTCAACCTCGCCACCGGCGCGGTCATCGACGAGCACGATCCGGAGGTCGGGATGCCGCCTGCCAGCGTCGCCAAGGCGCTGACTGCGTCCTATGCGCTCGACACGCTCGGCCCGGCCCACCTGTTCACGACGCAGGTTCTCGCCACCGGCGGCATCACCAATGGCGTCGTGGCGGGGGACCTCGTGCTGCTCGGCGGCGGCGATCCGACGCTCGACACCGACGGGCTGGCGGAGCTGGTCGGCCAGCTTGCGCAGGCCGGCGTCACCAACGTCACGGGGCGGTTCCTCGTCTGCGGCAGCGCGCTGCCCTTCACCCGGACCATCGACGTGGAGCAGCCGGAGCACCTTGGCTACAGCCCCTCGGTCTCGGGGCTGAACCTCAATTTCAACCGCGTGCACTTCGAGTGGAAACGCGGCGGCAGCGGCTACGAGATCAGCATGGATGCGCGGTCCGCCTCGTTGCGGCCCGCGGTGCACGTGGCCAGCATGGGCGTCGTGAGCCGCAGCATGCCGGTCTACACCTATGCTGATTCCGACGGCCGCGACGAATGGACCGTGGCGAGCGGTGCGCTCGGCAATGGCGGCGCGCGCTGGTTGCCGGTGCGCAAACCCGAGATCTACGCGGGCGAGGTCTTCCAGGCGATTGCCGCGGGCAAGGGCATCAAGCTTTCCGCGCCACAGATCGTTGACTCCGCGCCCGAGGGCGAGGTCGTCGCGCGCCATGACAGCGCGCCGTTGCAGACCGTGCTGCGCGAGATGCTGAAATACTCGACCAATCTCACCGCCGAATGCGTCGGCCTCGCGGCCACCGCGGCGCGCGACGGGCGGCCGCTGTCGCTGCGGCAGTCGGCCGAGACGATGAGCAACTGGGCGCGCACGGATCTCGGCCTGAGCCACGTGGCGATGGTCGATCACTCCGGGCTCGGCGCCGACAGCCGGATCGCCGCTCGCGACATGGCGAGAGCCCTGCTCGAGGTCAACCGGAGGCTCGGGCTGAAGCCGCTGCTGAAGAAGTTCCCGATGCGCGATGCGCAGCGCCGCATGGTCAAGAATCACCCGATCAAGGTGCACGCGAAGACCGGCACGCTCAATTTCGTCAGCGGGCTCGCTGGCTTTGCGGATCTGCCCGACGGCACCGAGCTGGTGTTCGCGATCTTCTGCGGCGATCTCGAACGGCGCGACAAGCTGACCCTTGCGCAACGCGAGAAGCCGGACGGTGCGTCGTATTGGAACGCCCGCGCCAAGGGACTGCAGTCGAGCCTCATCGAGCGCTGGGCGGTGCTCTCGGCGAGCTGAGCTGAGGCCGCTTCGCGCGGCCTCAGTGCATCATAATCTCAGGAATCCGGAGACCTCGGAACCCGGTGTCCCGGGCGCTCAGTCGCGCAGGTGTCGGGCCCGGGCGCCGCGCTCGATGGCGGCGGCGTGCAGGCGGTCAATATTGAGCTCGTAGCGGATCTCTTCCAGCAGGCGCAGCTCGGCCTCGCGCAGGGTGCCGTCGGCGGCGGCCACGTCGCAGGCCAGCGCATAGGCGGTCTCGTAGAGCCGTTCGGGCAGGTTGGCGCGGACCAGGCCGAAGAGCGCGTCGAGCCCGTCTTCCTGTTCGAAGAGTTCGAACACCAGCTCGGACATCACCCGGATCCGGTCGATGTCGTAATCGGCGAACACCGGCAGCAGGTTGACGGAGGATTCGATCTTGACCAGCTCCGCGGTGCGGATGTTCTGGTCGGAGGCGGATACGGCGATCATCACCGCCACCAGACAGTCTTGCGAGGTCAGCGGATGCGGGGCGGCTTCGGTCACGGCTGCTCTTTCTTGATTTGTGTCGTTGTGGGCAATTTATTGACCCCGAACCGCGTCTGCAATAGGACGCGGTTCGCATCTGCCCCGGGCGAAACGGGGCGTTATCCCATGGAGTGTTTCGGATGTCCGATCTGCGCGAAGCCGCGATGAGCTCGAAGGCCTGGCCCTTTGAAGAGGCGCGCCGCGTCCTGAAACGCTACGAGAAGAAGGCGCCGGAGAAGGGATACGTGCTGTTCGAGACCGGCTACGGTCCGTCGGGCCTGCCGCATATCGGCACCTTCGGCGAGGTGGCGCGGACCACGATGATCCGCCGCGCCTTCGAGTTGATCTCGGACATCCCGACGCGGCTGATCTGTTTCTCGGACGACATGGACGGCATGCGCAAGGTGCCCGAGAACGTGCCGAACCAGGAGCTGCTGCAGGAGAACCTGCAGCGCCCGCTGACCAGCGTGCCCGACCCGTTCGAGGAATACGAAAGCTTCGGCCACCACAACAATGCCATGTTGCGGCGGTTCCTCGATACCTTCGGGTTCCAGTACGAGTTCTACTCGGCGACCGAGTTCTACGCCTCGGGCCAGTTCGACGAGATCCTGCTGCGCTGCGTCGAGAAGTATGACGAACTCATGGCCATCATGCTGAAGTCGCTGCGCGACGAGCGGGCCTCGACCTATTCGATCTTCCTGCCGATCCACCCCGAGACCGGCCGGGTGCTGTATGTGCCGATGAAGCACGTGGACGCCGCCAACGGCACCATCACCTTCGATGACGATGATGGTGTCGAGCACACGCTGCCGGTGACCGGCGGCAAGGTGAAGCTGCAGTGGAAGCCGGACTTCGGCGCGCGCTGGGCGGCGCTGGGCGTCGATTTCGAGATGTACGGCAAGGACCACTCGACCAACACGCCGATCTACGACGGCATCTGCCGGACGCTGGGCGTGCGTGCGCCCGAGCACTTCACCTACGAACTGTTCCTCGACGATCAGGGGCAGAAGATCTCGAAGTCCAAGGGCAACGGGCTGTCGATCGATGAGTGGCTGACCTATGCCTCGACCGAGTCGCTGTCCTACTTCATGTTCCAGAAGCCCAAGACCGCGAAGCGGCTGTGGTGGGACGTGATCCCCAAGGCGGTGGACGAGTACCACCAGCAGCTCCGCGCCTTCCCCGATCAGGACGTCAAGGCCCAGCTTGCGAACCCGGTGTGGCACATCCACGGCGGCGACGTGCCCGAGTCGAAGATGGTGGTGCCGTTCTCGATGCTGCTCAACCTCGCCTCCGCCGCGGGGGCCGAGGACAAGGACGCGATGTGGGGCTTCATCCGCCGCTACGCCCCCGAGGCGAGCCCGGCGAGCCATCCCGACATGGACGATGCCGCGGGCTTTGCGGTGCGCTACTACAACGACTTCGTGAAGCCCACGAAGTCCTTCCGCGCCCCCGACGAGACCGAGCGCGCCGCCATGGAGGACCTCGCGGCACGGCTGCGTGCCTACGATGGTCCAGCCGACGACGAGGCGCTGCAGACGCTGGTCTTCGCGGTCGGCAAGGAGCACGGCTTCGAGAACCTGCGCGACTGGTTCAAGGCGCTCTACGAGGTGCTGCTTGGCCAGAGCCAGGGGCCGCGTTTCGGCGGGTTCATCGCGCTCTACGGCGTGGACGAGACCGTTGCCCTCATTGAGCAGGGGCTCGCGGGCCAGCTCGGCTGAGCCTTTGACGCCCCACACGCCGGCGCTATCTCCTTCGCAGAGGAGGAGGTGGCGCCATGCGCAGGTTGCTATTCGGACTTATGGTCGGGCTGATGCTGGCGGCGCCCGCGGGCGCGCAGGAGGCCGACGCGATCCAGGGTGTGATCCGGGGGCAGATGGATGCCTTCCGCACCGGTGACGTCGACGCGGCATTCGAGTTCGCAAGCCCCGGCATCCAGG
The DNA here is from genome assembly GCF_900102075.1 of Salipiger thiooxidans. Lineage (GTDB taxonomy): Bacteria > Pseudomonadota > Alphaproteobacteria > Rhodobacterales > Rhodobacteraceae > Salipiger > Salipiger thiooxidans. Next base: position 118,441 of record NZ_FNAV01000013.1, on the reverse strand, counting down.
GGCTCTTTGGCACGGCGGACAGCTTCGGTCAGATGGTGCGCGAGGGCTACCCGATGGTGTGGCACCCGCAGAGCGTCGAGTTCGGCTCGCTGTCCCAGACCGAGGGTGCGCTCTGGCAGAGGGTCATCGTGCGCGACGGCCAGGGGATGCCTTACGCTCTCGACTACATGATGGAGCAGATCAACGGTGCCTGGCGCATCGGCGGCGTGCGCTTTGTCACGGACCCTGCGGTCTCGGCCTAGGAGGGCCTAGCGCGAGGACGCCCATTTCCGCCAGTGGCGGGCCCATTCGTCCGGGAGATCCTCGGGCGTTCCCTGAAAGATCTTCGCACCCAGCGCGCGGCTCTCGTAGGCCAGTGTGTCGCGCCGCGCGACGGCGCGCCTGCGCATGTCCTCGGCCTCGCTCGGCAGGTCCGCCTGGTCAAGCCTCTCGAGGAACACCGTCAGATCCTGATACCGACCCAGCAACTCGGACAATTCCTTGACCGCCTTGCGGTGGGGGCGGATTCCTGCGGGCCAGAAGCCCTGCAGCAGGCGGCTGTGGTACCAGTGGTCCTTCACCCGCTTGCGCCAGTCGTGGAAGATCTCGGGCGTCGCGCCGGAGCCTGTGGCCTCCATGTCGCGGGCGGCGTGGCTCCAGGACCGCGAAAGGCCTGCATAGAGCACGGTCCCGGTGCCGCCCCGGACCTTCCAGTCGCGGCTGCGGGCGTGGATCTCCTTCAGGGCCAGACGCTGGGTTGCCAGCGTCTCGGACAGCTCGTCCGGCAACAGTTCCGCGTCTGTCTCGCCGCCGAGCACCTCGCGCAGCACCGCGTAGGGCGCGGGATCGGTTTCGGCCAGCAGCGCGTCGAAGGTCTTGAGCAGCACGCCCGCGTCCCGCAGCGACGAGGACAGCCGGGCGGCGTCGCGCACGGCGCGGGTCTCGTCGGCGTAGTCGTCGAAGCCCGACCGGACCAGCCGGAACAGTCCGCGCAGCTTCTTGCAGCGCTTCCGGATGTCGTGGATCGCCTCGTCCGCCTCCTCGGGTGGGCGGCCGTTCGCGGCGATGGCGCGGCCGAGCTGCTCGTCCGAGATGCGCCGCAGGGCTGTGGTCAGGGACTTGTCGGACTTCAGGATCCGGTAGGCCATTTTCTCCTCCGGGCGTTGCGCGGACAGTCCGGTCACCGTCACGGTGGCCGCAGAGCCTCTTAACACATCGTAGATATCTGCTGTCTGCGCGGGGTCAACGCGGAGCGCGTCCGCGACCCCGGGGACTGGCGCAGAATCAGAGGATCGAACGGATGAACAAGGCGGTAACCGATGGCGTGGTCTTCATGCCGACACCCTTCTCCGAGGGGCTTGGAGTCTGGTCGCGGGGCAATGGAACGGCCGGGTCCGACACCTATGCGAGCCTCGGCACGGCCGCCTTCGTCCCGTCGGATGCCGATTTCGCGGGCTGTCTCGAACTGCAGAAGACCGATGCCACGCAGCTGTTGCGCTACATGGGCGAGACCCCGATCCTCCCCGGCTGCTACCTGCGCGTGACCGTGCGGGTGAAGGCCATGTCGGGGACCATGCCCGCGGTGCGCATCGCCGGCTGGGCCGGGCGCAGCAACGACACCGAGGTGACCGGGCTCGTGACCGTGGGCCCGTCGGTGCAGCTTACGGCCTATGGCGAGGTCACCGAGGTCAGCGCCATCGTCGGCACCGGCGCACGCGGCGGCGTCGACATGGTCTGGGGGACCGAGCCCGCCTACGGGCATTTCGGGCTCGACCTGACCGGCGCCAACGGCGGCATCGTCAGGATCGACGACATCGAGATCGAGGACATCACCTCGCTCTTCCTGCGCGACATGATGAACTGGGTCGACGTCCGCGATTTCGGGGCGCTGGGGGATGGTTCCACCGACGACAGCGCGGCCTTTACCGCCGCCGATGCCGCCGCCGATGGGCGCAAGGTGCTGGTGCCGACGGGCAGCTACTATCTCGCAAGCTCGGTGACCTTCGAGAACCATGTCGAGTTCGAGGGCTCGGTCCAGATGCCGGTCGGCGCGGTGCTGTCGCTCACCAAGGGTTTCGACCTCTCGACCTATATCGACGCGTTTGGCAACGACGAGGAGCTGGCGCTGAAGAAGGGCCTGCAGTCGCTGCTGAACAACGCCGATCACGAGAGCTTCGACCTCTGCGGGCGCCGTGTTTCGCTCACCGGGCCGATCGACGTTCAGGCGGCGGTGGACAACCGCGACAACTACGCGCAGCGCCGGGTGCTGCGCAACGGCCAGCTCCGGGCCGAAACCTCGAACGGGTGGGACAGCGACAGCGTGACCTCGGTCGCGACCTATTCGGCGAGCAACAAGTCGCAGCTCACCAACGTCGCGAACGTGGCCAATATCGAGGTTGGCAGCCTTGTGACCGGCGCCGGGGTGGGGCGCGAAATCTACGTGCGCGAGGTCAACGTCGGCGCCCAGACGGTGACCCTGTCGCAGCCGCTCTCGGACGCGGTGGGCACGCAGACCTACACCTTCACGCGCTTCCGCTACATGCTCGACTTCAGCGGCTTCACCCGGCTCGACAAGTTCGAGATCGAGGACGTGGAGTTCCAGTGTTCCGAGCTTTGCAGCGGGCTGATGCTGCCGCCGGTGGGCACCGTGAACGTCATCCGCAACTGCGTGTTCAACCGCCCCGCCGACCGCTGCGTGACCTCGATCGGCGAGGGCTGCCAGGGCCTGCTTCTGGATCACAACCAGTTCGTCAGCGCCGAGGGCGGACTCGCGACCCAGAACCGCAACTCGGTGGCGCTCAACACCAACGCCAACGACGTGAAGATCCGCAACAACCGCGCCTCGCAGTTCCGCCATTTCGCGGTGGTCTCGGGGGCGAACGGGGTGATTGCCAACAACCACTTCTTTCAGGGCGATGACAGCGGCAACGGCACCCGCAGCGCTGGCATCGTGCTGTGCGTGAAGGCAACCAACACCACGATCTCGGGGAATTACGTCGACAATTGCTTCATCGAGTGGACCAACGAGCGCGAGCCGGAGCCGGATTTCGTCTCGGGCTTCGGCTTCTCGGGTCTCTCGATCACCAACAACGTCTTCCTGTGCTCGGACGTGGCGTCGCATTTCGGCTTCATCGTGGTGAAGCCCTACGGCCAGAACAACCGGGTCAACGGGCTCAACGTCTCGGGCAACCTGTTCCGCTCGGTGGGGGGCAACATCGCGCGGGTCGACCGGGTGGACGACAGCTTCGCGCCGCTCGACCTGTCGTCGATGCGCAACGTCTACGTCTCGAGCAACACCTACCTCAACGTGGACAACGGCTGCGCCAACCCGCTGACGGTGAAGCATGCGCAGAACACCCACGCCACGACATGGGTGATCGACACCGAGGACCGGCTGCCCTTCGGCGGTTACGCCATGGAGGTCGACAGCCTCGTGACCCGGTCGCGGCCGCGCACGTCGGGCAACATCACCAGCCACGCGATGCCCTATACCTCGACGCGTGAAGGCGCGGCGCAGGACCAGGTTCACGTGATCTGGCCCGAGCCCATCCTGGGCGACATCACCATGACGGTGCGCATGGACAACTGACCTGGCCGGGGTCTGTGGCAGGGGCCGGTGTCCTTCGGGACGCCGGTCCCTTGCCGTTGGGACTCAGGCGCCGAGGTCGGCGGGGCCCAGGAGGAAGGCCTTGCCGAACCCGCCGTTCAGGTGCGCGCCGGTGACCTCGAAGCGCAGCAGCGAGAAATCCGCGAAACCGATGTAGAGCCTGGCCTTGGGCTGAAGCGACAGGAAGTGCTCGGCCAGTGCCGCGTGCCCGGGCGCGCCGTGACGGACGAACACCGCCCGTGCCTGCAGGCTGAGGCGCGGGTGGGTGAGCGGGTCGCCCTTGGGGCCGGGCTCGCCCACCATCAGCGCGCAGGCGGGGTTGGCCTTGAGCGCGCGGGCGTGGAAGGCGAGGTCCGAGACGAGACTCAGCGGCATTCCGTCGGGGCCCGGCACCACCGCGACGCGGCTCACCATCGGGTGGCCGGTGTCGGGATCGGTGACCGCGAGCGCGCCGAAGCGGGCGGTCTCGATCAGGTCGCGGGCAAGGGCGCGGGCTGCGTCGTCGGTGGGGCGGATGGGATCGGTCATGGCGGCACGCTAGCGCGGCTGCGGGGCGGGCGGAAGGGTCAGAAGCTGCTCCAGAACCCTAATAGCACGCCCATGGAGCTGTCGCCTGTCGCGCCCCAGGTGACGCCAAGCTCGGCCGAGAACACGTCGGTCACCGGCAGCACCACGGACGGGGCGAAGCGGGCGAAGAAGGGCTTGCCCCAGGGCTTGCCGGTCTGCACCTGCAGGATGAGCTTGCGATCCCTGGCGAGGTTCCGGCCCCAGGTCAGGTCGAGCTTGTAATCCACCCCGAGGAAGGGCGCGATGTAGTCGCTGTCGTCGACCCATGCGATCTCGGCGAAACCGTCCGCCGCCAGCCAGCCTCGCTCGAGTCCCAGCCCGAACGACAGGCCCGGGCGGATCACCGGGTGGCCGTCGATCTTGCCGAGCCCGAGTTCCGCGGCGATCTTCAGCCCGCCCGCCTTGTCGCGCACCGGCAGCCGCAGGAAGCCGACGCTCTTGCCATTCCCCGAGACCGAGCGCCCGAGGTCGAAGCCCACGGTGATGCGGTCGGTGAGCCCGTATTCGAGATAGAGCGTGTAATACTGGCCGGTGGGCTCGTAGGAGGTCCAGTGCTCGAGCTCCTGCGGCCAGTTCAGCCGCGCCGCCCCGCTGAGGAACACCTGCCCCTTTTCGCGGGGCCACGCACCGGCGACGGCGGCGCCGGCCAGAAGCGGCAGGAAGAGCGCGGCAAGAAGCGGTCTGGTCCACATGGCAGGGGTCCTCGCGAGGGACCAGCGTGGCGCATTTAGGGTTAATCCGACGTTAACGAAGGTAAGCGGAGCCGCCGCGTTCTTGCGCACTGGACGTGGGCAAAGGAATTCCTATGCTGCGAATGCGAATGTAACCGCTTCGTGAGCGGGAATCAGGGGACGCCATGGCAGGTTCGGTAATCACCGTCGCGCAACAGAAGGGCGGCTCGGGCAAGACCACGCTATCGGCGAACCTCGCCGTGGGGTTCCGGGCAATGGGGCGCACGGTGGCGCTGGTCGACACCGATCCGCAGGGAAGCCTGGGACGCTGGTTCATGACCCGTCTCGAGCAGAACCCCGAGGCCGCCGAAGGCATCGAGTTCGCGACCTCGTCCGCCTGGGGCATCACCTACGAATGCCGCAAGCTTGCCGACCGGGTCGACGTGGTGATCGTCGACACGCCGCCCAAGGCCGACAGCGACCTGCGCCCGGCGTTGCGGGTGGCGGATCTGGTGATCGTGCCGGTCTCGATGAGCCATCTCGACCTCTGGGCCACGGAAAGCGTGCTCGATCTTGCCCGGCGCGAGAACCGCGAGGTGCTCATGGTGATGAACCGCACCCGTCCCGGCACCCGCCTGTCCGGAGAGATCGCCGGCGCCGCCCAGAAGATGGAGGCGCGCATCGCCGAGTCGCAGTTCGCCAACCGCGTGGGCTATGCCGAGGCCTTCGGCCACGGGCTCAGCGCGGCGGAGGGGCGCAAGACCCCGGCGCGTGACGAGGTTGAGGCGCTGTCCGCAGAGGTGGCGGATATCCTGGCGAACGGGTAAAGGGAACCTGTCCGCGGATGCCGCGGAAAAGGAGTGCCCCGATGACCGACCTTGCCGCCCTTGCCGAGACCATCCGCCGCCACGAGGCCGCGCAGGGCCAGCCGATCTCGCGGCTGGGCTATTTCTGCACCCCGTTCCGCCCCGCGGACGGGCCGTTCTCGGACCGGGTGATCAAGGTTTACCGCGGGCTTGGCGACGAGGCCGCGCTCGACCGGCTGGCGAAGGCGCATGACGATTACGTCGCGGCGCTGCTCGATGCCGGGGTGCCGATGCCGGCGACCGAATTCCACCTGCTGCAGACCGACGACGGCCGGGTGCCGGTGGTGGTGCAGGAGGCGCTGCCCGAATCCTCGCTGATGCGGCCGCGGATGCAGGTCGAGGACCTCGCCTCCACGCTCGAGATGATGGAGGCCGCGGGGCAGGTCATCGCGCGGTTCTGGAATGCCGCCGACCGCTTCGGTACCCGCATCGGCTTTCACCCATCGATCCGCAATTTCTCGGTGGTCGCCGGGGTCGCGGTCTTCTACGACACCTTCCCGCCGCTCATCCACTACTCGCGCGACGAGATGGGCCGGATGCTGCTGCTGTTCTCTGAAAAGCGGCTGATGCGGCTCGTCGGGCCGCTGATGCGGCGGCGGGTGACCGGCATCCAGGACGAATGGTATTCGGCCCCGGAGACGCTCGTGGGGCTCGTGGGCTCGGCCTGCCGGCTGCGGCCCGAACACGCGCGGGCCTATCTCGACTGGGGGCGCGAGTTCGCCACGCGCGAGATGCCGCGCTGGGCGGAGGAGGCGATTTCCGGGATGACCGAGACGCCGAAACTGCCGGGATACTGGACCGGGTTCCGCAAGCTTCTGGGCCTGCAGGGCGAACCCAACGTCTGAGCGGCGTCAGTCCAGTGCCAGACCTTCGACCAGGGTGGTGAAGAGCGCCTCGGGCAGGGCTGCCCGCAGGCTGTCGCGCAGGATCGGCCATTCCTCGGCATCCTGCACCGCCACCTCGCGCAGCGACATCAGCACTTCGCGCAGGCAGCGGGACAGGACGCCCATGGCATCGCCGTCCTTCAGCGACCAGTCGAGGTGGAAATCCAGCTCCTCGCCGAAAAGCTCGGCGGGAATGTCGCACATCTCGAGCTGGTAGGCCTGCCACGCGAGGATCACCGCCCGCTTGTCCAGCAGGCTCAGGTCGGCGTCGATCTGCCGGACCGGGGCGGGGACCCTGCGCGCCATGGTCAGACGATCTTGATGCCCGCCTTTTCCGCGTCGGCGAGGAAGGCGGCCAGACCCTTGTCGGTCAGCACGTGGTTGGCCATCGCCTTGATGACGGCGGGCGGCGCGGTGGCCACGTCGGCGCCGATCTTGGCGCAGTCCGACATGTGGTTGGCCGAGCGGATCGAGGCCGCGAGGATCTGGGTCTCGTAGCCGTAGTTGTCGTAGATCGTGCGGATGTCGGCGATCAGCTCGAGCCCGTCGATGTTGATGTCGTCGAGACGGCCCACGAAGGGCGAGATGTAGGTCGCGCCGGCCTTGGCCGCGAGCAGCGCCTGGTTGGCCGAGAAGCACAGCGTCACGTTGACCATCTTGCCTTCGGCGCTGAAGGTGCGGCAGGCGCGCAGGCCGTCCAGCGTCAGCGGAACCTTGATCGCGATGTTCGGCGCGATCTCGGCCAGCTTGAAGCCTTCCTCGACCATCGCCTCGTATTCGGTCGCGACCACCTCGGCCGAGACCGGACCGTCGATCATGTCGCAGATCTCCTTGGTGACCTCGAGAATGTCACGGCCGGATTTGGCGATCAGCGAGGGGTTGGTGGTCACGCCGTCCACGAGGCCCAGTTCGTTGAGCTCGCGGATCGCGTCCACGTCTGCGGTATCTACGAAGAATTTCATCTGCGTCTGCCCTCCCGGCATTGCTTGGCATTCCGTTGCGCGTGTCATACCCCATGCTAGGGCGGGCCGGAAGGCCCTCAAGTGTTGCGCTAACGGAAACCCGGTGAATGGACGCGTTCTACGATGAAGGCACGCTGGTCGCGGTACTGACCACGCAGCCGCTCGACCGGGCGCTGGACTACAAGGCGCCGGAGGGCGGGTGCTGGCAGGGCGCCTTTGTCGAGGTCCCGCTGGGACCGCGCAAGGTGCTGGGCGTGGTCTGGGGGCCGGGGCGCGGCGATTTCGACTATGCACGGGTGCGCTCGGTGATCCGGGTGCTCGACGCGGCGCCGATGAGGGACGAGCTGCGCAGCTTCCTCGAACGCGCCGGCGACTACACGCTGACGCCGCTGTCCGCGATGCTGCGGCTGGCGACGCGGGCGCCGGGGCTGGGCGACGCGCCCTCGATGCGCAAGATCTACCGGCTGGGCGACAGCGAGCCCGAACGCATGACCGACGCCCGCCGCCGCGTACTGGACGTGCTGAGCGACATGGGCGGGCTCGCGCTCACGCAGGGGGAGCTGGCCGAGACCGCAGGCGTGACGCCCTCGGTGATCAAGGGGCTCGCGAAGACGGGTGCGGTGCGCGAGGAGGAGGCACCGCGCGACACGCCCTTCCCGCGGCTCGATCCCGACTACGGCGGCAAGGCACTGGCCGATGACCAGGCCGTGGCGGCGCAGGACCTGCGCGCGGGCGTCGCCTCGGGGCGCTACGGCACGGTGCTGCTCAAGGGGGTGACCGGCTCGGGCAAGACCGAGGTCTATCTCGAGGCGGTGGCGGAATGCCTCGCGCAGGGGCGGCAGGCGCTGGTGCTGCTGCCCGAGATCGCGCTCACCGCCGAGTTCCTGACCCGGGTCGAGGCGCGCTTCGGTGCCCGCCCCGCCGAGTGGCATTCCGGCGTCACCGTGACCGAGCGCCGGCGGGTCTGGAAGCAGATCGCCGCCGGTGGCGCGCAGCTGGTGGTGGGGGCGCGCTCGGCGCTGTTCCTGCCCTACCGCGACCTCGGGCTGGTGGTCGTCGACGAGGAACACGACACCTCGTACAAGCAGGACGAGGGGGTGTTCTACAACGCCCGCGACATGGCCGTGCTGCGGGCCTCGATCTGCGCGGCACAGGTGGTGCTGGCCTCGGCCACGCCGTCGCTCGAGAGCTGGGCCAACGCCGATGCGGGCAAGTATCGGCGGCTCGACCTGACCTCGCGCTTCGGCGCCTCGTTGCTGCCCGAGATGCGCGCCATCGACATGCGGGCCGAGACGCTGCCCTCGAACCGCTGGGTTTCCCCCAGCCTGCAGTCCGAGGTGCTGGCGCGGCTGCAGAAGGGCGAGCAGGCGATGCTGTTCCTGAACCGGCGCGGCTATGCGCCGGTGACGATCTGCCGGGCCTGCGGCCACCAGATCGGCTGCCCCCATTGCGACGCGCGCATGGTCGAGCACCGATTCCTGCAGCGTCTTGTCTGCCACCAGTGCGGCGAGACCATCGCCAAGCCCGAAACCTGCCCCTCCTGCGGGGCCGAGGACAAGCTCGCCGCGGTCGGGCCCGGGGTCGAGCGGCTGGCCGAGGAGGCGGCGGAGCTTTTCCCGCAGGCGCGGCTGGCGGTGCTGTCCTCGGACCTCTTCGGCTCGGCCCGGGCGCTCAAGGAAGAGATCGAGAAGATCGCGCAGGGCGGGGCGGACATCGTGATCGGCACCCAGCTGGTGGCCAAGGGGCACAACTTCCCGCTGCTGACGCTGGTGGGGGTGATCGACGCCGACCTCGGGCTGCAGGGCTCGGACCTGCGCGCCGCCGAGCGGACCTTCCAGCTGATGCGGCAGGTGGCGGGCCGGGCCGGGCGGGCCGAGAAGCCCGGCGTCGCGCTGCTGCAGACCTACCAGCCCGAGCACCCGGTGATCCGCGCAATCCTCTCGGGCGACGAGGAGGGCTTCTGGCAGGCCGAGGCGGACGAGCGCCGCGCGGCGGGAATGCCGCCCTACGGACGCCTCGCGGGGGTGATCCTGTCCTCGACCGAGGTGCAGGAAGTGTTCGACCTCGGCAACGCCATGGCGCGGCAGGACGCGCCGCTGCGCCGGATCGGTGCGCAGGTCTACGGACCAGCCCCAGCGCCCGTTGCGCGGGTGCGCGGCCGCCACCGCGTGCGGCTTCTGGTGAAGGCGCCGAAGGGCGTGGCGCTGCAGCCGGCGCTGGCGGAATGGGCGGCGCAGTTCCGGCTTCGGGGCGAGCTGCGCATGGCCATCGACATCGACCCGCAGAGCTTCTTCTGAGGGGAGAGCGGCGGGTGTGTTTCGGGCGGGCCGAAGGGGGAACCTGTTGCGGCAGGTGCAAGGCGGAGCGTGGCTGGCGGGTTTGAAGAGGTCCCCGCCGACCGTGGTCGGGGCGCTGATGGCCGGCGGGGAGGGGGCTCTGCCCCCGTCCGCTGGCGCGGACTCCCCCGGAGTTTATTCGGCAAGATGAAGGCGCGGGCGCGGCTTTCGCGGTGACGTTCCGACACGAAGGACGCAGCGCGCGGGTTCTTTTTGCCGTCGCCTTGTTTGTCCCGGACACGGCCTCTACATCACAGCGCATGACGAGATGGATCCCGTTCCTGAAAACGAAGCCCACCGTGGCTGTCGTCCGCATGCAAGGCGCCATCGGAACCGGCGGGCGCATGGCATTGTCTGACCAGAGCCTGCGACCGCTGCTGGAAAAGGCCTTTCGCAAGGGCAAGCCCGCCGCCGTCGCGCTCGAGATCAATTCGCCGGGCGGATCGCCCGTCCAGAGCTCGCTGATCGGCGCGCGCATCCGGCGGCTCTCGGAAGAGACCAAGGTGCCGGTCTTCGCCTTCACCGAGGACGTGGCGGCCTCGGGCGGATACTGGATCGCCTCCGCCGCCGACGAGATCTGGGCCGATCCCAGTTCCATCCTCGGCTCCATCGGGGTGATCTCGGCGGGCTTCGGCGCGCATGTCTTCCTGCAGCGGCAGGGCATCGAGCGCCGCGTGCACACCGCCGGCAAGTCCAAGTCGATGCTCGACCCGTTCCGCCCCGAAAGCGAAGAGGACGTGGCGCGTCTCGACCGGCTGCTCGGGCAGTTGCACGAGACCTTCATCCAGCAGATCCGCAGCCGCCGCGGCGACAAGCTTGCCGACGACCCGGATCTTTTCACCGGCGAGGTCTGGATCGGCAAGGCCGCCTGCGATGTCGGGCTGGCCGACGGAGTCGGGCACCTCGTGCCGGTGATGAAGCAGCGCTTCGGCGACAAGGTCCGCTTCCGCCGCTACGAGCAGAAGCGCCGGCTCTTCCCGCGCCTCGGCGCCACGCTGGCGCAGGACGCCCTCGGTGCGGTCGAGGAACGCGCCGCCTTCGCGAGGTTCGGTCTCTGACGTGCTCTTCAAGATCGTCGCGATATTCCTGGTGGTGATCGCCGTGCTCGGCATCTTCGGCAAGCTCCGCGTGCCGGGCGCCCGGCAACTCGCACAGAAGAAATGCCCGCGCTGCGGCCGTTACCGGATCGGTAAGGGCCCGTGCCGCTGTGGCAAGGGATAGGTTTGACCATGGTCTTTGTCTACGCGGCCCTCGGGCTGGTGATCCTCCTGCTCGCCGGGGACGCGCTCGTGAAGGGGGCTGTGAACCTGTCGCTGAGGATGGGGATCCCGGCGCTGATCGTGAGCCTGACCATCGTGGCCTTCGGCACCTCGGCGCCCGAGCTGCTGATCTCGATCCAGGCGGGGATGATGGGGGCCTCGGGCATCGCGCTCGGCAACGTGGTGGGATCGAACACCGCCAACGTGCTGCTGGTCCTCGGCATCCCCGGTCTGATCACGGTGATGCACTGCGCCGGGCATGACACCCGCAAGAGCTACCTCATCATGCTGGGCTCGACGCTGCTCTTCATTGCGCTGGCCTTGCGCGGCACCTTCGACTGGATCTCGGGGATCGTGCTGCTGGGCGCGCTGGCGCTGGTGCTCTGCGATTCCATCCGTGACGCGCTGCGGCACCGGCGCAACGGCAAGGCCGACGCCGAGCTGGAGGAGCTCGAGGAGCCCGAGGGCGCGGACCCGGACATGCCGTGGTGGAAAATCGCGCTCTTCCTCGTGCTCGGCCTCGTGGGGCTTCCGCTGGGCGCCGACCTGCTGGTCGACAGCTCGACCGAGATCGCGAAGATGTTCGGCGTGCCCGACACGGTGATCGGCCTCACGCTGGTGGCGCTCGGCACCTCGCTGCCAGAGCTTGCCACCACCGTCATGGCGGCGATCCGCAAGCAGGCGGACGTGGCGCTGGGCAACGTCATCGGCTCGAACATGTTCAACCTTCTCGCCATCATCGGCATCGCCGGGATCATCCGGCCGCTGTCGGTGGATCTCGAGGAGCTCTACTTCGACTTCGCCGTGATGCTGGCGGCCTCGCTGCTGCTGATCCCCTTCGTGTTCCTCAAGCGCGACCTCGGGCGGGGCTGGGGTGCCTTCCTGTCGGCGCTCTACGTGGGCTACATTGCCCTCGTGCTGATCTGAGGAGACGGAAGCCATGGTGATCGAGACCAGACGGGCGCTGGTGACCGGCGCGGGCAAGCGGCTGGGGCGCGAGATGGCGCTCTACCTCGCGGGGCGCGGCTTCGACGTGGCTGTGCATTACGCGGGCTCCGAGGAGGCCGCGGGCGAGGTCGTGACGCAGATCCGCGACATGGGGCGCAAGGCCGCCGCGGTGCAGGCCGACCTGCTCGACGAGCGCGCCACGCAGGCGCTGCTGCCGAAGGCCGCCGGGGCGCTCGGCGGGCCGCTGACGGTGCTGGTGAACAACGCCTCGATCTTCGAGTACGACAACATCGGGACCGCCTCCCGCGACAGCTGGGACCGGCATTTCGAATCGAACCTGCGGGCGCCCTTCCTGCTGACCCAGGCGCTGGCGGCGCAGGTGCCCGAGCCGCGGACCGACGCCATGGGCGAGCCGGTGGCGCAGGGGCTGGTGGTCAACATGATCGACCAGCGTGTCCGCAAGCTCACGCCCGAGTTCATGACCTACACGCTCGCCAAGGCGGCTCTCTGGACGCTCACGCAGACCGCCGCGATGGCGCTGGCGCCGCGGGTGCGGGTGAACGCCATCGGGCCCGGACCGACGCTTCGGGGCGCCCGCCAGAGCGAGGAGCATTTCGCGAAGCAGCGCGCCGCGACGGTGCTGGGAAGAGGCTCGGATCCGGCGGACATCACGGCGGCGCTGGGGCTCATGCTCGACTCGCCGGGGTTCACCGGTCAGCTGCTGTGCATGGATGGCGGCCAGCACCTTGCGTGGCAGACGCCGGACGTGCTCGGCGTGGAATAAGGTATCCCTAGGTCAAGTTTTGCACTGGTCCTGGAACTGTTAACTGGCCGTTACAAATACGTCGTGAGGTCAAGGGGTTGCGCGAAATATTCGAAAAATTCAAAGCAAATTCAGCACCTTACGTTTTTGCTCAAAAAATGCGCAACCTGACGAAATGGGCCGAATACAAGGGAAAAACCGGGTTGCCCGGAATTTGCCCGCAGGTTTATCCACAGAAGTGGTGGATGGAAAAAACCTTGAACTCCCCTGATCGGCATTGCAGCCCGGCAGGTAGAATCAACGAAGCGTGACCGTTAGGGCGCAAACGAAAGAATGACCGAAGCAGGCGACAGCGCGGATGCCGCGCCGCAGCGCGGATACGAGGTGATCCACGGCTATCTGAAGACGCTGGACTCCAGTCCCGGCGTCTACCGGATGCTGGATGACCAGAGCCGCGTGCTCTATGTCGGCAAGGCGCGGAACCTGAAGGCGCGGGTGTCGAGCTACTCGCGCCCCTCGGCGCAGCATTCGCGCCGGATCGCGCGGATGATTTCGGAAACCGCGTCGATGATGTTCCTCACGACGCGCACCGAGACCGAGGCGCTGCTGCTCGAGCAGAACCTGATCAAGCAGCTCAAGCCCAAGTTCAACGTGCTGCTGCGCGACGACAAGAGCTTCCCCAACATCATGGTGACGGATCACGCCTTCCCGCAGATCCGCAAGCACCGCGGCGCCAAGACCGAGAAGGGCGCCTACTACGGCCCCTTCGCCAGCGCCGGCGCGGTGAACCGCACGCTGAACCAGCTGCAGAAGGTGTTCCTGCTGCGCAACTGCTCGGATTCGATGTTCGAGGGGCGCACGCGGCCTTGCCTGCTCTACCAGATCAAGCGCTGCTCTGCGCCCTGCGTGGGCTATGTCTCGCCCGAGGATTACGTGGCCTCTGTGCGGGATGCGCAACGCTTCCTGTCGGGCAAGTCGACCGCCGTGCAGGAGACGCTTGCGGCGCAGATGATGGAGGCCTCCGAGGCGATGGAGTTCGAGCGGGCAGCGGCGCTGCGCGACCGGATCCGGGCGCTGACGCAGGTGCAGACGGTGCAGGGCATCAACCCCCGCAGCGTCGCCGAGGCGGACGTGATCGCGCTGCACATGGAGAACGGGCAGGCCTGCGTGCAGGTGTTCTTCATCCGCGCCAACCAGAACTGGGGCAACAAGGACTACTACCCCCGGGTGGGCGAGGACGTGGACGCGGCCGAGGTGCTCGAGGCCTTCGTCGGCCAGTTCTACGACACCAAGGAACCGCCGCGCCTGCTGCTGCTGAGCCACGAGATCGAGAACCCGGACCTGATGTGCGAGGCGCTGACCGGCAAGCTCGGCCGCAAGGTCGAGATCGCGGTGCCGCTGCGGGGCGAGAAGGCGGAGCTGATCGAGGGGGCCGCCCGCAACGCCCGCGAGAGCCTCGCACGGCGCATGTCCGAGACCGCGACGCAGGCCAAGCTCCTGCGCGGGGTGGCCGAGGCCTTCGGGCTCGACGGCCCGCCGCAGCGCATCGAGGTCTACGACAACTCGCACATCATGGGCACCAACGCCGTGGGCGCGATGATCGTCGCCGGGCCGGACGGGTTCATGAAGAACCAGTACCGCAAGTACAACATCCGCGGCGAGGACCTGGTCCCGGGTGACGACTTCGGCATGATGAAGGAGGTGCTGTCGCGCCGCTTCACCCGCCTGCTGAAGGAGGATCCCGAGCGCGACAAGGGGCTGTGGCCGGACCTGCTGCTGATCGACGGTGGTGCGGGGCAGGTCTCGGCTGTGGCCGAGATCATGCGCGAGCACGGGGTCGAGGACGTGCCGATGGTGGGTGTCGCCAAGGGCATCGACCGCGACGCCGGCAAGGAAGAGTTCCACCGCGTCGGCCAGCGCCCCTTTGCACTGCGCCACAACGACCCGGTGCTCTACTTCATCCAGCGCCTGCGCGACGAGGCGCACCGCTTTGCCATCGGTACCCACCGGGCCAAACGCGCCAAGAGCCAGATGGCCAACCCTCTCGACGAGGTGCCGGGCGTCGGCGCGTCCCGCAAGCGCGCGCTGCTGGCGCATTTCGGCTCCGCCAAGGCGGTGAGCCGCGCTAACCTCGCCGATCTCCGGGCGGTGGACGGGGTCAGCGCGGCGCTGGCGGAGCGGATCTACGCCTTCTTCCACGAGCAGGGGTAGGGGCCGCTCTGTCGAGGCGGTCCGGCGATCTTGGGTGCCTGCCGCGTGGTTGCGTGCGCGCCGGGTGCGACTGCCGTGCGAGCGGTGGGGAGAAGGGGGGGGCGCTGCCCCCTCGGCCTGTCGGCCTCACCCCCGGAGTTTATCCGGCAAGATGAAGGGGGGAGCGCCGCGCTCAGCGGTTTGGGTGTCTCCTGCAGCTCCGTTTATCGCGACATTGCGACCGGGTGCCGCCTCGGCGGGGATGGACCTTCCCCCGCCATGGGCCTAGTTTGCGCGCGCAAATACCGGAGTGACGCACATGGCCGCAGGCTCGAGAATCCGCACCTATTTCGAAGGATGCTGGCACGAGGGGGACCTCGCCGTGATGAAGGCGGCGGATCACGGCATGTGGCAGGGCAGCAGCGTCTTCGACGGCGCGCGCTTCGTCGATGGCCTGACGCCGGATCTTTACCTTCATTGCGCGCGTGTGAACCGATCGGCCGAGGCGCTGATGCTGCGGCCCACCATCTCGCCCGAGGACATGGTGCAGATCGTCTGGGAGGGGCTGTCGGGCTTCCCGAAGGACGCGGCGGTCTACATCCGTCCGATGTACTGGGCGATCCACGGCGATGAGACGGTGCTGGTGCCCTCGAAGGAAGCCACGGGCTTTGCCATCTCGCTTGAGGAGATCCCCATGGCCGCGCCTGAGGCGGCGCAGACGCTGGGCAAGACCAGCTTCCGCCGCCCGGTGCTGGCGGATGCGGTGTGCAATGCCAAGGCCGGCTGCCTCTACCCCAACAACGGCCGGATGCTGGTCGAGGCCCGTGCCCGCGGCTTCTCCAACGCGCTGGTGACCGATGCCATGGGCAACGTCGCCGAAAGCGCAACCGCCAACATCTTCATGGCCCGGGACGGCGAGCTCTTCACGCCGATCGCCAACGGCACCTTCCTGTCGGGCATCACCCGCGCCCGGCACATCGCGAACTTCCGCGCCGACGGCGTGAAGGTGCACGAGGCGGTGCTGACCTACGCCGATTTCGAGGCCGCCGACGAGGTGTTCCTGTCGGGCAACCTCAACAAGGTCACGCCCGTGTCCGGTTTCGAGGACACATCCTACCAGATCGGCCCGCTCACCCGCCGGGCGCGCGAGCTCTACTGGGACTGGGCCGTCAGCGAGGGCTGAGGCCCGCGCGCGACGGGGGATAGCGCTTCAACCTGCGGCGGAATGTCCGCTGTTGCCACTACCGGTGCGCTGCGACATGATCGCGCCGGAAGGAGATCCCCGATGCGCAAGTTCCTCGTCGTCCTCGACGACAGCCGCGAGTGCCTGAATGCCATGCGCTTTGCCGCGATGCGCGCTGCCAAGACCAAGGGCGGCGTCACCATCCTCTCGGTGATCCCCCCCGATGAGTTCAACCACTGGATCGGTGTCGGCGACATCATGCGCGAGGAAGCACGCGAGCGCATCCACGCCCATTACGAGGTCTTCGCCAAGTGGATGCGGGACCGTCACGACGTCGATCCCGAGCTGGTCATCCGCGAGGGCGACGTGGTGAACGAGATCCTCGGCCAGGTGAAGGCCGACGAGGACATCGGGGTGCTCGTGCTGGGCGCAGCCTCGGGCAAGAAGGGGCCGGGCCCGCTGGTGAGCCAGCTCAGCCGCGGCTCGGGCAGCCTGCCGATCCCGGTCACCATCGTGCCGGGAGACCTCTCGAAGGAACGGCTCGAAGAGATCACCTGAGCCGGGGCGGGCGCGGTTTTCGCGTCGTGTCCGTTTTTAGAACGGTTCCAAATCTTGACGCTCGCCGAACGGGGGCGCATATATGGTCAGCCCGCAGAAAGGTACCTCGCAGATGTTCATTCAGACCGAATCCACCCCCAATCCCGCGACGCTGAAGTTTCTGCCCGGTCAGGCGGTGCTCGGTGCCGGGACCGCAGATTTTCCGAACGCCGACGACGCCGATGCCTCGCCGCTGGCCAGGCGCCTGTTCTCGGTGACCGGCGTCACCGGCGTGTTCCTCGGCAGCGATTTCGTCACCGTGACCAAGGATGACGGCGCCGACTGGGATCACGTGAAGCCCGCCGTGCTGGGCGCGATCATGGAGCATTTCCAGTCCGGCGACCCGGTGATGGCAGGCGAGGGCGGATCCTCCGGCCACGCTGCCTTCGACGGTGAGGACAAGGAAATCGTCGGCCAGATCAAGGAGCTGCTCGACAGCCGCGTGCGTCCCGCCGTGGCCCAGGACGGTGGCGACATCACCTTCCACGGCTTCGAGCGCGGCGTCGTCTATCTTCACATGCAGGGCGCCTGCGCCGGTTGCCCGTCGTCGACCCTGACGCTGAAGATGGGCATCGAGAACCTGCTCCGCCACTATATCCCCGAAGTCACCGAAGTGCGTCCCGTCGCCTGACGGCGGCGCCTTGGTTCCGACCGGCGGCGCGCGGCCCCCGCTGCGCGCCTGCGCCCTGATGGCATGACCGACACCGTTCTCGCGTTCGACACTGCGTTCTCCAGCGTTTCCGCCTGCCTGCTGCGAGAGGGCCGGGTCCTTGACCTGCGCCACGAGGAGATGGCGCGTGGCCAGGCCGAGCGCCTGATGCCGATGCTCGAGGAAATGCTGCGGGCCGCCGGTCTCGGCTGGGGCGATCTCGACGCGCTCGGGGTCTGCACCGGCCCCGGCAACTTCACCGGCATCCGCATCTCGGTCGCCGCCGCCCGCGGGCTGGCGCTGGCGCTGGGCATCCCTGCCGTGGGGGTCAGCGCCACCGAGGCGACCGTGCTGGATGCCCCGCGCCCCGTCGCGGCGGCGATCTTCGGCACGCGGCGGATGTCCTACCTCCAGCAGTTCACCGATCAGGGCGCCGCGCCGGTGCAGCCGGTCCCCGAGGGGCAGGAGATCTCCGATCTTGCCGCGGGCGTGCCGGTGCTGAGCTACACGCTGCCCTTCGGCGCCCCGTCCTGCCCGCTGGTCGAGGCGGTGGCCCGGATCGCCGCGACGCACTTCCGCGACCCGGATCTCGCCCGGCCGACGCCGCTCTACGTGCGGCCCGCCGATGCCGCCCCATCGCGCGAGGCGCCGCCGGCGATCCTGTCGTGACCGCTGCCGAACTCGCGGCAATCGCGGCCCGCGCCTACCGCCACATGTCCCCGTGGTCCGAGGCGGATTTTGCGTCGACTCTGGACCAGCCCGCGACGTTGCTCTGTGCCGCCGAAGGCGCCTTCGTGCTGGGCCGCGTGGTGGTGGACGAGGCCGAGATCCTCGCGCTGGCCACCGATCCCGGCCGCCAGCGCTCGGGCGCCGGGCGCGCCGTCCTGGCACGCTTCGAAACGCAGGCGCGGGCCCGTGGCGCGGTCTCGGTCTTCCTCGAGGTGGCGGCGGAAAACACACCCGCCACAGGCTTTTACACCGCCTGCGGATACCGCATGACGGGTCTCCGCAAGGGCTACTACAAGCGCCCCGACGGCAGGCGAGACGATGCGCTGCTCATGTCGAAGGCGCTGACCTGAGGTCAGGTCCGGACCGGCCGAAACCGTTCGTCGCGCGAAACAAAAACCGGTTGACCCACTGCGTTCCCAACGCCTTAATCAGGCATGATCTGGATGGATCGGACAAAATGAGCGGCGCGCGCAATTGCGCTGCCACCACTTGGGAGCAAGCGATGACCCTGATGACGAAATTCCTCGGCGCGAGCGCCGCGCTGGCGCTGACCGCAGGCGCCGCGCTGGCCGATCCTGCGCTGATCTACGATCTCGGCGGCAAGTTCGACAAGTCGTTCAACGAGGCGGCCTACACCGGCGCCGAAGCCTATGCAAAGGAAACCGGCGGCTCCTACCGGGACATCGAACTGCAGTCCGAAGCCCAGCGTGAGCAGGCGCTCCGCCGCTTCGCCGAGGCCGGATTCAACCCCGTCGTCTCGACCGGCTTCTCCATGTCCACGCCCATCGCCTCGGTCGCGGCCGACTACCCGGACACCAAGTTCGTTACCATCGACGGCTTCGTGAGCCCCGACGAGCACCCGAACGTGCTCTCGATCCTCTTCGCCGAGCACGAGGGTTCGTATCTCGTCGGCATGATGGCCGCCATGGCCTCCAAGACCGGCACCGTCGGCTTCGTCGGCGGCATGGACGTGCCGCTGATCCGCAAGTTCGCCTGCGGCTACGCGCAGGGCGCGCTGGCCGTGAACCCCGATCTCAAGGTGATCTCGAACATGACCGGCACCACCCCGGCCGCGTGGAACGACCCGGTAAAGGGCTCGGAGCTGGCCAAGGCCCAGATCGCCCAGGGCGCCGACGTGATCTACGCCGCCGCCGGCGGCACCGGTCTCGGTGTGCTGCAGA
The DNA here is from genome assembly GCF_900102075.1 of Salipiger thiooxidans. Classification (GTDB taxonomy): domain Bacteria; phylum Pseudomonadota; class Alphaproteobacteria; order Rhodobacterales; family Rhodobacteraceae; genus Salipiger; species Salipiger thiooxidans. The sequence goes on along the minus strand of NZ_FNAV01000013.1, from coordinate 99,070 downwards.
CCGCCGCGGACGAGGACATCCTCTCGATCGGCGTGGACAGCAACCAGAACCACCTCTACCCGGGCAAGGTGCTGACCTCGATGCTCAAGCGCGTCGACGTGGCCGTGGCCGAGACCATGGCCCAGGGCGCCGACCTCGAGACCGGGGTCATGGTGCTGGGCCTCGCCGAGAACGGCGTCGGCTACGCGCTCGACGAGAACAACGAGGCGCTGGTGACCCCCGAGATGAAGGCCGCCGTGGATGACGCGCGCGAGAAGATCGTGGCGGGCGAGATCGAGGTGCACGACTATTCCTCGGACGACAGCTGCCCGGCGCTGAGCTTCTGAGCCACTGAAGGACGGGGCGGCGCCACTCTGCGCGCGCGCCTCGCAACACGAGAGGCCGCGTGGCGCGCGGCCTCTGCCCTGTCTCGCAGGAGACTGTCACGCCATGACCGACCCCATCGCCCCGGCCATCGAGCTGAAAGGCATCTCCAAGGCCTTCGGCCCCGTGCAGGCCAACAAGGACATCTCCATCCGCGTCATGCCGGGCACGATCCACGGCATCATCGGCGAGAACGGCGCCGGGAAATCGACGCTGATGTCGATCCTCTACGGCTTCTACAAGGCTGACGCCGGCGAGGTCTGGATCAACGGCCGCAAGACCGAGATTCCCGACAGCCAGGCCGCCATCGCCGCCGGCATCGGCATGGTCTTCCAGCACTTCAAGCTGGTGCAGAACTTCACCGTGCTCGAGAACGTCATCCTCGGCGCCGAGGACGGGCCGATGCTTGGCACCTCGCTGGCGCGGGCCCGCGGCGAGCTCCGGGCGCTGGCTGAGGAATACGAGCTCAGCGTCGATCCCGACCAGCTGATCGAGAACCTTTCCGTGGGCCACCAGCAGCGCGTCGAGATCCTCAAGGCGCTCTACCGCAAGGCCGACATCCTGATCCTCGACGAGCCCACCGGGGTGCTGACCCCGGCCGAGGCCGACCACCTGTTCCGGATCCTCGACAACCTGCGGGCCGAGGGCAAGACCATTGTCCTTATCACCCACAAGCTGCGCGAGATCATGGAGATCACCGACACCGTCTCGGTGATGCGCCGCGGCGAGATGACCGCCACGGTCAAGACCGCCGAGACCTCTCCCGAACAGCTGGCCGAGCTGATGGTGGGCCGCAAGGTGCTGCTGCGCGTCGACAAGGTGCCGGCCCGGCCCGGCGACGCGGTGCTGCGGGTCGAGAACCTGCGCCACGTGGACAGCCACGGCGTCGAGCGGCTCAAGGGCATCTCGCTCGAGGTCCGCGCCGGCGAGATCCTCGGCATCGCCGGGGTGGCGGGCAACGGCCAGTCGGAGCTGCTCGAGGTGCTGGGCGGCTATGCCGATGCCACCGGCACGGTGCGGGTCAACGGCAAGGAGATCGCGCTCTCCGGCCCCGGCTCGGACGGCGGCGCGCGCCGCGCCTGCGGCATTGCCCACGTGCCCGAGGACCGGCAGACCGAGGGGCTCATCATGGCCTACACCGCGTGGGAGAACACCGTCTTCGGCTACCACCGCGACCCGCGCTACCAGTCCGGCGTCCTGATGAACAACGCGCTGATCCGGGAAGAGGCGCAGGACAAGATGACCCGCTACGACGTGCGTCCGCCGAACCCGCAGCTCGCCGCCAGGAACTTCTCGGGCGGCAACCAGCAGAAGATCGTGCTGGCCCGCGAGATCGAGCGCGACCCAGACATCCTGCTCATCGGCCAGCCCACCCGCGGCGTCGACATCGGCGCCATCGAGTTCATCCACCAGGAGATCGTGCGCCTGCGCGACAAGGGCAAGGCGATCCTGCTGGTCTCGGTCGAACTCGACGAGATCTTCTCGCTCTCGGACCGCATCGCGGTGATGTTCGACGGCCGGATCATGGGCGAACGCCTGCCGGACGAGACCGACCAGACCGAGCTCGGCCTGCTCATGGCGGGCGTCACCGGCGATCCCTCGGGCGACCCGATCAAGGCGGTGGAGGCCTCGCTCGAGGACAAGGCCGCACGCGAGGCCGCCAGCCATGACTGACCGCGTGCCCCGTCCGCCCCGTCGCGGCGTCCCTGCTTCATCTTGCCGGACAAACTCCCGCCGGAGGCATCCGCGCCCGCAGGGCGCGCCCCAGCAAGAAGGCTTCCCCCATGGATAAGATGCCCGCATGGGCCGACGCGGTGCTCGTGCCCCTGATCTCGATCCTGCTGGCCGCGATCCTCTCGGCGCTGGTGATCCTCGCCATCGGGGAAAGCCCGCTGGATGCACTGAACCTGATGGTCGAAGGCGCGCTCATGCGCTCCTCCGGCTGGGGCTACACGCTCTACTACACCACCAACTTCATCTTCACCGGGCTCTGCGTCGCCGTGGCCTTCCACGCCAAGATGTTCAACATCGGCGGCGAGGGGCAGGCGATGATCGGCGGCCTCGGCGTGGCGCTGGTCTGCCTCTTCATCCCGTTCCCGCACTGGAGCATCGCGCTGCTCGTGGCCACCGCCGCTGCAGCGGTCTTCGGGGCGCTCTGGGCGCTGATCCCGGCCTATCTGCAGGCGAAGCGCGGCAGCCACATCGTGATCACCACGATCATGTTCAACTTCATCGCCGCCGCGGTGCTGAACTACGTGCTGGTGAACGTGCTGCGGCCGCAGGGGGCGATGGACCCGGCCACCGCCACGTTCCCCGCCGCGACCCACCTGCCGACATTCCAGGAGATGTTCGCCACCGCCGACAACCCGCTGTTCCGCGGCTCGCCGGCCAACGTCACCTTCTTCCTCGCGGTGCTGGCCTGCGTCGGCTTCTGGTACCTGATCTGGCGCACCAAGCTCGGCTACGAGATCCGCGCCTTCGGCCATTCCGAGAGCGCCGCGAAATACGCCGGCATCTCGCCGGTGCGCATCACCATCGTCGCCATGCTGATCTCGGGCGGGCTTGCCGGGATGATGGCGCTCAACACCACCATGGGCGAGGCCGAGCGGCTGGTGATGAACGCCACCGAGGGCGCGGGCTTCATCGGCATCGCCGTGGCGCTGATGGGCCGGTCGCACCCGGTGGGCATCTTCCTTGCGGCGCTGCTCTTCGGCTTCCTCTACCAAGGCGGCGCGGAGCTTGCGCTCTGGACCAACATCCCCCGCGAGCTCATCACCGTGATCCAGGCGCTGGTGATCCTCTTCACCGGGGCGCTCGACAACATGGTGCGGATGCCGCTCGAACGCATCTTCCTGGCGACCCGGCGGAGGAACGGCTGATGGATTTCGCAACCCTCCTGCAGGTGCTCGATTCCACCGTGCGCCTCGCCACGCCGCTGCTGCTGGCCTGCCTCGCGGGCCTGTTCTCGGAACGCTCGGGCATCGTCGACATCGGGCTCGAGGGCAAGATGCTGGCCGCCGCCTTCGCCTCGGCCGCCATCGCCGCGGTCACCGGCTCGGTCTGGCTTGGCCTGCTCGCGGGGGTCGTGGCGTCGACGCTGATGAGCGGCATCCACGGGCTTGCCTCGATCACCTTCCGCGGCAACCAGTTGATCTCGGGCGTCGCGATCAACTTCCTCGCCTCGGGGCTCACGGTGCTGATCGCGCAGGACTGGTTCGGGCAGGGCGGGCGAACGCCCTCGCTGATGGGCAGTGGCCGTTTCGAGCCGATCACCCTGCCGTTCGCGCAGGCGCTCTCCGGCGTGCCGGTGATCGGGCCGATCTACGCCGAGCTGATCTCGGGGCACTCGATCCTCGTCTACGTGGCCTTCCTGATGGTGCCGCTGAGCTGGTTCGTGCTCTATCGCACCCGCTTCGGCCTGCGCCTGCGCGCGGTGGGCGAGGCGCCCGAGGCGGTCGACACCGCCGGCGTCTCGGTGGTCGGGCTGCGCTACGCGGCCATCGTCATCTGCGGCGTGCTCTGCGGCCTTGCGGGCGCCTATCTCGCCACCGGCCTGCAGGCGGGCTTCGTGCGCGAAATGACAGCGGGCCGGGGCTACATCGCGCTCGCGGCGCTGATCTTCGCCAAGTGGCGGCCATGGTACGCGCTCTTCGCCTGCCTGCTCTTCGGCCTGCTGCAGGCGGTGGCGCTGCGCTTCCAGAACATCGACCTTGGCGGCATCACCATTCCGGTGCAGGTCATGGACGCGCTGCCCTACATCCTCACGGTGATCATCCTCGCGGGCTTCGTCGGCAAGGCCATCCCGCCGCGCGCCAGCGGCGAGCCCTACCAGAAGGAACGCTGAGCTTCCCTATCCGTCCCCGAGGCACTATCCCGGGGGCGGACAGCGAAAGGAGCAGGCCATGCGCGTGATCTTCATGGGAACGCCGGATTTCTCGGTGCCGGTGCTCGAGGCCCTGGTCGCGGCCGGGCACGAGATCGCCGCGGTCTACTGCCAGCCGCCGCGCCCCGCGGGACGTGGCAAGAAGGACCGCCCGACGCCGGTGCACGCCCGCGCCGAGGCGCTGGGGCTCGAGGTGCGCCACCCGGAACGGCTGCGCTCGGCCGAGGAGCAGGAGCGCTTTGCCGCGCTCGGTGCCGACGTGGCGGTGGTCGTGGCCTACGGGCTGATCCTGCCGCAGCCAGTGCTGGATGCGCCGAAGCACGGCTGCCTCAACATCCACGCCTCGCTGCTGCCGCGCTGGCGCGGGGCCGCGCCGATCCACCGGGCGATCCTGTCGGGCGATGCCGAGACCGGCGTCTGCATCATGCAGATGGAGGCGGGGCTCGACACCGGCCCGGTGCTGCTGCGTGAGGCGACCAAGATCGGCGCCGAAGAAACCACGGGCGAGCTGCACGACCGGCTCAGCGCCATGGGCGCGCGGCTGATCACCGAGGCGCTCGACCGGCTCGACGGGCTCGCGCCGGAGGTGCAGCCCGAAGACGGCGTCACCTACGCCCAGAAGATCGACAAGGCCGAGGCCGCGGTGGACTGGTCGCGTCCGGCCACCGAGATCTCGCGGCAGATCCGCGGGCTGGCGCCGTTCCCCGGCGCCTGGACCACGCTGGGAGGCGAGCGCATCAAGCTTCTTGGCGCGCGGGTCGTGGCGGGGCAGGGGGCGCCGGGGACGGCGCTCGACGACGGCTTCACCATCGCCTGCGGCGAGGGCGCGGTGCAGGTGACCCGGGCGCAGCGCGCGGGCAAGGGCGCGCAGGAGGCCGAGACCTTCCTGCGCGGCATGGCCATTCCGCGCGGCACGGTGCTGGGCGCGATTCCGGGCGCGGACTGATGCGCCCGGGCCCCGGCGTGCCGACCCAGCGGCAGAGGAGATAGACCATGCCCGTCGTCTGGCTGATCATCGTCGGAGCCGCCGCCGGCTTCCTCGCGACCCGCGTCATGCGGGTGAACCTCGGCGTGGTCGAGACCGTGGGACTTGGCATCGCGGGTGCCGTCATCGGCGGGCTGGTGCTGCGCTTCCTCATCGCGGTGACCGGCGCACTGGCGGGGCTCGTGGGCGCGGTGCTGGGGGCGATCCTGCTGATCTGGCTCTGGCAGATCTACATGCGCCGCTGAGGCGCCTCGCGCTCAACCCCCGTGCGCGGCGCAGGGGGGCTGTGCGTCTCCGCGAAGACCCTGCGCATGGGGGCGGAATTGCCCGATGCGCCTCCACACCTATTTTCTCCTGCAAAGCACAGGAGAGAACGATGGGTTTCCTCAAGGACGGCGAATGGAAAGATCGCTGGGACTACAACAAGGGTGACGGCTCCTTCGAGCGCTGGAACACCGAGTTCCGCAACTGGATCACGCCGGACGGAAGCGCCGGGCCGAGCGGCGAGGGCGGTTTCGAGGCCGAGTCCGGCCGCTACCACCTCTATGTCAGCCTTGCCTGTCCCTGGGCCCACCGGACGCTGATCTTCCGCAAGCTGAAGCAGCTCGAGAAGGTCATCAGCGTCAGCGTGGTACACCCCGAGATGCTGTCCGACGGCTGGTCCTTCAAGGACGACTTCGAGGGCGCCACCGGCGACACGCTCATGGGCCTGCCCTTCCTGCGCGACGTCTACCTACAGGTCGATCCGAAGATGTCCGGCCGGGTCACCGTGCCGGTCCTCTGGGACAAAAAGCGCGAGACCATCGTCTCGAACGAGAGCGCCGAGATCATCCGCATGTTCAACTCGGCCTTCGACGGCATCATCGGCAACACCGACGACTACTGGCCGGAGTCGCTGCGCGAGGCCATCGAGCCGATCAACGAGTGGATCTACGACACCGTGAACAACGGCGTCTACAAGGCCGGCTTCGCGACCTCGCAAGAGGCCTATGACGCCGCCGTCGGGCCGCTCTTCGACACGCTGGACTGGATCGAGGAGCGCCTCTCGCGCCGCCGCTACCTGATGGGCGAGCGCATCACCGAGGCCGACTGGCGGCTCTTCACCACGCTGATCCGCTTCGACCACGTCTACGAATGCCACTTCAAGTGCAACAAGCGGCGCATCGTCGACTACACCAACATCTGGGAATACACCCGCGAGCTCTACCAATGGCCGGGGGTCGCCGAGACCGTGAACTTTGATCACATCCGGCGCCACTATTACTACAGCCACGACATGATCAACCCGAACCGGATCGTGCCCATAGGCCCCGATCTGGACCTCCGGGCGACGCACGGGCGCGACCGGCTGGCCGCCGCCTGAGCGGCGCCTCAGCCCTCGGCCGCCTGCGCGTAGTGCTCGACCATGGTGGCGAGATCCGAGGGCGAGGTGGCACTCGGCAGGTAGGCGCAGGCGTTGGCGCAGTGCTGGAAGATCGACCCGTCCGAGAAGAACGAGGTGTTGGTGACGAAGATCACCTGCGTCTCGGGCTGACGGTAGCTGGCGAAATCCGCGACCGCGAGCGCGCTGCCCTCTTCAAGCACGAGGTCGAGCACGATGACGCTGAACGGGATCTCGTGCAGCAGGTCGGTGGCGGTATCCTGCGTATCTGCGGTGTAGACGACGGCACCCATCCGCTCGAGGTGCCGGCGCCAGACAGCGGCCAAATCCTTGCTGCTTTCGACGATCAAGACGTTCATGATTGCCTCCAATGAGGCCGCGAAAATGCCCGTGGATACTGCTACCGTTTTCCGTTCGACTTCTAAACAAATGTTTAACGAACTCGTAAATAAAGTGAACAAAAAGCAAACACAGGCGGGATCCCGCTTCTTGCGCTGTTGAAACGGGCTGGTACTGTGCCGCAAAACTGGCGACGAGGTCCCGATGCGCAGCCTTCCCCTCATCATAGCTCTCCTTCTCCCCGGTGTCGCCGCCGCGCAGGAGGCGACCTGCGGGGGCAATTTTTCGGCCTTCGTCTCGGGGCTGAAGGACGAGGCCGTGGCGATGGGCCACGACGCGGCGACGGTCGATGCCTTCCTCTCCGGGGTGCGGCTGGACCAGCGCGTGATGGAGCGTGACCGTGGGCAGGGGATCTTCCAGACCCCGTTCATCGACTTCTCGCGCAAGCTGATCAGCCAGGACCGTCTCGACCGGGGCCGCGGGCTGGCCGAGCGCTGGGACGAGGTCTTCACTCGCATCGAAAGCGACTATGGCATCGCGCGCGGTGTGCTGCTGGCGTTCTGGGCCTTCGAGACCGACTACGGCACCTTCCAGGGCGATTTCAACACGCTGAACGCGCTGGTGACGCTGGCCCATGACTGCCGCCGCCCCGAGATCTTCCGCCCGCAGATCTTCGCGGCGCTCGAGCTCTACGAGCGCGGCGATTTCGATCCGTCCAGGACCACCGGCGCCTGGGCGGGCGAGATCGGCCAGGTTCAGATGCTGCCCAAGGACATCCTCGAGAACGGCATGGACGGCGACGGCGACGGGCACGTGCTGCTCAAGACGTCGGCCCCCGACGCGCTGGTTTCGGGCGCCAAGATGCTGGCCTCGCTCGGCTGGCGCTACGGCGAGCCGTGGCTGCAGGAGGTGGTGCTGCCCGCGAATCTCGACTGGTCGCTCACCGGGCTCGAGACCACCATGACCGTGGCTGAGTGGGAGCGCCTCGGCGTCGCCGCCCGCGAGGGCGCGCTGGACGACGGGCGGCTCGAGGCCTCGATCCTGCTGCCGCAGGGGCGCGGCGGGCCGGCCTTCATGGCCTACCCGAACTTCCGGGTCTATTTCGAGTGGAACCAGAGCTTCGTCTACGTGACCACGGCGGCCTATTTCGCCACCCGGCTCGAAGGTGCGCCGGTCTACGACGCGGGAAACCCGAATCCTGGGCTCTCGGGCGACCAGATGAAGCGGCTGCAGACGGCGCTGGCCGGGCGCGGTTACGACGTCGGTGCCATCGACGGAATCCTCGGCGCCGGAACCCGCGCCGCGGTGCGCGACATGCAGGCGCAGCTCGGGTTGCCGGCGGACGGCTGGCCAACGCAGGATCTCCTGAACCGGCTCTGAGCGCAGGGAACCCGCGGGGCGTTTGCCGGTTGTTCCGGCATGATCAGAGATATCGTGCTTCCTGCCGCGCTGCTCGCGGTGGCTCAGGTAACGTTCTGCCAGCCCGAGGACACAGGCGCCAAGGACCCCGTCGTCACCGCGATTCCCGTCGCGATGTACGGGCGCTGGGGGCTCGTGCCGAACGATTGCGACCCAACGCGCGACGATGCCAAGGGCCTCATGAAGGTCTCGGTCGCGGCGCTTACCTTCTATGAATCCCGCGGTCTTCTCGAGGAGATAGAGGAGGCGAGCCCGACCCGGCTCGACGCCAGTTTCGCCTTCAGCGGAGAGGGCGTGACGTGGGAGCGCCACATTGTGCTCGAGCTCGACGAGGACAAGGGCACGCTCACCCGCAGAGAGACCGATCCGGACGCGGGACCGCTCGAACTGGTCTATTCCCGATGCGAATGATCGAAGGACGCGCGACCATGACCGAGGTGACCGAGCGTCGCGTGGGGACGCGCTATTTTGCGGCCTCGGCGACGGTGCCGAACAACCCGCTTTTGCCGGTGGTGATCCTGCGCGGCGCGTTCGCGCCCGCGCCCTCGGACGAGATCATCGCGCGGATGGCCGCCAATGGCTGGGGCGGCGCGTGGGCGTGGACCGTCTTCGACTATCACCACTACCACCCCGACGCGCACGAGGCGCTGGCGGTGGCCGCGGGCGAGGCGCGGCTGCAACTCGGCGGGCCCGAGGGCGCGGAGCTTGCGGTGACGGCGGGCGACTACCTCGTGCTGCCTGCGGGCACCGGGCATTGCCGCCTGTCTCAGAGCCGCGATTTCCGGATCTGCGGGGCCTATCCCCCGGGGCAGGAGCTTTTCATCACCCGGCAGGCCAACGCGCAGGCCAGCGCCGACGCGCCGGTGATCGCACAGGTGCCGCTGCCGCAGACCGACCCGATCCACGGTGCCGACGGCCCGCTGGTGCGGATCTGGGGCAGGGCACTCAGCCCGGGATGATCTCGAACTTCAGCACGTCGACCATGCCGCGGTCGGTGATCTTGAGCGAAGGGATCACCGGCAGGGCGAGGAAGGCGAGCTGCAGGAACGGCTCTTCCAGCGTCACCCCCAGCGACCGCGCCGCGGCGCGCAGCTCGACCAGGCGGTCGCGTACCTCCTCGAAGGGCGCGAGGCTCATGAGCCCCGCCACCGGCAGTGCCAGCTCGGCGAGAATCTCGCCCCCCTTCGCCACGACGAAGCCGCCCTCGATCTCGGAGAGCCGGTTCGCTGCCAGCGCCATGTCGTCGTAATCGACGCCCACGCAGGCGATGTTGTGGTGGTCGTGGCAGACGGTCGAGGCGATGGCCCCGGCCTGCAGCCCGAACCCCTTCACGAAGCCGGTGGCGACGTTTCCGTTCTTGCCGTGGCGCTCGGCCACGGCGATGCGCACGAGGTCGCGCGCGGTGTCGGGCCGCTTGTCGCCGTCTTCGATGGCGATGGTCTCGCGCAGGTGATCGGTGAGGATCTGGCCCTCGCGGATGCCGATCACGTCGGTCTCCTCGCGGTTGCCGGTGGCGCGGAACTGCTGCGGTGCGAGCCTGGGCGCCTTCACCGACGCGCGGCCAACCGGCGCCACCGTGCCGCGTGCGGCAAAGGCCGCGTCCCCGGCCTTTGCGCCGCCCGCCAGCACCAGCTGCGCATGGCAGCCCTCGAGTGAGTCCACTGCCACGATGTCGGCGCGCTTGCCCGGCGCGATCATGCCCCGGTCCCTGAGCCCGAAGGCTTCGGCGGCCGAGAGCGACGCGGCGCGGTAGGCGGCCAGCGGCGGGGTTCCGAGCGCGATCATGGTGCGGATCATGTAGTCGAGGTGGCCGTGCTCGGCGATGTCGAGCGGGTTCCGGTCGTCGGTACAGAGGCACATGTAGGGCGCCGTGCGCTCGGTCAGCAGCGACCGCAGCGCCAGCATGTCCTTGGAGACCGAGCCCTCGCGGATCAGTACCCGCATGCCCTTGCGAAGCTTCTCCAGCGCCTCCTCGGCACTGGTCGCCTCGTGCTCGGTGCGGATGCCGGCGGCCACGTAGGCATTCAGGTCCTTGCCCGAGAGCAGCGGGCAGTGGCCGTCGACATGGCCGCCGTCGAAAAGCAGCAGCTTCTTCATCGCTTCGGGATCGCGGAAGATCACGCCGGGATAGTTCATGAACTCCGCCAGCCCGATGCCCGACGGATGCCCCATTAGCTCCGCCAGATCCTCGGCCAGCAGCTCGGCGCCGGCGGTCTCCATGTGGGTCGAGGGCACGCAGGAGCTGAGCTGCACGCGGATGTCCATCAGCGTGAGTCGGCTGGCCTCCTGAAAGTAGCGGATGCCTTCGGCGCCGATGACGTTGGCGATCTCGTGCGGGTCGCAGATGGCCGTGGTGACGCCGCGCGGGGTCACGCAGCGGTCGAACTCGAAGGGCGTGACCAGCGAGCTCTCGATGTGCAGGTGGGTGTCGATGAAGCCGGGGACGAGGATCAGCCCGCTGACGTCGATGATCTCGCGCGCCTCGTAGTCGTCGAGGATGCCGACGATGGTGTCGCCGCAGATCGCCACGTCGCCGTCCAGCAGCTCTCCGGTCATCAGATCGAACAGCTTGCCGCCCCTCAGCACGAGGTCCGCCACCTCGTCGCCACGCCCCTGCGCGATCCGCGTCTCGAGCTCTGCCATCGTCCCGTGCCTCCGTCATTGTTGCAGCCAGAGTTGCACGCCACAGGGCCGAGCACCACACCCGAGGGGACGGGACCCGGTCGAGCCGGGGCGCATTCGATTGTTTACATTTTTACCATTCAGAACCTGTTCATCCGATTTGGCGAAAAGCGCCGAAAGGCGAGATCTTGTAAGGGACAGGCTGAGATGAGTTTGCGTCTGATGATGCTCTGCGCAATTGCCCCGCTGCTGGCGCTGGTGCTTTTCTTCGCGGGACGAGAGGTGCACGTGCTCTCCCAGCACTCGCGCCATGCAACCCTTGTGTCGAGCGTCGCGGCCCAGTCGCAGCAGGTCTCGGATCTCGTCCATGAACTGCAGAAGGAACGCGGCTACTCCGCAGGCTTCACCGCCTCCCGGGGCGGCAATTTCGCCGATGCGCTGGCGACGCAGCGCGGCGACACCGACCGCGTGCTCGAAAGCTTCGCCGCCAATACGCCCGATATCCGCGACATCGCCCCGGACGAGATTGGCGCCGCCAAGGACGGGCTTGTCAGCCTTGCCGGGCAGCGCGGAGACATCGACGCCTTCGCGCTGACAGTGCCCGAGCTTGCGGGATATTACACCGGCATTATCGACCACCTGCTCGCGGCGGCGAGCCGGATCCGTCTTGGCGCCGGTGTCGACCGGACGGCGCAGCTCATGGAGGCGGCAGAGCTCCTGTCGCTGGCCAAGGAAAGCGCCGGTCTCGAGCGGGCGATGGGTGCCACCGGCCTCGGCGCGCCCGAGTTTCCCGAGGCGGTGCACCGGCGATTCACCGAGCTCGGCGCCCGCCAGCGCGCCTTCCTCGCCCGCGTCGGCGGGGTGCTGGGCGACCCGGAGTTCGTCACGGCGCTGCGCGCCCGCCCGGCGGCGCAGGCGGTCGAGCCGATGCGCGACGCCATCGCCGCGCTGTCCTACGGCAGCGAGGTCGGCGATCTGACCGCGCCGCAATGGTTCGCCGCCTCCACCGCCTGGATCGACGACCTGCGTGAGGCCGAGGCCGGCCTGATGGCCGAGCTCGAGGCTCAGACTGCCGCCGATGCCGCCAGCGCCCGGCGCAACCTCTGGGTCGAGGCGTTGATCGCCGGGGCGGTCGCGCTGACGTTTGCAGGCGTCGCCGTCCTGCAGGCCGAGGTGCTCACCCGGCGGTTACGCAACCTGACCGCGGTGATGAACGAGTTCATCGAGGGCCGGTTCGAGGCCTGGGTGCCCTACATCAAGAGCCGGGGCGAGATCGGCGGCATGGCCCACTCGATCTACCGCTTCAAGCAGCTGACCCGCGCCGCCATCGAAAAGCGCGAACGCGACGAAGCGCGGCTCAACGCCCGGCACCAGCAGGTGGTCGACCTGATGACCGAGGGGCTCAAGGCGCTGGCCAGCGCCGACCTGACGCTGTGCTTCGAGGACCCGCTTGCCGAAGAATACGATTCAATTCGCAGCGACTTCAACACCGCGACCGCGCGTCTGCGCGACGTGATGCTCACGCTGGCCAAGACGGTGGCCGAGCTGCAGGAGCGCTCCGGCGACATGCGCGCCTCGGCATCGGATCTCGCTGATCGGACCAACACCCAGGTCGAGATGATCGCCCGCACTGCCGAGACGGTGGCGGGCCTGACCGAAACTTTGAAGGAGACGAGCAGCTCGCTCAAGGACGCCAAGGGCCTCGCGGACGAGGCCAAGGGCCGCGCCGACCGCTCCGGCGACGTGGTGAGCAACGCGGTCGCCGCCATGGACCGCATCGCCGAATCCTCGGGGCGGATCGCCCAGATCACCACGGTGATCGAGGACATCTCCTTCCAGACCAACCTGCTGGCGCTCAACGCCGGGGTCGAGGCCGCGCGCGCCGGCGAGTCGGGCAAGGGCTTCGCAGTCGTCGCGATGGAGGTGCAGGGGCTCGCCAGCCGCTCGGCCGACGCGGCGCTCGAGATCAAGAAGCTGATTGACGAGAGCGCGCGCGAGGTGAAGGGCGGCGTGGATCTTGTGGGGGAGACCGGCGATGCGCTCGAGGCGATCCTGGACCAGATCCGCCGCGTCGACGAGGTGCTCTCGGGCGTCAGCGACGCCGCCGAGGGCCAGAGCCGTGAGTTGCAGGAAATCAACGGTGCCATGCGCCGCCTGAGCGACCTCACCACCCAGAACACCGAGGTGGCCGATGCCAGCCGCGTGAGCTCGACCGAACTCGCCGAACGCGCCCAGCACCTCGCGCGGCTGGTCGGTGAGTTCGATCTCGGCAAGCCGGCCACGCGCCACTCCACCCCCGAGGCCAGCCGCGCCGCCTGAGCTGCATTGCTGCGGCTGATCATGCACAGCTGGCATCTCTCGGCGTCTCGGAGACTGTTTTTGCTGAGCCGAACGTTATGGCCGGGGCTGCGCCATTTCGGCACCAGAGGCGGCGCGAGTGGGCGCCATCTGCGCGATGAGCGAAGACCGCCAACAGGTGCTGCCGCCTACGCTTGAGGCCCAGGCCGAGGGCGTGTCGAAATCCAGCAACTGGGATGCCGGGCGCGCGTTCGGGCGTTTTACGATGCCGGAGGGATCAGGCTGCCCGGGATATTGCGAATAGCCACAACCTGTTCGCAGGCGTGCGGTGGAGACGCGGACTTTGATCCTGCAGAGTTTCGCAGAGCTCGATATTCGTCCCGGCTTTTCTGACGTCCTGCTCTGAAGAAGCCTCATGGCAGCGATCATGACTGATCAACCAGCCCCTCCAGGACAAAGCGTGTCCGCTGCCACAATCCACCGAGCGCCTGAAGGGCTTTCGAGTCAGCCAGGTCTCCAGCCTTGATGACCGCCTCGATCTGGAGCAGCGCATGGCGGAGCGCCTCGGCACCGAAGGTTCCGCAAGAACCTGCGCAGCGATGCGCCACCGCGGCGATCTCCTGATCACGAACGTCGGCCTGAGCGAGCCACTCGAGATCACGCTCGGTCTCATCGAGAAATCGCTCCAGAAGGGCCCGAGCCGCTTCTTCCGGAAGCGCGTCGATCAGTTCGCGAGGTCGCTCGAGGTCGACCAACGCGACATTGCGGCCTGCCTCTTCTTCGTTACTTTGGTCGTGCGGGGCGCAGGGAAACTCACCCGCGAACAGTCCCGAGAGCGTCTCACGGATCTGCCTGCGGTCCACTGGCTTCGTCAGAAAGGCATTCATGCCTGCCGCTTCGAAACTCTTCCGTTCCTCGGCGAAAGCATGAGCCGTGAGCGCGATGATCGGTGTTTTCGCCGACGCACCGCCACCCGCGCGGATCTGGCGGGCAGCGGTGGTGCCGTCCATGACGGGCATCGATATGTCCATGAAGATCGCGTCGAAGCGCCGGCGCATAGCAGCATCGACACCCGCCTGCCCATCCAGCGCCAGCTCCACCCTGTGACCATCTTTCTCCAGAAACCGGAAAAGGATGAACCGGTTGATCTCGTTGTCCTCGACGATCAGCAGGTCGAGAGGTCGCTGGGGCAGTTCCGCGCTCTCCGGAACAGGCGCATCCTCGGTTGCGCCACGTGCAGTTTGAGGCAGAGGAAGCCGTACCCAGAACAGGCTTCCCTCACCCGGCTCGCTCTCGGCGCCAATGCTGCCGCCCATCAGTCGGGCAAACCGCTGTGCGATCCCCAGCCCGAGCCCGGTGCCTCCGGCCTCGCGCGCGTAGGAGGAATCGAGTGTTTCGAAGTCCCGGAAGATCCGCGCGAGATCTTCCTCGCGAATCCCGATTCCGCTGTCGATCACGCGCAGTTCCAGCGCGTTGCCTACGTCGTCGAGATATTCGGCCTCGATCTCCACGGTGCCGTCGCGGGTGAACTTGAGCGCATTGCCGACCAGGTTCAGCAGGACTTGCCGGAGCCGTCGCGCGTCGCCGTCCACCCAATCGCCCTCGGGGCCGACCCAGCGCCAGCTCAGCGCATTACGATAGCGGTCCGCGATGGGGCGCACGGTCTCGACGACACCGCCAACAAGCGCAGTCAGCGAAAACGGTGCGTGCTCGGCGGTCATCTTGCCAGCCTCAAACTTGGTGAGATCAAGCACGTCATTGACGAGCTCAAGCAGTAACCTGCCCGACGCTTCCATCCGGTCGATCATGGCGCACTGTCGCTCCGTCAGCTCCTCATCGCGCAGGAGTTGAAGGGTCCCGAGGAGACCGTTGAGTGGCGTGCGCATCTCGTGGCTCATGACGGCGAGGAACTCGGATTTCGAGCGTTCGCCCGCGAGCGCGCGGTCACGCGCCTCGGTCAGTTGTTCCTCGACCTCCTTCCACCGCGAGATGTCGCGAATGTAGGCGACATAGAGCGGATCGTCGGTGCCGGCGCGGTCGATCGAGAACTCCGCAGGGAACAACCTCCCGTCACGGTCGCGCAGCGATATTTCGAATCTTCGCTCCTCGGGGGTCGGACGGCGGCGCTCATCGGCAAATGCGAAAAGCGTGGCGGTGCGTTCGTTCGGCAATTCGGGCGGAGCGAAGAGCTGACGCGCGGGCTTTCCGAAGACATTGTCTCGACCATAGCCCAGCATATGCTCTGCGGCGGTGTTGAAGCCGCGGACAAGGCCGTCCTCATCCGTCACGACGATGGCGTCTGGCGATGTCTCGACAATTGTCCGCAGCCTTGCGCCGGCGATCTCGATTGCGTCCGCGCGTCGGCGCGCGACGCGGAAAAGCCGGAACATCGTGAGCGCCAGAAGGCTCAGCCCGAGAAACAGGGTGACCAGCGCGCCGGCCATGTATCCCAGCAGGCCGGACACGCGCTCGCGCCGGGAATCCGACAGCTCGGCAAAAGTCGAGAGTCCCGCCAGCGACAGCGCGCGCACGTCCGCGCCCGCCATGGCAGCGCCTTCGGCAAGCTCGGGCAGCTTGGCGTACAGCGCATCATCCGGCCCGTCGATCAGCGGGATGCTCTGGTCAAGGAATGCGCTTGCCCGCTCTTGCGGCGCGGCGAAGTCGGGTACGGTCTGGAGCAGCCGGAACAGCCGCCCGTTTTGCAGCGTGGTCATGCGGCTGTAGAGAATGTCGAAGCGCAGCCGGACCTCAGGCAGTGCATCGGGCCGCTCGCGCGCTTCAGCAACCGCGAGACGGAACTGCAGGACCTCCACGTCCGCCTGCGACAGGTTCCATTGCAGGTTGTCCGAATTGGCGGTCGAAAAGGCGTCAATCTCGCGCAGGACCATCCAGCCGAGCCAGACAACCAGCCCGCCGCAGAGCAGCAGAGACACGCTGGCAATCGCCGACTGCAGCAGCGCGGTCCCGGTATCGCGCGATTCGGGAGGTGCCAGAGGCTGCATGGATCAGTCGAGCACGGCGATGCGGTCGAGTTGCCGGATGCTGTGCGAATAGGCCCGAGCGCTGCGGTATTCGGTGGCGTCATCATAGGGATAGACGATCCAGAGAGGCCCGCGCTCGCGCAATGACATCACCACCCCATTGCGCCGGTAGGCGATAATGGGCACGGGTTCGCGCCATCCGGCGGCCGGGATTTCGACGCTGTATCCGTTGATCGCTGTCGCACGGAGCCGAGAACCCGAGGCCCCGACTGCCGTCATCAGATCGCGTAGCGCTACGCCGGTGAAGTGCTGGGCGCGGTCGGTCCAGGCCGTCCGGGTGGTGAAGCTCTGCGCCGGCATGGCCTCGAGCATGGCGAGGTCGAAGACGACGGCGTCGCCCGCATTGCGGTCCGCAATCTGCCCGGTGACGGTCAACAGTGGCGCAGCGAGAGCGGCCGGCAGGCTTTCGGCGGCAAGGGGTCCGGCAAGCAGGAGAATCGCGTGAAGAACTCGGGCGAGACGGTGCATCGGGCGGGCCACTCCTTTCCTGGTCGAATCGTGCCTCGGGTAGAACGCCGGTGTGAGGTGACTCTCGGAATACCGGATGACCGTTAACAAATCGGAGAGACGTGGCAGCTATCTTTCAGGAGCGCCCCATCCGATCGGGGTGCGCCCGCAAACCGGACGGGGGCCGCGCCTGTCCATGATTTCAACGGCCTTCGCGTGCTGCCTGCCAGACCGACCGCAGGCGATTCGCCGGACAACACCAAGGGGACGACATCTTGACGGCCAATCCGAACCCGCGCGCGGCGAGCAGCCGCCTGCCTGCGCTGCGCGTTCTGATCGCCGACGATCACGACCTGCTGCGCGACACGCTGAAGCTCTTCCTCGAGGGCGAGGGGGAGTTCGAGACCGTCACCGTCGCCAGCTATTCCGAGGCCGAGGCTCTTGTGCAGGGGGGCGAAGTTTTCGACCTCGTGCTGCTCGACTATTCGATGCCAGGAATGAACGAGCTTGAGGGGTTCGCCCGGATGAGCCGTCTGAACGGCGCCCGGCGGGTCGCGGTCATCTCGGGCACGGCCAGTCCCGAGGTCGCCGAAAAGGTGCTTGCCGCGGGGGCCGCGGGGTTCGTGCCCAAGACGCTGTCGGCGAAGTCATTGGTGAACGCGGTGCGCTTCATGTCGATGGGCGAACAATACGCGCCGCTCGAGTTCCTCCGCACGGCCGAGGAGAAAGGGCGCAACCCGTTGGCGGATCGCTTGTCGCGGCGCGAGATGGAGGTGCTGGAACGGCTGACGCAGGGCAAGTCCAACAAGGAGATCGCGCGCGATCTCGATATCCGCGAACCCACGGTGAAGCTGCACGTCAAGACGCTCTATCGCAAGATCGGCGCGGCCAACCGGACGCAGGCGGCGATCTTTGCCAAGGAGGCGGGGCTGTTTTGACCTGCGCCTACGGGATACGCGGCGAAACCATCGCGGTTCGGGAGGTCAGCAGTGTGACAGGCTGCTCAGACCCACTTCGCGAGGGGTGGGAGACTCATCAGCACCGCGTTGGCGTCGTGGCCGGTGGCGAGGCCGAACTTGGTGCCGCGGTCGTAGACGAGGTTGTACTCGGCGTAGAGCCCGCGATGGACGAGCTGAGCGTCCTTCTCGGCGGTGCCGAAGCGCAGGGTGCGTCGCGATTCGACCAGAGGAACCCAAGCGGGAAGGAAGGCGCGCCCGATGTCCTGGGTCAGCGCGAAATCCGCCTCCCAGTCGCCGGTGTTGCGGTCGTCCATGAAGATGCCGCCCACACCGCGCGCGCGCGCGCGGTGTGGGATGTAGAAATACTCGTCCGCCCAAGCCTTGAGCGCGGGGTAGAGCGCCGGGTCGTGCGGGTCGAGATGTGCCTGCTGCATGGCGTGGAAATGCGCGGTGTCCTCGTCGTATTCGAGGCAGGGGTTCAGGTCGGACCCGCCCCCGAACCACCAGGCGTTCGGCGTCCAGAACATGCGGGTGTTCATGTGGACCGCCGGCACATGCGGGTTTTGCATGTGTGCGACGAGGCTGATGCCACTGGCCCAGAACCGCGGGTCGGCCTCGATGCCGGGCACGCCGCGCGCCGCCATCGACTTCTGCGCCGCCTCGCCGAGCGTGCCGTAGACGGTCGAGACGTTGACGCCGACCTTCTCGAAGACCCGCCCGCCGCGCATAACGCTCATCAGCCCGCCGCCCGCGTCAGAGCCGTCATCGGCGGTGCGGGTCGTCGGCGTGACCTCGAAACTGCCCGGCGCCATGTCCGAGAACGGGCCCTCTGCATGGCTCGCTTCGAGCCCCTCGAAGACGGCGACGATCTCGTCGCGCAGGCTGCGGAACCAGGCCGATGCGCGGGATTTGCGCTCGGCGAAGGCGTCGGTGTCGGTCATTGCAGTCTCCTGAGGTCGCGCGGTGCTTGCCTGGGAAATGGCCCTGCGTCAGTGCGCCGGCGCGGCCACCGGGTCAAGCAGGGTGCGGCCGCCGTCCACGGTCAGCACCTGCCCGGTCATGAAGCCAGAGGCGTCGGAAGCGAGGAACTGCACCGTCTCGGTGAGCGCGTCCGGCCCCGCGATGCGGCCGAGCGGGGTGTGGGCCTCGATCTCCTTGCGGTAGTCGGGCTGGGCCTTGAGCATGTCCTTGAGGAAGGCCGACATCACCGAGCCGAAGCCCACGCCGTTCACGCGCACCCGATACGGCGCCATCTCGACCGCCATAGAGCGGGTCATCTGGTCGAGCGCGGCGCAGGAAATCGAATAGGCCATCAGCTGCGGCTGGGTGCAGCGCGATGCGATGGACGAAAGGTTGATGATCGAGCCCGCGGGCCGCTCGCTGTCGCCGTTGGTCTGCTTGATCATGCGCTTGGCGACGATCTGGCTCAGGCGCAGCGCGGTCATCAGGTTCTGCCCGAGAAGCGTCTCGGTCGAGGTGTCCTCGATGTCGAGCGGGTCGCTGGGCAGCATCTGGCGCGCACCGTTGACGAGAATGTCGACCCGGTCGAAGGCGTCGAGCGTGGCCGAGAGCAGGTTGGCGAGCGTCAGCCGCTCGCGGAGATCGCCGGCGAAGTAGCGCATGTTGTCGCCGTCCTCGTTGGCGCCGCATTCCTTGGCGAGGCGGTTTTCGTCCATGTCGGCGAACATCACGTTCGCGCCCTTGTTGGCGAAGTGGCGGGCGATGGAAAGACCGACGCCGTTCGCGGCGCCCGTGACGATGGCGGTCTTGCCTTCGATCGAATAGCTCATGCAGCGTTCCCTGCGATGTGTCCCCTGGCGAGGACGTTAGCGAAGATCAGCGTTTCGGGCGAGAGGCATGGAGAATCTTGAAGCGGCTGTCGCCGGCGATCTCCTCGCTCGCCCGGAAATGCGTCGCGAGGGCGGTCTCGTAGGGCAGGTGACGGTTGGCGACAAGCCATAGCTGCCCGGCCGGTTTCAGCATGCGGCGGGCGGCTGCGATGAAGGCCTGACCCAGCGCCGGATCTGCCTTGCGCCCAGTATGGAAAGGCGGATTCATCACCACGGTGTCGAGCAGCGCGGGCGGCTCCCAGCTCGTGGCGTCGGCCCAGTGAAAGCTGGCGCGCGGGTCCGTGACGTTGCGTTCCGCGCAGTCGAGCGCGGTGCGGTCGGCCTCGACGAGGTGGAGCGCGGCGAGCGAATCGCGGCTCAGCAGCCCGGTGGAGAGCCCTCCCCAGCCGGCGCCCAGATCGGCCACCTGCGCGCCAAGCTTCGCGGGAAGTGCGGCCAGCAGCGCCTGCGAGGCAGGGTCGGGGCCGTCGGCCGAGAACACGCCGGGCGCGGTCCAGTCGCCATGGGCGTTGAGGTCCGGCGCGCGGGCCCAGTCGGCGAAGACGTCGGTGGCGGTGAACCAGACGGTCTTGCCATGGGCCTTGGAGACCTGCCCCTGGAGCTCGGTGCGGGACTTCAGCGCCTTGACCAGCGCCTCGATGCCGTCGGTCTTCAGACCATCCACGACGATGAGGCCATCGGGCACGGCGGCGCAGGCCTCGGCGATGCGGGCCTCGGCAAGTTCGCGGGCGCGGGGCAGGAAGACCACTGCGGCGGTGACACTGCCCTCGGGCACCAGCGAGACATCGACGCCGCGTCGCTGCCAGAGGTCGAAGTCGGGGCGGAAACGTTGCACCACGGCGCAGCGCTCGAGCGGCAGCGCCTCGGTCACCAGATCGCCCGGCGCACCGAGCAGCAGGATGCGACCATCGGAGGGCAGGCTCAGGCCTGCCTCGGTTGCGAAACTCAGTCTGTCCGTTGTCATGGGTGGGGCCGCGGCGAGGGCGGCCTACTCCTTTTCCATGGTGCACTGCAGCGGGTGCTGGTGGCGGCGGGCGAAGTCCATCACCTGGCCAACCTTGGTCTCTGCAATCTCGTGGCTGAAGACGCCGACGACGGCGACGCCCTTCTTGTGCACCGTGAGCATGATTTCGAACGCCTGCGCGTGGCTCATGCCAAAGAAACGCTCCAGCACGTGCACGACGAACTCCATCGGAGTGTAATCGTCGTTCAGCAGGAGCACCTTGTAGAGCGGCGGGCGCTTGGTTTTCGGCTTGGTCTGGACGACCACGTCCGCGTCGCTGCCATCCCCGTCGTCGAAGGACGGCGTGTTGGCGAGGCGGATCGGCATTTCCGTGATGGTGATGGTCATCTCGGCTTCAAGGCGCTTTGCGGTTCAGGGTTCGAAGCGTCTATATAATTCGGAGCGGCGCGCGAGGGAAGGGTCGCTGGAAGGAGTCTCTCCCATATGAACCGGAAATTGCAAACAATAGCTTTCGATGCGGATGACACGCTCTGGCACAACGAGCGTTTCTTCCACCTGACCCAGCAACGATTCGCGGAGCTGCTCGCGGATCATGCAGACGCCGAACATTTGGGCTCGCGCCTTCTGGAGGCCGAGAAGCGCAACATCGGCCACTACGGTTTCGGCGTGAAGGGCTTCGTGCTGTCGATGATCGAGACCGCCATCGAGGTGACCGAGGGCAAGGTGCCGGGCTCGGTGATCTCGGAGCTGCTGGCGGCCGGGCAGGACATGCTGAACCACCCGATCGAGCTGCTGCCCCATGCCCGCGAGGCCGTCGAGGCGCTGGCCGAGGATCATTACCTCGTGCTGATCACCAAGGGCGACCTGCTCCACCAGGAACGCAAGCTGGCGCAGTCGGGGCTGGGGGACTGCTTCGATGCGGTCGAGATCGTCTCGGACAAGCGAAGCGAGACCTATGGCCGGATCTTCGGGCGGTCTCCCGGAGGGGCCGAGGCGTCGATGATGGTGGGCAATTCGCTCAAGTCCGACGTGAACCCGGCCATCGCGGCCGGGGGCTGGGGCGTCTACGTGCCGCATGACCTCGTCTGGGGGCTCGAGATGGATGACAAGCCCGACCATCCGCGCTTTGCGGAATTGCCGGATCTCGGGGGCCTGTGCGCCCTTGTTTCTCGTATAGGTTGATTAAAAACGAATCAATAGCACGCCAACAGTGCGGGTGGCACGTCTAGGGGGCGGTCGCCGCCCACGCCCTATATGTTGGTTTTCCTGCGGCAAATTCGGGCAAAATATCAAGGAATTGCCGGGTTTCTTTGAAGCAGATCCCGTGCTACGCTTCTCCGAAGCAGAACAAGTCCACCGGATAAAAAACAGCCGGGGACACGAGGCAGTAGAAGGCGGATACCGTGACGGGACGGCGTAGGCAGTGGCCGGGCCGAGCAGGCCTGCAATTTATTCTGGCAATCGTGATGCTTGCGGCAATGCCGCTAAGTGCCATGGCCGCGCCCTTTGCGGCGATGGTGATGGATGCCAGGTCTGGCGAGGTGCTCCATTCGGAGAATGCGGATACTCCGCTTCACCCCGCATCGCTCACCAAGATGATGACGCTCTACATCGCTTTCGAGGCGGTGGAGCATGGCGAAATCACCATGGACTCCGTGGTGACCGTGTCGCGCAACGCGGCCTCCGAGCCGCCCTCCAAGCTGGGGCTGCGCGAAGGTCAGAAGATCAAGCTGCGCTACCTCGTGCGGGCGGCGGCGGTGAAGTCGGCGAACGACGCGGCGACCGCCATCGGCGAGGCCATCGCGGGCTCGGAAGCGGCCTTTGCGCGGCGGATGAACCGCACGGCGAAGGCGCTCGGGATGACCCGCTCGACCTTCAAGAACGCCAACGGCCTGACCGAGTCGGGGCACATGTCCACCGCGCGTGACATGAGCATCCTCGGGCGCCACATGGTCTACGACTACCCGCAGTACTACAACCTGTTCTCGCGGATCTCGACGAGCGCCGGCGTGCGCGAGGTGGCCAACACCAACCGCCGCTTCCTCGGCTCCTACAAGGGTGCCGACGGCATCAAGACCGGCTACACCCGGGCCGCGGGCTTCAACCTTGTGGCCTCCGCCGAGCGCGGGCAGGAACGCGTGATCACCACCGTCTTCGGGGGCGCCTCCACCGCGGCGCGCAACGCCAAGGTGGCGCAGCTCATGGACCTCGGGTTCAAGCGCGCCAAGACGCGGGTGGCGCTGCGCAAGCCGGGCCTGCCGCCCTACCTCGGTAACCGCGGGCTGGGCGAGGTCATCGTCGCGCAGACCGCCGACCCGAGCCCGGACGGCGCCCGTGGCAAGACGATTCGCGTCGTCGCCGCAGCCGTGAACCGCAGCCTGCGTCCGCAGGCCCGGCCCGGCCCCACCGGTCCGAGCGGCAGCGATGTCGCGCCGCTGGTGGCAAGCGTCGAGGGGGACATCGAGACTGTGCTGGCCGCGGTGCAGACCGCCGAGCAGCAGGCCGCCTCGCCGGTCGCCGCCGCGCCCGTGACGCTGGCGGATGCCTCTCAGGTCGCACCGGATTCCTCGATCAAGCCAGTGCGGCGCCCGCAGGGCATCGTGGCCTTCGCCGCCTCCACGCCCGCAGCGGCGCCGGGTGCCGCCGTCGCGGCCACCGTCGAGACCGTTGCCGCCGTCGCTCCGGTTGAGGAGCAGGAAGTCGTGACCCGCGTCTCGACCTCGGGCGGGCGTCACTGGGGCATCAACGTCGGCCGCTACCCGAGCCGCTACGCCGCCGAGAAGGTGCTGCTTAAGACCGCGCTGATGGAGACCGCCACGCTGGACGGCTCGCTGCGCAAAGTGGTCAACCGTTCCAGCGGCTTCGACGCCAACTTCATGGGCCTCTCGCGCGAGACCGCAGACCTTGCCTGCCGCCGCCTTCAGGCCCGACAGGTCACCTGTTTCATGATCGGCCCGAGCTGATCCGATACCCACGACGTGACGGCGAACGCGCCGCACGAGACTACGAAGACAGAACTGCTGCCCCCGGCCTTCGGACCGGGGGCCTTTTCTTGTTCGCAGGGATTTGCTCGCCGGGATTCAGCCTTGTGCCGAATTTTGGCCGGGGCCCGGAAGGGAGGGGCTCAGCGCGCCATCCGCCAGTAGATGCCGCGCGGCCCCGCGACCTCGGTCAGCTTGCTGAGGCGGCGGCCGGGCGGGCGCTGGCCGGTCGAGAACAGCGCGCCCAGATCGTCGAGCAGCCCGCGGTCCTGCGCATAGGCGTTGCGGTTCAGCGAGAACAGGTCCGAGCCCACCGGCGTCACGTCGATCGAGTCGATGCCCTGCACCACCACCGGCCCGTCGGGGCCGACGTCGCCGAGCCTCCGGTAGGTGTCGCGCCCCTGCTGCGAGGCCAGCAGCGCCCGGTCCGAGGCGCAGGCGTAGAGAGTGATCCCCTTGGCGGCGGCGGTGAAATGGCCGGCCATGGTCTCGAAGCTGCCCGCGTCGAGGTCGGGTGCTGCAAGCACGAGCTGCCCGATGGCCTGCCCGCGCTGCCCGAGCCGGGTGCCCGCGCGGGTCAGCAGCGCCTCGAGCGCCGCGTTCCCCATGGAATGCGCGATGACGTGCACCTTCTCGACGCCCGGGGTCTCGAACACCAGCTCGAGGAAGCGGTCCATGAAGCCGCCGGCATTGCGGGCGCTCTCGAGATCGGAGGCGTAGTCCTGGGTCTCGCCGTCCGAGGGCCAGCTGTAGGCAAAGGCGGGCCCGTCGAAACCGAGGTCATGGGCCAGCTGCGCGGCGCGGAAGGTGGCGTCGGCGAAGGTGGTGTTGAAGCCGTGAATGAAGACGAAGGCGGTGTGGGCGAAGCGCTCGGCTCCCTCGGCCACGTGCGAGGCCATGGCCATGAAAGCGGGTTCGGACAGGATCTCGGTCTTGAGCACGGTGAAATGGTGCTCGGGGTCGCAGGCCTTGCGGCGCAGCGTGACGCTGAAGAAGCCGTACTCCGTGGGGCGCTCGATGCGGCCCTCGCGGTGGGCCTCGCGCGGGATGGTGATGTCGGTGTGGCCCAGTGTCAGGCGCCCGGCGCGACGGTTGCCGAAGTCGGCACCGTGCTCGTCCATGGCCTCGACGGCACGGTCGGTGCCGAAGAACACCCGCTGCACCCAGTAGCGGGTCGTGCGAACGTCCTTGGCGGGGGCGGGGGCGTCACCCTCGTCATCCCCGTCGAGCTCGGCCTCGGCAGCCCGGGAGCCGCGCCGGGAGGTGATCCGCGGCATCGGCGGCAGGCTGCTCTGCAGATCCGCGACCCAGACCTCGGGCGGGCCGCTCGGCCGGGCATCCTCGGGCGCCTCGTGGGTGCGCCCGTCGCCGCCACGCCGCGCCGGCGTGCGGTGACCCGAGCGCAGGTACAGCGTCAGTGCTGCAGCCGTCAGCACGAGGATCAGGATCCAGATGAAATCGCTCTCGGTCACGGGAACCCCATTCGGAGGATGTCTTGCCGCATTGCGGTGGCCGGCCCGCCAGACGCGCGGAGCCTACCTTTAACAATGTGCAACCTAGAGGGGAAGTTCCCGAAGCGCTATATGCCCGGGTTCACAAAATGACAAACCCCCGAAAGGCCAGGCCCCGGGGGTCGTCTTCTCATCGTGTCGGAAGGTCAGCTGCCTGACCTTTGCGCTGATCTCAGAGGAGACCTTCGCGCTGGGCCTTCTTGCGCGCCAGCTTGCGGGCACGGCGAACTGCCTCTGCCTTTTCGCGCGCTTTCTTTTCGGACGGCTTCTCGAAATGTTGCCGAAGCTTCATTTCACGGAACACGCCTTCACGCTGCAGCTTCTTCTTCAGAGCGCGGAGCGCCTGATCGACGTTGTTGTCGCGAACACTAACCTGCATGTGGTTTTCACCACCTTTCTAAGTTTGAGTTGCAAGGAATTGCAGGAAGCCGCCTCATAGCAAGGCTTGGCGAAATTGTCTAGGCTTCTAGTTATAGAGTCGAAGGAGAGGCCACATGACAGATGATACAGCCACCCGCCTGCTGGATGCGGCGTTGAACCATGTCGCCTTCGACGGCTGGTCGGAGACGACCTTCAGGGCCGCAGTGACCGACGCCGGCGTCGATCCGGTCGTGGCGCGCGGGCTCTTCCCCCGCGGAGCCGTCGATATGGCGATCGCTTTCCACCGGCGCGGAGACGACGCGATGGCCGCGAGGCTGGCGCAGGCGGACGACGAAGGACTGCGCTACCGCGACAAGGTCGCGCGCGCCATCCGCACCCGGATCGAGGTCGTGGACGACCGCGAGGCGGTGCGCCGCGGCACCACGCTCTTTGCCCTGCCGCTCTATGCGCCCGACGGTGCCAAGCTGATCTGGGGCACCGCGGACCGCATCTGGGGCGCGCTCGGCGACACCGCGCGCGACTTCAACTGGTACACCAAGCGCGCCACCCTGAGCGGCGTCTATTCCTCGACCGTGCTGTTCTGGCTCGGCGACGATTCGATCGACCATCAGGCGACGTGGGACTTCCTCGACCGCCGCATCGAGGACGTGATGCGGATCGAGAAGACCAAGGCGAAGGTGCGCGAGAATCCCCTGCTGAAACGGGTTTTCGCCGGGCCGGAGCGGGTGTTAAGCAATATTCGCGCGCCACGATCCGCGCGCGAGAGCGATTTGCCGGGCGGCTGGACCGCTCCCAGATAAGGACACCCCATGACTGACACCATGCGCGCCGTCGAGATTTCCGAACCCGGCGGCCCCGAAATGCTGCGCGCGACGACCCGGCCCGTGCCGGTGGCGAGGCACGGCGAAGTGGTGATCCGCGTGGCCTGGGCGGGGGTGAACCGCCCCGACGCGCTGCAGCGGGCCGGAAGCTATGCGCCGCCCAAGGGCGCGAGCGACCTGCCGGGGCTCGAAGCCTCGGGCGAGGTCGTGGCCGTGGGACCCGGCGTGCGCTGGCCCGCCGTCGGCGACGCGGTCTGCGCGTTGCTGCCCGGCGGCGGCTACGCGGAATACGTGGCGACGCCCGCCGCCCATTGCCTGCCGGTGCCCGCCGGCATGGACCTGCGCGAGGCGGCCTGCCTGCCCGAGACCTTCTATACCGTCTGGACCAACGTCTTCGAGCGCGGGGGCCTGCAGGCGGGCGAGCGATTCCTCGTGCACGGCGGCTCGTCCGGCATCGGCACGACGGCGATCCAGCTTGCCTCGGCCTTCGGCGCCCGGGTCTTCGCCGCGGCGGGCTCGCCCGAGAAGTGTAATGCCTGCCTCGCGCTCGGCGCCGAGCGGGCGATCAACTACCGCGACGAGGATTTCGTCTCGGTCTTGCGGGAAGAGGGCGGGGCGAACCTGATCCTCGACATGGTGGGCGGAGACTACCTGCCGCGCAACGTCAAGGCGCTGGCGGACGAGGGCCGGCTGGTGCAGATCGCCTTCCTGCAGGGGCCCAAGGTCGAGCTGAACTTCGCGCAGGTGATGACGCGGCGCCTGACCATCACCGGCTCGACCCTGCGGCCGCAGAGCGACCTGGCCAAGGCGCGCATCGCCGAGGCCCTGCGCAAGACGGTCTGGCCGCTGCTCGAGTCCGGACGCGTCGCGCCGGTGATGGATTCGGTCTACGCGCTCGACGAGGCCTCGAAGGCGCATGCCCACATGGAGCGCTCGGGCCACATCGGCAAGATCGTCCTCAAGGTCGCCTGAGGCGGTGGTCTGAGACCCTGATCTGAGGCTTGGGTCTGAAGACTTGGGCCGGAAGACGTGGGCCGGAAAACCTCGCCCGAGGCGTCGGGGGCGGCTACAGCCGCCCTCGTAAAGCCTCTGCAGGCCGTCAGTAGACCGCGCGGCGGTAGAAGTGCCACGTCGCGTGGCCAAGCACCGGCAGCACTACGATGAAGCCCAGCATCAGCGGGATCGCCGCCAGCACCAGCAGCGCGGCCACCGTGGCCCCCCATGCCAGCGTCACGACCGGGTTCTTCTTCAGCACCTGAATCGAGGTCGCCACCGCCACCGGTGCGCCGACATGGCGGTCGAGCACCAGCGGGAAGGACACGACCGAAGTGGCCAGCGCCCCCAGCGCGAACAGGAAGCCCACGCCGCAGCCCAGCACGATCATCGTCCAGCCGCCCGGCGTGCCGAACACCTGCGACAGGAAGGCCATGAGGCCCGTGGTCGTGTCGGCGCCCATGGTCAGGGCGTGGATCCCGGCCGCGACCAGCATCCAGGCCATGAACAGGGCCGCGAGATAAAGCCCCATGACCAGCACCGCCCCGAATCCGGGCGAGCGCATCACCGCGAAGGCCTGCCCCCAGCGGGGCGCCTCGCCCATCTCTCGCTGCCGGCTCATCTCGTAGAGCCCGACCGCGGCGACGGGGCCGAGGATCGCGAAGCCCGAGATCAGCGGGAAGAGCAGGGGCACCAGAGACAGTTGCAGGCCCAGCCCCATGAGCAGAAGCCCCATCACCGGGTAGACCAGCACGATGGCCATGACGTCGGTGCGGCAGGCCTGGAAATCCGCCCAGCCGGCGCGCAGGGAGTCGCCGATGTCGGACATGTCCATGTAGCGGACCCGGGGGGGCGTGAGGTCGTGACTGCCGATCTCGCGCGAGGCGGCGGCGAGGTGGCTGCCCGCCCCGCCCAGTTGCTGCGCTGTCCAAGACAGCGGATTTCCGATGGTCTGGGCCATGGGTCTCCTCCCTTTGGCGTGGCGTGGCGTGACGCGCCAAGTCGGGTCCGGCCCAATGCGCCGATGGCCAGACCGACCGGCGCCGCATTAGCGCAGTCTAGCACGGATCTTTCGAAAACGCATTCACGTCCCGTTGTATGTTTCGGTCCGGTCCCGGCCGCGCAACCTTGGCCCTTGTGCCGGCGGGGGTGACAGCGCAGGGTTCGCCCCGAAACCGCATCTTACGAACAGGAGAGGAGCGCAGCATGAGCGACATGGCGAAGACGGTGATCATCGAGGAACACGGCGGGCCCGAGACCCTCAAGCTGGTCGAGCGCGAGGTCGGCGAACCGGGGCCGGGCGAGGTCCGCATCCGCCACGCTGCCTGCGGGCTGAACTTCATCGACTGCTACCAGCGCTCGGGGCTCTACCCGATGACGCTGCCGCACGCGCTCGGCATGGAGGCCGCGGGCACCATCGAGGCGGTGGGCGAGGGCGTCGTCCACCTCGCGCCCGGCGACCGTGCGGCCTATTCCTCGGCGCCTCCGGGCGCCTATTGCGAGGCGCGGGTGATGCCCGCCGCGCAGGTCTGCAAGCTGCCTGACGCGATTTCCTTCGAGGAAGGCGCCGCGATGATGCTCAAGGGGCTCACGGTGCAGTACCTCTTCCACCGCACCACGCCGCTCAAGGCAGGGGACACGGTGCTGTTCCACGCTGCCGCCGGGGGCGTCGGGCTGATCGCCTGCCAATGGGCCAAGTCAGAGGGCATCCGGCTGATCGGCACCGCCGGCTCCGACGCGAAATGCGCGCTGGCGCTCGAGCACGGCGCCGACGCCTGCATCAACTACGCGACCGAGGACTGGGCCGCGAAGGTGCGTGAGCTGACCGACGGCAAGGGCGTCGACGTGGTGATGGACTCGGTGGGCAAGGACACCTTCATGGGCTCGCTCGACAGCCTGAAGCCGCTCGGCATGATGATCTCGTTCGGCAATGCCTCGGGGCCGGTCGACAACTTCAACCTCGGGATCCTCGGCCAGAAGGGCTCGCTCAAGCTGACGCGGCCGACGCTTTTCACCCATATCGCCGACCATTCCGCCTGCCAGGAGATGGCCGGGATGCTGTTCGGCAAGGTGGTCGCGGGCGACGTGAAGATCCGCATCGACCAGCGCTTTCCGCTCGAGGACGTCGCCGAGGCGCACCGCACGCTCGAGGCGCGGCGCACCACCGGCCAGACCATCCTGACGCTCGGCTGAGCGCGGCGCGGCGGGGCGATGATGCAAAGGTGATCGCCCCGCCGCAGCTCTGCCGTTGATCCGGCGAGCCATGTGAACATATCATGAACACATGGCAAGACTCACTCTCGATCAGAAACTTGCGATCCTCTCGGACGCGGCAAAATACGACGCCTCCTGCGCCTCGAGCGGGGGGCAGCGGCGCGACTCGCGCGATGGCAAAGGGCTCGGCTCGACCACCGGCTCGGGCATCTGCCACGCCTACGCGCCGGATGGGCGCTGCATCAGCCTGCTCAAGATCCTGATGACCAACTTCTGCATCTACGACTGCGCCTATTGCGTGAACCGGGTGAGCTCGAACGTCGAGCGGGCGCGGTTCTCGCCGGAGGAAGTCGTGACGCTGACGCTGGAGTTCTACCGGCGCAACTACATCGAGGGGCTGTTCCTGTCCTCGGGGATCATCCGCTCGCCGGACGAGACCATGGGCGACATGGTCCGCATCGCCCGGATGCTGCGGACCGAGCACCGCTTCCGCGGCTACATCCACCTCAAGACCATCCCCGACGCCACGCCCGAGCTGATCGAGCAGGCGGGGCTTTACGCCGACCGCCTCTCGGTAAACGTCGAGCTGCCCACCGACCGCGCCGTGCAATCCTATGCCCCCGAGAAGAGCCCGGACCAGATCCGCCGCGCCATGGCCGACGTCCGCCTGAAGCGCGAGGCCCGGAAGGAGCGCAGCTTCACCGGCAAGCGGCCGGCGCGCTTTGCCCCCGCGGGCCAGTCGACGCAGATGATCGTCGGGGCCGACGGTGCCGATGACGCGACGATCCTGCGGACCTCGACCCGACTCTATTCGAGCTATCGGCTGAAGCGGGTCTATTATTCGGCCTTCTCGCCGATCCCCGACAGCTCTGCCGCGCTGCCGCTGATCAAGCCGCCGCTGATGCGCGAGCACAGGCTCTATCAGGCGGACTGGCTGCTGCGCTTCTACGGTTTCGGGGTCGAGGAGATCGCCGCCTCCACTGCCGGCGGGCTGCTGGATCTTGAGGTTGACCCGAAGCTCGCCTGGGCGCTGGCCAACCGGCACCTGTTCCCGGTTGACGTGAACCGCGCCGAGCGCGAGACGCTCTTGCGGGTTCCGGGCCTGGGGACCAAGACCGTGGGCCGGATCCTCGCCACGCGGGGTCACCGCACCCTGCGCTACGAGGACCTGCGGCGGATGGGGGCGAACCTCAAGCAGGCCAAGACCTTCATCACCCTGCTCGACTGGCGCCCGCGGGCGCTGGGCGACGCCGCAGACCTGCGCGCCCGCTTCGCGCCGCCGCCCGAGCAGCTGCAGCTGATCTGATGCGCTGCGTGGTGCTTCCCGAGATCGGCACCTTCGAGGGCTGGCGCGACGAGGCGCGGGCGCTGCTGGCCGAGGGTGTACCACCCGAAGAGGTGCTCTGGCAGCGCGGGGCGGGCGAGGCCGACCTCTTCGCGGGCGCCCCCGCGGCGGCGCCCACGCCCGGAGGCGGCGCGGTGACGGTGCCCCGCGGTTTCGTGGATCTCGCCCGGCTGGCGGTCTGCCACGCCGACCCCGAGCGCTTCGCACGGCTCTACGCGCTGCTCTGGGCGCTGGGCCGCGACCGGCGCTTGCTCGAGGATCGCGCCGACCCGCTGGTCGACCGGCTGGAGCGCATGGCCAAGGAGGTGCGCCGCGACCGCCACAAGATGACCGCCTTCGTGCGCTTCCGCGAGCTGGGCGATGCGGAGGCCGGGCGCCGGCGCTTCGCCGCGTGGTTCGAGCCGTCGCACCACATCCTCGAGCTGACCGCGCCCTTCTTCGTGCGGCGCTTCGGCGACATGGACTGGTCGATCCTCACCCCCGACCTCTCGGCGCATTTCGAGGCGGGCACGCTGCGCTTCGGCGCCGCGGCGGCGCGACCCGACCTGCCCGAGGACGCGGCCGAGGATCTCTGGCGCACCTATTTTCGCAACATCTTCAATCCCGCGCGGGTGAAGCTGAAGGCGATGCAGGCGGAGATGCCGAAGAAATACTGGCGCAACATGCCCGAGACCGCGCTCATCCCCGAGATGGTCGCCTCGGCTCAGGCACGGGCCCGCGAGATGGCCGCCGCCGCGCCCATGGTGGCGCCCCTGCGCGCCGAGCGCATCGGCGAACGGCTGCGCGCCGCCCGGGTGCCCGAGCCGGGCGACGATCTCGCCGCGGGGCTCGCCGCTTGCCGCCGCTGCCCGCTCTGGGAAAACGCCACCCAGCCGGTGCCGGGGGAGGGGCCTCTGAATGCGCCGCTGATGATCGTGGGCGAGCAGCCGGGCGATCTCGAGGATCTCGAGGGCCGGCCCTTCGTGGGCCCGGCGGGCCAGCTCTTCGATGAGGTCGCGGCGCGGGCCGGGCTCGACCGGGCGCGCGCCTACGTCACCAACGCGGTGAAGCACTTCAAGTTCGCCGCCCGCGGCAAGCGCCGCATTCACCAGTCGCCGACACAGGGAGAAATCCAGCATTGCCGCTGGTGGCTGGACCTGGAGCGCGCGCAGGTGAAGCCGCGGCTGATCCTCGCCATGGGGGCCACCGCTCTGGACAGCCTGACCGGCGACCGCCGCGGCCTGCTGACCCGGCGCGGCGGCGTCGAGCAGACGGCGGAGGGCACGCCTGTGCTGGTCACCGTGCACCCGTCCTACCTGCTGCGGCTGCCCGCGATCGAGCGCGCGGCCGCGGAAGCGGCCTTCGAGGCCGACCTGCGTCGTGCGGCCGAGATTCTGGGGAAATAGGGGGCTCTGCCCCCTCGGCGCGTGCCGCGCCTCACCCCCGGAGTTTACCTTGCAAGATGAAGATGGGGCATTTCGCGGGACCCCGTCTTTCATCTTGCCGGATAAACTCCCGCCGGAGGCAGGCCGTCCGGTGCCGCCGGAACGGCGCCGGGGGCAGGGCGTGAGTCGTCAGCCGCGCCAGGCGAAGAAGTCTGCGCCGGCCCTTGCCAGAAGCTGCTGCGCGAGCAGGCGCCCGAGCTCGGGGCCGTTGTCGGCGGGGCCGGCGATCTCGCCCGCGTGCGAGGCGCTGCCGTCCGGCGCGAGCAGCTCGCCGCGCAGGCGTAGCGCGGTGCCGTCGAGTTCAGCGAGCCCGGCGATCGGTGTCTCGCAGGAACCGTCGAGTTCGGCGAGGAAGGCGCGTTCGGCGCCAAGACGGAGCGCGGTGTCGTGGTCGTGGATCGCGGCCAGCATCTCGGCGGCGCGGCTGTCGTCGCTGCGGCGCTCGATGCCGATGGCGCCCTGCGCCACCGCGGGCAGCATCTCGTTCGGCGACATGGCGGTCATCGGTACGTCGGTCATGCCCATCCGGTTCAGGCCTGCCATCGCCAGGAAGGTCGCCGCGGCCACACCGTCCTCGAGCTTCTTCAGCCGGGTCTGCAGGTTGCCGCGGAACTCCACCACCCTGAGGTCCGGGCGCCGGTTCAGCAACTGCGCCCGGCGGCGCAGCGACGAGGTGCCGACCACGGTGCCCGCGGGCAGGTCGGCAAGGCCGCCGTGGCCGGGCGAGATGAAGGCGTCGCGCACGTCCTCGCGCGGCAGGTAGCAGTCGAGCATCAGCCCCTCGGGCTGCAGCGTCGGCATGTCCTTCATCGAGTGCACCGCGATGTCGATGCCGCCCGCCATAAGCTGCTCTTCGATCTCCTTGGTGAAGAGCCCCTTGTTGCCGATCTCCTTCAGCGGACGGTCGGCGGCGATCATCGAGCGGTCGTCGCCGGTGGTCCGGATGACGACGATCTCGAAGGCCTCTGGCGACAGCGCGAAGGTGTCGCAGAGGCGGTCGCGGGTCTCGTGGGCCTGGGCCAGCGCCAGCGGCGAGCCGCGGGTGCCGATCCGGAGCGGCTGGTCGGGGGAAGGAAGCGCGCGTGTCATGGCCAGAGCTTTATGTCGCGGGATTGCGTGTGGCAATGGGGCGTGAATTGACATATTGCCGCCTGCGACACCGAACTTGGGAGGCCGCGATATGACAAAGACCATCCTTCGGGCACTGGCCGGGGAAACGCTGCCCACACCGCCGATCTGGATGATGCGGCAGGCCGGGCGCTACCTGCCGGAATACAAGGCCACCCGGGCGCAGGCAGGCGACTTCCTGTCGCTGTGCTACAACCCCGAACTGGCAGCCGAGGTCACCCTGCAGCCGATCCGCCGCTACGGCTTCGACGCGGCGATCCTGTTCGCCGACATCCTGCTGCTGCCGCAGGCGCTGGGCGCGGACCTGTGGTTCGTCACCGGAGAGGGGCCGCGGCTGTCGACGATCACCACCGAGGCCGGTTTCGACAAGCTTGGCCGCGGCGAGATGATCCACGACACGCTGAACCCGATCTACGAGACGGTGAAGATCCTGCGCCGCGAGCTGCCTTCCGAGACCACGCTGATCGGCTTCGCCGGGGCGCCCTGGACCGTGGCGACCTACATGATTGCCGGGCGCGGCACCCCGGACCAGGGGCCGGCGCATGCGCTCAAGGCCGAGAACCGGGCGCTCTTCGAGAAGATCATCGAGCGGCTGACCGAGTCGACGATCGACTACCTCTCGGCGCAGGTCGAGGCCGGGGCCGAGGTGGTCAAGCTCTTCGACAGCTGGGCCGGGTCGCTCGACGGCGAGGATTTCCAACGCTACGCGCTCGAGCCCGCGCGGATCATCACATGGGAGCTCAAGGCGCGGCATCCGGGCCTTCCCGTCATCGTCTTCCCGCGGCAGGCGGGCGAGGGCTATGTCGGGTTCCACGAGGCCACCGGCGCCGATTGCGTGGCGGTCGATGACAGCGTGACGCCCGAGTGGGCGGCCGAACACGTGCAGGTCTCGGGCTGCGTGCAGGGCAACCTCGCCTCGTCGCACATGGTGACCGGGGGCGACGCGCTCGTGGCCGAGACGCGGCGCGTGGTGAGGGCCTTCTCGAAGGGGCCGCACATCTTCAACCTCGGCCATGGCATCACGCCGGACGCGGACCCCGAGAACGTGCAGCTGATGATCGACACCGTGCGCGAAGGTGCGACGCAGGACGCCTGAGGGCCTCGATACCGCCGAAAACGAAAGCGCCGCCCGGTTGGGGCGGCGCTTTTGCGTTTGAGGGGGCGGGTTACTCCGCCGCGATGCCGTCGGTGAACTGCAGCCGCGCGAGCCGGGCGTAGAGCCCGCCCTCGGCCACCAGCGCGTCATGCGAGCCCTGTGCCACGATGCGCCCCTGATCCATGACCACGATGCGGTCGGCCTTCTTCACCGTCGCCAGCCGGTGCGCCACGATGATCGTGGTGCGGCCCTCGGCGAGCCGGTCCACCGCCGCCTGCACCGCGCGTTCGCTCTCGGCGTCGAGCGCCGAGGTCGCCTCGTCAAGCAGCAGCACCGGCGCGTCGCGCAGGATTGCGCGGGCGATGGCGATGCGCTGCTTCTGGCCGCCCGAGAGCATCACGCCGCGCTCGCCCAGATAGGTGTCGTAGCCTTCGGGCAGGGCCGAGATGAAGCCGTCCGCGGCGGCGGCCTTCGCGGCCTCCTCGATCTCGGCGTCGGTGGCGTCGGGGCGGCCGAAGCGGATGTTGTCGCGTGCGGAGGCGGCGAAGATCACCGGATCCTGCGGCACCAGCGCGATGTGCTGACGGAAGTCGTCGCGGGCGAGCGCATCCAGCGCCACGCCATCGAGCGTCACCCGGCCCGCATCGGGGTCGTAGAAGCGCTGGATCAGCTGCACAATGGTGGTCTTGCCGGCGCCCGAGGGGCCAACCAGCGCCACGGTCTCGCCGGGACGGATGGTGATGTCGAGATCCGCCAGCGCCGAGACGCCGGGCCGCGACGGGTACGAGAACTGCACGTGCTCGAAGCCGATCTCGCCGCGCACCGGGGCGGGCAGGCGCTGCGGGGCGGCGGGGTCCTGCACCGCGTCCTCTGTCTCGAGCAGTTCGACCAGCCGCTCGGTGGCGCCGGCGGCGCGCTGCAGCTCGCCGAAGATCTCGGACAGCGCCGCGACGGCGCCCGCGACCATGACCGAGTAGATCACGAACTGCACCAGCGCACCGGCGCTCATGTCGCCCGCGCGCACGTCCCAGGCGCCCATCCAGAGCACGCCGACGATGCCGGTGAAGACGAGGAAGATGACGATGGCGGTCATCAGCGCCCGGACCCAGATCCGGCGCCGCGCCGCGTCGAAGCTCTTTTCGGTGACCTCGCCGAAGGTCCCGCGCGAGATCGTCTCGTGGGTGAAGGCCTGAACGGTCTGCACCGCGGCCAGCGCCTCGGCGGCGTTGCCCGAGGAGACCGCGATCCAGTCCTGGTTCTCGCGGCTGAGCTTGCGCAGGCGGCGGCCCAGCGTGAGGATCGGCACGATCACCACGGGCACCAGCAGCAGCACCAGCCCGGTAAGCTTGGCCGAGGTCAGCAGCATCAGCACCAGCCCGCCCGCCATCATCAGCACGTTGCGCAGCGCGATGGAGACCGAGGAGCCGATGACCGACTGGATCAGCGTGGTGTCGGTGGTGATCCGGCTCAGTACCTCGCCGGTCATGATCTTCTCGTAGAACACCGGCGAAAGGCCGATGACCCGGTCGAAAACCGCCTTGCGGATGTCGGCCACCACGCGTTCGCCCAGCCGGGTGACCAGCGCATAGCGGGCGGCGGTGCCGATCGCCAGCAGCGCCGCAATGCCGAGCGCCGCGGTGAAGTAGTAGTCGAGCAGCGCGCCGTCCTCGGCGTTGAAGTTGTCGACCACCCGGCGCACCGCCATGGGCAGGGTCAGCGACACCGTCGCGGTGGCGATCAGCGCCAGCGTGGCGGCGAACATCAGCCCCTTGTAGGGCAGCATGAAGGGCAGCAGTGCCCGGAGCGAGCCAAGCCTGCGGGACTTGCCGCGCTCTTCCGCGATTGCCGATGCGGGGTTTCCGTGTGCCATGCCGTCTCCTGTCCTGCGCGAAGGTCTTTTGCCACGGTTCGCGCAGGAATCAAGGCGCAGCATGCCGCAAGGGCGACGATGGTCCGGGCACGGCGCGGGAGCAGCGTGCGTGTCGGGGGCTCATGGGGAAGGATCTGGAGCGGGCGACGGGAATCGAACCCGTATCATCAGCTTGGAAGGCTGAGGTCTTACCATTACACAACGCCCGCGCATTGACGGCTTGCATATTTCATGGGGTCTGGGGCGTCAAGACCGGCGATGCGGGACTTGCCGTCGGGGCCGCCGCGGCTAGGCTTGGCGGATGGAATTGCTGATCGTCTATCACTCGCGCACCGGCGGCAGCCGCGCCATGGCCGGGGCTGCGGCGGAGGCGGCGCGCGCCGAGGCGCCGACGGTGCTGAAGACCGCCGCCGACGCGGGACCCGAGGATCTGCTGCGGGCCGACGGCTACCTCTTCTGCGCGCCCGAGAACCTCGCGGCGCTGTCAGGATTGATGAAGGAATTCTTCGACCGCTGCTATTACCCGGTACTGGGCCGGATCGAGGGGCGGCCCTATGCGCAGATGATCTGCGCCGGCTCGGATGGCGAGGGTGCGGCCCGCCAGACCGCCCGCATCGCCACCGGCTGGCGCCTGCGCGAGGTGCAGCCGCCGCTTATCGTCTGCACCCACGCCCAGACGCCCGAGGCGATCCTGGCGCAGAAGACGATCCCCGAGACCGAGCTCGACCGCTGCCGCGAGCTGGGCGCGGCGATGGCGGCGGGGCTCAGCCTCGGGGTGTTCTGAGCCTCACTCGCCGAGTGCGATGCCCTCGCGGCGCGGATCGGCACCGCCCTTCAGCCCGTCGCCCACGGCGATGGCGTGCAGCCCCGAGTTCAGCTCGCGCACGCTTACCTCGTAGCCGAGCTCGGTGAGCGGCGTCTCGAGATCGGCGGCAGGGGTGCCTTCCTCGAGGTCGTAGGTGCCGAAGCGGTTGACGAAATGCGGCATCGCCACCGCCTGCTGAACGTCCATGCCCCAGTCGATATGCGCGACGATGGCCTGCGCCACGTAGCCGATGATGCGGCTGCCGCCGGGGCTGCCGATCACCAGCACCGGGGCGCCGTCCCGGGTCACGATGGTGGGGGACATCGACGAGCGCGGACGCTTGCCGGGCTCGACGCGGTTGGCGATGGGCACGCCGTCGCTTTGGCTGCGGAAGGAGAAATCGGTGAGCTCGTTGTTGAGCAGGAAGCCCCGCGCCATGACCCGCGAGCCGAAGCCGTTCTCGATGGTGGTGGTCATCGACAGCGCGTTGCCCTGCGCGTCGACGATGGAGATGTGCGAGGTCGAGGGCAGCTCGATGCTCTCGTCATCGGCCAGCAGCATGGCGTGGTCCCATGCCGGGTTGCCCGCGGCGACCTCGGGCAGGGCGTCGTCGCCGGCCAGAAGCTCGGCCCTCGAGGCGAGGTAGTCGGGCGCCACGAGGCCCTTCACCGGCATCGGTACGAAGTCGCTGTCGGCCATGTAGCGGTCACGGTCGGCGAAGGCGAGGCGCGAGGCGTCGCCGATCAGCCGCCATGCCTCGGGGCTCTCCGGGCCAAGCGCCGCGAGGTCGTAGCTGTCGAGCATCCCGAGGATCTGCCCCACGGTCAGCGCTCCCGACGAGGGCGGGCCCATGCCGCAGACCTCGTGGGCGCGGAACGCCGCGCAGACCGCCGGGCGCTCGACCACCCGGTAGCGCATCAGGTCGAGCGTCGAGAGCTTGCCGGGGTTGCCCTCGGCGCCCTGGACGGCGGCGACGATGTCCAGGGCGATCTCGCCGGTATAGAAGGCATCTGCGCCTTCGCTGGCGATGCTCCGCAGGGTCGCGGCGTAGTCGGGGTTGGTCAGGCGGCTGCCCGCCTCGATGGCGGCGCCGTCGGGGAAGAAATAGGCGGCGGTCGCGGGGAAGGTCTGCAGCCGCTCGCCCTCTTCGGCGACCAGCCCGGCCAGCCGCGGCGAGACGGTGAAGCCGTCCTCGGCCAGCGCGATGGCCTCGTCGAAGAGCCCGGACCAGTCGGCGCTGCCCCAGCGCTCGTGGGCGGCCTCCATCAGGCGCGGCGTGCCGGGGGTGCCGACGGAGAGCCCGCCCACCACCGCGTCGAAGAATTTGAGCGGCTCGCCCGCCTCGTCCTGAAACAGCCGCGGGTTGGCGTCGAGCGGCGCCGTCTCGCGCCCGTCGAGCGTGGTGATCTCGCCGCTTTCGGCGTCGTACCAGACAAGGAAGGCACCGCCGCCGAGGCCCGAGGATTGCGGCTCGACCAGCCCCAGCACCGCCTGCACGGCGACCATGGCATCCGCCGCGGTGCCGCCCTCGCGCAGCACCCGTGCGCCGGCCTCGACCGCCAGCGGATTCGCCGCGGCGACCATCCAGTCCTGCGCCTCCGTGGGCACGCCCGACTGCCGGGCCTCCAGCGCCTTGCGCGCGGGCTCGGAGATCGAGGCAAAGGCCTCGGCATCTTCGGTGGCGGCCTCGGGGGCGACGCTGTCCGCGGCGTCCTGCGCCAGCGCCGGCGCGGCGGCAAGCATCGCAAGGCCAAGGGAAAGAAGCAGTCTGTTCATGGCGATCTCCCTGTTCGCTTTGCCTGCCAGCCTAGCAAGCGATGGCCGGTCGTGCAGCCCCCATGCACTCGCGCCGCGAAAACCCGCAGAACCCCGCCCGGGGGGCGTGAGCACCTTTGACCGCACCGGCAATGGCGCTAGGGTTGCAGCACGGCCCCGGCACGGCAGAAGCCCGGCAGAGCAGAGGCCCCGCGAAGCACAGGAAGGATCCCATGGCTTTCGACTTCATCCTCATGCTCACCGAGAACGACCGCACCATCCCCGACGCCCGTGCCCGAATCGACGAGGCGCTCGAGGGCGGGGTCCGGCACATCGGGTTCAAGGACGTGGGCCTGCCGTTCTCCGAGCTGAAGGGGCTTGCCGATGCGATTCGCAGCTCGGGCGGGCGGACCTATCTCGAGGTGGTGAGCCTCGACGAGGAGAGCGAGCTCGCCTCGGCCCGCGCCGCGGTGGACCTCGATGTCGACTGCCTGCTGGGCGGCACCCGACCGCAGGCGGTGACCCAGGTCACCCGGAGCCACCCGCTGCGCTACTATCCCTTCGCGGGCCGGATCTCGGGCCACCCGAGCGTGCTCGAGGGGCCGGCCGAGGCCATCGTCGACTCGGCCCGAAAGCTCGCGGATCTGGAACATGTGCACGGGCTCGACCTGCTGGCCTATCGATTCGCGGGTGACGTGCCGGCGCTGATGCGCGCGGTGTGCAGCGCCGTCGGCAAACCGGTGATCATGGCGGGCAGCATCGACGGCGAGGCCCGCATCAACGCCGCTGCCGAGGCCGGGGCAGGGGGCTTCACCGTGGGCACCGCGGCGCTCGCCGGGGCCTTTCCCGCCGAGGGGCCCGGTTTCGCCGCGCAGGTCCGCGCCATCCTCGGCCTGACAGCACGGGCGCGTGCACGTTCGACCGCGCCACGGCGCATCGCGCTGGCCGCCCACGACACCCGCAAGGCGCATCTGCGGGCCTGGGTCACGCGCCACGCCGCCGCACTCGAGGGGCACCGGCTGATCTGCACCGGGGGCACCGGCCACGTGATCTCGGAGGCCGCGCCTCAGCTCAGCGTGCACCGCCTGCAGCGCGGCTCGCGCGGGGGCGACCAGCAGCTCGGCGCGCTGATCGCGACGGGCGAGCTCGACGCGGTGATCTTCTTCGCCGACCCGACGGTCCCGCATGGCGGCGAGGCTGACCTGCAGGCGCTGACCCGGCTTTCGGTGCTGCACGACACGCCGCTGGCGCTGGGCCCGTCGGCGGCGGACATGATCGCCACCGCGCTGTTGGGGTCTGACAGCCTCTGACCCCGCCGCGGTGCTTGCGGGAAGCGGTCAAACTCTCGCCCTAATCGTCTCTTAATCCTTGCCACCGGCAAAGCGGTGGGGGCCGTGTTGTGCCTTTCGAAGGAGCGAACCATGCTGCGCAAGACAGGTTGCCGGGCCCTTGCCCTGACCCTTTCCATCCCGCTGTCGGTGGCGCTTCTCTCTGCGGCGGTCCATGCCGAAGAACACTACGTTCTGATGATGGGCATCGGCTACTTCCCCGACTACGTCTACCCGACCGTGGGGGACACCATCCGCTTCGTGAACAACTCCGACCTTGCGATGTCCGCCGTGGCGACTGACGACAGCTGGAGCACCGGGCTCCTGCAGCCGGGCGAGCAGTCGATCATCGACGTGGTGGCGGGGATGCAGCAGAGCTACGGCGACCTGCTGACCGAGGGCAGCACCGTGGCGGGGGTGGTGGACTACACCGTCGAGCCGCCGCTGGATCTTGAGCGGAACCTCGAGCGCAACCACGAGAACTGAGCCGGCCCGCGCCGTCAGGTCGGGTCGATCGGCTCGATCAGCTCCGGCCCGCTGGCGCGGTTGGAGTTGACCGCCGGATCGACGCGGTGAAAGCGCAGCGAGCCTTCGGGCGCGGCACGCATCAGCGTCGCCGCGCCGTGGCCGCTTTCGCCAAGCCAGAGCGGCCAGTCCTGCGGCGCGAGGATCACCGGCATGCGGTGGTGGATTGTCTTCATCTCGCCCTCGGCCCCTGTGGTGACGATGGCGCAGGTGCGAAACTGCTCGCCGTCCCGTTCCCAGTCCTGCCAGATCCCGGCGAAGACCAGCGTGTCGGCATCGGCCGGGTGGATGTACCAGGGCAGGCGCTTGCCGTCCTCGTCCTTGGTCCATTCGTAGAAGCCGCTGGCGGGGATCAGGCAGCGGCGCTCGCGGCAGGCGGCGCGGAAGGCGGGCTTCTCGGCGATGGTCTCGGCACGGGCGTTGATCAGCAGCGGGCCGTCGGTGGGTGTCTTGTACCAGTGCGGCAGGAAGCCCCAGCGCATCGGCGCGAGGCTCCGGACCCCCTCGGCACTGCGCACGGTGTGCACCTGCACGGTGGGGCAGACGTTGAAGTTGGGGATGTCGGGCAGGTCGTTGGCGGGCACCGCCTCGAAGAGCTGGGCCATGGCCTCCTTGGCGAGCGTTATGGCGTAACGTCCGCACATGCCCCGGCCCCTAGCGGATCATCGCCTTGATGGCGCGGGCATGCGCCGGATCCGCCGCGAGGGTGTCGGCGGCCAGCGCGCGTACCTCGGTCACCAGAGCGTCGGGCTCGACGATGCGGTCGATCAGGCCCCAGGTCTGCGCCTCTTCCACGGGGATCTTCTGGCCCGCCATCAGGATCATCTTGGCGCGCGCCGGTCCGACCAGCGCCGCCAGCCGCACCGGGTCCGAGGGCTGTGGCAGGAAGCCCAGCTTCATCACCGGATAGAAGAGCTTGGCACCGGGCACCGCGACCCGCAGGTCGCAGGCCAGCGCCATGCCCATGGCGCCGCCGGCAATGGTGCCGTTGAGCGCGCAGACCGTCAGCCCCGGCAGTTGCGCGATGGCGCCCGAGAGGCGCTCCCACAGCGGCGAGGTGGCAAGCCCGGCCCGGGCGGCGTCCAGATCCGCCCCGGCCGAGAACACCTTGCCGACGCCGGTCAACACCAGCACCTGCGCGTCACGGGCGGCCTCGGCGATCTCGCAGAGCCGCTCGAGCATTTCGGGCGTCAGCGAGTTCGCCTTGTCGGGCCGGTCGATGACGGCGAGCCAGTAGCCGCCGTCCTTCTCGAGCGAGATCATATCACTCCGACCTGGCGGCGGATCGCCTCGTCGCGAAGCCTGATCTCGCCACCGAGATGCACGTCGGCCTCGGCGCTGCACATCCAGAGCAGGGCCTTCGCCACCCATTCCGGCGGGATGTGGTCGGTCCACTCGAGCTCGCTCACCGGGTTCACGCCGCTGGCCTTGATGGTCTTCTGCATCTGCGTGGCGACGGTGCCCGGCGACAGCGAGATCGCCCGTATCCCCTTGTCGCGGTATTCCGTGTCGGCGGAGCGGGTCAGCATCAGCGCGCCCGCCTTTGAGGTGCAGTAGGCCGACCAGCCCTCGAGCGCATCATGCGCCGCACCCGAACCGATGGTCAGGATGCTGCCGCCACCCGCCTCCAGCATCACCGGCAGCGCCGCGCGCATGCCGTGGTAGACGCCCTTGGTGTTGATGTCGATCACCGCGCCCCACTCGGCCGGATCGGCCGCGGCCAGCGGCGCGATGGGCTCGATCACCCCGGCGTTGTTCACCAGGATGTCGAGCGAGCCGAAGGCCTTGAGGCAGTTCTGCACCGCCTGCTCGACCTCCCAGTAGCGCGAGATTTCGCAGGGGATGGCAACGGCCGCGGGGCCGATCTCGCCTGCGAGCTCGGCGATGGCGTCGCCGCTGCGGGCCACCAGCGCGACTTTTGCACCGGCCTCTGCGAAGACCCGGGCGGCGGCGGCACCGATGCCCCGGCTCGCTCCGGTGATCATCACGGTTTTCCCTGTCAGATCCATGAGATGCCTCGTTTTCTCGATTCACAACCTTGGTAAAGGCTGGAATACCCCCGGTCCAGCCTCTTGACCCTGCGGGACAGGGATCCGAAGTTTCAGCAAAGTGCCTTTTGCCCTGAGAGAGGATTCATCATGTGCGTTTCGAGACTCACCG
Organism: Salipiger thiooxidans; assembly: GCF_900102075.1. Lineage (GTDB taxonomy): Bacteria > Pseudomonadota > Alphaproteobacteria > Rhodobacterales > Rhodobacteraceae > Salipiger > Salipiger thiooxidans. The sequence continues at coordinate 56,182 of NZ_FNAV01000013.1, read as the reverse complement.
TCGCGGCGGCGGTCACGGCCCTTGTCGCGGGCACGCCCGCCCTTGCGGACGTGACGCCGCAGCAGGTCTGGGACGAGCTGCAGGGCTACCTCGAGAGCTTCGGCTACGAGGTCACCGCGCGCGAGACGACGGATGGCGACCGGCTGGTGGTGACGCCGCTCTCGATCGCCATGCCGATGCCCGAGGACAACGGCTCGGGCGTGTTCGAGATCGGCGAGATGATCCTTGCGCCGACCGGCGACGGCAGCGTCTCGGTGCGCCTGCCCGAAACCATGCCGATCATGGTGAAGGTGGATCCCAAGGACGAGGAGAGCATCGACATGGCGCTCGACTACCACGCGCGGGACTTTGCGCTGACGGTCTCGGGCGACCCGGGCGACCTGACCTATGATTTCGCCGCGACTTCGCTGGGAATCGAGCTGGTGCGGCTCATCGTCGATGGCGAGACGATCCCGCCCGAGGGCGCGCGGTTCGACGCCAGCACCGGGCCGGTCGACGGCGACGCCCGCGTCGTGCACCGCGACGGTGGCCGGGACATCACCCAGACGGTGTCGCTGGGCGACCTGACCTACGACCTGATGTTCGACGACCCCGAAAGCCGTTCGGCCGGCACCCTGAGCGGCACGCTCACCGGGCTGCACAGCGCCACCGAGGCCAATGTACCCGATGCCCCCGCCACCGGCGACGCCGCCCTGCGGCTGTCGAGCACCAGCGAGTTCGGCGCCGGCTCGTCGCGCTTCTCGTTCTCCGAGGACGGCAAGACCGCCACTGGCGAGACCTCGAGCGAGGGGGGGCGCATTGCCGTGAAGCTCTCGGGCGACGACCTCGCCTATGACGTGGCGGCCGACGGGGTGAATTGGGCAATGACCAGCGGCGACCTGCCGTTCCCGGTCAGCGCTTCGATGGACGAAATGCGCTTCAACCTTGCCATGCCGACCGCCGTCTCGGAGACGCCGGAGGACGCCGCGCTGGGCGTGACCCTTGGCGGGCTGACTCTGTCGGACGGGGTCTGGAGCATCTTCGACCCCAAGGGCGTGATGCCGCGCGATCCCGCGACTGTGATGCTCGATCTCACCGCCAAGGTCACGCCGCTGGTCGATTTCACCAACCCCGAGGCGATGGCCGGGTTCGAGATGCTGGGCAAGGAGCCCGCCGAGCTGAACGCGCTTACCCTGCGCAACCTGACGGTCGAGGCCGTTGGCGCAAGGCTGACGGGGGAGGGGGCGTTCACCTTCGACAACAGCGACAAGACGACCTTCGACGGCGTGCCGCGGCCCGAGGGCCAGCTCGACCTGTCGCTGACCGGTGCCAACGCGCTGATGGACCGGCTCATCGAGCTGGGCGCCATCGAGGAGCGCGAGGCCATGGGCGCGCGCATGATGCTGGGCATGTTCGCGGTGCCGGGCGACGAGCCCGACTCGCTGACCTCGACGCTCGAGGTCAACGACAAGGGCCAGGTGCTGGCCAACGGGCAGCGCATCCGCTAGCGCGCCGCCCGGTCGCCTGCCATTCGATCAAACGCTTCCGCCGGGCCCCATGGTCCGGCGGAAGGCTTTTCACTGCCCTTGCCGTATCCCCCGGGGGAGGATAATCTAGAAGCCATGACCCATCCGCACCGCCACGCCAGCCACCCCAGGATCGTCTCGCGCCTGAAGCGGGCCGAGGGGCACCTGCGCTCGGTTTCCGCCATGATCGAGGAGGGGCGCCCCTGTCTCGAGGTGGCGCAGCAGCTGCAGGCCGTGGAAAGCGCGATCCGCAACGCCAAGCAGGCCCTGATCCACGATCACATGGACCATTGCCTCGACGCCGAGACGGACCACGACCGGGCGGAGCTGAAGGCGATATCGCGCTATCTCTGACCTTTTCCGAGGCCCCATGTTCGACATCCTTGCAGACCGCACCTACCGTCACCTCTTTCTGGCGCAGGTGGTGGCGCTGCTCGGCACCGGGCTTGCCACCGTGGCGCTGGGGCTGCTGGCCTACGACCTCGCGGGCGACGGCGCCGCGATGGTTCTGGGCACGGTCTTCGCCATAAAGATGGTGGCCTACGTGGGCATCGCACCGGTGGCCGGGGCCTTCGCCGACCGGGTGAACCGGCGGCGGCTGCTGGTGACGCTCGACCTCGTGCGCGGCGCGGCGGCGCTCTGCCTGCCCTTCGTGACCGAGATCTGGCAGGTCTACGTGCTGATCTTCCTGCTGCAATCGGCCTCGGCGGCCTTCACCCCGACCTTCCAAGCGACAATCCCGGACGTGCTGCCGGAAGAGGCCCGCTACACCCGCGCACTGTCGCTGTCGCGCCTGGCCTACGATCTCGAGAACATCGTCTCGCCGACCCTCGCGGGGCTGCTGCTTGCGGTGATGAGCTACAACACCCTGTTCCTCGGCACCGTGGCGGGCTTCGCCGCCTCGGCGCTGCTGGTGGTCTCGGTGCTGCTGCCGAGCCCCAAGGCCCCGGAGCCGCGCGGCATCTACGACCGCACCACCCGCGGCATCCGCATCTATCTCGCGACTCCGCGCCTGCGCGGGCTGCTGGGGCTGAACCTCGCGGTTTCGGGTGCCGGCGCCATGGTGCTGGTCAACTCGGTGGTGCTGGTGCGCGGCGAGCTGGGGCTGGGCGAGAGCGCGCTGGCCATGGCGATGTTCGCCTTCGGGGCGGGCTCGATGGCGGCGGCGCTGGTGCTGCCCCGGGTGCTCGACCGCGTCGCCGACCGCCCGGTGATGATCGCGGGCGCCTGGACCATGGTCGCGTCGCTGGCCGCGCTCGCGGCGCTGGTGGCGATCGAGGGGCTCTCGTGGCTGCCGCTGCTGGCGGCGTGGCTGGTGGTGGGGATCGGCTATTCCACCGTGCAGACGCCCTCGGGCCGATTGCTGCGGCGCTCGGCCCATCCCGAGGACCGCCCGGCGCTCTTCGCGGCGCAGTTCGCGCTGTCGCACGCCTGCTGGCTGCTGAGCTACCCGCTCTCGGGCTGGCTGCAGACCGGCTTCGGCACCGTGCCCGCGCTGCTGGTGCTGGCGCTGCTGGCGGTGGCGGGGATCGTGGCGGCGCTGCGGATGTGGCCGGCGGACGACCCGGTGGAGGTGGCGCACAGCCACGACCAGCTTCCCGTCGACCACCCGCATCTTGCGGGCGGACACCGCCATTCCCATGCCTTCGTGATCGACGACCTGCACCGGGTCTGGCCCGCGCGCTGATCCGGCGCGCGGGGCAGGGACTCAGGGGCGCTCAGGCCCGTGCCGCGTGGGCCGCGCGCAGCGCCGGAAGGCCGACGCCGGTGGAATCGAAGCCGCCGTCCACCGCCAGCACCTGCCCGGTGATGTAGGAGGCATTCGGCGAGGCGAGGAACACGATGGCCTCGGCCAGCTCGCGCTCGGTGCCGTAGCGGTTCAGCGGAACCGCGTCGTGATAGGCGTCGATGATCTCCTGCGTGTGCACTGCCATGGCGAGCTTGGTGCGCACCGGACCGGGAGCGACGCAGTTCACCCGCACGCCGAAATCGCCGAGCTCGGCGGCGTATTGCTTGGTGAGCTGGATCACCGCCGCCTTCGAGGTGCCGTAGGCGACGCGCAGCGTCGAGGCCCGCAGCCCGCTGATCGACGAGATGTTGACGATGGAGCCCTGCGTCTCCTTCAGCGCGCTGGTGCAGGCCTGGCTGCACAGGAAGATGCCGTCGAGGTTGGTCGCCATCACCCGGCGCCACATGGCGAAGTCGCAGCTCTCGATAGGGCCGAATTCGGCGACGCCCGCGTTGTTGACCAGCGCGTCGATGCGCCCGGCCCAGTCCAGCGTGCGCGAGACCATCTCGTCGACCTGCTCGGGGTCCGAGATGTCGAGGGTCAGCGCCAGCGCCTCGGGGCGCTGCGTGGCCGCGAAATCCAGCTCCTCCGAGTCGCGGTCCACCAGCACCACCCGCCATCCCAGCTCGTGGAACAGGTCGGCCGTGGCCAGTCCGATGCCGCGCGCGGCACCGGTCACGATTGCGCAATGTCCGTTCATAAATATCCGTCCTCCCGTAACGTACCGGAAACACTGGCACGGCGCCGGGGGGATGGGAAGCGCCCCCGACACACGGTTCTGAGACGGCAGCCGGGGGCGCGCAGGGTCAGCGCCAGCCGAGGGCCGGGGCGATCTCCTTCAGGATCGTGTCGATGACGTGGACGTTGTAATCCACGCCCAGCATGTTCGGCACGGTGAGCAGAAGCGTGTCCGCCTCGGCAATCGCCTCGTCGCCCTTCAGCTGCTCGATCAGCCGGTCGGGCTCGTCCGCGTAGCCGCGGCCGAAGATCGACCGCTGCTGCTCGATGAAGCCGACCTGATCGGATTCCTTGCCGCCCCTGCCGAAGTACTTGCGGTCGGTGTCGTTGGTCAGCGCAAAGATCGAGCGGCTGACCGAGGTCCGCGGCGCGTGGGCATGGCCGGCCTCCTTCCACGCCGCCTTGTAGGCGCGCAGCTGGTCGGCCTGCTGGACGTGGAACGGCTCGCCGGTCTCGTCGTCTTTCAGGGTCGAGCTCTGCAGGTGCATGCCGAGCCTTGCCGCCCAGACCGCCGTGGCGTTCGAACCGGCACCCCACCAGATGCGGTCGCGCAGCCCCTCGGAATGGGGCTCGAGCCGCAGCAGCCCCGGCGGGTTTGGGAACATCGGGCGCGGGTTCGGCTCGGCGAAGCCCTTGCCTTCGAGCAGGTCCAGGAAGGCCTCGGTGTGGCGGCGGGCCATGTCGGCGGGCGTCTCGCCCTCGGCCGGGCGGTAGCCGAAGTATTTCCAGCCGTCGATCACCTGCTCGGGCGAGCCGCGCGAGATGCCGAGCTGCAGCCGTCCGCCGGCGATGAGATCCGCGGCGCCCGCGTCCTCGGCCATGTAGAACGGGTTCTCGTAGCGCATGTCGATGACGCCGGTGCCGATCTCGATCTTCGAGGTCCGGGCGCCGACGGCGGCGAGCAGCGGGAAGGGCGAGCCGAGCTGGCGCGCGAAGTGGTGCACGCGGAAATAGGCCCCGTCGAGGCCCAGCTCCTCGGCGGCGACGGCCAGCTCGATGGACTGGGTCAGCACGTCGCCCGCGGTCTTGACCTGGCTGCCGTGCGTCGGAGACCAGTGCCCGAAGGACAGAAATCCGATTTTCTTCATGATGACGGCTCCTTGAAACGGAAGCGGCGGCAACATGCCGCCCTTGTTTTCCAGATAGGAACCGCGCCCCTCCCGGGGCAAGGTGCCGGGCGGTTCGCCTTGGCGCAGGGTCTGTGCATCCGCGCGCGGCGGGCTCGCGGCTCTGCCCGGTGCGCCAGACGGGGCGCTCAGCCCCGCATCAGGTCCGGCAGGTCCCCGGTGAGCCCAGCGGCCTCGCGGATGAAGCCGCGGCGCAGCCCCGGCACCGCATTCACCGCCGCCATCCCCAGGTCTCGCCCGAAGCGCAGCAGCGGGTTGTCGTTCGAGAACAGCCGGTTGAAGAGATCGGTCGCGGCGGCCAGCGAGGCGGTGTCGAAGCGCCGCCACTGCTGGTAGCGCTCGAGCACGACCGGCGAGGCAATGTCCTCGCCCCGCCGCTGGGCGTGCGAAATCACATGCGCCAGCGCCGCCACGTCGCGTAGCCCCGCGTTGAGACCCTGCCCGGCAATCGGGTGCATGCCGTGGGCCGCGTCGCCCACCAGCACCAGCCGCTCGCCGATGAAGCTGTTCGCCAGCGTCAGGTTCAGCGGGTAGAGGAAGCGCTGCCCGGCGAGCGAGATCTCCCCGAGGAAGTCGCCGAAGCGCGGGCGCAGCACCGCGAGGTACTCGTCGTCCGGCAGCGCGTTGATGGCGCGGGCGCGGTCGTCGCGCTCGCTCCAGACGATGGAACTGCGGTTGCCGGGCAGCGGCAGGATCGCCAGCGGCCCGGGCGGCATGAAGAACTGGTGCGCGACGCCCTCGTGCGGCTTCTCGTGGGCGATGGCGCAGACCAGCGCGGTCTGGCCGTAGCCCCAGCCGGTGCGCCGGATGCCGGCGCGGGTCGCGGTGCCGCTGCGCCGCCCGTCGGCGCCCACCAGCAGCCGCGCGGTCAGGGTGCCACCGCTGGCCAGGGTCACGGTCACGCCCCCGGCGGTGGTCTCCTGCGCGATCACCGTCTCGCCGGCGCGCTGCGCGACCAGCGGCTCGGCCTCCATCGCCGCCAGCAGGGCGCGGCGCAGGTAGCGGTCCTCGACCATCTGGCCCATCGGGCCTTCCTCGATCTCGGCGGAATCGAAATGCAGCCCGAGAAACACCTGCGCCTCGCCGACACGCCCGTCGGTGACCTTGATCTCGTGCATCGGCTGGGCGTGGGCCTCGAGCGTGTCCCAGAGCCCCAGCCGCGCGAGCATCCGCACCGACGCCAGCGCCAGCGCGTAGCCGCGCCCGTCGAAATCGTCGCCGCTGCGGGTGTCCGCGGGCAGGGCGTCGATCACGATGCTCTTCAGCCCGGCCTTCGCCGCCGCCAGCGCCAGGGCGGGGCCGTTCAGCCCGCCGCCCACGATGAGGATGTCGCAATCATGTTCCATGGTCGCCAATATGCGCCCCCGGGCGGGATTGTCCATGCGCGGAGGTGCCGCTACGGTCGCGCCGAACAGCAGAGGATTTGGGTGATGAGCGACTGGACGGGCATGAGCGCGGCGGAGCTGGGGCGGGCAATCGGCAAGGGCGAGATCGACCCTGTGGCGCTGGCGCAGAGCTTTCTCGACAAGATCGGGGCGCACCCGCTGAAGGACCGCATCTACGCCCGCCTGACGCCCGAGCGCGCGCTGGCCGAGGCCGAGGCCGCCCGCGACCGCGCCGCCGCCGGGCAGCGCCGCTCGCCGCTCGACGGTGTGCCCGTCAGCTGGAAGGACCTCTTCGACACCGCGGGCGTGGCCACCGAGGCGGGCTCGAAGCTGCTCGCCGGGCGCATCCCGGACGAGGACGCCGAGGTGCTGAAGGTGGCGACCGCCATGGGGCTGGTGTGCCTCGGCAAGACCCACATGTCGGAACTGGCCTTCTCCGGACTCGGGCTCAACCCGATGACCGCGACGCCGCCCTCGGTGAACGACGCGGACGCAGTCGCGGGAGGCTCGTCCTCGGGTGCGGCGGCCTCGGTGGCCTTCGGGCTGGCAGCGGCTGGCATCGGCTCGGACACCGGCGGCTCGGTGCGCATCCCGTCGTGCTGGAACGACCTCGTCGGTCTCAAGACCACCTCGGGCCGGGTCTCGCTCAAGGGCGTGGTGCCGCTGGCCGTGGGCTTCGACACAGTGGGCCCGCTCTGCCGCACCGTCGAGGACGCGGCGCTGGTCTTCGCGGCGCTCGAGGGCCGCACCGCGCCCGACCTCACCGGCGCCAGCGTCGAGGGCAAGCGCTTTGCCCGGCTGCGCACCATCGTCGAGGACGACCTGCGCGCCGAGCCCGCCGCCGGCTACGAACGGGCGCTGGCGAAACTGACCGGGGCCGGGGCCGAGATCGTCGATCTCGAGGTGCCCGAGGTCGCCATTCCCATGGCCGACGCGGGCATCCTCTACACCGGCGAGGCCTGGGCGCTCTGGGGCGAGGTCATCGAGGCTGACCCCGAGGCCATGTTCGCGCCGATCCGCGAGCGGTTCGAGAGCGGTCGCAGCGTCAGCGCCGCCGATTACATCCGCGCCTGGAACCGCATGATCGCCGCGCGCGAGGCCTGGGCGAAGGCCACCGCCGGCTTCGACGCGGTGCTCTGCCCGACCGCGCCGATCCTGCCGCCCAATGTCGCGAAGCTGCTCGAGGGCGGTGACTACTACGTGACCGAGAACCTGCTCGCGCTGCGCAACACCCGCGTCGGCAACGTCATGGGGACCTGCACCCTGACCCTGCCCACCGGCGTGCCCTCCTGCGGCATCTCGCTGATGTGCCCGCCCAACGACGAGGACCGCCTGCTGCGGCTCGGCGCGGGGGCCGAGAAGGCGCTCTCCTGACCCTTCATCTTGCCAGATAAACTCCGGGGGAGTCCGCGTCAGCGGACGGGGGCAGAGCCCCCTCCCGCGGCCCCGGGGGCGTTGGACGGCCCGAAGGAAAACACAAGGCAAAAAGCGGGCTTGCGCGCGTCGTGAGCCCCCTGCGGCATTCCCGCCACAGGCCCCGGCGGATGCACCTGCACGCTGGACGAAGCGGCGCCTCTTCCCGTATCTTCCCTTCAAAACGGGGCGTCGACGACCCCGAGAAGACAAGCAGTATCACAGGCACCAGAGGCAGAATTGCCCATGTTTCCCGAGCGGTTCTCGAACCTGCCGCCCTATGCGTTCCCGCGTCTGCGGGCACTTCTTGACGTGCATCCTGCGGGCGGGCCCACCATTCACATGACCATCGGCGAGCCCAGGCACGCCTTTCCGTCGTGGGTCGGTGACGTCCTCGCGGCGAATGTCGCCGAGTTCGGCAAGTATCCCCCCAACGACGGCACGCCCGAGCTGCAGCAGGCCATCGCCGACTGGATCGCCCGCCGCTACGGCGTCAGCGTCGATCCGGCGACTCAGGTGATGCCGCTCAACGGCACGCGCGAAGGGCTCTACAACGCCGCCATGGCGCTCTGCCCCGAGACCAGGGACGGCAAGCAGCCCACGGTGCTGATCCCGAACCCGTTCTACCAGGTCTACGCGGTGGGCACGGTCTCGGTCGCGGCCGAGCCGGTCTTCGTCAACGCCACCCGCGAAACCGGCCACCTGCCGGATTACGAGAGCCTGCCCGACGAGATCCTCGACCGGGCGGCGCTGGCCTATATCTGCTCGCCCGCGAACCCGCAGGGTGCGGTGGCCTCGCGCGATTACTGGGAACGGCTTATCGCGCTGGCCGAGAAGCACGATTTCCGCATCCTCGCGGACGAATGCTATTCCGAGATCTACCGCGGCGAGGCCCCTGCCGGCGCGCTGCAGGTGGCGACCGAGATGGGCGTCGACCCCGAGCGCGTGGTGATCTTCCACTCGCTTTCCAAGCGGTCGAACCTGCCCGGGCTGCGCTCGGGCTTCGTGGCCGCCGGGCCCGAGAGCATGAAGCGCATCAAGCAGCTCCGCGCCTACGCCGGCGCCCCGCTGCCGCTGCCGATCCAGCGCGTGAGCGAGAAGGTCTGGGCCGACGAGGCGCATGTGGTCGAGAACCGCGCGCTCTACCTCGAGAAGTTCGAGCTCGCCGACCGCATCTTCGGCAACGTGCCGGGCTACGAGCCGCCGCAGGCGGGCTTCTTCCTGTGGCTGCCGGTCGAGGACGGCGAGGCGGCGGCGCTGAAGCTCTGGACCGAGACGGGCGTGCGCGTGCTGCCCGGCGCGTATCTCTCGCGCGACACGGACGCGGGCAACCCGGGCAAGGGGTATATCAGGGTGGCCCTCGTGGCCTCCCGCGACGAGACCGAACAGGGGCTCACGAGACTTCGTGACTGTCTCTATGGGCAATAAGAAAAACACGAGGCGAGCGATGGCATATCAGACACGGGGAAGAGACCCTCTCTTCGACAGCAACATGCAGGCGGCGATCGAGAAGCGCGGCAAGGAGCTGGCCGGCCTCGCACTCGTGGCCCTTGGACTGATGGCCGCGGCGATGATCGGGTCCTACACGCCGGACGATCCGTCCTGGCTGTCGGCCACCGACGCGCCGGTGCAGAACTGGATGGGCCGCATCGGGGCCTCCATCGCGGCGCCGCTGTTCATGATCGTCGGCTGGGGGGCCTGGGGCCTCGCGCTCGTGCTGCTCGTATGGGGGCTGCGCCTCGCCCTCCACCAGGGCGAAGAGCGCGCGCTGTCCCGGATCGTCTTCGCCCCGATCTGGATCGCCCTCTCCGCCGTCTACGCCGCCGGTCAGGCCGTCGGGCCGGAATGGACCCACAGCTTCGGGCTCGGCGGGCTCTTCGGCGACATGATGATGGGCTCGGTGCTGGGCATGCTGCCGCTGGGGGCCGGCCTCGGGCTCAAGCTGGTCATGGTCGTGCTGGGCATCGGCATCGTCGCCATGGGCGCTTTCGTGCTCGGCTTCACCAAGACCGAGCTGCGCGGCCTCGGCCGCTTCCTGCTGGTGGGCTCGGTGATGGTCTATGCCACCATCCTCAACCTGCTTGGCCGCGGCGCGAACTCGTCGATCTCGGCGGCGCAGCGCATGCAGGCGGCCCATTCCGGCCGCCGTCAGCGCCGCCGCGACGAAGAGGCCGAGGCCGCCGCCTGGGCGGCCGAGCAGGAAGCCGTGCCCGCCCCCGTCGCCCCGGCCAACCGGGTGCAGCGCGCGCCGGTCATGTCCGCCGCCCCCGCGGCGCCCGTGGTGCGCTCCGCGCCGCTGGTGGCACCGCAGCGCGGCCACCAGCCCGCCACCTATGCCTACGACATGGAAGACGACGAGCCGGTGGTCGACTGGGACGAGCCGGTGCACGCGCCCGAGCCCGAGCCCGAGCCCAAGAAGCCGAGCCTGCTGTCGCGCATGCCCTCGCTCATCAAGCGCTCCGAGCCCGAGGACCTGCCCGAGCCCGAGCTCTACGAGGCCGAGATCCTCGACTATGACGTGGACGAGCCGCGCCAGGACCGCATCCGCGCCAAGATCGCCGACGTGATCCGCGCCCGCCGCCGCGACCCCGCCGAGGAGCCGGCGCAGCCCGCCTTCGTGCCCGACCCGAGCAAGCCGCTCACCAAGGGCCGTGGCCGTGGTCCCGATCCGCTGATCTACCGCCCGGCACCGCGCGCCGAGCCGCCGCTGACCGCCGCCCACGCACCCGCCGCCGGGCTGCCGCCCGAGCCGCCGCTGTCGGCAGTGCGCACCGGTGTCGCGGCGACCGCAGCCGTGGCCGCTGCCGCCGCGCCCGCCGTGGCGCGCGCCATCCCGCCGGCCCCGGCCGAGGATGCCGACACCGATTTCGCCGAGGACTTCTCCGACGGCTATTCGGACGATTTCGCCGACGACTACGCCACCGAGTACCGCGGGACCGAGGCGCCGGAGGCCCGGTCCTTCCCGCGCGTCGACCGGGGCCCGATCCCGCAGGCCGAGCCGCCGGTTCCGACGTGGCAGCCCGAGACCGACGGGGACGACGACGGCTACTACGGCGACGATGACGGCTACAGTGCCGGTGACGAGACCGCGGACGCCGGCGAGGCCGATGCCTATGACGCCTATGGCGATCACGGCGACTATGGCGATGACGACGATTACCGCGACGAGGACGACTATATCCCGGCGCTGCCCGCCGACATGGCGCGCCCCGAGATTCCGGTGGCACAGCCCAAGAAGGTCGTGCAGCAGCCCCAGCGCAAGCCCGTGCAGCCGTCGCGCCGCGCACAGGCCGAGGCCCAGCCTCAGCTTGGCTTCGACCCGTCCGAGGCGGTATTCGAACTGCCGCCGCTGGGCCTGCTCGCCAGCCCCGATGCCATCGAGCGCCACCACCTGAGCGACGAGGCGCTGGAAGAGAACGCCCGGATGCTCGAGACCGTGCTCGACGACTACGGCGTCAAGGGCGAGATCGTCTCGGTCCGCCCGGGCCCGGTGGTCACCATGTACGAGCTCGAGCCCGCGCCGGGTCTCAAGGCCTCGCGGGTGATCGGCCTGGCCGACGATATCGCGCGCTCGATGTCGGCGCTGTCCGCGCGGGTCTCGACCGTGCCGGGCCGCTCGGTCATCGGCATCGAACTGCCCAACGAGAAGCGCGAGATGGTCTCGTTCCGCGAGATCCTGTCGAGCCGCGACTACGGCGACGGCAACCAGAAGCTGCCGCTGGCGCTTGGCAAGGACATCGGCGGCGACCCGGTCGTCGCGAACCTCGCCAAGATGCCCCACCTGCTGATCGCGGGGACCACGGGCTCGGGCAAGTCGGTGGCGATCAACACCATGATCCTGTCGCTGCTCTACAAGCTCACGCCCGACGACCTGCGGCTGGTGATGATCGACCCCAAGATGCTGGAACTGTCGGTCTATGACGGCATCCCGCACCTGCTGTCGCCGGTGGTGACCGACCCCAAGAAGGCCGTCGTGGCGCTCAAGTGGGTCGTGGGCGAGATGGAAGACCGCTACCGCAAGATGTCCAAGATGGGCGTGCGGAACATCGACGGCTACAACGGCCGCGTCGCCGAGGCGCTGAAGAAGGGCGAGATGTTCAAGCGTACCGTCCAGACCGGCTTCGACGACGAGACCGGCGAGCCGGTGTTCGAGACCGAGGAGTTCGAGCCCAAGAAGATGCCCTACATCGTCGTCATCGTCGACGAGATGGCCGACCTGATGATGGTTGCGGGCAAGGAGATCGAGGCCTGCATCCAGCGCCTCGCGCAGATGGCGCGGGCCTCTGGCATCCACCTGATCATGGCCACGCAGCGGCCCTCGGTCGATGTCATCACCGGCACGATCAAGGCGAACTTCCCCACCCGGATCTCGTTCCAGGTGACCTCGAAGATCGACAGCCGCACCATCCTTGGCGAGATGGGCGCCGAACAGCTGCTGGGCATGGGCGACATGCTCTACATGGCGGGCGGCGCCAAGATCACCCGCTGCCACGGGCCGTTCTGCTCGGACGAAGAGGTCGAGGAGGTGGTGAACCACCTCAAGGCCTTCGGTCCGCCGGAATACGTCTCGGGCGTGGTGCAGGGGCCGGACGAGGAGAAGGCCGACAACATCGACGCGGTGCTGGGGCTGAACACCGGCGGCAACACCGGCGGCGAGGACGCGCTCTACGACCAGGCGGTGGCGATAGTGATCAAGGATCGCAAGTGCTCGACCTCCTACATCCAGCGCAAGCTGGGCATCGGCTACAACAAGGCCGCCCGCCTCGTGGAGCAGATGGAGGACGAGGGCGTCGTGAGCCCCGCGAACCACGTCGGCAAGCGCGAGATCCTGGTGCCGGAGCAGGCCTGAGGCCCGCTCCGGGAGGGGGCGCTGCCCCCGTCCGCTGACGCGGACACCCCCGGGATATTTAAAGCCAGGAAGCCACGGGACGGTCGGTTCCGTGGCTTCTTTCCGTTTCAGGGGCAGAGGGGACGGCGGCGGCGGTCCCGGGGGGCCGGGCCGGGGCGGGCAGGCGCGGATTTGCCGTTTCGCGGGGCGCGGCTTTGTCATTTGCCCGGGCGCGCCCTATCTGTCACCGGAACACGGGGGGCTGTTATCGCATGACCGCGGCTTTTGCGGCATGGCTGACCCGACCACCCGAGCAGGACGAAGGAAGACCATATGCTCCGACTCATCACCGCCGCGCTGACGGCGCTCGTGCTGACCACCGTCTCGGCGGCGGCGCAGCAGCTCTCGCTGAACCAGATCTCGCAGTACCTGAACTCGATCCAGTCGGCGAAGAGCCCGTTTACCCAGATCAACGGGGACGGCACGATCTCGACCGGGACGATCTCGATCAAGCGCCCCGGCAAGGTGCGCTTCGAGTACAACCCGCCGGAACAGGCGCTGGTGCTGGCCTGGTCGGGGGCGGTCTACGTGTTCGACAAGAAGGTGCGCGGACAGCCGGAGACCTATCCGCTGAGCCAGACGCCGCTGTCGATCATCCTCGAGCGCAATGTGAACCTCGCGCAGCGCGGCATGGTGACTGGTCACAGCTACGACGGCACCGCGACCACCGTGACCGCGCAGGATCCGCGGCATCCGGAATACGGCTCGATCCAGATGAAATTCACCGGCAACCCGGTGGAGCTGCGTCAGTGGATCATCCGTGACGGCAACGGCAACACCACGACGGTGGTGCTGGGCGGGCTGCAGAAGGCCAACCTGCCCAACAGCCTCTTCGACGTGAACCGCGTCAACTGAAGCCGGAGACCGTGCGGCGCCTCAGCGCGCCGCGCGGCAGCCCGCCAGCTGGACCTCGTAGACGATCGCGCGGTTGCCCACCTCGTCGGCGACCCGGACCAGCCAGGCCTTGGAGTTGTGGCTGCCGCGTTTGAAGCCCGAACGGCCCTCGTGATAGGCGAGGTACTGGTTGCGGGCGTCGCGCAGGCTGATGCCGAGACCGTCGCGGGTGCCGGCCATGTACCAGCCCATGAAATCCGTCGCGTCGCGGATATCGTCGCGGCGGGCGCGGCGCTTGCCGGTCGATTCGAGATATTCGTCCCAGGTGCCGTCCAGGGCCTGGCTGTACCCGAAGGCCGAGCTCTGCCGACCGTTGGGAATGACCCCGAGGGAATAGCGGAACGGAGTCCGCGCATCGGACTTGAACTTGCTTTCCTGGTAGATCGTGGCCATCTGCACATGCACCGGAACGCCCCATTTGCGCTCGGTGGCCTTGAAGGCGCGGATGTAGTTCGGACGCTGTGTCAGGATTGCACAGGCGTCATCGAGATTGTCAGGCGATCTGCCACTGCCACCACCGCCACATGACGCTGCCAGCAGCACGACCACCATCGCGCGAAGCCATCTGCTCATCTGCCTCTCGCTCTTCTGAGTGTTATTGGTTTTATCGTGTTTTATGGTTTTCTTGCCTGCGGGAATTGTAACGCAACGGCAGAAGGGTTGGAATCACAATCGCGATGGGCCCCTTGTTCAGCGGGTCTATGCCTGCCACGCAACACTGCCGGGAACCGGAACTGTCGGATGCGCGTTCACAGTGTGTTTCTGATAAATTGCGTCCTAAAGTTGGACATCACACCTTAGAAATGACAAGACTTGGCCCAAGAGGTTGCCATGCATACACAGCGCGCAAAATATCACCTTGGCCAGGTCGTCCGGCATCGCAAGCACCCGTTTCGCGGGGTTGTCTTCGACGTGGATCCCGAGTTCAGCAACACCGAGGAATGGTACGAGGCGATTCCCGAGGACTCGCGTCCGGTGCGGGACCAGCCGTTCTATCACCTGCTGGCCGAAAACGATCAGAGCTTCTACGTCGCCTACGTGTCCGAGCAGAACCTCGTCGCCGATTACTCGGGCGAGCCGGTGGATCATCCGGACATCCCCGACCTCTTCGGTGCCTTCAACGACGGTGCCTACGAGCTGCATTTCCACATGAATTGACCCGGACGGGAGGGGCGAGAGCCAGCGTCGCATGGAACCGGCCACTCTTTTCGCCCTCGTCGCAGCCTGCGTCGCCCTCGCGGCGATTCCCGGGCCCAATGTCGCGCTCATCGTCGGCAACACGCTGGCCCATGGCGCCCGCCACGGGCTGGCTACGGTCGCGGGCACCACGCTGGGCATCGCGTTTCAGGTCATGCTCGTGGCGCTGGGGCTCGCGGTGCTGGTCGAGCTCTTTTCGGAAGCGTTCCAGTGGCTGCGCTGGGCCGGGGTGGTGTGGCTGACATGGCTCGGCATCGCCGCGTGGCGGCGGGGCAGGGCGGAGCTCGCGACGCTCGAGCCGCCGCGGCGGGCGCCTGTGGCGCTTTTCGTGCAGGGCGCGCTGATGGCCTGCGTGAACCCCAAGACGCTGCTCTTCAACGCGGCCTTCCTGCCGCAGTTCGCCGATCCCGCGCGCCCGTCCTCGCTGCTGGCGGTGGCGGCGGTCTACCTGCTGACGATCGCGTCGGTCGACGTGGTCTGGGTTCTGGCGGCAGGCAAGGCGCGGGGCTGGCTGGCGCGGGCCGGCGCCCTCCGGCACCGGCTGACCGGATCGCTCTACCTGTCGGCGGCGGCGGGGCTCGCCATGGCGCGGCTGCCGCGCTGAGGCGTCAGACCGCGGCGCGGACCGCGGCGACGAAGGCCGAGACGGCCTCGGGCTCCAGCGACCAGTCGAACACCAGCCGGCCCATGACCGCCTCGTTGTCGGGGCCCTCGGGGCTGCCCCAGAGGTGATAGACGGCGCCCGCCTCCTGCACGGCGCGGTGCGCGGCGCGCGGCATCTCGAAGAAGATCATGTTGGCGTGGGTGTCGTTCAGCACGGTGACGCCTGCGCCCTTCAGCCCCTGCAGCGCCTGGTCGCAGCGCGCGTTGGCGCGGCTGGCGAGGTCGTGCCAGAGATTGTCGGTCAGGTAGGCGTCCATCTGCGCCGCGAGATAGCGGTGCTTGGAGAACAGCAGCGCGCCGCGCTTGCGGCGGTATTCGAACTCGGCGGCTTTGTCCGCGTCGAAGATCACCACCGCCTCGACGCCCATCAGCCCGTTCTTGGTGCCGCCGAAGACGCAGATGTCGACGCCGATCTTCCAGCTCATCTCGGCGGGCGTGACGCCGAGCTTGACGGCGGCGTTCGAGAACCGCGCCCCGTCGAGATGCACGGGCAGGCCGTAGTCCCTGGCCACGGCGGTCAGGGCGCGCAGCTCGTCCATCGAATAGACGTTGCCGCGCTCGGTCACCTGCGTGATCGACACCGGGCCGCGCTTGGGGCCGTGCACGCCGCGGGTCTCTTCGTTCTCGATGGCGGCGCGCAGGGCCTCGGGGCTCATGCGGTCGGCGTCGCCCACCAGCGTCAGCTTGGCACCGCCGGTGAAGAACTCGGGCGCGTTGCACTCGTCCTCGTGGATGTGCGCCACGGGCGAGCAGAAGACGGTGGCGTAGGGCGGGCAGAGGCAGGCCAGCGACAGCACGTTGGCGGCGGTGCCCGTCGGAACGAGGTGGACGGCGGCCTCGGGGGCCTCGAAGAGCGTGCGGATCTTGTCGGTGACCTGCTGCGACAGCGCATCGCCACCGTAGCCCATGGCATAGCCCTCATTGGCGCGGGCAAGCGATTCGAGCACCTGCTGCGGCACGGAGCCGGAGTTGTCGGAGGCAAAGAACATCAGACGGGCTCCTCGATGATGTGGTCTTCCCAGTCGTCCTCGTCGATCTCGAACTCGGGCACGGTGCGCCCGCGCATCGACACGCCCGCGGCATGCACCGTCTCGGGGTCGCCCGAGATCAGCGGGTGCCAGTCGAAGAGCGGCTCGCCCGCCCAGAGCAGGCGGTAGGCGCAGGTCTGCGGCATCCAGTAGGCGTGTTCGTCGATGTTCGAGGGCTTCAGGACGATGCATTCCGGCACGAACTGGTGCCGGATCGGGTATTGCGCGCAACGGCAGCTCTCGTCGTCGAAGAGGCGGCAGGCGACACAGGTCAGTGCGACCTCGCCCGAGTCCTCGTCCTCGAGCTTGTTGAGGCAGCACTTGCCGCAGCCGTCGCAGAGCGCCTCCCACTCCTTGTCCGAGAGCTTGGCGAGGGGCTTCTTCTCCCAGAAGCGGGGCTCCAGCCCGTTGCGGTCGATGGGGTCGCTCATAGTGCCTCGAGAATCTCGCGGGCCCGGGCGCAATCCGCGTCCATCTGGGTGATCAGCGCGTCGAGCCCGTCGAACTTCTGCTCGGGGCGGAGGTATTCGACGAGGCCCACGGACAGCGTGGCGCCGTAGAGATCGCCCTTGAAGTCGAAGATGAAGGTCTCGAGGTTGGGGGTGTTCTCACCGAACATCGGCCGCACCCCGAGCGAGGCCGCGCCGTGGTAGTTGCCCTTGTGCTCGCCGGTGATGACCTCGACCACGACCGCGTAGACGCCCTGCCTGGGGGGGTGCAGCCCTTCGATGGACATGTTGGCGGTGGGGTAGCCCAGCTCGCGGCCGCGCTGTTCGCCGCCGACCACGACGCCCTCGATGCGGTGCCAGTGGCCGAGCTGCGCCGCCGCCTCACGCGGGTTGCCGTCGGTCAGAGCCTTGCGGATCGCGGTGGAGCTCACCTGCCCGCCGCGATGTTCGAGGATCTCGGCCACGGTCACGCCGAAGCCCATCTCGACCCCGAAGCGCTTGAGGTCGTCCACGTCCCCGGCGCGGTTCTTGCCGAAGCAGAAATCGGCGCCGACGACCACGTGCCTGAGCCCGAGTCCTTCGGAAATCACCCGACGGGCGAATTCCTCGGGGGTGAGGGCGGCAAGTGCGCTGTTGAAGTTCAGCTCGTAGAGCCGCTCGACGCCCAGCTTCTCGAGCCGCGAGGTGCGCGCCTCGGGCGACATCAGCCGGAACGGCGGGGAGTCGGGGGCGAAATACTCGCGCGGGTGGGGCTCGAAGGTGAGCACGCCGCAGGGCGCGCCGCCGCCGGCCTCGCGCGCCATGCGGATCACCGCCTGATGGCCGAGGTGGACGCCATCGAAGTTCCCGATGGCGACGCTGGCGCCCCGGTCCTGGGGCTCGACGTATTGATAATCCCGGATGATCCGCATGGGCGAAGGCCTAGCTCTCCGTGTGGTCGGGCGCAAGGTGGGGCGAGACATTGCGCGCCTTGCCGCGGCACCGGTGCCGGTGTTTCGGTCACACCGCGTCGCGGGGCGCGGGGAAGGGCGCTCCCGCCTCTGCCGCCGCCTCAGCCGTAGTCGCGTTCCCCGAAGATCGCCGAGCCCACGCGCACATGGGTCGCGCCAAGCGCGATGGCCTCCTCGAAATCCGAGCTCATGCCCATCGACAGCCCCGTCAGCCCGTTGCGCTCTGCGATCTTGGCGAGCAGCGCGAAGTGCAGCGAGGGGGTCTCCTCGGCGGGGGGGATGCACATCAGCCCCTTCACCGGCAGGTCGAGCGCCCGGACCTCGGCGATGAAGGCGTCGGCCTCGGCGGGCAGGACGCCGGCCTTCTGCGGCTCTTCTCCGGTGTTCACCTGCAGGAACAGGTCGGGACACTGGCCCATCTCCTGCGCCAGCCGCGCTATGGTGGTCGCGAGCTTGGGGCGGTCGACCGAGTGAATGGCCGAGAACAGCTCCATCGCCTGCCGCGCCTTGTTGGTCTGCAGCGGGCCGATGAGATGCACCGAGACGCCCTCGAAGCGGCTCATGAACTCGGGCCACTTGCCGCGCGCCTCCTGCACCTTGTTCTCGCCGAAGAGCCGGTGGCCCTCCTCGAGCACCGCTTCGACCCGTTCCAGCGGCTGGACCTTGCTCACCGCGATGAGCTCGACCGAGCCCGGGGCGCGGCCGGCATCGGCCTCGGCTTTTGCAATGCGGTCTCGGATGTCGCTCAGTCCCATGGCTCGTCTCCCCAGGCTTCGATGAAGGGTTGCAGCTCGCGCTCGTAGCGCGTCCAGGCGCGGGCGGAGCTGCGGTAGATCGGTTGGCGCACCTGGCTGACGCTCAGCGTCTTCACGGCGTCGCGGCTCTTGTAGAAGTCGAGGCAGGCGTCCTGCCAGTCAAGACCGGCAGCCGCGACCAGCGCCCGTGACTGCGGCTCGGGGTCGGCGACCAGTTCCTCGTAGCGGATCTCGTGCACGACGCCGGGCAGGCGTTCCTTCCAGAACGCGACGTTGCGCCGGAAGCGCTGGATGGTGCCCGCGATGTCGGCGAGGTCGTTGGCGTAGCGGTGGGTACCGGTGGCGAAGAAATTGCGGAAGATCGACACGGCGATGTCGCGCGGGTCGCGCTGGACCACGATGATCCGCGCGCCGGGCAGCGTGTGGCGCAGCAGCCCTACCAGCAGGTGCGACAGGATCGACTTGTCGGTGATCACCGGCGTCTGGCCGGGGATGTCGCGGCGCACGAGCCGGGTGTAACGCTCGGCGAAGGCGCGGAGCCGCTCCGGCGGTTCCCTGTCCAGCGGGCGCATGGCCTCGCCCACGTCGAACTGCCCGTAGGCCAGCCGAAGCGCGATGCCGAGCTCGCCCCCCGCGGCGACCTCGCCGTGCGCGGCAAGGATGCGTTCGACCAGCGTGGTGCCCGAGCGCGGCATGCCGGTGACGAAGATCGGGCGCGGGCCGTCGGTGGGGGCGCCTTCGAGAGGCGGCAGGCCGATGAGCCCTTCCTGCGCGGCACGGACACCCGCGAACTCGCGCTCCTGCGCCTCGGCGTCGAAGGGCGCGCCCTTGCGCTGCAGGGCGTTGGCGCGGGCGAAGCAGGCGAAGGCACGCTCGGGCCTGCCGGTCTCTTCCAGGGCCTTTCCGAGCGCATAGCCAAGGTGGATGCGCGGCGCGTCGGGCAGGTCCTTGCGCGCCCAGAGTTTCTCCATCGCGGGCAGCAGCGGGTCGGTCGCGTCGATCTTCTTGGCGGCAAGGAAGATGCGGTAAAGCTGTGCCTCGGCAGGGTGCTTCCTGAGCAGGCGGCGGAAGATCTTCTCGGATTCGTCGAAGCGCCCGAGGAGCTGGAGGTAATGCGCCTTGTCGGCCTCGCTGCCGAGCGGGTCGGTGCCCCCGGCGATCAGGCGGTCATAGGCGGCCAGCGCGTCGTCGCTGGCGCCCAGATGGCGGAAGCGATCGGCAGCGTGGCGGGTCAGTTGCGGATGCGTGGGCGCCAGCGCCACGGCCTTGCGCAGCTGGCCGAGACAGGCCTCGCGGTCGCCCTCCTCGAAGGCGATGCGGGAGAGCTCGTAGGGGAACTCTGCCTGCTTGGGCGCGGCCAGCGCGAGCTGGGTAAAGGCGGCGCGGGCCTGCGCGAGGCGGCCGTGGGCCATGTGGCTCTTGGCGTCCTGCAGGAGCCGGGTCGTCATCTGTTTCGACAGGGGCAGCATGGGCGAGGGGGCCTCGGTGACTTGCGGAATCGCGGGGTGGCGGCGACCGAGCCGGGGCACGGCGCTGGAACGAGACCTACGCCATCATGCGCGGGACTGGAACTCTCCGGCGACAGATTCGAGGATCCCGAGCGCCTCGGCCTCGCGGCCGTCCGGCACGAAGAGGTGATCGTGGCAGAAGCCCGACACAGGGTTCACGCTGATGCCCGCCGCGGCCAGCCGCGTGGCGATATGGGCGATGAAGCCGACCGCCTCGAGCGAGGAATGGACGGTGAGGGTGATCATCCGGCAGGGAAAGCCGTGCTCGAGCCCGTGCGCCTCGGCCTCGTCGCGGGGCAGGATCAGCGTCACGCCCTCGGCCTCGTGGAGCGTCATGCGCGGGGCAAGGCCTGCGGGCAGGGGGCCGGGAGGGACGGTGGCGAAGACGAAGAGCTCGTCCGCCAACTGGGCCGAAAGGCTCTGAAGCAGCACGTCGAGGCGTCTTTCGCCGCTCATCGGAAGGCGTCCTTCTGGCCCGTGACCGTCGCGGTTGACCTTGGCGGTCGGGTGGGGACAGCGATGGGCCATCCCCGAAAAAGAAAAGAGCGGGCCAAAGCCCGCTCTTCCCTCAACCAATCTCCGGAGAGATCAGAAGTTCATGCGCAGGCCGAGCGACCAGGTGTCGTAGTCGTCGTCGATGCCGCCGATGTCGAAGTCGGAGTAGCCGTAGCCGAGACGGGCTTCGAGGCCGCCGCCGAGGTCGTAGCTGGCTGCGAGGCCAAAGCCCGAGGTCTCGCCGGAGTCGCCAGCGTCGTACTCACCGTAGTTCAGGCCCACTGCGACTGCGTTCATCTCGTAGCCGAAGCCGATGCCCCAGTGCTCGATGTCGTCGGCGAAGAACTCTTCTTCGACGTTCGCTTTGGTGTAGGTCAGGCCAGCCGAGAAGCCGCCACCGAAGCCGGCGGTTGCTGCGACGGTGGTGATGTCAGCTGCGTCTTCCAGGGTCTGGTAGCCGAGGCCGACGGTCAGGTCGACGGTCGAGACAGCGCCGCTCCAGGACACACCGAGGCCCCAGATGGTGTTGCCGAAGTCATCAACGTCTGCGCCGTTGGCAACTTGCTCGCCGGACAGCGAGAAGGTGAAGCCCTGGTAGGCGTAGTCGAAGCGAGCGATCTGGCCGTCGCCGAAGCCGTCCAGCGAGAGGCCGACGCCGCCGGTGTCGAAGTCGAAACCGTCGGAGTGGTTGAAGCCGAGGTGGATGGTTTCGTCGTCTGCCAGCGAGCCGCCTGCGAGCGCCATTTCCGGCACGCGTGCGTCGAGAGCGCCGTCGGTGTCACCCATGGTCAGGGTGGCGCCGCCGTAGGAGACGAACATGTTCTCGCCGCCCTGGTCGCCAGGACGCTCGAAGCGGCCGGGGTTGTTGTAGTCGGCTGCTTCGTCGAGGTCGATGGTTGCACCGAAGGTCAGGCCGTTGTCGGCTTCACCGGTCATGGTGAAGGTAACGTCGAGGTCGGTGAAGAACTGGGTGTCGTCGTTCTCTTCACGGTTCGCGAGGTCGTAGCCCGAGTTGAAGATGCCCATTTCGGCTTGGCCGGACAGGGTGACTTCTGCCGAGGCGATGCCTGCGGTTGCAACCAGCGCGGTGGTAGCAAACAGAATCTTTTTCATTGTTTCCCTCATGTGTTCGTAAGGCGCGTACCAATCCGGGTAGCCCGGCCTTGATGGAGGTTCTATGCGCTTTCAGAGCTCGTCATTGCAACTGGTCGCTGAGCCCCTGGCCGAACAAGGCGGGCAGAGTTGCCCAATTGCCACAACGCTTCCCGGGGGCCCATGCCTGTATCCGCCAAGGGCTTAGGGGGCATTCGGGATTGACGTCTTGTCGCGCGCCGGCGTGACCGGTATGGAGTGTCAGACAAGACCGACGGGCAGGAGCTTGAGCTGATGAACAAGGTGCAAATGGCGACCGGAGTCGTGCTGACCGGCGGTGCGCTGATGCTGTCCGGATGTGCAAGCTGGTTCGACCGTCAGGGCGCTGACACGCGCAACGTGCCTCCCGGCAACGCCGCGACCTCGCAGGCGATCATCGAGCAGGAGATCTACGGAGCCGAGGGCAAACCGGATTCGACAATCTGGGATATCTTCGGCAGCCGTCCCGATCCCTCCGAGATCGGCGCGGTGAACAAGTACATCTGGAATGCCTCGCTCGAGGTGCTGGATTTCCTGCCGGTGGATTCAGTGGATCCTTTCACCGGGGTCATCACCACCGGCTACGGCACGCCGCCGGGTGGCGGCCGTGCCTACCGCGCGACGATCCTCGTGACCGACCCGGCGCTCGACGCCCGCTCGCTGAACCTCGCGCTGATGACCAGCTCCGGCCCGGTCGACGCGACCACGGTGCGCGCCATCGAGGATGCGATCCTCACCCGCGCGCGCCAGCTGCGCGCGCGCGATTCCAAGCTGTAAGGCCCGGACGCTGCCGGGCCTCCGTGGCCCGGGTCAGTCCTTTTTGCCGACATTCTCCCGGAAGGCCGTCTCGAAGGCGGCCTTTTTCGCGTCGTCCGCCGGTGCCTGGTGCTCGGCCTTCCACGCGTCGTAGGGCATGCCGTAGTAGATCTCGCGCGCCTCGTCCTTGCCGATCTCGACGCCGCGCTCGGCGGCGGCTTCCTGGAACCATCGGGCCAGGCAGTTGCGGCAGAAGCCGGCGAGATTCATCAGGTCGATGTTCTGCACGTCCCTGCGGTCTTCCATCAGGTGCTGGCGCAGCCGGCGGAAGGCGGCTGCCTCGATCTCGATACGGGTCTGGTCGTCCATGATATCCTCCGTCATTCCGGCACCTCGTCCAGCGCCGCCTCGAGCAGCGGCGCGAGCCGGGCACCCCAGTGCATCTGGGCCTGTTCGCTCTCGATCAGGTCGTTGCGCAGTTCGATCAGCGTGTTCACCCGCCCGTGCTTCAGGGCGTGGCGGTCGATCGAGTCGCCGGGCAGGTGCCCGGGGTAGGGCTCGTTGCGGCCCACGGTCAGGTCGGGCTCGGCCTCGAGCCTGGCGATCAGCGGGTCCGAGAGCCGCGCGTCCCACGCGTGCAGGATACCCACGTGCCACGGCCGGGTCGGGCGCCCGCGCAGCTGGCGGGTAAAGGAGTGCACGGCGACGATGGCCACGTCCTCTCTGCGCGAGGCGGCGAGCGTCTCGAGCGCGCGGTGGTAGGGGCGGTGATAGGCGTCGAGCCTGCGGCCGCGTTCCTCGGCGCAGGCGTGGCGGTTTCCCGGGATCACCGAGCCGTCGTAGAGGCGCATCAGCAGCGTCGGGTCGTCCTCGCCGCGGTTGGGATCGATCACCAACCGCGAGAAGTCCGCCCAGATCAGCGGCGAGTCGAGCGACGCCGCCAGAGCGCGCGCCAGACCGAGAGCGCCTACATCATAGGCAATGTGCCTGCGCATGTCCTCGGCAGGCAGGCCAAGGGTTCCCCCGAGATCGGGCGGCACGGTATTGCTCGCATGATCGCAGGTGACAAGGAAACGGCCGCCGCGGTCGGCGCCCTCGATGTGATATGGCGTGTAGGTCATGATTTTGTGTTGTTCCGTCACGCACACTTAGAGCAGTTGCGTGGCGAATGGAATTGGGCAATACCGTCAACCGGGCGTTAGCGGTAACTGATTGAAGATCATGTCAGGCGACGGTCGGCGCCAGGAAGAAGCCGGAGCAGGGAGACGGACAATGAGACGTTTGCGCAAAGTCAAGATCGTGGCCACGCTGGGACCCTCCAGCAACACCTACGAGATGATCCGCACGCTGCACGAGGCGGGCGCCGATGTCTTCCGTCTCAACATGAGCCACGGCAGCCACGAGGACATCACCAAGCTGCACCGCGCGATCCGGCAGGTCGAGAAGGACCTCGACAGCCCCATCGCCATCCTCGCCGACCTGCAGGGGCCGAAGCTCCGCGTCGGCGAGTTCGAGAACGGCGAGGAAGAGCTGGAATGGGGCGAGACCTTCCGCCTCGATCTCGACAAGGCGCCGGGCACGAAGCGGCGGGTCTGCCTGCCGCACCCCGAGATCTTCCAGGCCATCGGCGTGGGGGCGCATCTTCTGGTGAACGACGGCAAGATCCGTCTCCGGGTCGAGGAATGCGGCAAGGATTTCGCCAACTGCGTCATCGAGGCGGGCGGGACGATTTCGAACCGCAAGGGTGTGAACGTGCCCGACGTCGTGCTGCCGCTGGCGGCGCTGTCCGAGAAGGACCGCAAGGATCTCGAGTTCGCCGCTGCGCTCGGCGTCGACTGGCTGGCGCTGAGCTTCGTGCAGCGCCCCGAGGACGTGATCGAGGCCCGCAAGCTGGCCGACGGCCGCGCCGCGATCCTGTCGAAGATCGAGAAGCCCGCCGCGGTGAAGTCCTTCGAGAAGATCCTTGAGGTCTCCGACGGCGTCATGGTCGCCCGCGGTGACCTCGGCGTCGAGCTGCCGGTGCAGAACGTCCCGCCGATCCAGAAGCGCCTGATCCGCATGTGCCGCAAGGCCGGCAAGCCGGTGATCGTCGCCACCCAGATGCTCGAGTCGATGATCGAGAGCCCGATGCCCACCCGGGCCGAGGTCTCGGACGTGGCGACCGCCATCTACGAGGGCGCCGACGCGGTGATGCTCTCGGCGGAATCCGCAGCCGGTCAGTACCCTGTCGAGGCGGTGACCACGATGAACAACGTGGCCGTGGGCGTCGAGAAGGACCCGACCTACACCGAGGTCATCGAGGCCAGCCGCAACATCGACCGTGCAAGCGTCGCCGACGGCATCGTTGCCGCCGCGCGCGAGATTGCCGAGACCGCGAACATCAAGGTGATCTGCTGCTTCACCTCCTCGGGCACCACGGTGGCCAAGGTCGCGCGCGAGCGTCCGAGGGTTCCGATCATCGCCATGACATCGCTGCGCGGCACCGCGCGCCGCCTGTCGCTGACCTGGGGCGTGAACTGCGTGATGACCGGCGAGCTCGAGCGCTTCAAGCAGGCGGTGGTCAACGCGGCTCGCGCCGCGCGGGCGCAGGGCTATGCCGGCTCCGAGGACCAGATCGTGGTGACCGCGGGCGTGCCCTTCAACATGCCCGGCACCACCAACATCCTGCGCGTCGCGCCCTGCGACGAGCGCCTGATCTACTCCACCGACCCGGAGTGATCTCCGATCCTGCGGCCCCCCGTTCCTGCGGGGGGCTCGCAACGCCCCGAGGGCGCGCGCTGGCGGCGCCGTCCCTTCGCGTTTGACGGGCCGCCTGCGTTCCCACTTTACCCTCACACGACAGCGATGCCGGGAAAGTCACGGCCGCTCACGCCCGCGTGATCGGCCGGAACGTCACGCGCGCCCCGCCCATTGGATCAGAGTCGCCACTTCATCCAAGGGCTCTTCCAGATGCTTCTCAGGACTGCAGCCATCGCCGGGATGTTCATCCCCGCGCTAGCCAACGCGCAGCCCCCCCCAGCGCACGCTTCTCACCGGGGCCGAAGTGATCACCATGGAGGGCGGCTGGACCAACCCCCTGAGGCTCGAGATCCTCATCGAGGGGGACCGCATCGCCGCCATCGCGCCCGAACTCAAGGCCGAGGGTGCCGAGGTTATCGACCTCAGCGGCTTGCTCATCACCCCGGGGCTGGTGGATGGGCACTCGCACATGTGGAGCGCCATCGCCCGCGGACTCGGAGACGACAGCGCCGAAACCATGGACGCGCTGGCCGAGGTCTGGACGCCCGAAGCCTCGGCCCTTTCGGTCGAGCTGGCCGCGGCGCTCGCGGTCAACTCGGGCATCACCTGGGTCAACAACTGGGCCGACAACGTGGTCTCGCCCGAGCACGCCGATGCCGAGGTCGGGGCGATGCGAGACTCGGGCCTTGGCGGGCGGTTCAACTACGGATACCCGCACGCCGGCTCTCATGACAAGCCGATGGACCTCGACGACCTGCGCGACACGGTCTCGACCTGGGAGCACGGCCCCGTCGGCCTTGGCGTGGCTTTGCGCGGGCCCGACAGCTCGACGCCCGAGGTGCTGCAGGAAGAGATCTCCAAGGCGCGCGGGTACGGCCTGCCGGTCTCCTTCCACATGGGAGGCTCGCAGGGCGCGGCGGAGCTGCACAACGTTCAGGCGATGTCCGAGCAGGGGATGCTGGGCGCGGACGTGCAGGTGGTGCACGTGACCTCGGCCCCGGCGGAGGACCTCGCGCGACTGGCCGAGGCCGGTAGCCCGCTCATCGTCGCGCCGACGACCGAGGCTGCGATGGACTTCGGTGCGCCGGACATCGGCGCCATGCGCGAGGCCGGGCTCAACATGGGCGTGGGGGTCGGCACCACCGGGCCCGAGGGCGCGGCCGACATGTTCACCGTCATGCGCCTTGTCGCCGAGGCGGCGGACGAGACCATGGGCGAAGAGGCGATCAACGGCGCCACGGTGTTCGACTGGGCGACCCGCGCGGGCGCGCTGGCCGTTCAGGCGCCCGATGGTGTGGGCACGCTGGTCAAGGGCGGGCCTGCGGACCTCATCGCGATCTCGACCGAGGGGCTGGACGAAACCGGCAAGCTCCCCCCGGACATCGAGCTCACCCGCAAGGCCGGGCCGGACAACGTGCGCTTCGTGATGATCGGCGGAGAGATCCACAAGGCCGATGGTGAGCTCACCAAGGTCGACCTGGACGCCTTGACGAACGAGGCCGCAGAGATGATGAACGAGCTGCAGGAGAAGCTGGGCGGCTGATCCCGCTACGGTTGTCGGGCAGGGCGCCCGCGCCCCGGAAGCCCCCTTGCATCGGAAGGCGCCGCGGCCTATAGGGGCGCCTCCTACCGCGTGGCCGGCTCACTGTGGCATGCCGAGTCGCGCGTTCACCGCAAGACGTCAAGGAGACGGAAATGCCCAAGATGAAGACGAAGTCGAGCGCCAAGAAGCGCTTCAAGGTGACTGCGACCGGCAAGGTCATCGCAGGTCAGGCTGGCAAGCGCCACGGCATGATCAAGCGCACCACGAAGTTCATCCGCGACGCTCGCGGCACCACCACGCTGTCGGCCCCCGACGCGAAAATCGTCAAGGGCTACATGCCCTACGACCGCTGATAGGAGGCTAGACACATGGCACGAGTCAAAGGTGGTACCGTCACCCACGCCCGTCACAAGAAGGTTCTGGATCAGGCGAAAGGCTACTACGGCCGTCGCAAGAACACCTTCAAGGTTGCAGCCCAGGCCGTCGACAAGGCGAACCAGTACGCGACCCGCGACCGCAAGAACCGGAAGCGCAACTTCCGCGCCCTGTGGATCCAACGGATCAACGCTGCTGTGCGCGCGCACGACGAAGCGCTGACCTACTCGAAGTTCATCAACGGCCTGACCAAGGCCGGGATCGAAGTGGACCGCAAGGTTCTCGCCGATCTGGCCGTGCACGAGCCCGAAGCATTCGGTGCCATCGTCGAGCAGGCCAAGGGCGCGCTGGCCGCGTAAGCGCCGCACCCCTGCAGAACTTGAAACCGCGTCCGGGCTGTCCCGGGCGCGGTTTTTTCTTGTCCGGGTGACTGCGCCGCGGCCTCAGGCCGGACGCTCGGCGCTGATCGGGTGGCGCGTGCCCCAGATGCGCGGGGCGTCCTCGGACAGGCGCCGACGCTCGAGGTGCGAAAGCTGCCGCCGGGCCTCGGCGGTGTCACCACCGCAGGCCCGCAGCGCCTTGCTCCAGACCCGCAGCGCGGAACCCGCCGACCAGGGCAGGGCGGCCTCGGCCAGCCAGAGCCGCAGCTCGGGCGGCAGCCGGTCATAAGCTGCCATCGGGTCGCCCGTGCGCCTGCGGCGGCGGAGCGAGCTGCGGGCATTGCTCCGCTCCGGGCCCGCCCTCTCCATGCTCATGCTGCCTGCGGCGCGCGGCGCCAGGCGGGAAAGGGGTCGGGCAGGTCCTGCCATTGCTGCGGCTCGAAGCGCTCGGCGTCGCCCACCAGCGCCGCGTCCAGCGCGGCGGTGATCGCCGCCCGGTCCATCCCCGCACCGATGAAGACCAGCTCCTGCCGGCGGTCGCCGAAGGGCTCCAGCCAGTGCTGCCGCAGATAGTCGAGCGCCTGCGGGTGATCGGGCCAGCGCTCGGACGGGACGGTCGCCCACCACATGCCCATGGGACGGATGCTGCTCAGCGCACCGGCCAGCGAGAACTCGGCCAGCCAGTCCGGGCGGGTCGCCACCCAGAAGTGCCCCTTGGCCCGGATTACGCCCGGCAGCGGCCCGTTCAGAACGTCGTGCACGCGCTGCGGATGGAACGGCCGCCGCGCCCGGTAGACAAAGGAGGTGACGCCGTATTCCTCGGTCTCGGGCACGTGGTCCTCGAACCCGTAGAGCTCCTTGGCCCACATAGGGTGCAGGTGCGCCTGCTCGAAATCGAAGAGCCCCGTGTCGAAGATGCGCTCCTGCGGGACATGGCCGTAGTCGGTCTCGAGGATCACCGCGTCCGGGTTCAGCGCGGTGACGATGAGCCGTGCCGCGTCGCGCCTGTCCGCGCCCGCGTCGGTGACCTTGTTCAGCACCACCACGTCGGCGAACTCGATCTGGTCCACCAGCAGGTCCACCAGCGTGCGGTCGTCGCCCTCGCCGAGGCTCTCGCCCCGGTCGCGGATGAAATCGTGACTCGCGTAATCCTTCAGCAGGTTCACGGTGTCGACCACGGTCACCATGGTGTCGAGCCGCGCCACGTCCGCGAGGCTCTGGCCGCGCTCGTCGCGGAAATCGAAGGTGGCGGCGACGGGCAGGGGCTCGGCGATGCCGGTGCTCTCGATCAGCAGGTAGTCGAAGCGCCGCTCCTCGGCGAGGCGCCGCACCTCCTGCAGAAGGTCGTCGCGCAGGGTGCAGCAGATGCAGCCGTTCGACATCTCGACAAGCTTCTCCTCGGTATGGCTGAGATCGGCGCCGCCGTCGCGGACGAGGTCGGCGTCGATGTTCACCTCGGACATGTCGTTGACGATCACCGCGACCCGCCGTCCGTCGCGGTTGTTCAGCACGTCATTGAGAAGCGTGGTCTTTCCGGCACCGAGAAAGCCCGACAGGACGGTGACGGGCAGGCGCGAATCCGTGGCTGGCATGGGGGACTCCGTGAATGAGAGTGTGTAATGTTATAACGTAACTAACCATGCGCCCGACGAGCGCGCAAGCCAGTTTCGACCGGCCCGCCGGGCGGTACGCGGCGGAGCTGCGTTGCGGGAAGGGCGCTGGCGACCCGTGAAGGACTCGAACCCTCAACCTGCCGATTAGAAGTCGGCTGCTCTATCCAGTTGAGCTAACGGGCCATGCGCGCTGGTGTTCTAGCCGCTTGCCGTGTCGCGCGCAATCGCCCGCTGGGGTGTCGGTGCTTGCGTCCGGACGCCTGCGCCGATAGGTGGATGCGGCAAAGACAGATCCGAGGGTGCCAAGATGGATTCCTTGCGCGACAAGTATATCGACCTGATCGCCGCCGCCTCCGACGAGGCGACGCTCGAAGAGCTGCGCGTGCAGGCCGTTGGCAAGAAGGGCGAGATCAGCCTCGAGATGCGGAGTCTCGGCAAGATGAGCCCGGAAGAGCGCCAGATCATGGGGCCGAAGCTCAACGCGCTGAAGGACGAGATCAACAGCGCGCTCGCCGCCAAGAAGGTGGCACTGGCCGATGCGGCGCTGAACGACCGTCTCGCCGCCGAGTGGCTCGACGTGACGCTGCCCGGCCGTGGCCGCCGTCAGGGCTCGATCCATCCGGTGAGCCAGGTCTGGGAAGAATGCACCGCGATCTTCGCCGACATGGGCTTTGCCGTGGCGGAGGGCCCGCAGATCGAGCAGGACTGGTACAACTTCGACGCGCTGAACATCCCCGGCCACCACCCCGCGCGGGCCGAGATGGACACCTTCTACATGCACCGCGCCGAGGACGACGAGCGTCCGCCGCACGTGCTGCGCACCCACACCTCGCCGGTGCAGATCCGCTCGATGGAACAGCATGGCGCGCCGCTGCGCATCATCTGCCCGGGCCGCGTCTATCGCGCCGACTACGACCAGACCCACACGCCGATGTTTCACCAGGTCGAGGGCCTCGCCATCGACAAGAACATCTCGATGGCCAACCTCAAGTGGGTGCTGGAAGAGTTCTTCTCGGCCTATTTCGGTACGCAGGTGAAGACCCGCTTCCGCGCCTCGCACTTCCCGTTCACCGAGCCCTCGGCCGAGGTGGACATCCAGTGCCAGTGGAAGGACGGCTCGGTCACCGTGGGCGAGGGCGACGACTGGCTCGAGGTGCTGGGCTCGGGCATGGTGCACCCCAAGGTGCTCGAGGCCGGCGGCATCGACCCGAGCCAGTGGCAGGGCTTTGCCTTCGGCATGGGCATCGACCGCATCGCGATGCTGAAGTACGGCATCCCCGACCTGCGCGCCTTCTTCGACAGCGATCTGCGCTGGCTGCGCAACTACGGCTTTGCGGCGCTGGACGTGCCGACCATCCGGGGCGGTCTGTCGCGCTAGGATCCGGCGGGGGCGCTTGTGCGTTCAGCCCCATGGGATCGGCAGCGCGCGGGTGGTCCTTTGCAGGCATCCGGTGCAAGTTGTCGATCCGCATGACCAAGCAGACGAAGGAGCCGCCCGCGACATGAAACTCTTCAACCATGCCAACCGCGAGCGTACGCCTGAGACGCGCCGCGTCTATGCCCGGTTCGAACTGGTCTACACCCTCGTGGACTTTTCCGCCGCGCTTTGTTTCACTGTGGGCTCGGTGATGTTCTTTTCCCCGGCCTGGGAAATCCCGGGGGTCTGGTTTTTCACCGTGGGCTCGCTGTTCTTCATGGCCAAGCCGACGCTCCGCCTCGTTCGCGAGGTGAAGCTCTACCGCATGGGCAAGCTCGAGCGCCTGGCAAACCGC
Source organism: Salipiger thiooxidans (assembly GCF_900102075.1). GTDB lineage: Bacteria > Pseudomonadota > Alphaproteobacteria > Rhodobacterales > Rhodobacteraceae > Salipiger > Salipiger thiooxidans. The sequence goes on along the minus strand of NZ_FNAV01000013.1, from coordinate 25,089 downwards.
GCCGAGGACGAGTAGCCGGTCACAGCCCCAGCGCGGTCCGGCTGTCCAGCAGCGTATCCCCGGGGGATCTGGACGCATCGATGCGGAGCCAGTGTTCCGGCACGCGGGCGTGCAGCGCCTGCCTTGCGACAACCTCCTGTGTGGCATCCGAAGCGTCTTGGCGACGGCCCGCGACGCGGTCTTGCAGGGTGCCGGTGTCCGCCTCGAGCCAGAGCGCCGAGAACGGGACCCCGGCGCGCTGCGCCAGCGCCTCGGCATCGGCCCGTTCGGAGGGGGCGAGCCAGGTGGCATCCAGCAACACGCTGCGCCCGGCGCCCAGCAGCGTTTCGGCGCGGCCCAGCAGTCGGTCATAGACCGCGCGGGTTGCGGCGGGGGTGTAGGCTCCGGGCGGCAGGTGTTCGAGCGGCGCGGCCCCGGCGAGGCGCTTGCGTTCGAGGTCGCTGCGCAGGTGCACGGCCCCGGGCGTGGGCGCGAGCAGCGGCGCGAGGTCGCGCGCCAGCGTGGTCTTGCCGGTGCCCGAGAGTCCGCCGATCGCCAGCAACCGCGGCGGGAGAGGGGCGAAGACTACCAGCGCGTCGTCGAGGAACTCCCGCGCCCGGGCCGCGTGTTCTGCCGCCCCGCCCGCGGCGCGCCCGGTCTGGACCTCGACCATGGCGCGGATCGCGGCGCGGATGCCCATGAAGAAGGGCAGGGCGGCAAGGCCCGCGTCCTCGGCCCCTCCGGCGGCGAAGAGCCACGCGTCGAGGGTGAGGCAGGCGGCGCGGTCGAGATGCCGGTGCCGCAGGTCCATCACGAGGAAGGCGAGGTCGTAGAGCACGTCGCAGGTGCCGAGCGTCTCGTCGAACTCCAGCGCGTCGAAGAGCACCGGCCGCCCACCGATGCGCACGATGTTGTTGAGGTAGAGATCGCCATGGGCGCGGCGCAGGTGGCCGTCCCCCGCACGGTCGCGCAGCAGCGGGGAGAGCTGCCCGAGCAGGGGCCGGGCGGTGGCGTGGAACCGCGAGACGGGCCCGGGGCCGAGGTCCTCGGTCATGCCGGCGAAGGCGTCCTCGAGCTCGGTCACGATGGCCGCCATCAGCGCCGCTCCATCTGCATCGCGACGGGGCGCACGGGCGTGATAGGCCTGCACCTCGGTGCCGAGCGCCTCTGCCAGTGCGTCGTCGAGATCGCCGCGCTCGGCCACCGCCGAGAGTTCGTCCTCGGTTGGAAAGCGCGCCATGCGCAGCACCCATTCCACCACCTTGCCATCGCCGCCGAGCGCGAGCCCGCCATCCGCCGCGCGCACAAGCGGGACGAGGTCGCGGTAGATCTCGGGCGCGGTGGGGCGGTTCAGCTCGAGCTCGCGGGCGAGCATGTCGTGTCGCAGCGGCAGGGTCGAGAAATCGAGGTAGTCGTACCGCACCGCCCGCTTGATCTTGTAGGCGTCCGGCCCGGCGAGGAAGACGTGGGCGCCGTGGGTCTGCACGTGGCGCACCTCGTCGCCCGCGTGGTTGGCGGGGTCCGAGAGAAAGGCGATGGCCTCTGTCTGATCCTGGCTCATGGGGCACTCCTGCCCGTCGTGAATGCCATGCGGGCGGCCCCCCTTCCATGACCGTAATCAAGGGCGACTCGCCTCGCCTGTGGTACAATTCGGGATCATCGAAGGGAGGAGGCCCCAAAATGAACATGTTCACCCCGACAGGCCGGCTCAAGCCCGATGCGCAACCGGATGAATTCCGGATTCGCTGGGATCTCGAGCCCTACGCGGTGACCGCCGCGATGGACGCGTGGCTCGACCTGGGCAGCGAGATGCAGAGCTTCTACGCCGACCGCGTGCGGCAGGATGTCGAAACCCATCACCGCGCGATGCATTGCAACAACCCGTCCGAGCTGATCGGCATCCAGGCGGCGTTCTGGCAGAAGGCGGTCAAGGATTACCGCGCCCATGCGGGCCGCATGGCAGAGCTGACGGCCCGCATCTGGTTCCCCGGCTCCGGTCAGCCGAAGACGTAGCGCCCCGGCGCCGGTTCGAGGGCGGGCAGCGTCTCCGCAAGCGCGGGGCGCGTGCCGGTGGAGCGTCCGTCGAGCCATTTCGTCCATTCCGGCCACCACGATCCCTCGACCGGGTCGTGGTGCGCGAGCCAGTGCTCCGCCTCTTCGGCGTGGCCGGTCACGGCACCGATGCGGTACTGCCGCCGGGGATGGCCGGGCTCTGAGACGATGCCGGCGTTGTGGCCGCCGCTGGTCAGCAGGAAGGTGTTCTCGCCGTCGGCGAAGCGGTTGATCTTCCAGACCGATTTCCACGGCGCAACGTGGTCCTTCTCGGTGCCCACGGCAAAGACCGGGATTTCGATATCCTCGAGAGACACGGTGCTGCCGCCGACCTTGTAGCGGCCAAGCGCCAGCAGGTTGTCGAGGAAGAGGTCGCGCAGGTAGTCGGAGTGCATCCGCGCCGGCATGCGCGTCGCGTCGGCGTTCCACGCCATCAGGTCGTTCATGCCGCCGCGCTCGCCCAGCAGGTAGTCGTGGATGGTGCGCGACCAGATCAGGTCGTTCGAACGCAGCATCTGGAAGGCCCCGGCCATCTGGTTGGAGCCGAGATAGCCCTGCTCGGCCATGATGTCCTCGAGGAAGGCGACCTGGCTGTCGTCGATGAAAAGCGTGATCTCTCCGGCCTCGGTGAAATCCACCTGTGCCGCGAGCAGCGTCATGCTCGCCAGCCGGTCGTCGCCGTCCCGCGCCATGCTGGCCGCGGCAATGGAGAGCAGCGTGCCGCCAAGGCAGTAGCCCGCCGCGTGCACCTTCTGGTCCGGCACCGCGCGGCCGATGACGTCGAGCGCCTCGAGCACGCCCAGCCGGACGTAATCCTCCATCGACAGGTCCGCCTCGTCGGCGCCCGGGTTCAGCCACGAAACCATGTAGACCTCGAACCCCTGCTCCACGAGGTAGCGCACCATGGAGTTATGGGCCGAAAGGTCGAGGATGTAGTATTTCATGATCCACGCCGGCACGATCAGCAGCGGCTCGGCCTTCACCGTTTCGGTCACCGGGCGATAGCGGATCAACTCCATCAGGCGGTTGCGGTGGATCACCTCGCCGGGCGTCACGGCGAGGTTGCGCCCGACCTCGTAGCTGCCGGTGTCCGGCGGGGCGTCCTCGGCGTAGCGGGCGAAATCCTCGAGCAGGTTGTGGAGGCCGCGCACGAGGTTGGCGCCGCGTTCGGCCTTGGTCCGCTCAAGCACCACCGGGTTGGTCAGTGCGAAGTTCGACGGCGCCATCATGTCGAGCGTCTGGCGGGCGGCGAAATTGGTCATTTGCTCGTGGCGCGGGGCCACGCCGGGCACGCCGGTGGTCGCGGCGTTCCACCAGTCCTCGGTCAGCAGGAAGAGCTGGGCGTAAAGGTTGAACGGGTACTGCCGCCAGTCCGGGCTGCGGAAGCGGCGGTCGGCGGCCATCTCGGCGCAGCCCCGGCCCTCGGGCGCGAGGGCGCAGGTTGCGCCGGCCTGCAGCGCGCGGGCGGCGTTGGCGACGGCCTTCTCGTGCAGTTCGGCCTGTTTTGCTGGGGATCCGGCGAGGTGGACGGCCCAGTCGTACCACGCGGTTGCGAGCGCCATGGGCGACAGGCCCCCGGTCAGGCTGCCGAGGGTGGCGTGGAAGGCACGGTCGATGGTGTCGTGCCTGTGGGGCTCGACAGTTGCGACAGTTGCGACCGGGGCCTGGGTGTCTTCGGGGGTGGGGTTTCCGGCGTGTCTCATGGCTCCTCCATTCGCGCCCCGGGTGTGACACGTTTCCCGGGGGATCACTTTGACCGAACGCAAGCCGCGCGGGTGACGTGGCGTCCTGTGCGATCGATAGCACGCCCGGATGACGGTCTCGAGTCCGCAAGAAATCGCCTTGGTTGAATTCAATCAAACGATTGATTAAAGAGAGGCATGACCCAGAAAGCCCTCCCGCCCGAATCGGGCAATTCCGCCGAGACCACCCGCGCCAATCTCATCGACGCGGGGTTCGAGCTTTTCGGGGCCGAGGGTTATGCCGCGACCAGCACCCGGCGGCTGGCCGAGCGGGCAGGCACCAATGTCGCCTCCATCGCCTATCACTTCGGCGGCAAGGCCGGGCTGCACGAGGCCTGCGCCCGCGCCGCGGCCGAGCGCATCGCGCAGGCCGTGGGCGTGCCGCGCGACCACGAGGGGCTGAGCCCCGAGGCAGCCGTCGCGTGCCTCGAACGGACATTGAGGGGGCTGGTGGGGATGCTGGTGCGTGGCGACGCGGCGCGCAGCATGGTGGGCTTTCTCGTGCGCGAGATGAACGCCTCGGAAACCACGGCGCAGCTTTTGCACGACCACATCGTCGCGCCCAAGCATCGCGAGCTCTGCCAGCTCTGGTCGATCGCCACGGGGCAGCCCGCCGGGGCGGACGAGGTGAAGCTCGCGGTCTTCGCCATGGTGGGGCAGGCGCTGTATTTCCGCGTCGGCCAGCCGGTGGTGCGCCGGATCATGGACTGGGAGAGCGTCGGCGATGTCGAGACCGACCTCATTGCCGAAGCGCTGGTGGCGCAGATGCGCACCGCCATCGAAAGGAGCCGGAGATGACCGGGTTTCTCTGTGTGCTGCCCTTTGCGGCGACACTCTTCTCCGCCTGCGCCGAGCCGGGGCCGCTGGCCACGGGCTACGTCGAGGGTGACTTCACCCTGATCGCCCCCGTCGCCACGGCGCAGGTGCGCAGCATCGCGGTGGCGAGCGGCGACACCGTGGCCGAGGGCGCGCCGCTGGTGGCGATGGAGCGACGCGACGCCGAGATCGCGCTGGCGCAGACCGAGGCGGCGCTGGCCGAGGCCGGCAGTCGTCTCATGGACCTGCAGGAGGGCAAGCGCCCGGCAGAGATCCAGGCCATCGAGGCCACGCTCGCCTCGGCCCGGGCCCAGTCCGAAGACGCCGCCCGCACCGAGCAGCGCATGGTCAGCCTTGCCTCGCGCGGGGCGGTGACCGAGAGCCAGCGCGACGACGCGGTGACCGCCGCCAAGGTCGCCGATGCGCAGGTGGCCCAGATCGAGGCCGAGCTCGCAGTGGCGCGCCTGCCCGCCCGTGCCCACGAGATCGCCGCCGCCGAGGCCGCGCTCGAGGGCGCGCAGGCGGCCCGGGACAAGGCGGCCTGGGATCTCGACCAGCGTTCGCTGACCGCACCCGCGCCGGGCCGGATCTTCGATGTCATCCGCCGCGAGGGCGAGATCGCGGGCCCCTCGGCGCCGGTGCTCTCGATGCTGGCCGAGGGCGGGGTGAAGCTGCGGCTCTACGTGCCCGAGACCGAGTTCTCCCATGTCGCGGTGGGCACGCTGCTGGCGGTGAATTGCGACGGCTGCGCCGGGGGCCAGACCGCGCGGGTGACCTACATCTCGGACGCGGCGGAGTTCACGCCGCCGGTGATCTACTCGCTCGAGAACCGCCAGAAGCTGGTCTACCTGATCGAGGCCCGGCCCGAGGGGGACAGCACGCTGAAGCCCGGTCAGATCGTCGACGTGAGACTGGCGGGAGACGGCCAGTGAGCACCCCCGCCATCGAGGTTTCGGAGCTGACCAAGCGCTTCGGCGAGCGGACCGTGGTGGACCGGGTGTCGCTGAGCGTGGCGAAGGGCGAGATCGCGGGTTTCCTCGGACCCAACGGCTCGGGCAAGACCACGACCATCCGGCTGATGTGCGGGCTTCTGCAGCCCGACGGCGGCTCGGGGCGGGTGCTGGGCCACGACATCCTCACCGAGCGCGGCGCGATCAAGCGCGAGGTCGGCTACATGACGCAGAAGTTCTCGTTCTACGAGGACTTGACGATCGAGGAGAACCTGAGCTTCGTCGCCGGGCTCTACCAGATGCGGCGCAGGCGCGAGGTGGTGCGGGACACGCTCAAGGATCTCGGGCTCTGGACCCGGCGCGGGCAGCTCGCGGGCTCGCTCTCGGGCGGGTGGAAGCAGCGGCTGGCGCTGGCCGCCTGCGTGATGCACAAGCCGCGACTGCTGATGCTCGACGAGCCCACGGCGGGCGTGGATCCCAAGGCGCGGCGCGATTTCTGGGACGAGATCCACCGGCTGGCCGCCGACGGACTCACGGTTCTGGTCTCGACCCACTACATGGACGAAGCCGAGCGCTGCCACCGGATCAACTACATATCCTATGGCACGCTGGTGGCGCAGGGCACGGTCGAGGAGGTGGTGCGCGATGCCGGGCTGACCACTGTGGTGGTGACCGGCGAGGCGACGTCCGAGGCGGCGAACAAGCTGCGCGGGGCCGAGGGCGTCGACCAGATCGCTCCCTTCGGCAACACGCTGCACGTGGTCGGGCGCGACGGCGAGGCGCTGCGCCGTACCGTCGCGCGGGTGGCCGCCGAGACCGGCACGCAGGTCGCCGACGCCGAGACCAGCCTCGAGGACGTGTTCATCCAGCTCATGGGCGATGCCCGGGACAACATGTCATGAGCCGCTGGCTCTCTTTCGCGCGGCTCTGGGCGCTGCTGGTCAAGGAGACCATCCAGATGCGCCGCGACCGGGTGACCTTCGCGATGATGATCGGCATCCCGCTGGTGCAGCTCATGCTCTTCGGCTTTGCCATCAACACCGATCCCAAGGAGCTGCCGGCCGCCCTCGTCGCCCCTACGCAGGACCGCTTCACCCGCGCCATGGTCGGCGCGCTCGAACTCACCGGCTACTACCGCTTCGTCGCCCCAGACGCGACGGCGGCGGAGGCCGAGGAGATGATCTCGCGGGGGGACGTGGTTTTCGTGGTGACGGTGCCGTCGGATTTCGGCAAGCGGGTCGAGAAGGGCGATGCGCCGACCATCCTGATCGAGGCCGACGCCACCGACCCCTCGGCGGCCTCGGGCGCGATCTCGACGCTGGGGACCGTGGCGCAGCAGGCGCTTCAGCGCGAGACCGGGAACACGTCCGCCGATCCCGCCGCGCTCTCGGTCGTGGTCCACAAGCGCTACAACCCCGAGGGCGTGACCCAGTACAACATCGTGCCGGGGCTGCTGGGGGTGATCCTGCAGCTCACCATGGTGATGATGACCGCCATGGCGCTGACCCGCGAGATCGAGCGGGGCACGATGGAGAACCTGCTCTCAATGCCCGCCACGCCGCTCGAGATCATGCTGGGCAAGGTGGTGCCTTATCTGGGCGTGGGCGCGGTGCAGGTCGTGGTGGTGCTGGCGGCGGCGCGGATGATATTTGCCGTGCCGATGATGGGGAGCCTGTCGGTGATCCTGCTCGGGATCTTCGTCTTCGTGCTGGCGCTGGTGATCCTCGGCTACCTGATCTCGACCGTGGCGCGCACCCAGATGCAGGCGATGCAGCTCACCTTCTTCTTCTTCCTGCCGTCGCTGATGCTCTCGGGCTTCATGTTCCCCTACCGCGGGATGCCCGGCTGGGCGCAGGCGCTGGGCGAGATCTTCCCGCTCACCCATTTCCTGCGGCTGATCCGCTCGGTGATGCTCAAGGGCGCGGACGTGCACACGGTCGCGCAGTCGCTGCTGGCGCTGACCGTTTTCGTGCTGATGCTGTCGCTGGCGGCGCTGATGCGGTTCCGGCGGACGCTCGACTGAGGCTCAGTCGAAAAGCGTCGCCTGCCCGGGGGGCTTGGGCGCGGGCATCCCGAGGTGATCCCACGCCCGCTGCGCCAGCATCCGCCCGCGCGGGGTGCGCTGAATAAGGCCCTGCTGCAGAAGGTAGGGCTCGATCACCTCCTCAATGGCGTCGCGGCTCTCGGAGAGCGCGGCCGAGATGGTCTCGATCCCCACCGGCCCGCCGGCGTAATGCTCGGCGATGAGCCTCAGGTAGCGCCGGTCGGCGCCGTCGAGGCCCATGCCGTCGACGCCCAGCCGGGTCAGCGCGCCATCGGCAAGCTGTTGCGTCACCACGCCATTGCCTTCGACCACGGCAAAGTCGACGACCCGGCGCAGCAGGCGCCCGGCGATCCGTGGCGTCCCGCGCGCCCGGCGGGCGATCTCGCGCGCACCGGCAGGCTCGGCGCGCACGCCCAGCTTCTCGGCGTTGCGGGTGACGATGCTGTTGAGCTCGTCCACCGTGTAGAACTGCAGCCGTGTCGGGATGCCGAAGCGGTCGCGCAGCGGCGTCGTCAGCAGGCCGAGCCGGGTGGTGGCGCCGACCAGCGTGAAGGGCTGCAGCTCGATGCGCACGGTGCGGGCGGCGGGGCCCTCGCCGATCACCAGGTCGAGCTCGTAATCCTCCATCGCCGGGTAGAGCACCTCTTCCACCGCCGGGTTCAGGCGGTGGATCTCGTCGATGAAGAGCACGTCGCGGGTTTCGAGGTTGGTCAGGATCGCGGCGAGATCGCCGGCCTTGGCCAGCACCGGCCCCGAGGTCATGCGGAAGTTGACGCCCAGCTCGCGCGCCATGATCTGCGCCAGCGTCGTCTTGCCGAGGCCCGGCGGGCCGTGGAAGAGCGTGTGGTCCATCGCCTCGCCGCGCGAGCGGGCGGACTGGATGAAGACCCGGAGGTTGGCGCGCGCCTCGGCCTGTCCGACGAAATCGTCGAGCATCTGCGGGCGCAGGGCACGGCCCTCGTCCTCGGGCAGGCGCTGCGGGCGCAGGGTCGGGTCGGGTTCGGTCATGGCTTACAGCGTCATCCCTTGGGGGCCAGCAGGCGCAGCGCCGCGCGGATCAGTTCGGCGGTCGTGGCCGTGGGGGCCTCTCCCGCGGCCTGCGCCACGGCGGCGGCGGCCTCTCCGGGGGCATAACCGAGATTGGAGAGCGCCGAAAGCGCCTCGGACTGGGCGGGGGCCGAGCTCGGCGCTGCCTGGGCAGGGGCGGGCGCAGGGGCCGAGGGGATAGTGGCGTCGTCGATCACCTCGGGCCCGGCGCTGGCGATGGTGCCCGCGCCCATGGCCATGACCATCGGGGCCTTGTCCTTGAGCTCGTTGACCACCCGCAGGCCGGTCTTGGGGCCGATGCCGCGCGCCGCCTTTATGGCATTGGCATCGCCAAGCGCGATGGCCCGGCTCACGCCGTCGGGCCCCAGCGTGCCGAGGATCGCGAGCGAGGCCTTGGCGCCCACGCCCTGCACCGTCATCAGCAGGCGGAACCATTCCTTCTCGACCAGCGTCGGGAAGCCGTAGAGTTGCAGCAGGTCCTCGCGCACCAGCAGGTCGGTGTAGAGCGCCGCCGCCTCGCCCGGGCGCGGCAGCGAGGCCAACACCCGGTCCGAGCAGTAGACGATGTAGCCGACCCCGCGCACGTCGATGAGCACGTGGTCCTCGCCCTTGTATTCGATGCGTCCTGCAATGCGTCCGATCATGCCCGGATCCTCAGCTCTCGTCCGCCCAAGTGGCGGGAATGACAGATGGCGATGGCCAGCGCGTCGGCGGCGTCGGGACCGACGATCTGGACGCCGGGAAGCTGCATCTTCACCATGTGATCCACCTGCCGCTTGTCCGCGTGTCCGACGCCCACCACGGTCTTCTTGACCGAGTTGGGCGCGTATTCCCCGACCTCGAGCCCGAACTGTGCCGGCACCAGCAGCGCGATGCCGCGCGCCTGGCCAAGCTTCAGCGTGCCCGCCGCGTCCTTGTTCACGAAGGTCTGTTCCACCGCGGCGACGTCGGGCGCATACTGGCGCAGCACCTCGGTCAGCTGGCGGTGGATCGACAGCAGGCGCACCGCAAGCTCGCCGGTTCCCGATTCGCAGACACCGTTCGCGACATGCCGCAAACGGCTGCCCTCGGCCTCGATGATTCCCCATCCGAGGCGCCTCAGGCCCGGATCGATGCCCAGAACCCTCATGCCTGCCCACCTTTTTTGGTTGTTGTTGCAGGTGGAGTAGCACGAAACGCGAACATCCGCCAAGGGCCAAGCGAGGGCTGCGTGAGGGGCGGTCATGCTGCAGTGCCGCATCCGATGGCAGCGGAGCCTGTTTGCGACATCGAATTGTATATTCGCGACCCAGTTCCGCCCATGAATTAAGCGCAGTTAGCGAGCGTCATCCCAAGTTCTGAGCTATTCGAAAACTGCATACGGACCATGCAGGAATGCGCGTTGTGGATACGCATTCCTGCCACTAATTCCGCATAGAAATCAGGCACTCTGAAAACTCCAAGACAAGGATTCTGACCTATGTCGGCAATTGACACTTCCCGCACGCACGACGGTGCTGCCGGCCTCGCCGGTCGCATCGGATCCGTTTTCGTCACCGGCTTCGGCGCCGCTCCCGAGCAAAGCGCCTCGGCTTCGGTCGTTATCGCATCGAGCATCAGCCGCTTCGTCTCGAACGTCGCCGACGCGATCATCGACTGGAACGACGCCCGCGTGACCCGCAAGAGCCTCCAGGCGCTTACCGACCGCGAACTCGACGATATCGGTCTGACTCGTGGCGACATCGAGCTCGTCGTTCGCGGCCGCTGATCCCTCGCGCCCCCGACCGACCTGACACAAGGCCGCGGCTTCCTGGTGGAAGACGCGGCCTTGATCATTTTCGGGGGTCGGACAGGGCGGGACCTTGGGGGAGAGCGTCTGTCAACGCCCGGGTGTGACGGGGATCAGGACAGGACACCGAGGAATTGCGCGGCGATCCAGCGGCTTGCCGGGTCCGCACCCATCAGCCACGATCCCGCCTGTTCGAGCAGGCTTCCGCCGCCGAGATGGGCGACGTGGGTGGCGTAGTCCGCCGGGCCGAGGCTGGCCAGAAGATACCCCTTGAACGCGACGAAGCCGGTAACGGCAAGCGCCAGCCCCTTGAGAGGCAGCACCCGCACGCGCCGGACCGGCCTGTGTTCGATGGTGCCGTTGGGGTTCAGCCTTGTGACGTAGCCTTCCGCGAGCCGGCGATGCTTGGCCGTCACGGCGCGGTGACGCCTCTCGAACTCACGGATCCCCTTGTCCATGGCAGCCTCGTCGCAATCGGCCCCCACCGATTGCTTTTGGATATGCGTAGAAATTGCGGCAAATTTGAGGCGATTGCCTTGAGTTTTCCCCAAATGGGGCGGTTCTCAAGCGCCTTTGCGGAGCGTCAGCGTCACCCAATCGCCAATCTCTTCGCGGTGCGCGAGATTGATGCCGTTCTGGAGATAAACCTCGACCACCTCGTCGGCCTGCCGGGTCAGGATGCCCGACAGAATTGCGTAGCCGCCGTCGCCCAGATGCGACGCCATGTGCGGCGCGAGGTCGATGAGCGGCTGCTTGAGGATGTTGGCGAAGACCAGATCGAAGGGCGCGCGGGCGGCGAGCTCGGGGTTGTCGAAGCCGGCGGCCTCGACGCAGGTGACCTTGCCCTCGAGCGCGTTGGCGCGGACGTTGGCCTCGGCCACCTCGACCGCGACCTCGTCGATGTCCGAGGCGATCACCGGGTCCGGCCAGATGCGGGCGGCGCCCATGGCGAGCACCGCGGTGCCGCAGCCGATGTCGGCGACGCTGCGCCCGGTGAAGCCGCCGGTGGCGAGACGGTCGAGCGCCCGCAGGCAGCCGAGCGTGGTGCCGTGGTGGCCGGTGCCGAAGGCCATGGCGGCCTCGATCAGCAGCGGCTCGGCGCCCTCGGGGATCTTGTCGGCGTCATGGCTGCCGTAGACGAAGAACCGCCCGGCCTCGACCGGGGTCAGCTCGCGCCGGACCTTGTCGACCCAGTCCTGGTCGGGGACCTCGGAAACGACGAAGGGCTTGGCGTCATAGGCGGCGGCGAGCAGCGCAAGCTCGATGTCGTCGGGGGCCTCGGTGAAGTAGCCGCCGACCTCCCAAGTGCCGGAGCCGTCCTCGATTTCGAAGACGCCGACGCCGGTGGGCGTGGGCTCGAGATCCTCCATCGCCTCGCCGAGCGTGTCGGCGGCGTCCTTGTCGGAGAGCTTGGTGAAGGCGGTCCAGGTCCTGGGCATGACGGCAATCCTTGGTGGCTTGGGCGCCGGATAGCGCGTTTGCCGGAACTTTGGAAGGGGCGGAGCGCGCCGAGGGGGCGCTGCCCCCGTCCGCTGGCGCGGACTCCCCCGGGATATTTGGAGCCAGTGGAAACCCGGGCGCGGTGCGGGCCCGGTCATACGTCATCGATCGCTGTGGTGTGAGGCGCCGGCGGTCACTCCGCCGGGGCGGGGAGGGCGGTGGTGAAGACCGTCTCGTGGCCGGGCACCGGGTGGCGCGGGATCAGCAGCGCGAGGCTGAGCGAGATCAGCGCCATGCAGGCGGCGAGGCCGAAGACCGCGCCCGGCGAGACCATCCAGAGATAGCCCAGCAGGAACGGCAGGAAGACCGCGGCGATGTGGTTGATGGTGAAGGCCACGGCGGCGGTGGGAGCGATGTCGGCGGGGTCGGCGATCTTCTGGAAATAGGTCTTCAGCGCCAGCGCGAGGCCGAAGAAGATGTGGTCGATGACGTAGAGCACCGCCGCCAGTACCACGCCCCAGCCGAACCAGTAGAGCCCCCCGTAGCAGAGGAAGACCAGCGTCAGCCCGGTGTATTCGAAGATCAGCACCCGGCGCTCGCCGAAGCGGTGTACCGCCTTGCCGAGAAGCGGGGCAGCCACGAGGTTGACCATCAGGTTGATGAGGTAGAGCCCGGTGACCTCGTGCACGGCGAAGCCGAAGCGTTCGACCATCATGAAGCCCGCGAAGACCACGAAGATCTGCCGCCGCGCGCCGGACATGAACTGCAGCGCGTAGTAGAGCCAGTAGCGCCGGCGCAGCACGAAGCTCTTGCGCTGGGGCGTCGGGCTTTCGAACTGCGGGAAGGCGATGGCGCACCATGCGACGAGCACCAGCGTGATGCCGCCCGAGGCGAGGTAGACGGTATTGTAGGAGAGTTCGAACGCCTCCCATGTCATCACGATCAGCACGTAGGCCACGAAGGTGGCGCCGCTTGCCGCCGCCAGCAGCCAGCCCAGCATCTGGGGGGCGCGCTCCTTCGGCAGCCATTGCAGCTGCAGGCTCTGGTTCACGGTCTCGTAGTAGTGGAAGCCGATGGAGCTGAGCATGGTGATGATCAGGATGCCCGCCATCGACGGGAACCAGGCGGTGACGGCGGTGGCGGCGCCGAGCAGCGCCAGCGCCGAGAGCGCCAGCACCTGTTCGCGCATCACCAGGAGCACGAGGATGACCCCGATGGCGAGGAAGCCCGGGATCTCGCGCACGCTGTGCAGCCAGCCGATGTCGGAGCCGTCGAAATCGGCGGCATCGATGACGAAGTTGTTCAGCAGGGCCGACCATGTGGCGAAGCTGAGGGGCATGGCCACGGCCATGAGGAAGAGCAGCGTCACGGGCCGTTGCCACCAGGGCAGGGCACCCGCGTCGGCGAGGGGCACGGTACGGTTCATGGGATCCGCTCTAGCCGTTCTGCACGTATTTGGCGAGCGCAACCTGTCTGCGCCGATGCACAGGTCTCACGCCTTTGTTGCGGAGGAAAAGCGGTGCTCGACGTCGGCGAAGCTGTCGCGGGGGAAGACGTAGAGGAAGCGCAGGCCGCCGGGTCCGGCGACGGTGCCGCGCTCGGCGTCCTCGGGGAAGTAGAGCGCGACCTCGGGGCCGAGCGGGTGCGGCACGCCGTCGATGGGCACGACGCCGCCGCCGGAGAGGCCGAAGCAGATCTTCTCGTACCCGTGCCCGTGGCGGTGGGGCAGGAGGGTGCCGGAGAGGGCGAACTCGGCGATGCCCGGCACCATGCCGCGGGTCGGCCTGCGGTCGCCCGAGAACAGGGTCCGCCAGCGCTCCGTGCCGAAGGCCGGATCCCCGCCCCCTTCAAGCGGCGCCTCCCGCTCCTTGGCGGCCACCGCCAGCGTCATCAGCGCGGCGATCTGGGGCAGGATGGCGACGTCGATCCCGGGCGCGGCCATGGGATCTTCCATGAGGGCGCTCTCGCGGCTTGGTGCCGGCGCGCGACGGAATGCGACGTCGATGTCGCGAACTGGCGGCACATGATCTGAATCATGGGAATCATATTCGAATGCGGGCATTCGTCTTCCATGCAGCCGGGCCGAGAGGAGGACGCAGCATGGATCTCGTCGCTTTGGTCGACAGATTGGGAGAGGCGCCGACCGCCGCCCTTTTCGGAGTGCTCACCGGCGTCGTCTTCGGCGTCGCGGCGCAGCGCTCGCGGTTCTGCCTGCGGGCCGCGGTGGTCGAGTTCGCACGGGGAGAGATGCGCGACAAGGTGTCGGTCTGGCTGCTGACCTTCTCGACGGCGCTGGTCTGGGTGCAGGGCGCGCAGCTGCTGGGGGTTTTCGATGCCTCGAACGCGCGGATGATGGCGGTGCCGGGAAGCTGGTCGGGGGCCATCGTCGGCGGGCTGATGTTCGGCGCGGGCATGGTGCTGGCCAACGGCTGTTCGGGGCGGCTTCTGGTGATGGCGGCGACCGGGAACCTGCGGTCGGTGATCTCGGGGCTGATCTTCGCGGTGGTGGCGCAGATGAGCCTCGCGGGGGTGCTGTCGCCGCTGCGCGACCGGATCGCGGCGCTCTGGGTGACCACGGGCGGGCGCAACATGGACCTGCTGGCGGCGGCGCATTTGCCGCGCGGGGCGGGGCTGGTGATCGGGCTCGCCATCGCGCTGGTGGCGCTCGAGCTGTCGCGGCGCAACCGCATCGGGGTGCGCCGGCTGGTCTTCGCCTCGGGCGTGGGTTTTGCGGTGGCGCTGGGCTGGGTGCTGACCTACGCGCTGGCCAACGTGGCCTTCGAGCCGGTGCAGATCGAGAGCGCGACCTTCACCGGACCCTCGGCGCACACGCTGATGTTCTTCCTCGACCGCGACGCGGTGCTCGAATTCGACGTGGGGCTGGTGCCGGGGGTCTTCCTTGGCGCCTTTCTCGCTGCCGCCTGGGCGCGCGAGCTGAAGGTGCAGGGCTTCGACGGCCCGACGCCGCTGCGCAACGCCATGATCGGCGCCGCGCTGATGGGCTTCGGCGGCATGCTGGCCGGGGGCTGCGCCATCGGCGCGGGCGTCACCGGCGGCTCGATCTTCGTGGGCACTGCGTGGCTGGCGCTGTTCTGCATGTGGATCGGCGGCATGACCACCGACGTGCTGATGGGCGGGCGACGGCAGGGTGCCGTCGCCTGAGGCCCGCTCAGGACCGCAGGCGCCAGCCGCTGCGGAAGATCCACCAGATCACGCCCACGCAGAGCGCGGTGAAGGCGCCGATGGCCATGAGGCTCAGCCCCACGGGCACGTCGGCAAGTCCGAAGAACGACCAGCGGAAGCCCGAGATCAGGTAGACCACCGGGTTGAACAGCGTGATCGTCTGCCACACCGGCGGCAGCATCGAGATCGAGTAGAACGAGCCGCCGAGGAACACGAGCGGCGTGACCACCAGCAGCGGCACCAGTTGCAGCTGCTCGAAGTTCCCCGCCCAGAGCCCGAGGATGAAGCCCAGCAGCGCGAAGCTGAGGCAGGTGAGCAGCAGGAAGGCCAGCATTGCCACCGGGTGCTGGATCTCGAGATCCACGAAGAAGGACGAGGTGGCGAGGATGACGGTGCCGATGAACAGCGACTTGGTCGCCGCCGCGCCAACGTAGCCGATGGTGATCTCGATGAAGTTCAGCGGGGCCGACAGTAGCTCGTAGATGGTGCCGATGAACTTCGGGAAGTAGATCCCGAAGGAGGCGTTCGAGATCGCCTGCGTGATCACCGAAAGCATCACCAGCCCCGGCACGATGAAGGCGCCGTAGCTCACGCCCTCGACCTCGTCGATGCGGGCGCCGATGGCGGTGCCGAAGACCACGAAATAGAGCGAGGTCGAGATCACCGGCGAGATGAAGCTCTGCAGCAGGGTGCGGAAGAACCGCATCATCTCGAAGTGGTAGATTGCCCAGATGCCACGCCAGTTCATGCCGCGTTCTCCTCCTGCTTGTGCACGAGCCCGACGAAGATGTCCTCGAGAGTGCTCTTGCGGGTGTCGACGTCGCGGACCCGGAGCCCGGCGGCGCTGAGTTCGGACATCAGATGGGCGAGGCCGGTGCGCTCGGCGGCGGTGTCGTAGTCGTAGACCAGCACGCGCCCGTCTTCTTCCAGCCGCAGGCTGCGGTCTTGCAGCGTGGCGGGGATGGACGCGACCGGCTCGTCCAGCTCGACCCGCAGCTCCTTGCGCCCGAGACGCTTCATCAGGCTGGCCTTTTCCTCGACGAGAAGGATCTCGCCGTTGTTGATGACGCCGATGCGGTCGGCGATGGCCTCGGCTTCCTCGATGTAGTGGGTGGTGAGGATGATCGTCACCCCGCGCGCCTTCAGGTCGGCCACGATCTCCCACATGTCGCGGCGCAGCTCGACGTCGACGCCCGCGGTGGGCTCGTCGAGGAACAGCACCTCGGGCTCGTGGCTCAAGGCCTTGGCGATCAGCACGCGGCGTTTCATGCCGCCTGAGAGCGCGCGAATCGGCTGGTCGCGCTTGTCCCAGAGCGACAGCCGCCGGAGGATATCCTCGATCAGCGCGTCATTGCGCGGCTTGCCAAACAGCCCGCGCGACAGGCGCACGGTGTTGGAGACCTTCTCGAATGGCTCGAGGCTGACCTCCTGCGGCACCAGCCCGATCAGCGAGCGCGCCGCGCGGTAATCGGCAAGCACGTCGTGCCCGCCCACGGTGAGCGTGCCGGAGCTTGGCGTCACCAGCCCGCAGACCGTCGAGATCAGCGTCGTCTTGCCGGCGCCGTTTGGTCCGAGCAGCGCGAGGATCTCGCCCGCCTCGATATCGAGGTCGACGCCCTTCAGCGCCTCGAATCCGCCGTCGTAGATCTTGCGGACCTGCCGCAGCTCGACCATCGCCATGTCGCGTCCTCCCGTCTTGCCCGCAGAACCTAGGCTGCCCGTGCAGGAACGCAACGTTCGCTGGCGCAGGCCCCCCTGTGCGCGGCGATTTGATCTGGCGCCGTTGCGGGGGCCGGGGTAGTCGCGAGAGCCATGAAAGCACTCTCCGACCGGCCGGGCCTGGGCATCCTCTTCATCTGTTTCGGCGTCGTTGCCATCTCGGTGAACGACATGCTGATCAAGCTGCTCTCGGGCGGGTATCCGCTGCACGAGATCGTCGCGGTACGCGCGGGCGTCGGGCTGGTCATCACCCTGAGCCTCGTGAAGCTCGAGGGCGGCTGGTCGCTGCTGCGGACCCGCACGCCGCTGCTGCATGTGGCGCGGGGGCTGATGGTGGTGCTGGCCAACATGACCTATTACGCGGCGGTGGCGGTGATCCCGCTGGGGCAGGCTACGGCGCTGTTCTTCGTGGCGCCGCTCTTCATCACGCTGCTCTCGATTCCGTTCCTCGGCGAGAAGGTCGGCCCGCTGCGCATCGGCGCGGTGGTGGTGGGCTTCATCGGGGTGCTGATCATGCAGCAGCCGTGGAAGGAAGAGCTTGCCACCTCGCGCATCGTGCTGCTGCTGCCGGTGATCTCGGCCTTCTTCTACGCGATCCTGCAGGTGATGACCCGCAAGCTCGGGCTGACGACGCGGGCCTCGGTGCTGGCGGTCTACCTGCAGGTGACCTTCCTCGTGGTGGCCTTCGGCTTCTGGCTGGTGGCGGGCGACGGGCGCTACGTCGACCGGGTCGAGAGCGAGGCGCTGGCCTTCCTGCTGCGGCCGTGGATCTGGCCCGAAGGGCGCGACGCCCTGGTGATGCTGGTCCTCGGCACGCTGTCGGGTTTCGTGGGCTACGCGCTCAGTGCCGCCTACCGCATGGCCGAGGCGGCGACCGTGGCGCCCTTCGAATACGTCGGCCTGCCGCTGGCGATTCTCTGGGGTTGGCTGATCTTCGGCGAATGGCCGGGCGCCAGCGTCTGGGCCGGCTGCGCGCTGATCGTGGGGGCGGGGCTCTTCGTCTTCCTGCGCGAGCGGCGCCGGCAAAGCCCGGCCCCGGGGCGGCGCAGGCTCTGGGGGCGGCGCTGAACCGGCTTGGCTCTGCCCGCCGGCGGCCTCTATAAGCGCCCCGCAAGCACCGCGAACGAGAAGGAGACGCCATGCTGCCCGCCGACGTCGAGGCCCTGTTCACCCGCCAGGACGGCAGCTATCTCTGCGCCCGCTGGGGGCGGCCGATCGTGCCCATCGTCTTCGGGGTCGAGGACGCCACGCTCTCGGTGATCAAGGGCGCCTTCGAGGCGCTTTGCGCGCTCTCCGGCCACAAGATGGCCGAGACCGATCCCGAGCTCGGTGCCAACGTGATGGTGTTCTTCTTCCGCGACTGGGCCGAATTGCGCGGCGTGCCAGATCTCGACCGCCTGATCGAGGGGCTGGACCCGATGATCGCCCGGCTCGAAGCCACGGGCGCCAACCAGTACCGGGTCTTCCGCTTCGACGAGACCGGCGCGATCAAGGCGGGGTTTGTCTTCCTGCGCATGGACAAGGCGATGGCGGCGCAGCCCGCCGAGGAACTGGCACTGAGCCAGGTGTTGCAGGTGATGCTCTTGTGGTCCGAGAGCGCCTTCGCAAGCCGCTCGCCGCTGGGCCGGCTCGAGGATGGCCGCGTCGTGCTGCGCCCCGAGATCGGTGGGGTGCTGCGCGCGGCCTACGATCCGGTGATGCCGCCGGTGGCGCGCGACCCGAGCCACGCGCTGCGCATTGCTGCCCGGGCCGGACTGACCGGCCAGGCTTAGGCTGCAGGGCGGGACCGGGACCGTCGGAACGGTCCCGGAATGTGCTGCAAGGTCGGGTCCGGGGCGCTCAGGCGCCCACCATCCCCACGATTTCATAGGTTTTCTGCAGGATCGGCGCGGCGATGGCGCGGGCGCGTCCGGCGCCGTCCTTGAGGATGCGGTCGATCTCGGCCGGGTCCTGCATGTAGCGCGCCATCTCGGTCGAGATCGGCGCCAGCTTCTCGACCGCCAGATCCGCCAGCAGCGGCTTGAACTCCGAGAACGGCTTGCCGCCCACCTCGGCCATCACCTGCTCGACGGTCTGCTCCGAGAGCGCCGCGTAGATGTTGACGAGGTTGCGCGCCTCGGGACGCTCGGCAAGACCTGCGGCCTCGGAGGGCAGGGGCTCGGGGTCTGTCTTGGCCTTGCGGATCTTCTTGGCGATGGCGTCGGCGTCATCGGTCATGTTGATGCGGCTGGCGTCCGAGGGATCGGACTTCGACATCTTCTTGGAGCCGTCGCGCAGCGACATGACGCGCGTTGCGGCGCCCTCGATCACCGGCTCGGTCATCGGGAAGAACTCGGTGCCGAAGTCGTGGTTGAACTTGGCGGCGATGTCGCGGGTCAGCTCGACGTGCTGCTTCTGGTCCTCGCCAACGGGCACGTGGGTGGCGTGGTAGAGCAGGATGTCGGCGGCCATCAGCGCGGGATAGGCATAAAGCCCCAGCGAGGCTTTCTCGGCGTTCTTGCCGGCCTTGTCCTTGAACTGGGTCATGCGGTTCATCCAGCCAAGCCGGGCGACGCAATTGAAGATCCAGCCGAGCTGGGCGTGTTCCGCCACCTGGCTCTGGTTGAAGAGGATCGATCGGGTCGGATCGAGACCCGCGGCAAGGTAGCCGGCGGTCAGCTCGCGGGTCTGGCGCACCAGCGCGGCGGGGTCCTGCCAGACCGTGATGGCGTGCATGTCGACGACGCAGTAGATCGTCTCGACACCGCTCCCCTGCATGTCCACGAAACGCTTGATCGCGCCGAGGTAATTGCCGAGCGTCAGGCCGCCCGAGGGCTGGATGCCGGAAAAGACACGCGGTGTGAAGGCGGGGGTGGGCTGGGCCGCCTCGGACATGGGGCATACTCCGTCTGGAAATTCGGCTGGGGCTGGCTTACCCATGCCCCGACATGCCGTCAAGAAAGAGCCCCCGCCCATGGTGCATCCTCACAACGAACCGCCCCTGAACCCGCTGCCACCCGTGGTGATGGCCCTGGCCATCGTGATCGTCGGCATCGAGGCGGTGTTCTCGCTCGGCGCCTATGGCGTGGTGGGCGGTGCCAGCGCCGTCGGCTGGCGTCTCGACGCGCTGGAACGCTTCGCCTTCTCGGCGCCGGTGATGCAATGGATGCTGGGGACCGGGCAGTTCCCACCGGAGCATCTCGTGCGCTTCGTCAGCTACCCGTTCATCCACGGCAGCTTCACCCACGCGATGTTTGCAGCCGTCATGCTGCTTGCCATGGGCAAGATGGTGGCCGAGGCGCTGGGCCCGGTGCGCTTCGTGGCGATCTTCTTCGCCTCGAGCATCATGGGCGCGCTGGCCTACGGCTTCCTGGACACGAGATTCCCGCTGATCGGGGCCTTCCCGCCGGTCTACGGGCTGATCGGGGGCTTCACCTACCTGCTCTGGCTGCGGCTCGGACAGGTGGGCGCGCAGCAGATCCGGGCGTTCTCGCTGATCGGGATGCTGCTGGCGGTGCAACTGGTCTTCGGGCTGATCTTCGGAGGCACCCTCGACTGGGTGGCCGACCTCGCCGGCTTCGTCACCGGCTTCCTCCTGAGCATCGTGCTGGTGCCCGGTGGCTGGGCACGGCTGCTGTCGCGCCTGCGCCGGGACTGAGCCTCCGGGGCCTCCGGGTGCGCGTGGCCCTGAGGGGCCCGGGGCGCCCCTAGAACATGTCCGCCGGCAGCACCGGCACGAAGCGCGAGAACTTCCTGCCGCTCGCACTGGGGTAGGGCAGGGCGAAGCCCTCGCGCTCTTCCGGGGGCACGGCGGCATTGGCGAGCGCCGCCTGTCGCCAGGTCTTGGCCAGCACCGTGCTCTGCGCGCCCAGCCGCGGCCCCAGCCATTTCGTGGCCAGCCGCTCGCGCAGCGCCTTGGCGTCCTCGGGGCGCCGGAACAGCACCGAGGCCTCGGTGTCCCAGCGCATCGAGCGGCCGTTGAGGTTGGCCGAGCCCACCATGCCCACGCGGTCGTCGACCACGATGACCTTGGAGTGCACGTAGATCGGACCCGCATCGAGCATGTCGGCGGCGCCTTCCTCGGCCGGGCGGGTCTGTCCGGGCGAGATCATCGCCAGCCGGTCGCCATAGATCTTGCCGAGGCGCTGCGCCGCTTCGGTCTGCAGCGCGTGGCCGTGGCGGGCGTCCCAGCCCACGTCGCTGTTGAACAGCACCCGCTCGGCGGCGGGCGGCAGGATGATCACGAGCTGCAGGTCCGCGATCCGCTCGCCGGCGCGGACCAGCGCATCGACGATGGGCCGGTGCCGCAGGAACTGGGTCTCGATGTAGATGTGGTGCTGCGCCTCGCCGATGAGCGCGATCATCGCCTTTTCATGCTCCTGCACGCTGGCCCGCGGCGCCAGCCGCAGGGGCCCCGGGCAGGGCGACGAGACGGTGCGCACCAGCCGCAGGTCCGGCGACGTCTGGGGGCGCACGTCGGTGGGCATGCGCTCGGCGGTGCCGTTGAGGCAGGGGCTGCCGCAATCGAGCGCGGCGTTCCACGTTTCGGAGAAATGCAGGCGCAGGGCGGCAGCGAAATCCGCGTCGTCCACCTGCATCGAAACGTCGTGCCAGGTCTCCTCGGCGGGCTGGTCGTGCTCGAAATCGTCGTAACGCCGCTCATTCACGTCGAGCCCGCCGATGATGCAGCGGGCGCTGTCGGCCACGGCGAACTTCTGGTGGATGGTCACCGGGCGCAGCGGCACCGGGCCCTCGAGCAGCGAGCGCTGGACAGGGGTGAGCCGCGTCGGCTCGTCGCTTCGCAGCTTGTTGAGCATGCGCATGATGCGGCCGCGCATCATGACCCGCCAGAGCGGCCCGGCCATCTGGCCATGCGGCGCGCAGATCACCCTGGCGTCGCCCTGCAACACCGAGGCGAAACCGCTGGCCGAGCTCCACGCCAGCCGGTGCAGGTCTGAAGTGAAGACCGGGTCGAAGTCGGACAGCAGCATGCGGATGCGCACGCCTCGCCGGGCGATCATCGCCAGCAGGTCGGCCGATGTCTCGAGCCCGCGCTCCCTCAGCTCAGGGCTGCGCAGCTTCGTGCGCGGGTCGAAGATGCGGAATGACAGCACCAGCTCCTCGCGCGCAGAGGCTGCGAGGCGTTCCAGGGCAGGAAAGCCTTCGGATGCGGTAATCAACGAAGTCAGCGTCACGTGACGGGGTCCTTAGCTGCGTCCTCGGCGGAAGGCCGAACTGAATTCGGACAATCTGAAGGCGCCGAACGCGTGTCCTGCCACGCCGTAGGACACGAGGCCCATGGCAAGCAGCAGCAACAGCGCGGGATAGCGCCAGTAGTCCATGTTCAGGAAGGGCGCGAGAAGCAGATAGGTTCCCCAGAGAATTGCTCCCATCGCAAGGGACGCCGCGATGATGCGTGGCACCCGGCAGCGGAAACGGGCGTCGAAACGCGCGACCTCGCCGATGCGGCGGCCTCCGACGGCGAGCATGACCACCATGACCCAGCCCGCGGCAGTGGTCGCGACGGCCGGGGCGATCCAGCCCATCAGCGGCACGAGGCCGATCGCCAGAACAGCGTTCACCACCATCGACCAGACCGCGTAGCGGAAGGGCGTGCGGGTGTCCTCGCGGGCGAAAAACAGTGGTTGCAGCACTTTCTGCAGCACGAAGGCGGGCAGTCCGAGCCCGTAGATCGCCACCGCCAGCGCGATGGCGGCGCTGTCGTCGGCCTTGGTCGCGCCGCGCTCGAAGAGCACCGAAACCATGGGCAGAGGGATCACCATCAGCGCCACCGCGGCGGGCACGGTGAGCGCGAGCGCCATCTCTCCGGCGCGCGAGAAGGCGTGTCGCGAGCCCTCGGTGTCATCCGCCTTGAGCCGCCGCGAGAGGTCCGGCAGCAGCACGATGCCGACGGCGATGCCGACCACGCCGAGCGGCAGCTGGTAGAGCCGGTCGGCGGCGTAGAGCCAGCCCACCGCCTTGTCGAACTGCGAGGCCACCTGCTGGCCCACCAGCAGGTTTACCTGCATCACCCCACCTGCCAGCGCCGCGGGCACTGCGACCCGCACCAGCCGCTTCATGTCGGGGGTCAGGCGCGGCATCCCGGGCCGCACCTTGATGCCTGCGCGCTCGGCGGCGATCCAGACCAGAGCGAGCTGCGCCGCCCCGGCCAGCGGGATCGTCCAGACCAGCCAGAGCACCACATCGCCCCCGAGCGCCGCGCCCACCGCCATGGCGATGATGACGAAGACGTTGAGCAGGATCGGCGCGGCGGCGGCGGCGGCGAAATGCCCGGTCGCGTTGAGGGCCCCCGAGAACAGCGCCGCCAGCGAGATCAGCAGGATGTACGGAAAGATGATGCGGCCGTAGCCCACGGTGAGGGCAAACCGCTCGTCCCCGGCAAAGCCGCCCGCGGTAGCCCAGACCAGCGCCGGCATGAAGATCAGCGCCAGAGCGCTCAGGATCAGAAGCACGAAGGCGAGTCCGTTCAGCGCATCGCGGGCAAAGCGCAGCGGGTCCTCCTCTCCCTCGTATTTCTTTGAGAAGATCGGCACGAAGGCGGCGTTGAAGGCGCCCTCGGCGAAGAACCGGCGGAACATGTTGGGCAGGCGGAAGGCCGCGACGAACGCGTCCATCACCGGGCCGGGCCCGATGTAGGCGAGAATGAAGATCTCGCGCGCGACGCCGAGCACGCGGCTCGCCAGCGTCCAGAACCCGACGGTGAGAATGCCGGAAATCAGGCGGATGGGTTTCATGAAAAGCTCGGCCCCTGTGCTGCCCATGATGTACCCATGGGCTTCCGCAAGCACTAGCCTATCGCTCGTGGCGGAGGAAGAGCCGCCGCGGAGCGTGAGCCTTTCCTGGCCGGGTCTGCCTTGTGTCGCGGCAGGGCTGCTGGCGCGGGGCGGGTCGCGTGGGGGAGCGCTGGTGCGAAGCGGGCGCGGGCGCCCGCCTCACCATCTCGTCAGGCGTCGTGTTCTCATGATCTGCAGCGCCTGTCCGGGCAGGATCGGACCAACACCAAGAGGATGTTATTCATGCGGTTTCATCTTCTCACCCTGCCGGGAGCGCTCGCAGCCTCCTCGCTCCTCACAAGCCCCGTCCTGGCCCGGTCGACCAAACGGGACGCCGGGCAGGAGGCCGCCAATCTCGAGCTGGTGACCGAGTTCCACCAAAGCGTGTTCCTCGATCACAAGGTGGAAGAGAGCGCATCCGTCGTCGCCGACGACGACATCCGGCACGACCCGGAAGCCGCCGCCAACGAAAACGGCATGTTCTGAGGTCTTTTGGTTTGCGCCTGCGGCCGGCTCTGCCGATGGCGTGGATGCCGCCACCTGACGGCATCGCAATGTCCCAATGTGGTGCGTGCTGTAGCCATTCGAGAAGGACGGAGCATCCATAGGCTTCCCGCAGCGCCTCGCAGCTATAGCTGAGCCCCGAGAACAGCACGCCCTCGTCATTGAGCTTCCGAGGCATCGGTCTACCAAATGCCTTCCTGAGGGTCAGGCCATCCGGAACCGGAGGCGTCCCGTGTTCTGCCACCGGCCGCTTCCAAGCTGCATTCGGGGTCTCCCCTTTCAGCGAGCCGTGTGGCTGGTTGTGATAGATATCAACGATATAGGTCAGCAGGACCTTTATCAGGTCGTCATCACACAGACAGGCGAGGCATTTCTGAAGGGTAGTCGCCGCGATCAACAGTGTCGAAGAAGGTCCGGCCTGCCAGCAGCGGCATGAGCTGATGCCCGAGAGTGCGGAAGAAGGACTCGATGTGCCCCCGCATCCAGGGGATGCCAGCGGGCGGCAAATGCGGCGTGACCCCAAGCGACGCTACCGTTGCCTGGAAGGCGTCCGAGACGAAGGCAGGCCCCATGTCGGTCACAAGTGTTCCGATCCAGCCATGATGGTGCCATGTGCTTTCGCATTCGGCCGCCTGGGCCAGCGGGGGCTCTGTTGCACAAATCGGCTGAACGCCGAGGTTCCCCTTTCCCCGGACGGACTTATCCCACTGCTTCCGTGACGGGTATGCCGAGCGCGGTGTAGCCGTTCAGGACGACGATGCGGACTTGGAGCTCGGCGACCTGTCGGTCGAAGTCCCGTGCCATGAGCCGCTGGCCCAGCAGTTTCACACAATGCATCTTGGTCTCGACGCGGCTCCTGCGGTGGTATCCGCTCCATCGTCGCCAGAGGGCCCGGCCGAGGTATTTCGCGGCGCGCAGGGCCTCGTCTCGGGCGGCCGCGCCAGCTTGATCACCTTCCACGGCTTGGCGTTCCTGCGGGGTGGAATAACGGCGTGAGCGCCGCGTTCAGCGATGGCATCGTGGCACTTGCGGGTGTCGTAGGCACCGTCTGCCGTGACACTGCCGATCTCCT
>NZ_FNAV01000008.1 GCF_900102075.1 Salipiger thiooxidans | reverse complement strand
CCACCGCTTCACCGTGGAGATTTACCGAACCTCAGACGATCCTTCGTGGATCCTGTCAGTGGAGAACGCCTTCGGGACGCTGACGATCTTGGACAACCCTCCATATTTTGCCGACGGCCTTGCCTGGCGGGCCTTCGAGAAGCTCCTCGATGAGCAAGGTTTCCGTGCCTTCTACAGCGCAAAGGAGCGCCGCAAGCTCCGGCTCTGAACGCATGGCCGATCAGGGCTGCGATATGTGGGGTCTTCGCCCTGCCCGGCCATGCTTCTCCACCCTCGGTGAGACATTTCTGGTTTGCGCAGCCGAAGACATTTCAACTTGGTTGCAACACTGTCTGCCGAGGGGGCACATTCTAAACTGGGTTGCGACAAATCCCCTATCTTGCTGGAAAGCAAGGAGAACGGACGATGGCGCACAAAGAGCTGGATCTGCGTGAGCGGCGCAGGATCGAAGACCTGCCAAACGCAAAGCTGCCGGTCAGCAGGATTGCCGCAGAGATCGGTCGGCATCGTTCGACCGTCCACCGCGAGATCAAGCGCAATGCTTTTGGCGCAGACACTGAAGAGGTCGCCTGTCTCGGTGGCTACTATGGGATGGTCGCGCATCAGAAAGCCACCAGTCGGCGCGCCCGACGGCGAAAGTTGATCCGGCTGTCCGAGCTGCGCGGCGGTGGTCGACCGCCTCAACAGGCGCACGAAACCGGCATGCCCTGCCCGGAAGGCGATTGCGAAGCAATCTGCCGAGAGGGGCAAGATCGTGAAGGCGGTGCGGGATCTGCCCGTGGCGGGCCGCAGATCCATCACCTTCGACCGCGGGACGGAGTTCGTGTCATGGCCGCACCCGCAGGCCCAGCCCGGAACCCAAACGTGGTTCTGCGACCCCTCCTCATCCTGGTAGAAAGGCACAGTCGAGAACACCAACCGTCGGCTCCGCCGCTGGCTTCGGAGGCAGCGAGACGTCGCGGCCATGACAGAGCTCGAGTTGAAACAACTCTGCGACCAGCTCAACGACACGCCTCGAAAAGGCCTTCGATGGAGGACCCCGGCCGAGGTCTTCCGCGAAAAGATAGTGGAGGAAATCGAGCGACGCCCCTCCCCGCGCAGGTCATGGGAGTCGCGCTTCAAGTGGCGCACACAGGGCGCACATCAGACATGCACCCGTTCTTGCCCCCCGGCTCGGATGCCGAGGGGGCTCTCTCCGATGTCAGCCTCAGCGAGCTGAAGCCGTCATGCCCGCCGCGAACATCGGGCCGCCTTTCCAGCGGGGGAAGCCGTAGCCGTGGATCTCGACCAGGTCGATGTCCTGCGGGGACTGCGCGATGCCTTCGCGCAGGATCGCCTCGCCCTCCGCGGCCATCGCGCCGACCAGGCGGTCGGCGATCTCCGGGCCCGACAGCGCCGCGCTGCCGGAGACGCGGTCCGCAAGAAGTGTCGCCACCGAGGCAGACGGTTTCGGCGTGCGGTCGCCCTCGGCGTAGTCGTACCAGCCGCCGCCGGTCTTCTGGCCCTTGCGACCGGCGCGCACGAGGATGTCGCCCAGCGTTTCCGGCACGTCCTGCCCTTCGGCCCGCGCGCCCTCGCGCTGGAGGAAGGCGATGTCGAGACCGCCCAGATCCTGCGCCTCGAACGGACCCATGCGGAAGCCGTAGCCGCGCATCGCGGCGTCGATCTCGGCGATCGCAACGCCCTGCTTCACCAGCGCCTCGGCCTCGGCGCGGTAGCGCTTGAGGATGCGGTTGCCGATGAAGCCCTCGCAGATGCCCGCCTGCACCGGCATCTTGTTCAGCGCCCGACCGAGCGCGAACCCGGTGGCGAGCACGTCGGGCGCGGTGTCGGGCGTCGGCACGATCTCGAGCAGCTTCATGATGTGGGCGGGGCTGAAGAAATGCAGCCCGATGAAGCGCGACGGATCCGGCAGACCCTCGGCGATGGCGCGCGGATCGAGGTAAGAGGTGTTGGTCGCCAGCACCGCGTCCGCGCGGCACACCCGACCCAGCTCGGCGAAGACGGCGCGCTTGACGCCGATCTCCTCGAAGACGGCCTCGATGACGAGGTCGGCGTCTGCCAGATCGGCATAATCGGTGCTGCCGCGGACGCCCGCCATGCGCCCGGCCCGGTCCTCTGCGCTGAGCTTGCCGCGCTTGACGGCGCTGTCGAAGATCTTGCCGACATTGGCCAGTCCGCGCGTAACCGCCTCGTCGTCGCGTTCGATGAGGAGGATCTCCATCCCGGCCTCGCGGCAGGCCCCGGCGATGCCCGCGCCCATGGTGCCGCCGCCGATCACGCCGACGGTCCTGACGGGGCGCGGCTCGATGCCCTTCAGCGCGGAGGGTTTCGGCGCCGCGCGCTCGGCGAAGAAGATGTGCCGCAGCGCCGCTGCCTCGTCCGATCCGCGCAGGTCGAGGAAAGTCTCGCGCTCATGCTCCATGGCCTCGGCAAAGTCGTGTTCGGTGGCGAAGCGCAGGCTGTCGAGCGCGCGCAGCGGCGCCTGATGCCCGGGCTTGGCGGCGCGCTTGCGGGCGTCCTGCCAGAACGCCTCGGGCATCGGCGCGAGTGGGCGCTGCGACACCGGCAGCGGCAGTTCGGCATCGAGCGCGGCGCGGGCGAAGGCCACCGCGTCGCGTTCGAGATCGCTCACCACCGCGTCGATGAGCCCGGCCTTCAGCGCCTTGCCGGCAGGCATCGGGCGCCCGCTGGTCACCAGATCAACCGTCGTTTCAATCCCCGCGAGGCGCGGCGTGCGCACCGTGCCCGAGGCGCCGGGAATGACGCCCAGCGTGACTTCGGGCAGGCCCACCCGGGCGCTCTCGACGGCGATGCGGAAGCGGCAGCCCATGGCGATCTCGAAGCCGCCGCCAAGCGCCGCGCCGTGGATCGCCGCGACCCAGGGCTTCTCGGCCCCCTCGATCCGGTCCACCACTTCGGGCAGGTGCGGCTCGACCGGCGGCTTGCCGAACTCTCGCACATCCGCCCCCGCAAGAAAGGTCCGCCCGGCGCAGATCAGCACCGCGGCCCGCACCCCGGGGTCGGCGTCGAGCTGGCCCACCATCTCGAAGAGCTCCTTTCGGACGGCCTCCGAGATCGCGTTCACCGGCGGGTTGTCGAGGGTGACGACGGCGATCTCGCCGTCGCGGCGGACTGTCAGGAGTGTCATGGTTCAGAGTCCCAGATAGGCTTCACGGATGCGCGGATCGGCGATGAGGTCGGGCGCGGCACCGGTCATGGTGATCCGCCCGGTTTCCATCACGTAGCCGCGGTCGGCGATCTTGAGCGCACCATAGGCGTTCTGCTCGACGAGCAGCACCGTCACGTCGCGCTCCTTGAGAGATTTCACCACGTCGAAGATCTGCGCCACGAGAAGCGGCGCCAGACCCATCGACGGCTCGTCGAGCAACAGGCAATGCGGCCGGCCCATCAGCGCGCGGGCGATGGCCAGCATCTGCTGCTGCCCGCCCGAGAGCCCGCCCGCCGCGAGGTTGCGCTTTTCCTTGAGGATCGGGAACATGGCGAAGGCGTCGGCCATGTCGCGGTCCACCCGCTCGTCGGTGAAAAGGAAAGCGCCAAGGCGCAGGTTCTCCTCGACCGTGAGGTTGGTGAAGATCTGCCGCCCCTCGGGCGACTGCGCGAGCCCCCGCTTCAGCCGCTTGTGGGCGGGCACCGAGGCGAAGCTCTCGCCGCGGAAGACGATGGTGCCGTCGCTCACCGGCTGGGTGCCCGAGAGGCACTTCAGCAGCGTGGTCTTGCCGGCGCCGTTGGCGCCCACCACGGTCACGATCTCGCCCGAGCTGACCTCGAGGTCGAGCCCGTGCAGCACCTCGATGCGCCCATAGCGCGAGCGCAGCCCCTCAACCGTCAGCATGGGCAGGCTCCTCCTCTTCGGTGCCGAGATAGGCGGCGATCACCGCCGGGTCGCGCGACACGGTGGCCGGGTCGCCCTCGGCGATCTTCTCGCCGTGGTCCAGCACCACGATGTGGTTCGAGATCCGCATCACCAGCTTCATGTCATGCTCGACCAGAAGGATGGCGATGCCCGAGGCCGCGAGCTCGGCGATGAGGTGGTCGATTTCCTCCGTCTCGACGGCGTTGCAGCCCGCCGCCGGTTCGTCGAGCAGCAGGATCTTCGGGTTCAGCGCCAGCGCGCGGGCGATCTCCAGCCGTTTCAGCGCGCCGTAGCTGAGGTTCCCGGCAATCTGCTCCGCGGCCTTGTCGAGCCGCACCCGTTCCAGCAGCTTGCGCGCCCCTGCCCGCGCCTGGGCCGCACGGCGCTTCATGCCGGGCAGCGACAGCAGGTCGGCCCAGACCGAGCCGCGCTCGCTGAGGTGGTACCCCGCCAGCACGTTGTCGAGCACCGTCATCTCCTGGAAGATCTGCAGGTTCTGGAAGGTGCGCGACAGGCCCATCTCGGCCAGCCGGTTGGGGGCGATGCCGGTCACCTCGGTGCCGTTCAGCGTGACCGAGCCGCGACCGGGCTGGTAGACGCCCGAGATCATGTTGAAGAGCGTGGTCTTGCCGGCGCCGTTCGGCCCGATGACCGAGACGATCTCGCCGGGGGCGACCCTGAAGCTCACGTCGTCGACCGCCTTCAGCCCGCCGAAGCTGATGCCGAGGCTCTGTACGTCCAGAAGGCTCATTCCCCCCTCCCCCTCAGGCGCCGCGCGATCGAGGGCAGAAGCCCCTGCGGCAGGAAGATCATCACCAGCACCATGACAAGGCCCAGCACCAGCTGCTCGTACTCGGCAAAGACCGTCAGCACCTGCGGCAGCAGCGTCAGGATCGCCGCGCCGAAGGTGGCGCCGAGCACCGAGCCGACGCCGCCCAGCACCGCCATGGTGACCATCTCGACCGAGTGCATGAAGCCCGCCACGTCCGGCGTGATGTAGCCGTTCTGCAGCGCCAGCAGCGAGCCCGCGACCGAGGCGTAGACCGCCGAGATCACGAAGGCGCGCAGCTTCTGGCGCGGCACGTCGACGCCGACGGTCGCGGCCGCGACCTCGGATCCGTGCAGCGCCCGCATGGCGCGGCCCGAGGGGCTGTCGAAGAGGTTCAGCGCGAGCCAGGCCCCGATCAGCAGCACGACGCCGCAGATCATGTACCAGAACTCGCCGCCCGAGAGCCGCCAGCCCATGTCGCGCAGCAGGTCGCGCAGCCCGAGGTCGGCGACGTTCATCCCGTCCGGGCCGCCGGTCAGCGCCCGTTCGTTGGTCAGCACCATCGACACGAGAATGCCGAACCCCAGCGTCGCCACGGCGAGATAGTAGCCCTTGAGCCGCAGGATCGGCTTGCCGATCAGCGCCGCCATCACGCCCGAGACCACCGCGCCAAGCAGCACCGCCAGCGCCGGATGCAGCCCGAGATGCTCGGGCGCCAGCGCGCAGGCATAGGCGCCGATCCCGGCGAAGCCCGCGTGGCCGAGGCTGATCTGCCCGGCGTAGCCGATCAGGATCACGAGCCCGACCACCGACAGCGCGTTGACAAAGATCAGCGCACCGACGCGGTAGTAGTAGCCCGAGGGGAAGAACAGCGGCAGCAGCGCGATGAGCAGCGCCAGCACGCCGAGCGAAATCCATTTGTTGCGGCCGGCCATCACACGCGCTCCGTCGATTTGCTGCCGAAGAGGCCCTGCGGCATCACGAAGAGCACACCGAGGATGACGATGAACGCCACCGCCTCCTTGTACTGCGAGCTGAGATAGCCCGCGGTCAGCGCCTCGAAGCAGCCGAGCAGGAGCCCGCCCAACAGCGCGCCCTTGGGGTTGCCCATGCCGCCCAGCATGGCGGCGGCGAAGCCCTTGAGCGCCAGCGCGACGCCCACGTCGTAACCCACCAGCGTGATTGGCGTGACCAGCACGCCGGCGAAGGCACCGATGGCCGCCGAAAGCCCGAAAGAGAGCGTCATCACCCAGCCGGTGTTGATCCCGACGAGCTGCGCCGCGACGCGGTTGTTGGCGGTGGCGAGCACCGCCTTGCCGGTCAGCGTGCGGGTGAAGAAGATCCAGAGGCCCACGAATACCGCCAGCGCGCCGCCGATCACCCAGAGGCTCTGCGGCAGGATCGTTGCGCCCAGAACGTGGATAGGATCGTCGCCCGAGAAGGACGGGAAGCGGTGCAGCTGCTTGTCGAAGACCAGCTGCGTCGCGCCGCGGATCACGATGGATGCGCCGATGGTGATGATGATGAGCGAGACCACGGGCGCGCCGCGCGCCGGCTCGATGGCCAGCTTGTTGAGCGCCACGCCGATTGCCGAGGTCACGAGGATCGCGAGCAGCGCCGCCAGCGGCAGCGGCAGTCCGGCCTCGAAGGCAAAGACGGTGATCATCCCGCCCAGCATGACGAATTCGCCCTGGGCGAAGTTCACCACGTCGGAGGCGTTGTAGATGATGGTGAATCCCAGCGCCACGAGCGCGTAGACGGCGCCGACGGTCAGACCGGAGAACAGGAATTGCAGCAGGGCGTCCATCGGGGCTCCCAAGGCGATGCGGAAATTGGGGTGCGGCTCCGGGCGCGTGATCCCGGAACCGAAGCGGGTCAGTCGACGGCCAGCCAGTCGCCGTCCTTGATCTCCAGCATCCGGAAGGCGCTGAGATCGAGGCCGAGGTGATCCTCGGGCGAGAAGCTGTAGGTGCCGGTGGTGCCGACGAGGCCGTCGGTCGCCTCCAGCGCGTCGCGGATCGCCTGCGGATCCTCGCTGTCACCGGCGCGGGTGATGGCGTCGACGATCAGCGCGAAGGCGTCATGGGCATATCCGCCGAAGGTCGAGACGTCCTGGTCGTACCTGGCCTTGTAGGCCTCGGTGTAGGTGGTCACCACGTCGTATTGCGCGTCATCCTCGGCCAGCTTGTCGGCGATCAGCAGCGCGGTGCCCGGCAGGCGCAGCCCCTCGGCGGCATCGGCGCCGGCGAGCTCGATGAACGCGTCCGAGGCGACCCCGTGGCTCTGGTAGAGCGGGATCTCGAAACCCAGCTGCGCGACGTTGCGGGTGACGATTGCCGGGCCCTGGCCGAAGCCCGGGTTCAGCACCGCCTGCACGCCGTCGGTGTTGCGGATGCGGGTCAGCTGCGGCGTCATGTCGGCGTCCTGCGGACCGTAGGTTTCGTCGGCGAGGATCTCGATGCCGTGCTCGCCCGCGACCTCCTTGCACTGCGCCTGCATCGACGCGCCGAAGCCGTCGGTGCCCGAGATCATGCCGATTTTGGTGATGCCCTGCGCCTGCATGTCGGTGAAGATCTTCTCGCAGGCCATGCGGTCGGTGTGCGGGGTCTTGAAGACGAATTCGCGCACCGGGTCGATGATCGAGATCGCGCCGGCCAGCGAGATGAAGGGAATGCCCTCGTCCTCGGCCACGGACAGGATCGACATGGTGGTGCCGGTGGTCGAGCCGCCGATGATCGCGACGACCTCGTCATCCTCGACGAGGCGGGTGGCGAAGGTGCGCGCCTTGTTGGGGTCGCCGCCGTCGTCGTAGAGCGTGAGGGCGATCTCCTCCCCGTTGATCCCCCCTTCCTCGTTCAGCTGTTCGACCAGCATCTCGATGGTCTTGGCCTCGGGATCGCCGAGGAAGGCCGCCGGGCCGGTGGCCGAGACGCTGACGCCGAGACGGATCTCGGCATGCGCGGCGCCGGCGAGGACGCCGAGAGCGGCGAAGGTGGCAAGCGCGGTGGTGGTCTTGGACATCATGGTAACTCCTCCCAGATTGGTGTCCGTCGAAAGTCGGGTGCCGGGGCTCCGGTCAGGCGGTCAGGCCGCCTTGGGCCAGCGGATCATCACGCGCCGGAAGCGGGGCGCGACGAAGGCGGTGTCGGTCAGGCTGGCATTGCCCGCCGGGTTCGCCCCGGTGACGTGGAAGTCGGAGAAGGCCGCCGACTGGTTCACGTAGATGTTGCCGGTGAGGTTCACCGAAAGGTTCACGCCGGCCTGTGCAAAGGCCTGGGCTGCGCGCGTTACGAGCGCGTCGTCGGCGGCGTAGAGCGCGGCGGTGATCGCCCCCTTGCGGCGGGCGATGCCGGCGGCGCGGGCGATGGCCTCCTCTGCGCCGTCGCAGGGCACGAGGAACGAGACCGGGCCGA
The DNA here is from genome assembly GCF_900102075.1 of Salipiger thiooxidans. GTDB lineage: Bacteria > Pseudomonadota > Alphaproteobacteria > Rhodobacterales > Rhodobacteraceae > Salipiger > Salipiger thiooxidans. Next base: position 281,288 of record NZ_FNAV01000008.1, on the reverse strand, counting down.
AGCATTCTTCGTTCTGCGGGCCGTCCTCGCCCTCGACCGCGATCAGAAGCGGCGTCGCGCTCCGGCCATGGCCGGTCTGGCCGCTGTCCCGCACCACCCTGCCCGCGCCGCGCGCCGAGGCGACCCGCTCGAGCGTGGCGGGGTTCACGATGGTGCCGCAGACGCCGGCGGCGCGGTCCGGATCCGAGAGCAGCGCGTCGATGGCTGCCGTCAGCCCTGCGGCCACCTCGTCGAAGCTCTTGTGTCCCTCGTCGGTCTCGATCCCGCCGCGCGGGATGTAGATGTTCTGCGGCGAGGTGCACATCTGCCCCGAGTAGAGCGACAGCGAGAAGGCGAGGTTCGCACACATCCCGGCGAAGTCATTGGTGCCGGTGATGGTCACGGAATTCACCCCGGCCTCTTCCGTGAAGACCTGCGCGCGGCTGTTGGCGCGGATCCAGTCGGCAAAGGCGGTGGAGCCGGTGTAGTCGATCAGCGCCACGCGCTCGTCGGTCGCCAGCTCCCTGGTGATCTCGGCGCCCGGCGCGTCGGCGGCCAGCAGCACCGCGTCCTGCGGCAGCCCGGCCTCGGCGAAGACCTCGCGCAGGACGCGCACGGTCAGTGCCAGCGGCAGGATGGCGCGCGGGTGCGGCTTGACGATCACCGGGTTGCCGGTGGCGAGGCTCGCGAAGATGCCCGGGTAGCCGTTCCACGTCGGGAAGGTGTTGCAGCCCACGGTGAGCGCGATGCCGCGCGGCACCTGCGCCCAGTGCTTCTCGATCACCAAGGGCGCGTGGCGGCCCTGCGGCTTTTCCCAGACCGCGTCGCGGGCGCTGCGGGTCAGCTCGGAATAGGCCATCGCCAGCGCCTCGAGCCCGCGATCCTGCGCGTGCGGTCCGCCCGCCTGGAACGCCATGGCAAAGGCCTGCCCGGTGGTGTGCATCGTCGCGTGGCCGAGCAGGAAGCTCATCCGGTTGAGCCGCACCAGCGCCTCGAGCAGCGCGCCGGTACGGGCCTCGACCGAGGCGTCTGCAAGGCCCGGCGAGGCGGCGTCGGAGGCGGCGATCAGCGTCTCGGGCGCGGCGGCGGGATAGGTGATGCCAAGCGCAGGCCCCCAGGGGGATACCTCCGCCCCGACGCGCCCCTCCTCGGGATGGCCAGGCAGATCGAAGGCCGCGCCAAGCAGCGCGGCGTAGGTCGATTCGCCCTCGTCCTTCGCGGTCTCGCCATAGATCTTCTCGCTCGGAACCTCGGGAAACGGGGTCCAGAATTCGCGCGTTTCCAGTGCCTTCAGGGCACTTTCCAGCAACGGCCGATGGCGGGTGAACAGGTCTGTCATGGCTCCTCCCAAAGCTTGAGCAGCATCATTGACCGTCCGGTCGGTTTATGCAACAGTAAATGTCACAGGCCCTGTGGAGGGGGCCGGGAGGACCACATGACGATATCGCAAACCGTACTGGCAGAGCTGGACTCCGGCGTTCTGAAACTGACGCTCAACCGCCCGGAAAAGCTCAACTCCTTCAACGAGGAGATGCATCTCGCGCTGCGTGCGCAGATCCAGCGCGCCCATAACGAGCCCGAGATTCGCGCCGTCCTCCTGACCGGTGCCGGCCGCGGCTTCTGCGCCGGGCAGGACCTTGGCGACCGCGACCCGCGCAAGGGGGGGCCGAAGCCCGACCTCGGCCACACGATCGAGACCTTCTACAACCCCACGCTCCGCCTGATCCGCGCGCTCGAGAAGCCGGTGATCTGTGCGGTCAACGGTGTGGCGGCGGGCGCAGGCGCCAACATCGCCTTTGCCTGCGACATAGTGCTGGCGGCGAAATCCGCGAAGTTCATCCAGGCCTTCTCGAAGATCGGGCTGATCCCGGACGCGGGCGGCAGCTGGTCGCTGACCCGCATTCTCGGCGAGCCGCGCGCCAAGGCGCTGACGCTCACCGCCGAACCGCTGATGGCCGAGACCGCCGCCGACTGGGGGCTGATCTGGAAGGCGCTCGACGACGACGCGCTCATCCCCGAGGCCGAGGCGCTGGCGGCGAAACTGGCCGCCGGGCCGACACTGGGGCTGGGCCTCACCAAGCGGCTGATCCAGGAGGCCGCGACAAACGATCTCGACACGCATCTCGACCGTGAGCGAGACTGTCAGCGCGAGGCAGGCCGGTCCGACGACTACGCCGAGGGCGTCACGGCCTTTCTCGAGAAACGTCCTGCCAGCTTCCGGGGGAAGTGAGCCATGAAGGACACCCCTGACATGACCGCCCAGGAACTCGCCGAGGCCTGCGCCCGCGAGATGTGGAACTCAGACAGCGCGTCGCAGCGGCTCGGCATGGTGCTCAAGCACATCGCACCGGGAGAGGCGACGCTCGGGATGGAACTGGGCCCGGCGATGACCAACGGCCACGGCAACGCCCACGGCGGCTACCTCTTCACGCTCGCCGACAGCGCCTTTGCCTTCGCCTGCAACACCTACAACGAGATGACCGTCGCGCAGCATTGCTCGGTCACCTACATCACCCCGGGCGCGCTCGGGGACCAGCTGACCGCCACCGCGCGCGAGATCTCGCGCAAGGGCCGGTCCGGCATCTACGACGTGACGATCACCCGGGAGGACGGGACCGTCATCGCAGAATTCCGCGGCCATTCGCGGACGCTCAGCAGGCCCCTGCTGCCCGGGACGCGGACGGAGGGCTGACCCATGAAGGGAGGAGACACCATGACCGACATGACCCCGATGAAGGAGATCCTCGACCCGATCGAGATCGCCAGCCGCGACGAGATTTCGGCGCTTCAGCAGAAGCGCATGGCCTGGTCGCTGCGCCACGCCTACGAGAACTCGCCCTTCTATCGCAAGCGTTTCGACGAGCACGGCGCGCATCCGGACGATTTCAGGACGCTGTCCGACCTCGCCAGGTTCCCCTTCACCATGAAGCAGGACCTGCGCGACACCTACCCCTTCGGCATGTTCGCCGTCCCGCGTGAGCAGCTGGTGCGCATCCACGGCTCGTCTGGCACCACCGGCAAGCCCACCGTCGTGGGCTACACCCAGAAGGACATCGACACCTGGGCCGACTGCATGGCGCGCTCGATCCGTGCCTCGGGTGGCCGCAAGGGCGACATCTGCCACGTGGCCTATGGCTACGGTCTCTTCACCGGCGGGCTTGGCGCCCACTACGGGGCCGAACGGCTGGGCTGCACCGTGGTGCCGATCTCGGGCGGCATGACCGAGCGGCAGGTCACCCTGATGCAGGATTTCCGCCCGCAGATCATCATGGTCACGCCCTCCTACATGCTCTCGATCCTCGACGAGTTCCGCCGCCAGGGCATCGACCCGCGGCAGAGCTCGCTCAAGGTCGGCATCTTCGGCGCCGAGCCCTGGACCAACGCCATGCGCGAAGAGATCGAGCAGGCCTTCGACATGCACGCGGTCGACATCTACGGCCTGTCCGAGATCATGGGCCCCGGCGTCGCCAACGAATGCGTCGAGACCAAGGACGGGCTGCACGTCTGGGAGGATCACTTCTACCCCGAGATCATCGATCCCACGACGGGCGATGTGCTGCCGGACGGCGAGATGGGCGAACTGGTGTTCACCACGCTCACCAAGGAAGGCCTGCCGATGGTGCGCTACCGCACCCGCGACCTCACCCGCATCCTGCCCGGCACCGCGCGCTCGATGCGCCGGATCGAGAAGATCACCGGCCGCAGCGACGACATGATCATCCTGCGCGGCGTCAACGTCTTCCCGACCCAGATCGAGGAGCAGATTCTGAAATGCGAGGGCCTCGCGCCGCATTTCCAGATCGAGCTCGGCCGCAAGGACCGGATGGACGTGATGACCGTTCACGTGGAATGCACCCCCGCCCGCTGCGATGCGGACGCCCGCGCCGCCTCGGCGAAGGAGCTGTCGCATCACATCAAGTCGGTGGTCGGTGTCTCGACCAGGATCGAGGTCCACGATCCGGAAGGCGTTGCCCGTTCCGAAGGCAAAGCCAAGCGCGTCGTCGACAACCGCCCCAAGTAGCCCGCAGGCAGGCTGGCAAAAACCCCGTCCGGCGGATAAGGACTGGCCCGCCGCCATTCCGTCCGCCGGACCAAGAGGAGCATTCGCGCATATGGCCAGAACGCGCGCCAGCGACTTCGAGGAGAAGCAGCACCAGCTGCTTCTGACCGCCGCCAACGTCTTTGCGACGCAGGGCATGGAGAAGGCCTCCATGTCCCAGATCGCCTCCGAGGCCGGGGTCTCCAAGTCGCTGCTGTACCATTACTACCCGTCGAAGGACGCGCTGATCTTCGCGATCATCGAGACCCATCTCGACGAGCTCGACGCCGCCATCGAAGAGGCGGACGATCCCGCCCTGCCCCCGCGCGAGCGGCTCGAGGCACTGGTGATGACGGTGCTCGACGCCTACCGCGGCGCCGACGACCAGCACAAGGTCCAGCTCAACGCGGGCCCGGCACTGTCGGACGAGCAGAAGGCCGCGATCACCAAGATCGAGCGGCGCATCGTCAAGCACTTCTCCGGGGTGCTGAACGAGATCCACCCGCAGCTCGACACGCCGGAAAGGCCGCTGCTGATGCCGGTCACCATGTCGCTCTTCGGCATGATGAACTGGGTCTACATGTGGTTCCGCGACGGCGGCAAGATCAGCCGCGAGGACTATGCCCGCGTGGCGACGACCCTGATCCTCGAAGGGGTCAAGGCCGTCCGCTGAGCGCCGCGCGCTCGACCACCAGCGGGTCGTACTCGGGCGCCGTCACACGGCGGCGCCCGTCCTCCACCTCCGCCAGCGGCTGTGCCGGCGCAAGCTTGGTCCTGGCGTCCACCGCGAGCTGCCGGTAGACATCCGTGCCGCGCGATTTCCAGTCGATCTCCTGTTCGCTCAGTTCGCGCAGGACCTTGGCGGGCGAGCCCACCGCCATGACATTGGCCGGGATCTCCATCCCCGCCCGCACGAAGGCCATGGCGCCGACGATGCTGTTCTCGCCGATGCGCGCCTCGTCCATCACCACGGCATTCATGCCGATCAGCGCGTTGCGCCCGATGTGGCAGCCGTGGAGCACCGCGCCGTGCCCGACGTGGCCGCGCTCCTCGACCACCACGTCCTTGCCGGGAAAGGCATGGGCGACGCAGGTCTCCTGCACGTTCGAGCCCGGCTCCAGCGTGATCCGCCCGAAATCGCCGCGCAGCACCGCGCCGGGGCCGACATAGCAGCCGGCCCCCACGATCACGTCCCCGATCAGCACCGCCTCGGGGTGGACGAAGGCCGAGGGGGCCACCACCGGCACCACGCCGTCCCAGGACCAGATCGCCATGCTCAGGCCTCCTTCGGCAGCGGCCAGCTCTTGGCCACCATGGTCAGCACGTCGTACTCGGCCACCACCTCGTCGTTCTGGTTGGTGACGCGGCAATCCCAGCGCACCTCGCCGTAGACCGTGCCCTCGCGTGGGTTGATCTGCTTGCAGGTCAGCTGAACCTGCAGGCTGTCGCCGAAGTAGACGGGCGTCAGGAAGCGCAGGTTGTCGACGCCGTAGTTGGCCAGCACCGGGCCCGGATCGGGCTGCACGAAGAGCCCCGCCGCAAAGGAAGCGATGAGGTAGCCATGCGCCACGCGGTCGTCGAAGAACGGGTTGGCCTTGGCCGCGTCGCTGTCCATGTGGGCATAGAAGGTGTCGCCGGTGAAATGGGCGAAGTGCTCGACGTCTTCCTCGGTGATGACCCGGCGCTCGGTGACCAGCTGGTCGCCGATGGCGAGCTCGGCCAGAGACTTGCGGAACGGGTGCGTGCCCTGCGCGGCCGGTGCGCCCGCGACCCACTCGCCGGTAACCGCCGAGAGCAGCCGCGGCGTGCCCTGGACGGCGGTGCGCATCATGAAGTGCTTCACCCCGCGCATGCCGCCCATTTCCTCGCCACCGCCCGCGCGGCCCGGCCCGCCGTGCACCAGCGGTGCCAGCGGCGCGCCGTGGCCTGTCGAGGTCTTGGCGCTGTCGCGGTTGCCCAGCATCACCCGCCCGTGGAAGGGCGCGACGCCGATCACCAGCTCGGCCGCGACGGCGGGATCGTTGGTGAAGACCGACGACACCAGCGAGCCCTTGCCCTTCATCGCGAGCGTGACCGCCTCGTCGAGGCCGTCATATGCCATCACCGTCGCCACCGGACCGAAGGCCTCGATGTCATGCGGGGCAGTGGCGGTCATCGGATCGGCACAGTGCAGCAGCACCGGGTTGAGGAAGGCGCCCGTCTCGGCATCGCCCGAGACCAGCTCAACCCTTGCCGGATCGCCGAAGACGATCTCTGCCTCGCGGGCGATCTCGGCGATCTTCTCGCGCACGCCGTCCCGGTCGCCCAGCGAGGCCAGCGCGCTCATGCGTGCGTCGGCGTCGTCCGGCAGCCCCAGCGGTGTCTTGCCAAGCCGGTCGGACAGCGCTTCGATCACCGCCTGTTCCTGCCCTTTAGGCACGATTACTCGGCGGATCGCGGTGCATTTCTGCCCCGCCTTGGCGGTCATCTCGCGGTGCACTTCCTTGACGAAGAGATCGAACTCAGGCGTGCCCGGCACCGCGTCGGGGCCCAGGATCGCGGCGTTGAGGCTGTCGGCCTCCATGGTGAAGCGCACCGAGTTCTCGATGATCGCCGGATGCGCCTTCAGCTTGCGCCCGGTCGAGGCCGAGCCGGTGAAGGTGACGATGTCCTGCCCGGTCACGTGGTCCAGCAGATCCCCGACGCCGCCGCAGACGATCTGCAGCGCACCGTCCGGCAGGATGCCCATCTCGAGGATGCGCCGCACCACCAGCTCGCTCAGGTAGGCGGTGGCCGAAGCGGGCTTCACGAGGCAGGGCATGCCGGCGATCAGCGCGGGCGCGATCTTTTCCAGCATCCCCCAGACCGGGAAGTTGAAGGCGTTGATGTGGATCGCCACGCCCCGCATCGGCACGAGGATGTGCTGTCCGACAAAGCTGCCGTCGCGCGACAGCCCCTCGACCGCACCCTCGGGGACCACCCTGGCGTTGGGCAGCTCGCGCCGGGCCTTCGACGCGAAGGTGAGCATCGTCCCGATGCCGCCGTCGATGTCCGGCCAGGCGTCCCGGGCGGTGGCGCCGGTGGCGAGGCTCTCGGCGTAGAACTCGTCCTTCATCTCCATCAGCTTCATGCCGATGGACTTCAGCATCAGCGCGCGCTCGTGGATGGTGTGGCCGCGCAGCGCCCTGCCGCCGACCTCGCGGCCCCAGTCCAGCGCCCCGGCGAAATCGAGCCCGTCCGATCCGATGTAGGCGTGCACCTCCCCGGTGGCGGCGTTGGCGAGCGGCTTGCCCTCGCCCTGCCCGGCGCGCCAGGCGCCCTGCACGTAGCTCTCGAGGCGGCGGGCCGTGCGTCCCGTATCCAGCATTTGCTCGTCCTTCCTGTTCAGCAGAGCCCGAGGGGGGAAAGCACGCTCTCCGCCTCGGCGCGCCACGCGCTGCGCAGCGTCTCGTTGTCGGTGTGGCGCAGGCCCATCGCCCGTTGCTTCTCGAAGCGCTCCGAGACCGCCGGGCCGAAGGTCTCGGCCACGCGCGGCATCCAGTAGGCGACCGAGGCCTTTGCCTCGTCCGTCGCGCCGATCCGCTCGAGCCCCTCGAGGCCCAGCTCCATGTGGCGCTTCTCGCGCGGGAGGATGTCGCGCAGCACCTCGGCCAGCGGCTGGTACGAACTGCGCGCCAGCTCCCCCACCGCGTGCTGCGTCGCAAGCCCCATGAGCACGTTCATCACCACCGCGTCGGTCCAGCCGGCCAGCGGGTAGTGGAAGACCGAGAGCCGCATGTCGCCGCCGTGGCGCTTCGCCTCGAGGGTGCTGTCCCGGTCCTCGCGCGCGGCCCAGTCATGGGCGCGTTCATAGAGCGCCTTGTCGGTCCCGAAGCCCTCCATGAGGTCGAGCACACGCTCGGCATGGTCGGCCTTCTCCAGCGTGATCCGGCTGGCGGCGATGCGCGCCTTGATGCCCGGCGCCCAGTTGATCGCGCCGGCAAAGCCCGCCGAGCCCGCAAGCTCGCTGTCCACGAAGGAGGACATCAGCCGCAAGAGCTCGCCGCGGTAGCGCGGCGGCACGTTCTCGGGAGAGGTCAGCTTGCCGCCCTGCGCGAGATACTCGGCGATGGGCATGGTGTCGGTGTCATTCGTCATAGCTGAGCACCACCTTGTCGGAGAGCGGAATGCACTGGCACGACAGCACGTAGCCGGCGCGCACCTCGTAGTCCTCGAGCGCGTGGTTGATCTCCATCTCGACCTCGCCCTCGAGCACCTTGGCGCGGCAGGTCGAGCAGACGCCCGCCTTGCACGAGTAAGGCGCGTCCATGTTGTTCCCGATGGCGGCGTCCAGCACGGCGGTGCCATCCTTCGGCATCTGGAAGGTCCGCGTCGCGCCGTCGAGCGTGACCGAGACCTCGCAGGTGTTGCCCGCGGTGGTGGCCTGCTGCGAGACGGCGCGCGTCTTGGCCCGGCCCGGCTGCGACGAGGCGAAGAGCTCGAACTTGATCTGGTCGTCCGCAAGCCCCGCCTGCCGCAGGCTCTCCGCGATGGTCAGCATCATCGGTTCGGGGCCGCAGATGAAGGCGGTGTCCACGCCCTCGGCGTCGATCCAGAGGCGGAACAGCATCTCCATCTTCTCGGCGTCGATGCGCCCGGTGAAGAGGTCGATCTCCTGCCCCTCGCTCTCGAGGATGTGGATCACCGAGAAACGGCCGAGGTAGGTGTTCTTCAGGTCCTCGAGTTCCTCTCGGAACATGATCGAGCCGACCTGGCGGTTGGCGTAGACCAGCGTGAAGGTGGCGTTGGGCTCATGCGCCAGCACGGTCTTGATGATCGACAGCACCGGGGTGATGCCCGACCCGCCCGCGAAACCGAGGTAGTTCTTGGCGCTGGACGCATCGAGCACCGTGAAGAACCGCCCCTGCGGCACCATCGCGTCGAGCGTGTCGCCGGCCTTGAGCTCTTCGTTGGCCCAGGTCGAGAAGGCGCCGCCGTCGACGCGCTTGATGCCCACCTTGAGGCAGCCCTCGTCGACGCCCGCGCAGATCGAATAGGACCGGCGCAGTTCCTCGCCGTCGAACGCGCGGCGGAAGGTCAGGTACTGGCCTTGCGTGAAGCCGAAATTCTCTGCGTCCTCGTCGCGCGGCTTGAGCGTGACGACCACCGCGTCGCGGGTCTCGCGGCGGACGTCGGTCACTTCGAGGGGATGGAAACGGGGCATGTCAGACCTCCTCCTGTCTGGACAGGGAAATGCGCAGGCGATGCCCCGCCCGGGGCACCGGAATGGCTCAGTGGCACTTGAAGTAGTCGAAGGGCTCGAGGCAGTCTCGGCAGCGATAGCTGGCCTTGCAGGGGGTCGAGCCGAACTGGCTGACCCGCTCGGTGTGGGACGATCCGCAGCGCGGGCAGGCGATCACCAGGTTCGACCGGCCCGACAGACGCGCCGCGCGGCCCGCCATCAGGCCGTCCGAGGCGGTGCCGTCGACCGGCGGGGCGATGCCGTAGGCGCGCAGCTTGTCGCGCGCCGCGTCGGTCACCCAGTCGGTGGTCCAGGGCGGCGACAGGCGGCGTTCCAGCCGCAGGTCGGTGATGCCCTTCTCGCGCAGCTGGGTCTCGATCATCAGGTCGATGACCGAGGTGGCCGGGCAGCCGGAATAGGTCGGCGTCACCGCCACCACCAGCGTCTCGCCCTCCCAGCGGACTTCGCGGACGATGCCGAGCTCGGTGACCGAGACCACCGGGATCTCGGGGTCGGGCACCTCGCCCAGCCAGTCCCAGACCTGCTCGGTGGATGGCAGAACCGCGGTCATCGGCCTTACCAGCTTGCGCCCGGGTAGGCGCGCTGCAGGAACTGCATCTCGGCGAGGATGTAGCCGAGGTGTTCGGTGTGCCGCCCCTGCTTGCCGCCGGATTGCGCGTCGAAGCGCTGTTCGGGCTGCCCCAGCGTCGCCTCGTCCAGCACCTCGGCCACGGTGCGCTGCCAGAGCGGCAGAAGGTCCGCGAGCGAGGGCGCGATGCCGGCCTCGGCCACGGCGTCATCCACCGCATCGGCGGTGAACATCTCGCCGGTGTAAGGCCAGAGCTTGTTCAGCGCCGCCTGCATCCGGGCGTGGCTTTCCTCGGTGCCGTCGCCCAGCCGGACCACGAGGTCCGAAGACCGCTCGAGGTGGTAGGACACCTCCTTGAGCGCCTTGGCGGCGATCTCGGCGACCCGCGGGCTCGACGATCCGGTCAGCGCGGTCAGCAGCTCGAAGTGGAAGGCATCGAAGAGGAACTCGCGCATGAGCGTGACCGCCATGTCGCCGTTCGGCAGCTCGAGCAGCTTGAGGTTGCGGAACTTCATCGCATCGCGCAGGAAGGCCAGCTTGTCGGCGTCGCGCCCTGCCCCCTCGACCTCGGCGGCAAGGCCGAGCCACATCTGGGTGTGGCCGATCAGGTCGAGCGCGGTGTTGGCCAGCGCGATGTCCTCTTCCAGCACCGGGCCATGGCCGCACCATTCCGAGATGCGGTGCCCGAGGACCAGCGAATTGTCCCCCATCCGGCAGAGCCAGTCGAAGAAGGCGGGTTTCAGCGCCACGTCCGAGATGTGCGGATCGTGCCCCTGTGCGGCGGCGGCACGCTCGGCGAGCGCGACCACATCCGGCGTTGCGGCATCGGGAAGCGAGGGCATCACATGTGCCCCACTTCGTCGGGGATGTCGAAGAAGGTCGGGTGGCGGTAGACCTTGCTCTCGGCCGGATCGAAGAGCGGGCCCTTCTCGGACGGCGCCGAGGCGGTGATCGCCGCCGAAGGCACCACCCAGATCGACACGCCTTCCTTGCGGCGGGTGTAGACGTCGCGGGCGTTCCGGATCGCCATCTCGGCATCGGGGGCGTGCAGGCTGCCGACGTGGCGGTGGTTCAGCCCGTGCTGGCCCCGGATGAAGATCTCCCAGAGCGGCCATTCTTTCTTGGTCATGTCACATCCTCCTCAATCGGCGCGCTTACTCGGCGGCCACGTTCGACGCCGCGCGTCGTGCGGCGGCCTTCTCGGCATAGGCAGTCAGCCCGTCGCGGAACCACGCGCCCTTGTCCCAGGCCTCGCGCCGCGCGCCGAGGCGCTCTTCGTTGCAGGGGCCGTTGCCCTTAATCACCTCGAAGAACTCGGACCAGTCGGGCTCGGCGAAATCGTAATGGCCGCGGGCCTCGTTCCATGTGAGCGTCTCGTCGGGCACGGTGAGGCCGAGGTACTCGGCCTGCGGCACCGTCTCGTCGACGAATTTCTGGCGCAGTTCGTCGTTGGTGTTCATCTTGATCTTCCACGCCATCGACTGGGCGGAGTGCACCGAGTCCTTGTCGGACGGTCCAAACATCATCAGCGAGGGGTACCAGAAGCGGTTCAGCGCATCCTGCGCCATTTCCTTCTGCTCGGGCGTGCCCTGCGCCATCTTCATCATGATCGCGTAGCCCTGCCGCTGGTGGAAGCTCTCTTCCTTGCAGATCCGGATCATCGCGCGGCTGTAGGGGCCGTAGGAGGTCCGCTGCAGCGGCACCTGGTTCATGATCGCGGCGCCGTCGACCAGCCAGCCCACCGCGCCCATGTCGGCCCAGGTCAGCGTCGGATAGTTGAAGATCGAGCTGTATTTCATCGCGCCCGAGTGCAGCTTTTCCATCAGCTCGTCGCGGCTGACGCCCAGCGTCTCTGCGGCCGAATAGAGGTAGAGCCCGTGCCCGGCCTCATCCTGCACCTTGGCCAGCAGGATCGCCTTGCGCTCGAGCGTGGGTGCGCGGGTGATCCAGTTGCCCTCGGGCAGCTGGCCGACGATTTCAGAGTGCGCATGCTGGCCGATCTGGCGGATCAGCGTCTTGCGGTAGCCCTCGGGCATCCATTCCTTGGGTTCGATCTTGTCGCCGCGGTCGACCCGCTCCTGAAAGGCGCGCTCCTCGGGGCTCATCTCCTCGAGCGACTTCATGCCTTCCGATTTCACCATCTGTGCATACATGGTCGTGCCTCCTCCTAGGGGGGTCAGATACGTTCGAGGATCATCGCGATCCCCTGCCCCACACCCACGCACATGGTGCAGAGGGCGTAGCGGCCGCCGGTGCGGTGCAGTTGCCGGGTCGCGGTCAGGGCGAGCCGCGCCCCGGACATGCCAAGCGGGTGGCCCATGGCGATGGCGCCGCCATTGGCGTTCACATGCGGGGCGTCATCGGGCAGGCCCAGCTCGCGCAGCACCGCGAGGCCCTGCGCCGCGAAGGCCTCGTTGAGCTCGATCACGTCCATCTGGTCGAGCGTCAGACCGGCGCGGGCAAGCACCTTGCGGGTCGCGGGAACCGGGCCGATGCCCATCACGCGGGGCGCGACACCCGCCGCCGCCATGGCGACGATGCGCGCCTGCGGCGTCAGGCCATTCTTGGCCGCCGCCGCCTCGGAGGCGACGATGACCCCCGCCGCGCCGTCATTCACGCCCGAGGCATTGCCGGCGGTGACGCTGAGGTCCGGGCCATTCACGCCACGTAGCTTGGCCAGCTTGTCGACCGTCGTGCCGGGGCGCGGGTGCTCGTCGGTGTCCACCACCAGCGGGTCGCCCTTGCGCTGCGGGATCGTCACCGGAACGATCTCCTCGGCGAAGACGCCGGCCTTGTGGGCCGCTTCCCAGCGGTCCTGAGAGCGCACGGCGAAGGCATCCTGGTCGGCACGGCTGACGCCGTAGTCTTCGGCCACGTTGTCGGCGGTCTCGGGCATCGAATGGGTCCCAAATGCCTTGTCGAGCTTGGGGTTCGTGAAGCGCCAGCCGATGGTGGTGTCGTACATCTCGGCATTGCGCGAGAAGGCCGAGGTCGCCTTGGCCACCACGAAGGGCGCGCGGCTCATGCTCTCGACGCCGCCTGCCAGCAGCAGGTCGCCGTCGCCGGCGCGGATGGTGCGCGCGGCGAGGCCGATGGCATCCATACCCGAGCCGCAGAGCCGGTTGACCGTGGTGCCGGGCACCTCGATCGGCAGGCCCGCCAGCAGCCCGGCCATGCGCGCGACATTGCGGTTGTCCTCACCGGCCTGGTTGGCGCATCCGAGGATGATGTCGTCCACGCCCGCCCAGTCGACCGACGGGTTCCGCGCCATCAGCGCCGCAAGCGGCACCGCGGCGAGGTCGTCTGCGCGGACGCCGGACAGCGCCCCGCCGTAACGGCCCACGGGGGTGCGTACCGCGTCGCAGATAAATGCCTCGGACATCCGTATCCTCCTCCCTCGAGAATCAATGCCGACCGGTAATGACCGATCGTTCGGTCAATGAACTAGCACGAGAAACAGCACGTGTTAACATGGAAAATGAAAACTGGTGTGATGTATCGCGGGCCTCCCCCCTCTTCTCCTATGTCGCCGCCTCGCGCTTGAGCTGGAACAGCCGCCGTTCGGTTTCCTCGTTACGGGCCGCCAAAGCCCCGTCAGGACTGAGAAATTGCGTGCCCACGAAGGCCTCGGCCGGGGCGGAGAGGCCGACATAGGCACTGACGAAAAGCTGCCGGGCACGCTCCGCCGGCCAGTCCTGCGGACAGGCGGCGCGCGGCAGCCGCGGATCGCTGAGCGCCGCGTGGCGGTAGTCGTGCACCAGCCGCAGCCGCAGCGCGAGCGCAACCGAGGGGCTGAGCGGCGCATCACCTTCGAGCCGGTCCAGCAGCCCGGAATGCCGTTCGAGAAAGCGCTCATAGGCAAGCGCGACCTCGTCGAGGCGCCATGTCTCATGCGCGAGGGCATGCAGGTCGCCGTGCCCCTCGAGGTGCTTCGCCCGCATCAGAACGCCGTCCAGCGGCGCCACGTCGTCGTTGTTCGGCGCCATGGCCACGTTCGGTGAGAGGCGCGCCCAGGGGGCGGGAGGCTCCGTCTCGCGCAGGGTCTCGGAGAGGCAGAGCAGCCAGTCCTCGGGCGCCGCAGGTGGTGAAAACAACAGGCGCGCGGCCTCGCGGAACTCGCCCCGCGCTGCATCCGACAGGCGGTAGTAGCTCTTGCGACCGATCCGCACCCCTTCGAGGCGCCCTGCCCCGACCAGCCGCGACACTGCCGTGCGCACGAGGCTCTCGTTGAGGCCATGAACAGCGCAGCACTCGATCAGGCTGCCCATCCAGAGCATCCCGCCGCGTGGTTCGACCACGTCGCCGTAGAGCGTCACGATGAAGGCAGGCGCGCGCGGGGCTTCGGCCAATGCCGCTTCCACGCCCGTCGAAAACTGTCCTGCCGCCTCGTTCATCGCGCGCCCTCAAAGCCAACCCTGCCCGTTGTCGGGCAGGGTCAGTCTACGCGACGTCTCGCGATATGTCACACGAAATACATGTACTCAGAGAGATGTGTGCCTTGTCGGAGCCCCGCCGCAGCCGCGCTTGGGCCGGCATCACCTCTCCACGAGGAAAACGCCGGTCCCGAGCGTGTTCTGCGGATCCATTGCCGCCTTGACCGTCTGCATCAGCGCGAATTGCGACGACTGCTTGCGCTTGGTCAGCGTCACGGCCTTGGAGCGGCCGGTGCCATGCTCGACGCTGAACGATCCTCGCCCGGATCATGCCGCGCTTCGAAGCCCGGCGCGCCCGGCTGCGGGACCATCTCGGCGAGGACATGTTCGCGACGCTGCACGCCTGCCTCGACCGGCCGGCAGACGCCATCAGGGACTGACCGGCAGGTCGCGATGACGGCGCCCACCTCGCGAGGGGCGCCCCGCCGGTGCGGGCAAAGGAACCCGCACCCGGCCTAGAAGGCGGAGGCCTGCAGCGCGGCCTCCGTCTCGGCGCGCACCTTAGCGGCGGCCTGTTCTTTCACCGGACCGTAGCCCCGCACGTCCATCACCATTCCGGCGATCCGGGCCGCCTCGTCGCGGTTCTCGGCGGTCAGGCCCGCGGCGAGCCGGTCGAGCAGGGCCCGGTAGTCGGTGATCATCCCGCGCTCCATCCGGCGCTCGGCGGTGTGGCCGAACGGGTCGAGTGGGGTGCCGCGCAGCGATTTCAGCTTCGCCAGCGTCTTCAGCCCGCCCTGCATCCAGCCGCCGAATTCGCGCTTGCAGGGGCGGCCGCGCGCATCGAGCCTGGCCGGGAAGAACGGCGGCGCCATGTGGTGCTTGACCGTGAACGCGCCGTCGAAGCGGGCGCCGAGGCTCTCGTAGAAGCCGGTCTGGGTGTGCAGCCGTGCGACCTCGTATTCGTCCTTGTAGGACATGACCTTGAAGAGCCCCTTCATGGCCGCATCGGTCAGCGCGCCCGGAGCACCAGTGGCCGCCGTCTCGGCCGCGCGGATCTTGTCGACCGCGTCGGTGTAGCGCTTGGCCCAGCCCGTGTTCTGGTAATCGGTCAGGAAGGCGGCGCGGCGGGCGATCTGCTCGTCGAGGGTCTGCACCTGCGTCACCGGCATCGCGGCGATCCGCTCGACCGCGGCGCAGTCGACGACGACGACGACGACCCGGCCCCAGGTGAAGGCCGCCTTGTTGAGTTCGGGCTTCACGCCGTTGAGCTCGATGGCCCGCATCAGGCTCTCGAGCCCCAGCGGCACCAGCCCCGCCTGCCAGGCGGCACCGAGGATCATCACGTTGGCAAAGACACTGTCCCCCAGCAGCGCCTCGGAGAGCGCGTTGGCGTCCAGCGTCTGCAGGCTCGCCGCATCGACGGTGCCGCGGATCGCCTCGAGCCGCGCGCCGGAATTGAGATCCGCATCCCGGTTCTGCACCAGATCGCCGGTCGGCATCACGGCGGTGTTGATGACCGCGCGGGTCTCGCCCTTGCGGTAGGTCATCGAGGCCTTGGGCGAGGAGCTGACCACCAGGTCGCAGCCGATCAGCGCATGTGCCGAGCTCGGCTCGATCTTCACCTGGTTCACCTCGGCTTCGGTGCGGGCCATGCGAATGTAGCTGAGCACCGGGCCAAACTTCTGCGCGAAGCCCATGAAGTCCAGCACCGAGGCGCCCTTCTGCTCGAGGTTCGCGGCCATGACGATGAGCTGGCCCACGGTGACCACGCCGGTGCCCCCGACGCCGGTCACGAGGATGTCCCACGGCGTCGAGAGGTCCGGCACCACCGGCTCGGGCAGCTTCGCGGCCAGCGCCCCGAGCTGCGCCGCGTCGGCCCCGGTCGCGCCCTTCTTCAGCGTCGCGCCCTCGACGGTCACGAAGCTCGGGCAGAAGCCATTCACGCAGGTGAAGTCCTTGTTGCAGGTGTTGAGGTTGATCTTGCGCTTGCGGCCGAATTCCGTCTCCAGCGGCTCGACGCTGAGGCAATTGGATTCGACCGAGCAATCGCCGCACCCCTCGCAGACCAGCGGGTTGATGACCGCGAACTTCTTCGGGTCCTCCATCTTGCCGCGCTTGCGCAGGCGGCGCTTCTCGGTGGCGCAGGTCTGCTGGTAGATGAGCACCGTGGTGCCGGGGATCTCGCGCAGCTCGCGCTGCACCCGGTCGAGCTCGCGGCGGTGCTCGATCTCGACGCCGGCCGGGAGGTCCGATTTCCGGAAGGCCTCGGGCTTGTCCGAGACGATCACCACCTTCTTCGCGCCCTCGGCCGCCACCGACTGCGCAATCGCGGGCACCGAGATGGGGCCGTCCACGTCCTGCCCGCCGGTCATCGCCACCGCATCGTTGAACAGGATCTTGTAGGTGATGTTGGTGCCCGCGGCGATCGCCTGACGCAGCGCGAGCGAGCCCGAGTGGTAATAGGTGCCGTCGCCGAGGTTCTGGAACACGTGCCTTTTGCCGTTGTACTTCGAGCGCGACACCCAGTTCACGCCCTCGCCGCCCATCTGGATCAGCGAGGTGGTGTTGCGGTTCATCCAGCTTGCCATGAAGTGGCAGCCGATCCCGGCAAGCGCCTGGCTGCCCTCGGGCACCTTGGTCGAGGTGTTGTGGGGGCAGCCCGAGCAGAAGTAGGGCGTCCGCGTCGCGCCGGGCACGTTGATCGGCGCTGACGCAGGCACCACGTTTGCGGCCCGTGCCACGAGGTCGAGTTCGGGGAAGTTGCGCTCGAGCCGGTCGGCGATGTGCCGGGCCAGCATCACAGCGCCAAGCTCCTGCGTCCAGGGGATCAGCCGGTCGCCGTTCTCGTCGCGCTTGCCGACCATGCGCTCGGGCTTGCGGCCCGGGTAGTCGTAGAAATATTCCTTGAGCTGGCTTTCGATGATGCCGCGCTTCTCCTCGACGACGAGCAGCTCCTGCTTGCCCTGCGCAAAGGCGAGCGCGCCCTCATGTTCGAGCGGCCAGACCATGCCGACCTTGTAGAGATCGATGCCGATCTCGGAGGCACGGGCCTTGTCGATGCCCAGAAGACGCAGCGCCTCGAGCACGTCGAGATGCGACTTGCCGGTGGTCACGATGCCGAAGCGGGCGTTCCGGTAGCCCCACTCGGTCCGGTCGATGGGGTTGGCGCAGGCAAAGGCCAGCACCGCGGCTTTCTTGTGCTCGAGCCGTGCCTCGATCTGCGGCCCGGGCAGATCGGGCCAGCGGTAGTGCAGCCCGCCCTCCGGGGCCTCGAATTCGGGGAGGACGAACGCGCGGTCCTCGGGAAGCTCGAAGGACATGCCGGACTCGACGGTCTCGGAGATCGCCTTGAAGCCCACCCACATGCCCGAGAACCGCGACAACGCATAGCCCCACTCGGCGAAGGTCAGGAATTCCGCGACATTGGCCGGGTTGATGGTCGGCATGAAGAAGCTCATGAACGCCACGTCCGACTGGTGCGACATCGACGAGGACACGCAGCCGTGGTCGTCACCGGCCACCACCAGCACGCCGCCGTGCGGGGACGAGCCGTAGGCGTTGCCGTGCTTGAGCGCATCCCCCGCCCGGTCGACACCCGGCCCCTTGCCGTACCAGAGCCCGAAGACCCCATCGACGGTGCGGTCCGGGTCGGTCTCGACCTGCTGGGTGCCGATGATCTGCGTGGCGCCCAGTTCCTCGTTCACGGCGGGCACGAAATCGACGCCGGCCTCGGTCACCAGCTTGCGGTTCTTCGTCACTTCGAGATCGATGCCGCCCACCGGCGAGCCGCGGTAGCCGGAGATGAAGCCGCGGGTGTTGAGCCCTGCCCTGCGGTCGCGGCGCGCCTGGTCCAGCGCGATGCGGACGATCGCCTGCGTGCCGGTCAGAAAGACCCGGCCTTGCGTGCGCGTATAGCGGTCGAGCAGTTCGTAATCCCGGAGAATGGGTGTCTGGTCCGTCATGATCTCCCCCCAGAGCTACCTACAGGAATGTAGACAATTCATCATTCTGATAGGATACCTCCGCGCGGTGAATTTTGATTCCCATTCCCTGCAGATTTTCTGGATAGTTGGCTTCCGGAGATCAGCTGGAGGAGAAAGGTGAAACAGGATTTCAAGATTGGTCCGTTGGAAGCGAAGATCGCGTCTGCACTGCAACGGGATGCCTCGATCAGCGTGGGCGAGCTGGCCGAGCGCGCCAACAGCTCGACCGCCACCTGCTGGCGCCGCATCCGGGCCATGGAAGAGGCCGGAGTCCTGAGCCCGCCCGTGCGTCTCGTCGACCCCGCCAAGGTTGGCCGCGGCATGGATGCCTTCTGCCAGGTGCGGATGAAATCGCAGGACGCGCGGGCCCGGGCGCTGTTCCAGAAGGCCATGGAGGCGGAGCCCGCCATCGTCGAGGTCTACTCGATCTCGGGCGACTGGGACTACCTGCTGCACCTCGTGGTCCGCGACATCGCCGATCTCGAACAGGTGCTGATGGGGCGGGTGCATGAGCTCGACTGCGTCTCCAGTGCCTCCACCCTCTTTGTGCTGCGCCGGGTCAAGCACACCACCGTCATCCCGGTCGACAGCGACTGAGCAGGCGGCGGCTGGGTCGCCTGCTGAATTGCGGCCAAGCTGGTTCGCCGCGCGGGACGGTGGAAAGGGCTCTGTTCGGGTGCGCGGCGGGGCGAGCGCTTTCCTTGGGTATCGGCCGGGTTTCGCCCACGGGGAAAGCCTGTTCATCCGCACCGCGCGGGCACGCTGGCGTCAGGGGCTGCCGCCAAGGGGTCGCGGTGAAAGCCACTAGATATCAATCTGTTAAAGTGTGGGGTGCGTCCAGGGTCTCGAGCCAGACCCCGATGAGCTCCGCCACGGTCTCGGCCCGTTCCAAGGGCAGGAAGTGCCCCCCGCCGCGCAGAGATCGAAGCCCGGCCGACGGCATCTCCCTGGCCATCTTCTGCACTGCCACGAGAGGCGTCGCCGTGTCGGCCTCGCCCGCCAGCAGAAGCGTCGGGCAGACGATGCGGTGCAGCCGTGCGAAGGTGTCGGGGCGGGAGAGCATTGCGCGCACCTCGCGGTCGAGGCGCTCGGCGGGTATGGCGGCGACCATCCCGACGATCTCCGCACAACCGCCGTCTGCGACCAGCGGTGGCACCCAGTGCGCGGCGAAGCTGCGCATGTCCTTCCGTGCAAGGACAAGGTCGGCGAGGCGGCGTCGGCGCTCTTCGGGTTCCGCCGGCAAGGCGCCGCAATTGGCAAGGACGAGGCCGCCGACGCGTTCCGGCGCCTGCAGGGCCGCCACCTGTGCAACGCGCGCGCCCATGGAATGACCGAGCAGCACCAGCGGGCCCGCGCTGGCGGCCAGAGCGCGTTCTGCCATGGCCGGGATGCTGTCGAGGCCGTCCAGATCCACGATCCGCCGGTCCCCGGGCAGCCGGTCGGCGACGGGCCTCCAGATCCTCTCGTCCGAGAGCATCCCCGGGATGAACACCAGCGTCGTCAAACCTGCCTCCTCCATGCCCGCCACTCCCACCGGTCGGGGCGAGCCTGGCCCCGCAGGACAACACGCCGAGCCTGATCAAAGGTTATCCCTGCAAGATCAGAGGGCAGTTGGCGCTGCCAGCCCCGGCGCGTCTACTCCGGAAGCAAGCGTTGCCGCCATCGGTTCGGGAGAAACCATGGCGGGCGCGTCGCAGCATGGCGACACGGCGCACGGGAGGGGGAACGGTATGCGGCTCAGCAGGCTCGTTGGCTTCATCGCGGAGGCGGTGGCGTGGATCGCCATGGCGGCGGCGGCGCTGATGGCGCTGCATGTCTCCGCCGAGATCGTGAGCCGGCTGGTGCTCGGCCGAGGCCTGACCGGGACCATCGAAACCGTCTCCTACTACTACATGGTGGCGGTGACCTTCCTGCCGCTCGGCCGGGTGCAGGCGCATCACGACCATATCGTCGCGGACTCGCTGGCGATGATCGTGCCGCGGATCCTGCGGCCCATCACCGACCTGCTCGGCAAGCTGATCTCGATGGGGGTGATGGCGCTGTTGCTGGCGGGCGCAATCAGCTCGGCGCTGAGCAAGAAGGGGATGGTCGCAACTCTATTTCGACAATGTCCAGGTGCCCAAGGAGAACGTGCTGCTCGGACCGGGCGGGTTCAAGAAACAGATCTCGGGCTTCAACGTCGAGCGGCTTGGCAACTCGGCCCGCGCGGTGGCCGTCGGCCGCCACGCCTTCAACCTCGCGCGCGAGCATGCGTTGACCCTCAAGCAGTTTGGCCGGGCGCTCTGCGAATTCCAGGGCCTGCAGTGGAAGTTCGCCGAGATGGAGCTGCGGCTCGAAAGCGCCCAGCTGCTGCTGATGCGCGCCGCGGTGAATGGCATGGACGGGCTGCCCGACCCGCACGAGACCGCGCTTGCCAAGCTCGCCTGCAACGAGGCAGGTTTCCTCGCGGCGAACGAGGCGGTGCAGGTGCTCGGCGGGCTCGGGTTCTCGCTCGAGAGCATCGGCATCCGGCAGGCCGAGAGCCTCGACACGCTGATGGACGCGCCGCGCCTGCTGTCGAAGATGCGGCTGCCCGCGCACCGGCCCCGCAGGCTGACGGTGCTGACCACCACCGGCGGCGGCGGCGCCATGCTGGTCGACCAGATCAGCGCCCGCGGCGTCGAGATCGCCGGCTGCAGCGCGCCCACCCGCGAGGCCCTGACCGCGCAGAACATCCCGCTGGGCCATGGCAAGCTCGTGGACGTGACCCTCGCAGGTACGAAATACGACACCATGAAGGAGGTCGTCTCGCGGCTGATCGCGGACCCCGAGACCGGCGCCCTGCTCGTCACCATCGGCTCCTCGGCGCAGTTCAACCCCGAGCTCGCGGTCACGCCGATCATCGACGCGGTGGCCGAGGCGCCCCGCGACGCGGCGCCGGTCCTGGCGTTTCCCCTGCCGCATGCGCCAGAGAGCCTCGACCTGCTGGCGGCGGGCGGCGTTCCGGCCTTCCGGAACGTCGAGGCCTGCGCCGAGACCATCGCCATGCTCATGCGCCCGGTGAAAGTAACCGCGCCGCCCGACGTGACGCTGCAAGCCGTAACCGCCACGCTGCTGGATCAAGGCCCGGAAAACACTCTCAACGAGGACCGCGCCGGCGCCGTCTTCGAGAGCCTCGGCACCCCGCGCCCGCGCCAGATCGTGCTGCCGCCCGAGGACGCGCTGCCCGAGACGCTCGACCTGAGGTTCCCGCTCGTGGCCAAGCCGGTGTCCTCGGACCTGCCCCACAAAACCGAGGCCGGCGCCATCCGCCTTGGGCTGGCGGACCGCGCGGCGCTGGAAGAGGCGATTGCCGCGATGCGCGCCTCGGCCGAGGCCCACGCCCCCGGCTACCGTCTCGAGGCCATCCTGCTGCAGGAGATGGCGACGGGGCTCGGCGAGGCGCTGGTAGGGCTCACCCGCGACCCGCTCGCGGGGCCGATGCTGACGCTGGGCATGGGCGGCGTGATGACCGAGATCTACCGCGACACCTCGGTGCGGCCCGCGCCGCTCGACGTGGAGACCGCGCGCGAGATGATCCGCGAGGTCAAGGGCTTCATGCTGCTCGACGGGTTCCGCGGCGCGCTCCGCGGCGATCTCGAGGCGCTGGCGCAGGGCGTTGCCGCAATCTCCGCGCTGGCTACGTCGGACCGGGTCGCGGAGGCCGAGATCAACCCGCTCCTGGTGCGGCCCGAGGGTCAGGGCATCGTGCTTCTGGACGCGCTGATCCGGCGCCAGTGACCTGGCGCGGTCCGGGGCCCCTTCGGCCCCGGATCATGGCGCGGCCGTAATGCGCCGCGCTGACCGGCGGCTCACGGCACAAGTGCCCCGCGAAACCGCCCGCAGGCTCTTCTTCCCGCATCGTCGTTTCACATGACCCGGCCTCGTCGGGGTGCCTGTCGTTGTCCTTCCGCGGGAGGGCTCGGCGGGCACCGGGAGGCGCCTTTCCATCTGATGATATGCCTGAGGAATGGTAATCAAGGTACTGAATATACTATATTAATAGATACGCGTCCTGACGTTCGACCTCGCCAGAACGCTCCTTCAGGCTTTTTCCTTGACGCTCAACCACTGCCCCAATACTTCCTGTATAAGAAGATAGCTTCACACATGTGAAGAAGATTCGCGGCTCCAGGGAGAGGGTCCGCGATGGAGGGAGGAAATCTATGGCCGTACGTCAGGCGGATAACGTCCTGCGGTTTTTTGAGTATTTTGCCGCGTCTCAGAGGCCGGCCACGCTCACCCAACTGTCGGAGACGCTGGAGCTGCCGCTCTCGAGCACCAGCAACCTCGTCTCGACCCTGCGCGAGCGCGGGTTCCTGTTCGAGGTCCGGAAACGGGGCGGGTTCTACCCCACGCGCCGCATGCACGACCTGACCCTGTCGATCCTCGACGGAGACCCGGTGCTCGGCCTCGTGCGCGAGCACATGGAAGCGTTGCGCCAAGAGACCGGAGAGACCATCCTGCTCGCCGCCCGCGAGGGCGATCACGCAATCTATCTCGAGGCGCTCGAGTCCCGCAAAGGCGTGCGCTACTCGGCGAGGGCGGGCGAGACCCGGCCGATCTACGCGATCTCCTCGGGCAAGGCGATCCTCTCGTCGCTCGACGACGCGGCGCTGCGGCGCGAGCTGGCGGGGCTCGACTATTCCGAGGCCGCGGAGACCTCGATCACCGATCCCGACGCGCTCTTCGACAACATCGTCGCCGGGCGCGAGCGCGGCTGGTTCCTGAACGCCACCGAATTCACCCCCGAGGTTTCAGGCGCGGGCGTGCTGCTCGACATCGCCGACCAGAAATACGGGCTGTCCGTGGCGGGGCCGAACTACCGAATGCAGGGCCGCTACGACGAGATCGGCGCGGCGCTCGCGCGGGTCGTCGCGGCCATCAAGAGCCAGATCCACGAAAGCGGAGACGGCCGATGATCCGGAAATACATGGCGGTCGTCGACCACGCCTTCACCGCGGTCGCGGTCTTTGCGCTGGCCTTCATGACCCTGCTCATCGTCGCCGACGTGGCGCTGCGCTACGGCGCCGGGACGCCGATCTTCTTTGCCCATGACCTCGTCGTGCTTTACCTCACGCCCGCGGTCTTCTTCTTCGGCTTCGGCCCGACCTACTGGCGCGCCGAGCACCTCTCGGTCGACCTGCTGACGCTCAACCTGCCGCACCGCCTGCGCGAACTCACCGACGTGGTGTCGAGCGCCATCGGGCTCTGGGTCTTCGGCCTGCTGACCTGGGTCGCCTGGGAGCGCGCCGCCAAGAGCTTTGCCAACGACGAGGTGATCGCGAGCATCGTGCCGTGGCCGGCATGGGCGAGCTACGCGCTCGTGCCCATCGGCTCCGCCGCGATGGTGCTGGTCTGTGCCGCGCGCATCGTGATTTCCCTCAACAACGCCTTTGGCCGTGCGTCCGGGGAGGCCGCGCAATGACGTCGCTTCTTGTCGTGATCGGACTGCTTGTCCTGCTTCTGCTCGGCGTTCCCGTGGGCTTCGCGCTGGCCTTCACCGGCCTTGTCGGGCTGATGACCATCGTCGGGTTCGAGAGCGCGCTCTCGGTGCTCTCGACCACGCCGCTGTCGACCACCAACGGCTTCGAGCTGATCGCCGTGCCGCTCTTCATCCTGATGGCCGAGTTCGTCATCGTCAGCGGCATCGCCGACCGGATGTTCAAGGCGATCACCATCTGGGTGGGCCGCCTGCCGGGCGGGCTCGCCGTCGCCACGGCGCTCGCGGGCGCCGGGTTCGGGGCCATCTCGGGCTCGTCCACCGCGGCCGCGGCTGCGCTGTCGTCTACCTCCATTCCTGCAATGCGAAGAGCGGGTTACGAGGTGAAGTTCGCGTCCGGTGTCGTGGCCGTCTCGGGCACGCTCGCCATGCTCATCCCGCCGTCGATCGCGCTGGTGCTCTACGGCATCATCGTCGAGGTCAACATCGCCTCTCTGCTGATCGGAGGGGTCATCCCCGGGATCATCGTGACGCTGGCGATCATCGTGACGATCTACGTGCTGATGGCCCGCGACCCGTCCATCGCGCCGGCGGCACGGCCCTGGCCGATGCGCGACAAGATCCGCGCCCTGCGGGACATCGGGCCGATGCTGCTGCTGCTGCTCTGTGTCACGGGCTCGATCTACTTGGGCATCGCGACGCCCACCGAAGCGGCCGGTCTCGGCGCCTTCGGAGCCTTCGTCATCGCCGCGGCGTTCCGCACGCTCAGCTGGAAGACGACCTGGGGCGCGCTGGCGCGGGCGGTCCGCGCCACCTGCATGATCTTCATGATCATCATCGGCGCGCACATCTTCGGCTACGTGCTGACGCTGGGCCAGATCACCCCGGGCTTCGTCAACTGGATCACCGGGCTCGACGTGTCGCCCTACGTGGTGATGGCGGGGATCATCGTCTTCTACCTGATCATGGGCTGCTTCATGGACCAGATGGCGATCCTCATCCTCACCGTTCCGGTGATGGTGCCCGCGATCACCAGCCTCGGCTTCGACCCGGTGTGGTTCGGCGTGCTGGTCGTGGTCGCGGCCGAGGTCGGCATGATCACCCCGCCGCTGGGCATGAACATCTTCGTGGTCTCTCGCTACGCCGAGCGGCCGCTCTCCGAGATCTTCCGGGGCGTCGCACCGCATGTCGTCTCGCACATCATCGTTCTCGCGTTGCTCGTCGCGTTCCCGCAGCTGGTGCTGTGGCTGCCCGGCACGACGCAGTAATCCAGACGCAATCGTCCAAGGGAGGAGCCACCATGTCGACCGCAAAGACCGACATCGACCCCAAGATGTACTTCATGACTGAGACCAGGGCCGCAGCCTACCAGCCGCGCGGCCACAGCGGGACGGTGAACCGCCGGCTGGTGTCGCCCGAGACCGGCGCCACCCAGATGGAAGTGCTGATCGGCCGCATCGAGCCCGGCGAGGGCGCCAGCGCCCACTTCCACCCCGGCATCGACCAGTTCTGCTGGATGCTCGAGGGCCGCGCCCGGGTCGAGGTCGGCGGCCTCACTCAGGAGATCGGGCCGGAGGAGAGCGTCTTCTTCCCCGCCGACATGCCCCACACCTTCACCGCCATCGGCGACACGCCGGTGCGCGTCCTGATCTGCTACGGCCCGCCCTACGGCGAAGGCGCCCGCGTCGAGTGCTGAGCACCCGCACCCCCTGACAAGTCTTTGGTCCATCGGAGGAGAACGACCATGAAACCCACCATCAGCATCCTGGCGGTCTGCGCCGCAGTCGCCGCGGCACCCGTCGCCGCTCAGGAAGTGACGATCAAGATCGCCGACAGCCTGCCGGCCGATCACATCATCACCAGGAACACCACCGACGTGTTCACCGCGCGCCTCAAGGAAGAGCTCGGCGACCGCATCGCCATCGAGCATTACCCGGCCCAACAGCTCGCCAAGGCCAAGGACATCCTGTCGATCACCCAGGCCGGCATCGCCGACATCGGCTACATCGTGCCGTCCTACGTCTCCGAGAAGATGCCGCTCGGCGGCGTGGTCGAGCTGCCCGGCGAGATCTCGTCGTCCTGCGAGGGCTCGCTGGCCTTCGAGAAGTTGATCCAGCCGGGCGGCAAGCTCGACCAGCTCGAGTTCCAGCCCAACGGCGTGCGCGTGCTCTACAACGTGGCGCTCTCGCCCTATCAGGCGATCTTCTCGAAGCGCGCGGACGTGACCTCGCTCGAGGGGTTCAAGGGCATGAAAATGCGCTCGAATCCCGGCGCGATGGAGCTGTCGCTGCAATCCGCGGGCGCGACCCCGGTGCGGATGACCCCGCCCGAGATCTTCGACGCGATGACCAAGGGCACCGTGGACGGCGCGCTGCTGCCCTTCACCTCGACCTTCTCCTACGGGCTCGACCAGATCGTGGGCTCGGCGACCGCCAACGCCAACTTCGGCTCGGTGGGGATCACCTACGCGATCTCGCAGCGCAAGTGGGACAGCCTGCCCGCCGACATCCAGGAAGCCATGACCCGCATCGGCCACGAAGTGACCGCGAGCGCCTGCAAGGCCTTCGACGCGGCCGAGGTCGAGCTGACCGCCAAGCTGGCCGAGGAGGGCGCCACCGTCATCACGCTGAATGACGAAGAGACCGCGACGCTCACCGCGGATTTCGCCAGCGTCGCCGATGACTGGGCCGCCGCCCTCGACAAGCGCGGCAAGAAGGGGAGCGAGATCCTCTCCGACTTCCGCGCCGAGGTCCAGGCGCTCCGCGAGAGCGGCATCTGAACCGAGACCTGGGGCGGCCGCCTGTCCGGCCGCCCCGCAACGAAAGGAGAGGCGCGTGCTTGATCTTTTGAAGGGTGTCCGGGTCGTCGAGCTGACGACGATCGTGCTCGGGCCCATGGCCGGGCAGATGCTGGGCGATTTTGGTGCAGAGGTCGTCAAGGTCGAGGCACCGAACGGGGATCTGGCGCGCTACGTCGATCCGCGCTCGAAGGCGGGCGCAAGCTCGATGTTCGCCAACAACAACCGGAACAAGAAGAGCATCGCGCTGGATCTGAAGACCGAGGAAGGCCGCGCCATCCTGCTGAAGCTCGTAGACGGCGCCGATGTCTTCCTGCACAACATGCGCCTTCAGGCGGTCGAGCGTCTGGGCTTCGGCCCCGCGGCGCTCCGGGCGCGCAACCCCAAGCTGGTTTACTGCTCGGCCATCGGCTTCGGCAGCGATGGCCCCTATGCGGCGCGGCCCGCCTATGACGACGTGATCCAGGCCGCCTCGGGCATCGCCAGGCTGCCGACCTACACCGGCAACGATCCGTCCTACGTGCCCGGCGTGATCGCCGACAAGATCGCGGCGCTCTACGCCGCCAACGCCATCTCGGCCGCCCTCGTCGGGCGCGAGCGGACCGGCACGGGCTGCGAGATCGAAGTGCCGATGTTCGAGGTCATGACCTCGTTCGTGATGACCGAGCACATGGCCGCCGCCAGCTTCGACGAGGCGGCGCCCGCGGGTTACCAGCGGCTGCTGAACCGTCACCGCCGGCCCTTCCCGACCAGCGACGGCTGGATCGCCGTGCTGCCCTATACCGAGCGCCACTGGCGCAAGACGTTCGAGGAACTCGGTCGCGCCGACGTGGTTGCGCAGCCGTGGTTCGGCGACGCCACCGACCGCTCGCGCCACGTGGGCGAGATGTACGAGGTGCTCGGGCAGGAGATGCCGAAGCGCTCGACCGGGGACTGGATCGCCACCTTCGAGCGGCTCGACGTGCCGCATTCGCGGGTCAGCGGGCTCGACGACCTGCTGAACGACCCGCACCTGCAGGCGGTGGGCTTCTTCGAGCCGACCGACGATCTCGAGAGCCGGGTGCGCTCGGTGCCGCAGCCGGTGCGCTTCCGCACCTCGCCCTCCGGGCCCGACCGCCGCGCGCCCGAGCTGGGCGAGGACGGCCCGGCGCTGCTGACCGAGCTGGGCTACGGCGCCGACGCGATCCGCGAGCTCGAGGACCGCGGTGTCCTCGGGCGCGGGACGCGCCAGCAGACGGAGGACGTCTGACATGGCCGGATGCCGGCTCGAAGAGTTCCGCGAGGGCGAGGTCATCCGACGCGCCATCACCCGCACCGTGACCGAGGCCGACAACGTCCGCTTCCCGGTGCAGACCATGGCCCGCAACCCCACGCTCTTCGGCGCGGTGGCGGCGGAGGTGCAGCCGGTTGACGCGGTCAGGGAGATCCGCGATCTCGACGGGCTCGCGGCCGAGTCCCGCGCGGCGGTGCGCGACGGCTTCACCGGCAAGCTCGCGATCCATCCGGCGCAGATGCCGGTGAGCAACCGCGGCTTCCAGCCCTTCGACGAGGAGGTCAGCACCGCACGCCGCACCGTCGCGGCCGATCCGGCCGATCCGGCGGCGGGCGTCGCCGCCCCCGACGGCGCGATGATCGACATGCCGCACCTCAAGCGGTCACGACTGATACTTCAAAGAGCGGGGATCCCGGCATGAACAACGAACCTGTGCTTCTCGGACGAGGCTTCTACTGGCAGGACCTCACGGTCGGCGACCGCTACCGGACCTATGGCCGCACCGTGACGGCGTCGGACATCTCGGCCTTCGTCAATCTTGCCGGGATGATCGAGGTGCTCTTCACCAACGCCGAGTACCGCCGCGCCGAGGCCGCCATCAAGGGCAACCCCTCGCCCGGCGCGCTGGTCTTCGCGCTGGCCGAGGGGCTCACGCTCAACGCCACCGCGCAGGAGACCGGGCTGGCCTTCCTCGGCACCACCATGAGCATCAAGGGCCCGGTGGTCGAGGGCGACACGATCACGGTCGAGATCGAGGTGCTCGAGGTCCGGCAGGAGAGCAAGGGCGACCGCGGCCTCGTGAAGACCCGTAACACCGTGCGCAACCAGCGCGGCGAGACGGTCATGGTCTATGAACCCCTGCGCCTGATGCAGGGCCGCCCCGCCTGACGCGCCGAAAGGCGTTGCGCCCCGACGATCTGATGCAGCCCCGGCCTGCCACGCCGGTTGCAGGCGCCGGGGGCTGACGCTCTGGCACAGGCCGTGGGCACGATCATTTGGGGCGGGCCCGTCGCCCTCGGGCCTGACGCCAAGCGATGTCAATCGACCGGACCGGCTCGCGACCCTGAGGTCCTCACCCCGCCAGCCGCACAATCCGCGTCGGGCCGAGCGACGACAGGAACGCCCGGTCGTGACTGACCACGAGCACCGCCCCGTCGTAGCCCGCCAGCGCCGCTTCCAGCGCCTCGATGCCGTCGAGGTCGAGGTGGTTGGTCGGCTCGTCGAGGATCAGCAGCTGCGGCGGAGGCGTGCCGCCCAGCACGCAGGCGAGCCCCGCGCGCAGGCGCTCGCCGCCGCTCAGCTCTCCGGCGCGGCGCAGTGCATCCGCCGCGCGGAAGCCGAAGCGCGCCAGCGCGGCATGGGCCAGCTGCGGCGTGGCATCGGGGTTCAGCTTGCGGAAGCTCTCGAGCAGCGTGTCCTCCGTGCCCAGCAGCCCGACATACTGGTCGAGAAAGGCCCATGGCACGGCGACCTGAACCTCTCCGCTTCCGGGCCTGAGCGCGCCGGTGATCAGCCGCAGCAGCGTGGTCTTGCCGCTGCCGTTGGGCCCCGCGATCACCACGCGTTCCGGGCCGGTGAGCGTGAGGCTCAGGTCCCGGATCACCGGCGCCTCCGGATCGTGGCCGCCGCTCACCCGCTGCAGGCTCACCACGGTACGGCCCGCGGGCAGCCCCGTCGGCGCGATCTCCATATGCACCGGGGTCAGCTGCTCGACCTTGTCGCGGGCGCGGCTCAGCGCCTCCTCGGCGGCCTCGCGCCGGGTCTCGCGCAGCCTGACGCCCGCCCCGCCCGAGGCCTCGGCCCGGGCCTTGGCGGCGTCGAGCAGGATCTTGGGCTGGCCGCCCTTCGCCCGCGACCGGTGCCCGGCGCCGTCCTTGCGGGCCTTGCGCTCGGCGGCCTGCCGGGCGCGCTGCGCGGCCTCGCTGCGGGCCTTCTCGGCATGGGCGAGATCATGCGCCGCGGCGTCGAGCTCCAGCGCCTTGCGCGCGCGAAAGGCACTGTAATTGCCGCCATAGCGCGCCGCACCGAGCGTGGTGAGCTCGACGATCGCGTCCATCTCCTCGAGCAGCTCGCGGTCGTGGCTCGCGACGATCGCGCCGCCGGTCCAGCCGCGCAGCAGCTCGATCACCGCCCGGCGCCCGGCGCGGTCGAGGTTGTTGGTGGGCTCGTCCAGCAGCAGGATGTCAGGCCCGTCGAGCAGCAGCGCCGCCAGCGCCGCCCGGCTGCGCTGCCCGCCCGACAGCGTCGCGAGCGGGGTCTGCGGCGGCACCGGCAGGTCGCAGCGCGCCAGCGCGGCCTCGATCCGGGTGGGCAGGGTCCAGTCGGCGTGGGCCAGCTCCTCGGCGGAAGCGCGGCCAAGCTCGGCCCGGTCGAGGAGCGCCAGCGCGTGGCGCGCGCCCATGAGGTCGGCGATGGTTTCGTCTGGGAGGACCATCGCCTCCTGCCGCATCATCGCGACGGAGCCGGTGATCCGGACCTGGCCGGAGGTCGGGCGCAGCGCACCCGCGATCAGGCGCAGCAGCGTGCTTTTGCCGGTGCCGTTGCGACCAACGAGGCCGGTGCGCTCGGGCCCGAAGGTCAGGTCGAGATCGGAAAGGAGGGGGCTGCCGTCAGCCGGGGACCACGACAGGGAGGACAGGGAAATGGATGCAGGCATGGGAAAACTCTCGCAGCGAAACCGTCTGAGTGAAGGCGGCGAGGGTCTGGTCCATGTCGAACGTCTCTCCTGTCAGTGCTGGGTCAAAGCTAGGGAGGAGACCGCTGTCCCGCAAGGGGTGCGGGCAGCGCTGCGCTGAAATGCGCTGAGGCCGCGGGGGCGGATGTGAACTGCGGCAGGTCGGAGGAATTTGGCGCTGGTCCGTGGCAGGGAGCGGGCTTTGGGTTCCCAGCCCCAGCCCCAGCCCCAGCCCCTGTCGCCGGAGCAATAGAGCGTGGGGCACCCCGCCACCGCGACAGCCCTTGCCCGCGCCCGTCAGAAAAAGCCCGCGAGCCTGGGCGGGAGCCTCCGCGCCGCAAGCACGGCCCCAGACCCACACCCGGACACCCGACCAACCGCTCACGCCTCCCCGGAAACCGTCACATCCCGCCTTCCGACGCCAGCAGCACGCCCAGCAGCACCTCGGCGCCGGCGATGACATGCTCGCGGGTGGCGCTTTCCGAGGGGTCGTGGCTGATGCCGCCCTTGCAGGGAATGAAGATCATCGCAGACGGGCAGAGCCGCGCGACATGGCGGGCGTCGTGCCCCGCTGCCGAGGCCATGCGGCGATAGCCGTGCCCGCCCGCCACGGCGGCCTCGGCGATGCGCGCCTGAAGCACCGGGTCGAAGCGGTTGGAGGGCGCGTTCACCAGCTCGCGCACGTGGCCCTCGCAGGGCGCCGCCTCGCGCTCGACGATCTGGCGCAGCACCTCCGAGGCCCCGTCGAGCACGTCGTTCAGCGGGTGGCGCAGGTCGGTGCGGAAGCGGACCTCGCTGGCGATCACCGAGGGCGCGTTGGGCGTCACCTCGACCCGGCCGATGGTGAAGCGGATATCCGGGTCCGCGAGGCCGACGCTTGCCTGCAGGGCCGAGGCGACACGCGCAAAGGCCATCACCGCGTCGCGCCGCGCCGTCATCGGCTCGGTGCCGGCATGGCCCGCCTGCCCGGTCAGCGTGACCTCGGTGGTGATCTTGCCCTGGATGCCGCTGACCACGCCGATGGGCACGCCCACCGCTTCGAGCACCGGGCCCTGCTCGATGTGCGGCTCGACATAGGCAAGCGGCACGAAGGGCGGGCGCTCGGGCACCGCGGGGAAGGCGGCGTGGATGCGGTCGATCTCGTCGCCGCAGCGGATGCCGTCCGCGTCCTGCGCCGCGCGCACTGCGCCGATGCCGCGCACGCCCGCGAAGACCTCGGAGCCCATCATGCCGGGCGCGAAGCGCGAGCCTTCCTCGTTCATCCAAGCCACCACGATGACGTCGCGGGCGGGCCGGTGCCCGGCGCGGACCATCGCGGTCACCGCCTCGAGCGCGGCCAGCACGCCGAAGACGCCGTCAAAGCGCCCGCCGGTGGGCTGGCTGTCGAGATGCGAGCCCGCCATCAGCGGCGGCAGGCTGCGGTCCTGCCCGGGAAGCGTCAGGAACAGGTTGGCGGCCGCGTCGGTCGAGGGTTCCAGCCCGATCTCGGCGCCCCATGCGATCATCTGCGCCCAGGCCGCGTGCTCCTCGTCCGAGAGCGCCTGCCGGTTGACGCCGCCCTCCCCGAAGCCGCCGATCCGGGCCATCTCCATGAGCCGCGACCAGAGCCGGTCGCCGTCGATCTCCACGCTCATGTGGTGCGCATCACCTGGCCGGGGTCGGCGCGCGGGTCGCGCTTCGTCCAGGCCCCGGCCTCGACCTGTGCGAGGAACTCGGCCAGCAGCTGGTTGAAGAGCTCGGGCTCCTCAAGGTTCAGCGTGTGGCCGGTCTTGGGGAAGATCGCCAGCCCGCAGGCGGGGATGGTCTTCTTGAGATAGACCGAGGTCTGGATGCAGTGGTCGTCCTCGTCGCCGGTCATCACCAGCGTCGGCACCTCCATCCGCGCGAATTCGGCCTCGAGATCGTAGAGCGACGGCCGCCGCGCCTGCACGCCGCGCATGGTCAGCGCCGCGCCGAGATCGTCGTGGTTCGACAGCCGCTCCGAGAACTCGGCCCAGCCGCGCGGGTCCTTGTTCTGAAACTGCACCCGGCTGGCGCCGAGGCCGTAGATCTTGGAAAACTCCTTGGCGCCTCTGGTCTCGAAATTCTCGGCAACCGAGAGCGAGACACCGCGGAAATACTCCTCGTACTGCTTCTCGGCGCCATAGCCCGCGCCCGCGATGGTCAGCGACAGGGCGCGCTCGGGGGCGATCAGGCCGAAATGCGCGGTGGCGAAACCGCCCATCGAGAGGCCCACGATATGCGCCTTCTCGATCCCCAGTGCGTCGAGCACCGCCAGCGCGTCCTCGACGGCGATGCGCTGGGAATACTGCTCGAGATCGGTGGGAATGTCCGAAGGCTTGTAACCCCGCGCCGCGTAGGTGATGCAGCGATGGCGGCGGGAGAAGCGGCGCATCTGCGGCTCCCACGCGTCGTAGTTGCCGCCGAATTCGTGGATGAAGAGGATGGGCGTGCCCTGCCCGGCTTCCTCGACATAGAGCTTCACGCCGTCCCTGGTGGTGATGTGCATATGGGTCTTCCTCTCGAACAGCTTCAGAACAGCGCGGGCACGTCGGTGAGGCCGCGCGCCTTCGTCATCATCGCGGGCAGCAGCGTGCAGAAACGGCGGGCCCAGTCCTCGGGCACGGTGGTCGAGACCTTGATGAAGCCTCCGCCGAACCGCGCGGTGTGGTACTTGCCCTGCCGGATCATCACGCCCTCCTGCCGGTAGGCCTCGACCAGCTGCTCGGGCGTGACGCCCGCGGCTTCGGTGCCGATGCAGAGGAAGTTGGCGAAGCTCGGCCAGACCAGCAGCTCGAGGCCCTCGGTGGCCGCCACCGCCTCGCGGATCATCTGCTGGTTGGCGGTGTTGATGGCGCGCACGGTCTGCATCCACTCGGGCTTCACGCGCAGCCCCGCCTCGGCGCCCCGCTGCGCCACGACCCCCGCACCGAGGATCGAGCTCGAGTAGGCGGCACATTCGTCGATGAGCTCGGGCGCACCCACCAGCGCGCCGACCCGCATCCCCGCGAGCCCCAGCCACTTGGAGAAGCTCACCGAGCAGACCGCGTTCACCGGGTCGATGCGCATGGCGGGCACGTGGTCGGGGGCGAAGTCGCGGTAGGTGCAGTCATGCACCAGCAGCGCGCCCACCGACTTGGCGATCTCGATGAACTGCGCCAGCTCGTCGGCATCGTAGGTGGTGCCGAGCGGGTTGTTGGGATCCACGAGGTAGATCAGCGCGCACCGGTCGTCGACCGACGCCGCCAGCACCTCGGGCGTCAGCTTGTAGCCGGTCCCGGGGCCGAAGATCGGCAGCTCGATGACTTCGGCACCCTGCTGCGTCGCGAAGAGGCCCGGCCATTTCCACGTCGGATCCGAGGTCACGAAGGTGTCGCCCGCGCGGACCTTGGTGCGCACCAGCGTGGCAAGCGCGTTGACGCCGCCCTCGGTCACCAGCGCCCGGCCCGGCACGCCGAGATCCTCGACGATGGCCGCCCGCAGCGACTCGAAGCCCAGCGGCGGAGCATAGGCGTTGTACTCGCCCTTGGCGATCGAGGCGGTCATCGCCTGCGTCACCGCCGGGTGGGCGGGGATATGGTTGGTGTTCTGCCCCATCCAGATCAGCTTTTCGTCGGCAAAGAGCGTGTCGAAATAGCGGTTCCGGATCTCGGCGCCTGAATCCTTGGTCATCTCGGTCGTCCTGTCAGTCCGCCAGCGCCGCGATAAGCATCTCGGCAAAGCGGTTGGTGTCGGCCTTGCGGATCACCCGGGCGTTCGCCGGGGCCGAAGGCCAGAGAAAGTCGATTTCCGCCTCGTCCGGGGTCAGCGGCGTGCAGATCGAGGAATAGGCCCGGGTCAGCTCGCCCTGCGTCTCGACATCGACAAGGCAATCTGCGGTTTCCAGCATGATGGCGTGGTCGATGGCGCAGGCGCAGGTCAGGCTGTCCGGGTGGGTCGAGAGCGGCCGCCCGTAGCGCATCTCGGTGCGCTTGAAGGGCGCTTGGCTGATGGTCATGAAGAAGCGAGAGAGCGGCGTGTCCATGGCCTCGATCACCCGCAGCTTGTCGTCGGGCAGGAGGCCCGAGCTCATCGTCAGCGTCCAGGTCGAGAGCGTCAGCCGAAAGCCCGCGTTGACCACGATCTTGGCGGCCTCGGGATCGACGTAGAAGTTGAACTCGGAAGCGGGCGTGGTGTTGCCGATGGAATTGTCGAGCCCGCCCATCACCCAGAGATGTTTGAGGTTTTGCGCGATCCGCGGCTCTTTCACGTAGGCCGTGGCGATGTTGGTCAGCGGCGCCTGCGCGAGGATCTCGATCTCGCCGGGGTTCGACATGATCGTGTCGATGAGGAAATCGACCGCGTGGCCGTCCTCAGGGCGCTGCTGCGCCTGCGGGAAGCCCGCGTCGCTCATGCCGTCGGCGCCGAAGAATTCCGTGGCATCGACAGGCTTGCGCAGCATCGGCAGCGGGCAGCCCTTCCACACGGGCACGGTGCCCCCGGCGCCTGCCACCTCGAGCGTGTAAAGCGCGTTCTCGACCTGCTGGTCGAAGGGCACGTTGCCGTTGCAGATGGTGATGCCCTCAAGCGTAACATGCGGCGCCTTCAGCGCCAGCAGGATCGAGAAGGCGTCGTCGCCCGCCGTGTCGGTGTCGATGATGAGCCGCATTCAGGCCCCTCCTTTCAGTCTTGGCTCCAGCGCCGCGACCAGCTCGGGCGCGCTCAGCGCCACCGGCTGGCCAAGCGCCTGCGCCAGTTCCACGATGCCCGGCTGCTCGACCGAGACGGCACGCGTGGCGGCGGCATCGGCGAAGAACTCCTGCACCGTCGCATCCACCGCCAGCCGCCCCTCGGCGAGCCCCAGAACCCGGTCCGCATGGGCCGCGACGAACTCCATGTCGTGGCAGACCAGCACGATGGCGCGGCCCGCCGCCTTTTCCTCGGCGATGATCCCGCCCAACAGCAGCCGCCGCGTCGCATCGAGCCCGCGCTGCGCCTCGTCGAAGAGCATGAGATCGGGGCGGCAGGCGATCACCGAGGCCACCGCCACGAACCGCCGCATCGCGGCGTCGAGGTCGAGCGGATGGGTTTCCAGCACCTCGCCAAGCCCGGTGCGCGCGACCGCCTCGTCAAGACGTAGCGCCTGTTCCTCGGGCGTGAGCCCCTGCTGCGCGGGCCCGAAGGCAATCTCGTTCCTGACCGTGGCGTTGAATATCTGCTGTTCGGGGGCCTGGAAGACCGTGCCGATATGGGCGGCGATCTCGCTCACCTTGAGCTTGCCCGCGTCCCTGCCCGCGATGCCCACCGTGCCGGCATCGGGGCGCAGCAGCCCGTTCAGCAGTCGCAGCAGCGTCGACTTGCCCGCCCCGTTGCGGCCCACCACGGCCACGACCTCGCCCGGGCTCACCGAGAACGAGATGTCCCGCAGCACGGGCTTGTCCGGGTCGTAGCCGAAGCGCACCCCGTCGAGGGTCAGGATCGGGCTCATGCCACCACCTCCAGCATCGGGCGCAGCACGGCGGCGACGCGGGCGGGGTCGGCGCTGATCGGCACGCCCTCGGGCCAGACCCCTGCCGCACGCCACAGCAGCGCCGCCTCGGCCACTGCGGGCAGGCCGAAGATCTGCGCGGTGCGCGGATGCGCCAGAAGCCCGGAGGCATCGCCGTCATAGGCGATCCGGCCCTCGTCGAGCAGCACGAAGCGCGAGGCCACGGCCATGGCCGCGCCCAGCGTCACGTCGCACCAGACGATCGCCAGCTCGGCGGGCAGCTTCTCCATCTGCGCGAGCAGCGCGTCGCGGGATTCCGGGTCGAAATTGCCGGTGGGCTCGTCCAGCACCAGCGCGCGCGGCTGCATCGCCAGCGCCGCGGCGATCGAGAGCCGTTGCTGCTCGCCGCCGGACAGCGAGAACGGATCACGCTCGAGCAGGTGGCCGAGGTTGCAGATCCCGACCGCCGCGTCGACCCGGGCGCGGATCTCGGGCTCGGGAAGCTGCAGGTTGCCGGGGCCGAAGGCGATCTCGTCAAGGACCGTGAAGGCAAAGCCCGAGAGCTGCTGCATCGGGACCTGCCCGACGAACTGTACGGTGCCCGCGCGGGTGGCGGCGTCAAGCTCGGCCCACGGCCGGCCCTCGACGGCCACGCCGCCCTCGGAGGCCGCGAAGGTGCCGCGCGGCAGCCAGCCCGCAATCCACTGTGCCAAGGTGCTCTTGCCCGAGCCGTTGCCGCCGAGGATCGCGAGTTTCTCGCCCGCCTCCACCGACATGGACACGTCCTGCAGCACCGGTGTGGCGTCATAGGCGAAACTCAGGTGGTCGACGTCGATCAGTGCCACAGGATGCCTCCGGCGATGAGCACGGGGATGGAAAGAAGGATGATCCAGCGCGCCGCCCGTTGCGCGCCGCTGTCCGCGGGGGCATCCAGCACGGTGCGGTGCGGCATGGCGCGGAAGCCGCGCCCGTCCAGCACCTGCGCCCGGTGGTCGATGTCCGCGAGCGCCAGCGTCACCAGCGGCATGAGGAGCGCGGGAAAGGCCCTGGCGCGCGTCAGGAAGCTGCCCTGAAGGTCGAGCCCGCGCGCCATCTGCGCCTCGCGGATCGCCCGCGCGCGCTGGGTGAAGGGCTCGAGCAGCAGCAGCGGGCTTAAATGACATAGGCCATGCCGGGCGGGAAGTTGTGGGAATCCAGCGCCTTGAGCAGGCGCGCCGGATGGGTCGTGCAGACGAACAGCAGCGAGCCCGAGAGCAGCGCCGCGATCCGCCCGAGGATGCGTACCATGTAGGCGAGCCCGTCGTGGCTTAGGTCGAGCCCGAGGAACGCCGCGCGCGCGCCTTCGTGGTCCACGAGCATCCCGTGGACCACGAAGAGCGCCAGTGACAGCGGCGTCAGCGTGAAGATCAGCCGTCGCGCAAAGACCTTGCCCGCCCCTGCGAAGATGCCGACCGCGATGGCCAGCAGCGCCAGCGGGATCGTGCCCTGTGGCGGCAGCGCAAAGGCCGCCACCGCGCACCACAGCACGAGCGTGAGCTTGGTCAGGGGGTTGAGCCGGTGCAGAAAGCTCCGGCCCGGGACGTAGAGCAGGGCGTGGTCCGTCCCGTTGGGTCGCGCGACGGCCATGGTTCAGGCCTTGGAGTAGCCGTAGAAGGCAAAGCCCGAGGTGAAGCGCATCGGCAGCCGCTTCACGATCAGCCATGCGATCAGACAGGTGAGGATCTTGTCCGCGAGGTTCTGCACGAGGTTCGCGATGGCGACCGACTGCACCAGCTCCTGTCCCACGGCGAGCAGGTAGGCGGTGGCAAAGTCGGTGCCCGCGCCGGTCACGCCGCCGAACATGTAAACGATGATCGGCACTGCCACGATGGTCGAGATCACGCCGATCACGGCGCTGGCGGCAATGGTCATGCCGACGGACTTGAACCAGCCCATGCGTGCGAGGATCCCCGCCAGCGCGCCGATCACCAGCGACACCGGGAAGAAGGCCGCGGCCACCGGGTCCGAGATCAGGCCCCAGATCAGGTTGGTGAGCACGCCGGTCAGCGCGCCCGCGAAGGGACCCGCGAGGATGCCCACCAGTATGGTGCCCACCGCGTCGACGTAGAGCGGCAGCTTGATCCACACGGCGATCTGGCCGACCACCACGTTGATGACGATGGCCACGGCCATCAGAACGAGCGACTTGGTATCGAGTTTCATCTGTCCTTAGTCCCTGTTATTTCGGTTGCTTTTGGTCTTATCCGTTTGATTTTCCGGTGTCTTCCGCTGCGTTGCGGATGACGAGCTCGGCATAGCCCGAGGCGTCGCAGGGCTCGCGCGTGAAGCTCAGCCCGTCGAGCACCAGCAGCACGATCTCGAGCGTGGTGTAGACCCGGCAGCCGCGCATCATGTGGCC
This sequence comes from Salipiger thiooxidans, assembly GCF_900102075.1. Lineage (GTDB taxonomy): Bacteria > Pseudomonadota > Alphaproteobacteria > Rhodobacterales > Rhodobacteraceae > Salipiger > Salipiger thiooxidans. Next base: position 243,055 of record NZ_FNAV01000008.1, on the reverse strand, counting down.
GCCGATCATCCGCCCCGCGCCGTCCGAGATCGACAGGTGCACATGCGCGCCCCCGGAGGCCGAGGCCTCGGCCCCGTTCAGCGCCTCGCCCGGGGCGGCGCATTCCAGCGTGCCGATCAGCGAGCAGATCTCGAAATGGCCCTCGAGCCGGGTGGTGTCGTTCTGGTTGGCGTAGCGGATCGCCGCGTGGGTGAGCGAGCCCACCGACGAGACGATGGCGCAGGCCGCGATGCCGTGGTCGACGACGAATTGCTGCAGCGTGCCCAGCACCTCCTCGCCCGGTTTCAGGCGCAGGGCGACGTGACGGCCGGTGCTGTAGAGCGGGGTGTCGACGGTAGAATTCATGGGCGGGTCTCCATCTCGGTCTGGGCCTGCATGGCGGCACGCACGAGCGGCAGCGGCACCGGGCGCAGCGGCAGGTGGGCGCGGTTGTAGGATGCCTTGTCCGCCGGCACGCCCGCCTGCGCAAGCGCGGCGGCGATGCCCGCGCCACAGATCCGGCCCTGGCAGGGGCCCATGCCGGCGCGGGTCCAGGTCTTCACGGCAAAGCTCTCGTGCGCGCCCTCGGCGATGGCGGTCGCGATGTCTCCGGCAGTGACGTCCTCGCAGCGGCAGATAAGCTCGTCCTCCGGCAGGGCGACGGGCAGGCCCTGCGGCGGCGGGTAGAGCTGCGCGAGAGCTGAAGCAAAGGCGCGGGCGTTGCCGAGCGCCTGCGTGGCGCCGGTGACGTCCGGAGCGGAAAAACCGAGCGTCCGGGCGGCACCGGCCCCCGCGATCCGCCCCGAGAGCTGCGCCGGGACGGCGCCGCCGATGCCCAGCGTCTCGCCCGCGGCCCAGAGGCCCGCCACCGTGGTCCGGCCATCCGCATCGGCGCGGCAGTGCCAGCCGCCGAGCGCCGCGTGGAAGTCATGCGCGGCGTCAAGCGCGGTGGTAAGGTCGATGACCGGCTGGAAGCCGTAGCCGATGGCGAGCGTGCCCACGCCGTCGATCTCCCGCGCGCGGCCCATGACGGGTTGGCCCGAGGCAGACAGCGGCGCGATCTCCACCGCCTCGAGCCGGTCGGTCCCCAGCGCGCGCGTGACCATGTGGCCCACGTGCCGCGCCGCCCCGCTGCGGCGCAGATCGAGGCCCAGCCGCGCCGCCTCGGCCAGCTTGCCCGGGTGTCGGGCGAAGACCTTGGCGACATCTGCAGGCAACGGGCGCTGCATCTCGACGAAATGATCAAGCCGCTGCCCCGCCTTGGCAAAGCTCTGCGCCACGGCCAGCAGGAACGGCCCGCTCCCCGCCAGCACGGTCTTGCCCGGAAGCGGCAGCGCACCGGTGCCGGTCTTCAGGAGCCGCTGCGCCGCGCCCGCGCCGATGACGCCGGGCAGCGTCCAGCCCGGGAAGGGCAGCGGACGTTCCATGGCGCCTGCGGCCACCACCAGCGCCTTGGCTTCGACGGCGAGCGCCCGGCCCGCGTGATTCACCGACAGGCAAAAGCCCCCCGGAACGCAGGCGCCCCAGAACACCTCTGCGCCGCAGAGGATCTGCGCGCCCGCCTCTCCCGCGGCCCGCGCCGCCGCGCGCCCCAGCGCCACCGGAGCGGTCGCCGCAAAGGGGCTCTCCGCCTGCGTCGGCTGCATCGCGTATTGCCCGCCGGGCGTCGCGAAGGCGTCGAGGCAGACCACCCGCGCCCCGGCTTCGGCCGCGGCGCGCGCGGCGGCAAGCCCGGCGGGGCCCGCGCCCACCACCGCCACGTCGCAGGAGAGGTGCGCGGCGCTCATGGCCGGTCCTCCGGTTGGTCCGTGCGGACAGACATGCCCGCACGGGTGCGCTCGAGGCAGGCGCGGGACCATGCGCCATCGACCACGACCACACATTCGAAACAGAGCCCCATGCCGCAGAACATGCCCCTCGGGGCGCCCTGCCTGGGGCTCTGCCGCCAGAACGGCGCGCGGGCCATCAGCACCTCGGTCAGGGGCAGCCCCTCGGCGCAGGTGACGGGTGCGCCGTCGAGCAGGATCTCGACTTCGCTCATGCGGCCACCTGCGTGAAGCGCTGCGGCGCATAGAGCGCGCGGGCGTCGGCCTGCAACGCACCGGGCAGCAGCGCGGCGCCGATGATCTCGCCTGCGAGGAACCGGCCCAGCATCAGCGACCGGCAATAGCCCGAGCCGTTGTCGCCGGCGCAGACCCAGAGCCCCTCGGGGCCCACCGCACCGGCAAGGAAGCGGGCGTCGGGCGAGACCGCCTCGAACCGCACCCACGAGCGCAGCAGCGGGATCTCGGCGAGCGACGGGAACAGCGTGGCGAGTGTGTCGATCGAGGTGAGAACGAAACCGCTCGGCACCTCGCGGACCGTGTCCTTGGCCTCGGGCGGGGTCTCGATGAAATCGACGACGGTGTTGAAGAGGATCTGCCCCGACCCCGCCTGCTGGATCTGCGTGTAGCCGCTCGCCACCCCGCCGCGGCTTTCCACGGCGCTGACGATGCGGCGGATGGTGCCCGGGGGCTGGCGCAGCGCGGCGAGGCATTGCGCCTGACGCGGCACCAGCGGCAGGCAAACGCCCGCGCTCACACTGATCTCCTGCGACCACGGCCCCGAGGCCAGCACCACTTGCCCCGCGCGGATCTCGGCGCCGTCCGCCATGCACACCCCGGCGATGCGCCCGGCCTCGACCAGCAGCCCGGCGACGGGGGCATGGTCCAGCGCCACGGCACCGGCGGCGCGGGCCTCGGCCAGAACGGTGCGGGCAGCGAGGAAGGGGTTCACCGTCGCGGTGTCGGGCGCGAAGGTCGCGCCCAGCACGGGACCGGTGAGCCGGGGCTCGACCTCGGCAAGCCCGGCGGGGGTCAGCATCCGGCAGGGCGCGCCGAGCGCGCGTTCCTCGGCCACCCAGCCCTCGCCGCTCTCCATGCCTTCGGCGTCGAGGATGAAGCCCACCTGCCCCTGCGCAGTGTGCTCGAACGGGTTGCCGGTGCGCTCCGCGAAGGCGCGCCAGAGATCGCAGGCGTGGGCCATCACGCCATATTCCGCGAGCCCGTGCATGTGCGTGCCGATGGCGGCGAGGCTGCCGCCGGTGACCGCGCCGCCGAAGCTCTTCGCCTCGAGCAGCAGCGGCTTCGCCCCCGCCTCTGCCAGCGCAAGCGCCACCGAGAGGCCGACGATTCCGCCGCCCACCACGATGACCTCTGCGCTCTGCGGCAGCGTGGTCACATCACGCCTCCCAGCCGGTGCGACGGAACGCCTCGGGCGCCGCCTGCCAGAAGCGCGCATCGCGCAGCCCCTCGGTGGCGGGCACCGTCTCGCCCAGCTCGCGCATCGCGGTCACGGCGCTCTCCATGTGGGCGGGGTCCGGGAAGCCCAGCCCTTCGGTCAGCGTGGCGCCGGTGAGCGACAGCGCACGGATGGCGGCAAGCTGCGCCTCTTCCTCGGGCGCGCTCCGGTCGGGCCGCACGGCGAGGCAGGCGGCCACGGCGCGGGCGGGGTCGTCAAAGGCCATGGTCCAGCCCTCGAGCACCGCGTTCACCACCGCCTGCACCACACCCGGTTCCTCCTCAACCAGCGCGGCCGAGGCGATGAGCCCGTCCTTGAGGATGCCGCAGCCGGTGTCCTTGCCGTCGAAGATCACCAGATCCTCGGGCGGGATGGCGTGCTCGACCATGTGCAGCTCGTGGTAGCAGGTCATCTGGCCGGTCGCGGTCTCGCCGGTGAGGAAGGGCGCCACGGTGTCGGGCATCTCGACCCGGGTCACCGCATCCTCGGGCAGGCCCGCGCGCGACAGCATCCAGCGCAGCTCGAGATCCTCGTGCCCCGGCCAGACCCCGGCGCGTTTCCCCGCCAGATCGGCGAGCGTCGCGATCCCGTCCGAGCGGCGGGCGGGATAGACCAGCGGGCTTTTCTGCTGGATCGCGAGCAGCCAGCGCAGCGCAGCGGGGTCAGAGGATTCCACCAGATGCGCGGGGCTCGCCACGCACATCTCGGTGCGGCCCTCCAGCACCGCGTTCACGTGCTTGCACGAGAAATCCAGCCCCTCGCAGACGATCTGCACCCCGGCGTCGTTGCCGAGGCCAAGCTCTTCGGCCAGCAGATAGCCCGCGAACTGGGCCTGCTTGTGCCACAGAAGGCGGATGCGGATCTCTCTCATGCTCTTCTCCGTGATTGGGCCGGGCCGCAAAGGTCCGGCCCGGTCTGTCGCTTACTCGCAGGCGATGTCGCGGAACTCCGCGGGGGCGGCGTCGACGAACCGGTTGGTGAAGGCCGCCGTCAGGTCGATCTCGCTGTCGATCAGCTTGGCGCCCAGCAGGATGGCCTGCGCGGTCTCGTAGTCGGCGGCGTCGGTGGTGCCGAACTTGCCCTCAAGCGTGGGCCCGGCGCAGGCGATGTCCTTCATCGCCTCGATCTGGCGGGTCTGGAAGGCGGCATCAAGCTCGGAGTTGTACTTGACCATCACCTCGGCCGCGGCGGCGGGATCGGCGAAGGCCGCCTGCCAGCCGCGCAGCGAGGCGTCGACGGCGGCCTGCACCGCCTCCGGGTGCTCGGCGATCTGCTCCTCGGTGGTGAAGAGCCCGCCCGAGATCAGCGCGGAGTCGTAGTCGCCGGGCTCGAAGAACACGAGATCCTCGGGCGCGTAGCCGTTGTCGTAGACCAGCTGCAGCTCGTTGTAGCGGGTGACCTGCATCACCTCGTAATCGCCGTTGAGCCACGAGACGATGTCGTAGCCCTGGCTCACCACGTCGACGTCGGATTGCGCCACGCCCGCGTTGTTGAGCATGGCGAGGAACTCATGTTCGTCGCCGCCGAACCACAGCCCGACCGAGTGGCCGGGCATGTCCGCGAGCGTCCCGATCCCCGCGTCCTTGCGGGCGATGTAGGTGCTGGCGGCCTTCTGGCCCCACTGGCTGACCATTACCAGCGGCACGCCGTTGGCGCGGGCGGCGATGATCTGGTTGGGGTGGCCGATGCCGTAGGTGTCGACCCCGGTCGCGACCATGACGGCGGGCTTGATGTCGGGGCCGGCGGGGCGCAGCTCCATCTCGATACCGGCCTCGTCGTACCAGCCGTTTTCCAGCGCCATGATGGGGCCGGCGAACTGGCCCTGCATGACCCATTCGAGCCGCATGGAGTCGGCCTCGGCCGCGAGCGGCGCGGTGGCGAGGGCAAGCCCGCAGATCAGTGTCTTTTTCATCGTGGGATCTCTCTGTTGGGTGGGGGCGCCGGGGTTGTCCCCGGTCTTCAGGGATCGGTGGACATCGAGGCGTGCCAGGGGACGAAGATCCGCTCGAGCATCGCCACGACGAGGAAGAACAGGATGCCCATGAGCGCCGAGAGCAGCATCGCCGCCCAGAGTTTTGGCATGGCCATGGTGCGGTAGGTGGTCATGATGACGAAGCCCAGGCCCCGGTCCGCCTGCACGAACTCGGCCACGATGGCGCCGATGACCGAGAAGGTGACGTTGAGCTTCAGTCCCACGAAGACGTAGGGCAGCGCCGAGGGCAGCCGCATCTTGAAGAAGGTCTGCAAGGGCGAGGCGGCGGCGATGTGGAAGACGTCGGCCACGGTGCGGTCGTAGCTCTGCAGCCCCTTCATCATGTTCAGCGCCAGCGGGAAGAACGACAGGAAGGCGGTAACCGCGATCTTCGAGCCGATGCCGTGGCCGAACCAGATGATGATGATCGGCGCGATGGCCACCACGGGGATGGTGTTGGCCGCGATGATGAAGGGCAGGAAGCCGCGCGCGAGGAAGCGCGAATAGGCGAAGGCCGTGCCCAGCAGCGCGCCGAGCGCCGAGCCGATGACGAAGCCCGCGGTCGCCTCCCACGCGGTGATGCCCGAGTTGCGCGCAAGGCCCGGCACGTCGTTCAGCGCCGCCGTCAGGATGGCCGAGGGCGCGGGCAGGATGTAGGGCTTGATGCCAAGCGCGGCGCAGGCCCATTCCCAGCCCGCGATCAGCGCCACGAGGATCAGCACCGCGGGCCAGCTGCGCTCGGCGACGTCGAGCAGCCTGTGCGAAAGCGGGGCGGTGCGCCGGGGGACCGGGGCGGCAAGCGTGCTGTCAGACATTGGCGTAGCCCTTCTCGAGCTCGCGGCTGCCGGCGCGGACGAGGTCCTCGTACGCGGGCAGAAGCCGGGTCCCGAGGCTGCGCGGGCGTGGAAGCGGGTCGTCGAGGATACGCTCGATGCGGCCGGGGCGCGGGGTCATGACGACGATGCGGTCCGACAGCAGCACCGCCTCGCGGATCGAGTGGGTCACCAGCACCACCGAGACGCCGGTCACCTCGTGGATGCGCGCGAGTTCCATGTTGAGACGGTCGCGGGTGATCTGGTCGAGCGCGCCGAAGGGCTCGTCGAGCAGCAGCAGGTCGGGCTCCGTCGATAGCGCCCGGGCGATGGCGGCGCGCTGGCGCATGCCGCCCGACAGCTGGCGCGGCCAGGCGGCCTCGAAGCCGGTCAGGCCGACAAGCTCGATGAGCGCGCGGGCCCGCGCCTCGCGGTCCCTGCGGGAGGCGCCGCGCAGCTCCAGAGGCAGCGCGATGTTGTCGAGCACCGAGCGCCATTCGAGCAGTGCCGCCTCCTGGAAGACGAAGCCGATGCGCCGGTCGAGCCGCTCGGCCCGCGGCGTCCGGCCCTTGATCGACACCGTTCCCTGCGTCGGCGTCAGCAGGTCGCCCAGCACCCGAAGCAGCGTGGACTTGCCGCAGCCCGAGGGGCCGATCAGCGACACGAACTCGCCCTGCGCGATGCCGAGGCTCACCTCGGACAGCGCGATCACGTCCCGGCCCCGGCCCCTGTAGACCAGCGACAGGTCCCGGACCTCGGCAGAGAGCGCCTCAGCCATAACGGTTGCCTCCGGCGAACCAGTCGCCAAAGCCCTCGGTGGTGCGCACGGTGACCGAGCCCTTGATCAGGTAGCCCTTCAGCGCGTCCCAGCCGTTCTCGTGGCCGTAGCCGCTTTCGCCCGAACCGCCCCAGATCGAGCGCGGGTCGTTCTTGTGGTGGTCGTTGATCCAGACCACGCCCGCCTTGAGCCGGTCCACCACGCGATGCGCCAGCAGGATGTCGCGGGTCCAGACCGAGGCCCCAAGCGCGTAGGGCCCGTCATTGGCGAGTTGCACCGCCTCGTCCTCGGTGTCGAAGGGCGTGACCGACACCACGGGGCCGAAGATCTCGTCCCGGAACAGCGCATTTTCGGGCGACACGTTGGCAAAGACCGTGGGCGGAACGAAGAAACCGCCCGCGACGTGTGCGGGCAGCTCGGGCAGGACGCCCCCCGCCACCAGCCGCGCCTCGGTCTCTCTGGCGCGTTCGATGACGCCCATGCAGCGGTCGCGCGAGGCGGCCGAGATCACCGGGCCGATGTCGGTCTCGACCAGCGCCGGGTCGCCCTGACGCAGCGCGTCCACCCGTTCGGAGAGCTTCGCGACGAAGGCGTCGTAGACCCCGCGCTGCACGAGGAAGCGGCTGCCCGAGACGCAGGTCTGCCCCGCCGCCACGAAGCCCGCGAAGAGCGCCCCCGCCACCGCCTCGTCGAGCTCTGCGCTGTCGAAGACCACCACCGGCGTCTTGCCGCCCAGCTCCAGCGTGCAGGGCACCATGCGTTCGGCCGCGGCCCTGGCGACGATCTTGCCGGTCGCGGTGCCTCCGGTCAGGTCGATGTGGGAGACGTGTTCGTTGGCGACCAGCGCGGCCCCGGCCTCGGCGCCGCCGGTCACCACGTTGATGACACCGTTGGGAATGCCCGCCTCGACCGCCCATTCCGCCAGCAGAAGCGGCGTGATCGGGGCGAGTTCCGAGGGCTTCACCACCACCGTGTTGCCGGCGGCAAGCGCCGCGGCCAGCTTCTTGACGAGGATCAGGATCGGGTGGTTCCACGGCGTCAGCAGCGCGCAGACGCCGTAGGGCCGGTACCGGGTGTAGGTCAGGAACCCGCCCTTGACCCGGTTCGATCCGCCCTCGAGCCCCAGCGCGATGCCGGCGAAATATTCGAACCACTCGGGGATGCGGCCCATCTGGGCGCGCATCTCGCGGATCGGACGGCCGGTGACCGCCGCCTCGAGCGCCGCAAGCTGCCCCATGCGGGCCCGCAGGATCCCCGCCAGCGCCCGAAGAAGGTGGCCGCGCTCGTCACTGTCGAGCGCGGCCCAGTCGGGGAAGGCACGGGCCGCGGCGGCGCAGGCGGCGTCGACATCGGCGGCAGAGGCTTCGGCGACACTCCAGGCCTCGACGCCAGTGGCCGGGCGGCGCACCGCGCGGCGCGCGCCCGATATCCCGCCGTGCCAGTGCCCGCCGTAGTGCAGCGGAAACGCCTGTGCAGGGATCGGGTCCAGCGTGGGGCGGAAGGTGTCGACGGTGTCGGGCATCAGATGATCGAGGCCCGCGAGGTGATGCCGCCGTCGACTGTGAAGATCGCGCCGGTGGTGTAGCCCGACCGCTCCGAGGCGAGGAAGGCCATCAGGTCGGCGATCTCGCGCACCTTGGCAGGGCGCTTCAGCGGATAGGTGCCGAGCAGCTCCTCCCAGCGGCTCTCGTCGCCGTACCAGTCGACGGCGCGGCGCTTGAGCAGCTTGTAGATGCGGCTGGTGTCGACGGGGCCGGGGTTCACGCCCACCACGCGGATGTTGTCGTCAAGCGCCCTGCCCCCGAGCGCCTTGGTAAAGGCCATGAGGCTGGCGTTACCGGTGGTGCCCGCGATGTAGTCGGGGTCGAAGTTCTCGCCCGCGTTGCCGATGTCGTTGATGATGACGCCGCCTCCGGCCGTCTTCATCCGCTCGTAGAACACCCGGCACATGTTGATGTAGCCGAAGACCTTCAGGTCCCAGTTCTCGCGCCATGCGGCATCGTCCGTGGACCACAGGTTGCCGCCCGGGATGACGCCCGCGTTGTTGATCAGGATGTCGATGTCGCCCACCTGCTCGGCCAGCGCGATCGGCGCCTCGCCCCCGGTCAGATCCATCGGGTAGACCGAGACCTCGGCGCCATGGGCCTTGCGCAGCCGCTCCGCGATGGCCTCCAGCTTGTCGGCGCTGCGGGCGGTAAGGTGCAGGATCGCGCCCTCTTCGGCAAAGACTTCGGCAATGCCCTCGCCGATGCCCTGCGATGCTCCGGTGATGAGAACGCGCTTGTCGCGAAGCTCCAGATCCATGGGAATTCCTTGTCTGCGGCCGGGCCTTCGCGAAACGCTATGCGGCACGGCGATCTTAGGTTACTGAAGAGCAGGTCGACACGCTGCACGCGGCGTGTATACACGAAATTGCTTCATTTGGCGAAAATCTTCAAATGTTGCACAATAATTAATCTGATTTGCGGGCCCTGCGCCCGCGAAACAGTCACACAGGTCGCGACGGAGGCAGTTTGGCAGACCAGATCCGCGAAGAAGAGTCGCACGGGATCACCGTGGAGGCGCCCGCCGTCCTCCGGTCCGAACCCTCGCGGCCCGCGACCCGGGCCGAAGAGATCGCCGCCGCGCTCGAGGACGAGATCGTCCAGGGCGAGCTCGCGCCGGGCCAGCGGCTCGACGAGCAGGTGCTCGGCAAACGCTTCCGGGTCTCGCGGACCCCGGTGCGCGAGGCGCTGCGCCTGCTCGGCGCCAGCGGCCTCGTCACGCTCGAACCCCGGCTCGGCGCCATCGTCGCGCGCCCCACGGTGAGCGAGATCTTCGACCTCTTCGAACTGGTGGGCGAGATGGAGGCGGTGGCGGCGCGCCTCGCCTGCGAGCGCATGGGCGACGCCGACCGCGAGCGCATCATGGCCACCCACGACGCCTGCCGCGTGGCCGGGCGCAGCGGCGATGCCGAGGCCTATATCGAGCGCAACGATGCCTTCCACGCCGCCATCCACATCGCCTCGGAAAACCGCGCGCTGCGCGACCAGATCCAGCTTCTGAACAAGCGGCTGGCGCCCTACCGGCGCTTCATCACCTTCCGGCCCGAGCGCAAGCAGGCGGCGGAGCAGGAGCACGAGGTGCTGGCCCGCGCGCTTCTGAAGGGCGACGCGGATGCCGCCGCCCGGGCGATGAAGGAACACGTGAAGATGCTGGCGGAAGACGCCTTCGTGCTGGCGCGCAGCCTGCGGCTCTGACGCCCCTGCCTGCCGACACATCTTGTCGCAGACCTTCCTGCCCGACGCCGGCCCCTACGAGCTGGAGTGGTTCGACGGGTTCCAGCGCCTCGCCACTTCGCCCGGCAATGCCGCGCGCTTTCAGGGTCCTTTTGGCGAGATCGACATGCGCGACCGGCTCGGACCGCTGCGCGCGCCCACCATCGCGCTGCATTCCAAGGACGACATGCGCATCCCGCCCGACATGGGGCGGGCGCTGGCCTCGGGCATCCCCGACGCGCTGGTCGTGCCGCTTGTGCGGGGCCGGCGCGGTGCTACGCTGCCCGCAGGAGGGGCCGATGACCGAGCATGACCACCCGGACCGCGACAGGCCGGGCTTCCGCCGCATTCCCGACCTCGACGGCCGCACCTTCCTCATCTGCATCGGCGCGATGAAGGCCGCGACCTCGTGGCTCTTTGCGCAGCTTCAGGCGACCAAGGGCGTCACGGTCTCGCCGCTGAAGGAAGTGCATTTCTTCGACGCCCGCTTCGCCACCAACGCGCTGATGGATGCCGACGCGATGGCCATGGCGCGGCTCGCCTTCCACATCGAGCAGCCCGGCGACAAGCCTGCGAACCTGCGCCGCCGCCCGGCCTTCCGAGCCAGCCTCGACCGTGCCCGTATGATCTACGACCCCAACGCCTATTTCGAGCATTTCGCCGGGCTCTGCCGGGCCGACACGAAGGTGCTCGCGGACATCACTCCCGCCTACGCCTGCATCGGCGCCGAGGGGTTCCGCTATATGCGCGCAGCCATTGCCTCGCAGCGGATGAGGCCGCGGGTGCTGTTCATCCTGCGCGATCCGGTCGACCGGCTCTGGTCGCACATCCGCTTCCTGCGGCAGCTGCGGCCCGGTACCGACCCGATCTGCGACTGGCCCGAGCTGCTGGAAAATCCGGTGACACTGGCGCGCTCGGACTACCGGCAGACGATCCTGGATCTGGAAGAAGCCTTCGCCCCGGAGGAGATCAGCTATCTCTTCCACGAGACGCTCATCCCCGACGGTTTCCGGCGCCTGTGCGATGAGCTGGGCGTCAGGCCGCAGGCCATCGACACTGAGACCCGGTACAACCGCACCGAATTCAACGCCGAGCTGCCTGCCCCGGCCCGCGTCGCCTTTCGCGAGACGCTCGAACCACAATACACCTTCTGTATCAAACGCTTCAGAGAAAATTTTCCATCAGACTGGCAAGTCTGACCAGCGCTGTAGCGCCCGCCCGGCTACGCGGAGAGCGTGCCCGCCCTCAGGTTCAGCCGGACGGAAGCGTTCAGAACAGGCCGTCGTCGTAGCGGTCGCTCACATCGTATCCAGGGTCGAAATGGCTATCGAGATCGACGCCGCGGTCATCGAACGGGGCCCCGCGATCCCGGGGCGGCCCGAGGTCCAGCTTGGCGAGGGTGTTGAGAACGGCTTCGGCCACGGCCTCGTTATCGGCAAGGGCTTTCAGAGCGGCTTCCTTGATCTGGAAGCCGGGGCGTAATTCCTCGGTCATATCAATGTCTCCAAAAGGCACGCCCCCGGTTGGTCTCGACAAGTTGGTCTGGGCAAGGGGCGCAGCCAAAACACTACCGCAAAACCCGCCCGAAGTCCACGAAACCGGGCCCGAGACCCCTGAAATGGCGGGATTCCTTACCTTTGTTATGCACGCATAGGATGTTTCTGCGATGCACAACAGTAGCGAGACGCAGCGCGCGGAGTTATAATATTTTCCTTTTATACCGGATCTTTATATGCCGCTCCTAACAAATCACATGAGGTTGGTTTGCGGAAATGGATAGAAGCGCGGAGCAAGGCTGGCCGCCCCTCTCGCAACGGCACAGGCCTGGGGAGCGAGCGCACGTATCGCAGGTACAACCCCGAGAACACACTTTCGCTCGTATAGTTATTATAAAACATATAGATATAGCGTGTATATAAACCATGAAATGAACAGTGGTCTGCGCTTGTTCTGCCCTCCCGACCGCACCGCCCAGGCCGCCCACACCCTTACCCTTCGACCTGTCGTTCCCGCCGTCGCGCTTTGGTTGTGTCGCGCCGTGCGCATCCTGCTTGTCGAAGATCACGAGGGTTTCGCCGCCACCATCGCGGTCCGGCTGGGACGCGACGGCCAAAGCGTCGACATCGAGACCGACGGCAACCGCGCCGCCGCCCTGCTGAGCCACAAGGACTTCGACCTCGTCCTTCTCGACGTGAACCTGCCCGGGCACATTGGCTTCGAGAGCCTGCGCGAGCTCCGCCTTGCCGGCGACGACATACCGCTTCTCGTCCTCACCCCGCGCGGCGAGATCGACGAACGCATCCCAGGGCCCGACACCGGGGCGGACGACTTCGTCGTCAAGCCCGTCGACCTTGGCGAGCTGGCGGCGCGCTGGTCTTCGACGCGGCCGACCGGGTGGCCCTGGTCGTGCTGCTGCTGTCACGGGGCTCGAGGTGACCGAACTGTGGCGGCCGCTTGTCCCGGTGCAGCTCGTGGGGCTCGCGGTGCTGCCGATCGAGCTGATCCTCTCGACCCACGCCGACCACTTCGGGCCGGTCGCCGGTGGTGCTTCAGATCACCGGACCGGCGGGGGTGCATCCGGCGGCCACGGTGCACGCGTTCGTGATCGGCAACATCGTCGACACCTTCATCAGCCCGGTCTCTCCGGCGATGTGGCGCGCGCTTGGCCTCACGCGGGCCGAAATCGGGAACCATATTCTATATTCTAATTCCTAAATAAGTGCTTGCAAGATAATCCTCATGTAGTTTGGCCACATTCTGGCGGCTCTATTAATGGGTATCGGCGGGGCCGTTTCGCACGAATTTTGGGCAGTCCCGCATCCTGCATCGATTATGCATCAATTGCCGCGCGGCTTTGACTGTCGGCCCCTTGTTCTGCGATGCAGCGACGCCTAGATTGGTCCACGAGGCACGGTAACGTGCCAGTGGAATTTGCCGGGCTCTCTCCTCCTCCCTGAGCCCTGCAATTCAGCGGCGGCCCCTCTCCTCCTCCCTGGGGTCGCCGCGCTCCCACTTCCTCCATGACAAAGCCGGTTCTCGCAGGTCGCGCATCCCCCGTATCGCGTCCCTTCGGCGGCGCCGCGTGCAGACTTTCCGATAAATGACCGCCAATGGGACAGCGCGCGCGTGGTGCGGTGCAGGAGACGGGCGCCAAGCTCGTCCCCGAGCGCGTCCAGCCGGCGCGACGTCACCATGGGCGCGAGGCCCAGGTGGCGGGGTGCTGGCGGGGCTGGCGGTGATCGTGCGGCTGCGCTTCCGCCGGCTGCGGTAACACCTGCGCCGCCCGGTGCCTCAGGCAGGCGCCGGATCGGGGCCGAAATCGAAGCTCTCGACGTCGCGGATATAGGCCTCGAAGAAGTCGGTGAAGGTCTCGACCAGCGGCGGCAGCTTCTCGTAGGGCGGGTAGTAGAGCATGAGGTTGAGCGGCGCGATCTGCCAGTCCGGCAACACCACCTCGAGCGCGCCCGAGGCCAGCCCCTCGCGCACGAGGAAATCCGGCAGGTTCACCATGCCGTTGCCCGACACCGCCATGGCGTGGAGGAATTCGCCGTTGTTCGACACCACGTCGGTGCCCGCCCGCACCGTCCGGCGCAGGCTGCCGCGGGTGAAGGTCCAGCTCTCGGCTGCGCCGCCGTGGCCGTAGGAGAGGCACTGCGCGGGCGGCAGCTCTTCCGGCGTTTCGGGCCGCGGGATGCGGTCGAAAAGCGCGGGCGCCGCTACCACCTGCCGGGGCACATGGCAGATCCGGCGCCAGATCGTCGACTTGTCGCCCGGCGGGTCCGAGATACGGATGGCGAGGTCGCAGCTCTCGTCGAGGATGTCGACCAGCACGTCGGTGAGCTGCACGTCGAGCGCGATGTTGGGATAGGCCAGCCGGAAGCTCGCCACCAGCCCGGGCATCAAGCGCATGCCAAAGGACATGGGCGCGTTGATCGCCAGCCTGCCGCGGTCGGGGCGGGTGGTGCGGGTGATCTCTTCGGTGACGCGGTCGAACTCCTCGAGCACGGGGCGGTAGCGCGCCGCGACCATCGCCCCCGCCCCGGTGAGCGAGACCTGCCGGGTGGTGCGCAGGAGCAGCTGCTGGCCGAGGTCTTCCTCGAGCTGGGCGATGATCCGGGTGATCGAGGCCGGCGTCATGCGCAGGCTGCGGGCGGCGCCGGCGAAGCTGCCCTGCTCGACGACGCTCAGGAACACCCGAATGGGCTTGATGGTCTGAATGGCGGTCTGCATGCCGCCAAATTGTTATCATAGAGCGCAATAGTAAATGGCATAAAGCTTCTATTCCTGAAAATGATCCCCGCCCTTACCTTGGTTGCAACAGGAACAATCCCGCGATGGAGAGAGACGATGATCGAGGACATCAAAGGGCTGCACCACGTCACCTCGATGGCGGCGGATGCGGCCGAGAACAACCGCTTCTTCACCGACACGCTCGGACTGCGGCGGGTCAAGAAGACCGTCAACTTCGACGCCCCCGAGGTCTACCACCTTTATTACGGTGACGAGATCGGCACGCCCGGGTCTGTGATGACCTACTTTCCCTTCGGCCAGATGCCGCAGGGGCGCCGGGGCACCGGCGAGGTCGGCGTGACCGAGTTCGCCGTGCCGGATGGCGCGCTCGGCTACTGGAAGGACCGGCTGGCCGCCAGGGGCGTGACCGGGCTGAGCGAGGACAGCTTCCTTGGCGAGACGCGGCTGAGCTTCGACGGTCCCGACGGCGACGGCTTTGCGCTGGTGGAAAGCGCCGAGCGCGGGCGCAGTGCCTGGACCGGGACGGACGTGCCCCCGGACGCGGGCATCCTCGGCTTCCACGGCGCCCGGATGCGGTTGCGCGACAGCGCTGCCACCGCCGAGCTGCTGGGCTTCATGGGCTACCGGAAGGACGAGACCGACGGCGCCGTGACCCGCTACCGGATCGAGGGCGGCAACGCCGCCGACACCATCGACCTCGAGACCGTGGCCGGCGGCAGGACCGCCGCGCAGGGGGCGGGATCGGTGCACCACATCGCCTTCGCCGTCGAGAACCGCGCCGCCCAGCTTCGGGTGCGCGACGCGCTGCTCGACACCGGTTACCAGGTGACGCCGGTGATCGACCGTGATTACTTCTGGGCGATCTACTTCCGCACCCCCGGCGGCGTGCTCTTCGAGATCGCCACCAACGAACCCGGCTTCGACCGGGACGAGGACACGGCGAAGCTCGGGCAGGCGCTGAAGCTGCCGACCCGCTACGAGCCGTTCCGCGACCGGATCGAACACCTTCTGCCCGCCATCGGAGCCTGAGCGCCATGACCCGGACCCTGAGCTACCACGCCCGCACCCGGGCCCCCGAGCCCGGTGCTCCGCTGGTCTTCGCCTTCCATGGCACCGGCGGCGACGAGCACCAGTTCTTCGACCTCGTGCGACAGATCCATCCCGGCGCGGGCATCGTCTCGCCCCGCGGCGACGTCTCGGAGGGCGGTGCCGCGCGGTACTTCCGGCGCACCGGCGAAGGGGTCTACGACATGGAGGACCTCGCCGGCCGGACCGCGCGGATGGTGGCCTTCGTGGCCGGGCACAAGGCCGCGCACCCGGGCGTGCCGGTCTACGGCTTCGGCTATTCCAACGGCGCCAACATCCTCGCCTCGGTGGTGATGGCGCGGTCCGATCTCTTCGACCGGGTCGGGCTGCTGCACCCGCTGATCCCGTGGCAGCCGGCGCCGGCGGATCTTGGCGGGCGGCGCGTGCTGGTCACCGCCGGGCGCCGCGATCCGATCTGCCCGTGGCCGCTGACCGAGGGGCTGCTGACGTGGCTTGCCGACAATGGCGCCGAGCTCCGGACCGAGGTCCACGACGGCGGCCACGAGGTGAGGCAGGGCGAGATCTCCGCCCTTGCCGAGCTGCTCACCGCATGACCTGCCCCGGCGCCCCCCTTCCCGGGCGCCGGAGGCCTCCCCTCGCCGCAACGCTCGGGACGCGGCCGCCCCGGTGCCGGGCCGGTTCCGCCCGGATCTCTGAACCGGCCCCCCTGAAGGAGTCATCACAATGAGCGATCCGATCATCCGCTACAGCGAAACCGACAGTAAGGCGCGCTACGTCGCCACGGTGGAAGGCGTCGCGGGCGAAGGCGAGTTGACCATCTCCAAGGTCTCGCCGACGCTCATCATCGCCGACCACACCGCCGTGCCCGACAGCATGCGCGGCATGGGTATCGCCAGGGCGCTGGTGCTGCGGCTGCTCGAGGACGCCCGGGGCAAGGGCCAGCGCATCGTGCCGCTCTGCCCCTTCGTGCGCGGCTATGCCATGCGCCACCGCGACGACACCGCCGACGTCATCCAGTGGTGACGTACCGGGTCGCAGGATCCCCGGACACGGCGCGGCGGCGCGCAGGTCGTGCGGGCGAGGCATCGCCCGTGCCAGGACGACACACAGGACAGAGGCGCTAATGCCGTCCGCCCCAGAGGAGACCCGACATGAGCTGGAACCCCACCCAGGACCCCGAATGCCCGAGCTTCGGCTGCGGTGCGCTCGAGACGCTGATCATCCCCCGCGCCCGAGACATCGGCGGCTTTGACGTCCGCCGCGCCCTGCCCTCGCCGAAACGGCAGATGGTCGGACCGTTCATCTTCTTCGACCAGATGGGCCCGGCCGAGTTCATCACCGAGGGTGGCATCGACGTGCGCCCGCACCCGCATATCGGGCTCGGCACCGTCACCTACCTGTATCAGGGCGAATTCGAGCACCGCGACAGCATCGGCAGCCACCAGATGATCTACCCCGGCGAGGTCAACTGGATGACCGCGGGCCGGGGCGTGACCCATTCCGAGCGCACCAGCGAGAACACCCGTGGCACCCGCCACAGCCTGTTCGGCGTCCAGACATGGATCGCCCTGCCCGAGCATCTCGAAGAGACCGACCCGGCCTTCGAGCACCACGGCAAGGAGGTGCTGCCAGTGATCTCGGACGCGGGCTGCGAGGCGCGGCTGATCCTCGGCGCGGCCTATGGCGCGCAGAGCCCCGTGGCGATGCCGACCGAGACCTTCTACCTTGACGTGGTGCTGCAGCCCGGCGCGGCTTTCCCGCTGCCCGACGATCAGGAGGACCGCGGGATCTACGTCACCGAAGGTGCGATCGATGTCGCCGGCGACATCTTCGAGGCAGGCCGGATGATGGTGTTCCGCCCGGGCGACCGGATCTCGGTCAAGGCCGGTCCGCAGGGCGCGCGGCTGATGGCGCTTGGCGGGGCCACGATGAACGGGCCGCGCTACATCTGGTGGAACTTCGTGTCGTCCTCGAAGGACCGGATCGAGCAGGCCAAGGAGGACTGGAAGGCCGCGGACTGGGCCAACGGCCCGTTCCGGCTGCCGCCGGGCGACGAAAAGGAGTTCATCCCGATCTCCCCCGAGCTCGACCGCACCCGGCCCCGCGGCTGGGACTGACTGCGGGCATGGCGCGCTGTCCGGGCCGTTCGAAAGGTCCGGACCATCGCGCGGCCGAGGCGCTCACATGCGCCCCAGCCGGTCCTCGTCGTCGATCACGGCCAGCGCGCTGCCCTCATCCGTCCACCGCCAGAGCACGATGTTGAGGTTGGCCCCGGTCGCGCCCTTGGCGTAGCTGCGCACCAGCAGGCCTGCGAACCCGTCGGAGACCAGCGCGCGCGCGAACTCCTGCGTCGGCACCGGCCTGCCGTCGAGCATCGCCGCCCGCCAGCCCGGATCCGCCAGCGCCCCGGCCGACATGCCCCGTGCCTCGAGCGCGCCCGCGTCGCGGCTGTCGAAGACCGGCCCGAGGTCGGCGCGGTAGGAGACCAGCACCGTGGGTTGCAGGCTGCCCGCCTGGCTCGACTCGCGCAGCGCCGTCGCCGGGTCCAGCGCGGTATAGAGCGCGGGCGTGCCCCTGGCGTTGAACCGGCCGCCGTAAAGCTCGGCGCCGCGGCCCGACAGGGGCTCGCGCGCATAGACCGGGTTCAGGGCGCGATAGAGCGGCCCCGCGTAGCGCCCGTCTGTCAGGGGCATCAGGCGAAGATGCCGGCGTCAACCGCGTCGATGTATTCGAGCACCTGCTGCGCCTTGCCCTCCTGCACCAGCTGCATCGCGGTGCGCCCGTCGAAACCGGGCAGCGGCTCGGACCGGTACCACGCATAGGCCATGAGCTCGGAGCCGAAGCGCGGCTCGACCTTGTTGAGCACCTCGACCAGCTCGCGCAGGCGGCGCTGGGTCTTGTCGGAACTGATGCGGGTGCGGCGCTGCAGGGCGTCCTTGCCGAGCCCCACGGTCATCGCGACCTCCTCCGCCGAGGTGCGGAGCGCGGCGGCGATCTTGCGGGGCTCGAACTGCCCGCCTTCAGCGAAGTTTGCGATGTGCATGCCCTGGCTCCTATCGGTGATTGCCACGCAATATAGCGTCACCATCACCGATTTTCAAGTGCCGAGGCCGTGCCGGGGCGCGGGCTCAGTCCTTGCGGACCTGCAGCAGCACGGCGTTGGCGGTGCCGGGCTCGGACGTGCGGGAGCGGCGGCGCAGGTACATCCACAAGAGCGCCATGACCCCGATGGAGAAATAGCCGTCCACCGCGTAGTGGTAGCCGCTCCAGATCGACAGCAGCAGGATCAACCCGCAGAACAGCGCCGCCGGGAAGGCCAGAAGCGGCGAACGTTCGCCGCAGTAAAGCGCCACCACCGTTGCCACCGACACGTGCACCGAGGCAAAGGCCGAGATCCCGGCGCCGAAGCTGCGCTGCCCGGCCGAGTACATCTCCCACAGGTAATCCTGCAGCGCGCCCATGGTGGTGTCGCCGACGCCGGCGAAGCTCAGCATCGAGGTCAGCGAGGCGAAGCGGTCGCTGCCGTAGATGCGGTCATAGAACACCGGACCCACCGACATGCCGCCAAGCGCCAGCACGTTGCCGATGACGATCCAGCTGGCGCAATACAGAACGAGATAGCGCCGCACCCGCGCGTGGTCGTCGTCGCAGGCCACCAGCACCACCGGGAACAGGAAGGCCACGACCAGCCACGGCCCGTGGTAGAGCGGCGCGAGGCGCAGCATGGTCTCGGAGCCGAAGGCGCGGTTGATCACCGCCCAGGCGTCGACATGGCCGTGCAGCCAGGCGTCGAAGCGCGCAAGGTAGGGGTCTGCGTAATAGGGCACGATCTGGGGCATCGTGGTCTTGAACAGCGTGAAGCCGAGGTGCAGCGCGAAGATCGCCGCATAGACCATGAGCACGTTGCCGACCGCCCTGCCCGTGCCGACGCCGCGCCGGGCCTCGGCCCGCATCGCCCAGAGCGACACCAGCACTGCGATCACCGCCACGTACCAGAGCGAGACGTCCGGATCGGAGGTCATGGTGGACAGCATGTCGCGGACCACCCCGTCGCGCAGCAACACCGCGATCACGAAGGAGGCCAGCGCATAGGCGATGCCGAAAACGAAGAAGGAAAATGCGGGGATCACGGGTTCTGCTGCCCTGGGTTGCGTAAGGAAACGTGGTGTCGCCCTACGAGGCAACCCATCCGGAACGTGACATCTAGGCTATCGGCCACTTTCGGGAAGGCAAGCGGCAAGAAATGTCGCGAGGGTCTCCCTGCCAAGTTGCGGGCTCCGCTCGGCAAATTCCCGCCGGGGCAAGGGCCGTGGTGCCTGTTCGGGCCCGAGGTGTCGCTTGCCCGCCTTGCGGGCAGGTGTCGTCGGAATGCCACGCTGCCCATGTCGGCCAAAACATGCAATTGCATGTTATGCATGCCGCGACTACGGTCCGGCCTCAGCCAGGCAGCGCCCCAGCGACAGGAGACATTCCGGACATCAGGGGACAGAGCCATGGCGCATCACAACATGCGACGGCTCCTGCTTGCAGGAACCGCGGCGGCAGCACTCGGCGCGGGGCAAGCGGGTGCACAGGAACTCGAGGGATATTACGAACTCGATCCGATCTATTTCGAGGCCAGGGACCCGGTGTCTGGCGCCGCCGACCGGGCGACCTCGATGTATGTCTCGGGGCTCGAGCTCGAGCGGGCGCGGACCGGCGACCTGAAGGACGTGTTTGCGGGCATCGCCTCGGTCTCGGTCGGCGGCGGCATTCCGATCGCGCAGAAGATCTTCGTCAACGGCGTCGACATGCTCAACCTCGGCGTCACCGTCGACGGCACGCCGCAGAACAACCGCGCCTTCCACCACGTCACCGCCAATGCCATAGACCCCGGTCTGCTCGAGCAGGTGCGGGTCGATGCCACCGTCTCGCCCGCCGATGCCGGGCCCTATGCGCTGGCGGGCTCGGTGGTCTTCGAGACCGTGGATCCGGACAGCATTCTCGAGGACGGGCGCAAATTCGGCGGCAACGTCCGCCTCAGCTACGGCGACAACGGCGAGACCTTCCAGCGGGCGCTGACCCTTGCCGGGCGCAGCGGCGGCCTGTCGGTGCTGGGCTATGCCAAGCGTGCCAGCGGTGAAGATTACGATTCCGGCGCCGGCGACACCATCGGCGGCACCGCGGCGGATCTCGACAGCCTGCTCGGGAAGGTGGTCTACGAGGCGCCCTCGGGGCACCGGTTCGAGCTTTCGGCCCAGCAGCTGCGCGACGACGCGCTGCGCCAGTGGCGGGCCAATTTCGGCGGGCCGGTGAACCCGGGCGAGACCCTTCGACGCTACGAGACCACCCGCAGCAGCTATTCCCTGCGCTACGAGAACACCATGGCGACCGGGCTCTGGGATCCCTCCGTGCGCATCGGCTACTCAGAAAGCGACGTGATCATCAATGAGCCCTGGGACAGCAACGGCCTGTCCTGGACCAAGTCCGCGACGCTGCAGAACACCTTCAACCTCTCGATGGGCACGGTGGACGCGGGCGTCGACTGGCAGGAGAGCTTCGGTGAATACGACAGCCCGGACAACGCCGAGTACCAGACCGAGACCAGCCGCACGAACGGCATCTTCGCGCAGGCCCGGCTGACGCCCACCGACCGGCTCGGCCTCTCGTTCGGCGCGCGCTACGACTGGCAGACCTTCGAGGGGGTCACCGGCAAGGAGGTCTCGCACGAGGGGGCCTCGGCCAACCTCTCGGCCAGCTACAAGCTGACCGACAGCCTCACCCTGCGCGGCGGCGTGTCGTCGGTGTTCGGCGGCGTCGACATCGAGGACAACTACACCTTCTCCCTGTTCCTGCCGCCCTTTGATTACGGCACGCTCGAGGCCAGCCGGGCGCGCAACGCCACGCTGGGCTTCGACTGGGAGCGTGGCGCGCTCAAGATCGGCGGCGAGCTCTTCGTGAGCCGGATCGAGGACGCGCGCGGCGGCAGCGACAACTTCGACTTCGAGAGCCGCGGCTTCAACCTTGGCGCCACCTACGGCTGGGACAGCGGTTTCGCGCGCTTCACCCTGTCGAAGAGCGACGCCTTCGTCGATGGCGACCGGACCCAGAGCTACGACGCGCTCGACTTCGGCGCCCCGCTCGGCACCGTCATGGCTTTCGAACTGGACCAGACGACCGGCATCGACGGGCTGCGCGTCGGCGGCGGGCTGGACGCGGCGCTGGATTACGAGATGCCCTCGGGGCTCGACGATCTCGACGGCTACGCGGTGGTGAACCTCTTCGCGGAATACGTGCCGCCGCGGTTCGACAACATGACGGTCCGGGCCGAGATCACCAACCTCTTCGACAAGGAATACGCCGACCGCGGCACGTATGGCGGCGAATACGGCGACGTCACCACGCTCAAGGAGCCGGGACGCACCGTCTCGCTGGTGGCCGTGGCGAGGTTCTGACCACGCCCTGCGCCCCCCCCGCTAAGGGTAGAGGCGAATGAGCGTGCGCGCCAGCGCGTAGGCCTCGTCGGTGCTGAGCCGGTCCTGCAGGTGGGTGCGGATCGCGTCCTCGTAGATCTTCCAGACCTGCGTCTCGAGCCCCTTGCCGGCCTCGGTCAGCGCGAGGGTCTGGCCCCGCCCGGGGCCGGGACGCGGTGTGCGGCGGATCCAGCCGGTTTCCTCGAGCCGCCGCGCCTGCCGAGAAAGCGCGTATTGCGGCATGTAGAGCTTGGCCTCGAGATCCGCCATCGCCATGCCCTCGGGGCCCGCCGCCTCGAGTTCGAGCAGGATCTCGTACCAGACCGGGTCCTCGAGCCCCGCCTCGCGCAGCGCCCGGGCGATCCGCGGCCCGAGCGACCGCTGGATCCGCATCAGGTTGAACCACACGCGGTTGTAGCCGATCTCGGGGTAGGCATCGCCCGCGAAGGGATCGGCAGGGGCGGCGGTGTCGTGCTGGCTCAAGGGGGTATCTCCGGCGGCCGGTGGGCTGACCACAGGGAGATAGCCGCCCGGGCGCCGAAGGTCGAGCACCCGGGGGCGCACGCCTTCGTGCCCGCGCTTCTGCGCTGTGCTCAGCGCACCGGCGTCAGCGACGGCAGGCGGCGGCCCGCCATCGCCGCCACAACCTCGGTCACCCGGTCGGGCGCGATCAGGTCCTGGTGACGGCAGTCGAGCTCGAGCCGCTCGACGCCGCCCGCGAAAGCCTGCCAGAGCCCCGCATGGCGGCCGCTGCCCTCCTGATCGCGGGTCGCTGTGACGTGCAGGAGCGGCGCCGCGACGCGGGGCTCCTGGTGGCCGCGCACCAGCGCGTTGGTGGCCTGCACGCTGCGGATCACGCCCGTCTGCACCGCCTCGGGCAGCAGCGCCAGCGCGTTGCCCTTGCGGCGCAGGAAGCCCATCACCTCGGCGCGGGTCGCGAGGTTCGCATGGGCCTCGGGGTCGAAGCCCGCGATGGCCAGCAGCGCGCGCAGGGCGGCGCCGTCGTCGGGCTCGGGTTCGTTGCGCCAGCAGTCCGAGGGGTAGGCATCGAGCAGCACCAGCCGCGCGACCTCGCGACCGCGCCGCTCGGCCTCGGCGGCCATGGCGTGGGCGATGATGCCACCCAGCGACCAGCCCAGCAACGTGAGCGGTCCCTGCGGCTGCAGCGCCTCGACGCGGTCCATGTAGCGCTGCGCCAGCGCGCCGAGGCTCGCGGGCGATGGCGTGTCGGGGTCGAGCAGCGGCGATTGCAGCCCCACCACCGGCACCCCCGGCAGCGCCAGCGCGAGGCTGCGGTAGCACCACGCAAGCCCGCCCGCCGGGTGCACCGCGAAGAGCGGCGCGCCCTCGCCCTGCGACAGCTGCAGCACCGGCCCGAGCCCGAGGTCGGGCGCCCCGGCGCCGGGGCGGCTGGCGTCGAGCCGCCGCGCAAGGTCGGCCAGCACCGGGGTTTCGAGCACGGCGCCGAGGCCGGGATCGGCGCCCAGCTCGTCCTCGAGGCGCAGGCAGAGCCGCACCGCGCCAAGGGAGTCGCCGCCCGCGAGAAAGAAATCCGTCCCCGTGGTGGCGGGCGCCGGCAGGCCGAGGATCTCGGCGTAGAGCACCGCGAGCAGCCGCTCGGTCGGACTGTCGGGCGCGGCGCCGCCGGGATGGTCGGTCTCGGGCGCGGGCAGCGCCTTGCGGTCGAGCTTGCCGCTCGGGGTCAGCGGCAGCGCGTCGAGCGGCACCACCTGCGACGGCACCATCGCCTGCGGCAGCCGCGCGGCCAGCGCGGCGCGGATCGAGGCCGCGGTCTCGCCCGGGCGGGGCACCACGTAGGCCAGCAGCCGGGCGCCGCCGTCGGGGCCCTCGGTCACGATCACCGCGGCTTGCCGGACGAGACCGCTGTCGTCGAGCGCCCGGTCGATCTCGGCGGGCTCGATGCGGACGCCGCGGATCTTCACCTGGTGATCGACGCGGCCGACGAAGGTGAGCACGCCGTCCCCGTCGCTCACCGCAAGATCGCCGGTGTCATAAAGCCGTCCCCCGGGGTCGCAGGGATCGGGGAGGAAGCGCTCGGCGGTCAGTTCGGGCCGGCCTAAGTAGCCGCGTGCGATCTGCCGCCCGCCGAGGAAGACCCGCCCCGGCACGCCGTCCGGAACCGGCCGCCCCTGCGCATCGTGCAGATGGGTGCGGGTGTTCCAGACCGGCCGCCCGATCGGCACGAAAGCCCCGGGCTGGCCGGGCAGCGCCTCGTGCGCGGTGACGTCCACCGCCGCCTCGGTCGGGCCGTAGAGGTTGAAGAGCCGCCCCCTGATGCGGTGGTGGAAACGGTCGACCAGCCGCTGCGGCAGCGCCTCGCCGCTGGCGAAGACCCGGGCGATGGCGAGCCCTTCGGAGGCCGTCGCCTGAAGGAAGAGCTCGAGCATCGAGGGCACGAAATGCATGGCGGTGATGCCCTGTGCCCGCACCAGCGCCGCCAGCGCCACCGGGTCGCGCTGCGCGCCGGGGGGCGCCACCACCAGCGTGGCGCCGGAGAGGAAGGGCAGGAAGAACTCCCAGACCGAGACGTCGAAGGTTGCGGGGGTCTTCTGCAGGATGCGGTCGCCGGGGCCGAAGCCGTAGGTCTCGCGCATCCAGAGCAGACGGTTGACGATGGCGTCGTGCTCGATGACCACGCCCTTGGGCCGCCCCGTGGAGCCCGAGGTGAAGAGCACGTAGGCGGCATCTTCGGGGGCGGGCGGATGCGGTGTGGTCGTGGGGATAGAGCTATCGAGAAGATGGCGCGTCGCTTCGGGGGGCGGACTGTCTGACTGGGGGCGCGTGGTGGCGACGGACGTTCTCTCGGATGGGGCGCGCACGAGCGCGACAGGAGGGTTGTCGGACGGGGCGCGTCTGGTTTCGAGCCGAGTGCGGTCGGGAGCCCCGTGCGTCGCTTCGGGCGGCGTCGCGCCCTGCGGGTGAGGTGTGGTCGCGAGGGGACACCTTTCGGGCAAGTCGGTCGTGGCGTCGTCGGGAGGGACGTCATGCCGGCCGGGCGTCACCTCGGGCGCGAGCGGGTGGAGCACGGGCACGGATCCGGCATCGAAGCCGTCCTCGCCAAGGAGGACGGCGGGAGAGACGCGGGCGATCATGTCGGCGCGGCGGGCGCTCTGGTCCTCGGGGTCGAGCGGCACGTAGGCGGCACCGGCGCGGAGCACGCCCAAAAGCGCCACGATCAGCGCCACCGAGCGCGGTAGCGCCACGCCGACGACCGCGCCCGGCCCGATGCCGCGCGACGCCAGCCGCCGCGCGAGCGCGGCGCTCAGGGTATCGAGCTCGGCGTAGCTGAGCCGGGTGTCTCCGAAGACCAGCGCCGGGGCGTCCGGGGTGGCGCGCATCTGGGCCTCGATCAGCGCCGTGAGCGTGGTGCGCGGCACCGGGTGGGTCGTGGCATTGCGGGCAAGCGTCGTGGCCTCGGTCTCGGCGGGCGTCAGGGTCGGCACCGCGGCCAGCGTCCGGGCGGTGACGGCCTGCGCCAGGAACTGCGCGAGCCGGGCGCCATGAGCTGCGGTTTCGGCGGCGGTATAGCGTGCGTCGTTGCCGTCGACCTGCACCAGCAGGCCTGCCCCGGGGTCGCCGCGGAAGCAGAAGGTGATGTCATCGACCGACCCCGCGCCGAGGATCTGCAACCGCGTATCGCAGCCGAAAAGCGACGGGCAGGCGTCGAAGGGCAGGATGTTGACGAGCGGCCCCCAGAGCCTGCGCCCTGCCCCGATCCGGCCAAGCTCGCGCTGCAGCGCCTCGCCCCGATAGCGGCTGTTGCGGCGCATGGCTGCGAGCCGCGCGGCGGCCCCGCGCAGCCAGTCGGCGAGCGGCGCGGTCTCGTCGATCACGAGGTGCAACGGCAGGACGTTGACCTGCGTCGAGGGGGTCCGGGCCACCCGGCCCATGCGGTTCTGCAGCGGGATGCCAAGCACCACGTCCGACGCGGCGCCGCTTGCCACGGATGCAAGGTGCCGCGCCACGTAGGCGCCGGTGAGGGCGGTGAGCACGTCGGTCCAGTGGGCGCCCGCGGCCTCGGCCAGTTGCGCGATTGCGGCGCCCGTGCCCTCGGGCAGCGGCGCCTCGGCGCGGTGGAACCAGCGTCCACAGCCATCCGCGGCGCGCACGGCGGGGCTTTCGACCGGCGGAAGATCCGCAAGCCGGTCGTGCCAGAAGTCGCGCTGGCGGGACCGGGCGGGGGCGGCGGCGAAACGCGCGTCCTCGTCCAGCGCCCGGGCAAAGGGTGTGGGCCCTTCGCCCGCGTCGGTGCCGATGAGCTCGGCCTCGTAGAGCGCAGCCAGCCGCCGGGTGATCAGCACCATAGCCTGCCCGTCGGCGGCGATGTGGTGGATGCGCTCGCTGAGCACGTGGTGCCTGGGCCCGAGCCGCCAGAGCGTGAAGCCCGCGACCGGCCCTTGGAGCAGGTCGACCGGGACCCGTGCCTCGGCCAGCAGGGCCGCCTGGATTTCATCGGGCCCGACATCTGCGCGCAGCACCAGCCGCGGTGCGCCGCGGGGCTCGAGCCGCTGCTGCGGGCCGTGATCGCCCACGCGGAAACGCAGGGAGAGGCTCTCTGCCTCCTGCCCCAGCCGGTCGACCGCGCGCGTCATGGCGCCGGCGTCGAGCGGGCCATGGATGTGCAGCGCCTGCCCGGTCATGAAGACCGGGCTGCCCGGGTCGCGGGCCTGCGCGTACCAGATCCCCGCCTGCGCCTCGGTCAGCGGCTGCCAGCTCATTGCGCGGCCCGGGCGATGGCCCAGAACTCGTCCAGCGTCTCGCATTCGTAGAGCCTTTCCGAAGGCAGCGTCGGCTGCAGCTCTTCCCAGCCCATCAGCAGCCGCATCAGCGCGATGGAATCGAGCCCGAGATCGCCGAGATGTTCGTCGGTCGCCACCTCGTCGGGGCCGATGTCGAGGGCGGCGGCGATGTCGGCGCGCATCCGGTCGAGGCTCAGGGTCATGGGGTTTTCTCCTCTTCGGCCAGCACATCGGCGCGCAGGATCTCGCGCAGCTGGCGGCGGCTGATCTTGCCGACGGCGGTGGTAGCGAAACCGTCGACGATGCGGATCTCGTCGGGAACCTTGAAGGCGGCGACCTCGCGGCCACGCATGTAGCGGCGAAGCTCGGCGGGCGTGGGCGCCGGTTCGCGGGGCTGGATGAAGGCGCAGGCGCGCTCGCCCAGCCGCGCGTCGGGGATCGAGACCACCACCGCGTCGAACACCTGCGGGTGGCCGAGCAGCAGGTCCTCGACCTCTTCCGCCGAGATCTTCTCGCCATTGCGGTTGATCTGGTCGTTGGCGCGGCCCATCACCACGAGATGCCCCGAGGGCAGGCGCTGCACGATGTCGCCGGTGCGGTAGAAGCCGTCCTCGGTGAAGCTGCGGGCATTGGCCGAGGCGTCGTCGTGGTAGCCGCGGATGGTGTAGGGCCCGCGGGTCAGCAGGTTGCCCGGGGTGCCCTCGGGCACGGGCGCGCCGGCATCATCGAGGATCAGCACCTCGTCGTCGGGGCTGATCGGGCGGCCTTGCGTGCCGGTGACGATCTCGTCGGGGTCGTCGTTGCGGGTGTAGTTCACCAGCCCCTCGGCCATGCCGAAGACCTGTTGCAGCCGGCAGCCGAGCAGCGGCGCGACGCGCCGGGCGCTTTCGGGAAGGAACTTGGCGCCGCCCACCTGCAGCAGCGTCAGGCTCGGCAGCGCGGGCGGTGTCTTTTCGGCGGCGTCAAGCCAGAGCAGCGCCAGCGGCGGCACGAGGCCGGTGATCGTCACGCCCTCGCGGCGGATCAGCTCGAAGGCCACCTGCGGCAGCGGCGCCGGGCAGAGCACGACGCGGGCCCCGGCATAGAGCGCGCCAAAATGGCCGGGCGAGGACATGGTGAAATTGTGCGCCACCGGCAGGGTCGCCATGTAGACGCTCTCGGCGTCGATGCCACAGATCTCGTTGCTGCCCCGGAGCGAGTAAATGTAGTCGTCATGGGTGCGCGGGATCAGCTTCGGCAGGCCGGTGGAGCCGCCGGAGATCTGGCAGAAGGCCACCGATTGCGGGTCGGGATCGGCGGGAAGCGTCGCGGCATCGCCCGCGATGCTGTCCATCGCAAGCGTGCCCTCGGGCGCGGTGCCCGCGACGATGATATGGGCTAGCCCGGGCAGTTCGCCGCGCAGGCCCAGCACCATGGCGGCGTGGTCGAAGCGCTCGATGCGGTCCTGCACGAGGATCGCCCGCGCCGCCGCCTTGCCCGCGAGATGCAGAAGCTCGGTGCGGCGATGGGCGGGAAGCGCGTAGACCGGGATCAGCCCGGCGGCAAAGGCGCCGAACACCGCCTCGAAGAAGGCGGGCACGTTGCCCATCTGGATCAGCACCCGGTCGCCGGGCCGCAGCCCCAGCGCCAGCAGCCCGGCGCCAAGGCTGCGGGCGCGGTCGTTCAGCGCCGCGTAGCTGAGCCGCGCGTCGCCCGCCACAAGCGCGACGCGGTCGGGATGGGCGGCGGCGCGGTCGCGGAGCATGGCGGGGAAGGTCTCGCCCCGCCAGTAGCCGCGCGCGCGGTAGCGGGCGGCAAGATCGGCGGGCCAGGTCTGGATCGGGTCGGTCATGGGGCTCTCGGGATCAGGAGCGCGGGGCCACGCAGGGCGCGACCCCGCGGCGCGTTACTGAGCGGTGATGCGGGTCAGACGATTGGCGGTGTCATCGCCCTCGCCGCCGGACTTGTTCACCACCCAGACGTTGCCGTCGGCGTCGCGGGTGAGGTGGTTGGGCGTCGAGCCGATCTCGAGGTTGGCAAGGATCTCGCCCTCGGGCGAGATCACCGCAACCGCATCCGCCACGCGCAGGGCGACGAAGACGTTGCCGCTTTCGGGCTCGACCACGGCGTTGAGCGGGCCCGCACCTGCGTTCACCTGGCCCAGCTGTTCGCCGCTGACCGCGTCGAGGATGGTCACGGCGTCATTGCCCTGCGCCACGGTGTAGACGCGCGACCCGTCGGGGCTGGCGGCGAGGCCGATGGTGCTGGATGAATTCTCGACCGGGAAGCCGCCGGACTGGCTGCCGGTGGCGAGGTCGATCACCGCGACCTCCTCGCTGCGCAGGGAGGAGACGAAGAGCTTGCCCGCCTCGGGCGCCAGCGACAGGCTCGCTGCCGTGAAGTCCTCGCCGCGGCGGGCCGAGGTCAGTTCGATGGGCGCCAGTTCCTCGAGCGTTTCGGTGTCGAAGACGTGCACGCGCGGCTCGAATGTGGCGGTGACATAGGCCTTGCCGCCAAAGGCCACCACGTCGCGCGAGTGCGCCACGGTGCCCGGCTCGAACTGCTTGATGAGGCTCAGGTCCTCGGTCGAATAGACCGCGACGGTGTCCTGCCGGGTGTTGGTGACCCAGACCTGCCCGGCCTCGGCATCGACGCCGATGCCGTAGACCGCGAAGACGCCGCCGTCGCTGCCGTCGGCGCGGGCGGGCGCCGCGGGGGGCGAGACCCGGGCCACGATCTCGAGCGTCTCGGGGTCGAGCTTGGCAAGCTCGGAGTCCCTGACCGGCGGGCGGCCGACGGCGCCGGTGACGAAGATCGCGTCCCCGGTCACCGCGACCTGATAGGGGTTGCGCACGATCTCGGCGGATTGGGTGGCGTAGCGCTCGGTGTTGAGCGGGCCCAGCACCTTCGAGACCTTGAGATCGAAGATCGTGGCGAAGGGCGCGTCGCCGCCAAGCTCGGCCACCACCGGGTAGACGCCGGGGGCCGCGCCCTCGGGGATGGCGACAGTGGCATTGAGCGTGCCCTTGTCATCGGCGGTGAAGGGCGAGCCCGGCAGCGCGCCGCCGCCCTGGCGCAGCGCCACGCTCTGGCCCGGCTGGAAGCCGCGCGCCGAGATCTGCGCCTCACCCCCCGCGACGATGGGGCCGCGCTCCGGCCCCGAGGCGCCGATGCGCCCGTCGAACGCCCCGAGCCCGGCAAAGGGCTCGGCGCCGGCGAGGCCCGCGGGCGCGATCAGCAGCGCCGAGAGCGCGACGCAGCGCAGCAGGCGGCCGGTACGGTTGGTCTTGGTCATGTCATAGCCTTTCGATTGCCGGACCTCCGTCCGGTCAGGTCAGGGATACCCATCGGCTGCAGCAAGGCTGTGGCTGGTGTCGCGGGAACCTCCCCCGCGCGAGGCCGGGTGCCGCCTCGTGTCTCGTCGGTCTCGGTGCCGGGCGCCCTGCGGGTCATCGCGGGCGCTCGGTCAGCCGGGCAGCGTTTGCGAGCACCTGACGCAGCGAGGCGCGGAAGGTCTCGCCGTGGCTGAGCCCGGGAAAGACCGTCGTCTCGCCCGGGATGCCCGCGGCCCGGAGCGCGGCGTCGAGGTCCTCGAAGGCCCGCGCGGGGGCGGCCGCGCGCTCGCGCACGAGCTTCCGGGCGTCGGGCGTGTCGGGGGTGCTGGCGCGTTCGCGCTCCATCCCGCCCTTGTGCAGGTCGAGCGGGCGCGGCGGCCAGTCTCCGGCCCTGGCCCGCGCCTTCGCCCGGTCGAAGTAGGCCGCACCATCCCACCAGAGCGACGGGCTCGCCGAGACGTATCGGGCGAAGGGCGACGCGGGCGTGCTCGCCGACCAGAGCACGAAGAGCCCGGCGTAGCTGTGTCCCCAGATCAGGCTGCGGTCCGGGTCGAGCGGCGCCATCCCGACCACCCGTGGCAGGATCTCGTCGCTGAGGAGGGTGAGGTAGTCAGGGGCCCCGCCACCGGGACGGCCGCGCGGGTCGATGACCTCGGTGCCGTCCGGGCCGGGCGGGGTGTAGTCGCGGGTGCGTTCGGGCCCGGCGAAACGCGCGTCGCCAGTGTAGCCCAGCGTCACGATCACCGGCAGCGTGTCGGGATCGAGCGCGCCCAGCACCTCGTCGGTCAGCAGCTCCGCCGCCGCCTGGCCGTCGAGCAGGTAGAGCGCCGGGAACCCTGCCTCGGGCGCGGGGCGGCGCGGGATCAGCACGCCGATGCGGTAGTCCGCACCCTGCCCCGGCGCGGACAGCGTGAAGCTCTCGACCCTGACCACCTGAGAGCCGGTGTCGAGGATCGTCGGCCCCAGCGGCACCGGCGCGGGTTGCGCGGCAGCGGCGATCGGCAGCGTCATGGCGATGAGCAGGACCAGCCACCTCATTCCAGCGCCCCCGCCTCGGCCTCGAGTGCTGCGAGCAGCGGTGCGCGGTTGCGCCAGTCCTCGTACCAGCTGTCCACGGAGGCGCCGAACCACGCGCGGTCGGCCGGGATCACCGGCACGCCGGTCTCTTCGAGCCTCGCGAGGTTGATGGCGTCGATCTCGCCGTAGAGGTCGACCATCGCGGCCACCTGCCGGGCAAAGACCTCGGCCACCACGGCGCGGTCGGCGGCGTCGATGCCCTGCCATTTCCGCGAGGAGGCGACGGCGGCCATCGGGAAGATCATGTGGCGCGAGTCGATGATCGTGCCCGCGTGCTTCCAGTAGCCGGAATTCCACGTGCCCTCGTGGTCGATCTGCATGGCGTCGACCTGCCCATTGGCGAAGGCATCGTAGAGCGCCGGAAGCGGCATCGGCGTGGGCGCGGCGCCGAGCCCGGTCCAGAAGTCCATCTCGGGCGCCAGCGGCACGGTGCGCACCCGCAGGCCCGTGAGCTCCGCCGCCTCGGTGACCTCGCCCGAGGTCACGATCTGGCGCATCCCGGCCATGCCCCACGCCAGGCCCTGCAGGCCGAAGAGGTCCATGCCGCCCAGCAGCTCCCGCGCCACCTCGCCGCGCAGCAGGGCAGCGGCGGCCTGCGTGTCGGCAGCGATGAAGGGCGCGTAGAAGACGCCGTAATTGGCGTCGCGGTTGGCGAATTCCGCCGCTGTCAGCATGGCGAAGTCGATGGCCCCGGTCTGCAGCTGCTGCAGCATCCGCGCCTCGTTGCCGAGCTGGCCCGAGGGCATCACGAGGATCTCGACCCGGCCCTCGGTGGCCTCGGCGATCTCGGCGGCGATGCTGACGGCGGTTTGGGTCCACTGGTGCGGCGGCGGGGTAATGAGCCCGAGCCGGTACTGCTCGGCGGCGGCGGGCAGCGCCGCGAGCAGCGCGAGGGAGAGGCTCAGGGCGGCGGGGCGAAGGGACATGAAGGGCTCCGTCAGGTCGTTTCGGGTCATTGCAGGAAGCGGAGGGGGCCAAGCGCCAGCCCCGGCCAGAGCACCAGAAGGGCAAGCACCAGCAGCACGCCGGCGAGGTAGGGCAGCACCAGCCGCGCCAGCCGCCCCGCACCGACGCCGGTCTGCAGCGCGGCGGTAAAGAGGCCAACGCCTACGGGTGGCGTCAGCAGGCCCACGGTGAGGTTGATGCAGGCGAAGAGGCCGAAGTGGATCGGGTCGATGCCGTAGATGTCGGTGGCCACCGGCAGCAGAACCGGCACCACGAGGATCAGCGCGGGCAGCGGGTCGGTGACCATGCCGAGGCCCAGAAGCAGCAGGTTCAGCAGCAGCAGGAATACCAGCGGATCCTCCGAGATCGCGGCGATGCGCGCGGCGGCCATGGCGGGAAGGTTCTCCCACGCGGCGACCCAGGCGTAGAGGCTGGCGGCGGAGATCAGGAACAGGATGCCCGCGCTGCTGCGGGCGGTGGCGATCAGTGCCGGGCCGATCTGCGCCAGCGTGAGCTCGCGATAGACCAGCCGGCCGACGACGATGACGGCGGCGATGGCCACGACGCCCGCCTCGGCGGGGGTGGCGAGGCCGGTGAGGATGGCGGCGATCATCGCGGCGGGGATGGCGAGCGCGGGCAGCGCCTCGGCCAGGACCCTGCGCGCGGGCCCGGTCGCGGGTGCGGCGGCGGGGAAGCGCCCTCCCCGGCCCTGCCAGACCGTGACGCCGGACAGCACCGCAAGGATCGCCAGCCCCGGGCCGATACCGGCGAGGAAGAGGTCGCCGATGGGCACCTCCGCGATGACCCCGAAGACGATGAGCAGCATCGAGGGCGGCAGCACCGGCGCCAGCAGGCCCCCGGCGGCGGTGAGCGCCGCGGCGGCGTCGCGGGGGTAGCCCGCGCGCTCCATCTCGGGCACGGCGAGCCGCGACATCAGGGTGATCTGCGCCACCGTCGAGCCCAGCACCGCGGCCATCAGCGCGTTGGCCAGAAGCGTCGCCTGCGCCAGCCCGCCCGGGACCCGCCCCGCACAGAGCCCGGCCAGCGCAAACAGCCGCCTCCCGGCGCCGCTGGCGCTCATCAGCTCGCCCAGCAGGATGAAGATCGGCAGGGCGAGGAGGCCGTAGTTCTCCATCCCCTGGTAGAGCTGCTGCGGCAGGCTCAAGAGCAGCACGCCGTTTCCGCCGAGCACGATCTGCAGCACCGCGCCCGCGATCATCGCGAAGGCCACGGGCAGACCGGCGGCGAGCAGCAGGAGGAAGGCCAGAAAGCTCAGCATCGCGGCGCCTCTGCCGGCGAGACGAGCCGCACCGTGACGTGCAGCATGGCGCCAAGAGTGGCGGGCACCATAGGCAGCCAGAACCACGCCTTGGCAAGGCCCAGCGTCATGGTTGGCTCGGTATAGGTGAAATTGCCGCTATCGCGCGCCAGTGCCGCGCCCGAGCCCGTGCGCCAGAGCCCCACCGGGTCGAGCCAGACCCAAAGACAGGCGGCAAATCCCGCAAGGAGCGCCAGCAGAACCGCCCCGGTCAACCGCCGCGTCGCGGGCGGCAGGCGCCGGGCCAGCAGGTCCACTGCGACGTGGTCGCCGCTGGCGAGATTGGCGGAGGCGCCGAAGAAGGCGGCACAGACCATGAGCAGGACGGCAAGCTCGTCGGCGCCCACGAGCGGCCGCCCGGCGCTGCGCATCACCGCGCCCGCGGCCATGCACAGAAGCATCGCCGCCAGAAGCGCCGCGGCGATCCGCAGCTCGGCCGCGGCAAGCCGCGCGTCGAGGCGGCGCAGGGTGGGAAACCGGGAGCTCGTCCGTGTCACGTGGGGTCTGGTCCTTGAGGTGCGTTTGCCCCGCCGCCGGGGACAGTGGGGCGGCGGGGCGTCTTCCGAAGACCTCTCCGATCGGGGAGGATCAGAAGGTCTTGGTCAGGCCGAAGTAATAGGCCCGGCCGGGCTCGTTGTAGGTTTCGGCACCGTCCCCCGAGCGCTGGATCGACTTGTCGAAGACGTTGGTGACACCGGCCTTCAGGTTGAACCCGTTGTTGAACTGGTAGGTCATCCCGACGTTCACCAGCGTGTAGGGATCGCGGCTGTCGGTGTCGTCGTTCGCGTAGCCGGAGTGGGCGCTGTAGTCCGAAGCCTCGGTCTTGCCGTAGTGGGTCAGCGAGGGCACGATCGCGAACTGGTCGTTGACGTTCCAGGTCAGCGCGGCGTTGATCGTGTATTCCGGCACGAGCGACAGCGGCACCTCGATCGACTCGCTACCGAAGGTCTCGCCGGTGCTGGTGTTGGTGCCGCCCTTGATCTTCAGCTGCTGCACCGACTCGATCATGTAGGTCCCGTTCACCGCCAGCGAGAACTGGTCGTTGAAGGTCTTGGCGAAGCTGCCCTCGAGACCCTGCACCCGCGCCTCGGGCACGTTCTGCCACTGGTAGAGACGCGCCGGGCTGCCGTTGACCAGCGTGGTGCCGACCTGGTCGGTGCCGGACTGGATCTTGTCGCGGTAGTCGTTGTGGAAATAGGTCAGCGTGGCGACGATGCCGTTGTCGAGCCCGTTGTAGCTGACGCCGATCTCCTTGTTGATCGAGGTCTCGGGGTCGAGATCGTCATTGCCGAGCACGTAGCACGGACCGTTGCGGTAATAGGGATAGGGACAGCCGTTGCCGCGCGTCGTGTAGACGTAGGTGTCCGAGAGCTGGTAGAGCGTCGGCGCCTTGAAGGCCTTGGCCACGCCGCCCTTGACGGTCCATTCCGAGTTGATGTCGTAGGTCGCGTTGATGCCGCCCGAGAAGTTGCTCCCGAAGGTGTCCGCGTGGTCGAAGCGGACCGAGGGCGTGAGCGTCAGGCGGTCGGTCCACTCGATGTTCTCTTCGTAGTAGATGCCGAAGGTAAGCTGCTCGGTGGTGTCGTCCGCATCCGAGGAGTCGCGGCTGCCGTCGTCGGTGGTGATCGACGAGAACGAGCCGTAGTCCGACAGGTCGAGCGTCTCGTAGCGCAGTTCCGCCCCCAGCGTCATCGCCGCCGGACGGCCGAAGAAGCTGCGGTCGATATAGGCTTCGGACTTGGCGGCGATGGCCTGCAGGATCGCGGTGTCCCAGTCCGAGGTCGAGTTGATCGAGCCTTCGCCGCCGCCTGCGGGGCCCTCGGAGAGGCGGCTGTTGTCGGTGTACTCGTACTGAAGGTAGCTCCGCGTCGAGCCCCAGCCGTAAGTGCCGGTGTGGGTGATCGCGGCGACGCTGCGCTCCATCACGTTGGTCTCTTCGCCGTCGTCGGCAAGCTGGCCCACGATGGAGTCGGGATCGTCGGTCAGGCGCCCGCCAAGCTGGGTGTCGCCGGCAAAGAGGTTGCCCTGCCGCGACCAGCCGAGCTCGAAGTCGAACTTGTTGCGGTCGCTCGGTTCCCAGCTCAGCAGCAGGGTGGCGTCCTTGTTGACCACGCCCTCGTTGCCCGCGTCGCGCGAGCAGCTCTCGACGCCGTCATCGTCGGTCTCGCAGGTCTCGACATCGGAGTTGAGATCCGGGTCGTCGGCCTCGGTGCGGTTGTAGCTGCCGCTGAGGCGCAGGGCGAAATCCTCGTTCAGGCGCTTGGCCCAGAGCACGTTGTAGCGCTGGGTGAAGCCCTCGAGGTCGCTTTCCGGCGCGTCGAAGAACATTCCGAGCTGCAACAGGTCGCTGTCGGGGGCCTTGGTGATGATGTTCACCACCCCGCCCGCAGCGCCCGAGCCGTAGCGTGCCGCCGCCGGGCCGCGGATAACCTCGATACGCTCGACCATCTCGGCGGGCACCCAGTTGGTGTCGCCGCGGGTGTCACGCTCGCCCGAGCGGCCCATCTTGACCGAGGTACGCGACAGGACAGGGCGGCCGTCGATCAGGATCAGCACGTTCTCTGGGCCCATGCCGCGGATGTCGACCTGACGCTGGTTGCCGCGCTGGCCCGAGGGCGAGGTGCCGCTGAGATTCACGCCGGGCATCTTGCGGATGATCTCGGCCACATCGTTGACGACGGGCTGCTTCTCGAGATCCTCGGCGCTGATCGTCGAGGCGCCGAGCGCCTGCTTGATCTGCTCTTCGGCGGTCAGCACGATGGTGCCGAGATCGAAGGTCTCGGTGGGTTCAATGGACAGGGTCTGCGACAAGGCTGGAATCGCAGAGGTGATTGAAAGCAGGAATATGGCCGACCCGGAGGCCAACCGTGCGCGCGCGGTCGCCATGCACAGTCCTCTCGTCATTATTGGTTGCGGAGTTTTTGAGCTGGCGTCGGCTTGCCTGTGGTCGGGAAAACCATGATTCCCGATATTGGTCAAATCGTAATAACGATGATGTGACAAATATGATGCTGCGGAATAATTGAATTAAAATCGTTTATTAACATTCAGATAGCCGATTAATATCGCAAGATGAATTTCCGCCGCAAATGATCCTCATTTGCACGGTTCGGGTGGATTTTCGGGACATCCCATTACACTTTTTCGGAACAAACATTCCCTGCCATTTGCCGCGTCACGGCAAATGGTTGGCGAATTCGAGAAATCGCTCTTTACGGGGTCCCGGAGAGTGTCCGGATGAATGTCACGATGGTCCCGCGCGAATATCCCTCGGTTGCGCCAGACAAGGGCACATAACGGAAGGACGGCGCGCGCAACCGTGTCGGCGGTCTCCTGCGGCGGTCGATCTTTGGGGGGGAGACACCGGCCCGGGCGAATGCATGCGGCGTGGGTCGATGCGGCTGACGGATGCGACGGGCCTTACGCCCCGTCACCCCGTCTTCGCTGCGCCGCAAAATGAGGCGAAATCACCGGGGTATCAAGCGAATTCTTTTTGTTTTGAGAGCCGCAATTCTTAAGGTTCGGTTCAGCTTCGCGTGCGAAGTTGTCCGGCTATCGAAACGCCCCTCAGGTGCGCTCCATGCGGGCTGCCCGGGCGGTTCCTTCCCGCCCGGGCAGCGCCAGATTGCAGGCCTGTCACACGCCCAGCAGGCGCGGCAGCGTCAGGGTCAGCGCCGGGACATAGGTCACGATCAGCAGCACGATGAACAGGATCCCCAGCAACGGCAGCGTCGCCTTCAGCACCCGGCCGAAGTTGAGGTTGCCCACCTGCGCCAGCATCTGCAGCACGAGGCAGACCGGCGGCGTCATCAGCCCGAGCGTCAGGTTGAAGATCACCACCACGCCAAGCTGCACCGGGTCGATGCCGTAGCGCTGCGCGATCGGGTAGAAGATCGGCACCGTCACCAGCAGCGCCGAGGCGGGCTCGAGCACCATGCCGATCAGCAGCAGGAAGATGTTGAGCAGCAGCAGGAAGACCCACTTGTTCTCGGTCAGCGAGGTCAGGAAATCCGCCGCCTGCTGCGGGATCTGCTCGCGCGCCATAATGTAGGAGAAGAGCGCGCCGACGCTGGCGATCAGCATCACCCGCCCGGTGGTGGCCGCAGTGCCCGCCAGCGTGTCGTAGAGCCCGCGCAGGGTGATCCAGCGGCAGGCGAAGGACAGCACCAGCAGGTACATGGCGGTGACCGCTGCGGCCTCGGTGGGCGTGAAGATGCCGCCGAGGATGCCGCCCAGCAGCACCACCGGCGCGAGGAAGATCGGCAGCGCGCCGATCAGCGTGCGGACGGCCTCGGAGCGTGGGATGGCCTCGGCGGTAAGCTCGGTGCGGTTGCGGGCGTAGAGGTAGATATAGAGCGTCAGCGCCACGAAGATCATCAGCGCCGGGATCACCCCCGCGAGGAAGGTCGCGGCCACCGAGGTGCTGGTCAGCACCGCGTAGAGCACGGCGGCGATCGACGGCGGCATGATCGGGCCCATGGTCGAAGACGCGGCGGTGATGGCGGCGGCGAAATGCGGGTCGTAGCCGTTGCGCCGCATGGTCGGCAGCAGCACCGAGCCGAGCGCCGCGGAATCCGACAGCGCCGAGCCGCTCATCCACGAGAATACCAGCGAGGCGTTGACGTTCACGTAGGCCAGCGAGCCCCGCACCCGCCCGGTCACCACAAGCAGCGCGTTGATCAGCTTGTCGGCAAGGCCCGCCGAGTTGGCGAGGAAGCCTACGAAGATGAAGAGCGGCACCGCCAGCAGCGGGAAGCTGTCGAGCAGCGCCGTCACCCGCTGCACCGCCACGCCCATCGAAATGCGCGGCGCCATGGCGATGTAGCCCAGCGACGGCAGCAGCATGGCGAAGGCGACGGGCACCCGCAGGATCAGGAGGACGGCCATGCCGCCCAGCATCATCATCAGTTCCATGGCGGGGTCCTATTCGTAGGTGTCGCCGGCGGGCGGCAGGGCCGGCATCCGGCCGGTGGCGACGTAAAAGGCGCTCACGAGGCTGTGCAGGGCCATCAGGCCGAAGGCGATCCAGGCGCCGCCGTAGAGATAGATCATCGGCATGCGCAGCGCCGAGGACTTGGGCCCCGCCGTCTTCATCAGCCAGCTGTAGCTGAACACCACCACGCAAAGGCAGGTGATCGCCACGATGACCTGGGCCAGGCATTCCAGCGCCCGCAGGTGGCGCGCCGAGAGCCTGCCGTCGAGAAGCCCGATGGTCACGTGCGACCGGCGCCCGGTGATGAAGGCGGCGGCGGCGAAGGACATCCAGACGTAGCTGTAGCGTGCCAGCTCGTCGCCCCAGAACAGCGGCGCTGCAAAGACGTAGCGGGCGATGACCTGGGTCGAGACGGCGATCAGCACGAGGCTGAGGAAGCCCACGCTGATCCATTCCTCGATCCGGTCGAGCCAGCGCAACGGTGCGGGAAGGACGAAGGGCGCGCTGTCACGCGCGCCCTCCTCCGTTTGGACGGATCCGCTCATTTCAGGTCTTCGAGCAGCTTCACGTAGGCCTCGGAATAGGGCAGGCCCGAGGAGAAATGCTCGCGCGCCTTGGCCTTGATCGCCTCGACGTCGAGATCCTCGATCACCGTGACCTCGCCGTTCTCCTTCCACTTGGCCAGCGTCTCGGCCTCGGCGGTGTCGACGCATTCGCGCACGCGCTCCGAGGCACTGGTGGCGGCGGTGGTGAGCGCCTCCTGCTCTTCGGCGCTGAGCGACTGCCAGAAGTCCTCGTTGACCACGAAGGGCGCGGCGGTGATCAGGTGCCGGGTCATCGCGACGTACTCGGCTGGCTCGTCGAAGGACTCGAGCCCGATGATCGGGATCGGCGCCTCGGCCCCGTCCACGATGCCCTGCTGCAGCGCGAGGTAGAGCTCGGAATAGGCGACCGGCGTGGGCTGCGCGCCCAGCGACTTGGCGCCCTCGATCGACACCGGGGTTTCGGGGACGCGCAGGCGCATACCAGAGAAGTCGTCGGGGCCGTGGATTTCCTTCATGCCGAAGACGTTGCGCACGCCGTAGAGCCAGGGCGAGCCCACGACGCGGACGTTGGCGACCTCGAGCAGCTCGTCCATCAGCGCCTGCGCGGTCGGCGTGGTGTAGACCTTCATCACCTGGTCGACGTTGTCATAGAGGTAATAGGTCTCGAGCACCGAGATGTTCTCGCTCCAGGCGGCGAAGATCGACGAGGTGATCACCGCCATCTCGAGTTCGCCGAACGAGACCTGCTCGGCCATCTGGTTCTCGGAGCCGAGCTGCGCCGAGTGCACCACGCTGATGTCGAAACCGGCGTCGGCCAGTTCCTCGGCCATCGGGAGGCCACCGCAGGCCACGAAGGGGGTGGTCGGTCCGAACAGGATGCCGAAGGTCGCCTCGACGCTCTGCGCCTGGGCTGTGGTGGCGATCGCGGTCGACGTGATCAGGGCCGCGATCGCCGCGGTCGCTCGTTTGATTTGCATGGGTCTTCCTTCTCTGTTGGATGTGCCCTTTGGTTGTTGGCCGGCGCGGATCAGGCACATGACCCGGGCCGTCGGCGCGCGATCATTGCGCGTAGTCGGGCTCCTCGCGGTCGAGCCGCCGGCGCCAGCTGTCGAGGTGCAGGCGGGCATCGAAATAGTCGGACCAGGCGCCGCGGTGGTGCATGCGGAACTGCTCGTTGAGCTTGCGCAGCGGCAGGCCGGTGGCCCTGGCGGTCATCTGGTACTTGCAGGTCTGCTCGGCCATGTAGAGCTCGTCGAAGGCGTCGTGGATCGTCGGCCCCACCACCGTCACCCCGTGGTTGGCCATCACGAGGATGGTGCGGTCGCCGAGCTTCTCGGCGATGCGGTCGCCCTCTTCGTCGGTGAGCGCGATGCCCCCGAACTCGTCGTCGTAGGCAATGCGCTCGGCCAGCGCCATGTCGTTCTGGTGGGCAAAAGCCATGCGCCCGCCCTCGATCAGCGACAGCGCGGTGAGGTATTGCGGGTGCGTGTGCAGGACGCAGCGCGCGCCCGGGTGCATGAGGTGGACACGGGCGTGGATGTGGAAGGCCACCCGGCGCAACTCGCCCCCGCCACGCACGACGGTGCCGTCGAGCTTGCACAGCAGCAGGTCGCTGGCGCGCACCTCCGAGAAATGCAGGCCGCGCGGGTTGATGAGGAACATCGGCTCGCCGTCGGTGGCTTCCTCGGGGAGCATCATCGAGTTGTGCCCGGCGATCTGCTCGGTCATCCCGAGCCGGGCCATGGCGCGGAACACCGCCGCGAGATCGCGGCGCAGCTCGGTTTCGGTTTCGGTCATCGCGGGTGCGGTGGTCATGCCTCGAGCCCTCCGAAGCGGCGCACGACGTTCTCGAGCATCCGCGAACAGCCGTTGTCGAAGTCGTTCCACGGCAGGCTGCCGCAGAAGGTGATGGAGCCGGTGGTGAAGATCTGCCCGCCGCCCGGAAGCCTAGCATAGGCGATCTCGGCCCGGACGAGATCCTTGGGCGGCTCGCCGGTGAGCGTGGCGAAGTGGCTCAGCACCTCTTCGGGGACGCACATGAAGCTCGGGCCGTGGCCGAAGCTGCGTGCAAGCACCTTGGTGCCCTCGGGCGTGCCGAGCGCGAAGTCCACCCGGTCAAGCTCGAAGCCCGCGGCGCCACCGCCGGAGAAGCCGTAATCGCCCAGCGGGTCCTCGTCGACGCCCTCGAAGATCCACGCGACATCCGCGTCGGACGCCTCGGGGGTCAGCGCGTAGGGCGAGCCCTCGAAGAAGCCCTGCCCCGAGAAGCCCACCGCGCCGATCTCCTGCGGGGCGCGCCCGTTGCGGCGCCAGAGCCCGCCGTACTGGCCGTCGAGCATGTGGTAGCCCTCGCCCGCCTCGGTGGCCCAGGCGCGGATGCCGCCCTCGGCGCGGCGCACCTCGATCACGCCGTGCAGCGCGTCGCTGACCGCGATCTTCCAGTAGAAGCCGTTGCCGCCGAGATAGCAGAAGTTGCCACCCTGCCGCGTGTAGTCGCGCAGCGCGTTCAGGGTCTCGGGCGTGTGGTATTCCGGGTGCGATCCGGTGACGAGCGCGTCGTACCCCGCGATGAGCTCCAGCCCCTCGCGGTGCAGGTCCTCGTCGGTGATCACGTCGATGTCGATCTCCATGCGGCGGAACCACTCGACGAGATGGCCGTCCGCCGGGAAGTGCCGCAGCCCCGAGCCCTCGTGGATGGCGAAGGTCTGGAAGCCAGGGCGCATCGTCAGCATCGGTCGCAGCCGCGACGAAAAGCAATGCCCGGCGCCGTCGGGGTGGTAGTTGTAGGTCGAGGTGCCGAAGCCCGGGAAGTTGTCGGGCCCGCGCGGCGTGCCCCAGTCGGTGATGCGCGCCTCCATCGCGTCGTCGAGGTTGCCGCGCGCGTGGTTGCAATATGCGATGTAGGTGAAGGTCGAGGCGAGGTAGCAGACCTTGGCGTTGCGGGTGCCCTTGGGCGGCAGGACGAAGAAGGGGATGATGTCCTCGTGCCCGTCCTGCGTCAGCTTCACGCCGTAGACGCCGCTGGCGAGGCCCTCGGGGATCGCCAGCTCGAGGCTGGTGTCCCAGCCGCAGTCGTAGATGTCGTCCTCGTGGAAATGGATCGCGGCGTACTGGCGCGGCGCGTGGGTGTAGACCATCTCGGTCCCGTCCCAGTGCGAGCCGCGCACCGCGCGGGTGGGCAGGTTCACGAGCTGGCCGTGCAACGCCAGCGGCCCGGTGTCCACGACGCCTGCGCTGTTCATCGCGATGCTGAAATCCCAGAACGCCCGCACCGGGCCCTCGGGGCCCTGTTCGCGCAGCGTGATGTCCTCGAGCCGGCCATTGAAATGTGCCGTGGCGCCACAGCCCTCGGGCCGGGCGGCAAAGCTCAGGCGGGCGCCGTCCACCGGTGCGAAGGTGAAGGCGCCACCCGACGCGGCCTCCTGGTAGCCGTCGAGCGAGGTGACCGAAAGCTCGGCCGCGCCGCCGCGCAGGTCGAGCGCGAGGGTCAGGTCGTACCAGACCTTGCGCTTGGGGGTGATCGCGGCGGTGATGACGGCCTCGCCCGCCACGGCCTCGATGCGGTCGGGATAGGCGGTCAGCGTCCAGAGGCTGGCGCCGTCCGGCCCGGTGAGGGCGAGGATGGTGCCGCCGCTCTCGCGCACCAGCCAGGGCTGCACGCGCAGGCTCACCACGAGACGCGCGGTGTCGAAAAGACCCGCGGTCGGCACCCAGCCCCAGCTGCCCAGCCGGGCGGGCTGTTCCTGCGCCGCAAACCTGCCGAGGTCGAGCCCCGCCACGTCTTCGATGTGCATCC
Source organism: Salipiger thiooxidans (assembly GCF_900102075.1). Classification (GTDB taxonomy): domain Bacteria; phylum Pseudomonadota; class Alphaproteobacteria; order Rhodobacterales; family Rhodobacteraceae; genus Salipiger; species Salipiger thiooxidans. The sequence goes on along the minus strand of NZ_FNAV01000008.1, from coordinate 200,540 downwards.
CCATGCCCTCGGGGTTGGCGTCGGCGTTCCAGATGCGCACCACGCGGGCGGCGATCTCGCCGGGGATCTGGCTCGAGGTCTTGACGGCGATGCGTTCGCCCGGCCGGGCGGAAAGGCGGTCGAGATAGCCGGTCAGCGGCGGCACGGCCGGGGCGGTCTGGTCAGTCATGTCTCAGGTCTTCCGATGATGTCAGGCGAGGGCGTCCTGACCCTGGCCGAGCGCCAGCAGGCGCGTTTCCATTTTCGCCAGCGCCCGGTCCATGCGGGTCAGAAGCTCGGTCAGTTCGTCGGCGGTGATGACCAGCGGCGGCGAGATCAGGCACGCGTTGTTGAGCGGCTTGATGCCGGCGGGATAGACCACCAGCCCTTCTTCCCAGCAGAGATCGACGAAGGTGCCGGTGGCGTTGAATTCGGCGGGCGGCGGGGTCTTGCCCTGCCGGTCCATGACGAACTCGAAGCCCCAGAGCAGACCCCTGCCCCGCACGTCGGCGACGTGGGCATAGCGCTGCTGAAGCGCCTTCAGCCCCGCCTCCATCTCGGCGGCGCGGGCGGCGACGTTGCCCAGCACGTCGTGCGTCTCCATGTAGTCGAGCACCGCAAGGCAGATCGCGGCGCTGAGCGGGTTGCCCGAGAAGGTGTGGCCGTAGGGCGCGAGCCCCGAGCCCTGCCGGATGGTCTCGACCAGCGGCGCGCGCAGGATGACGGCGCCCATCGGCGTGTAGCCCGCGCTCAGCCCCTTGGCGGTGTTCAGGATGTCCGGGACGATGCCCTCGAATCCGCTGGCGAACCAGCTGCCGGTGCGCCCCATGCCGGTGATCACCTCGTCGGCGATCAGCAGCACGTCGTGGCGGTCGCAGATCTCGCGCAGGGCGGTGAAGTAGCCCGGCGGCGGCACCAGCGCCCCGCCCGCGGCGCCCACGATGGGCTCGGCGATGACGGCGGCCACCTTGTCGGCCCCGCCCGCGGCGAGGATCGCCGTCTCCCACTCCGCCACCGCCACCGCGCCCTGCTCCTCCTCGGGCAGATCGCCCCAGTCCGACCGGAAGGCATAGGCGGGCGGCACCTCGGGGAAGGCGTGCAGGTAGTCGCCGAAATCGCCGCGCCGCCCGTCGTGGCCGGACATCGACAGCGCCCCCATGGTCATGCCGTGGTAGCTGCGCTGGCGGCTGATGAAGCGCGTCTTGCCGGGCCGTCCGCGCTCTCGCCAGACCTGCAGCGCGAGACGCATCGCATGTTCCGAGGCCTCGGAGCCGCTGTTGACGAAGAACACGTGGTCAAGATCCCCGGGCGCCAGCGCGGTCAGCCTGCGGGCGAGCTCCTCGGCGGGGGCGTTGGTGAACTGCGCGGTGAAGGCAAAGGCCACCTCGCGGGCCTGCGCGGCCATCGCGTCGGCGATTTCCTCAACGCCGTGGCCGATGTTGGCGGTCATCGCGCCGGAGGAGCCGTCGATGTAGTCCCGGCCCTCGGTGTCCCAGAGCCAGACCCCCTTGCCCCGCGCCACCGTCTGGTAGGGTTTGGCGAGATCGTTCTTCAGCAAGGCGGACATTCAGGACTCCAACTTCGATGTGATGACATATCCATCAATGTGTGAATACGTAATCACAAGGTTGGACTCCGCCCCCTTTGCCTGTCAAGCAAGCCGGTGGGATCGGTTTCTGCAACGGCGCCTTAGCGCCGCGTGGTTGCCCGAATAATCATCTCGCCCGGCAGCAGGTGGAGCCTGCGCGCCTCGTCCTCGGGATGCTTCAGCAGGGTCAGCGTCTGCGCGATCATCGCCTCGAGCGGCTGGCGCACGGTGGTGAGCCGGTAGGCGGCCCAGTTCGCCTGCGGCACATCGTCGAAACCGATGACCGAGACCTCGTCGGGCACCTTGCGCCCGAGGTCGTAGCGCAGCGCATCCACGACCCCGCAGGCGATGGCATCGTCCCCGCAGAACACCGCGTCGAGATCGGGATGGCGGTACAGCAGCCCGTTGATGGCCTCGCGCCCCCAGTCATAGGTGAAGGCACCGTTCAGGTGCTCGACCGGCGCGAGCCCAGCCTCGCGCAGCCCGGCGATGAAGCCGTTGGCGCGGTCGCGGTTGGGCGAGGAATCCTCGAGCCCGCCGACATAGGCCATGGTCCGGCAGCCCGTCGCCACGAGATGGCGCGCCGCCTCGCGCCCGCCGGCCCCGCTGTCGCAGGCCACGGCAAAGGCCCCGCCCTGTTCGGCGTAGCGATGGAAAAGCACGTAGGGCACGCCCGCGTCGGCGCAGAACTCGGCGGCGCGGCTTCCCAGCGCAACGGTCATCACGATGATCCCGGCCACCTTGTAGCGCAGCACGCCGGGGATGAGGTCGTCGATATTCTGACCGGGCGCCGCGTTGAACAGCAGCACCTCGCGGTCTTCCTGCCGCAGCGCTTCGGTCAGGGCCGAGAGCGCCACCGGGAAGAACGGGTTCACGACGTTGCCGACCACCACGGCGACGATGTTGGAGCGCCCGGTGATCAGCGTCCGCGCCACCGGATCGGGCCTGTAGCCAAGCGCCGCCGCCGCTTCCATGATCCGCGCCCGGACGTCCTCGGCCACGTAGCCATGCTCGGCCATGACCCGCGACACGGCGGCCTGGCTGACACCTGCGCGCGCGGCGACATCCCGTTGCGTGACGCGTTTCTGCATGTCCCTCCCCGCCGGTGGCGACCGCCGACCCAGTGCCCCGGATGGTCGCAGGCGACCGGCCCCCGGCGTCGCCGACAGGACCCGGGCATACCGGGGCGATGGCTCGGCCCGCTGCGCGTCCGATTCCATCGCTCCTGACCGAAAAGCGGTGTTCAGGCAAGCTTTCGCCTATGAAGACGGGGCCAGCCTAGCACGGATACGCCCCGACTGCCCGCTTTTGCCCCAAACCGCGACCTGATCGCCGGGGGGACGCCTGCGGGCCACGGCCCGGGCGACCCGTCAGAGATCGCCGTTCACCACGATCACCAGCACAACCGTCTCGGCGCTGCCGATGCGGCGGATCTTGTGCGGGACGATGCCGGGGAAATGCACGCAATCCTGCGCCGAAAGACGCTCGCTGCGGCCCTCGAACGAGACCTCGACCTCGCCTTTCAGCACGTAGGCGCATTCCTCGCGGGTGGGGACCGAGCCGTGGCCTACGGCCTGCGACTCCTCCTGCGGGTGCAGCACGAAGGTCGAGAGCTTGTCGCTCTTGATCCCGAGTGCCTCGAGATGGGGCGCGCCGCTGCCGGTGGGGGTGACGGTGACCCGCTCGCCCGCGCGCGCCACCTGGATGTCCTCGGAGCCGACACTGCCGCCGAAGAACTCGCTGACGCTGACGCCGAGCGCGCAGGAGAGCCGCATCAGCGTGGCGAGGGAGGCCGACTTTTGCCCAGCTCGACGCGCGAGATTTAGCTCTTGTCGAGATCGGTCTGTGCCGCCAGCGCGTCCAGCGTCATCTGCCGCTTCTGCGCAGGACCCGGAGACGCATCCCGAGCGCCTCTGCCGAAAGCGTTTCGCCGCCAAGTTGTTCCGCCACCGTCCCCGGCTCTCCCCTCAAAGATCGACCATCAGTTCGTCCGAGGCCGACTGCGCGGTGCAGGCCATCAGCTCGGTCTTGCGTTCGTCCGGCCGCAACACGAGATCGCCGTGGATCGGCTCGCCCTCGAGCCAGCGCAGCCGGCAGGCGCCGCAGAGGCCGCCCCCGAAGAACGACGCCACCGCAGTCATCAGCAGCGCCACGCCGCCCCGCCCCTGCTGGCCCATCGGGTAAGGGCGCACGAACGAGACCGTGTCGGGACAGGCCCGGCCCGGGCCGGACACCCCCCCCACGGGAGATGGCGTCACGAAAGAGGAGGCCACGGAAAAGGCCACGCCCCGAGACGAGGCGCGGCCTGTGGTCAGGTGGCGGGCCGGGTCAGGCGTTGCGCGAAGCCATCAGGGCGGCGGCGGATTTGCGCAGCAGCGCCTGGTCCGAGCCGCAGACGAAGACCGTCACGCCCTTGGCATGCCACGCCGGGATCTGCGCCGGGTCGCCCACGAAGAGCCCCGCAGCGCGGCCCGCCTTGCGGCAGGCGGCGACCACCCGGTCGATGGCGGCGTCTAGCTCGGGCGACGGGAAGGCCACGCCCATCGACTGCGACAGGTCCGCGGGCCCCACGAAGAGAAGGTCCACGTCGTCGATGGCGGCAATGGCGTCGAGATGCTCAAGCGCGCTCTCGTCCTCGATCTGCACCATGGTGACGCTGGTCCGGTCACTGGCCTCGCGGTAGGCGGGGATGCCCATGCCGCCATAGTTGCCCGCCCGCGGCGAGGGCGAGAGCCCGCGCTTGTTGCGCGCGAAGCGGACCGAGTCGCAGACCGCCTCGGCGCCTTCCGCGTCCAGCACGTGCGGAACCATGACCCCGGTGAGCCCGAGGTCGAGCAGCGGCGCGATCCAGTCGGTGCCCTTGCCCCAGCGCCGCGACAGCAGCGGCAGGCCGACGGCGCGCCCGGCGAGCGAGAGCATGTCCATCTGCCCCAGCTCGATCGGTGCGTGTTCCTGGTCGATCACCGCGAAGTCGAGCCCGGCGTGGCCGAGGATCTCTACCACATGCGGCGAGGGCGTCTTGACGAAGGTGCCCACGAGCAGCTCGCCCGCCCGCACCCTGTCCCTGAAAGTGGTGGTCATGGTGGTGTTCCTCCCTGCTCCTTGACGTCAGGCGCCGAGCGCCTCGATGACCAGCGCGATACCCTGACCGCCGCCGATGCACATGGTGACCAGCGCGTGGCGACCGCCGATGCGCTGCAGTTCGTGGATCGCCTTCACCGCGAGGATCGCCCCGGTGGCGCCCAGCGGGTGGCCGAGCGCGATGGCGCCTCCGTTGGGGTTCACCTTCTCCGGGTCGAGGCCCAGCAGCCGGTTCACCGCGATGGCCTGCGCCGCGAAGGCCTCGTTGGATTCGATGACGTCCATGTCGGCAAGCGTGAGCCCCGCCCGCGACAGCGCCAGCGGCACCGCCTCGACGGGGCCGAGCCCCATGACCTCGGGCGGCACACCGGCCACGCCCCAGGACAGGAGCCGCGCCACGGGCGACAGGCCGCGGGCCGTGACCGCGTCCTCGCCCGCCAGCACCAGCGCCGCGGCGCCGTCGTTGATGCCGCTGGCGTTGCCCGCGGTCACGCTGCCATCCTTGCGGAACACCGGGCGCAGCCCGGCAAGCTGCCCGGCGGTGGTGCCGGGGCGCGGGTATTCGTCGACGCTCACGAAGGTCTCGCCCCTGCGCGACCGGACCGGCACCGGGACGATCTGCGCGGCGAAGCGCTCTTCGGCCAGCGCCACCCCGGCGCGCCGCTGGCTTTCGGCGGCGAAGGCATCCTGATCGGCGCGCGAGATGTCGTGACGCTCGGCCACGTTCTCGGCGGTGACGCCCATGGGGCCGCAGCCGAACGGGTCGGTGAGCGCGCCCATCATCCAGTCGGTGGCGCCCGCGTCCCCCATCTTGATGCCGTGGCGCATGCCGTCGACCGAGAAGGGCGCACGGCTCATGGCCTCCGCACCGCAGGCCAGCGACAGGCGGCTCTCGCCCGCCCGGATCATCCCCGCCGCGGTCGCGATGGCCTGCGCGCCGGAACCGCAGAGCCGGTTCAGCGTCAGCCCCTGCGAGCTGTCCGGCAGTCCCGCCCCGATGCCGATGGCGCGACCGAGATACATGTCGCGGGGCCTGGTCGGGATGACGTTGCCCACCACCGCGTTGTCGATCTCCTGCGCCTCGACGCCGGCCCGGCGGATCGCCTCGGTGGCAGCGATGATGCCGAGCTCGTCTGGCCCGAGCGACGACAGCGCGCCGCCGAAGCTGCCGATCGGCGTCCGCGCGGCGCCGAGAATGAATACGTCCTGCATGGCATGTCCTTGTCTGCGCGCAGCGAGGCGCCCTGCCCGGCTGCGCGGTCCCTTGTCCGATGATTGAGTGTCCTGACGCGGCGCGTCAGCCGTCGAGGCCGATCACCTGCGCCGCGTTCGCCGAGACCATCGGCTTGATCTGCGCCTCCGTGTAGCCGAGGTCGAGACAGGTCTCGACCGCCTTGCGGAAGCCCTGCAGCGGCGTGAGCGTGCCCACCTGCCCGAGATCCGAGCACAGGATCGTCCGCTCGGGACCGACGAGGTCGATGTAGGCCTTGAGCTCTTCGTTGGAGCGGTTGCGGAACTTCGAGCCCTCGACGAAGAAGGCCAGCGAATGCTCGACCTGGGCACCCATGTCGGCGATCTCGAGCGTGTCCTCCATCGAGGCGCCGACGATGTCCTCGGGGTGGGTGAAGATCAGCCGCTCGACGCCGCGCTTCTTCGCCTCGGCGAAGACCTTCCTGGTCTCGCTGACGTGGATGTGGCCGCTGGCCAGCGCCAGCCCGGTGGCGGCGCAGACGTCGAGGATGTCGAGCAGCTCGGGCAGCATCGCGCCGTCCGCGTCGAAGAGCGGCACGGCGCTCGCCGGGCGGATCTTCTGCGTCGAGGCCGGGTGCGACCAGTCGGACGAGGCCTCCCACGCAAGGTGGTTCTCGGCGGCGAGCGTCGGCAGCCAGACCACCTTGCCGCCCATCGCGGCGGTGTGTTCCACCGCGTAGGGGTTGAGCCCGCCCACCACGTTGTTCAGCACGATGCCCGAGAACACCTGCGTGGTGAGCTCGGGGTGGTGGGCCTTGATCAGCGCGGCGCACATCACGCCGGAATAGTCGTGGTCCTTGGTGACCACCGCCGAGAAGCCCGCCCCCGACAGCTCGCGGGCCAGCTCGAGATGGTCCACCGCGCGGGGAGCGATCGACGGCCCGCTGTGGACATGAGGGTCCACCGCCCCCTGCAGGATCTCGGAAATGCGCGCCTCTTGGTCCAGCGTAGCCGTGTCCGCAGATGTCATCGTAGTGCCTCCCATGTGTTCTGCCCGGGGCAACTGCCCCGCGCCCGGTCATCGGCCCCCGACAGGTGCCGGGCCGAAGTGACTTTAGGCTTGTCCCGTTCAGCGGAACTGTGTTCTATTATTTTTCAGATTGCGCCCATGTCAAGCGGCGAAGTTCCCAAGCCCCCGTTCCGGCTCGCCGCGGCGCAGTCGGTTGCAGCCTTGCGCGGGGCGGTTGTAGAACCCCTTGACGCGGCCAGAACCGGGAGGAGGCAGGGATGCCGGAAGACGACAAGAAAATGGCCGAGGGGCTTCAGTCCGTCATTCTGACGATGCAGATCGTCGACCAGGTGGCGCGGACCGGCAAGGGCGTCGGGGTCACCAGCCTCGCCACTGCGCTCGGCACCTCCAAGAGCCGCATCCACCGGCACCTGCAGACGCTGGTGCAGCAGGGCTACGTGTTCCAGCACGAGGATTCCGAACGCTACGAGATCGGCCACCAGCTGGTGTCTCTGGGTCAGGCCGTGCTCGACAACAGCGGGCTCATCGGCTCGACCCGCGACTCTCTGCTGGCGCTGCGCGACCGGCTCGGGCATTCCGCCGTGGCCTCGCAGCTGACGCCGGACGGGATGCTGGTGATTGCCACTGTCCCCGGCCGCTCGCCCATCGAGATCGGCGTACGGGTGGGCTCGCTGCTGTCCTTCCACGGCTCGGCGCAGGGCAAGGCGGCGACGGCGTTTTCCTCGGAGGCCTTCCAGCGCCGCGTCCTGACCGGCGATCTGACCGCCTTCACCGAGCACACGATCACCGACCCCGCCAAGCTCTCGGCCGAGCTCGACGAGATCCGCCGCCGTGGCTGGGCCACCGCGCCCAACCAGGCGGCGCTCGGGCTCAACACGCTGGCGAGCCCGATTCTCGACGGCTCCGGCGCGGTCTGCGGCACCGTGGGGATCGTCGACCTGACCCAGTCGCTTGCTGCCGAGCCCGGCCCCGAGCACACGGCCGCGGTGATGGAGACCGCGCGGCGGATCTCGGTCCTCATGGGCCATTCCGGCCCGCTCCCCTTCGGCTGACACCCGCTATCCCCCGACCCTGAGAGCAGGAATTTCCCTCCGGCCGCCACCCCGAGGCGGCCGGGCGGAGATGGCATTCCGCCTGACCGACAAGGGCCGACAAGGGCCGTCAGGCGCCGTGGCAGGCTGCGCGAACGCGAGGACTTGACAGCCCCGAGGGTGGATCCGTATGTTCCGTTTATGAGAACACTGTTCCGCTAAAAGAAACACACACACTTCCGGGTCACGGCAAGGACGCCCCCGAAACAGGGCCGCGAGACCGCCGCCGGGACGCGAATACAGGCCCCTGAAGGGGCTTTGCCCAACGGGCATGACGCTTTCACGGCACCGTCCGGAGAACGCGGAAGATACGAAAGACAGGCGGTCGGAGGGGCCGCCGGGAAAGGGAGACGATGTACGACAAGTCCGATCCGCGCGCATCGCTGGCCGCGTCGAAACCGGCGAGCATGCTGAACCAGACCGGCCTCGTGGCCGAGGAACAGGCCGCAACCTTCTACGACAGCGCGCCGCAGCTCACCGACGCGTCAGGCCGCACGTGGCTGCACCGGGGGCACAACTTCCTCGTGGCCTACAGCCTTGCCGAGCCGGGCGCCGAGTTCGCCCGCGACGCGCAGGAAGACGAGTACTGCGTGCTGCTGCCACAGAACGGCGCCGAGATCCTATGGAACGGCGAGACCGTGCAGGTCCCCGGCAACTCCATCGCCTTCGTGCCCGCCGGCGCCAGCCGCGTCACCAGCCCCGAGGGCGGCGAGCTCGTGCGGCTCTTCACCACGCGCAGCGCCGACCTCGTCGCGCTCTGCGGCAATGCGCGGGGCTATGACGTGCCGCGCAGCCACATCCCGCCGCTTCAGGACTGGCCCGCCCCCACCGGCGGCTGGAAGGTCCGGCACTATTCGCTCGACGTGGCCCCCGAACCGGGCCGCTTCGGCCGCATCTTCCGCTGCACCACACTGATGGTGAACGTGCTCGACCCGTTCGACGGTCCGCGCGACCCGTCCAAGATGTCGCCGCACCACCACGACGATTTCGAGCAGGGCTCGCTGGCCCTGTCGGGCACATTCACGCATTACCTGCGCTGGACCTGGACCAGCGACATGGCGGACTGGAAGGACGACAAGGCGCTCGAGATGGGCGCGCCGTCGATGCTCGTGATCCCGCCGCCGGTGATCCACACCACCCGCGCCACCGGGGCGGGCAGCAACCTGCTCGTCGATATCTTCAGCCCCCCGCGCGAGGATTTCTCGGCGAAACCGGGCTGGGTGCTGAACGCCGATGATTACCCGATACCGGCCTGACCGGCCCGGCGGCCGGCCCCTGCGAGAGGATTGAACGCAGCGCCGGCCCGCACATCACGTCACCGAGGGAGGAGCCCAGAATGACCATCCACAGACGAACCCTGCTGAAAGGCGCCGCCGCCATGAGCGTCGCGCTGGCCGCACCCCATGTCGCCCGCGCCGCCGCCCGCCGGATGCGCTTTGCCCATGCCGCCAACGAGGTGCACCCGGGCCACCGCATGGCCACCAGCTTCAGCGAGGCGCTGGAAGAGCTGATGCCTGGCGCCTTCGAGGTGCAGATCTTCCCGAACCGCCAGCTCGGCGACGACAAGCAGCTGCTCGAGGGCAGCGTCGCGGGTCTCATGGACGTGGTTTCGGTCTCGGGCGTGCTGTTGCCGCTGGTCACCGGCCGGCCGGCGATGAACGGCTGGCAGATGCCCTTCCTCATCCGCGACTACGACCACTTCGGCGAGCTGGCGCTCGGCGACATCGGGCAGAAGATCCTCGACGACCTGCGTCCGGCGGGGCTGGTGGGGCTCGCGGTCGCCGACACCGGCCAGCGCAACTTCCTGTCGATCGACAAGGCGGTCACCACGCTGGCGGATTTCTCCGGGCTCAAGACCCGCATCGTGCCGGTGCCGCTGCACCAGCAGATCTGGGAGACCGTCGGCACCGCCCCGGTCGGCCTGCCCTACGGCGAGGTCTACGGCGCGCTCGAGACCGGGGTCATCGACGCGGTCGAGATCAACGTCTCGTCGATGCTGGGCGAGAACCTCTGGGAGGTCGGCAAGCACTTCACCCTGACCGGCCACTACCCGTGGCACATGTCGACGGTGATGTCCGAGCGCTTCTTCGAGGGGCTCCACGACGAGGAGAAGGCCGCCGTGACCGAGGCCGGCCGGCGCTCGGTCACCGCGACGCTCGACTATGCCAAGACGCAGGATCTCGAGGGCCGCGAGGAGCTCAAATCCAAGGGCGTCGAGATCGTCGAGTTGAGCGAGCTTGACCAGATGCGCGACCGCGTGTCCGACCTGACGGCGGAGTGGTCCGGCAAGGACCCCCTCATCGCCGAGCTGGTCGCGGCCGCCGGCGCGCCCGCCTGACGCATCCGTCCCGCGAGGGCCAGGGCGCCGCCGCGGGACACCCCACAGGAAGGATGAAACCGATGCAGGACAGAACCGGGCCCCTCGCCCGCTTCGTCACCGGCTACGTGTGGCTCGTGCGCACCCTCGCCGGGGTCAGCATGCTGCTGATCGTCGCGATCATGCTGGCGCAGGTGTTCTGGCGCTACATTCTGGGAGGCAGTCTGATCTGGGCCGAAGAGCTTTGCCGCTACCTGCTGATCTGGCAGACCTTCCTCGTGCTGGGCCTTGCCTTCTCGAAGGGCGAGTTCGTGGCGCTGGAGTTCGTGCCCTCGCTGCTGAACCCGCGCCTGCGCTGGCTGCTGAAGGCGGTGATGGCGGTGCCCATCGTGGTCTTTCTCGGGCTCATGGCCTGGTATGGCTGGGATTTCGCCTCGCGCTTCGACCGCCAGACCATTCCCGCGCTCGACTTCATCTGGACCGCGCTTTCGGGCGAGGCCCTCGGGCTCTCGATCCGCTGGGTCTACGTAAGCGTGACCGTGGGCCTCGCGCTGCTGGCGCTGCACGTGCTCGCAGACCTGGCGGTCAGTTTCCGCCGGCAGGTCGTCGACAATCTCGAAGATACGGCGTCTGACGCCGACAGGACATCGGCCGGAACCACATGAGCAGCTTCTTCCTCCTTTTCGCGGGCTTCCTCGCCACCGGCGTGCCCATCGCGCTGGCGCTCGGCATCGCGGGCACCGCCTATCTCTACCTCTCGGGCAACGGCATGATGGCGCTGATGCTGCCACAGCGGATGATCGCGGGGGTCGACCAGTTCGTCCTGCTGACCATCCCGCTCTTCCTGCTGGCGGGCGCGCTGATGAACGTGGGCGGCGTCACGACGCGCATCGTGACCTTCGCCCGCGCCATGGTCGGCCACCGCCGCGGCGGCATGTCGTCGGTCTCGATCCTGTCCTCGGGCTTCTTCGCGGGGATCTCGGGAAGCGCCACCGCCGAGGCCTCGGCGCTCGGCTCGATCCTGATCCCGTCGATGGCCAAGCAGGGCATGCCCCCCGCCTATGCCGCCGCCCTCATCGCGGTGAGCTCGGTGATGGGGCCGATCATCCCGCCGTCGATCACCATGATCATCTACGGGGTGCTCTCGGGCGCCTCCATCGGGCAGCTCTTCCTTGCGGGCATCATGCCGGGCATCGGCATCGCCTCGGGCCTGCTGATCTACGCGAGCTGGCGCGCCAAACGCGACGGCTTCCCGGTCACGCCGCGGATGACGGGGCGCGAGCGCCTCGCCGCCACCCGCCGCACCCTGCCCGCGCTGCTGCTGCCGCTGATCATCCTCGTCGGCATCAAGGCCGGCATCTTCACCCCCACCGAGGCCGCCGCCGTGGCGGTGGGCTATGCGCTCATCATCGGCTTCGTCTACCGCGACCTCACGCTGACGCGGGTCTGGGACGCGCTGATCGCCACCGCGCTGGTGTCGACCTCGATCCTCTTCATCACCTCGATGGCCAGCATCGTCTCCTTCGTCTTCACGCTGGAGCAGGTGCCGCAGCTGATCGCCGACGCCATGCTCTCGCTGACCGAGAACCCGTGGATGATCCTGCTGCTGCTCAACATCTTCCTGCTGGTGCTGGGCATGTTCCTCGAGCCGATCTCGATCCTCATCCTGACGATGCCGATCCTGATGAAGTTCCAGGCGCTGATCGGCATGGACCCGGTGCAGTTCGGCACCGTGGTGGTGCTGAACGTGGTCATCGGCATGGCGACACCGCCGGTGGGGATCCTGCTGTTCATCGCCTCGGCAATCTCGGGCGAGCCGGTGGGCAAGGTGATCCGCGAGGCGATACCGCTGGTGGGCATCTGCCTGCTGGTGCTCGCGGTGATCGCGCTGGTGCCGCAGGTGTCGCTGTTCTTCCCGAGCTTCCTGAACTGAGGGCCGACATGACCGCACGCAACATCCTCATCGTCGTGGCCCACCCCGACCCGGGCTCGTTCAACCACGCGCTCGCGGCGGGCACCGCCGACGCGCTGCGGCAGGCCGGGCACCGGGTCACGGTCTCGGACCTCGCGGGCGAAGGCTTCCGCGCCGACGTGGGGCCGCATGACGTGACCCTGCGCGCCGACACCGGGCGCTTCCACGTGCAGGCCGAGCAGGCCAACGCCGCCCGCAAAGGCGCCTACGCCGAGGACATCCGTCGCGAGCAGGCGCGGGTGGCCGAGGCCGACAACGTGATCCTGCAATTCCCGGTCTGGTGGGGCGGCCCGCCAGCGCTGATGAAGGGCTGGGTCGACCGGGTGCTGAGCTACGGCTTTGCCTACGTGGACGGGCGGCGCTTCGAGACCGGCCTCTTCCGGGGCCGCCGCGCGATGATCAGCGTCACCACCGGCGGCACGCCCGAGCGGTTCTCGGACGCGGGGGTCTACGGCCCCATCGACCCGCTGCTGATGCCGATCCGCAAGCTGGCGCTGGAATACATGGGCTTCGAGGTGGCGCCGCTGCAGGTGGCCTACGGCGTGCCCCGCACTTCGCCCGAGGCCCGCGCCGCCCACATGGCGCAACTGGCACAGGCGGCGCTGCAGCTTGCGGCGCTTCCGGTCGAGCGCACCGACGCCTGGCGCACCGCGCTCGAAGAGGTGCCGGAGGGCGCCTGGGCGCGCAAGGCCTGAGCCCTCTCCCCCGCGCGTGATCGCACGGGACGACGTCCCGCCAACTGTCACGCATTGAACCAACGGAAGGCACCGTGCCCCGCCCCGGTGCCCGGTGGATCGCGTCTCCGGAATCCACCGGGAACGGACATCCCGCCGGGAACGCCCCCCTCGACCGCGTCGTCGGCTCCCGCACGCCTCGGCCACGCCCGCCCCGAGCCCGAGGCCTGAGAGGACGGCCACGAATCCGGCGTCACGGGCAGCCGCGGTCGTCCCCCCATGGCACTTGTCCGGCTGTGCCGCGGATCATCAGGTTGTCGATCCGGCGCCCCTCACGCAGCTCCGGCTCTGCGTGTGCCATCGCACGTTCCCGTTGCTGTCCGGCAAGCTAGGGGACGTGTCGCAACCCGGTTTGGAATGCGCCGGCAAAGACGGAGAAACGCCCCCGCCCCCATCGCGATCAGGCGGCGTCGGCGGCGACGCGGAAACCGCTGTTCGAGGTCGAGCTGTCGGGGTCGTTGCGGGTGCGGGAATGCACGTGGTAGCGGTCGCAATAGCTGACGTGGCAAAGGAACGACCCGCCGCGCTGCACCTTCGCGGTGCCACTCTCGGGGCCTCGCGGATCGCGCGGCACGCCCTTCGGCGCGCCCCGAGGTCCGAACCAGTCATGCACCCATTCCCAGACGTTGCCGGTCATGTTGTAGAGCCCGTAACCGTTCGGCGCGTAGGAGCCCACCGGCGCGGTGCCGACGTAGCCGTCCTCGGCGCTGTTCTCGTCGGGGAAGCGGCCCTGCCAGGTGTTCATCGCAAACTCCCCCCCGGGGACCAGCGTGTTGCCCCACGGGAATTTCAGGTGGGCCAGCCCGCCGCGCCCGGCCCGTTCCCACTCGGCCTCGCGGGGAAGTCGCACGCCCGCCCAGCGGCAATAGGCCAGCGCATCATACCATGCGACATGGGTGACCGGGTGGTCGCCACGATCCGCCACGTCGGTCCCCGGCCCCTCGGGCTGGGCCCAGAAGGCGCCGTCGACCCGGCGCCACCAGCGCAGGCCCGGAGGCGAGACCGGCCAGTCGGCGGGGGTCTCGAGCAGGAGGTGGAAGACGTAGCTCCAGCCCTCGCGCTCGGCGACGCTGCGGTAGCCGGTCGCCTCCACGAAGCGGGCGAAATCGGCGTTGGTGACCGTGTAGGGCGAGATCCGGAACGGCGAGACGAAGACCTTGCGGCGCGGGCTGTCGAGGTCCTCGGCAAATGTCGACTTGCGCGCGCCCATGTCGAAGAAGCCGCCCGGGATCTCGCGAAGACCCGCGCGGATCTCGTCCTGCATCGCCTCGGGGGCGGGCTGCACCGCCTCTGCCACCGCCATGTGGTCGAGATCCGAGGGCGCGCGGCCACCGCCACCGCAGCAGCGCGGGGTCTCGGCGCAGAGCGCGTCGGTCGCAGGGGTATCGGACTGGGTCATGGCTCCTCCGGGACGGGGACGGGCCGAGCAGGCCCGCCGGGGTGCAGCGCCCGCCACGGGACCATGGCCCGGACGGCGTGCGGATCTCTGCCCGAACCGCGTCGGGCGGTCCAGCGCTACCACGCCTGCGCCGCAGTTGCGACCGTGACGCAAGCGCGCGCTGGCCACACCTCTCGGCGGCGGCGCTATGCCATTCCACCGCGCCGATGGTGTCGTGGCGCTGCTGGTCGGTGATGAGGAAGACGATGTTGGGCTGTTTCTCTCACGACATGTGACCGCTTTCTCCTCAGGTCCCATCGCGGCGTCTCGCAGAGCTGTCCGAGGGCGAGACCGCTTTCATGGCCGCCCAGCGGATCAGCGAGGACCAGCTCAAGGCGCTCGAAGAGACGCTGGCCGAGATGGAGGTCAGCCTCGACGACGTCACCCGCTACAACATCGCCGACGCCCGCTTCCACGCCATCGCGGCAACCAGCTCCTGCAGGCGCTGATGCGCCAGCTCTGGGATTACCGCTACGGCGAGATGGGGTCGCTCTGGTACAGCCAGACCCGCTCGATCACCAACCGGCGCAATACCGTGCTCGACCACCGCCGCATCCTCGCGGCGCTCCAGCGCGGCATGCCCGACATCGCCCGGACCGCCATGCAGGCCCACATGGACCAGGTGAACGAGCGCTTCTTCGCGCTTGTCATGGAATAGACACGGCGAGACCCCTCGGACGACCAGCGTCCCGACATCATTCTCATCGTCACCGACCAGCAGCGCTACGACCTCATCCGCGCGCTCGGCGCGTCGCAGATGGACACGCCCAACATCGACAGGCTGGTCGCGCACGGCGTGAGCTTCGAGCATTGCCACGTCACCGCACCCTTCTGCGTGCCGTCGCGCGCCAGCCTGTTCTTGGGCTACCCCCCGCACACCAACGGCGTGCTGGCCAACGGCACCGAGTGGAGCCGCACCTGGGTCTCGGATCTTGCGCACGCGGGCTATCACTGCGTCAACATCGGCAAGATGTACACCATTCCATACGATGCCAAGGCAGGCTTCCTCGAGCGTTTCGTCGTCGATGCGCGCTGGTTCACAGACGAATGGGACAAGGCGATCCTGAACGCCGGGCACGCCAAGCCCGGCCGCCTCAGCGACCGCAAGCGAGGATTACCGGCACACGCTCGGCGCCTTCGAGTGGACGCTCGAGGACAAGCTGCATTCCGACAGCTTCATTGGCGGCTTCACCGGGTGGCGGCTCGACAACAGGCCCAGGGAAGAGCCGCTGTTTCTGTCCATCGGCTTCCCCGGCCCGCACCCGCCCTGCGATCCGACGCCGGAATACCCCGGGACATACATGGCGCGTGACGTGCCCCTGCCGCATGCCACGCAGGACGAGATCGACCGCCTGCCGCCGTCGTGGAAGGAAAAGCGCCGCCACGGTTCCGAGTTCGACCATGACGCTGTGCACTGGAACCTCGAGCCCTCCGAGGCCGATCTGCACAAGCGCCTATTACTTTGCCAACGTCGAGATGATCGACCGCGAGGTCGGCCGCATCCTCGTCGCACTCGAGCGGCGCGGGCGGCCGGACAACCGCGTGGTGATCTTCACCTCGGACCACGGCGACACCCTGGGCGACCACGGGCTCAGCCAGAAATGGGCGCCCTGCGAGCAGGTCACGCGGGTGCCGATGATGATCAGCCAGCCCGGGCGCCTCCCGGCGCGGCGCTTCGACGGGCTGGTGCATCTCTTCGTCCTCGGGCCGACCCGGGCGAGACCGACGACCTCTGGGACATGCCCGAGGCGGTGCCGGTCAAGGCCGCGCTGCTTGCCGAGCTCGGGCGGTGGCACCACGAGAGCGCCTGCCGCACGCGCCACGTCCGCGCGCGGATGATGGAGGCCTGCGCCTCCCCGACGCGAAAACGACGCGTGAAGGCCCACCGCCCGAGTGTCCCGTTCATCACCGTGGACCAGTGCCGGCGCACCTGATGGGGTGCGCCGGGCAACCGGCGGTCGAGACGCCGACGCTCGACACACCGTAGAACCGCGGGCTCTCGGGCCAGCGCGGCCGGCATTTCCCGCAGCCGCCTGCAATCGACCCGTTGTCACGGGCGGGCGCGGGCTGAGCGCGCGCCCAGCCCGGGTCCGGTCTCAGGCCATCGCCTCGGAGCGCGCCTGCGCTGCCGGATGCGCCGGACGCTCGAGGCCGAGGTGCTCGCGCAGGGTGCTGCCCTCGTACTCGGTCCGGAAGAGTCCGCGCTCCTGCAGGATCGGCACCACCTGTTCGCAGAATTCCTCCTGCGGGCGCATGTAGTAGGGCGGCAGGATGATGAAACCGTCGCAGGCCCCTGCCCGCCACCAGGCCTCGAGATCGTCGGCGATGTCCTCGGCGGTGCCGAAGACCAGCCGGTGCCCCGAGGACACGGCAGCATAGTCGCGCAGCTGGCGGATGGTCATGTTGTGCTTCTTCGCCACCGCCTGCAGCACCACCGCATGGCCCTGCATCATGCCCGAGGGCGGCAGATCGGGCACCGGCCCGTCGAGGTCATAGGCCGAGAGGTCGGTGCCGATCCGGTCCGAGAGCACCCGCAGCGCCGCCACCGGGTCGACCAGCGCGGCAAGCTCGGCCAGCTTCTCCTGCGCCTCCTCGCGGGTGCGGCCGATCACCGGCGACACGCCCAGCATCAGCCGGATGGCGTCGCGCGGACGGCCCGCGGCCTCGGTCCGGTCCTTGAGGTCCTCGGCGAAGGCCACGGCATCGTCGACCAGCTGCTGGGTGGCGAAGACCACCTCGGCGCTGGCGGCGGCAAAGGTCTTGCCGGTGGGCGAGGCCCCGGCCTGCATGATCACCGGGTAGCCCTGCGGCGGGCGCGTGATGTTGAGCGGTCCGCTCGAGGACAGGTGCGCGCCGCGGTAGTTCAGCACGTGCATCTTGTCGCCGTCGACGTAGCGCCCCGTCGCCTTGTCGGCGATGTAGGCGTCGTCCTCCCAGGTGTCCCAGAGCCCTTTGCAGATCTCGACGTGCTCGGCGGCGCGGGCGTAGCGCGAGGCGTGCTCGGGGTGGGGATCGGTGCCGAAGTTAGCGGCGGCGTCGGGGCTCGAGCCGGTGACCACGTTCCAGCCGCCCCGGCCCTTGCTCATGTGGTCGATCGAGGCCAGCATCCGCGCCACGTTGTAGGGCTGCGAATAGGTGGTCGAGACCGTCGCCACGAGCCCGATCTTCGAGGTCGTCATGCAGAGCGCCCCCAGCAGCGTCAGCGGCTCGAGCCGCAGCATGTGCGTGGGATGCGCATCGAGCCCGGTGTTCACCGCGTCGGCGAAGAAGATCAGGTCGAACTTGGCGTCCTCCCATGTCTTCACGATGCGGGTGATGAGCTCGAGGTTCTGCGACCCGAACTCGGCGTCCGGCATCCGCCAGCCCGCCACATGGTGCCCGGCGGCGCCGACGATGGTTCCCAGGTGCATCATACGCGTCATGGTCTGTCCTTGAATGTCCTGATGTCGCTCAGGCGGCCTCTGCCGCCCGCGCCAGTTCGGTTTCCGTGTCGGTGAGGGTCAGCAGCGGCGCGCGCAGCCCCATGAGCCCCAGCGCCGAGCCGTGGATCTCGGGACTGCCGGCGGCGCAGGCGTCCGCGATCAGCCGCACCCGGCGCCCGTCGTCGATGGCGGCGAGCGCCGTCGCCATGACGCAGCAGTCGGTCGAGACACCGCAGAGCGCGATGGTGGCGTCGGGCGGCAGGGTTTGCTGCGCCGCGGGCACCCATTTCGAGAAGGTGTGGCTTTGCATGCTGGGGTAGTGCGCCCACTCGGGGTCCACCGGCCAGAGCGGCTCGGCCCCCGGCTCCAGCGCAAAGCCCCAGCGGGCGTAGTAATCGTGCCAGGCGCCGAAGATCTCGGGCGGCGGCACGAAGCGCGAGAACAGCACCCGCCCCTCGTAGCGCGGCAGCAGCCGGGCGATGTTCTCCTTGGCGGTGCCGAGCGCGGCGCAGTACCACGGGCTCACTGGGTCGCTGAACGCGGGCTGCACGTCGATGACGAAGAGCCAGTCTCCGGACGCGTGGCGGCTCATCGGGCCATCTCCTTGAGCGCGCGGGCGAGGAAGGTCTGCACCCGCGGGTCCTTGGGCGCCCGCAGCACCTCGTCGGGCGGTCCGATCTCCATGATCGTGCCCTCGCCCATCACCGCGACCGTGTGGGCCACATCGCGGGCGAAGGCGACCTCGTGGGTGACGATGATCATCGTCATGCCGGTCTCGGCCAGCTCGCGGATCACGTCGAGCACCTCGTCGGTGAGATGCGGGTCGAGCGCCGAGGTCGGCTCGTCGAAGAGCATCACCTTGGGGTTCATCGCCAGCGCGCGGGCAATGGCGATGCGCTGCTGCTGGCCACCCGAGAGGTGCCGGGGATAGGCGTCGGCCTTGTCCGAGAGCCGCACCCGCGCCAGCAGGTCATGCGCCAGCTTCACCGCGTCGGCCTTCTTCATCCCGCGCACCCGCATCGGGGCGTCGATGATGTTCTGCAGCACCGACAAGTGCGGGAATAGGTTGAAGTTCTGGAACACCATGCCGATCTCGGCCCGCTGCCGGGCGACCTGCTTCTCGGGCAGGCGCACGTAGTCCTCGCCCACCTTCTCGCAGCCGATGATCTCGCCTTCGACCTCGACCAGCCCGCGGTCCGCCATCTCGATGGCATTGAGGCAGCGCAGCAGCGTCGACTTGCCGGCACCCGAGGGCCCGAGCAGTGCGATCACCTCGCCCTTGCGCGCCTCGATCGACACGCCCTTGAGGACGGTGTTGCTGCCGCGGTTCATCCAGATGTCGGTGGCCCGCACTAAGGGAGCGCCTGTGCTCACGTCAAACATGCCTCTCTCTTCCCCTTCAGAGCGCCGCATTGGCCTGGGTCTTCCAGCCACGCGAGTAATGCCGCTCGATGTAATACTGCACCACCGACAGGATCGAGACGAGGATCAGGTACCAGAGCGCCGCCACGATCAGCATCGGCATGGTCTGGAAGGTCCGCGAGTAGATCGTCTCGACCGAGTGCATCAGCTCTCCCAGAGCCACGACGCTGGCGAGCGAGGTGTACTTCAGCATCCCGATCACCTGGTTGCCGGTGGGCGGGATGATCGCCTTCATCGCCTGCGGCAGCACAATGACGCGGAAGGTCTGCGCCGGCCGGTGCCCGAGCGCCCGCGATGCCTCGGTCTGGCCGTGATCGACCGAGGTGAGGCCCGCGCGGATGATCTCGGCCATGTAGGCGCCCTCGTTGAAGCCCAGGCCCAGCAGCGCCGCGGTGAAGGACGAGATGGCGACCGTGGCGGAGATCTCGAAGAGCTTGGGGCCGCCGAAGGGGATGCCCAGCGAGACGTCCGGAAAGATCGCCGCGAGATTGTACCAGAACACCAGCTGCACCAGCACCGGCGTGCCGCGGAAGAACCAGACGAAGGCCACCGCCGTGCCGTTGAGGATGGGGTCGTTCGACAGGCGCATCACCGCGACGATGATGCCGATGACGGTGCCCATGACCATGACCAGCAGGGTCAGCCAGAGCGTCATGCCCACGCCCCTGAGCACCTGCGGGTGCAGCATGTACTTGCCCACCACGTCCCATTCGAAGCCCGGGTTGGTCAGGATCTGGAAGGCGATCCACGCCAGTCCGATCACCACCGCGGCAATCCCCAGCCAGCGCCAGGGAGAGCGGCGCTCGCGCATCACCGGGGCGCTGTCGCGGGCGCTTGCGCCGCGGCCCGCCGGCACGCTGTCGGACATGCTTGCCATCCTCATCGCATCACTTTCTGTTGGCTTGCCCGGACGGCGGAGGCCGCCA
This sequence comes from Salipiger thiooxidans, assembly GCF_900102075.1. Lineage (GTDB taxonomy): Bacteria > Pseudomonadota > Alphaproteobacteria > Rhodobacterales > Rhodobacteraceae > Salipiger > Salipiger thiooxidans. The sequence goes on along the minus strand of NZ_FNAV01000008.1, from coordinate 180,349 downwards.
CCCGGTGCGTCGCTTTCGCCGGGCTCAGAAGCTTGGCGGGGTCTGGATCTGCTCGATGCTCAGCATGCCCTCGGGCACGCCGAAATGCTCGAGGATCTCGGAATACGAGCCGTCCTCGACCGCGCTCACCAGCGCCAGCGTCAGGGCCTCCTGCATCGCCGGGTCCTCCTTGCTGACCACGATGCCCGAGATCGAGCTGCGCCCGTCCAGGATGCCGTCGGTCATCTCGAGCTTGTCGTTCATCTGCGCGGTGTAGACCCCGACGGCGCGGGCGGTCAGGAAGCCGTCGCCGCGACCGTTGGCGACCGCGAGGTAGGTGTCGGCGCTGTTGGGGTAGAAGTCCATGCCGATGGGCTCCTTGCCGTCGGCCTCGCACTTGGCCGAGAGCTGTTCGGCCACGGCGATCTGCGAGCTGCCCTGAGTCAGCGCAAGCTTGACGCCGCAGAGGTCGTTGATGTCGATGTCGGTCTTGCCGGTCGGTACCAGCAGGCCGTATTTCGAGTTGAAATAGGGCACGAAGGCCACGACCTCGGCGCGCTCGGCGGTGATGCCCATCTGGTTCACGCCCGCCGCGTAGCGCCCGGTCTGCACGCCCGGCACGATCGAGGGGAACTTGATGTTGTCGAACTCGGCCTCGAGCCCGAGCTTGGCGGCGAGCACCTTCATCAGCCGCAGGTCGATGCCCTCGGGGTTGCCATCCTCGTCGACGTAGCCGAACGGCGCCCATTGCAGCGAGGTGGCGATGCTGAGCACGCCGCTGTCACGGACCGCTTCGGGCAGGGCGTCGCGGGCTTCCTGCACCACGTCCTGCGCCTGTGCCGCCGTCCCCGCCGCAAGGCCGATGACCAGTGCGGCGATCGCTTTCTTCAGCGAAAATGAAATCATGTCGTCTTCCTATGTCGCGCGGCCATGGGCCGCTCCCCTGTTGGTTGCGGACGGTCTCAGCCGTCGCGCAGATGCCCGCGCAAGGTGGTCGCGCGGTAATCCTGCCGGAAGAGCCCCCGGCGCTGAAGCTCGGGCACAACCGAGCGGCAAAACTGTTCCAACATCCCCGGATGATACGTCGGGGCAACCACGAAACCATCACAGGCGCCGGAGGTAAACATCTCTTCGAGCCGGTCCGCCACCGTGGTCGCGGTGCCGACGATCTCGCGCTCGCCGCCCCTGCGCGCGGCCTCGGCGAGGGTCATCCCCTCGGCCTTCATCGCCTGCTCCAGCACCAGCTCGGCGCCGCGGATGCCCTGGTTGCCCTGCGCCGCCGCCAGCGTGCGCCCGTCGCTCACCCTGGTAAGATCGGCACCGAGACGGCTCGACGAGTTCGCCGTGGCAAGCTCGGGGTCGATGAGGCTCTGGAGGTACTCGGCCCGCTCGCGCGCGATGCTCTCGGTCTCGCCCAGCACCACCGAGATCGCGGGCAGGATGGCGCAGTCCCCGGGCGCCCGGCCCCGCGCCTGCATCCGGTCGCGGATGTCGGCGGCGAAGTCGCGCATGTCGCCGATGCCGCGCTGCGCGGTGAAGATCACCTCCGCCCAGCGGGCTGCGAACGCACGGCCCCGGTCCGAGCTGCCCGCCTGCATCAGCACCGGCCGCCCCTGCGCGCTGCGCGGGATCGACAGCGGACCGCGGGTGCGGACGTATTTGCCCTCGTAATTCGCGTAGTGGACCTTGTCGGGGTCGGCGAAGACCCCCGCCTCCTTGTCCAGAACGAACGGGTCTTCGTCCCAGCTGTCCCAGAGCGCGCAGCAGGCCTCGAGCACCTCGTCGGCGCGGTCGTAGCGGCTTTCCTTCGGGGGCAGCTCGTGCAGGCCGGCGTTGCGGGCCTCGAGATCGGTGGCCGAGGTCACCACGTTCCACGCGACGCGCCCGCCGCTCATGACGTCGAGCGAGCCCAGCCAGCGGGCCAGTTCGTAGGGCATGTGGAAGGTGCTCGAGAGCGTCGCGCCAAGCCCCAGCCGCGTGGTGGCCGCGGCCATCACCGGCAGCACCACCTTGGGGTCGAGCCAACTGATCTGCCCGCCGCGCCGCACGTAGGCGTCGTGGCTGCCGCCATGGATGTCGTAAAGCCCGAAGAGATCGGCGAAGAAACAGCCGTCGAATTTCGCCGCCTCGAGCATCCGGGCCGTGTCGACGTAGCGGTCGGGTCGGAGGAAATCGTCGAGCCGCGCCTCGGGGTGCCGCCAGCCGCCGACGTGCCGCGCGGTGGGGCCGGTCTTGAGGTAGGCGACAAGGTGCATCTGCCGCTTCGGGGATCTCTCGGACATGGAACCGGACGCCTGTCATCTGCATCCCCACGCGCCACCTGACGCAGGGGAATGCAGGATGCTCGGCACGGAATTTGCATGCACGCAAATGAAATCTTGTATCAGAGAGTCAGTATTATCGGGCGCTGAAGCGGGAAAATACAGCGCGGCCATTTCAAAAATTATGGAATTATTTTAAAATCCTACGCGGCATTCCTGACGTTCCGAACGAATCCCCGAAACCTCCTTCGTCACAATCGCCTTTCTCGAAGCAGACGCAACAACGCACATGCATTAGGCAGTATCCCGGCGCAGCCCCGGCATCGCAGCGCATCACATGTCGGCAAGGTCGGGCAGACCGCGCTGTCCGCCCGCCGAGTCTCTGCCAACGCTCCGCCGCCCGAGCGTGCAGCGCACCGCTTCCCCGAACCGAAGCCCACCCTGAGCGGCGTTGCGTGGGCCCAATTGGCTTTTATATACACCACAACCCATTTTCGATTGGATCAGACATGCCGCACGACTCCACGACCGCCGCGCCTCTCCGGGTGGCGCTGAACCATGGCAACTTCCTGCTGGTCGGGCGCGACGAGGCCGGTGCCGCCAAGGGCATCAGCGTCGATCTCGCCCATGCCTTCGCCGCCTCCGAGGGCCGTGAGCCGGTCTTCGTGGACTACAACCGCGCGGTCGACGTCTCGTCCTCGGCCGAGGATGACGCCTGGGACGTCTGCTTCCTCGCCGTCGATCCCGAGCGCGCCCGGACCATTGCCTTTACCGAGCCTTACGTCCGCATCGACGGCAGCTACCTCGCCGGTCCCGACTGCACGGCCGAGGACGCGCACGCGCTGGTGGCCTCGGGCGAGAAGGTCGGGGCGGTGCGCGGCAGTGCCTATTCGCTGACCCTGCAGCGCAAGCCCGGGGCCGAGGCGCTGGAGCTCTACGAGACGCTGCAGATGGCGCTCGAAGCGCTCGACCGTGGCGAGGTGCAGGCGCTGGCGGGCATCCGGCAGGCGATGATGCACGAAGCCGAGACCCGCCCCGGCAGCCGCCTGCTCGCCCCGCCCTTCATGGAGATCCGGCAGGCCATGGCGATGCCGCAGGGCCGGCCCGAAGCCTCGGCCCGGTTGCAGGCCTTCCTGAGCGAGGCGCTCCGCGACGGCACCGTCGGCGACATCCTCGAGCGCCACGGCGTGTCCCGCGACTGCGCCATCGTCCCGGCCTGAGGCCCCTGCCGGGTCAGTCCGTGTCGCGGGCGGCCCGGCGCACCGGCGGCGCCGAGGCGCCCAGCGACAGCAGCACGAAGTGCGGCATCCCGCCCGGCCCTTTGACCACGAACATGCACAGGTGCGACGGTCGCCATTGCACGGCACCGCCCAGCACCAAGGGCGTGATCGACGCCCCGAGCAGCGCCCCGACCGAAGCCCTGACCCATGGGACAAGCGGCCCGGGCTGCTCGGCCGGCAGGCGCAGGAGCGCCGCGCCCCTGGCGGCCCGGTCGCGGCTTCGTCCCGCTCGGGGAGCGGGTCCGAGTTTGCGATGCAGGTGGTGCAGCCGAAGCCCACGATACCGAAGCGCACCGCCGCGAGCCCGGCGGGGCGCCCGCCCGAAGGTGACCGCGATGGCCCCGATAAAGGGAGCGACAGCGCCTCGCTGGCCATGCCCCTGCGGGCCATGGGCTAGCCATCGAGGCAGGTCATCATCTCCGGTTCATCACCGGGGATGTCGAGCAGGATCGTGCTGATCCGCCCCCCGTACATGGCGCCGTAACAGACGGAGGTCATCAGGATCAGCGAGGGCAGGTCGTTGATCTCGCCGGCGGCGGCCGCGGCGCTAAGCCCGTCTTCCGCGCCGAACGAGGCCAGACAGCGCAGGTGGACCTCATCGGCACCCGGGAAGGCGCCCTGCGCAAGACGGGTGGTGGTGCCGTTCGGCGCGGCGATACGGAGCTGAAGCTCTGCGACCTGGCGACTGAAGTCCCGCGCCATGAGGCGCGGCCCAGCAGATTCACACAATGCATCCACTGACCGGCAGGGTCATGCGCAGCATGATCCCGGGAGTTTTCGCCTCGACGCGGCTCCTCGACTTGGCTCCGGCGGTGGTATCCGATCCATCCACTGCCCGCAGACGCATCCGCAGGATGCTGCCGAGAGGGGCCGATGTGGCTCCCGGTGATCTCCCCTCTCGGCAGATTTGCCTTGCAAATCGCCTGCCGGGCAATGGACGGCCCCGATCTCCAGTGTTTCCTCGTCAATCCCGAGATGGATCTAGCGCCAGACCCGCCGTTTGGGACCGCCGTGCCTGCGCGCGTGCCACTCGCCTTCGCCCTCGACCTTGATGCCAGTGCTATCGATGAGCAGGTCCAGCGGGCCTTTCGACCCTCGATACGGGATGTTTACTGCCAGCGCCTTCTGGCGTCGGCGCAGCGTGCTGAAGACGGGCACCGCCCAGGCGAGGCCGACCAGCCGCAACAGGCTCTCGACTAGGCCGGTCGTCTGGCGGCGCGCCATGCTTAACAGCGCTTTCATTGAAAGGCAGTCTGATTGGCGGAGTCGCTGTAGGTCCGCTGACGGCCACGCCTGCCTGTCGGCACGGCATCCCAGCGCATCTCGGGGTCGAACCAACCTCTCGGGAGATTCCTTTGGAATGCCCTGTCGGTCAACGGATCGTCAGCGAGCCCCGGCGCTCAGCGCTGCATTAAAGGCCGGCCAGTTCCCGGTCTTGTAGCCCGGGGGGCTCTGCTCATGCAGCCCTGCTACCATGCTGGATTCACAAGATGAATCCCTTGCAGGATTTGTTGGGCAGAGCCCCGCAGAATGACCGGTCCGGTCGTATCCGCCGACTGGCTCGCCGACCATCTCGCAGAGGTTGGGGTGCTCGGCGCCACGTATGTCCTGCCGCCCGATCCCGCGCGCTCGCAGGCCGAGTTCCGCGACGCCCACATCCCCGTCGCCCGGCTTTTCGAGATCGACGAGGTCGCCGACCACGACCACCCGCTGCCCCACATGATGCCCGATCCCGCGACCTTCTCTCAGGAGATGGCGGCCCTCGGCATCGACGGCAGTAAGCGGGCGGTGGTCTACGACCGCAGCCACAACCACTTCAGGGCCCCGCACGTCTGGTTCACCTGCAGGCCTTCGGGCTTGCCGTGAGCTACGTGCTCGACGGTGGGCTGTCGCTCTGGCAGGCGGGCGGCCACCCGGTCGCCGACGCCACCCGCCGCACGGTCTGCGAGGCGCTGCGCCCCACTTCACTCGCGCGGAGGTGCCCGACACGAGCGGACGCGCGGATGCGTCCCGAGCCATTCCCTCAGGGCAAGGCGGGGTTGCAGAGGCGGGCGTTGAGCCGCGCGGCCGGGATCGCTAGATAGCGGTAACGGCGCAGCGATGTGCCACAGAGTTTCCTGGGGTTCTCTCCTCCTCCCTGAACCCCGGAAATCAGCGGCGACCCTCCCTCCTCCTCCCTGAGGGTCGCCGCGCTCCCTTCTCCTCTCCGAACGCTCGAAGACCCGCAGCGTTGTTGCGCCGGTTTGCGCGATGACGACCGGTCCGCCGTGTCGGATGGCCCGATCCCTGCGCCAATGCACGCGACGGCGCCCGAAGGCGCCGCCTTATCCGCTGCAAAAACGCTCAGCCGTGCTCGGCGACGTAGCTCTCGATGGTCTCGACCTCTTCGGTCGAGCCGAAGATCAGCGGGCAGAAACCGTGCGGGGTGTCCGGCACCAGCTCGAGGATCCGCTGCCGTCCGTCGGTCGCCCGCCCGCCGGCCTGCTCGACCATGTAGGCGATGGGAATGGCCTCGTAGGCCAGCCGCAGCCGGCCCTGCTCGTAGCCCTTGCGGCCGTCCTGCGGGTAGAGGAACGCCCCGCCCTTGAGCATGATGCGGTGCAGGTCGCCCACCGCCGCCGCCAGCCAGCGCATGTTGTAGTTCTTGCCCAGCGGCCCGTCCTTGCCCGCGCGCATGTCCCTGGCATAGGCCTTGAGCCCCGGTGCCCAGTGCCGCTCGTTCGAGGCGTTGACCGCGATCATCGAGGTGGTGGGCTTGAGGCGGATGTGCTCGGCGGTGACGCGGAAATCCCCGGCGCGGCGGTCGAGCGTGGCGATGTGCACGCCGTCGCCAAGCGACCACGCGACATCCACCGAGTGCCCGAAGCAGGCATAGCCCGCGCCCACAGCCTCGGTGCCGGGGCGCAGGAAGCGGCCGTCGCCCGCCGGGTAGATCACGAAGAGCATGCCCAAGAGCGCACAGATGCCGATGGAGCCGGAACCGTCGATCGGGTCCATGGCGACGTCGAAGGCGCCCTCGGGGTCGAGCGTGACCACCTCTTCGGCCTCTTCCGAGAGCACGTGGCGCACGCCGCAGCCTGCCAGCGCCTTCAGCATGTGGTGATGCGCGCCCACGTCCAGCGCCTTCTGCGCGTCGCCGCTTTCGTTGTCGCCGACGATCTCGGCGGGATCACCGGTCAGCAGCCCCTCGGCCAGACGGTCCGCGATGGCGGGCAGCGCCTCGGCGATGTGCCGCACGATGCGCCCGGGGCCGCTGTCGGGCAGCTGGGCATGCAGGGCGGCGCCGCGTGCGGGGTGGTCGTTGGGAAGGGTCAGCATGTCAGGTCCTGTTCGAAGCCGGGCGGTCTGCGCCTCGGGGCCGGTGTAGCGCCCTGCGCTCCCGGGGGAAATGCCCGAAGGCACGGGTCCCCGCACGCGTTGCCTGGCTCAGGTGTCCGGATCGGCGTAGATCGCCACCATTGGCGCTGCGCCCTCGCGCGCGCACCCTTGGTACATGCCCTCGCAATTGAAGCGCATGGCGCTGCTGCCATCGCGGTCCACCGCGATCACCGCGCCCGATCAGCAGAACGTGCGGCGCTCGAGCACATCCCGGCGCTCACGCGGCTGCCGAGGTCGGCGGCGTGCAGGCTGATGCCCTCCGCGCCGAGCGGTGCCATGCCTTCGAGGTCGAGCGCAGCGACCGTGGCGCCCAAGGCCGCGAAGCGCCTCGCTATGGCCGCGCCGATGCCCCCCACCTGAGCGCCCCCGCGAAGAGACGCTGCCCGGAATGGGCCCCGGCAGCGCAGTGACGTCAGTGGCTGTGGCGCGGCATCGTGCTGTTGCCGATGTCGCGGAACTTGTCCGCGCCGTCGAGCACCATGCCGTCGCTGAACTGGCGCACCCGGTCGCGGAAGATCGCCTGCCACGGCGACTGGCTTTCCGGGACCTTGTAGCCGCCCGCCGCCTCGAGCGCGGCACGGCGCTCGGCGATCTCGGCGTCGCTCACCATCAGCCGCACCTCGCGCGCGTTGAGGTCGACGCGCAGCCGGTCGCCGTCGCGCAGGATGGCGAGGTTGCCGCCGGCCGCCGCCTCGGGCGAGGCGTTGAGGATCGAGGCCGAGCCCGAAGTCCCGGACTGCCGGCCGTCGCCGATGCAGGGAAGCCCGCGGATGCCCTGCTTGATGAGGTAGGACGGCGGCCGCATGTTCACCACCTCGGCGCCGCCCGGATAGCCGCGCGGACCCGCGCCGCGCATCACGAGGATGCTGTCGGAGGTGATGCCGAGCGCCGGATCGTCGATGCGCTTGTGGAAATCCTCGGGGCCGTCGAAGACGAAGGCCGGGCCCTCGAAGGCCATCGGGTCGGCGTCGTTCGACAGGTAGCGCTCTCGGAAGTCCGGCGTGATCACCGAGGTCTTCATGATCGCGGTGTCGAAGAGGTTGCCCGTCATGTTCAGGAAGCCCGCCTTCGGCGTCAGCGCCCGGTCGACGGTGCGGATGACCTCGGCGTTCTCGCAGGGCGCATCGGCGTAGAGCCCGCCGAAGCTTTCTCCGGTGACGGTGAGCGCGTCGGGATGCGGAACGAGCCCCGCCCGCAGCAGCTCGGCCACCACCGCCGGCAGGCCGCCCGCGAGGTGGAAGTCCTCGGAGAGGTATTCACCGGCAGGCTGCACGTTGGCCAGAAGCGGCACCTCGTAGCCGTGGGTCTCCCAGTCGGCGTTGCTGACCTCGATGCCGAGATGCCTGGCGATGGCGACAAGGTGGATCGGCGCGTTGGTCGAACCGCCGATGGCGGAGTTCACCACGATGGCGTTCTCGAAGGCCTCGCGGGTCATGATGTCCGACGGCTTGAGGTCCTCGTGCACCATGTCGACGATGCGGCAGCCGGTGTAATAGGCCATCTGGCCGCGCTCGCGGTAGGGCGCGGGAATGGACGCCGAGCCCGGCAACTGCATCCCCAGTGCCTCGGCCAGCGAGTTCATCGTCGAAGCGGTGCCCATGGTGTTGCAGTAGCCCACCGAGGGGGCCGAGGCCGCGGCCATGCTCAGGAAGCCCTCGCCGTCGATCTCGCCGGCGGCGTATTTCTCGCGCGCCTTCCAGATCACCGCGCCCGACCCCGCGCGCTCGCCCTTGTGCCAGCCGTTGAGCATCGGCCCGACCGAGAAGGCGATGGCGGGGATGTTCACCGTCGCCGCCGCCATCAGCAGTGCGGGGGTGGTCTTGTCGCAGCCGATGGTCAGCACCACGCCGTCGATGGGATAGCCGAAGAGGCTTTCGACGAGGCTCAGGTAGGCGAGGTTGCGGTCCAGCATCGCCGTGGGGCGCTTGCCGGTCTCCTGGATCGGGTGCACCGGGATCTCGAGCGGGATGCCGCCCGAGGCCCGGATGCCGTCACGGGTACGCTTGGCGAGCTCCACGTGGTGGCGGTTGCACGGCGACAGGTCCGACCCGGTCTGGGCGATGCCGATGATCGGCTTGCCCGAGCGCAGCTCCTCGAGCGTCAGCCCGTAGTTCAGGTAACGCTCGAGATAGAGGGCGGTCATCTCGGGATCGCCGAGATCGTTGAACCAGCTCTCGGAGCGGAGGGATTTGCGGGGGCTGTCGGTCATGGATGGCTCCGGGAGGTTAGTGGCCGGTGATCGCGGGGAAGGCGATCAGTACGGCGACAGCGAGGATCTGCATTCCGATGAAGGGCAGCAGCGAGCGGAAGATGTCGCCCAGCGAGATGTCCGGCGGCGCCACCGACTTGAGGTAGAACGCGGCGGGGCCGAACGGCGGGGAGAGGAAGCTCACCTGCATGTTCATCGCGAAGACGACGCCGAACCACACCGGGTCATAGCCCATCTGCTGCACGATCGGAACGAAGATCGGCATGCAGAGCAGCGCGATGCCGACCCAGTCGAGGAACATGCCCAGGACGAAGAGGATCAGCATCATGAACAGGATGACCACGGTCGGGTTGTCCGAGATGCCGGTGATGAGGCTGGAGACGAAATTGATGCCGCCCATCAGGTTGAACACGCCCACGAGGGCCGAGGCGCCGATGCCGATCCAGACGATCATGCCGACGGTGCGCAGGGTCTGCTTGGCGGCGCCGATCAGCAGCTCGACGCTGAACTCGCCCCGGATGATGGTCGAGAGCGTCACGCCGATCACGCCGATGGCCGAGGCCTCTGTCACCGAAGCGATGCCGCCGTAGATCGAGCCCAGCACGAAGATCACCACGAGGATCGGCAGGAACAGGCCCTTGAGCAGGCGCAGCTTCTCGCCGCGGGTCATGTCCTCGGGCTCGGCCACGGGGGCCAGCGCCGGGTTCATGTAGGCGCGGATCAGGATGTAGGCGGCGTAGAAGCACGCCAGCATCAGGCCGGGGACGAAGGCGGCCGAGAACAGGTCCCCCACCGAGACGTTGGCGGTGAGGCCGTAGATGATGAGCACGATCGAGGGCGGCACCATGGTGCCGAGCGCACCGCCGGCGCAGCAGACGCCGATGGCGAGGTTGCGGTCGTAGCCGAGGCGCAGCATCTGCGGCAGGGCGAGCAGGCCCAGCAGGATGACCTCGCCGCCGATGATGCCGGACATGGCGGCCAGCACCACCGCGACGAGCAGCGTCTGGATGGCGACGCCGCCGCGGATCCGGCCGGCGAGCACCTTCATCGCGTCGAAGAGGTCGCGGGCGATGCCCGAGCGGTCGAGGATCGCCGCCATCAGCACGAACATCGGCACCGAGACGAAGACGAAGCTGTTGACGAAGCTGAAGATCCGCGAGGTGATCAGCGGCACCGCCATCGGGCCGAACCAGCCGAGCGCGAAGATCAGCGCCACCAGCAGGGTGACGAAGGCCAGCGGCATACCGGTGAGCAGCAGCACCATGAGCATGACGAACATGGCGAAGGTCGCGCCGCCGATGCCCATGGCCTGAAAGTCGGGGAGAAAGTCCATCACTTGGCCTTCTTGCGCAGGTAGTTGACCGTGAAGATCGCGAACTGGACCGCCAGCAGGATCAGGATGACGAAGAGGAAGATCTTGAGCAGTCCCGGATAGGGCGGGTTCCACGCCGAGCCCGAGGTCTCGAGCCGGAAGTCGCCCTGCGGCGTCCAGGCGGCGCGCTCGACGCTGAGCCATGCCGCCCACGCGAAGAACAGCGAGGCCACGAGGCAGGTGAGCGAGATCGCCACGTCGAAGACCCGCTTCAGCCCGGCCGAGAGCTGGTCGTAGAACAGCACCACGCGGATGTGCTTGTCGATCGCGGCGGCGTAGAGCCCGCCGTAGACAAAGGCGATGGCGCTGAGGAAGACCACGGTCTCATGCACCCAGCGGGTGGGCGCGTTGAAGACGTAGCGCATCACCACCTCGTAAAAGAGCAGGCCCGCCGAGGCGAGGATGCCGATGGCGAAGAGCACGCCGATCGCGTTGACGGCGAGGCCGAAGACGCCGGCCTCCGGCACGGGTTCTGGCGTGGCGTTGTGGCTGGCGAGGGTTTCGTCGATGGCGTCGGTCATCGGGCTGTCTCCGGTCCTGGAACGGGAAACCCCCGGCCTCGGCGGCCGGGGGCGTTGGGGATGTCAGAGCGTCACTCGGACATCAGGCCCTTTTCGACGAGGTAGGCGGTCAGCAGGTCATAGACCTTCTGCGAGTTGGCCGAGGCGCTCGCGGCCTGCTCCCACTGGCTGCGGGCGATACCGCGGAACTTGGCGCGCTCTTCTTCGGACCAGTCGTGGATGGTGATCTCGCCACCGGCCTTGGCCTCTTCGGCGGCTTCCATGTCACGCTCGTGCACGGTCTCGGACTGGTACACGGCGAATTCCTTCACGGACTCCTCCATCGCGGTCTTCAGGTCGTCGGGCAGCGAGTCCCACTTGGCCTTGTTCACCGAGACCTCGATCAGCGGCATCGAGTGGAAGCCCGGGTAGACCGGGTGCTTGGCCACGTCGTGCAGGCCCTGCGCCGCGTTGGTCGAGAAGGTGTTGTAGTCGGCCGCGTCGATCACGCCCTTGTCGAGCGAGGTGAAGACCTCGGAACCGGGCAGGTTCACCGGAGCGGCGCCCGCGGCGGCGAAGACGTTCTGCACCATGCCCTCGGGGGCGCGCAGCTTCAGGCCCTGGAGGTCGTCCACGCCATCCAGCGGAACCTTCGAGACGAAGGCCTCGAGGCCCGGGGTGGTGGCACCGATGAAATGCAGGCCGTAGGGCTCGAGCATCTCGTTCATCAGCTCCTTGCCGCCGCCGTTGTTCATGAAGTCGAACATCTGGCTGGGGTCGGACCATGCGCCGACGGGGTTGGCGATCAGGCCGAAGGCCGGATCCTTGCCCGAGGCATAGGAGGTGTCGGTGAAATGGCCGTCGAGGATGCCCGCGGCGACCGCGTCCATCGTCTCGGAGTGCGCAACGATGGTTTCCACCGGCAGCATCTCGACGGCAACGCGGCCGTCGGTCTTCTCCGAGACCATCTCGGCCCATTCCTTCTGCAGCACGAAGTTGGTGTTGCCGGCCGGGTCCGAGGACTGGATGCGGAACGTGAATTCCTGCGCCTGTGCGGTCCCGGCCAGCGCGAGGGCGACGGCGGTGCCAAGGAACAGGCTGCGGCGAGTCAGGGTCGTCATAAGGGGGTTCCTCCCGTTGATCCGTTCAGGCTCGTCGCGGTTCCCTGCCGCGTTCCGAGTCGACCGCAAAATAGGCGACAGGAAATGACAGCGCAATCATTTTGTCTGTCATGCGCTCAGACAGGCTTGGCCGGCGGGGCCCTGCGAGACGCACCTCCGATGTCCTCTGTCGGAAGCGTGAGGCCATGTGCCTGAGCTTATGGACGGAATTTCTTGAAGGATTCGATAAGTTCAGCAAATATGCGCACATTACGAAGGACCCGAGACGCCCGATGGCCCGCAAGACCAAGACCTCTTCAGATCGCCCCACGCTGGTGGATGTGGCCCGCGAAGCGGGTGTTAGCGCGATCACGGTTTCCCGCACGATTCGCTCTCCGGGGATCGTGTCGGACAAGGCGCGCCGCAAGGTCGAAGAGGCGATCCGGAGGCTCGGCTACACCCCGGACCCCGCGGCCTCGGCGCTGGCCTCGCGCAGCACCTCGACCATCGGTCTGCTGGTGCCGTCGCTCACCAACAACGTCTTCTCGGACGTGCTGCGCGGCGTCTACGAGGGCGTGCAGGGCACCCGCTACTTCGTGCAGATCGGCAACTACCGCTACAGCGCGCTCGAGGAAGAGGGGCTGATCCGCAACTTCCTGAGCCAGCGCCCTGCGGGCCTCATCGTGTCGTCCATGGACCAGACCCCGACCGGGCGCAGACTGCTGGAAACCGCCCCCTGCCCCGTGGTCCAGATCATGGAGATCGCCGAGGGCGCGGTGGACATGAGCGTGGGCTTCGACCAGCTGGCGGCGGTGCGCGCCGGTGCGCAGCACCTGCAGGAATGCGGCTACAGGCGGCCGGGCTTCCTCAGCGCCCGCATGGACCCGCGGGCGCAGCGGCGGCTGGCCGCCTTCCGCGAGTTCGCCGAGGGCGCGGGCATGCTCGACGACCGGCGCATCATCACCACGCCGCAGCCCTCCTCGGTGGGCATGGGCGGGCACCTGCTCGAGCAGCTGCTGAGCCAGGCGCCCGACACCGACGCGGTGATGTGCAACAACGACGACCTCGCCGTCGGCGCGCTGATGGAGGCGCTGCGGCGCCACATCGCCGTGCCCGGGCAGCTCGGCATCTGCAGCTACAACGACATCGAGATGGCCCGCCACATGGTGCCTGCGCTCACCGCCGTCGCCACGCCGCGCCGCGAGATCGGCAGTCGCGCCATCGCCATGCTGCTGGCCGAAATCGACAACCCCGGCTCGGTGACCGAGCGCCGCGTCGACCTCGGCTTCGAGATGATGATCCGGGAGTCCACCTCACGCCGCTGACATTGCCTCACTATATGGACATAAATCTCAACAATTGACACATGACCCGCGCCGCTACTATGTGCCAAGGTGTCGGGCGACGGTTGTCCGGCACAGGCGGAGCATCCGGACATGGCGAAGGACACCACCGGCGACGGGTCGCGCGGCACCCAGACGCTGAGCCGCGGGCTTTCGGTGCTGCGGCTCGTGGGAGAAGGGACCAGCAGCGCCTCGGGCATCGCCGCGGCGCTCGACGTGCCGCGCAGCACGGCGCAACGGCTGCTCGCCAGCCTCGTGGCCGAAGGCTGCCTCTACCGCATTCCCGGCAAGGGCTACGTGCTTGGCCCCGAGCTGATCCACCTCGGCGCCCGCGCCCGCGCGCAGCAACCGGTGCTGGCGCTGGCAGCACCGGTGCTGCAACGCCTCGCCGCGGCGACCGGCGACACGGTGCATCTGGGCGTACCGGACGGGGACGAGGTGCTCTACCTCGACAAGATCGACGGCACGCGCGGGCTAGAGATGCGCTCACGGCCCGGCCAGCGCATGCCGCTCGCCTTCACCGGGCTCGGCAAGGCCCTGCTCTGCGACCTGCCCGACCCCGAGCTGCGCGCCCTCTACGACCGCAGCGCACCTGCCCAGGCGGCGCTTGCGGGCCGGGTGCCGCCACGGCCGTGGGAGGTCTTCCGCGACGACATGGCCGAGACCCGGGCGCGCGGCCACAGTCTTGACCTCGAGGAGAACGAGCGCGGCATCCGCTGCGTCGGCGCGCCGGTGCGCGACATTGAGGGCCGCATCGTGGCAGGGCTCAGCGTGGCCTCCGCCACCCCCTTCCTTCCCGACGAGCGCATGGCGCGGCTCGCCCCGCTGGTGATCGCCCATGCCGATGAGATTTCCCGAGAGCTGGGCTGGAGGCCCGACGATGACAGATGACCCACCCGCGCTCGTGGCGCTCGACTGGGGCACCTCAAGCCTGCGCGCCTTCCTGATGTCGGCCAGCGGCAGGGTGCTCGACACCCGCGCCTCGGCCCACGGCATTCAGCACCTGCCCGAACCGGGCGTGCCGGGCTTCGAGGCGGCCTTTGCCGCGATCTGCGGCGACTGGCTGGCGGCGAGCCGGGTGCCGGTGGTGGCGGGCGGCATGGTGGGCAGCGCGCAGGGCTGGGCCGAAGTGCCCTACCTGCCCTGCCCGGCAGCGCTCACCGACCTGCCCGGCGCTGCCACCCGCGTCGCCACCTCCGGCGGCCAGGAGGTGCTGATCGCGCCCGGGCTGGTCTTCGAGCCCGAGGGCGGCACCCCCGACGTGATGCGCGGCGAGGAGATCCAGATCGCCGGGGCCATCGCCGGCAATCCCGACTGGCAGCAGGCGGCGACGCTGGTGCTGCCCGGCACCCATTCGAAATGGGCCGAGGTCGCGGACGGCGTCGTCACCGGCTTTGCCACCTACATGACCGGCGAGCTCTTCGCCGTGCTGCGCGCCCACTCGATCCTAGGGCGGCTGATGAGCGACGAGGCCCTGCCCGAAGACACCCATGCCGAGGCCTTTGCGCAGGGCGTGGCGCAGGCCTCGACCGCGGGACCGGGCGATCTCACCCGGCAGCTTTTCGGGAGCCGGACGCTGGGGCTCACGAAACGCCTGCCCGGCGGCGTGCTGGCCGACTACCTCTCGGGCCTGCTCATTGGCTCCGAGATCGTCTCGGGCCTTGCCGCGCAGGGCGACCGGCCGGTGCTGCTGGTGGGCAGCGGCGCGCTCTGTGCCCGCTACGACACCGCGCTGCGCCAGCTTTCCGGCCGCGGCGCCGCCGCGACGATCGACAACCCGGCCCCCGCGGGCCTCTTCCGTCTGGCCTGTGACGCGGGCCTGCTTACCCCAGAACCCGGGAATTCCGATGACTGACACCGACCGCCTCACCCGCCTCGACGCCGCCTGCAGCGCGCTTCCTCTCGTCGCCATCCTGCGGGGCCTGCGCCCCGAAGAGGCGGTGGAGATCGCACAGACGCTCTATGACGAGGGCTTCCGCCTGATCGAGATCCCGCTGAACTCGCCGCAGCCCTTCGACAGCATCGCGGCGGTGCGCAAGGCGCTGCCCGCCGATGCGCTGGTGGGCGCGGGCACCGTCACCACCATCGCCGACGTCGACCGGCTCGACGCGATCGGCGCCGATCTCGTGGTGATGCCGCACGCCGACGTGGCGGTGATCGGCCAGGCCGTGGCCAAGGGCATGATCTGCATCCCCGGCATCGCCACCCCGACCGAGGCCTATGCCGCACTCAACGCCGGTGCCGCGGCGCTCAAGATCTTCCCGGCCGAGCTCGTGGGCCCGGTCGTGATCAAGGCGATCCGCACCATCCTGCCCACGGGCACCCGGCTTTTCCCCGTGGGCGGCATCTCGCCCACCACCATGGAGCCCTTCAAGCCGGCGGGCGTCGCGGGCTTCGGCCTTGGCAGCGCGCTCTACAAGCCCGGCGACAGCGCCGCGACCGTGGCCGCCAAGGCCCGCGATTTCGCCGCCGCCTGGGCCGACTTCGCGGGCTGAACCTTCCCGACGGTCGCTCCGGCGCCCCCTGGGGCGTCGGACCCGTGAAAATTCCGTGCAAAAAACCTGCAACCAACGCGTGAGCACCCGAAGATTCTGCTCACGCGACGCGCTGCGCGCTTTCCCCTGCGAGAGCCTCTTGCTCCTCGATGGAGCTTGGTATACATCCGCATACTGAAAGCTTGAGGCCGCCCGCGTGACGTGGCTGCGTAGCGGTGTTCAAGTTTCCTCCAACCTTGAATCGTAGGGATCGTCATGAGCTTGTACACGGACTACCTAACTGAAATCGAGACGCGCAAGGCGGACGGTCTGCACCCCAAGCCCATCGACGATGGCGCACTGGTGGAGGAGCTGATCGCCCAGATCGAGGAAGCCGGTAACGAGCATCGCGAAGACTCGCTGAAGTTCTTCATTTACAACACCCTGCCCGGCACCACGAGCGCCGCGGGCGTGAAGGCGGCCTTCCTCAAGAAGATCATTCTCGGCGACGCGGTGGTGGAAGAGATCACCCCCGACTTCGCCTTCGAGCTGCTGTCGCACATGAAGGGCGGCCCCTCGGTCGAGGTGCTGATCGACCTCGCGCTCGGCGACGACGCCGAGACCGCGACGCAGGCGGCCGAGGTCCTGAAGACCCAGGTCTTTCTCTACGAGGCCGACACCGGCCGACTCGCCGCTGCCTACAAGGCCGGCAACCCCATCGCCAAGGACATCCTCGAGAGCTACGCGAAGGCCGAGTTCTTCACCAAGCTTCCCGAGGTCGACGACGAGATCGAGGTGGTGACCTACATCGCCGCCGAAGGCGACATCTCGACCGACCTTCTGTCGCCCGGCAACCAGGCGCACTCGCGCTCGGACCGCGAGCTGCACGGCAAGTGCATGATCTCGGAAGCCGCGCAGAAGGAAATCGAGGCGCTGAAGCTGCAGCACCCGGGCAAGCGCGTGATGCTGATCGCCGAGAAGGGCACGATGGGCGTGGGCTCGTCGCGGATGTCCGGCGTGAACAATGTGGCGCTCTGGACCGGCAAGCAGGCCAGCCCCTACGTTCCCTTCGTGAACATCGCCCCGATCGTCGCAGGCACCAACGGCATCTCGCCGATCTTCCTGACCACGGTGGGCGTCACCGGCGGCATCGGGCTCGACCTGAAGAACTGGGTCAAGAAGCTTGACGAGAACGGCAAGCCGATCCTCAACAACGAGGGCAACCCGATCCTCGATCAGAAGTACTCGGTCGCCACCGGCACCGTGCTGAAGATCAACACCAAGTCCAAGACGCTGCTGAGCGAGGACGGCGAAGAGCTGACCGACGTGTCGGGCGCCTTCACCCCCGCCAAGGTCGAGTTCATGAAGGCCGGCGGTTCCTACGCCGTGGTCTTCGGCAAGATGCTGCAGACCTTCGCGGCCGAGACGCTGGGCGTCACCCCGCCCGCGGTCTTCGCACCGTCGAAGGAAGTCTCGCACGAGGGCCAGGGCCTGACCGCGGTCGAGAAGATCTTCAACGCCAACGCCCGCGGCACCACGCCCGGCAAGGTGCTGCACGCCGGATCCGACGTGCGCGTGCAGGTCAACATCGTGGGCTCGCAGGATACCACCGGCCTGATGACCGCGCAGGAGCTGGAAGCCATGGCCGCCACGGTCATCTCTCCCAGCGTCGACGGCGCCTACCAGTCTGGCTGTCACACCGCGTCGGTGTGGGACAAGAAGGCCCAGGCCAACATCCCCAAGCTGATGTCGTTCATGTACAACTTCGGCCTGATCACCGCCCGTGACCCCAAGCACGTCTATCACTCGATGACCGACGTGATCCACAAGGTGCTCAACGACATCACCGTCAGCGACTGGGACATCATCGTGGGCGGCGACAGCCACACCCGCATGTCCAAGGGCGTGGCCTTCGGCGCCGACTCCGGCACCGTGGCGCTGGCGCTGGCGACCGGTGAAGCCACCATGCCGATCCCCGAGTCCGTGAAGGTGACCTTCAAAGGACAAATGAAGGATTACATGGACTTCCGCGATGTTGTTCACGCAACGCAGAAGCAGATGCTGGAACAGCACGGCGACAACGTGTTCCAGGGCCGCATCATCGAAGTACACATCGGCACGCTGCTCGCGGACCAGGCCTTCACCTTCACCGACTGGACCGCGGAGATGAAGGCCAAGGCCTCGATCTGCATCTCCAACGACGAGACCCTGATCGGCTCGCTGGAGCTTGCCAAGCACCGCATCCAGGTGATGATCGACAAGGGCATGGAGAACGAGTCAGGCACGCTCGCCGGTCTCATCGCCAAGGCCGACAAGCGCATCGCCGAGATCCGTTCGGGCGAGAAGCCCGCACTGAAGCCGGATGACAACGCGAAGTATTTCGCGGAAGTGGTTGTGGATCTTGATCTTATCGACGAGCCGATGATCGCGGACCCCGACGTCAACAACGCCGATCCGTCGCGTCGATACACCCACGACACCATCCGCCCCGTGTCCTACTACCGCGGCGAGAAGAAGGTGGACCTGGGCTTCGTCGGCTCCTGCATGGTGCACAAGGGAGACGTGAAGATCGTCGCCCAAATGCTCAAGAACCTTGAGAAAGCCAACGGCAAGGTCGAGTTCAAGGCGCCCCTCGTGGTGGCCGCGCCGACCTACAACATCATCGACGAGCTCAAGGCAGAGGGCGACTGGGAGATCCTGCAGAAGTACTCGGGCTTCGAGTTCGACGACCTGTTCCCCAAGACCCAGAACCGCACCGAGTACGAGAACATCCTGTATCTCGAGCGTCCGGGCTGCAACCTCTGCATGGGCAACCAGGAAAAGGCAGCAAGGGGCGACACCGTTCTGGCGACCTCGACCCGCCTGTTCCAGGGCCGCGTCGTGGAAGACAGCTCCGAGAAGAAGGGGGAATCGCTGCTCGCCTCGACCCCGGTCGTGGTGCTCTCGGCGGTCCTCGGCCGGACGCCCAGCACCGACGAATACAAGGCCGCGGTGGAAGGCATCGACCTGACCAAGTTCGCGCCGCCGCTGCAGGCGCCGGAGACCACCCGCTCGGCTCACTTCTGATCCGACAGGACGGTCTTTAAGACAGCAAGGGCGGCGCCAGCGATGGCGCCGCCCTTTTGCGTGCCGGACGCGGTCAGCCGTAGAGCCAGAGGATCGCCGCGCAACTCGCGAATGCCGCCACGACATTCATCGCGATGCCGATCTTCAGGAAATCCGAGAAGCGGTAGTTCCCGGCGCCGTAGACCAGTGTGTTGGTCTGGTAGCCGATCGGCGTCGCAAAGCTTGCCGACGCGCCGAACATCACCGCCAGCGTCAGCGCCCGCGGGTCGAGCCCGGTGCTCCCGGCCAGCCCGATGGCGATGGGCGTGAAGACCACGGCGACGGCGTTGTTGGTCACCGTCTCGGTCAGCAACGAGGCCAGCAGGTAGACCGTCAGCAGCGCGAAGAACGGCGGCATCCCGGCGATGGGCGGCGCGAGCCAGCTCACCAGCAGGTCCACCGCGCCGGTGTTCTGCAAGCCCAGCCCCACCACCAGCATCGCGAAGATCAGCACGAGGATCGAGCCGTCGACGGCCCCCCAGGCCTCGTCCGCGTCGATGCAGCGCAGCACGAGGATCGCCGCGACCGCGAGGATCGAGAGCGTGGCGATGTCGAGCACCCCCACCGCCGCGAGCCCCACGACCGCCGCCAGCGCCGCCAGCACCAGCGGTGCGCGGCCACGGCGGAAGGCGCGACCGGTGGGGCGGCTCACCGAGACCAGCTGCGCCTCGTCCTCGAGCGACTGGAAGGCAGTCGCCGGCCCCTCGAGCAGCAGCTTGTCCGCCGGGCGCAGCCGCACCGAGCCCAGATCCGGCCCGGCGATGTGCTCGTGCCGGTGCGCGCCCAGCACCCGCACGCCAAAGCGCCGGCCCAGCGACATGCTGCCGAGGCTGCGCCCGAGGCTCGACTTGCGGGGCGAGACGATGACCTCGACGGTGACCAGCTCGCCCTCCTGCGGCTCGCCACGGCGCAGACCGATCTTGAGGCCGGGATCGTCGTGCAGGGTCAGCAGCTCCGAGGTCGGCGCGCGGAAGATCACCGTATCGCCCCTTTGCAGCACCTGTTCCTCGAGTGGCGCGGGCAGCGGCTCGCCCCGGCGGCGTACCGCGGTCACCCGCACGCCCCCGCGCGACAGCGGCGCGATATCCGAAAGCGGACGACCGGCGTAGGTGTCGTCCGCCAGCACCGCCTCAGAGAGAAACGTGGTCTCGCCCAGCATCTGCTCGGGGTCGCTGGCCTCGCGGTCGGGCAGCAGCCAGCGGCCGAGCAGTGCAAGCGTCACCCCGCCCGCCAATGCCACCGCGATGCCGATGGGCGTGATCTCGAAGATCGAGAACGGCTCGAGCCCCTGCCCGCGTGCGACGCCATCGACCAGCAGGTTGGTCGAGGTGCCGATCAGCGTGCAGGTGCCGCCAAGGATCGCCACGTAGCTGAGCGGGATCAGCAGCCGCGTCGGGGCCTTGCCGAGCGCCGCCGCGAGCCGGATCACCACCGGGATCAGCACCAGCACCACGGGCGTGTTGTTGACGAAGCCCGAGGCAACCAGCGTCACGCCGAAGATCACCGCGAGCGCCAGCGCCGGCCGCTCCTTCGCCTGACGGATGACGGTGTCCGAGACCGCCTCGAGCACCCCGGTGCGCACCAGCGCGCCCGAGAGCACGAACATTGCCCCGATGGTCAGCGGCGCCGGGTTCGAGAACACCGAGAGCAGCTCGTCCGGCCCGACGTAGCCGAGCGCCACGAAGAGTGCCGCCAATCCCGCCGCTGGCACCTCCGGCGGGTAGAGCTCGAGCATGAAGAAGGTGAAAAGCCCGACGATCAGCCCGAGTGCGATCAAGGCTTCGCGGTTTTGCAGTAGGTCCTGAAACTCTGTCATCGTGACTCACTTATTCGCCAAACTCAACGCGGCAGGACGCGGGAGGTTGCGCAACCTCCTGCCATGTCGGCAGAAATTCTCCTGCCCTCGCCAGGGCCACCGCGCGCGCCCTGCCAGACGAGGCGACATCCTTGACCGCGCCACGCCCGGGCACAGGCTGCCCATCGTCAACGCCATGCAGGCCAATGTCGAGGTCGCGGCGACGACCGGTGACCGGATAAGTGACCCGCCCGCGCCGCGCAGCGCCAACATCGACGTCGCCATGGGGATCATCGGCACCTCGGTGGCCACGGACAGCGCCGCGCTGGTGCCGTACGGCGACAATTTCCCGACCATCCCCGGCGCCGTGCGGAAGGACCCGCGCATCTACGACCGTCTGCCGACAGTCGAGCGGCAGGCGCTGACCGCCAACGGCCATCACGTCGCCGGTGGGGCTCACGACGGGCGGCCCATGGCCGAGGCCCTCGCCTGGCAACCGCATCGGGCGCCCCGCGATACTGCGGTCGAGCTGGAGGTGTGCCGCCGCGAAGCGCTCGATGACGTCCAGCACCCACTTGCCCTGTATCGTCCCGCGGGATTCGACCACCGAGCCCGGATCCAGCGTCATCGGCGTGCCATGCGAGGAGACCCGCCCGCTGCGCAGAGAAAGGAGACTGTCGCCCGTGGGATCGAGACTGCAGACCTTGCAGGCCTGTCCGGATTCGGCAGATGCGCCGGAGGCCGTGAGCAGCGCCAGCGACAGGATCGCGGCGCCATGCAGACATGACTGGCTGAGCAAATGAACGTCTCCACGATCACATCCGGCAGCGCCTGCGAGATCGGGAAAACAGCTTCAAAGGCGTCGGGACCGTCGGGCGCGGCGCGGTAAAAATCACGGACGGATGATGTCCCGGACGGCTCAACCGGGCCCGGACCACGAGAGGTTGCCGGAATTGCAACGCCGTCGAAGTCCCGGGCATGGTGTTTGCAGGTCGAACATCGGTCAGGGTTTACGTGCCAAAGCCGGGCGGCGATCCGGTCGCCCTGCGCCGGAGGCTCCCGCCGCAGATGGCCCCGCCCCGCGGCACTCACGCGGCGGAGTCCGGTCGGTCCATCCGGTCAGTCCGTGACGTCTCCGGGCGTCGACCACACCGGCGGGCGCTTCTCGATGAAGGCGCGGGCACCCTCCATGGCGTCGGCACTCACCATGAGCCGGCGGATGATGTCGTCGCTCACCGGCCATGCCCGCTGCTCGGCTTCCAGCTCGAGCAGACGCGCCAGACGCAGCCCCTCGGTCACCGACTCCGGCGCGCTTTTCAGCACCTCCTCGGCCAGCGCCAAGGCAGCGGCGCGCGCCTCGCCCTCGGGCACCACGCGGTTGAGCAGGCCCCAGGCCAGCGCCTCGTCGGTCGTGAAGGGTGCGCCGGTCAGCACCAGCTCGCGCGCCCGCGCCGGCGGGATCCGCTGCGCGAGGCGGAACACGCCCCCCGCCGCCGCCACGAGGCCGATGCGCGCCTCGGGGATGCCGAAGCGGGTGCCCTCCTCGGCCACGGCCATGTCGCAGGACAGCATGATCTCGAGCCCGCCCGCCAGCGCCGCGCCCTGCACTGCCGCGATCAACGGCTTGCGGCGCTCGAGGCTGACGATGCCGGCGAAGCGGCCCTCGCCGAAGAGCACCTCCTCGACCTTGCCCTCGGACAGCGCCTTGAGGTCCATGCCCGCGCAGAACACCCGGCCGTTGCCGCACAGCACGCCGACGCGCAGCGACGGGTCCGCCTCGAGCCGCCGGATGGCGGCGCGCAGGGCGCCCGCCACCTCGGCGTTGATGCAGTTGCGCTGATCGGGCCGGTCGAGGGTGATGAGCGCGATGGCGCCCTTCACCTCGAAGCGCACCACCCCGTTCAGCTCCGCACCTGCGCCGTCAGCCACGGCCGCGCTTCTCGAAGCGGGGCAGCATGGCCGAGAAGTCCATGCCGCGGCCGCTCTCATCCTCGACGAAGCTGCGGTAGAGCTCGAGCGCGCGCTGGCCCATGGGCGTGTCGGCATCGGCCGCCTCGGCCGCCTGCTGCGACAGGCCAAGGTCCTTGAGCATCAGCTCGGCGGCGAAGCCGGGCTTGTAGTCGTTGTCCGAGGGCGACTGCGGCCCGACGCCCGGCGCAGGGCAGTAGGCGTTCATCGACCACGAATAGCCCGACGAGGTGCTGACCACGTCGAACATCGACTGCCGGTCGAGCCCCAGCTTGTCGGCGAGCGCGAAGGCCTCGCAGGTGGCGATCATGGTGACGCCGAGGATCATGTTGTTGCAGATCTTGGCGGCCTGACCGGCGCCCGAGGGGCCGCAATGCACCGCTTTCTGGCCCATGATGTCGAAGAGCGGCTTGCCCACCGCAAAGGCCGCATCCGAGCCGCCCACCATGAAGGTCAGCGTGCCCGCCGCCGCGCCGCCAATGCCGCCCGAGACCGGCGCGTCAAGCGCACCCAGCCCCGCGGCCTCGGCCTGCGACGCCACCGCGCGGGCGCTTTCCACGTCGACGGTCGAGCAGTCGAGCAGCACCGCGCCCTCAGCCATTGCCGGGATCACCTCGTCGGCGACGGCGCGCAGGATGGCGCCGTTGGGCAGCATGGTGATGACCACCTCGGCCCCGGCCACGGCCGCCACGGAGGACTCCGCCACCGCCACGCCCTCGGCGCTGGCGCCCGCGACGTCGAAGCCGGTGACCTCGTGACCCGCCTTGGCAAGGTTGGCGGCCATGGGCGCACCCATGTTGCCCAGTCCGATGAATGCGATCTTCATGCTGTTCTCTCCTCTCGCGGCGCGCGCGCCGGCTGTTCCACCTGTCATGGCGATGGCATGGCAGTGGCGACCCCCTCCCCGGGGTCGCCTGCTCCGCGCCCGACGTCACCTCAGGGCAGCGGCCCTGTCAACGGCGACGCTCCGCTCCTCCGTCGGCGCAGACCGGATGGCTGCCTCCCGCACCGCCCGATTGCCGCGCGACGTAAGCATGGTGGCCTGCGCACGTAAACTGTGAAATCCTCGCATCTGGGTTGCATGGAATCGCATATGACACAAGACTTCGACTGGGGCGCGATGGAATGGTTTCTGGCCATCGCCCGGACCGGGCGGCTGACGCTCGCCGCGCAGAAACTGGGAATCGACCACACCACGCTGAGCCGCCGGGTGAAGACGCTGGAAGAGGCACTGGACGCCCGGCTCTTCGACCGCACCGTGTCGGGCTACAGCCTGACCCCGCAGGGCGAGCGCTTCCTCGCGGCGGCGCAGCGGGTCGAGACCATCGCGCTGCAGGCCGCCAGCGACATCTCGGGCGAGACCTCGCGCATCGCGGGAACCGTGCGCATCGGCGCGCCCGAGGGCTTCGGCAGCAGCTTCCTCGCCCCCGCGCTGGTGCGCCTGGGGCAGGCACAGCCGGGGCTGAAGCTCGAGCTCGTCACCCTGCCCCGGCAGTTCAGCCTGACCAAGCGCGAGGCCGACATGGCGGTGAGCCTCGCCCGCCCCAGCAAGGGCCGGCTGCACGCCCACAAGCTCACCAACTACGAGCTCGGCCTCTACGGATCGCACGGCTACCTGCGCGAGCGCGGCCGCCCCGAGACGCTGTCGGACCTGCGCCACCACGGCATCCTCGGCTACATCCAGGACCTGATCTACGCCCGCGAGCTCGACTACATCCCGCAGCTGTCACGCGACATCGCGCCGTGGCTGACCAGCTCAAGCCTGCCCGCGCAGATGAACATGACGCTGGCGGGCGGCGGGCTCTGCGTGCTGCCGCGCTTCCTCGCCCATGATCACGCGGGGCTGGAACAGGTGCTCCCCGACGAAGTGCGGCTGGGCCGGTCGTTCTGGCTGGTGGTCCACAGCGAGCTGCGCGACCTGTCCCGGATCCGGATCTGCTCGGAGTTCATCACCGAAGAGGTCCGCTCCGCCGGCGCCCTCTTCCAATACTGACCACCCGCGGAAACCCCCAACCCCGGGGCACCACGCCCGGGCTTCATCTTGCCCCTAAACTCCACGGGGGTCCGGGGGTGTGAAACCCCCGGTCCTGCCCTCGCAACAGGCGCAGCCCGACCGCTCAATCCTCACCGCACACCAAACGCCCCACCACCTCACGTGCCCTGCGGCAACAGCAGCAGGTCCCGCCGCGAGCGGGCCGCGCGCTGAAGGTACTCGGACACCGCCCGCACCCGGGCAAGGTCCTCGGTGCTCTGGTGGCTGACGATCCAGACCGTGCGCTTGAGCAGGTAGCGGTCGGTCAGCACGGGCACCAGCCCCGGGTCGTTCAGGGCCATGAACCGCGGCAGGATTCCGAGCCCCGCACCCTCGCGGATGGCCTCGCGCTGCGCGGCCATCGAGCTCGAGGCGAAGCGCACGAGGCGGCGCAGGCCGAGCTCCTCCAAGAACCGTACTTCCGGCGAAAACAGCATGTCGGCGATGTAGCCCACCAGCCGGTGATCCTGCAGGTCCGCGAGCGACATCGGCATGCCGTGGCGCTCGAGATAGTCGGGCGAGGCGAAGAAATGCAGGTTGTAGTCGGCAAGCTTGCGCGCCAGCAGCCGGCCGCTTTCCGGCAGCGACAGCCAGAGCGCCAGATGCACCTCCTGCTCCGCCACCCGGAACTGCCGCGAGCTCGGCACCACCTCGACGTCGACCTCGGGGTTATCGCGCTGGAATCGCGTCAGGATCGCCGGCAGGAAGAAGGTTCCAAGCCCGTCCGGAGCGCCGATCCGTACCCTTCCTGCGAGGCGCATGTCCTCGCCCGAGATCTGCTCGTGCAGCTTCTCGCCCGAGTGCTCGATCTCGAGCGCGAAGGGCAGGATCCGCAGCCCCGCCCTGGTCAGCTCGAAGCCGTCGGCCCGGCGCACGAATAGGTGGGTGCCGATCGCCGCCTCGAGCGCCTTCACCCGCCGGGCAATGGTCGTCTGGTCGACCCCGAGCACCCGGCCCGCGTCGGTCATGCGCTTCATCCGGTGAAGCGCCAGAAACACCTTGAGATCGTTCCAGTCGAAGCCGTCCTGCATGGTTGCAGTCATGATCTGCAAAATTGTCCATGTCAAACCCCCGATGGCTGTCCATAGACTGCCTCGCGAAAGGTTGAGCCCGATGTTTTGGCGTGCACCTTTGCAGGGGAGGGAATACCATGATTCTGATCCGTCTGATCGACGGGTTGAACGAGATCGTCGGGAAAGCGGTCTCGTTTGTCGCAGTCATATTTGCCGGGATGATCATCTACGACGTGGTGATGCGGTACGGCTTCAACGCGCCGACGCTCTGGGCGTTCGATCTGACCAAGATGCTCTACGGGTTCTATTTCGTGATGCTCGGCGGTTACGCCCTGCGGCACCAGTCGCATGTGCGCGTGGATCTCGTGATCGACAATCTCAGGCCGCAGCTGCGCCGCGTCGTCGACCTTCTCGGCTACCTGATCTTCTTCTTCCCGTTCACCTGGGTCTTCGTGACCAAGAGCTGGGAATTCGCCATGCGCTCCTACGCGCAGAACGAGACCACCTACGGCGCCATCCAGATGCCCGTCTACCCGGTGAAGATCGCCATGGCCGTCGCCGCCTGCCTGCTGCTGATCCAGGGGATCTCGGAAGTGCTGAAACTCGTCCTCAACAAGCCGGAGCAGCACTATGTCAGGTGAAGTCATCGGTCTCATCATGGCCGGCCTGCTGCTGGTCGGCCTGTTCATGGGGCACCCGCTGGCCTTTGTCCTCGGCGGCACCGCCGTGCTCGGCGCGGTCATCGCGGGCAAGCCGATGGTGCTCGGCATCGTCATCAACCGCATCTTCGGCGAGGTGCTGGACAACTACATCCTGATCGCCATCCCGCTTTTCGTGCTGATGGCGCGGTTCCTGTCCGACTCCGGCGTGACCGACCGCATGTTCGAGACCCTGCGCCTGCTGATGTCGCGGGTCACCGGCGGGCTCGGCCTTGCGGTGGTGTTCATCTCGATCCTGCTTGCCGCCACGACAGGCATCATCGGCGCCTCGATCACCGTGATGGGCGTGATGGCGCTGAAACCGATGCTGCAATACGGCTACTCCAAGCGCCTGACGACCGGCGTCATCGCCGCGTCCGGCTGCCTCGGCATCCTTATCCCGCCGTCGATCATGCTGATCCTGATGTCGTCGAACTCGTCGCTCTCGGTGGGCGAGCTGTTCGCGGGCTCAATGGGTCCCGGCATCATCCTCGGCATTCTCTACGCGGCCTACGTGGCGCTGGTGGCGCTGATCCGTCCCGACCTCGCGCCCTCCGTCGCCATCGACGAGAAGGTGTCGCGCGCCACGCTGATCCGCATGCTGATCCTCGAGGCCATGCCGCCGCTCGTGCTGATCTTCGGCATCCTCGGCACCATGCTCGCCGGCATCGCCACCGCAACCGAGGCATCGGCGATCGGCGCTGCGCTGGCGCTCGGCATCGTGATCTTCCGCGGCCGCTTCGAATGGGCCACGTTCCGCTCGGCGCTCTACGAGACCGCGCGCACCTCTGCGATGATCCTCTTCATCGTGGTCGGCGCCACCGCCTTCACCGGCGTGTTCAACATCACCGGCGGCTTGCGCGCCGCGCAGGAACTGATGCGCTCGCTCGACATGGAGCCGTGGATGCTGATTACCGTGATGATGTTCATCGTCTTCGTGCTCGGCATGTTCCTCGACTGGACCGGCATCGTGCTGCTGTCCTTCCCGATCTTCCTGCCCATCGTGCAGGAGATGGGGGTGAGCGAGCTTTGGTTCGTGGTGCTGACCGCCGTGGTGCTGCAGACCTCGTTCCTGACGCCACCCTTCGGATACGCGCTCTTCTACATGCGGGCGCTGGCACCGAAGGACGTGAGCACGGGTGACATCATCCTTGGCGTTCTTCCCTTCATCGGGCTGATCGTCCTGATGGCACTGGCCATCGCCTTCTTCCCGCAGCTCGTCACCTGGCTGCCGGAGACCCTGTATCAACCGAAATGAGTAAGGAGGAGACTTACATGAAAATCGGCAAGACCCTGGCCTCCGCCAGCTTCGCCCTGACCCTCGCCGCCGGCGCTGCAGCCGCCCAGCAGAGCTGGCAGATGACCACCACCTGGCCGTCGTCGCTCGAGCTCATCGAATTCGACAAGCACTTCGTCGACCTCGCCAACAAGCTGGCCGGTGACGAGCTCAACATCGAGTTCTTCGAAGGCGGCAGCCTGGTCCCCGCGGGCGAGGTCTTCGGCGCGGTCGAAGGCGGCATCGTGCAGGCCGGCGCCGACTGGCCGGGCTACTGGGCCGGCCGCGACCCGGCGTTCTCGCCGCTCGCGACGACCTCGAGCCTCTTCAACGCCGTCGACTACGTCAACTGGATCCAGCAGTGGGGCGGCAAGGAGATCTACAACGAGACCTACGGCAAGTTCGGCATGGTCTACCTGCCCTACGCCGTGACCAACAACGAGTCCGGCTTCCACACCAAGGAATCCATCAGCTCGATCGCCGACCTGCAGGGCAAGCGCCTGCGCGTGTCGGGTCTCGAGCAGGGCCGCCTGCTGAACAAGCTCGGCGGCAGCCAGGTCTCCATGGCCGGCGGCGAGATCTACCAGTCGCTTGAGCGCGGTGTCATCGACGGTGCCGAGTTCTCGACCCCCAACGTCGACTGGTCGGGCGGCTTCCAGCAGGTCACCGGCTTCTGGGCGACCCCGGGCTGGCACCAGTCCGCGTCGGTCTTCGGCGTGATGATCAACAAGGCGTCCTGGGACGCGCTGAGCGCCGAGACGCAGGAGAAGCTGCAGATCGCCGCGGACGCGACGATGCTCTGGTCCCTGGCCTTCACCGAGCGCCGCGCCAACGACGCGTACAAGCAGTTCGGCGAAGTGAACGAGATCACCCGCATGGACGACGAGTCGCTCGCCAAGATCCAGGAGACCGCCAACGAGGTCATCGAGGAAGTGGCCTGCGAGAACCCGACCTCGGCCAAGGTCTACCTGAGCCAGCTCGAGTACCTCGCCGACTATTCCAGCTGGCGCTCGGCCTCGGCCCCGTTCAACCTCGGCCGGAACCCCGACGGTCCGGATCTCGAGAAGATCCGCGCCTGCGCCGAGTAAGCGCGGACGTCTGACATCGACGGCGGCGCGGGGCGACCCGCGCCGCCGTTTTCGTCATGATAGCGCCTCTACGGCTGTACGGCGTGCGGAGGGTCGCGCCCGACCCTGGGTGGGCGCATTCGGAACGCCGACCTTGGGCGCCGCACCCTAAAGCAGAAACGCCGCCCGAGCCCCGCACAGCATCGCCAGAGCGCCCTCCCGGGGGGAGGGTCGGGCGCGACCCGGGGTGCCCCGGGCCAAAGGCTTGTGGCTCACGCCCCCTCCCCCTACAGCGCCCGCGCCAGCCGCAGCCCGTCGTAGATCGCCGCGTGGGTATTGCGCGAGGCCACGGCGTCGCCGATGCGGTAGAGCCGGAAGCGCCCCTCGGGGTTCGCCTCGACCGCCTGAACCCCGCCGGTCGCGAGCGCCTCGTAATCGACCTCTCCCAGGTTTCGCGACAGCGGCTTCAGCTCGAAGTAGAGATCGTCCAGCGGCCGCGTGCCGTGGTTCACCACCACCTGGTCGACCTGCCGCTCGCGGCTGAAGGCGCCGTAGTCCGAACCCAGCACCGCGCGCAGCCCGTTGCCCTCGCGCTGCACCTCTGCCAGCCGCCACGTCACCGTGAAGGTGGTGTCGCGCTTCTGCAGGTTGCGCATGTAGGGCACGAGGTTCATCGCCATCACCTCGGGCGCGAAGCTGCGGTCCGGGGTGACGATCTCGACCGAGGCCCCGGTCTCGGCGATCATGTCCGCGGCCATCAGACCGGCATGGTCCCCCGCATCGTCGTAGACCAGCACCGTCCGGCCCGGCACCACGTCGCCCGAGAGGATGTCCCATGCCGAGACCACCAGTTCGTTGCCCGCGCCCAGGACCTCGGTGTGGGGCAGCCCGCCGGTGGCGACGATCACCTCGTCGGGCTCGGTGGCGAGCACGTCATGCATCTCGGCGAAGGTGTTGAAGCGGAAGCTCACGCCCAGCTTCTCGCATTGCTCGAAGCGCCAGGCGACGATCGAGATCATCTCGCGCCGCCGCTCCTGCCGCGCCGTCAGGCGGATCTGCCCGCCGGGCTGGTCGGCCGCCTCGAGCACGGTGACGATGTGGCCGCGCTCGGCCGCCACCCGCGCCGCCTCGAGCCCCGCCGGGCCTGCGCCCACGACGGTCACCCGCTTGGCCTCGGCCGCCTTCTCGATGGCGTGCGGCATCTCGATCTCGCGCCCGGTGGAGGGGTTGTGCAGACAAAGCGCCATGCCGCCCTGGTAGATCCGGTCGAGACAGTAATTGGCACCGACGCAGGGGCGGATGTCGTCCTCGCGCCCCTCGACGATCTTGCGCACGAGATGCGGGTCGGCCATGTGCGCGCGGGTCATGCCCACCATGTCGAGCTTGCCGCTGGCGATGGCGTGGCGCGCGGTCGCCACGTCGGGGATCTTGGCCGCGTGGAAGGTCGGGAAATTCGTCGCCGCGCGGATCTCGCCGGCGAAATCCAGATGCGGCGCGTTGCGCATGCCCTGGATCGGAATGACGTCGGTCAGCCCCGGGTCGGTGTCGATGTGGCCGCGCACGACGTTGAGGAAATCCACCAGCCCGCTGTCCTTGAGCTTTTGCGACATGGCCAGCCCCTCGGCCTTGCCGAACCCGCCGGGGAGACACTCGTCACCGCTGTAGCGCACGCCCACGAGGAACTCCTCGCCGCAGCGCCTGCGGATCTCGCGCAGCACGTCGAAGGCAAAGCGCATGCGGTTGTCGAGATCGCCGCCGTAAGGCGCGTCTTGATCGTTGGTCAGGGGCGAGAAGAACTGGTCCAACAGGTGGCCGTAGGCTTCGAGCTCGATGCCATCGAGCCCCGCCGCCTTCATCCGCTCGGCCGCGTCGCCGTAATCCTCGATGATGCGGGCGATGTCCCAGTCCTCCATCTTCTTTGGGAAGGCCCGGTGCGCCGGCTCGCGCTCGTAGCCCGGCGAGACCACCGGCAGCCAGTCGCCCTTGTCCCAGCGGGTGCGGCGGCCAAGGTGGGTGAGCTGGATCATCACCGCGCAGCCCTCGTCGTGGCACTCGCCGACGAGCTTCTTCATGTGGCCCACCACCTCATCCTTCCAGGCGAGGATGTTGTTGAAGACCGGCGGGCTGTCGCGCGACACCGAGGCCGACCCCGCGGTCATCGTCAGCGCCACGCCCGCCTTCGCCCGCTCCACGTGATAGGCGCGGTAGCGGTCCTTGGGCATGCCGTCCTCGGGATAGGCCGGCTCGTGGCTGGTGATGAGGATGCGGTTTCTCAGGGTCAGGTGCTTGAGCTGGTAGGGCAGCAGCAGGGGATCAGTGCTCATGTCGGTGCCTCCGGGAAGACAGGTGCCTGTCGAACTCCGGTCACGATTCCCAAACTGTGCACTCATGTCAAGATTTCGTTCAGGTCTGTCTCTCACGGACATCGCAGAAACTGGACAGCCGCGCACATTTTATGGACAAGGGAGGGAGAACCGCAGCGAGGGGCGACATGACCGAGACCGATCTTCCCGACCGGGGCTGGCGCGGCTCCCCCGATGTATGGCTCGACGCGGCCTACGAGGCGCTGGTGAGCGGCGGCGTCGACGCGGTGAAGATCATGCCGCTGGCACAGGCGCTGCGGCTGTCGCGCACCAGCTTCTACTGGTTCTTCAAGGATCGGAAGGCGCTGCTGTCGGGGCTGCTCGATCGCTGGGAGGCGAGCACCACCCGCCCCCTCGTCGCGGCGACCCGCGATTATGCCGCGACCGAGACCGAGGCGATGCTGAACGTGATCTCGGTGTTCCTGTCGGACCGGCTCTTCGACACCGGGCTCGAGCTTGCGGTACGGGCCTGGGCGCAGCAGGACGACGCGGTGCTGGCGCGGCTGCAGCAGGCCGATGCCGAACGGCTCGACGCGCTGCGCATGTTGCTCGCAAGCTGGGGCCACACCGCCGAGGACGCCGACGTCCGCGCCCGCACGATCTACCTGGTGCAGGTGGGCTACATCTCGATGCGGGTGACCGAGAGCCTCGACGAGCGGTTCGAGCGCTTCCCGAAATACGTCGAGATCTACACCGGCAAGCGCCCCCCGGAGCACGAAATGGAGCGGTTCAGGGCCCGCATCGGGTTGCCCGTGACACGGCCCTGACGGCGTTTTTCAGGGGTCGCTGGGCAGCGCCGGAAGCCGGAGCGTAATCTGCCAGAGGTCTCGAAGCCCGCTCGGGGCTTCGCGAAGCAAACCGTTGCGCATCATCGCGGTATGAACGCCTGTCTCCACGCCACGGACACGCCAAGCACGCCCACGCAGCAGAAACCGCCGCTACGCGCGGCGTCCAGCCGTTCCGCGCTCAGAACGTGGCGACAGAACTGTCCCCCGAGGCCACGACGGCGACATCATCGCGCAACGACCGCCCCCACCGGTCGCAGCCGGGCAGGGCATGGTGCCTCACCACGCGGCGCGGTAGATCGCCAGCGCGTCGGCCTCGGTGACGGGGCGCGGGTTGTTGACCAGCAGGCGCTGCTGCAGCATCGCGTCGCGCGCCATGCCCTCGAGCGCGCTCTCGGGGATCTGCACGTCGCGCAGCCGTGGCGGCAGGTCAAGCCGCGCCGCCAGCGCCTCGAGCGCGGCGATGAAGGCGTCGCAGCGGGCGGCGCTGTCGGCGATCTCCGCCAGCGCCGGGAAGGCGTCGGGCGCGATCTCGGCGTAGGTGGCGTGGGCCTCGGGCGCGTTGAAGCGCAGCACATGCGGCAGCACCAGCGCGTTCGAGAGCCCGTGCGGGATGTGGAAGCCGCTGCCGATCGGGTAGGCCAGCGCATGCACCGCGGCCACCGGCGAGTTGGCGAAGGCCTGCCCCGCCAGCATCGAGCCGTAGAGCATCGCGCCGCGCGCGGCGACGTCGCCCGGCGTGGTGTAGGCGGTCTCGATGTTGGCGCCGAGCAGCCGCAGCGCCTCGCGCGCCAGCATCCGGCTCTGCGGGTTGTTGTTGGGGCTGGCCGAGGCATAAGCCTCGATGGCGTGGACCATGGCGTCGACGCCGGTGGCAGCGGTGATCGCCCCCGGAAGGCCGACGGTCAGCGACGGGTCGAGCAGCGCCAGATCCGGCAGGATCACCGGCGACGAGACGCCGCGCTTCTCGACCGCGCTCACCGTCAGGATCGACACCGGCGTCACCTCCGAACCGGTGCCCGCCGTCGTCGGCACCAGCACCAGCGGCAGGCGCGGGCCCCTGGCGTTGCCGACGCCCCACGCCTCGTCCAGCGGCTCGCCCGAGCCGAGCAGAAGCGCCGCGACCTTGGCGATGTCGAGCGACGAGCCGCCGCCGAAGCCCACGACCCCGGTGACCGCCGCCGCCCGGCCGGCCTCGGTGGCCTCGTCGAGGATGGCGAGCGTCGGGTCGGGCTCGATGCGGTCGTAGAGCGTCACCTCGGCGCCCGCGACCTCGAGCGAGGCGATGGCCCCGTCGCAGAGCCCCAGCTTGCGCAGGCCCGGGTCGGTGACAAAGAGCACCCGCGGCCCAAGCCGCGCGCCCGCGATGGCGCCCAGGTCTGCCGCGGCGCCATCGCGGAAGACCACAGAAGGCGTGGTGTTGAAGGTGAAGCCCTGCATGATCCGTCCTCTTTCGTCGGTCTTGTCGTCGTCAGCGCAGGGCGTTCAGCCCTGCTGTTTCGCCCGCAGGATCGCCATGAGCATGGCGTCGCGCCAGTTGCGCCGGTCGGCGAGCCCGGTCTCGGGCAGCGCCTCGCGCCGCTCGGCATCGGCCCGGGCCACCGCCTCGGGGCGCCAGTCGCGGTCCGCCTGCCGTTGCTCAGCAAAGCCCGCGAACATCGGTCCGAGCCGCTCGGCGTAATCGGCGAGCCCTTTCGGCGCGTTGAGGTCGATGGTCTCGAACGGTCCCATGAAGGCCCAGCGGAGCCCCAGCCCGTCGCGCACCGTGCGGTCGATGTCCTCGGCGCTGGCATAGCCCTCGGCCAGCAGCGCGAAGGCCTCGTCGAGCAGCGCGCCCTGCAGGCGGTTGAGCACGAAGCCCGGGATCTCGCGGTCGAGCGACACCGGCGACTGGCCCACCTCCTCCATCAGCGCCCGGGCGCGGACGGGGACCGCGGGATCGGTCCAGGGCGTCGGCACGATCTCGACGATGGGCACGAGGTGCGGCGGGTTGACCGGGTGCATGACCAGCATGCGCGCGCGGTTGTCGCAATGATCGAGGAAGGCCGAGCCGGGAAAGCCCGAGGTCGACGAGCCGCAGATTGCGTGCTCAGGCAGCACGGCGCTGATGGCAGCACTGATCTCGCGCTTCACGTCGATGCGCTCGAAGGTGGATTCCTGCACGTAATCCGCCGCCCCGACCGCGTCCCCGAGCGTCTTTGCAAAGCTCATCTGCGCGAGCCAGTCGTCAGGCGCGTCGCAAAGCCCCGCCGCCTGCATCTCGGCAAGCGCGGCGACGATCTGCGGCCGGATCTGGGCCTCGGCGTCGTCGCGGGCGTCGAAGATGCGCACGGTCTTTCCGGCACGGGCGAACACGATGGCCCAGCCCTGCCCCAGCAGCCCGGCGCCAACGATGGCGACGGTGTCGATTGCGGTCATGGTCTTTCCTTCTTCCGGTTGCCCGCCTCAGGCAAACAGCCACGGCTGGCGGGCGCGGTGATCGTCCTCGAAGCGCCGGATCTCGTCGATCTCGCGGTTGAGGATCACGTCGATCTCGTCCCAGCCTTCGCCGAAAGCCTGCACCGCCGCGTCGGAAAGGTCGAGACCTGCCACCCGCGCACCGTCCACCGTCAGCACCCGCGCGGGCAGATCCACGCCGAAGCGCGCGCCCGCGTCCGCCCGCGCCGCCAGCGTGCGGCAGGTATCGGCGGGCAGGCGCACGCAGAGCAGACCGTTCTTGGCGGCGTTGCCCGCGAAGATGTCGCCGAAATCCGGCGCGATGACCACGCGGATGCCCCAGTCGACCAGCGCCCAGACCGCCTGCTCGCGCGAGGAACCGCAGCCGAAGCCCGGCCCCGCCACCAGCACCTGCGCGTCGCGCAGCGCGGGGTCGTCGAACGGGTGGTCGAGCGCCTCGCCCTCAGGCCCGACGCGGCGGTCGCGGAACAGGCACTCGTCCATGCCGTCGCGGTCGATCTTCAAGAGGAAACGCGCCGGGAAGATGATGTCGGTGTCGGTGTTGGTCTCGGGCAGCGAGATCGCCCGGGTCTCGAGTCGGATCAGCGGTGCGCTCATGCCATGGCCTCCAGCGTTCGGACGTCGGTCAGCGCGCCGGTCACCGCCGCCGCTGCCGCCATCGCGGGCGAGAGCAGGTGCGTGCGCCCGCCCCGGCCCTGACGCCCTTCGAAATTGCGGTTCGAGGTCGAGGCGCTGCGCTGCCCCGGCTCCAGCCTGTCGCCGTTCATCGCGACGCACATCGAACAGCCCGCCTCGCGCCATTCGAACCCGGCTTCGGTGAACACGAGGTCGAGCCCCTCGGCCTCGGCCTGCGCCTTGACCAGCCCCGAGCCCGGCACCACCAGCGCCCGCACCCCCGGCGCGACACTGCGGCCCCGGACCACCTGCGCCGCCGCCCGCAGGTCGGCAAGCCGGCCGTTGGTGCAGGAGCCGATGAACACCGTGTCGATGCGGGTGCCGGCGATGGGCCGGCCCGCCTCGAGCCCCATGTAGGCGATGGCTTTGCGCAGCCGCCCGGCGCGGGCCGGATCGGCGACGGCCTCGGGATCGGGCACGGCGGCGTCGATGGCGATGGCGTCCTCGGGCGAGGTGCCCCAGGTCACGAAGGGCGCCACCTTGCCCGCATCGAGCACGACTTCGCGGTCGTAAAGCGCGCCCTCGTCCGAGGGCAGCGTGCGCCAGTAGGCCACCGCCGCGTCCCATTCCGGGCCTTTGGGCGCCATGGGACGCCCCTCGAGGAAGGCGAAGGTGGTTTCGTCGGGGGCGATCAGCGCCACCCGGGCGCCGGCCTCGATGGCCATGTTGCAGAGCGTCATGCGCGCCTCCATCGACAGCGCGCGGATCGCCGCGCCCTGGTACTCGATGGCGTGGCCCGCCGCGCCGTTGGCCCCCAGCTGCGCGATCAGCGCAAGCGCGAGGTCCTTGGCGGTGACGCCGGGCCCGGGTGTGCCCTCGACCCGCACCACCATGGTCCGGGCCCGGCGCTGTGCCAGCGCCTGCGCCGCCATGACGATGCCGCACTCCGAGGCCCCCACCCCGAAGGCAAGCGCCCCGAAGGCGCCGTGGGTCGAGGTATGGCTGTCGCCGCAGGCCAAAGTGATCCCCGGCAGGGTGAAGCCCTGCTCGGGTCCCACCACGTGCACGATCCCCTGCCGCGCATCGCTGAGCGGAATGAAGGGGATGCCGTGCCTGTCGACGTTCTCGACCAGCCGCGCGGTCTGGGCCCGCGCCATCGGATCGGCGATGGGCTTGTCGCGACCCCGGGTTGGCACCGCGTGGTCCGGCACCGCGAGATTGGCCGCAGGCCGGTGCGGGCGCAGCCCCCGGCGGTCCAGTGCCACGAAGCTCTGCGGGGTCGAGACCTCGTGCAGCAGGTGGCGGTCGACATAGAGCAGCGTGGAGCCGTCCTCGCGTTCGCGCACCACGTGGCTGTCCCAGAGCTTTGCATAGAGCGTCCTGGGCCGCTCGGGGGGCAGGATTGTCATCAGACGGCCTCGGCCCATTCCTTTTCGAAGGACCAGATGTCCTCGAAGCCCAGCAGCTTGTTCATCTCGGCGAAGGAATAGAGGTCCACCGCGTCGGTGGTCTCGCCATGGGCCAGCAGGTCGCCATAGGCCTTCTGAAGCGCCCGCGTCACCGCGAGGAAGCCGACCGCCGGGTGGATGGCGATGGAATAGCCCATCTCGGCCAGCCGGTCGGCGGAGAGCAGCGGCGTGCGTCCGCCGTTGACCATGTTGGCAAAGAGCGGCGCCTTCACCGCCTCGGCCACGGCCAGCATCTCGACCTCGGACTCGGGGCTCTCGATGAAGACCACGTCGGCGCCGGCCTCGGCATAGGCCTTGCCGCGGGCGATGGCCTCGTCGATGCCGAGCGAGGTGCGGCTGTCGGTGCGGGCGATGATCAGGAAGTCGTCGGACTTGCGCGCCTTGGCGGCGACCTCGATCTTGCGCTGCATCTCGCTGGTGGGGATCACCTTGCGGAACGGCGTGTGACCGCATTTCTTGGGGAACTCCTGGTCCTCCATCTGCATCGCGGTGACGCCCGCCGCCTCGTAGCCCTCGACGGTAGTGCGCACGTTCAGAAGCCCGCCGTAGCCGGTGTCGGCGTCGGCGATGACCGGCAGCTCGGTGCGCTTGCAGATCTGCGCGATGCGCTCGAGCATGTCGCGGTAGGTGGCGATGCCGGCATCGGGCACGCCGAGATACGAGGCCACGGTGCCGTAGCCGGTAACGTAGAGCGCCTTGAAGTCCATCGAGTTCGCCATCAGCGCCGAGATCAGGTCGAAGACGCCCGGGGCGACGACGAATTCCTTCTTGGCGATGGCCTGCTTCAGTCTTGCGTCAGCCATGTGTCTTGTCTCCGTTCTTGGGATCAGGCGTCGCCGCGGTGCGGTTCGCCGGTTTGCCTAAAGGGTTGCGAGGATTTGCGGCGGGCCGTGACCCAGAGCGCCAGCGCCACCGAGGCGACAATCAGCGCGATCAGCACGAGCGAGACCGGGCGGGTGAACATCGGGCTGAGGCTCGAGCCGCCGAGCTGCCAGGTCCGCACGAGGTTGCCCTCCATCATCAGGCCCAGCAGCAGGCCGATGACGGTCGCCACCACCGAGTAGTTGTAGCGCTTCAGCACCACGCCGAGGAACGAGAAGGCGACCAGCGTGACCGGCCCCGAGAGGCTCGAGGTCAGCGCGTAGCTGCCCAGCACGGTGCAGATCACGATGGGCGGCAGCAGGTAGCTGAGCGGCACCCGCACGAGGTAGACGATCATGCGGATGAAGAGCAGCCCGATGATGCCCAGCATCACCGCCTGGATCAGGTTGCCCGCGATGATCGCGTAGACCACATCCTTCTGGTCCGAGATGAAGCGCGGCCCGCCGGTGATGTTGTGCATCGAGAAGGCCGAGAGCATGATCGCGGTGGCGGCGCTTGACGGGATGCCGAGCGCGAGCAGGCCCACCATCGAGCCGCCCTCGGACGAGGAATTGGCGGATTCTGCCGCGACCACGCCGTTCGGGTTGCCCTTGCCGAAGCTCTCGGGCTCCTTCGAGAGCTGCTTGGTGATGGTGTAGCTCACGAGGTTGGCGATCGACGAACCGATGCCCGGGATCACGCCCAGCCCCGCGCCAAGCAGCGAGCCGCGGCCCAGCGTCGGCAGGTTGTGGCGGATGTCGGCGAAGCCGCGGGCGATCTCGCGGATCGACACCGACCGCTTGTCCTGCGCCTCGACGAGGTAGTCGTGCTTGACCAGCCGGAACAGCTCGGAGGCGGCGAAGATGCCGATGATGGCGGCGTTGGCGTCGATTCCGTCGAGCAGGTAGATGCTGCCGAAGGTGCCGCGCTCGATGCCGGCGCTGCTCATGCCGATGAGCGACAGCAGCACGCCGATGCAGCCCGCGACCACCGCCCGGGCGAAGCGCCCGTCGGTCATCAGCCCGATCAGCAGCAGGCCGATGACGGCGACGAGGAACAGCTCGGAAGGGCCCAGCCGGAGCACGAAGCCCGAGATCGGCTCGAGCACCAGAAAGAGCAGCAGGTAGCCCACCGCCGTACCCACCGTCGAGGCGCCGAGCGCGAGGCCGAGCGCGCGGTTGTGCTCGCCCCGGCGCACCATCGGGTGGCCGTCGAAACAGGTGGCGATGGCGGCCGAGGTGCCGGGCACGTTCATCAGGATCGCCGGGATCGAGCCGCCGAAGCCGCCGCCGGTGAAGATCGCGGTGAGGAAGAGGATGGCCTCGGTGAACTCCATGTAGAGCGTCATCGGCAGGAAGACGGCCATGGCGATGGGCACCGAGAGCCCCGGCACGGCGCCGAAGACCAGCCCGATCAGCAGCCCCAGCGGCACCACGACCCAGGCCATGGGCATCGCGAAGAGCATGCCGAAGGCATCCCAGATGGCGGCGAGGTCCAGCATCGGTCTACTCCAGGATCAGCGTGTGGACGGGGATGCCCATCGGACCCTCGAGGATCCAGACGGGGGCAAGCCCCACGAAGAGCGAATAAGCCGCGATCACCAGCCAGTTGCGGCGCCCCATGAGCACCATGCAGGCGGCGCAGAAGATCACGCCCGCCACGTCGAAGCCGATGGTCTCGAGGCTGAGCACGTAGAGCGCCAGCGCAAGGCAGCCGATGGCCACGCCCCAGCGCTCGCGGAACGTGTCGGTCTCGGCGGGCTCTGCGGGCTCGGCATCGCGTTCGGGGTTCAGCAGCAGGCCGATGCCGATGGCGGCGATCAGCCCCAGCGCCAGGAACGCGACCGGACCAATCAGGATCATGTTCACCAGGGTCGCGTCCGCCTCCCACGCGGAGGCGGTGAACCACAGGGTGAAGCCTGCAAGAAGGGCGAGCAGGCCGAAATGGCCCGCTCTGTTCGCAGTCAGGTTCATCGGATTACATCTGCGAGATGTAGCGCGAGAACACGTCGTAGCTCTGCTGGAGCGAGGCCGCGGTCGCCTCGGGGCCCAGCCAGTCGCCGCCGATCTGGCCCTCGGCGATGAACGCCTTGAAGTCGTCGCGCTCGAGCATCCGCTTGTAGGCCGCGACCAGCTCTTCATAGACGTCCGGGTGCTTCTCGACAAAGCTCGACTGCACCGAGAGGCAGCGCAGGTCGGCGGCCAGCACCGGCACCTCGACGCCGAGCTCGGTCAGCGCCTCGTTGATCACCGGCGCGTCCCAGCGGTCGGGATCGGGCTCGTTGCGGTAGACGGCGAGCGCGCGGACCTGATCCTTGATGACGTTGCTGCCGAGTGCCGCGGTGAAGGTCATCGTCACCTGGTTGCCGGCGATCGCGGTGCGCATCGGCCCGCCACCGTCATAGGTCACCCAGTTCACGTTGGTCTCGGGGATGCCCAGTGTCTCGAGCAGGATCAGCGCCGAGATGTGGCCGCCGTCGCCGGGGATGATGGCGCAGCTCACCTTGCCGGGGTTGTCGCGGATGTCGGCCACCAGCTCGGCCATTGTCTGGTAGGGCTGCTCGTTGTTCACGAAGACGGCGTAGTAATCCTGCCACTGGCCGTTGATGTGGTGGAAGTCCTCCCAGTTCAGGCCGCCCTGCCCGCGCAGGACGTTCGAGATCAGGTAGGGGTTCACCGGCGAGACCAGCGCGAAGCTGCCGTCGTCGGGCTGGCGCACGAACCAGCTGTGCCCCAGCGCGCCCGAACCGCCCGAGCGGTTCACCACGGTGACCGGCGTCTCGCCGAGCTCCGAGGGCAGGAACTGCGCGATGGCGCGCGCCATGCGGTCCGCCGAGCCACCCGCGTCGAACGGCACCACCAGCGACAGCTTGCGCGCAGGATAGGCGTTCGCCCCCAGCGTCCCGAGCCCGAGCACCGCCGGCGCGGCCAGTGCGGTGCGCAGCAGTGTTCTGCGTGTGTAGGTCATTGCTTTCCTCCCTTATTGCATACAACGATGCTGATTATTGGTCTCCTCTGGCGTCTTTTCAGCATCATTGCATACATCTCGTCAATGCAGCATACAGGGAGTGAAAAATTTTCATGAGCACGGAGCGCCCGCGATGGAGGATTACCTTCCCGACCTTCCCGCCCACCTGACCGAGGGCACCAACGTGGCGCGGGTCTATCTGCACGTGCGCGACGGCATCATCTCGGGGGCGCTGCGCTCGGGCGACAAGCTGGGAGAGGCGGCGCTCGCCGCCGAGCTCGGCGTCAGCCGCACCCCGGTCCGCGAGGCGCTGCGCAACCTCGCCGCCGACGGCTACATCGAGGTGCGGCCCCACGCGGGCGCCATGGTGCGGCGCTGGAATCCCGACGAGGTCAACAGCAGCTTCGAGGTGCGCGCCGACATCGAGGGCACCGCCGCCTATCGCTGCGCCGAGCGCATCACCGCCCATGACCTGCTGGAGCTCGAGCAGCTCTGCGACGGCATGGAGGCCAGCGACGACGCCGCCTTGCGCAGCGGCCTGAACCGGACGCTGCACATGCGGATCCTGCGGATCTCGGGCGTGGCGCATGCAGAGAAGATCGTCACCCAGCTGACCGACCTTGCGATCCTGACGATGACCTACCGGCAGTTCTCGGACGAGGACACGGCACGCAGCGACGGCGACCACCGGCTGCTCATGCGCGCCTTCCGTCTGCGCGACGGGCCGCTGGCGCAGGCGGCGATGCGGGTGCACATCCTCTCGGCCGCCGCCACGCTCGAGGAGCGCCGGCGCGGCCTGCGCTAGGCCGCCGCTCTAGCCGGTGTCGCGGGCAACGAGGTCGACGGGCAGCACCCGGATCGCGCCGCAGCCCGCGCCGTCGCTCTGCAGCTGCTCGATCAGGGTCAGCGCCTCGGCCACCATGCGGCGGATCGGCTGGCGCACGGTGGTCAGCCGGTAGGATTGCCACCCCGCCATCGGGATATCGTCAAAGCCGATCACCGCCAGATCCTCGGGCACCCGCAGCCCCCGCGCCCGCGCCGCATCGATCAGCGCCAGCGCCATGACGTCGTTCTCGCAGAACACCGCGTCGGGCCGCGGGCCGCCGTCGAGCATATCGGCCGCCGCCTCCATAGCACCGGCGTAGGAGAAGCCGCCGCAGGCACTGACGACGGGCACGCGGTCAGCCTCGGCCAGCCGGTCGAGGAACCCGCGCGACCGCTCGATATGGGTCGAGGTGTCGGGGACCCCGGTCATGTGCCCGATGCGCTGCCGACCCGACGTCAGGAACCGCGCCGCGATCAGCCGCCCGCCCGCGTGGTTGTCGCAGGTCACCGCGGTCATCCGGCTGTCGGGCTGCACCCGGTTCAGCAGCACCACCGGCAGGTTGGCCTCGCGGCAGCGGCGCACCAGCTCGGAGGACATGTGCGCTGAGGTCACGATAGCGGCGTCGGCGCGATAGCCCAGCACCTGCTCCATCGCCACGTCCACGGTCTCGCCCGGGGGCACCGCGTGCAGGGTCAGCCGCCGCCCGCGCTTGTGCAGTTCCTGCGACAGCAGTTCGAGCACGCCCGAGTAGAACGGGTTCGTGAGATCGCCCGCGACGAGGCTCACGCTCCGCGTCCCGAGCTGGCTGAGGCTGCGCGCGGCGGGCGGCACGTAGCCGAGCTCCTGCGCGATACGCAACACCAGCGCGCGCTTTTCGGGCGCCAGCGGCGCGCCCGGCTGAAAGGCGCGACTCACCGCCGCGACCGACACGCCGGCCCGCTCTGCCACCAGTTTCGCCGTGACCTTGGGCATCTCTCCTCCGATTCGACCCGAAGCCTACAGCAAAACGCAGGTCATGAAAGATTTTCAGTTTTTCGCTGAAATATTGCAGCCGGACCCGCGCAGGGTCTTCCATGCGTCATACCCCAACGGAGGAGACGACATGGCCATCCGCCATCTCAAGACGGGCCGCCCGGCCGATCTGCGCAACGAGGACGACGAGAAGGTGCGCGCCACGGTCGAGGCCACGCTGAAGGACATCGAGTCACGCGGCGACGTCGCCGTGCGCGAGCTGAGCGAGACATTCGACGGTTACGCACCGCAGAGCTTCCGCCTCAGCCAGGACGAGATCGACGCGCTGATCGCCCAGCTCACCCCGCGCGAGATCGAGGACATCCACTTCGCCCAGGCCCAGGTCCGCGCCTTCGCCGAGGCGCAGCGGGCGTCGATGCTCGACATCGAGATCGAGACCCTGCCCGGCGTGATCCTCGGCCACCGCAACATCCCGGTGCAGTCGGTGGGCTGCTACGTGCCCGGCGGCAAGTTCCCGATGGTGGCCTCGGCGCACATGTCGGTGCTGACCGCCGCGGTGGCCGGCGTGCCCCGCATCGTCGCCTGCACCCCGCCCTTCAAGGGCAAGCCAAACCCCGGCGTGATCGCGGCGATGCATTTCGGCGGCGCCCACGAGATCCACGTGCTGGGCGGCATCCAGGCCATCGGCGCCATGGCCATCGGCACCGAGACCATGGAGCCGGTGCACATGCTGGTGGGTCCCGGCAACGCCTTCGTCGCCGAAGCCAAGCGCCAGCTCTTCGGGCGCGTCGGCATCGACCTCTTCGCCGGACCGACCGAGACCATGGTGATCGCCGACGACACCGTAGACGCCGAGATGTGCGCCACCGACCTGCTCGGGCAGGCCGAGCACGGCTACAACTCGCCCGCGGTGCTGGTGACCAACTCGGAAAGCCTCGCCACCGCAACGCTGGCCGAGGTCGAGCGCATCCTCTCGATCCTTCCCACCGCCGAGACCGCCCGCAAGAGCTGGGAGGATTACGGCGAGGTCATCCTCTGCGACAGCTACGACGAGATGCTGGCGGTGGCCGACGACATCGCCTCCGAGCACGTGCAGGTGATGACCGACCGCGACGACTGGTACCTCGAGAACATGACCTGCTACGGCGCGCTGTTCCTCGGGCCGCGCACCAATGTCGCCAACGGTGACAAGGTGATCGGCACCAACCACACGCTGCCGACCAGGAAGGCGGGGCGCTACACCGGCGGGCTCTGGGTCGGCAAGTTCCTCAAGACCCACTCCTACCAGAAGGTCACCACCGACGCGGCGGCGGCGGAGATCGGCGAGTACTGTTCGCGGCTCTGCATGCTCGAAGGCTTCGTCGGCCACGCCGAACAGGCCAACCTGCGGGTGCGGCGCTACGGCGGGCGCAACGTGGCCTACGGCACCGCGGCGGAATAGACGCGCCTCAGGCGCGCCCGGACGTCAGTTCCGGGGGCGCCGGTTCGGACGCTCAGAGCTTCACGCGCTCGGAGGCCGGGTCGTACATCGGCCGCAGGCTTGCATCGGCCTCGAAGACCTGACCCGCCACCTCGATGGCATAGCTGGACGCCAGCATCTCGGCGGCGGGCTCGCCGGGCGTCCGGCAAGGCA
The DNA here is from genome assembly GCF_900102075.1 of Salipiger thiooxidans. Taxonomy (GTDB): domain Bacteria; phylum Pseudomonadota; class Alphaproteobacteria; order Rhodobacterales; family Rhodobacteraceae; genus Salipiger; species Salipiger thiooxidans. Next base: position 136,551 of record NZ_FNAV01000008.1, on the reverse strand, counting down.
CGTAGCCCAGCCCGATGGCGCCGCCGAGCGTGTGGCCGTAGTTGCCCGAGGTCACGTGCCCGACGATCTTCCCGTCGCGCAGCACCGGCTCGTTGTGGAAGAGCAGCGGCTCGGGGTCCTTCAGCCGAAACTGCACCAGCCGCCGCGACAGCCCCTCCTCGCGCTTGCGCAGCACCGCCTCGCGCCCGATGAACGCGCCCTTGCCGGTCTTCACCGCAAACCCGAGCCCGGCCTCGAGCACGTGGTCCTCGTCGGTGATGTCGTGGCCGAAATGGCGGTAGCCCTTCTCGATGCGGCAGCTGTCCATGGCGTGCAGCCCGCAGAGCTTCAGCCCGAGATCCTCGCCCGCCTCGAGCAGCGTCTCGAAGACATGCGCGGCCTGATCGGTGCCGACATACAGCTCCCAGCCAAGCTCGCCCACGTAGGTCACCCGGTGGGCACGGGCGAGGCCCATGCCGATCTCGATCTCGCGCGCCATGCCGAACGGATGCGGCTCGTTGCCGAAATCGGCGGGTGATGCCCGCGACAGCAGCTCACGCGATTTGGGACCCATGAGCGGCAGCACCGTCTCGGCCGCGCTTACGTCGGTGATGACGACAAAGCCCTCGCCCACGTGCCGCCGGAGCCACGCGAGGTCGCGCTGCAGCGTCGCGCCCGGCACCACGAGGAAGAACGCCGTCTCGGAAAGCCGCGTCACCGTCAGGTCGCACTCGATGCCGCCGCGCGCGTTCAGCATCTGGGTGTAGACGATGCGCCCCGCCGCCACGTCCATGTCGTTGGCGCAGACCGTCTGCAGGAAGGACAGCGCATCGCGCCCCTCGACGCGGATCTTGCCGAAGCTGCTCATGTCGAGCAGCCCGACGCCGTCGCGCAGCGCCATGTGCTCGGCGCGCTGGTTGGCAAACCAGTTTTGCCGCTTCCAGCTGTAGCGATACTCGGGCTCCTGCCCCGGCTCGGCGAACCAGTTGGCGCGCTCGTGGCCCGCCACCTCGCCAAAGACCGCGCCGCGGGCCTTCAGCTGATCGTGCAGCACCGAGCGCCGCACCCCCCGCGCCGAGGCCATTTGCCGGTAGGGGAAATGGTCGGCATAGAGCAGCCCCAGAGTCTCGGTCACCCGCTCCCTGAGGTAGCGGCGGTTGCGCTGGAACGGCTGGGCGCGGCGGATATCGACCTCCCACAGATCGAAGGGCGGCTCGCCGCTGTCCATCCACTGCGACAGCGCCATGCCGGCCCCGCCCGAGGAGATGATGCCGATAGAGTTGTAGCCCGCCGCCACCCAGTAGTTCTTCAGCTCCGGCGCCTCGCCAAGATAGTAGCGGTCGTCTGGGGTAAAGCTCTCGGGGCCGTTGAAGAAGGTGTGGATGCCCGCCTCGGCCAGCATCGGCATCCGGTTGACCGCCGCCTCGAGGATGGGCTCGAAATGGTCGAAATCCTCGGGCAGCTGGTCGAACTCGAAGGTTTCGGGGATGCCGTCCATGCCCCAGGGCTTGGCCTTGGGCTCGAAGGCCCCCAGCAGGATCTTGCCCGCATCCTCCTTGTAATAGGCGCATTCCTCCGGCACCCGCAGCACCGGCAGCCGGGAAAGGCCGGGGATGCCCTCGGTGACGATGTAGAAATGCTCGCAGGCGTGCAGCGGCAGGGTCACGCCGTTCTGCGCCGCAAGCTCGCGCCCCCACATGCCGCCGCAGTTGACCACGTGCTCGGCGGTGATGTGGCCCGGCGCGCCGTCCTGTTCGTAATCGACCCCGGTGACGCGGCCGTCCGCCTCGGTCACGCGGGTGACCTTGACCCGCTCGGCGATCAGCGCGCCGTTCTGACGGGCGCCCTTGGCCAGCGCCAGCGCGATGTTGCCCGGATCGGCCTGCCCGTCCATCGGCAGGTGAACGCCCGCCACCACGCCGTCGGGGTTGAGATGCGGATAGAGCCTCAGCACCTCGTCCGGTGTCAGCTCGTTGACCTCGACGCCGAAGGCACGGGCCTGCGCCGCCAGCCGGAAGATCTCTTCCCGGCGCTCCTCGCTCAGCGCCACGGTCATCGAGCCGCATTGCCGGAAGCCGGTGGCGAGCCCGGTCTCTTCCTCAAGCCGGGCGTAGAGGTCGGCGGAATACTTGGCCAGCCGTGTGCGGTTCTGGCTCGGCTGCAGCTGCCCGATGAGCCCCGCCGCGTGCCACGTGGTGCCCGAGGTGAGCTGCTTGCGCTCGAGCAGCACGATATCGGTCCAGCCGAGCCTGGCGAGGTGATAGGCGACCGAGCAGCCCGAGACGCCGCCGCCGATGATGACGACGCGGGCCTTGGAGGGGATGGCAACCATCTGCGGGGATCCTTCGACTTGGCCGGAGTGCATCTGCGCCCGGCGGGGATTCGATACCCGCACCATTCCACAGCCACCTAAAATTTGAATTTATTTTTTTAGTCACAATTCGATATGCCGGAAAAAACGCCACAATGTTGCGCAGAACGACGCGAGCCGTTAGCGTCTGCCCGTACAGGAACGACGGGGACGCGCGGTTTGAACAGACAGGTCGGCACCGACATCCGGGCGCTGCGCAAGTCGCGCGGCCTGACGCTTCAGGCGCTGGCCGAGGCGACCGGCCGCTCGGCGGGCTGGCTCAGCCTGATCGAGCGTGGGCAGGCCGAGCCCTCGATCCGCGATCTCGAAAAGATCGCCGCGCTCTTCGGACTCACCATCTCGTTCTTCTTCCGCTCCGCCGGACGGGCCGAGCGCGAGCAGGGGCTGGTGCTGCGGCAGGAGGACCGGATGCCCATCGGCTCCGACGAGAGCGGGCTGGTCGAGGAACTGCTCTCGCCCTCGCTCGACGGCGCCTTCGAGATGATGCGGTCGGTCTTCGCCCCCGGTGCCAGCCGCGACGAGATGCGCCCGCGGGCGGGGCGCGAGGACGGCGCGGTGCTGGTCTCGGGGCATCTGACGCTGTTCGTCGATGGCGAGAGCTTCGATTTGCACCCGGGCGACAGCTTCCAGTTCTCCGGCCGCGCCTATGGCTGGCGCAACGACGGGCCCGAGCCCGCCGTGGCGATCTGGGTGGTGTCGCCGCCGGTCTACTGACCGCAGGGCACCGGGGTCAGACCAGGATCACCGTCTCGGGCACCAGCGGCGTGATGGCGAGCCCGGCGCGGGGCCTCGCCGCGAGGCGCAGCCCGAGATCTGCCTTCTCGAGCGGGCCACAGGGCTCGCCGTGAATCAGCTCGGACCGCAGCGGGATCTCCGGCAGCGCCTCCTGCAGGTCGTGGTGCTGGCCATCCTCTTCGTCGTGGGGACCACGAGCCCGGCGCCGGCGCCGTTCGGACTCAACCTCGAGAAGGCCGCCCGCAACCTCGGCGTCACCGAGGCGCAGGCCTTTCTCACCGTCACCCTGCCGCAGATCCGGCCGGCGGTGATTTCGGGGCGCTCTTCGCCTTCATCACCTCGCTCGACGGTGTGGTAATCCCGAGCTGCATCTCGGGGGGCGAAAACACCACGCTCACCGAGAGGATGTTCAGCGGGCTGCGCGATCAGGTCGACCCGACCATCGCGGCGGTATCGTCCCTGCCGGTCGGCGTGACTGTGGTGCTGCTTCTGGCGGTGATCCTGCTGTCGCGCCGCGGCGGCGAGCGCCAGGCCCCCCGGGGCGAAGCAAAAACCCCCGCACGGTGCCGGACCGCGCGGGGGGGATACGCCGGTTGGCAGCCTGTCGGCATCCGGCGCCGGGGAGGATCGGGCGGCGGCCCCGCCACGGGATCCGTCAGTTGAGGACGCGGTGCGGCCGTGCCTCCATCATCCGGGCAAGCGCCTCCACCTCCTCGAGGAATTCCGAGGTATCGTTGCCCTCGCAGAGCAGCATGGCGTGGCCCTCGGCATTGTCGGGGCGGTCCTGGAGGGTGGCGCGCAGGGCGTTCAGCAGCAGCCGCTCGTGGCCGCTCAGCCTTGCGGCGCAGTTGCTGCAATCGGGGTTCGAGAAGTGGAACACGCTCTTGCGGCTGCGCCGCATCGCCTGCACCACCCGCAGCACCGCGCAGGCAAACCCCGGGGCCGCGTCACGGCCAAGCAGGTGTTCCGCCCCGCTCAGGGCGCGGGTCCAGCCCTCGAGCTGCGGCACCGCGAAGCTCTGGAAGAAATAGCGGGCGACGGTGAGGGTGCAGAGCATCCGGGGTTCGAGCGCCCCGATGCCCATGCCGTCATAGCCGCCGTGGTGCGGACGGCCGCAGCCGTGGGATCCTGTCGCTGTCATCGCAGGGCCTTTCGTCAGGAAAGATGCGGGCGACAGAGGGACGTCGCCCGCAAGTGAACACATGAAGAAAAGCTTGCGAGGGTCGCCCCGGCTGGCATCGCCCTTTTTCTCTGACTAATTTAGTCGGATAATGCAACCCCCACCGCGTGCCAACCGTCCACGCGACCGCCGCGCCGGTCGCCAAGACCCGCGAAACCCCTGTCCTGCTTGACCCCCGCGCGGCCTTGCGGCATGATCCGCGATGCTCAGCAAGCCGGTCTCCCGGCCCGCCAGGTCCCGGAGACACGCGCGGCACATGCCCCGCCAGCAGCTTGCACCGCCCGCGATCCTCCGCACCCCTACCCCTGCCCCCGGGCCTGCCACGCGAGCGTCCTTCATGACCTTCATGCCCCGCATGACCGCCGAAACCCGCGCCATCCGCACCCTGCGCCCGCTGTCGTGGCGGCGCTGGCCCGGCGTCATCGCCGATGTCTGGCATGTGCATGGCGAGGCCGGCGGCGGCGGCTTCTACAGCGCGCCCGACCCGCGGCTGGTGGTCTTCCTCGGCGGCGGCGAAAGCCTGCGCCTGCGCACCTCCGAGACCGAGCCGTGGCGCGATGGCGTCGGCGTGTTCTACATCCCCGCCCATGTCCCGCTCTGGAGCGAGCTCGGCCGGGCCGGCGGCTATGCCCATCTCGACCTGCATCTCGACGCGGGCCCGCTGGCGCAGCGGCTGCACGGGCTGGCCGCCCCGCGCGACCTCGCCACCCCGCGGCTGATCGCCAGCGCCGCGCGGATCGAGGCGCTGGCCGCGATGATCGCCGACGAGGTGCAGCACCCTGGCCGGCCCGACCTTGCCACCGACGGGCTGTTGTCGGCGCTGCTGGCCGAGGTCATCGACCTGCCCGCCCCCAGCGACGCCCCCGCCCCCGACGCCGACCGCGGGGGCGTGCCGCCGCGCATCCTGCGCCGGCTCGAGGCCCATGCCCGCGAGGCGCTGGGGCGGCGCATCCCCACCGCCGAACTGGCCGAGCTGGCGGGCCTGTCGGAAAGCTGGCTCACCCGCGGCTTCCGTCAAAGCCTCGGGCAGACGCCTCAGCGCTGGCTCATGGGGCTGCGGCTCGACGCGGCACAGGCGCTGATGCCCGACGCCGGGCGCAGCCTCGCCGACATCGCCGCCGCCACCGGGTTCGCCGACCAGGCCCACCTCAGCCGCGCCTTCCGCGCCCGCCACGGTCAAAGCCCCGGCGACTGGCGGCGGCAGCGTTTTGTCCCGGACCCTTCAAATCCCGCCGGTTCCGTTCAAGCCACGCGGCAAATCCCGAGATAAACCATCGGGAATCCATCAGAACGCGGACAGTGACATGACCCTCCCCCTTCGCAGCGCCCTCGCCACGGGCGCGAGCCTGCTGGCGCTGACCTGCGCCGCGCAGGCGCAATCCACAGCAGACCTCTACGACCTCGGCACGCTCTACGTCGAAGGCGAGGCCCCCGATCCCTCGGACCCGGTGGCGGGCTACGTCGCCACCACCGCCGCTACCGCCGCCAAGAGCGGCACCCCCATCCTCGAGACCCCGCAGTCGGTCTCGGTGATCACCGGCGAGCAGATCGAGGATCAGGGCGCCACCACGCTCGGCGACACGCTGGGCTACACCGCCGGCCTCACCGCGCAGCCCTTCGGCACCGACCCGCGCTTCGACAGCCCGACGATCCGCGGCTTCAACGGCTCGGACGCCCAGTACCTGAACGGCCTGCGCCTGATGCGCGACTTCGGCGCGCCGGCCTTCGAGATCTACTCGCTCGAGCGGGTCGAGGTGCTGAAGGGCCCGTCCTCGGCGCTCTACGGCGCGGGCACGCCCGGCGGCGTCATCAACCAGATCCAGAAGCGGGCGCAGTTCCTCAGCTTCGGCGAGTTCGGCGTCGGCGTGGGCGATCCCAAGGCCACCGAAGGCTTTGTCGACTACAACCACGCCTTCTCGGACAGTTTCGCCGCCCGCGTCACCGCTGTCGCCCGCGACACCGAGGAGGACGTGGAAGAGCTTACCAACAGCCGCAGCTACCTCGGCCTTGCCACCCGCTGGCAGCCGACCGAGCGCACCTCGCTCGAAGTCCTCGGCTCGTGGCTCAAGGACAGCCCGATCACGCCCGCGGGCGTGCCCTACGACCTGATCGGCGACAAGAACGACGACGACCTGCGCAGTTTCTACGGCGGCGATCCAAAGGATGACGACAGCGACCGCGAGATGCTCAACCTCGGCTTCAACCTGAGCCAGGAGCTGACCCCGGACTGGACCCTCGACGTGAATTTCCGCCACCAGAAATTCGACTGGGACTACACCGGCTTCTACGTCAACAATGGCGTGGCCGACGGCGACACCGTGACCCGCGGCGCCAATGTCACCGACGAGGACAGCTATTCCCAGAACCTCGACGCCCGGCTCACCGGCCGGCTGCAGACCGGCACCGTCGACCACAGGCTGATGGTCGGGCTCGACGCCCGCCGCTACGGCGTCGAGGAGCGGACCGGCTTCCTCTATGCCGACGACATCAGCTTCTCGAACCCGCGCCATGACGGCGCCAACCTGAGCGAGCCGTGGTATCTCGAAGCCACCGACGTGACGCTCGAGCAGATCGGCCTCTACGTGCAGGACGAGATGGCCTTCGGCAACTGGCGCGCCAACCTCGCGCTGCGCCACGACTGGACCCGCCAGAAGGGCACCAGCTTCACCGACTATCTGGGCACCGTGAACCGCTCCGGGATCGACCAGGACGACGAGGCCACCACCGGCCGCGCCGGGCTGTCCTATCTCTTCGCCAACGGCCTCGTGCCCTACGTCAGCTATGCCACCTCCTTCGACCCGGAGATCGGCACCGACAACAGCGGCTCGGCCTTCGAGCCGACCCGTGGCCGGCAGTGGGAAGTGGGCGTGAAGTACCAGCCGCTGAGCTTCGACGGCTTCTTCTCGGCGGCGCTCTACGACCTGCGCCAGACCAACGTGCGCTCGGCCTACACCGATGCCAACGGCGTCGGCGACTTCCGGCAGGAGGGCGAGGTCCGCTCGCGCGGGCTCGAGCTCGAGGCCTCGGCCGACCTCGCGCAGGGCTGGAACCTGCGCGGCCAGTACACCTGGAACGACACCGAGGTGCTGGACGGCGACAACGAAGGCAACCAGCTCGCCAACGCGCCAGAGCACAACGCCAGCCTCTGGCTGAACTACGATTTCGCGCCGGGGCACAGGCTGGCGGGGCTGCAGCTCGGCGGCGGCCTGCGCTACATCGGCGAGCACTACGGTGACGCGGCCAACAGCTACGACCTCGACGACGTCACGCTGGTCGACCTGCAGGCCTCCTACGCGATCACCGAGGACCTCGGCCTCTCGGTCAACGTGTCGAACCTCTTCGACGAGACCTATGTCGCCACCTGCGGCTCCTTCGGCTGCTACTACGGCGACGGCCGCACGGTGCAGGCGCGCCTGACGTGGAAGTGGTGACCTGCCCCGCTGCCGCGACACGACCCCCGGCGCGCCGTCCCCCCCCCGGCCGCCGCATTTTGCAGCGGCCGCTCCGCTCCCTTGGCGCCCTCCTGCGCGGCGCTCCGCTCCGCCGTTTCAGGCGCCGCTCACCGCACCACGTGGCGCCCGCTGCGTTCCCCGGAAGCGCCCCGACCCATCCGCCGCCCCCCGGTCCCGCCGGGGCGTGACACAGACCGCCCCGCGTGCCATCGCTCTGGCACCACCCATCGCCACCCGACGCACGCCGCCTGACACCCGCCTGCCCGCACCTGAAAGGTCAGAGACCCGATGCTCCGCCAGTTCTTCGACTACTACCGCCCGCACATGGGGCTCTTCTGGCTCGACTTCGGCTGCGCCGTGCTCTCGGGCCTGCTCGAGCTCGCCTTCCCGCTCGCGGTCGCGGGCTTCATCGACCACCTGCTGCCGCAGGGCGACTGGGGGCTCACGGTGCTGGCCTCCGCCGGGCTCGTGGGCGTCTACATCGTCAACGCCCTGCTGATGGTGGTGGTGATCTACTGGGGCCACATGCTGGGCATCAACATCGAGACCGAGATGCGCGCCCGCGCCTTCGCCCATCTCACCCGGCTGAGCTGGGGCTGGTTCGACCGCGCCGAGACCGGCAAGCTGGTGGCCCGCGTCACCCGCGATCTCGAGGAAATCGGCGAGGTCGCCCACCACGGCCCCGAGGATCTGTTCATCGCGATCATGACCTTTGCCGGTGCCTTCGCGCTGATGCTCTGGCTGCACCCGCCGCTCGCCTTCATGACGCTGGTGGTGGTGCCGCTGATGGCCTGGCTGCTGGGGGTCTACGGCGGCAGGATGACCCGCAACTGGCAGGCGATCTACGCCCGCGTCGGCGCCTTCAACGTCCGTCTCGAGGAGAGCATCGGCGGCATCCGCGTGGTGCAGGCCTTCACCAACGAGGCCCACGAGCGCGCCCGTTTCGCCGAGGACAACGCCCGCTACCGCGCCACCAAGCTCGACGCCTACCGGATCATGGCGACGGTCTCGGCGCTGCAATACATGGGGATGCGCTCGGTGCAGGTGGTGGTGATGGTGGCCGGCGCCGCCTTCGTCTTCGGCGGCAGCCTCAGCACCGGCGACTACGTGGCCTTCCTGCTGCTGGTCGGCGTCTTCTTCCGCCCGCTCGAAAAGATCGCCGCGGTGGTCGAGACCTATCCGCGCGGCATCGCGGGGTTCCAGCGCTACCAGAAGCTGCTGGCGCAGAGCCCCGACATCGCCGACGCCCCCGGCGCGCAGGACGCCCCCGCGCTCTCCGGCCGCATCCGCTTCGAGGACGTGCAGTTCACCTACGACGGCGCCCGCGGCGTGCTCCGCGGGGTGACGCTCGAGGTCGCCCCGGGCGAAACCGTGGCGCTGGTCGGCCCGTCGGGCGCCGGCAAGTCGACGCTGATGGCGCTGGTGCCGCGCTTCTACGATCCGACCGGCGGCGAGATCCGCATCGACGGCGTCGCGCTCACCGACATGACGCTGGCCTCGCTGCGCCGCCAGGTCGGGCTGGTGAGCCAGGACGTGTTCCTGTTCGGCGGCACGCTGCGCGAGAACATCGCCTACGGCAAGCTCGACGCCGGCGAGGACGAGATCCTCGAGGCGGTGCGCAACGCCCGGCTCGACACGCTGGTCTCGGAGCTGCCGCAGGGGCTCGACACCATGGTGGGCGAGCGCGGCGTGATGCTCTCGGGCGGCCAGCGCCAGCGCGTGGCGATCGCGCGGGTGTTCCTGCGCAACCCGCCGATCCTGCTGCTGGACGAGGCCACCTCGGCGCTCGACCGCGCCACCGAGCGCGAGGTGCAGGCGGCGCTCGCCCGGCTGGCGGTGGGCCGCACCACGCTGATCATCGCCCACCGGCTCGAGACCATCCGCCATGCCGACCGCATCGTCGTGCTCGACACGGGCCGCATCGTCGAGATCGGCAACCACGACACGCTGGTCTCCAACCAGCAAGCCTACGTCGCGCTGCTGGGCTGACTCTCACCGCAGACCAGATCGCCGCAACCCGGCCCCATCCAGGCCAAACCCGGACGCAAAGCGAAACCACCCAACCCCAGCACGAGGGCGCCACGCCCGGGCTTCATCTTGCCCCTAAACTCCACGGGGGTCCGGGGGTGTGAAACCCCCGGTCCGGACCTCGCAACAAGCGCCACCCCGGACCCTCATCCCGGACCCGCTCAAACGGCACAACCGGCTCACACCGCCCGCAGCACAGCCACCGACTGCGCCTCGACCGTCAGCCGCGCGCCGGGATCCTCGGCGCAGGCCACCGGGTCGCGCGCGGTGTCGAGGATCAGCTCCCATCCGCCCGACGGCAGCGTGAAGGTGCAGTCCTCGCCGGCGTTCACCAGCACCAGGATGTCCGGCCCCTCCTCCTGGTGATGCCGCATGCCCACCGCGAAGAGCCCGCCGTCGCGCCAGTCCTGCTGCGACATGTCCCGGCCCTCGGGGTGCAGCCAGATGGTCTCGGTGGCCTCCGGGCGCGGCCAGAAGCCGTAGGGCGCAAGATGCGTGCGCCACTCCCGGCGCAGCGCGGTCAGCGCCGCCACCGCCTCGACCAGCTCCGGGCGGGCGGCCTCCCAGTCGATCCAGGTGGTCTCGTTGTCCTGGCAATAGGCGTTGTTGTTGCCGCCCTGGGTCTGGCCCATCTCGTCGCCCGCAAGCAGCATCGGCACCCCGTGCGACAGGAAGAGCGTCGCCAGCATGCCCTTCACCCGCCGCACCCGCGCCTCGAGGATGCCGGCGTCCTCGGTCGCGCCCTCGTGGCCCATGTTGTCCGACAGGTTGTGGTCGTGGCCGTCGCGGTTGTCCTCGCCATTGGCCTCGTTGTGCTTGTGGTCGTAGGAGACCGTGTCCCACATGGTGAAGCCGTCGTGAGCGGCGATGAAGTTCACCGACGATGTCGCGGGCCGGTGCGAGTGGTCGAACTGCACCGGGCTGCCCATCAGCCGCTCCGAGAGGCTCGGCAGCAGCCCCGGGTCACGGCGCCAGAAGGCGCGCACGTCGTCGCGGTACTTGTCGTTCCACTCGCGGAACGGCCAGGGGAAGCCGCCGACCTGATAGCCGCCGTCGCCCACGTCCCAGGGCTCGGCGATGAGCTTCACATGGGCCAGCACCGGATCCTGCCGGATGGCGTTGAAGAAGGCGCCCTCGCGCTCGAAGCCGTCGGGCGCGCGTGCCAGCGTCGAGGCGAGGTCGAAGCGGAAGCCGTCGACGTGGAAGGCCTCGACCCAGTAGCGCAGGCTGTCCATCACCATGCGCAGCACCATCGGGTGCGCGACGTTGAGCGTGTTGCCGGTGCCTGTGGTGTCGAAGCCGTGGCGCCGGTCCTCGGGCGAAAGCAGGTAGTAGCTCGCGTTGTCGATGCCCTTGAAGGACAGCGTCGGGCCCAGCTCGCTGCCCTCGGCGGTGTGGTTGTAGACCACGTCGAGGATGACCTCGATGCCTGCCGCGTGGAAGCGCTTCACCGCCGCGCGCACCTCGCGCACGTCCTCGGACGCAAGGTAGTTGCGGTTTGGCGCGAAGAAGGCCAGCGTGTTGTAACCCCAGTAGTTGCGCAGCCCCTGCTCCTCGAGATGCCGGTCCTGCGCCATCGCGTGGATCGGCAGCAGCTCGATGGTGGTGACGCCGATCTTCTGCAGGTGCTCGATCACCGGGTCCGAGGCCAGCGCGCGGAAGGTGCCGCGGTCGGCCTGAACCACGCCGGGGTGGCGCATGGTCAGCCCCTTCACGTGGGCCTCGTAGATCACCATGTCCTGCCAGCGCACGCTGGGGCACTGGTCCGCCTCCCAGTCGAAGACCGGGTCGGCCACCACCGCCTTGGGCATGAAGGGCGCGCTGTCGCGGGGGTCGAGGTCGAGATCCGAGCCGCCCACCGGGTAGCCGTAGAGCGCGTCATCCCACTGCAGGTGGCCGCGCATCGCCATGGCGTAGGGGTCGAGCAGCAGCTTGTTGGGGTTGAAGCGCATGCCGTCCCCGGGCCGGAACGGCCCGTGCACCCGGTAGCCATAGGCCTGACCGGGCCCGAGATCGGGGCAATAGCCGAAGAATATGCCGCCCTCGGCGCGCGGCAGCTCGATCCGGGCAAGCTCCTCGCGGCCGTCGGGGTCGAAGAGGCAAAGCTCGACGGCCTCGGCATGGTCCGAGAACAGCGCGAAATTGGTGCCCTCGCCATCGAAGCGCGCACCAAGCTGGTCGGGCCGGGATCTCGAGGGGTCTACGGTGACGTCACGCGGGTCGATCATGTCAGCTTTCCAGCGATGAGGGAACGGAGGGAGAAGGCGTCTGCGTCGGGCGCCCGGCGGGAGGCCGGGCGTGCGGGGACCGTTGGTTCGGCCCAGGTTTGGTCCCTGCGCCCGGCCCGTGCCGGTCCCGAGCCGGCCCTGAGCCGGACAGTGCCGCCGCCAGCCTGCGGCCTGGCTGGAGTCCTGTCCAGCGCCCTCTTGGGCGCGGCGCGGGCGCCCCGCGCACGCGGCTCACCCGCGCACCCTTTCGGGCGGGCAGGACGTCGGGGCACGATGAGGGGCTGGGTCGCGATGCGTGCCGGGCATGTCTCGGGGTCTGGGTGTCGGAGAGCGGAGGCCTGCGGGTCGGCAAGGCGACGAGGTCGTCATGGCAGAGAGAGAAACAGAACGGGACCGGCGGGGCCGACCGTTGGAAGAACCCCGCAAGAGCGGTTCCGGTTCCGCCAAACCTCCGCTCTCCGCGGGATTTCTTCGCCTCATCCGCGAAGACAGAGCGGGTGACGCGTCAAAACAAGCCACGCTCTTCCCGGGCCGGGGCGGACGGGCGCCCTCAACCGACGCACATTCGGGCGTGGCTGCTTTCGGTGGCCGCCACCACGACAACGCGCTCACGAGCCCCTCCGCCGGCGCGGCTGCGGGGCAGATGGGCCACGTCGGCGGCGTCGACCGGGCGGTCAACTGCACCACCAAGCACAGGCTCGATGGCACGGTAAAGGGCATGGCCATCGAATGGCGGCCGCCCGGCATCCGGGTCAACACGCCCTGCCCGACCCCGGTCCACACGCCGCTGCCAGAGCAGACCCTGACCGATCCCGACCGCCTCGCGTGGATCGAGGAGAAGATCAGGCTCGGCCGCACCCGCGAGGTCGAGGACATCATGGGCGCGGTGCTCTACCTCGCCTCCGATGCCTCGGCACTTGTCACCGGCAGCTCGCTGCGGGTGGACGGGTCTGGACGGCGGGCTGAGCCCCGGGCGCCTGTGAAGAAACCAAAGGCGTCGGTTCAGCGGGTCTCGGCCCGGTCGGGCCGGGGAAACGAGGTGCCGTGGCCGGTCTCGGGCTGGGTCACCGTGGCGATGGCCTTGTCGAGTGCGGCGATGCCCTGCTCGAGCGCGGCCCGGTCCTCGTCGGGCATCGCCGCGAGGATCTCGTTGGCGCGCGTCTCGACATCGCCGAAGACGGCCCGGAACTGCGCCCGTCCCTCGGGGGTGATGGCATAGTTGCGCTTGCGGCGGTCGGCGCCCAGCACCTCGCGCAGGATGAACCCCTTGGCCTCGAGCCGCGAGGCGGCGCGGCTGACCTGCACCTTGTCGAGAGAGGTGCGCTGCGACAGCCGCTGGGAATCCAGCGTCTCGGCATCCTCGAGCAGGAACAGCAGCCGCCATTCCTCGCGCGAGAGGCCATGACCGCGGCCATAGACGGCGACGAGCTGGCGCGAGAACGCTTCGGCGACGACGGCCAGGCGGTAGGGAAAGAACTTTTCTAGGCGCATGTCCGGTTCGTCGTCCTGGTTTCTGGGTCTGGCTGTCTCGTCTGGGTCATGGTCTTCCTGAATGATCGCCCGGGCCCGCAAAGGCAAGCGTGACGCGGGCGGAAGGGCAGCCCGGCGGGGCTGCCCCGCAGGTCATGCGACCAGGTAGAGCGACAGGATCGGCAGCGCGATGATCAGCGCCAGCCGGATGATGTCGGCGACCCAGAACACGTAGACACCGCTGAAGATCGTCCCGAGCGACACGTCCGGCAGCACCGAGCGCAGCACGAAGACGTTCATTCCGATGGGTGGCGTGATCAGGCTGATCTCGGTCACCACCACCACGATGATCGCGAACCAGATCACCAGCGCGTCCGGATCGGCGAGGATCTCGACACCGAAGTCGAGCCCCGAGATCAGCGGGTAGAACACCGGCACGGTGAGCAGGATCATCGACAGGCTCTCGAGGAAGCAGCCCAGCACCATGTAGATCAGCACGATCAGCAGGAGCACCAGCCAGGGCGACATGCCCTGATCCTCGACGATGTCCGCGAGCGCGTCCGGCAGCCCGGCGAAGGTCACGAAGTTGCTGAAGATCTCGGCGCCGATCACGATGGCGAAGATCATCGCCGAGGCGCTGGCGCTCTCGACGAAGGCCTGCCACAGCACGTGGCGGCTGAGCCCGCCGGTGAGGAAGGCGATGACCAGCGCCGCGGCGGCGCCCATGCCCGCGGCCTCGATGGGGGTAAAGAAGCCGCCGTAGATTCCCGCCATGATGAAGACGAAGAGCGCCAGCACCGCGGCGACGCTGATCGCGTCCGCGCGGGTCATCGGGTGGACCTCGCCGACCTTTGGGGCGAGCTCAGGCTTCAGCCGCACCGCCACCATCACCGCCAGCAGGTAGCCGATAATGCCAAGGATGCCGGGAATGATCCCCGCCAGGAAGAGCTTGCCGATGTCGGCCTCGGTCAGCAGCCCGAAGATGATCAGCACCACCGACGGCGGGATCAGGATGCCCAGCGTGCCGCCCGCGGCGATGGCGCCGGTGGCGAGGCTGTCGGAATAGCCGAAGCGCCGCATCGAGGGCATGGCGACCTTGGACATGGTGGCCGCGGTGGCGAGCGACGAGCCGCAGACCGCCGAGAAACCGCCGCAGGACAGCACCGTGGCCATGGCGAGCCCGCCGCGCATCCGCCCGAAGATCCGGTCGGCGGCCGAGAACAGCCCCTGCGCGATGCCGGAGCCCGCGAGCACGTTGCCCATGAAGATGAAGAGCGGCACCACAGAAAGCGAATAGTTCAGCCCGGTCTCGAACACGGCGTTGCCGACCATGGCGCCGGCCGGGGCCCAGCCGCGCAGCAGGGCAAAGCCGATGCCGCCGACGATGGCCATGGCGAAGGCGATCGGCACGCGCATGAACACCAGTCCGAGAAGGATGGCGAGGGCGATCAGCGAGATGGTCATTGGGTCTCCCGGCGCAGGATCATCGCAACGCTCGACACTGCGCAGCTGGCGGCGGCGAGGAAGGCGAGCGGTGCCATGGGCAGCGCGAGCGAGGCGCTGCGGGTGCCGTCGTGGATCTGGTCGAGGCCGATCAGCACCAGACGGTAGGCGAAGTAGGCGAGCGCCACGGCCGAGACCGCCCCGGCGAGGCGCCCGAGCACCCGTTGCACCGGGCGCGACAGCAGGTGCAGCGCCAGGTCGACCTCGACATGACCGCCGTCGATGCTGGTCAGCGGCAGCGCCGCGAAGACCAGCGCCGCGAGCAGCATCTGGGTGAGCTCGTAGGCGCCGCCGAACGGATGGTTGAAGAGGTAGCGGCCCACAACGTCGACGCAGGTCACGCCGATCAATGCGAGGATCAGCAGCGCCGAGGTATCGGCCAGAAGCCGGTACCAGAGCGCCCGCCGGTGCCCCCACCGTCCCCCGGAGCTTGCGGGGGACGGGGCGGTGCCGCCTGCGTCAGGCTGGGTCATTCGACCGAGACCCCGGTCATCGCGCGGAACTCTTCCAGCGCCGCGGCGCCGTCATAGCCTTCGCCCAGCCCTTCGGCCCACGAGGCCTCGAGCGTGCCGGCGGCGTCGCGCAGCGCGCCCACCACCTCGGGACCTGCGGCGTAGAACTCGACCTTGTCGCCCACCACGTCCTGTGCGGCGGTGTCGGCGTCGTTCCACGCCTGGCCGACGCGCTCGGCAAAGGCCTCGCCCGAGATCGCGTCGATGGCGGCGCGGTCCTCTTCCGAGAGGCTGTTCCACTTGTCCTCGTTCACCACGAAGAACCAGGTGGTGTTGTAGATGCCGCCCGGGACCGTCATCGAGTACTTGATGTAGTCAACGAGGTTGAACGCGGTCATCGCCTCGTAGGTGAAGGCCACGCCGTCGATGACGCCGCGCGACAGCTTCTCGTAGACCTCGGTCGAGGACATGAAGAGCGGTGCCGCGCCGAGCGTCGACACCAGGTCGCCCACGTAGCCGCCGGGCACGCGCAGTTTCATGCCCTCGAGATCCGCGGGCGTCTCGATCTTGCGCAGGTTGTTGTGCAGCAGGCCCGGCCCGTGCATGAACAGGCCCAGCAGGTGTGTGCCTTCGTGCTCTGCGGCCGCGTCGAGTTCGCCGCCGTAGATGCTCCAGTAGGCCTTGGAGTTGGCGATGGCGTCATCGCCGAGGAAGCTGAACTGCCCCAGCCGCGCACGGTTGAAACGGTCGTCCTCGGTGAAGGAATGCAGGCCGTAGGTCACGTCGGCGATGCCGTCGCGCGCCATGTCGAAGTGCGCCGGCGGGCTGCCCAGCGGCTTGCGCATGATGCGCACGGTGACGCGGCCGTCGGTCACCTTCTCGACCTCTTCGGCCCAGGGCTCGAAGGCGTTGACGACGATCGGGTGCTTCGGCGGCAGCCACGACGACATGATCAGTTCCTCGGCCATCAGCGGCGTCGAGGACAGGAGCAGCGCGGCAAGCGCGGTCTTCAGGGTCTTCATGGTCTTTCCTCCTCAGTCTCCCTCGCCTCCCGCGAGGGATCGAATTTTCGGGGATGAGCTGCCTGGAAGGCGGGATGCCCGGCGCAGGCCGAGGCCACCGCCGAGATGCGCGGCAGGTGGTCGTAGGCCACCCCCCAGCGCGTCGCGTTGTAGAGCTGCGGGATCAGCGCGCAGTCGGCCAGCGTCGGCTGGGCGCCGTGGCAGTAGGGGCCCTCGGGCGCCGGGGTGGCGAGCAGGGCCTCGACGGCGGCAAGACCGCCGGCGATGTTGTCGCGGTTCCATGCCTCGCGCGCCTCGGACCCGCCGAGCGAGCCGACCCGGTTCAGCACGTGCAGGTTCGAGACCGGATGGATCTCGCAGGCGATGGCGAGCGCGATGGCCCGCACCCTCGCCCGCCCCGCCGGATCGGCGGGCAGCAGGGGGGGCGCGGCCACGGTCTCGTCGAGGTACTCGATGATCGCCAGCGACTGGGTCAGCCGGAGGCCGTCGGTCTCGAGCACCGGCACCAGCCCCTGAGGGTTGCGCGCCAGATGCGCGTCCGAGCGCTGCGCCCCGGCCACGAGGTCGACGCTCCGGCTCTCGTAGGCGAGGCCCTTGAGCGCCAGCGCGATCCGCACCCGGTAGGAGGCCGACGAGCGCCAGTAGTCGCGAAGAACGATCCCCCCCGCCATGCTCAGTCCCTGGCCGGAAGGATGGTGCCGGTGCAGGGGCCGAAGCCGATGCGGTAGCCGTCCCCCTGCGCATGGGCATAGAGGCCGACCTCGTCGCCGTCCTGAATGAAGACGCGCTCTTCACCGTTCACCGTCACCGGCTTCTTGCCGCCCTCGGTCATCTCGAGCAGCGCGCCGGTCTGCTCGGGCGCGGGGCCCGAGATGGTACCCGACCCCAGCAGGTCGCCGACCCGCATCGGGCAGCCCGAGCCCGTGTGATGCGCAAGCTGCTGGGCGCTCGAATAGTACATCACGTTGTAGTTGGTCTCGCCCATCGGCTGGCCGTTCATGGTCCAGCCCATGGTCATGTCGTAGAAGCCCGGGCGCTCTTCCTGCAGGTAGGGCAGCAGCGGCACCTCGCGGGGGGCACCCTCGCTGCGGAACGGCTCGAGCGCCGCCTGCGTCACGATCCACGGGCTGATGGTGGTGCCGAGCGCCTTGGACTGGAACGGCCCGAGTGGCTGGTATTCCCAGGCCTGGATGTCGCGCGCCGACCAGTCGTTCAGCAGCACGTAGCCGAAGATCATCCGTTCGGCCTCGGCGACGCTGACGCGCTCGCCCATGGTGCTGTCCATGCCGACGACGGCGCCAAGCTCGAGCTCGAGGTCGAGGCGGCGGCAGGCGGTCCATTCCGGCCCGCTCTCGCCCTTCACCTGCCCCATCGGGCGGTGGATGTCGGTCCCCGAGACGACCACCGACGAGGCGCGGCCGTTGTAGCCGATCGGCATGTGGGTCCACTGCGGCGGCAGCGCGTTCTCGGGGCCGCGGAACAGTGCGCCGACGTTGAAGGCGTGGTTCTTCGAGGCATAGAAATCAGTGAATTCGGTGACCCGCACCGGCAGGTGCAGCGTGGCGTCGGCCATGGCCACCAGCGGCAGCGTCTCGTCGCCACCCTCGGCCAGAAGCTCGGTCAGGCGGGCGCGGACCTCGTCCCAGACCGGACGGCCGAGCGCGATGAAATCGTTGAGCCGGGGCGCCGCGAAGGTGCCCTCTGCCGACAGCAGTCCGCGCGCTTCGCAGGCGGCAAGGTCCACGATCATGTCCCCGATGGCGACACCGCAGCGCGGCGCGTCGGAGCCCGTGGAGAACACGCCGAAGGGCAGGTTCTCGATGGGAAAATCGCACTCTGGATCGTTCGCCGCAGCCACCCAGCTGCGCCGCGGCATGTCGCCCTGTGGCATCTCGTGCCTCCTGTATTCTGGTCCTCCTGGGCGCCCCGCCAATCGGGGGGCGCTCGCCGGCGCGGGGCCGGTCCGGCGTGACTCTTACCCGATCTCGTTTCATTTGCAACCAGTTTTGTTGCAGGTGAAATGAAATCCGCGATCAGCCGAGGACGGCGGCCAGCAGGTCGCTGGACTTCGAGAGCCCGAGTTTCTGGTAGGCCCGTTGGCGATAGGTCAGCACCGTGCCGTGGCTCAGCCCGAGCTCGGCGCCGGTCTCGGCGGCGGTGCGCCCGGCGAGCGTGCGGGCGCAGACCTCGCGCTCGCGGCGGCTGAGGATGGGGTGCGACTCGGCCAGGCGCGACTCGAGCTCGGCCACCAGCGACGGCGTCTCGGCCGGCCGCCGCGTCAGCCGCGTGAGCCCGGTGATGGCAAGCTGCGCCAGAGCTCCCAGCTGCGCCATGTCGATCTCGGCCCCGCTCGCGCCGCGGTGGTAGAAGGTGACCACGAGGCTGTGATCGGCAAAGCGCCAGCCGAAGCAGAGCTTCTCCGAGAACCGCGGCCGCACGAAGCAGAGCTCGCGGTAGGCGGCAAGCTCGATGCTGTCGGCGGGAATGCGGCAGAGAAAGCCGCTGCCCGGCGGCGTCGCCTTCAAAGCCGCGACCGCCGGGTCGCTGCGGTGGAAACGCCGGGCATGGGCGGCGGCGCGTTCGGCCACGTCGGCGAGATCGCTCGACGAGGCCAGCGTCTCGGGCGCGCCCTCCCCCGCGCGGTAGGCGTAAAGCTCCTCGACCCCCGCCGCCGAATGCGCCGCGTCCAGCAGGCGCTCTGAAAACACCGAAAGATCCCGCGCGTCCAGCAGCACCGCGGCACGGTCCGGGTCGATCAATCCGACCGTTGTCATGACGTCCTCCCCCGTCTCCTCCACCTCTGTCCATACGCCTAATGACATACAGGTCAAGATCGTTTCACTAGAAACGAACTCGAATCCGCTGCACGTCAGCAGCCCTATCGGGAGAGAGAGAACCATGTCGAAACCCTTTGCATCCTCGGCCGACACCGCCGTGAAAACCGATACGCTGGAGATCCTTGGCGACGGCGTCTACGCGCTGACCGCCGAGGGCGATCCGAACGTGGGCGCGGTCGAAGGCGAGGATTTCGTCGTCGCCATCGAATCGCGTGCCACCCCTTCGGCGTCGCGGGACTGGCTCAACATCCTGCGCGAGCAGACCGACAAGCCGGTGCGCTACCTGATCCTGACCCACTACCACGCGGTGCGGGTGCTCGGCGCCTCGGCCTTCGACGCGGGCGACATCATCATGTCCGAAGCCTCGCGCGATCTGGTGGAAGAGCGCGGCGAACAGGACTGGAAGAGCGAGTTCGGCCGGATGCCGCGCCTTGCCAAGAACGCCGACGAGGTGCCCGGCCTGACCTGGCCCACCATCACCTTCAAGGACAGCTACGACATCGAGCTCGGCGGCGATCGCGGCAAGCTCGAGCTCCGCTTCCTCGGCCGTGGCCACACCGGCGGCGACATCGCGGTCTGGCACGACAAGACCCGGACGCTCTACGCGGGCGATCTCGTGGAATCCAAGGCCGCGCTCTACACCGGTGACGCCTACCACTTCGACTGGGCGACCGGCACGCTCGACAACGTCAAGGCCTACCGCGCCGAGAACCTGATCGGCGGCCGCGGGGCGGTGTCGCGCGGCACCGAGGAAACCGACGCGGCGGTCGAGCAGACCCGCAAGTTCCTCAACGGCATGATCGACAACGTCGGCCGCGTCCACAAGGCCGGCGGCAGCCTCAGGGAAGCCTTCGAGGCGACCCGCGACGCGCTGGCCCCCGAGTTCGGCGCCTGGCCGATCTTCGAGCACTGCCTGCCCTTCGACGTGCAGCGGCTCTGGGACGAGTTCGACGGCATCGAGCACCCGCGCATCTGGACCGCCGAGCGCGACCGCGAGGTCTGGGCAAAGCTTCAGGACTGAGCGGAGCGAAGGGAGGAGACCATGGCAAACGTTGCAGGCATTCCTGTCTACAAGGAGATCGGCGCGACCCCGGCCCCGTCCGGGGCCGAGGACCACGCCCGGGTGGTGATCGTGGGCGCCGGCCCCGTGGGTCTGGCGATGGCGCTGGACCTCGGGCGGCGCGGCCACGAGGTCACGGTGCTGAACCGGCTCGACTTCGTCGCCCACGCCTCGAAGGCGATCTGCTTCTCGAAGCGCTCGCTCGATATCCTCGACCGGCTCGGCGCCGGCGATCCGGCGGTCGAGAAGGGCGTCACCTGGAACACCGGCAAGGTGTTCTGGGGCACCGGCGAGGAGCCGGTCTACCAATTCGACATGCTGCCGGTAAAGGACCAGAAGCGCCCCGGCTTCATCAACATCCAGCAATACTACATCGAGGAATATCTCCTCGATGCCTGCCAGGCGCTGCCCAGCATCGACCTGCGCTGGGGCCATTGCGTGGAAGAGGTGACGCCGCATGACTCGGGCGCGCGGCTCGAGGTGTCGACCGACGCCGGTCGCTACAGCCTCGAGGCCGAGTGGCTGATCGCCTGCGACGGCTCGCGCTCGACCGTGCGCGAGAAGCTCGGCCTCGACTTCGAGGAACGGGTGTTCGAGGACAACTTCCTCATCGCCGACATCCGCATGAAGAAGGAGATGCCGTCCGAGCGCTGGTTCTGGTTCGACCCGCCGTTCAATCCCGGCCGCTCGGCGCTGATGCACAAGCAGCCCGACGACGTCTGGCGGCTCGACTTCCAGCTCGGCTGGAACATCGACCGCGCCGCGGCGACCCGGCCCGAGAACGTCGAGCCCTTCATCCGTGCGATGCTCGGCGACGTCGAGTTCGAACGCGAATGGTACTCGGTCTACACCTTCCAGTGCCGCCGCATGGCCCGCTTCGTGCATGGCCGGACGATCTTTGCCGGGGACAGCGCGCATCTGGTCTCGCCCTTCGGCGCGCGCGGCTGCAACGGCGGGTTCGCCGATATCGACAACCTCGGCTGGAAGCTCGACCTCGTGCTGCGCGGCGAGGCAGACGAGGCGCTCATCGCCACCTACAACGACGAGGCGGTGGCGACGGCGGACGAGAACATCCTGAACTCGACCCGCTCCACCGACTTCCTGACGCCCAAGTCCGACGCCAGCCGGGCGCTGCGCGACGCGGTGCTGGAACTGGCGCAGGACCATGCCTTCGCGCGGCCCTTCGTCAACTCCGGACGGCTCTCGACCCCGGTGAGCTACCCGCAGAGCGCGCTCTCGACGCCCGATGAGGACGTTTGGGAGGGCGGCGTGGCGCCCGGCGCGCCGGTGCTCGACGCGCCGCATGGCAACGGCTGGCTGCTCGACCGGCTGGGCGGCGACTTCGTGCTGATCACCCACGCATGGCAGGGGCCGGTGCCCGCGGGCGTGAGCGTGCTCGCGGTCGACGGGCTCGCGGCCGAACGGCTGGCGCTGCCCGAGGGCGCGGCCTGTCTCGTGCGGCCCGATCAATACGTGGCGGCGCGCTGGCTGACGCCCGACGCGGCGCGGATCGAGGCGGCACTGCAACGCGCCAAGGGAGGAAAGACATGGCTCAACTGATCACCACCCCGAACCTGACCGGGCACGACGACATCTACGAGGCCCTGATCGGCCTGCACGAGGGTCTGACCGAAGCCGAGAGCCTCGGCACATGGTCGCGGCTGGCGCTGCTGCTGATCAACCACATCGGCGACCGCGAGGCCATCGACCAGGCCATCGCACTTGCCCGCCCGGCGGCCCGCGCCGCCTGAGCCGGACACGCACGCAGGGGTCTGTCCTCCTTTTCGGGGGACAGACCCGACCCCGTCTGCCCCGCTATGACTCCGGCGAGACGCACGAGGGAGGACATGCGATGAGACCGGCAGGCCGCAGCGAGACCGACTCGCTCTATTTCACCTACCCCAGGTTCGAGACACCCGCCCGACGCCCGGCCCCCGGCGCGTCCGTGGCCATCGTCGGCGCCGGGCCCGTCGGCATGACCGCGGCGCTGGCGCTGGCGCGTGAGGGCGTACGCTCGGTGCTTCTCGTAGGCCCGGCGCCGGTAGGTCGCGACGGTCGAGACGGTGACGCCCATGTCGCCCGCGATGATCTCGGCCTTGCGACCGTCGAGGATGCCCATGCAGACCTGGGCCTCGCGCTCGCTGAGCAGGGCCAGCGGCGCAGGGGTGGCGCTGGCCGGCAGGCCCTCGAAATGCATCAGCACCAGCCGCCCGAGGCTGCGCACCAGTTCGGCGAGGTGCGGCAGGAACTCGGGGCGGCCGCAGCAGGCGAGGCAATCGTCGATCAGCTCGAGCGCGCCGATGCTGTCGGCCGCGGGGCTCATGCCGCGGGCGCCGCGCCGTCGTCCTCCGCGTCAGGGACGGCGGCGGCAGGCATGGCGATGAGCCGGGTCAGCGCCTCCTCGAGGACAGACGCCCCCTCCCCCAGCTCGGCCATGAGCTCGGCCTGGAAAGCCTCGGCGATGCGCCCCAGCCGCTCCATCAGCGCCCGCCCCTCGGGGGTGAGTTCCAGCACCACCAGCCGGCGGTCGGTCTCGTGCCCGGACTTGCGCAGGTAGCCCGCGCCCTCGAGCCGCGCCGCGGCCCGGCTCACCATCGACTTGTCGAGGTTCACCCGCGCATGGATATCGCGCACGCTGACCTGTCCCGAGTGGTTGAGATGCGCCAGCACCCGCCATTCCGGGATCGTCAGCCCCGCCTCGGCGCCGTAGCGCGCGGCGAATCTGCGGCTGACCTGAGAGGCGGCCACCGACAGGCGGTAGGGCAGGAAATCGTCGAGTTGAAACGTCATCGGGGCTCCTTTCCCAATGAAAGGCAGGATTTCGTTGCGATCACAACAAAAAACCGTGTCGCGGCAAGACCCGGATTGACTTCGTTGCATCGGCAACGGTATATTCGTTGCAAGAGCAATGATCTCTCGCGAGGAGGACGCCAGATGACTGCACACGACCTGCCCAAGGGCATGATCCGGGCCACCGCAACCACCGGCACGCACGAGGGCTACATGCCCGGCTTCGGCAACGACTTCGAGACCGAGGCGCTGCCCGACGCGCTGCCGCAGGGCCAGAACAGCCCGCAGAAGTGCAACTACGGGCTTTACGCCGAGCAGCTCTCGGGCACCGCCTTCACCGCGCCGCGCGGCCAGAACGAGCGGACCTGGTGCTACCGCATCCGACCCTCGGTGCATCACACCGGCCGCTTCAGCCCGATCGACGTGCCCTACTGGAAGACCGCGCCCAACATCCTGCCGCACGATCCCAACCGGCAGAACATCATGAGCCTCGGCCAGTACCGCTGGGACCCGATCCCGGTGCCCGAGCAGGAGCTCACCTGGATCACCGGGATGCGCACCATCACCACCGCCGGGGACGTCAACATCCAGGTCGGCATGGCAAGCCACGTCTACCTCGTCACCGCCTCGATGGAGGACGAGTACTTCTTCTCCGCCGACAGCGAGCTCCTGGTGGTGCCCCAGGAGGGCCGGCTGCGCTTCTGCACCGAGCTCGGCGTCATCGACATCGAGCCCAAGGAAATCGCCATCCTCCCGCGCGGGCTGGTCTATCGCGTCGAGGTGCTCGAAGGGCCCTGCCGCGGGTTCGTCTGCGAAAACTACGGCCAGAAGTTCGACCTGCCCGGCCGCGGCCCGATCGGCGCCAACTGCCTTGCCAACCCGCGCGACTTCAAGTGCCCGGTGGCCGCCTACGAGGACCGCGAGGTGCGTTCGCGCGTGGTGGTGAAATGGTGCGGCCAGTTCCACGAGACCTGGATCGGGCACTCGCCGCTCGACGTGGTGGCGTGGCACGGCAACTACTGCGCCTACAAGTACGACCTGCGCACCTACTCGCCGGTGGGCGCGATCCTGTTCGACCACCCCGACCCGTCGATCTTCACCGTGCTGACTGCGCCCTCGGGGCAGGAAGGCACCGCCAACATCGACTTCGTGCTGTTCCGCGAGCGCTGGATGGTGGCCGAGCACAGCTTCCGCCCGCCGTGGTACCACAAAAACATCATGTCCGAGCTGATGGGCAACATCTACGGGGTCTACGACGCCAAGCCGCAGGGCTTCGCGCCGGGCGGCATCAGCCTGCACAACTGCATGCTGCCGCACGGTCCCGACCGGGATGCCTTCGAAGGTGCGTCGAACGCGGCGCTGAAGCCCGAGAAGCTCGACAACACCATGTCGTTCATGTTCGAGACACGCTTCCCGCAGCACCTCACCGAATTCGCCGCCAGGGAGGCGCCGATGCAGGAGGAATACATCGAAGTCTGGGATCACCTCGAGAAGAAGTTCGACGGCACGCCCGGCGTGAAGTGACGCGTTCCGCTTCGTGAAATAGGGCCCCCTCGCGCTGCTGCGAGGGGGCCTTCCTCATGTCAGCGGGCTGCCGTCAGCCCGTCAGCCCATGGCGCGGGCAAGCATCCGCGTCGCCAGCGCCGCGTCGAAGGGCGCGGGGTTCGCCGCCGCGCAGGGGTCCTTGAGCGCCAGCGCGATGACCTCGTCCTGCCGTTCGGCCACGACGCCAAGCCCGGCCAGACCCGACGGAATGCCGAGCTGGTCGCGCAGACCCTCGAGCCAAGCGATCACGCTTTCCGCCTGCCGCCCCGGCAGGTCCAGAAGCTGCGCGAGTTCCGTCAGCCGCGGGCGCGCGTGCTCGATATTCTCGGCCGTGACGTGCGGCAGCAGGATGGCGTTCAGCAGCCCGTGCGGCAGGTCGTAGACCGCCCCCAGCGCGTGGCTCAGCGCGTGTACGCCGCCCAGCCCCTTCTGCAGCGCCACGCAGGCCATGCCCGAGGCCACCAGCATGTCGGCCCGCGCCTCGAGATCGCCGCCGTTCTCGCAGGCGCGCGGCAGCGCCTCCTTGATCATCCGCAGCGCCTGCAGCGCCAGCCCGTCGGCCATCGGGTGGAAGTTGGGCGTGATGAAGGTCTCGAGCGCGTGGCAGAGCGCGTCCATGCCGGTGCTGGCGGTCAGCCCCTGCGGCAGGCCCACGGTCAGCTCGGGGTCTAGGATCGCGACGCCGGGCATCATGATCGGGTGAAAGATGATCATCTTCCGGCCCGCCTCGGTGTCGGTGATGATCGACGACCGCCCCAGTTCCGAGCCCGTCCCTGCGGTGGTCGGCACCGCCACCACCGGCACCGGGTCGGCGGTGTCGACGCGGGTCCAGTTGTCGCCCACGTCCTCGAAATCCCAGATCGGGCGGGTCTGGCGCACCATCAGCGCCACCGCCTTGGCCGCGTCGAGCGCGCTGCCACCACCGAAGGCGATCACCGCGTCATGGCCCCCGGCGCGAAACGCCGCGACGCCGGCATCCACCGCAGCGCCGGTGGGGTTCGGATGGACCTCCGAGAACAGGCCGAAGGGCACGCCCGCGTCCCGCAGCACCCCGAGCGCGCGCTGCGCAGGTTCGAGCGAGACCAGCGCCGCGTCGGTCACGAAGAGCGGGTTTGATGCACCGAGATCGGCCAGCGCCGCGGGCAGCTCGGCGATGCGTCCGGCACCGAAGCGGATGGCGGTGGGCCACGACCAGTTGCGGTCGGGCCGGGTAGAGAAATCCAGCATGGGGAACTCCGGTAGATTTGGGGTGTCGTGAGGGGTCAGAACAGCTCGAGATAGCGCCGGATCTCCCAGTCGGTGACCTGGCGGAGGTAGTCCTTGACCTCGTGGCGGCGGGAGCGGACGAAATGATCGACGAAGGCATCGCCAAACAGCGTCCGGGCAGTGTCGCTGGCCTCGAGCCGGTCCGCCGCCTCCACGAGATCGCGGGGGAAGCGGGTCTCGGGCGCGGGTGTGACCTCGTAGGCGCTGCCGTCGAGCGGCCGCCCGGGGTCGACCTGGTTCTCGATGCCCCAGAGCCCGGCGGCGAGGCACATGGCCATCACCGCGTGCGGGTTGGAATCCGCCGAGGGCACGCGGAACTCGACCCGCGTCGCCTCGGGGCTGTCGTTGATGATGCGCACCGCAGCGGTCCGGTTCTGCACGCCCCAGCTCGCCCAGGTCGGGGCCCAGGCCCCCGGCACCAGCCGCTTGTAGGCGTTGACCGTGTGCGCCGTCAGCACCAGCATCTCGGGCGTCAGGCGCAGCAGCCCGCCGATAAAATGCCGCGCGTCCTGAGACAGCCCGTCGGGGGCGTCGGGATCATGGAACACCGGCGCACCGGCGCGCTGCAGCGAGACGTGGAAATGCCCCGACTGGCCCGAGAGCCCCGGATCGAGCTTCGACATGAACACCGTCGTCAGCCCGGCGCGCGCGAAATAGGCCCGCGCGAAGTTGCGGAAGAGCGCCGCGTCATCGGCGGCGCGGATCCCCTGCACGGCGGCCAGCGGGGCCTCGAAACAGCCCGGCCCGAGCTCGGTATGGAGGCTGTCGAGCCCGATGCCCAGCGTCTTCATGCAGGCGCGCAGCCCGTCGAAGAGATCGCCGTATGAGGCGGCGGATTGCAGCGAATAGGTGCGGTTGGCCTTGGCGAAATGCTGCAGGTCCCGGTAGTCCTTGGCGCGCAGGCTGTCGGCGGTCTCGTCGAGCAGGAAGAACTCGTACTCGAAGGCCGCGGTCACCTCGAGGCCCATGGCCCCGGCCCTGTCGAGCTGGCGCGCAAGCTGGTTGCGGGGCGAATTCTCGCCGTACTCTCCGGTGAAATCGGCGATGGCCACCCCGGCGCGCGGGCCGAAGGGCCAGTGGCGGATGGTCTCGGGATAGACCCTGGCGGGACGGTCGATGTAGGTGCGGTCGTCCTCCCACTGCATCTCGGCGCTGTCCCAGGCGTGGATGACGTCGCAGAAGCTGTAGCCCTTGTCGATCAGCTTCGCCGCCTTCTTCGCGTCCACGAGCTTGTGCCGGAACAATCCGTCGAGATCGAAGATCCCCACGTGCAGGTCGTCGTACTCGGTGAGATGTGTCGCTGTCGTCGCATCCATGTCAGGCGGGTTCCTTCACTGCGGTTGCGGGCGCCGGGGCGGCGACCTCCTTCAGGTACGGCCCGCGCGGATCGTCTCCGCGCGGCGGCAGGCGGTCGGCCTGCAACGCGCCCGCCGTCGCCGTAAGGGTGCGCACGGCAGCGGGGGTGGGGGTGAGATACTGCGCCTCGTTCGGCTCTCGGTCCGAGGTCTTGGCGAGGCTGGTTCGCCCGGTCCCGGTGATCGTGCCCATCGCGATCATGGTGTCACACATTCTGGCTCTCCGTATTTGCCGCCAGCGATCCAGCGAGCGGGCGATGGTCGGCGCCGCCTCGGGCAGGCGGCGCGTGTCGTCGTGTTCCGGCGCGGTGGTGACCCGCTCGACGCTGCCGCGCTCGACGATGCGGCCCCCGTGCATCACGCCGACATCGTGCGACAGGAAGCGCAGGACCGAAAGGTCATGCGACACCGCAAGGTAGCCGAGCCCGCGATCCCGACGCAGATCTGCCAGCAGGTTGAGCACCTGCGCCCGGATGGACACGTCGAGCGCCGTGACCGGCTCGTCGAGCAGCAGCAGCTCCGGCTCGGGCACCAGCGTCCGCGCGATGGCGACGCGCTGGCGCTGGCCGCCGGAAAACTGCCCCGGCACCCGCATCAGGAAGTTCGACGGCTGGCCCACGCTCTCGGAGGGCACCGGGCGGATCAGCCCCTCGGAATAGGGGTGGCGCGGAGCAGCGACGAGAGCAGCACCTCGGGGTCGGTGGTGGCGATGAACCAGCCGTGCTCGAAGAGATCGCCCGCCCTGGGGCCGAAGAGCATCTGGTTGTACTTGGCGGCCTCAAGGGCCTGCAGGGTCACCTTGATGCCGATGTCGGCAAGGGTCTGGACGATGAACTGACCGTATTCGTTGGTCCTCGGGCGGAACCCCACCGTGACGTGGCAGGTCAGCTCGCGCAGCCCCTCGCCCTTCGGGTAGCCGGCCCCGGCAAGCAGCGCCATGGCCTTTCCGGAGCATAGGTCGGGAAGCTGTCGGAGGCGCCCGCGAACATGTGCGAGGCGGTCAGGAACGCGTTGTTGGCCTCGCCCGAGCCCATCATGATGTTCTCGATGATCGACGCCACGTCGATCGCGTGGGCGATGGCCTGACGCAGCTTGAGGGTGTTCATCGGCTCTTTGGCGACGCGGAAGGTCAGCCACTTGCTCTCGACCCTTTTCACCCGCCCCACGCCGAGGTTCGGGTCGGGCTCGATCATCGGGATCCTGTCCGGCTCGACCCGGTCGATGATCTGCGCCTGCCCGGCCCGCAGCGTGGCACGGCGGGTCTGGCTGTCCCCGACGAAGCGGAAGACGTACCCGGCAAGGTGCAGCGTGCCGTCCCATTATCCGGTGTTGGCCTCGAGCTTCACGCCGGCCTCTTCGCCCTCGCAGGACAGCCACGTGAAGGGGCCCGTGCCGACGAACGTCTCGTCGAGCGTGCCCGCATCCACCACGTGGGCGGGCGATATCTCCGGGCCCCCGCAGGACAGCAGCATGTGGTTGCAGGGGTCCCACTTGTCCGAGAGGTTCTCGGCCGAGAGGAAGGTGACCGCCCCAGCGGGCGGGCCATCGGCGCGGCGGTTGCATCCCGTGCAAAGGCACAGGCCCCTCCGGGGCAACCGTGATCGCGGGGAGACGGTGGCCCCATACCTCCGCAAGGCGTGTGAAAAGCGCGATACGCGAGGCACACGCTATGATAGAATGACGCTGGCGCGGATTCCGCGCGAAGGGCATCCCGGGACAAGGCTTCACCGGCAGGACGACCGCCCCGCCGCCCGAGGCCCCGCCCCGCACGGACAAAGGACATCTCGCATGCGTAGTCTTATCTCAACCGTGGTGCTTGCCGGAGTGCTCGGCACCGCGGCCACGGCACAGGACGGCGGCCAGGACCTCAACCAGGCGGCAAGCGATCCGACCGCCTCGCTCACCGCCTACGTGTTTCAGGATTTCTACACGTCGCGCTATCACGGGCTCGACGACGCCGACGGCAACCGGCTTCAGTTCCGGCTGGCCATTCCCTACACGCTGGGCGGCACCAACAACATCTTCCGCCTGACCCTCCCCTACGTGACCTCGAGCCCCGGCGACACCGAGGGCTGGTCCGACGCCACGGTCTTCAACCTCACCACCTTCGACCGCAGCTGGGGCCGCTTCGGGCTCGGCGCCGTGGCGTTGCTGCCGGTGGGCGACGACGACCTGACCACCGACCGCTGGGGCCTCGGCCCGGCGGCGGGCTTCATTGCGCAGGCCAACTGGGGCATCTGGGGCCTGTTCAACCAGAACATCATCGACATGGGTGGCGACGGCGACCGCGACCCGGTCAATGTCTCGGTGCTGCAGCCGATCTTCTCGGTCACACTGAACGACGGCTGGTCTATCGGCAGCTCGGACATGTCCTTCACCTACGACTGGGAACAGGACGAGTTCGTCTCGATCCCCGTCGGCCTGCAGCTCAGCAAGCTGGTGACCTTCGGCTCAACGCCGGTCCAGCTTGGCCTGAGCTACGAGTACAATTTCTACGACGACGGCAACGGACCCGAGGACGTCTGGGGTTTCACCGTGAAGGTGCTGTCTCCGTAAGAGGCCGGTGCTAGGGGGCCTGCACCGGCCCCCGGCCCAGCATCCGCGCGAAGGGCGTCACCGCCCAGGCCCGCCACCTCGCGCGCGGGGTGATCTTGGCGACGAGGCCCAGCTCGGCGGCCTGGTCGATGAGCTTCTGCGCCCCGCGCGGGGTGATCTGCAATGCCTGCGCCGCGCCGGGCCCGGTGACGATGGGCCGGGTCTTGAGCAGGTCGAGGAACTGCGGCAGGCGCGAGGCCCCATGGGCGCCGCCACTCGCCGCCCCCGCCTGTTCGAGCCAGCGCCGCAGCATCGGCAGCGCTCCGAGCCCGCGCTCCAGCGTCCGGCTGAGCCCCGCCAGCAGCTCGGCCGTGCGTTCGGGGCCCGCCACCGACCAGAGCCGGAAGCCATTGTCCACCAGCCCCAGCGCCGGCTGCAGCACCCACACCCCGCGCGGCGCGGCGACCAGCGCATGAGGTTCGGCCTCGCCCAGCATGAACCGCCCCGAGCCGCGCAGCGCGTGGTCGGCGGCGACGAAGGCCAGCCGCTCGACCGCAGGTGCCCGGCCCTCGGTGGCGTAGCCCACCAGCCGCGCGACCGAGAGCGCGCCGAGGATGGGGCTCTCGGCCCCGGCCAGCACCGCACGCACCGCGTCGAAATCCTCGGGCAGGAAGGGCGGCACGCGGTCGCCCGCCGCCAGCGTCCAGAGCCGGGTCAGCACCTCTTCGGGGTCGGTCTCGAGCGGTCCCGGCGAATGCAGCCCGCGCAACAGACCCGCCGCGGTCACCGAGGCCCGGTCGCGGTCGGCATCGCCCACCCGGTCGCGGAAGCTGCGGCAGAGCAGGTCCTCGGGCGTCACCGGCAGGTCCTCGAGCCAGGCCGAGGCGCAGGCCTCCTGCACCGCCGCCTGACCGCGCCACAGCGCCGCCAGCTCGGCATCGGCGCGCAGCGCGCCCTCGAGCCGCGCGGCGAGGATCTCGGCGCGGAACACGTCGCCGAGCGCGGCCTGGGGCCGGGCGGCGTCGGTCAGGTCGGATCGGGCCTGCTGCATCGGGGAACCGGGCGTGGGAAAAGGGGACGTCCGGCCATCCTTTCACAGCCTTGCCGCAAACGCCAACCACCGCGCGCGGGGCGGTCAGGTCAGCAGCAGCGTCCCGCCCAG
This sequence comes from Salipiger thiooxidans, assembly GCF_900102075.1. Classification (GTDB taxonomy): domain Bacteria; phylum Pseudomonadota; class Alphaproteobacteria; order Rhodobacterales; family Rhodobacteraceae; genus Salipiger; species Salipiger thiooxidans. Next base: position 105,581 of record NZ_FNAV01000008.1, on the reverse strand, counting down.
CACGAACATGGCGATGAACACCGTCTCGAGCACGATCAGCACCACCGACTGGCGCGGCACCTCTAGAATGCGCTTCAGCTCGGTCTTCATGCCGACCGCGGCGATGGCGGTGAGCATCGCCCATTTCGACGCCGCCCAGAGCAGCGAGCGCAGCGCCTCGGGAAGCCAGCCCAGCGAGTTGACCATCGCCAGCACGAGGAAGCACAGCACGAAGCCCGGCACCGCGGGCGGGCGGGCGCTGCCGTGGCGGTCCTCGACCCCGGCGCGGCGCAGGGCCAGCGTCAGGATCAGCACGAAGGGCGCCAGCATCGAGACCCGGATCAGCTTGACCGTGGTGGCGGTCTCTCCGACCGTGTCCGAGACCGAGAACCCCGCCCCCACCACCTGCGCCACGTCGTGAATGGTGCCGCCGAGGAAGACGCCCGAGGCCAGCTCGCCCAGCCCCAGCGCCTGCGCGAGGATCGGGTAGAGGATCATCGCCAGCGTGCTGAGCAGCGTGACCGAGAACACGGTGAAGCTGAGGTTGCGCTCGGACAGCGGGTTCTTCGGCAGCACCGCGGCGATCGCCATGGCGGCGGAGGCGCCGCAGATCGCCACCGAGCCCGCGGTGAGGATCGCCAGCCGCCAGCCCCGCCCCAGCACCCGCGCCGCCAGCCAGCCGAAAGCCATGGTCGCCGCCAGCGCCGCCACCACCAGCGCGATGACGCCGGGGCCGAGCTCTGCGAAGACCTCGAAGCTGATGCGCGCGCCCAGGAGTCCCACGCCGATGCGCAGCACGGTGCGGGCCGAGACCGAGATGCCCGCGGCGCAGCGCTCGCCCTCTTCCACGAGGAAATGCAGCGACAGCCCGATGAGCAGCGCCATCAGCATCGCGGGCGCGCCGTAATGGTCCGACAGGAACTGCGCCGCCAGCGCCGCGAGGCCGCAGACCAGCACGCCCGGCCAGTGGCTGCGCACCGTGGACGCCAGCGCAGCACGGCGCGGCAGGGTCAGGCCCGGAGATCGCATCGCCATGCCCTCCGCCCGTTCAGAACAGCCGGCCGCCGGGCAGCGGCACCGACAGGATCTCGCGGAAGCCCAGCGTGAAGGCGAGGATGATCGCCGCCACGCCACCCGCGAGCAGCGCCCAGCTTCCGGCGCTGCGGCGCTCATGCTCGGCACAGACCATCAGCGCCAGCCCCATGACGATGCCCGCACAGGCAAAGCCCAGGACCGGCACCAGCATCACGCCCACCGCCATCGCCACCGGCACGGCCAGGCGGCGCGGGGTCGAGCCGTCCGAGCGGTCCTCGACCACGTGGCGGGTGACCACGGCGTTGAGCGCCGCCAGCGCGCAGAACACCAGCATCGCGATGGCGATGGTGCGCGGGAAGACCGCCGCCTCGGGGTTGAGCGAGGCGCTTTGCACCAGCGCGGTCGCCGCCACCGCGGCCATGACGCCGATGCCCACGAGGTCACGGGCGATGGCGGCGGGCGAGGCGGTGACGCGCTCGGCGATTTCCAGCGGGGTCTGCCGGGTGACGATCTGCCGGATCCGCGGCATGAACGGGTAGATGAAGCTCAGCAGGGTCAGCGCGATGATGACCATCGACAGCGGCCGGCCGAAGAACTGCCCCGCCACGTTGCCCATGGCGTCGCCGATGGTCCAGCTCTGCACGAAGGCCTCCTCGGCGATGCGCCCGAGGATCAGGCCCAGCACGATGGGCGAGACCGAGAAGCCCCGGCGCGTGGCAAGCCAGCCGATCATGCCCAGCACCACCATGACGCCCACGTCGGCAAGGCTGTTGCGGATCGCGAAGCTGCCGATCACCGTCATGAAGGCCACCACCGGCACCAGCCCGGCCTTGGGCGCCTGCACGATGGCGCGGTAGGCGAAGCGTCCGATCAGCAGCCCCACCGGCAGCATCAGCAGGGTCGCGAGGAACAACCCGAAGATGAAGGTGTAGACGATGCTCGAGCCCTCGGAAAACAGCGTCGGCCCGGTGCGCACGCCCTGCACCAGCAGCGCGCCGAGGATCACCGCGTCGGGCGGCGTGCCGGGAATGCCCAGCACCAGCGTCGGGATGAAGCCGCCGCCCACGGTGGCGTTGTTGGCGGATTCCGTCGCCACGATGCCGCCCGGGTTGCCCTGCCCGTAGGCGGGCTCGCCGCGCCCGGTGCGCCGCGCCTCGGAATAGGCCACGAGCCCCGCGATGGAGCCGCCGGCACCCGGCAGCGCGCCCACCAGCGTTCCGATGACCGAGCTGCGCAGCAGGTTGACCTTTTCGCGCAGCATGATCGCCACCGCCTCGGGCAGGCGGAAGCCGCGCGACTGTTCGGGCTGCTCGAGATGGCGCTCGGGGCGGGCCACCAGCTCCATCAGAACCGGCACACAGTAAAGGCCGATGAGGGCCGAGACCGTCTCGATGCCGCCGAGCAGCGTGTTCGAGCCGAAGGTGAAGCGCACCTCGGCGCTGGTCTCGGAAATCCCGATCATGGCGATGAGAATCCCCAACCCCGCCCCGATCAGCCCCTTGAGGAAATCCCCCGTCGACAGCGCCGCGATCAGCGACAGGCCGAAGACCGCGAGCCAGAAGTACTCCACCGGGCCGAAGGCCAGCGCCGCCTCGGCCAGCGGCGGGGCGAGCAGAAGCAGCGCCAGCGCGCCCACCATCCCGCCCACCAGCGACGACAGGCAGGCCACCGAGACCGCGAGATCCCCGTCGCCCTTCTTGGCCATCGGGTAGCCGTCGAAGGTGGTGCCGATGGCCGAAGGCGTGCCCGGCGTGTTGAGCAGGATGGCCGCGTAGGCGCCGCCGTAGATCGCCCCGGTGTAGATCGCGCCCAGCAGGATCAGTGCGCTGTCGGGCGACATGGCGAAGGTCACCGGCACCAGCACCGCCACCGCCATGGTGGCGGTCAGCCCGGGGATCGAGCCGATGATGGTGCCCGCGGCGACGCCCAGCAGGGCCAGAAGGATGTTGAGCGGCGACATCGCCGCGATCAGGTAATCGAGCATGAAAGGATCCCGTGCGACGCAACGCCTGTGTCAGCCGGCCGCCACGGTCCCGGTGCCCGAGGGACCCGGCCGCGCGGCATCACGGACGGGCGCCGCAGCCATTCCGCGGCACCCGTCGCTCAGGTCTGTCAGTTCAGCACGCCGGCGGATTTGGCGGCGGCGATGTATTCCTCGGACCGCTCGGCCATGAAGGCGTCCATCTCGGGGCCGTAGGGCACGTCGACCAGCGCGTAGCCGCCGTCGATCATCTTCTGCCGGAACTCCTCGTCCCGGTTGATCGCCGCGATGGCGTCCGAGACCTGCTGACGGGTCTCCTCCGAGGCGCCCGAGGGCACGGCGATGCCGCGATAGGCGCCCGAGACGATGTCGTAGCCGAGCTCGCGGAAGGTCGGCACGTCGGGGAAGGCCGGGTGGCGCTCTTCGGTGGCCACGGCCAGCAGCCGGGCCTTGCCCTCCTGCCCCACGCCCACGGTGGTATAGCCCCATTCCGCCGCGACCTGCCCGCCGAGCATCGCGGTCACCGCGGCGCCGGTGCCCTTGAAGGCCACGTAGGTGGTCTCAACGCCCGCGAGCTGGTCGAACTTGACCTGCACGAGGTGGTTGGCCGAGCCTTTGCCCGAGCCCGCGAAGGTCACCTGCCTGGGTGTCTCCCTGGCGGCGGCGATCAGGTCGTCGAGGGTCTGGAACGGGCTGTCCTCGCGCACCACGATGGCGTCGGGCGTGTAGTGGAACCAGTAGACCGAGGCGATGTCATCGGTGGTGAAGCCGACGTTGCCCTGCTCGGGCTGCACGATGATGTGGGGCAGGTTCACCCCCATGATGACCGAGCCGTCCGCGGCCATGGAGTTGAGCTGCGACCAGCCCACGGCCCCGCCGCCGCCGGGCTTGTAGGAGACCACGAGTTCCTCGTCGTAGAGCGCCTTGAAGTAGGGCTGCTGCATGCGCGCGGTCACGTCCGACTCGCCGCCCGGCCCGAAGGGGATGACGTAATCGACCGGACCGGGCGGAAACTCCTGCGCCTGTGCCGTGCCGGTGAATGCCGCGAGCGCCGCGGCCAGGATGATGGACTTTCTCATATGATCTCCTCCCTGAGTCATGAGACGGTCTGTTGCGGCGGGCTCAGGCGCCCGCCAGGGCTTCGATCTCCTCCAGAAGATGCCCCGGAACCCGCAGACCCGCGCCCTCCTCCAGGGCGCGCCGGGCCTGCAGGCGAGACTCGCCGGGCAGTCTTGTGCCCTCTTGTGCGAGAATGGCGTCGAGCAGGGTCTCGAGCCGCGGACCGAAGCCCGCGCCCGGAACCCGCGACGTGTCGAAGGCGAGGATGAGCTGCCCGACCCCGGGCGGCGGCCCTTCGGCGTCGAAGAACGACGCCGCCTCGTCCGAATGCCGCGCGCCGGTGAGGGTGGCGGCGAGGATCTCGACCACCAGCGCCAGCGCCGCGCCCTTGGCATCGCCCGCGGGCACCATGGTGCCCTGCAGCGCCGCCGCCGGGTCGGTGGTGGGCCGGCCCTCGGCATCGAGCGCCCAGCCCTCGGGGATCGGCGTGCCGGCCTTGGCGGCGGCCATGACCTTGCCGCGCGCGACCCGCGACAGCGACAGGTCGATGACCAGCGGCGGCTTGCCCGGACGCGGGGCCGCGAAGGCGATGGGATTGGTGCCGAACAGCGCCGCGCTGCCGCCCCAGGGCGCCATGGCCCGGGGCGAATTGGCGACCATCAACGCCGCGAAACCGCGCCCGGCCAGCCGTTCGACATGGGCGCCGAGCTGGCCGCAGTGATGCGAGCGCCGGATCGCGGCGACGGCGACGCCGGTCTCGGGGGCGCGCGCCGCAAGCTCCTCGATGGCGAGGTCGATGGCGGGAAAGGCAAAGCCGTCGCGGGCGTCGATGTCGACCCGCGCCGTGCCGCCCGGTTCGGCCACCGGACAGGCCGCGCCGCTGACCTTGCCCGAGCGCGCCTGCGCCGCATAGGCCGCCACGCGCGAGAAGCCGTGGCCGCGCTGGCCGTCGATCTCGGCCGCGACCAGCGCCCGCGCCACGCTTGCGGCGTTGCGCGCCGAAACCCGGTTGGCCTCGAGCACCCGCCGGATCAGCGCCTCGGCCTCGTCGCGGCGCATGACGCGATCAGGCGTCGGCATGGGCAAGCTCCCGCAGCACGTTCTCGACGGTGATGGCACTGACGCGCACGTTGGCCTCCTGCGTGACCCCGGCAACGTGCGGAGTGAGCACGAGGTTCTCCAGCCCGGCGAACCTTTCTGCCGCCTCTGCCGTCAGCGGCTCGGTCTCGAACACGTCGAGCGCCGCCCCGCCAAGCCGCCCGCTGCGCAGGCCCTCGGCGAGCGCCGCCTCGTCGACGATGCCGCCGCGCGCGGTGTTGATGACCACGGCGCCGGGCTTCATCGAGGCGATGGCCTCGGGTCCCACCAGCCCGCGGGTCTCGGGCGTCAGCGGCACGTGCAGCGAGATCACGTCCGCGCTGGCGAGCAGCGTCCCGAGATCGCAGCGCCGCACGTCCTGCCACGCCGGGTCGGTGTCGGGCAGGTAGGGATCGAAGGCGGCGATCTGCATCCCCATGGCCCGCGCCCGCTCGGCCACGGCCCGGGCGATGCCGCCGTAGCCCACCAGCCCCATGACCCGGCCCGAGACCTCGGCCCCGATCAGCGCGTTGCGCGGCCAGCTGCCCGCGATCATCGCCGCGTTGGCGCCATGCACCCCGCGCAGCAGCGACAGCGTGACCGAGATCACGTATTCCGCCACCGAAAGCGTGTTCGCCCCGGTGGCGGGATGGACCACGACGCCGCGTGCGGCGCAGGCCCCGAGGTCGATGTTGTCGAGACCGACGCCCAGCCGGCCGATCACCCGCAGCCCCGGCGCCGCCTCCAGCACCGCCGCGTCGACCTGCGTGCGGTTGCGCACGATAAGCGCCTGCGCCCCGGGAAGCGCCGCGAGCAGCGCCTCCCGGTCGTCGACGAGGCCCGGATCGTAGGTCACCGCGATCTCCGGCCCGAATTTCGCCAGCGCGGCCTCGTCGATGAATTCCGAGACGACCACCCGCATCCGGTCAGGCCGACCGGTAGAGCTTGGTGAGCGAGAACTCGCGGTGCCCCAGCGCCTCGGCGGCGGTGTTGCGGCCGTTGGCGGTGCGCACGATCATGTCGATGAGCGCGTCGCCGGCATCCTCGATGGTCATTTCGCGGGTCAGCACGCCGGTGACGTCCACGTCGATGTGCTCGGACATGGTGCGCAGGGTGCGCGGGTTGCCCGAGATCTTGATCACCGGAACGATGGGGTTGCCGACCACGTTGCCCTGCCCGGTCGGGAAGGTGTGGATCACGTAACCCGCCGCCGCCATCAGCACGACGCATTCCGCCGCCGCCGAGGACGTGTCCATGAAATAGAGCCCCGGCCCCTTCTTCGGTGCCACCGCAGGGCCCATCGCGTCGATGTAGGACGAGCTCTTGCCGATCTTCTCGAGATTGCCGAGCGCCTTCTCCTCGATGGTGGTCAGGCCGCCGAGGATGTTGCCCTTGGTGGGCTGGCTGTCGGAAAGGTCAGAGGTCTTGTAGGGCTCGATCACCTCGTCCTGGTAGGCCTGGAAGATCTTCATGAAGGCCTCGCCCGCCTCGGGGGTGGCCGCGCGCTTGACGCAGATGTGCTCGGCCCCGGTGATCTCGGAAGTTTCGCCGAAGCAGCCGTAGATGCCCTCTGGCAGCAGCTTGTCGTACATGTTGCCCACGGTCGGGCAGGACGACAGGCCGGTGGTGGTGTCGCTCTCGCCGCACTTGGTCGAGATCCACAGGTCCGAGATCGGGCACGGCTCCTTCTGCAGCTCGGTGGCCCAGTGGACGTATTCCTTGGCCTTCCAGCTCGCCTGCCGGATGGTCTCGAAATCGCCCTTCTGCTCGATCGAGAAGCCGGTCACCGGCTTGCCGGTCTCGGCGATGCCGTCGACGATCACCTGCGTCCACTCGGGTTCGATGCCGATGACCACCACGGCGGCCACGTTGGGATTGGCGCCGGTGCCGATCATGGTGCGGAAATGCAGGTCGAGATCCTCGCCGAACTGCAGGCGGCCATAGGCATGCGGGATCGCCAGCGTGCCCTTGACGTTGTTGGCCACCGCCTCGCAGGCGGCGTTCGAGATGTCGTCCACCGGCAGGATGAGCACGTGGTTGCGCACGCCCACGCGGCCGTTCTCGCGGCGCCACGCATTCACGGTGATGTTGCTGATATCGAATGCCATTCCGGTCACCACCGTTTCGTCTTGCAATTGTGGATGTGGACGTGACCGCCCTTCTCGGCGGCGCCGACCATCTTGCCGATGTCCTCGCCGTACTTGATGACCGTCTCCCCCTCGGTCAGATCCCGGAGCGCGACCTTGTGGCCGATCGGGATGTCGGCGTTGGCCACCAGCGAAAAGTCGGAATTGTCCTCGGTGACCACGCAGAGCATCTCCGTCCCCGCCGTCAGCCCCTCGACCACCACGACCCCCACGTTGTCCTCGCGGTCGTGCACAAGAAGATGTGGTTTGCCCACGTCAGGCCCTCCTCTGCCCAGAATCTCTCCTGGCGGAAGGCGTAACATCTACATCAATACTTATACAAGACTAATTATATAAAACTTGTTGCCGGTGGCGCAGGGATGCTAACACCGGATGACCACACGGAGGATCATGAATGGCGCCACCGCTCTACCAGGTCGTGATGAACACCATCGTCGACCGCATCGCCTCGGGCAGCCTGCCCTCAGGTGCGATGCTCCCCAGCGAAACCCAGCTCGGCGCCGAGCTCGGCGTCAGCCAGGGCACGGCGCGCAAGGCGCTGATGGAGCTCGAGGCGCGCGGTCTGGTGCAACGGGTGCAGGGGCGCGGCACCTTCGTGACGGTGCGCACGCCCGAGACCTCGCTGTTCAATTTCTTCCGCCTGCGCAACCCCGACGGCACGCTGGAAAGCCCGCGGCTCGAGTGGGAAACCGTGCGCCGCCGCGCCGCCACCCCCGAGGAACGCGCCGAGCTCTTCGGGCGGCCCGAGTCGGTGATCGAGATCGAGCGCGTGCGCAGCCTCGCGCAGCGGCCGGTGACGCACGAGGTCTCGGTGGTGTCGGCGGCGCTGTTCCCAGGGCTCGCCGACCGGGTGCCGCTGCCCAACACGCTCTACGTCTTCTACCAGCAGGCTTATTCGGTGATCATCGTGCGCGCCGACGAACGGCTGAGCGCCCACGCGGTGTCAGAGGCCAGCGCCAAGGCCCTCGGCGTCCCCGCGGGGACGCCGGTGCTCGAGGTGCGGCGCCGGGCCATCGACGTGCTGGACCGGGTGGTCGAGCTGCGCAGCAGCCAGAGCCTCACCGACCAGCACGATTATTTCGTCTCGGTGTCCTGATCCCCGCGATTGCGCGGGGCGCAGGATCAGATCATGCGCCGGAGCACCTCGTTCCGCCACAGGACCTGCTGCGCCAAAGCATCGCCCAGCACCAGCGAGCCGCAGATCATGTGCAGCACCGTGACCGTGGCGTAGGCGCCCGGCTCGTCCCGCCTCGGCGCGTGGAAGGCACGGCCCATCCGGTCGAGCAGCAGGTATTGCGCCGCCACCAGCGCCACCACCGCCCGGTGCAGCAGCTTCTGGGTGGTCGAGTAGCTGGCGGGCGCCGGGACGGCGGGGGCAAGGGTCATCGCCGGGTCCTTTCGTGGCAGCCGGACGTCAGACCCTCAGACGAGGTAGCGGCGGAACCACTCCACCGTCCGTGACCAGGCGAGCTCGGCCGCCTCGGCGTCGTAACGCGGGGTGGAATCGTTGTGGAAGCCGTGGTTGGCGCCCTCGTAGATATAGGCCTCGTAGGTCTTGCCGTTGGCGTCGAGCGCCGCCTTGTAGGCGGGCCAGCCGGCGTTCACCCGCTCGTCGAGCTCGCCGTAGTGCAGCAGGATCGGCGCCTCGATCCGGGGCACGTCGGCGGCATCGGGCTGGCGGCCGTAGAAGGGCACCGCGGCGCCGAGCTCGGGATAGGCCACCGCCGCCGCGTTCGACACGCCGCCGCCGTAGCAGAAGCCGGTGATGCCGACCTTGCCGGTCACCTCCTCGTGGGCCATCAGGAACTCGATGGCGGCGAAGAAGTCGTTCATCAGCTTCTCGGGATCGACCTGCTGCTGCAGCGCCCGGCCCTCCTCGTCATTGCCGGGATAGCCGCCCACCGGGGTCAGCCCGTCGGGCGCCATGGCGATGAACCCCGCCTTGGCCAGCCGCCGCGCCACGTCGGCGATGTAGGGGTTGAGCCCGCGGTTCTCGTGCACCACGACCACGCCGGGCGCGCTCTCGACCCCCGCCGGGCGCACCATGTAGGCGCGCATCTCGCCGTGGCCGTTGGGCGAGGGATAGGTGATCCAGTTGGCCTTGATGTCGGGATCGTTGAAGCTCACCTGCTCGGCCAGCGCGTAATCCGGCGACATCATCGACAGCACCGCCATGGTGGTGAGCCCGCCGGCGGTGAACCGGCCCGCCCGCTCGAGGAACTCGCGCTTGGTGATCATGCCGTGGGCGTAGAAGTCGTAGAGCTCGAGCAGCTCGGGCGAGAAATCCCGCGCGGTCATGCGGGCCTTCGGGGTATCGAGTGTCATGGTCTTCCTCCTCCTCTCTGGTGATCCGGCGCGGGCCCGGGGGCCCGGCCGGGGTCATTCCGCCGGGGTGACGGCGGCCTTTTCCTCCGTCTCGCGGCGCCTTGGCAGGACGCCTTCGATCAGAAGGTAGATCACGGGGGTGACGAACAGGGTGAGCACGAAGGCAAAGGCCAGCCCGCCGGTGATCACCATGCCGATGGCGACGCGGCTCTCGGCCCCCGCCCCGGTGGCCAGCGCCAGCGGCACCGCCCCGAGAATGGTGGCGATGGTGGTCATGGTCACGGGCCGGAGCCGGGTGACGGCGCCCTCGATGGCGGCCTCGCGCAGGGCGTGGCCCTCTTCGCGCAGCTGGTTCGAGAACTCGACCATCAGGATGCCGTTCTTGGCCATGAGCCCCACGAGCAGCACCAGCCCGACCTGGCTGAAGACGTTGACCGACTGCCCGGTGAGCCAGAGCGTCAGCGCTGCCCCACCCAGCCCCAGCGGCACCGTCAGCATGATGACGAGCGGCGTGCGGAAGCTCTCGAACTGCGCGGCAAGCACGAGGAAGACGATGGCAAGCGCCATGCCGAAGACCATCGCCATGCCGCCCGAGGCGCGGGCGAAATCCGCCGCCTGCCCGTCCCATGCCAGCGAGGCCCCGGCGGGCAGCGCCCGCGCCGCGGTCTCGACCCGGTCCATGACCTGCGCGAGATCGGCGCCGGGGGCGAGGTCGGCCTCGACGCCGACGCTGTGGATGCGGTTGTAGCGGGTGATCGCGGGCACCGTCGCCACGTCCTCGATGCTGGCGAAGGCCGAGAGCGGGATCAGGTCGCCGCGGCTGTTGCGCAGCAGGATCGACATGAGATCCGCCGGGTTGTCGCGGTCCTCGGGCGCCGCCTGCAGGATCACCGGGTACTGCCGCCCGCCGTCGCTGAATTCCCCCACCGTTCGCGAGGCGACCAGCACCTGAAGCGTCGAGGACACGGTCTCGGCGTCGAGCCCGAGGTCCTGCGCCCGCAGCCGGTCGACGGTGAGCGTGGCGCCGGGCTGGTTGACGTCGTAGTCGACCTCGACCCCCGACAGGTCCGGGTCGTCCTCGAGCCGGGCGGCCAGAGCCTCGGCCCATTCCGAGGCCTGGCCGATCTCGGGCCCGCCGAGCAGGAACTGAAGCGCACCGGTCCCCGACGAGATCCCGAGCCCGCCCGAGGGCCGCATGAAGACCTGCACCTCGGTCAGGTCCGACAGCTCGCCGCGCAGCCGGGCGATGACCTGCTGCACGCTGACGTCGCGCGCATCCCACGGCGCCAGCCCCACGAACATCAGCGCGCGGTTGAGCTCGCCGAAGGCGCCGACGATGGCGGTGACATTCTCGACCAGCCCCTCGTCGCGCATCGGCTCGAGCGCCGCCTCGATGCGGCCCACCGCGTCGTTGGTGTAGGCGAGGTTGGTGCCCTGCGGCGCGCTGACGATGACGACGAAACGGCCGCGGTCCTCCTGCGGGGTGACCTCCTGCGGCAGCGCGAGGTAGAGCGCCGCGCTCGCCGCCACGGCGAAGCCCGCCGCGCCGAGCACGATCTCGGGCACCTTCAGCACCGCGGTGAGCGCGCTGCGATAGCCGCGCTCGATGCGCGACAGCACCGCGTCCACGGCGCGGGTCAGCAAGTTGGTCTTGCCCTCGCGCGGCAGCAGCCGCGACGCCAGCACCGGCGCCATGGTGAGCGCCACCAGCCCCGAGACCGAGACCGCCACCGCCAGCACGATGCCGAACTCGCCGAAGAGCTTGCCTATCTCGCCTTCCATGAAGCTCACCGGCAGGAACACCGCGATCAGCACCGCGGTGGTGGCGATCACCGCGAAATTCACCTGGTTGGCCCCCTGCCGCGCCGCCTCGGCCCGGCTGAGCCCCATGGCGCGGTGGCGCTGGATGTTCTCGAGCACCACGATGGCGTCATCGACCACCAGCCCGATGGCGAGGATCATCGCAAACAGCGACAGCACGTTGAGCGAGAAGCCCAAGAGCAGCATGGCAAGTGCGGCGCCGAGGATCGAGACCGGGATGGTCACCACCGGCACCAGCGACAGGCGCGCCGAGCCCAAGAACAGGAAGATCACCGCGGTGACCAGCAGCACCGCCTCGAAGAACACCTGCGCCACCTCGTCGAGCGTGGTGCGGATGAAGGCCGCCTCGTCGGTGGTCACGCGCAGCGACATGCCCTCCGGCAGGGTCGGGCGGATCGCCTCGATCTCGGCCCGCACCGCGTCGGAGATGGCGACCGTGTTGGCCTGCGCCTGCGCCTGGATGCCCATGCCGAGGCCGGTGGCCCCGTCCGAGCGGAACATGCTGTCGGACCTCTCGGCCCCCTCCTCGATGCGCGCCACATCGCCAAGCCGCAGCGGCCGTTCGCCGTCGTCGCGGATGGCCAGCCGGGCGAATTCGTCGGCGCTGGTGAAGCGGGTCCGGGCAAGGAGCTGAAGCTGGCGCGCGCCGGTCTCGATCTCGCCCGCGGGCAGCTCGACGTTGTTGGCCTGCAGCGCTGCGGTGATGTCGCCGGAGGTGACGCCATGCGCCGCCATCAGGCCCGCATCGAGCCAGATCCGCATCGCCCGGGCGCGCTCGCCGAAGATCTGCGCATTGGCGACGCCGGGCAGCCGCGCCAGCCGGTCGGTGAGGAAGCGGTCGGCGTAATCCGACAGCTCGAGCGGCGTCATGCCGGGCGAGGACAGCGCCAGCCGCACCACCGGGTCGCCCTCGTCATCGTTCTTCTCGACCCTGGGAACGTCGGCGCCGTCGGGCAGGTCCCCGACCACCCGGTCGATGGCGGTGCGCACGTCGTTGGTGGCGCTGTCGATGTCGCGCGAGGGCTCGAAGATCAGCACCGTGCGCGAGCGGCCGCGCTCGCTCTCGGTCTCCATGCTCTGCAGGCCCGACAGCCCCGCCAGCGCGCCCTCGATCACCGAGGCGACCTGGTTGTCGATCACGTCGGGCGCGGCGCCGGTGTAGCTCACCCGAACCGTCACCTCGGCGGTGTCCACCTGCGGCAGCTCGCGCACCGGCAGGCGGCTGAGTGCCATCGCCCCGATCAGCACGATCAGCAGGTTGAGAACCGTGGCCAGCACCGGCCGCCGGACGGACAGGTCCGGAAGGCTCATTGCCCCGCCTCGACCTGCCGCAGCGGCTCGATCTCGACCGGGTCGCCGTCCGAGAGGCGCTGGAGGTTGGTGACGATCACCGCCGCCCCCGGCTCGAGCCCCTCGACCTCGATCATGCCGTCCCGCAGCCGCCCGGTGGTAACAGCGATGCGCCGCGCGACGCCATCCCGCACCACATGCACGTAGCTGGTCCCGCCCGAGACGCTGAGCGCGCGCTCAGGCACCGCCGGCGCCTCGTGCTCGTCGAGCGTCAGCGTTGCCTGCATGAACATGCCCGCGGCCAGCAGCCCGTCCTCGTTCGGCACCTCGGCGCGCAGCCCGACGGAGCGCGTGGTCTGATCGACCCGGGTGGCCATGGCGCTGATGGTGCCGGTGAAGCTGCGGTCGGGGAAGGCAGGCGAGGTCAGCGCCACCGCCTGCCCCCGCTGCAGGCGGGCATAGTGGCGCTCGGGCACCGCGAAGGCGACCTGGATCACCGACAGATCGTCCAGCGTGGTGACCTCGGTGCTGCTGTCCACCAGCTGCCCCCTCGCGAGATCCGAAAGACCCACGACGCCGTCGAAGGGCGCCACGAGGCTGCGGTCGCGCAGCACCGTCTCGGCCAAGTCGCGCTCGGCATTGGCACGCAGCAGCGTCGCGCGGGCGGCCTCGAGGTTGGCCTCGGTGACGCTGCCGGTGGTCTGCAGCCGCTCGAGCCGGGCGAAGGCGGTCTCGGCCTCGGCCACCGTCGCCTCGGCCGAGGCCAGCGCCGCACGCGCCCCGGCGTCGTCGAGCCGCACCAGAAGATCGCCCTCCTGCACCCGCTGCCCGGCCGAGAACAGCACCTCGTCGACGCGCCCCGAGGCCGACGGGTGCAGCGTCACCGCGTGGCGCGCCAGCGTACTGCCCACCGCCTCGACGGTTTCGGCGAAGCACAGCAGCTCGGCCGGCCGGGTCTGCACCACGAGCGCCGTCTCGCCGCGCTGGCGGTTGCCGGCGGCGGGGTCGGTCGCGGCGAGCATGTCGCCGGTCAGCACGAAGCCGCAAAAGCTGGCGGCGACGAGCAGCACCACGCCGAACAGGATACGCAGGGAACGCATGTCGAAGGGTCTCCTTCAGGGCCGCGGGGGTCCTCGGGCAACAGGGTGGGATCGGTGCAAGACTCGCGCGTCCGCAGCGCGGGAACAATCGAACTTATCGTGTGGAGGCCTGCGGAAAGCACTTCAGCTTCCCCTCAGCTTCGCACGGCAGACTGCGAGGTCGCACGCCCGCCTCAAATCAAGGCTCACACGGTGGCCTCCGGCGGAAAGCGCAGCTCGGCCGAAAGTCCGCCGAGATCGGCGGAGCGGCCCAGCGTGACCGTGGCGCCCATCCGGCCCGCGACCGAATCGACGATCGACAGCCCCAGCCCCGCGCCATGCGCCCGCGCACCGTCGCCGCGCCGGAACCGCGCGAAGAGGCGCGCACGCTCGGCCTCGGGGATGCCGGGGCCCGCGTCCTCGACCCGCAGCCACGCGACGCCGCCTTCGCTGCCGCAGCTCACCCGCACCTGCCCGCCGGGGCCGCCGTGGTGCAGCGCGTTCTCGACGAGGTTGCCGACCAGCATGCCAAGATCCTCGGGCCGGATGCGCAGCATCACCGGATCGGCCGCAAGCTCGAGCTCGGTGTCCTGCCGCACCGCCGCCGGGAACAGCTCGGAGACCACCGAGGCCAGCGCCTCGTGCAGGCAGGTCTCGGGCGCATCGGGGCGGTCGAGCCGGTCAGCGCGGGCAAGGCGCAGCAGCTGCTGGGCCAGCCGGGTCGAACGGTCGACGCCGCGCAGCACCTGGTCCAGCGCCTCGCGGCTCGGCGCATCGAGCGCGGCGCGGTCGATGGTCTCGACCTGCGCCCGGATCGCCGCCAGCGGCGTGCGCAGCTCGTGGCTGGCGTCGGCGACGAAATCGCGCTCGCTGGCGATGGCGTCGCGCAGCCGCGACAGCAGGTCGTCGAGCGCCCGCACCAGCGGCTGCAGGTCCTCGGGGACGCCCTCGGTGCCCACCGGATCGAGCGCCCCGGGACTGCGCGCCGCAAGCTGCGCCCGCAGCCGTTCGACCGGCGCCAGCGCCCGGCCAACCCCCACGTACATGACCGCCCACATGCCGATCATCACCAGCGCCATGGGCAGCGCCGCACCACCGACCACGGCAGTGGTGAGCTGGCGCACCTCTTCCTTCTTGAGCCCGGTGATCACCTGCACCGTGCCGTCGCGCGCCTCGGCGCTGGCAAGGTAGTAGCGCCGCGTTTCGAAGCCGTCCCCGGGCATCGCCACCATGCCCTCGGGGGCGAGCGCGCTGCGCAGGACCGGCTGGCCCTCGCGCAGGACGATGACGAAGAAGTTGCGGTCGCGCCGGGCCCGGACGCTCTCGACCGCCTCCTCGGCGGTCATCGCGGTCTCGTCCAGCACCTGCGCGAGGGTGAAGGCGAGATGCTCGAGCTGGTCGATGTAGGAATCGCCGATCTCGTCCCAGCTGCGCATGAGGATGAAGCCGCTGCCCACCAGCCACAGCAGGAAGAGCGGCGGCAGCAGCTCGCGGAAGAGCCTCCGGCGCAGGCTCAGCCGGGCGGCGGTTCCGGAGGGGGCGGCGGGCGGCGGGGTCACGGGATCATGTAGCCCACGCCGCGCAGGGTGCGGATGCTGGCGGCGCCGATCTTGCGGCGCAGCGCCGAGACGTAGACCTCGACGGTGTTGCTCTCGGCGCCTTCGTCCCAGCCATAGAGCATCTGCTCGAGCTGGGGCTTGGGCACGACGCGGCCGCGGCGCTCGGCGAGGTAGACCAGCAGGCGGAACTCCTTCTGCGGCAGGGTCAGGACGCGCCCGGCAAGGGTCACCGTGTGGGCCTGAAGATCCACCGTGAGCTGGCCCAGCTCGATGCGGTCGTCGCCCCGCCCCTGCGCCCGGCGCAGCAGCGCCCGGCAGCGCGCCAGCAGCTCGCCGGTGTCGAAGGGTTTCAGCAGGTAGTCGTCGGCGCCGTGATCGAGCCCGCGGATCCGGTCCTCGACACCGTCGCGCGCGGTCAGCACCAGCACCGGCGTCACGTCGCCCCGCCCCCGCAGCCCGCGCAGGAGCGTGAGCCCGTCCTGCCCCGGCAGCCCCAGGTCGAGCACCACCAGATCGAAGCCGCCACCGCGCAGCATCGCCTCGGCCTCGAGCCCGTCGCGGCTCCAGACCACATCGGCGCGGTCGCGGCCAAGGCTCTTGACCAGCGCATCGCCCACGATGGCGTCGTCTTCGATCAGCAGAATGCGCATGAGCTCTCCGGCAGCGGTACCCGCCCCATAGTCGGCCAAACTGAAGCCAGACTGAAGGGGGGGCCGGTCAGGACGGCCATGCCTCGGTGTAGCTCGCGACGCGCTGGTCGAAGGCCTCGAGGAAGGCTTCGAGATCCGGCCCCAGAGACATGCCGCGCGGCCGGATGATCGCCAGCCGGAAGCGCTGCGGCCCGTCGAAGGGCCGCGCCAGCCCGCCCCGCGCCACATGCTCGCGCGCGGTGAACGGATCCACCAGCGAGATCCCCAGCCCGCGCAGCACCAGCGCCGAGACGATGGTCGAGAGATGCGAGCGCACCGCGATCTCGGGGCTCTCGCCCATCTTGGCGAACTCGCGGTTCAGCATGCCCCCGGTCGCGGTGTTGTCCGAGAAGCCCACCACCGTCCGGCGGGGAAAGTCCCCGAAGCCGATGCTCTCGCGCTCGGCCAGCGGGTCGCCGGGCGGCAGGATGCAGACATAGGGCAGATCGATGGTGCGGATCAGGTCGACGTCGTGTTCGTGCCGGGTGGGCGAGTTGAAGCCGAGCTGGCTCTGCCGCGCCGCCACCCGGCGGATGACGTTGTGGGTCTGCATCGATTCCAGCGAGAGCCGGAAGTTCGGCCGCGCCGCCAGCAGGTCCGCCAGCGCATCGGGCAGCACCGTGTGCGCCAGCGCCGGCATCGCCGCGATCGACACCGTGCTGCGCCGCCCGAGACGGATGTCATGCGCCGTCTTCTCGATGGCCGAGAGACCGACGAAGGCGCGCTCGACCTCGACCGCGAGCTCGCGCGCCTCGGGGGTGGGGACGATCTTGCCGCCGAAGCGGATGAAGAGCCGCAGGCCCGTGCGCTCCTCGAGATCGCGGATCAGCCGGCTCACCGCGGGCTGCGACACGTTCATGATCTCGGCGGCGCCCGAGACGCTGCCGGTCTCGAGAACCGTGTGAAAGGCTTCCAGCGCGCGTTGCGACAGCATCGGTATAACATTCCCGCATAAAGGTCGCGGGTATTGTTATTTGATTTATGCCCCCCGTTGCAAGGAAACTGCCCCGAACCACGCTCTGAAAGTCACGCACCGCCCCATGTATACCCGTACCGAACCGCTGCGGCAGCCGGTCCAGTTCAGCTTCGAAGGCCAGCCTCTCCAGGCCGAGGCGGGCGAGACGCTGGCTGCGGCCCTGCTGGCCGGCAATGTCGGCGCATTCCGCACCACGCCCGTCAGCGGCAGCGACCGCGCCGCCTATTGCATGATGGGGGCGTGCTTCGAATGCCTCGTCACCATCGACGGCACGCCCAACCGGCAGGCCTGCATGACCGAGGTGCGCGACGGCATGGTGGTCACCCGCCAGAGGGGGCCCGCATGAGCCGCCGCGATCTCTGCATCATCGGCGCCGGGCCCGCGGGCATGGCCGCCGCCGTCGAGGCCCGCGCCGCCGGGCTCTCCGTCACCGTGCTCGACGAGGCGCTGCGCCCCGGCGGCCAGATCTACCGCGACGTGACCCGCGCCAGCGAGGCGCGGCTGGCGATCCTCGGGCCCGACTATGCCGCCGGTCAGGCACTGGCCGCGCGCTTTGCCGCCTCCGGGGCCGAGCATCTCTGCGGTGCCTCGGTCTGGCACATCGAGCAGGAGGACGGCGGGTTTCTTCTTTCCTACTCGCAAAACGGCGCCTCGTCGCAGGTCGAGGCGGCGAAGCTGATCGTCGCCACCGGCGCGCTCGAGCACCCGATGCCGCTGCCCGGCTGGACCCTGCCCGGCGTCACCACCACCGGCGCGCTGCAGATCCTGCTCAAGACCTCGGGCGTCGTGCCCGAGGACGTGGTGCTGGTGGGCTGCGGGCCGCTTCAGCTTCTGCTCGCGGCGCAGCTCGTGGCGGCGGGCAGGCCGCCCCGCGCCATCGTCGAGACGGTGCCCACCGCGAACTACCTCGCGGCGGGCAAGCACCTGCCGCGCGCCCTGCGCGGGTTCGGCTACCTCGCCAAGGGCGCGGGGCTGCTGCTGAAGCTCAGGCGCGCGGGCGTGCCGATCTACCGCGACGCGCAGGCCATCGCGCTCGAGGGCGACGCCACGCTCGAGGCGGTGCGCTTCACCAGCGGCGGCCGCGGGCACCGGATCGAGACCACCACCGCGGGGCTGCATCACGGCGTCGTGCCGAACCAGCAGGTCACCCGGCTGATGCGCTGCGAGCACCGCTGGAACGCCGACCAGCACGCCTTCGCGCCGGTCTGCGACACCTATGGCGAAAGCTCGGTGCCGGGGCTCTTCGTGGCGGGCGACGGCGCGGGCATCCGCGGTGCGGTTTCGGCGGCGCTGGCCGGGCGGCTGGCGGCAGCGCGCATCGCGGGCAGGCCCGACAGCGTCACCGCGCCGCTTGTGCAGGCGCTGGCCAGGGACGCCGCCGTGCGCCCCCTGCTCGAGGCGCTCTACCGGCCCTGCGCGCAGGCGCTCTCCCCGTCCGACGACACGCTGGTCTGCCGCTGCGAGGAAATCACCGCCGGCCAGATCCGCGCCGCCGCCACCGCGGGCGCGCCGGGTCCGAACCAGGTCAAGGCCTTCCTGCGCACCGGCATGGGCCCCTGCCAGGGCCGCACCTGCGGGCTCGCCGTCACCGGGCTCATCGCGCAGAGCAGCGGCCGCAGCCCAGACGACACCGGCTATTTCCGCATCCGTCCCCCGCTGAAGCCGCTGACCCTCAGCGAGATGGCCGCGCGGGACGACTGATCCCGCGCGCCCCGAACGATCACTCCCTCACGACCCCAAGAAAAGGACGTCTCCCCATGATCACCCGTCACATCCAGGGCAAGATTCACCACCGCATCGTCGAGCACGGCGACACCGTCTACATCGGCGGCCTCGTCGCCACCGACAAGACCAAGGACATGAAGGGCCAGGCGCAGGAAATCTTCGGCAAGCTCGAAGAGCTGCTGGCACAGGCCGGCACCTCCAAGGAGAAGCTGCTGCAGGTGATGATCTACTCCGCCGCCTTCGACCAGAAGGACGCCTTCAACGAGGCATGGTGCGAGTGGCTCGCGCCCGAGACCTTCCCCGTCCGCGCCTACATCGGTGGCGCCGAGCTGTCGCCGGGCACCTTGGTCGAGGTCGTGACGGTCGCGTCGAAGTAACCTCTTCCCCCCAATAAGTCTCCCCACTTGCCTCCCGCCTTGCGGGGGGCCTTTTTTGTTGGCCCGGGTGTGGTCGTGCCCGTCTGTCAGGCAGGTCCCCCGCGACCGGCGCGACACGCTTCCGCCCTGACCGGGCCTGGACCCCATCGCGGCGTTTCCTTGCGACGCGCGACGCGGTAGACTGTGCGCCGAGGCAGACGACAAGACACAACAAACAAACAGGACGAAACCATGCGAGGACCAGCCATCAGGACGCTGGCAGCCGGGGTGCTGTCGGCCATCGTGCTCGCCCAGCCCGCCGCCGCGGCCTGGCGCGAGAAATTCGAGGTATACGGCGTCGCCGAGGGCGACATGCTGAAGATGCGCGGCGGACCCGGCACCGGGTTCGACGTCTGGGTGGGGCTGCCCAACGGCACCGTGGTACGCGTGCACGAATGTACCCAGACCGGCGGCACCCGCTGGTGCGAGGTGTCGCTCGAGCGCGCCCGCAGCCTGCGCGGCTGGGTCTCGTGGGCCTACCTGCGCGAACTCTGAACGCCGGGGGGTTGCCCCCGGGCCACGCCCGGGCCGCCATCCGGCCCCGCCAGCTTGATCGCCACCGGCCACGGGTCCATATCCGTGGCCGTGCGGGACGACCCGCGCCCGTTGCTCCATCCCGGGACGGCCCGGCCCAATGTCAGGAGGGCCGAGTCATGGCCTGGTTCCAGCTCGTTCTCGCCGGATGTCTCGAAATCGTCTGGGCGTATTTCATGAAGAAATCCGAGGGCTTCACCCTGCTCATTCCCAGCGTCGTGACGCTGGTCGCGATGGTGGCAAGCTTCGCGCTGCTGTCGCTTGCGATGCGGGTGCTTCCGCTCGGCACCGCCTACACGGTCTGGACCGGGATCGGCGCGCTCGGCGCCTTCGTCGTGGGCATCCTCGTGCTGGGCGAGGCGGTGACGCCGATGCGGCTTGCGGCGGCGCTGCTGATCCTCACCGGCCTCGTGCTGATGAAGCTCTCGTCCAACTGACCGCCCCTCCCCCGCGACGGAAAACGCCCCCCGCCTTGCGGCAGGGGGCGCCGGCCCGTTCCGTGAGTGATGCCGGCCGTTCGGAGGCTCAGACGCCTGCCAGCGCCGCGGCCACCTTTTCGTCGCCGTAGAGCTCTTCGGCCCGCGCCCGGCTCATGCGGCCGTCGCGCAGGTCGCCCGCAAGCGCCGCCACGTCGCGTTCCGCCACGGCGCCGTAGCCGCCGCCGCCCGGGGTCTCGAGCCGCACGTTCTCGCCCTTGCCGAGGGTCAGCCCCGCGATCATCGGGCTCAGCTCTTCGGCGCCGTCGGTGCCGGCGTTCTTCACCAGATGCGCCTCGCGGCCGGCGGTGCCGCCCTTGGCGCCCGGCGCGCCCTCGCGGTGACCGTCCGAGCGCGCGGTGAACACCACGTCGCCGTTCGGGGCCGAGATCTGGCGGGCGATGCCCATGCCGCCGCGGTAGCGGCCGGCGCCCGGGCTGTCCTCGACCAGCGCGTATTCGTCGACGATGAGGTCGTACTCGATCTCGAGCGGCTCTATCGGCAGGTTGGACGAGTTGGTGACGTGCACGTGCACCCCGTCCATGCCGTTCCCCAGCGCCCGGGCCCCGGCCCCGCCGCCGATGGACTCGAGGTAGACGTAGCCCTCGTCACGGCCGCGGCGCTTGCCCGCGAAGACCATCACCGGAACGATGTCCTGGCCGGCCGCCTGGCCGCGGTCCTCGGGCAGCAGCTGCGAGAACGCCCCGATCAGCGCCCGCACCACCTTGTTGCAGGTGATCGACCGCGCGCCGGTGGCCGCCGGCTCGTTCGGGTTCAGCAGGCTGCCCTTGGGGGCCGAGATCTCGACGCCGTCGAACATGCCCGAGTTCGGCAGCAGGTACGGGTCGAGCAGCGTCTTCACCACGTAGTAGACCGAGGCGTTGAGCGCCGAGGCCACCACGTTGAGACCGCCGCGCGCCTGGGGGCCGGTGCCCTCGAAATCCACGATCAGCCGGTCGCCCCTGACGGTGACGTTGGCCTGAATCGGAACCTCGACCGGGCCGAGCCCGTCGCTCTCGATCTTCGAGTGGAAGGTTGCGGTGCCGTCCTGCATCTCGGCGATGCGGTTGCGCAGACGCTGCGCGGTGTAGGCGAAAAGATCCTCGACCAGCGCGTCGACCTTGTCGGCGCCCAGCGTGTCGGCGAGCTCGCGCATCAGCCGAGCGCCGCGCTCGTTCGCCGCCGCCTGCACCTTGATGTCGAGCCAGCGCTCCTCGGAGGACCGCGAGTTCAGCGAGATCATCCGCAGCAGGTCCTCGTCGAGCTCACCGGCGCGGAACAGCTTCATCACCGGAAGCCGCAGGCCTTCCTCGAAGATCGACTTGGCGCCGCCGTGGATCGAGCCCGGCACCGTGCCGCCCACGTCCGAGTGGTGGCCGATGTTGGCGGTGAAGTAGCGCAGCCGCCCGCCCGCGTAGACCGGCGTCACCACCGAGATGTCCGGCGTGTGGGTGCCGCCCGCGGCGTAGGGGTCGTTGCAGATGAAGACGTCGCCCTCGACCATGCGCCCGATCGGGTAGGCCGCCAGCACCGCGTTGACCGAGCCCATCAGCGAGCCCAGGTGCAGCGGGATGTGGCTGGCCTGCGCGATCAGCCTCCCGTCCGCCGAGAACAGCGCGACCGAGCAGTCCTTGCGCTCCTTGATGTTGGACGAGAACGAGGCCCGGATCATCGAGGTGCCGATCTCGTCGGCGACCGCGAGCAGCCGGTTGGTGAAGACCTCCATGGCGATGGGGTCGGAGAGGGCGGGTTTGTTGATCTCGGTCATGGGGTCACACCTCGATGAGCATGGTGCCCGACCCGTCCACGCGCAGCCGCTGACCGGGCTCCACGATGGTGGTCGAGGACATTTCCTGGATGATGGCGGGGCCTTCAACATAGGGCCCGACCGGCAGGCGCGCGCGCTCGTAGATCGCGGTCTCGTACCAGCCGCCGTCGAAATAGACCTGCCGCGAGCCGATCACCGCGTCGCCGTCCTGCGCGGTGTACTCCGCGTCGGGGGCTGCCGCCGAGGCGCCCTTGACCGAGAGCCGCAGGTTCACGATCTCGACCGCGCGGTTCTCGATGTCGTAGCCGTACTCCTGCCGGTGGGCGGCGCGGAAACCCTCGAGGAAGGCGTCATAGGAAGCGTCGGGGCCGTCGAGCACGACCTGAACCTCGTGGTTCTGGCCGTCGTAGCGGGCATCGACCACGTATTGCATCGAGCGGCGATCCTCGGCCACGCCCTCGCCCGCGAGCCAGTCGTTGCCGTCCTGGCGCATCTGGCCGAAGGCCGCGCCGATGGCGGGCCAGCTCCCGGCGCTGGCGGTCGAGACCCCGGTGCGCACGAAGTCGAAGCCCACGTCCGAGAGCAGGATGCCCCGGGCGCACATGGTGCCGGGCTGGGCGGGGACGATCACGGTCTTCATGCCGGTCTCGACCGCCACGGCAGCGGCGTGCAGCGGGCCCGCGCCGCCATAGGCGAAGAGCGCGAAGTCCTGCAGGCGGTGGCCCTTCTCGGTGGACACGGCGCGGATGGCGCGGCCCATGTTGGCGACCGCGATGCGCAGGATGCCGAGCGCGGCCTCCTCGACGCCGAGCCCGAGGGGCCTGGCGATCTTGCTCTCGATGACCTCGCGCGCGGCGGCCTTGTCGACCTGCATCCGGCCCGACAGCAGCGTGTCGGAATCGAGCCGGCCCAGCACGAGGTTGGCGTCCGTGGTGGTGGGCTCGGTGCCGCCCTGCCCGTAGGCCACGGGGCCCGGGGAGGCACCGGCCGAGCGCGGCCCGACCTTGAGCGCGCCGGCGTCGTCCAGCGCCGCGATGGAGCCACCACCGGCGCCGATCACGTTGATGTCGAGCATCGGGCAACGCACCGGGTAGTCGGCGACGAGGCGCGAGGTGGTGAAGGCCGGACGCCCGGCCTCGACCAGGGACACATCGGTCGAGGTGCCGCCCACGTCATAGGTCACGATGTTCGAAAAGCCCGAGACGCCGGCCACCTTGGCCGCGCCCACGACGCCCGCCGCGGGGCCCGAAAGGCAGGTGCGGACCGGGAAGCTGCGCACCGTGTCCACCGACATCAGACCGCCGTTGGAGTGGATCGTGCGCGGCGCGCTCTCGATGCCGATGTCGGCAAGGCGCTGCAGGAAGCGCTCGAGATAGCGGTCCATGCGCGGACCCACGTAGGCGTTGATCACCGTGGTCGAGAACCGCTCGAACTCGCGGAACTCGGGCAGCACCTCGGAGGAGATGGAGACGTAGGCGTCGGGCAGCACCTCGCGCACGATCTCGGCGGCGCGGCGCTCGTGCCGGCCGTCACGGTAGGCGTGCAGGAAGCAGATTGCCACCGCCTGGGCCCCGGCCTCGCGCAGCGTCTCGGCGGCGGCGCGGACCCCGGCCTCGTCGAGCGCCTGCAGGACCTCGCCGTCGGCGTTCAGGCGCTCGGTCACTTCCAGCGCCATGTAGCGCTCGACCAGCGGCTCGGGCTTGGTCACCGAGTAATCGTAGAGATGCGGGCGGGTCTGCCGCCCGATCTCGAGCACGTCGCGCGCGCCCCTGGTGGTGATGAGCCCGGTCGGCACGCCGCGGCGCTCGATCACCATGTTGGTGGCGACGGTGGTGCCGTGGCCGACGAACTCGAAGTCGGAGGGGGCGATGCCCAGCTCCTCGACGTAGTGACGCAGGCCGGTCTCGATCGCTTCCGAGGGGTCGTGCGGGGTCGAGGAGGTCTTGAAGTGGATCGCCTTGCCGCTTCCGGTCTCAAGGGCCGTGAAGTCGGTAAAGGTGCCACCCACATCGAAGCCGATACGGTACATTGGGTCAGGTCCTTTGCAGTCTGGTCACCGCTGCGCCGGGGGCATCAGCAGGTCCGGGAGGAAAAGCGTGATCTGCGGCACGAAGGCGACAAGCAGCGCCACCACGATCATCGCGACATAGAAGGGCGCCAGCGCCCGGGTGAGATCGCCCATGCCGACACGGGCCACGGTCATCACCGTATAGAGCACCAGCCCCACAGGCGGCGTGATGGTGCCGATCATCATGGTCACGACCACGGTCACGCCGAGATGCACGGTGTCGATGTCGAAGCTCGTGGCGATGGCCAGCAGCGTCGGCACCAGCAGCACCAGCGCCGCCAGCACCTCCATGAACATGCCGACGATCAGCAGGATCACGATGATCAGCGCCATGGCGGCGGCCTTGGACACGAACATGTCCTGCATCATGTCGACCATCGCGATGGGCAGGCGCTGGATCGAGATGATCCAGCCGAACACCGCCGAGACCGCGATGATGAAGAGCGTCGCCGCCGAGGTCCGCACGGTGCCGAGCAGCGCCTCGACGATCTGCGCGCGGTCGAAGCCCATCGAGAGGGTGCCGATCACGAGGATGTAGAGCACCACCACCACCGAGGCCTCGGTGGGCGTGAACACCCCCGCGAGGATGCCGCCGAGCAGGATCACCGGGGCCATCAGCGCCGGGATCGCCTTCCAGAAGGCGCAGATCACCTCGCGGAAGCCGGCACGCGGCAGGCGCGGGGCCTCCTCGCGCCCGGTCTTCACCAGGATCCAGATGATGACCATCAGCGCAAAGCCCGTCAGCAGGCCCGGCAGGGCACCGCCAAGGAACAGCCGCCCGACGGATTCCTCGGCGAGGAAACCGTAGACCACCAGCGTGATCGAGGGCGGGATGATCGGGCCCATGGTGGCCGAGGCCGCGGTGACCGCCGCCGAGAAGCGCTTCGAGTAGCCGGCCTTTTCCATGGCCCTGATCTCGACCGCGCCAAGCCCGCCTGCGTCGGCCACGGCCGAGCCGGACATGCCCGCGAAGAGGATCGAGGCCACCACGTTGACGTGGCCGAGCCCGCCGGTGATGTGGCGCACCAGCACGCCCGCGAAGTTGAAGATGCGCTCGGTGACGCCCATGCCGTTCATCAGGTTACCCGCAAGCAGGAACATCGGGATGGCCAGCAGCGAGAAGCTCTCGATGCCGTTCGAGGCGCGCATGGTGAGCTGGATCTCGGGCAGGCCCGCCAGCAGGATGTAGACCGCCGAGGTCACCAGCATGGTGTAGGCCACCGGCAGGCCGAGGACGAGCAGCCCGAAGAAGAGGATCAGGAAGATCGCGGTGGTCATGCAGAAGCCTCCGCCTTGCCGCCCCGCAGCTCGCTCCAGATGGCCTCGAGCGCGAAGAGGATGGTCGTGCCCGCGCCCAGACCGAAGGGCAGCAGGACAAGCATGAATTTCGAGGTAAGGGGGCCGTTCGGGATGGTGCCGAACTCGAGCCGCGACATCAGCGGCTGCAGCTGGCGCACCTGCGTCAGCACATAGGCCAGCACGGCGATCACCAGCCCGTGCAGCACGATGCGCAGGATCTTCTGCACCGGCGCCGACACGCGGTTCGCCATCAGGTCGAGCCCGATATGGCCGCCCTCGCGGTACACCACCGCGGCGCCGAGGAAGGTCATCCAGATCAGCGAGATCTCGGCAATGTTGTCGGTCATGTGCACCGGCGCGTTGAACACGTACCGCGAGGTGATCTGGACGCTGAGCGCCGCGATGATCGTGATGGCCAGCGCGGCGCATAGCCACAGCATGGTCCGGTGCAGACCGTTGAGGATCATGGTCATTGTCGGGGTCCGGAAACGTGGGGGGACGCGGGCCGCCGCGGGCCCGCGCCGTCGCTCGGGGGCGCGCCGGGGTCAGGCCCGGCGCGGCGCGATCACTTCATCGCCTGGATCTGGTCCCACCAGCCCTCGGGCAGCAGGCCCTCCTCCTCGAAGGTCGGGACGGAGTCGGCCACCATGGCGGCGAACTCGGCACGCACCTCGTCGGACATGTCGCAGAAGGTCACGCCCTCGGCTTCCATGGTCTCGCGGTTCGGCGCGGTCTCTTCCTCGACCAGCGACACGAAGTAGTCGCCCGCGTCCTCGGCGGCCTTGGTGACGATCTCCTTGTCCTCGTCCGAGAGCTGCTGGAACGAGGTTTCGGCGATGTAGACCGAGTTCTGCGGGTACATCATCTCGGCGTCGGTGACGTAGGGCAGCACCTCGTAGAACTTCGACGAGAACACCTGCTCGCCGGCGCTCTCGGCCATGTCGGCGACGCCCTGGCTCAGGCCCATGTAGGTCTCGCCGTAGGAGATGGTGACCGGCACGGTGCCGATGGCTTCCCAGCCGGCGATGAACATCGGCAGGTTCGGCGAGCGCACGCGCTTGCCGGCGATGTCGGCGGGGCCATGGACGCAGTCGCCCTTGGTCATGAAGACGCGCGGCTCGCGGAACCAGTTGGTGGCAAGGATGCGGACGTTGAAATCGTCCCGCAGCTCGTCCTTGAGCTCGGCCGCGAGGTCGCTCTCCATGAAGGTCAGGAAGTGCTGCTGGCTGGCGAAAACGAAGGGAATGTCGACGACGCCGAATTCCTTCACGAGGTTCGAGGCGTTCGAGCCCGACGAGATGTAGCCGTCCTGCGCGCCCACCGACATGGCCTCGATCTGGGCCGGGCCGGAGCCGAGCTGCGAGCCTTCGTAGAAGTTGATGGTGACGCGGCCTTCGGTGCGCTCGTTCACCAGCTCGGCGAAGCGCTTGGAGGCCTGCGTGACCGGCGCGCCCGGCGGGTTGATGCCGCCGAAGGTCCAGGTGACGTCGGCGCTTGCGGCGGAGGCAGCCAGCAGGCCGGCGATGGTGAGGGACGCGAGTGGAAGATGTTTCATTGTTGTGTTCCTGTTGGTCATTCAGTTGGTCTTGGCGAAGCGCTGCGCGCCGAAGCTCGCGAACTCGGGCGGGCGCTGGCCGTTCATGATCCACTGCGCCAGCGGGCCGCGATGGGCCGGCGCAAGCGTCACGCCGGAGTGGGTCGTCGCAACGAAGATCCCCGGATGCGAGGGGCTCTCGTCGTAGACCGGGTTGCCGTCCGGGGTGAGCACCCGCAGCGCCGCCCAGCTCCGGACCACGCGCAGGTTTCCGATCTCGGGCAGCAGCCGCACCGCCCGCGCCGCGAGCTGGCGCATGCCCTGCCCGGTCGAGCGGTCCTCGTCGGTCTCTTCCTTGGTGTCGCCGATGAGGATGGTGCCCTCGGCGGTCTGCCGGATGCCCGAGGTCACCGCCGGGAGGATCTGGCGGGCGCGCTCGGTGACGAGGATCTGGCCTTTCTGGCTGCGGACGATCTCGGGGATGCCGAAGGGCGCCGCAAGCCTGTTCGTGGCGAGCCCGGCAGCGATCAGCACCTTGGGGGCGGTCGCCCGCAGCCCCTCGGCCTCGATCCGGTAGCCGTCGCCCTGCAGCTCGATGGCGCTGACCTGCACGTTCGAGACGAGCCTCGCGCCGGCCGTCTGCAGCGCGATGCTGAGCCCGCGGTAGAGCGCCAGCGACTGGCAGGCCCCGTCGAGCGAGGACATCGACGCGCCCACCACCCCGGGACCCACGTCGGGCATGATCTCGAGCAGCTCGTCGCGGCGGATCATCCGCACGTCATCGCCCGGCAGCTGGTGCGCTGCGACCCGGCCGATCATCTCGGCGCGCTTGGCGAACTCGTCCTCGCCGAGGCAGAGGTGCAGCCCGAGCCCGGTCTCGTAATGCGTCTCGACGCCCGAAAGCTCGCGGATCTCGGCCTCGAGCGCGCGCCATTCGCGCACCGCCGTCCGGGTCCAGGTGGCGTAGTCGCGGTTGCCCGCGCCCTTGCTCTGTGCCCAGACCAGCCCGAAGTTGCCGCGGCTGGCACGAAAGCTGGTGTCCGAGGAATCGAGGACCAGCACCCGCGCCCCGTCACGCGCCATGCCCAGGGCCGTCGCTGTTCCGACAAGTCCGCCGCCGACCACGACAATGTCCCAATGTCCCAGATCCGTCACCTGGCGCCTTTCGTTGCTGAGAAACCTCCGGGCGATTAAGGGGACGCGGCGACCATAACGCAAATATCATTGCGTTCACGTTGTATGCGATTTTGTTATAGTCGACCCCCCCTCCCGAGGGGCGGGGGCTGCGCGCCGATGGCGGTGGCGCGGAAACGCACAGTGACTGTGCGCTCACATGCAGACCGCACCCCGAACATGACGCCGTCGCTCCCGCTCCCACCGCTACTATATATGACTTTTTGACCGTTCGGTCACTGCATCACATTCCAGAGACCGATCCCACAGGGGCATGACCCTGCGTCATAGCTGCCTTGCACCCCCTTGAGCCCCGCTTGCGCGACAGCGTGACGCGGCGTAGGCGCACGATGTCGCACCCTCCCCGGTGCACCGACGTTCCCACCAGATTCATACGGCAGGACACCCGAAATGACCGACCTTCCCGGATACCCGAGCCGCCGGAGCTTCCTCAAAGCTTCCGCCGCAGGTGTCGCATTCACGGGGCTGGCCGCTTCCGCGCAAGCGCAGGAAAGCACCCCCCCCCGTTCCCCTCGAAGACTACGACCGCGCCTATCTGAATGCCGACGAATGGGCCTTCGTGATGGCCGCGACCGCACGACTCATCCCCTCGGATGGCGATGGCCCCGGCGCCATCGAGACCCGCGTGCCCGTCTTCATCGACCTGCAGCTGGCCGGTGACTACGGCGCCGCCGGCGACTGGTACATGGAAGGTCCGCACGACCCCTCCGCCGAGCCCGCGCGCGGCTGGCAGTCCCCGCTGAACCCGGCCGAGGTCTACCGTCAGGCGATCCCCGCCTTCGACGCATGGTGCGAGGAGACCCACGGCGAGATCTTCGCCAAGCTCTCGCCCGAGCAGCAGGACGCCTCGCTGACCTCGCTGCAGAAAGGCGACGTCGGGCTTCCGTCCGAGCTGCGCGACTTCTTCACCATCCTGCTCGCCAACACCAAGGAAGGCTACTTCGCCGACCCGATCTACGGCGGCAACCACGGCATGCAGTCGTGGGTCTACATCGGCTTCCCGGGTGCCCGCGCGGCCTATCGCGCATGGCCCGAGCGGCACAACGTGAAATACCCGCTGGGTCCGGTTTCGATCAGCGGCGAAAGGGCATAAACCATGGCACGTCAGGAACAGAAAAAGGACGTGGTCATCGTCGGCCTCGGCTGGACCGGCTCCATCGCGGGCATCGAACTGGCGCAGGAAGGGCTCGAGATCGTCGCGCTCGAACGCGGCCATGACCAGAACACCGTCCCCGACTTCCAGTATCCCCAGCAGATCGACGAGCTGAAATACGGCGTCCGTCTGAAGATGATGCAGAAGCTGTCGCAGCAGACGCTGACCGTGCGCCGCAGCGGCGACGAGACCGCCCTGCCCTACCGCTCGCTGGGCTCCTTCCTGCCCGGCAACGGCGTCGGCGGTGCCGGCACCCACTGGAACGGCCTCAACTGGCGTCCGCAGCCGGCCGAGCTGAAGCTGCGCTCGCACGTGGTCGAGAACTGGGGCGAGGGCATCATCCCCGAGGGCATGAACCTCGGCGACTACCCGGTGAGCTACGACGACCTCGAGCCGTTCTTCACCCAGTTCGAGAAGGTCGCGGGCATCTCCGGCTACGCCGGCAACCTGAACGGCGAGATCCGCGAAGGCGGCAACCCGTTCGAGGGCTGGCGCTCGGAAGACTACCCGATGCCGCCGCTGCCGACGACCTACGACTCGTCCAAGTTCCAGGCCGCGGCCAAGGCGATGGGCTACCACCCGTTCCCGGCCCCCGCGGGCATCGCGTCGACCGCTTACGTCAACCCGTACGGCATGCAGATGGGCCCCTGCAACTTCTGCGGTTTCTGCGAGCGTTTCGGCTGCTACCAGTACTCGAAGAGCTCGCCGCAGACGACGATCCTCGACGCGCTGAAGCGCTACCCCAACTTCAGCTACCGCACCCAGTCCGAAGTGCTGCGGGTCGAGCTTGCCGCCGACGGCAAGACCGCGACCGGCGTCACCTACTGGGACGACGCGGCGCAGGAAGAGGTCTTCCAGCCCGCCGACATGGTGATCCTGTCGAGCTACCAGCTCAACAACGTGCACCTGATGCTGCTGTCGGGCCTCGGCGAAGCCTACAACCCGCTCACCGGCGAAGGCACGCTCGGCAAGAACTACGCCTACCAGATGAACGGCGGCATCACGATGTTCTTCCGCGAGGAAGAGTTCAACCCGTTCGTCGGCCACGGCGCCAACGGCATGGTCATCGACGACTTCTCGATCAGCCAGAACGACTTCGGCGCCGAGGGCTTCATCGGTGGCTCGTACTGGCGCTCCGGCACCTTCAACGGCCAGCCGATCCGCAACATGCCGCTGCCTGCGGGCACCCCGGCCTGGGGCGCGGGCTGGAAGCAGGCGATCGGCGAGAACTACGGCCACGCCATGTCGATCGGCTCGCACGGCTCGCACATGGCCTACGCCAACAACCACCTCGACCTCGATCCGACCTACACCGACCGGCACGGCCGGCCGCTGATGCGGATGACGTTCAACTGGCAGGACAACGACCTGCGGATGAACCAGTTCATGAAGTCGAAGATGGAACCGCTGGCGGCGTCGATGAACCCCGATCTCATGCAGGCGGGCTTCAAGAACATCGGAGCCCAGTATGACGTGCGTCCCTACCAGACCACGCACAACACCGGCGGCCACATCATGTCCGAGAACGCCCGCGAGGGTGTGGTCAACCGCTACAGCCAGACCTGGAAGGCGCACAACGTCTTCGCCATGGGCGCAGGCAACTTCGTGCAGAACACCCAGTACAACCCGACCGGGCTCGTCGGGGCGCTGGCCTACCACACGGTCAACGCGATCCGCACCCAGTACCTGTCCAACCCGCGTCCGCTGGTCTGAGGAGAATACCCATGAAAACCTTTCTCCGCATCGTCGCGGGCCTCGTCGTGCTGGGGGGCATCGCGCTCCTGGCCTTCATCTTCGTGCCGGTTCAGCGCACGCAGCCGGTGGCCGAACTGCCCGCCGACTGGCAGCCGGAACCGGGCCAGGGCGAATATGTCCTGAACGCCTCGGACTGCGTAGCCTGCCACACCTCCGACGAGGGCGGCACCCTCGCCGGCGGAAAGGCCATCGCCTCTCCCATGGGCACCATCTGGTCGACCAACATCACCCCCGACCCCGAGACCGGGATCGGCAACTGGTCCTTTGACGACTTCCGCGGCGCCATGATCGACGGCGTCGAGCCCGACGGGACCCACCTCTACCCGGCCATGCCCTACGAGAACTACCGTCTGATGACGGAAGAGGACATGCGCGCCCTCTACGACTACCTGATGACCGAGGTTCAGCCGGTGAAGAACGAGGTCGAAGAGACCGCGCTCTCCTTCCCGTTCAACCTGCGCTTCGGCATCCGGGCGTGGAACTGGCTCGCGCTCACCCACGGCCCGGGCTTCACCCCGGCCGAGGTGTCCGACGTGCAGGACCGCGGCCAGTACCTGGTCGAGGGCCCGGGCCACTGCGCGGCCTGCCACAGCCCGCGCTCGCCCTTCATGTCGCAGGACGGCGTGACCGTGGACGACGCGAACTTCCTCGCAGGCGGCGTCATCAACGGCTGGAACGCTCCGGCGCTCCGCGGCGAGGACAGCGACCTGAACAGGTGGACGGTCTCCGAGACCGCCGCCTACCTCGCCACCGGCCGCAACGCCCACTCCACCGCCAACGGCGAGATGGGCCTCGTGGTCGAGCACTCGCTGCAGAAGCTGACCGACGAGGACAACATCGCCATGGCCGCCTTCCTCAAGGGGCTTGACGGCGACGCGGTCGAGGTTCCCGAGACGCTGGCCCCCAGGGCCGGTTCGATCGAGGTCCCCGAGGCCGACAAGGCGGGCGAGGCGGACACCGCCATGCTCATCGACTCCGATCCCGACATGCCGCTCGGTGCGCGTCTCTACACCGACAACTGCATCGGCTGCCACTTCGCCACCGGCAAGGGCGCGCCCGAGATCTTCCCCGAGCTTCAGGGCAACAGGCTGGTCAACGGCTCCGAGACCAAGCCGCTGATCTCGGTGATCCTGAACGGCGCCGAGGTCGCCTCGACCGCGAAACGTCCGATGACCCTGCGCATGCAGGGCTACGCCGACCGCCTGTCGGATGAAGAGGTCGCCGAACTCGCGACCTGGCTCCGCGGCGCATGGGGCAACGACGCCCCGGCCATCAGCGCCGCCGACGTCGCAGCGGTCCGCGCCAGCGCAGCCTCGCACTAAGCCCGAACGGCCCCTGTCACGCCCGTCGTGACCGGGGCCCACCAGACCCGAAAAGGCCCCCGGACAGCGCTCCGGGGGCCTTTTTCATGTGGCGGCGCAACGACTCCCGCCAGTTTCCGCAGCGCAGCTCCCCCGATGACCGGGCCCCTGCCCCTCCTCCGGCCCGGCAGCAATCCGCGATTGACGCGGGGGCGGACTCTCTGCCATGACTGCGCCATGTCCGGTCCCGAAGCAATCGCCTCGGGCGAAAGAGGGAATGCCGTGCGGCGCCTCGTGCGCCAATGCGGCAACTGCCCCCGCAACTGTAAGCGGTGAGCAGGGCCGATCATGCCACTGGAGAAATCCGGGAAGGCCGGCCCCGAGCTGAGACCCGCGAGTCAGGAGACCTGCCGGACGACGCCTCCCGGAAGGGGCGTTTCCACCGGGCGTCGGGGTGAGCGCCGGAGCTGGTATCCGGCTTGCCGCACCGCGGCCTCCCGGTATGGGCTCGACCGTCCCGCCGTCCAAACTGACCTGCGCCGGGTGTGGCGCATCGGACAAGGACGAAGACCTGTGAAGACCATCCTTCTCGCGGCCGCGACCGCGCTGGCGATTCCCGCCACCGCCTCGGCCCACTTCCTGCTGGAATACACCGAAGACACCATGATCGAGGCGCCCGGCGAGGTGCCGGTCAAGCTGATCTTCTGGCATCCGTTCGAAAACGGCCATGTCATGGATCTCGAGATGCCGCAGGAGTTCTTCGTGCTCCACAACGGCGAGCGCACCGACCTGCTGGGCACGCTCGAGCCGGTCACCTTCACGGGCGGCGAGAACGAGGGCGCGGCCCTCGTCGGCGCGGTGCCGGTGCGGCGCTCGGGCGACTACGTGCTGGTGACGGTGCCGCAGCCCTACTTTGAGGCCTCCGAGGATCTCTATATCCAGCAGATCACCAAGGCCTTCCTGAACCGCAACCAGCTGCCCACCGACTGGGCCGAACCGGTGGGGCTGCCGACCGAGATCGTGCCGCTCAACAAGCCCTACAACGTCATCGCAGGCTCGACCTTCAGCGGGCAGGTGCTGCGCGACGGCGCCCCCGCCGCGGGCGTCGAGATCGAGATCGAGTACATGGCCGCCGAACCCGACATGACGAGCGGCGCCGCGACCCAGCCCGTGGTCACCCCGCCGCCCGGCGGCTCGGTGGTCGCGGTGACCGGCCCCGACGGCACCTTCACCTTCGGCGTGCCCCGGGCCGGGCACTGGGGCTTCGCCGCGCTCGGCTCGGGCCCGGTGACCGAGCACGAGGGCAAGGAGCTCAGCCAGGACGCGGTGATCTGGATCCGCGCCTGGGACCTGGAATAGACAGGAGCACGGGCCCATGCACATCGTTGACGGCGCGCTTTCCAACCCGGTGGTGATCGGCGGCGCCGTCGCCGCCGCCGGGGGCATCGCCCTCGGGCTGAAAACCCTCGACCTCGACCGCATCCCCACCGCCGGGGTGCTGTCGGCCAGCTTCTTCGTCGCATCGCTGATCCACGTGCCCATCGGGCCGTCGTCGGTGCACCTCATCCTCAACGGTCTGGCCGGGCTTCTGCTCGGCTGGGCCGCCTTCCCGGCGCTCTTCGTCGGGCTGCTGCTGCAGGCGGTGTTCTTCGGCTTCGGCGGGCTCACGGTGCTGGGGGTCAACACGCTCAACATCGCGCTGCCCGCGGTGCTGGCGTGGCTGCTCTTCGGCCGGCTGATCGGCCGCGGCACGCCGGTGCAGGGCGCGGTCTGGGGCGGCCTCGGCGGCGCCTTCGCCATCGCCGGCACCACCGCCATGGTGGCCGCAGCCCTGGCGCTCTCGGGCGAGGGCTTCCTGCCCGCCGCGAAGCTGGTGTTCTTCGCCCACATCCCCGTCATGGCGATCGAGGCGGTGCTCACCGGCTTCGCGGTGCTGCTGGCGCGCAAGGTGAAGCCCGAGCTCTTCGTCCGGGGGATCGCCGCATGAGACGCCTCCTCCTGATCGCGGCGCTGGCCTGCGCCCCCCTGCCCGCCGCCGCCCACAAGGTCATCGCCGGGGTCTTCCCCTCGGGCGAGGCCATCGAGGGCGAGCTCGGGTTCTCGAACGGGGACATGGCCGCAGACACCGAAGTCGTCGTCACCGGCCCCGACGGCACCGAGCTGGGCCGCACCCGCACCGACGCCGACGGGTTCTTCACCTATGTCCCCACGGCGCCGGTGGCCCACAGCTTCCACGCCAACCTCGGCGCCGGCCACGTGGCCGAGGTCACCATGCCCGCCGAGGACGTGGCGCGGATCCTCGGCGCCGCCCCGGCCGCCGCGCCTGCGCCCGCAGCGCCGGGCGAGGCCCCCTCCCCCGCCGGCGGCGCCCTCGGTGCGGCCGAGAAACAGGCCATCGCCGAGGCGGTGCGCGACGAGGTCCGGCCCCTGCGCCGCGAGATCGCCGCCTACCGCGAACACAACGACCTGCAAAGCATCCTCGGCGGCATCGGCTACATCGTCGGCCTCTTCGGGCTCGGCTTCTACCTCGCGGCGCGCCGCAAGCTCGCGGGCTGAGCCGTGGCCCACGCGCTGAGGCCCAGCGAAAAGACCCTGGCCGAGGCCGGCGCCGCGCCCGAGTACGGGACCGTGGGCCAGCTCGACCCCCGGCTGCGCATCGTCATGGCCGGGGTCTTCGGCATCGTCACCGTGGCGCTCACCACCCTGCCCGCCATGGCCGCGGCGCTGGCCATGGCGGTGGGGCTCATGGCGCTGTCGAAGCTGCCGCCGGGGCCCACGCTCAGGCGCATGGCGATGATGGACGGGTTCATCCTCTTCATGCTGGTGATGCTGCCCTTCACCGTGCCCGGCGACGCGATCTTCAGCCTCTGGGGCCTCACCGCCAGCTGGCAGGGGCTCCGGCAGGCCACAGAGATCGCGCTCACCGCCAACGCCGTCATCCTCGCGCTGATGGTGCTGGTGGGCACCCTCGAGCCGGTGACGCTGGGCCACGCCCTGCACCGGCTGCACTGCCCGGAACGGCTGGTGCACCTGCTGATGTTCACCATCCGCTACATCGAGGTGCTCCGGCACGAGTACCTGCGCCTGCGCGCCGCGATGAAGGTCCGGGGCTTCCGCCCGGGCACCAACTGGCACACCTACCGCAGCTTCGGCTACCTCGTCGGCATGATGCTGGTGCGGGCCATCGAACGCTCCGAACGCATCCTCTCGGCGATGCGCTGCCGCGGCTTCTCGGGGCGCTTTCCGCTGCTCGGCGACTTTGCCCTCACCGCCCGCGACCGGCGCGTCGCGGTGGTCTTCTGCGGCCTCTGTACCGCGCTCCTCGGCGTCGATCTCGCATGGCCCTGATCGCGCTCTCCGACATCCGCTTCGCCTACCCCGGCCACGCCCCGGTGCTCGACGGCGTCTCGCTGCGGCTCATGCCCGGCCAGCGGCTGTCGCTGACCGGTCCCAACGGCGCCGGCAAGTCGACCCTGCTGCGCATCGCGCTGGGGCTGCAACGCCCCGACGCGGGCACCGTCACCGCCTTTGGCACGCCCCGCCGCCAGGAGGCCGACTTTCACGAGGTCCGCCGCCGCATCGGGCTGGTGTTCCAGGACCCCGACGATCAGCTCTTCTGCCCCACCGTGGCCGAGGACGTTGCCTTCGGTCCGCTCAACCTCGGGCGCAGCCGTGACGAGGCGCTGGCCATCGTCGACCGGGTGCTGGGCGATCTCGACCTCGCCCACCTGCGCGACCGCATCACCCACAAGCTCTCGGGCGGCGAGAAGCGGCTGGTAACGCTGGCCACCGTGCTCGCCATGGAACCCGAGGCGCTGCTGCTCGACGAGCCGACCAATGCGCTCGACCCGAAGAACGAAGGGCGCCTGCTCGAGATCCTGCGCGCCCTGCCGCAGGCGATCCTGCTTGTGAGCCACTCCGCCGCCTTCCGCGCGGCCCTGGCCCCCGACGCGCTCGACCTGCGCGACGGCAGACTGGTGCCGTCCTAGCCCGCGGCGCTGCCCACCACGATCTCGTCGACGCTGCCGTCCACCGAGCGGCAGGCCGAGAGCAGCCGCGACACGAGATGGGTGGCGACGTAGCTCGCGTGGAAGCGCGAGGGCGCCTGCAGCGTCAGCCGCCCCCCTGCCCTGCTGCGGCGCTCGAGCGCCGCGATCCACGACCCGTAAAGCGCCGGGTCCTCGGCGTGCAGCAGCGCGCGTGCCAGCGACCACTCGGTGCCGTCCGAGACCTCGGGGGCCGCGACCCTGCCCTTGACCGGCAGCGGCACCACCTTCGGCGCCTCCTCGGGGGTGGCGCTGAGCCGGTGCTCGAGATCGGGCCCCACGTCGCCCCAGCGGGGGCGGCTGTCCTCAAGGATGCGTTCGATCGCCAGCGAGTACTCGGTGACGCGGCCCCGAGCGCCCTGCCTCCGCACCGTGAGCCACCCCATCGCCCGAAGCTTCGCCATCTCGCGCTTGACCGTCCGTTCGTCCACCAGCCACAGCCGGGCGATCTCGCGCTGGCCCACCGCCAGCTCGTCGCGCCCCCAGTTGTAGCGGGCGGTCACCAGGGTCATCAGTCGCAGAACGAGCCGCTGCCGGCCCTTGTCCTGCGCCAGGGCAAAGGCTCCCATGACCGTGAGAAGGTCGTATTTCATGGCCGGGGCGTTGCGCGCGGCCGGATTTCTGGCAAGCATATGCTGCCCTCGTGTCTCGCCCCTGCGGGCCTGCCTCGATCCCGGGCTCTTGGTGGCCCGTGAAGATCCCTTGCGCCGTCAACTCAGCGTTCTTTGGTGATCTCGATCTATTTGCGTCCGGAAAACCGATTCTGTCAAGGCGTCAGGGATTTACGTCCTGATCCCAATCCTTTTTCGAATGAAAAAATGGGTATCTAGGTATTGGGGGACATATTGGCTGTCCCCTTATTCGGTGAAAATGTCCCCCAATATCTGGGTGGAGCGCCCGGAGTGTCCCTCAGTATTCGGCCAGAGTCTCCAGAGCCTTGCCGAATCACGAGGGGGTGTCGTTGCCCTGCCCCCGCGGGGTTTCCGTTGGTTTCACCGGGAATTGGCGATTTCGCCACATCCGATGCTTTCATCATAATAGGCTTTGGCATTTCTGGCAAATCAACGTAAATGGTGGAGCAGAGAAAATTAGCGTCCCGATGTTCCAAAGATGGCCGGTGTCCCCGCGGGGACAAACGCCACGACAGGCATCGCAAGCCAGCGTCCCCGCGGGGACAGGCACCGGGACGGCACGACGGGCAGAGCAGGAGGCACCATGTTCACTCACGAAGACCTTGCGCGGATGCAGGCGCAGTCCCTGAAGATGCAGGGCTGGATCCGGCAGCAGACCTTTTCGCCGGAGCTCGAGAAGCGGCTCAGGCGGTTCTCGAGCTGGGAGGTGGCCGAGCTCATCCTCCGGGTCAACCAGTCTACGCTTCGGGGCCGCATGGCCGCCGACCCCTCGCTGCCGCAGGGGCTGGTCGAGGAAGACGGCCGCCAGCGCTGGTATGCGCTCGAGGAGATCAACGAGATCCGCCGCAAGCTCAAGGTCAACCGCAAGAGCCTGATGCCGCGGCGGCCGGCGGGCAAGCGGGCGATCCGCGTCGCGATCTCGAACTTCAAGGGCGGCGCCGGCAAGTCGACCGTGGCGCTGCACTTCGCCCATGCCGCGGCGCTCGATGGCTACCGGGTGCTCTGCGTCGACTTCGACCCGCAGGCGACGCTCAGCCACTCGATGGGGCTCTCGGACATCACCGAGGAATATACGGTCTGGGGCATCATGGCTCGCGACCTGATCCGCGAGACCGACCGGATGAACGCGGCCATGCGCGGCGCCGAGAGCGGCTCCGCCCTGCCCCAGCGCCGCCTGCCCGAGGCGATCACCGACATGGGCCTGCGCGACCTGCGCGTCGCCGACTTCATCAAACCGACGTCCTGGCCCACCATCGACATCATCCCCTCCTGCGCCAACGCGGCCTTCGTCGAGTTCGCCAGCGCCCAGTACCGCCACCTGAACCCCGAGTGGTCGTTCTTCGCCGCCGTGTCGCGCTACCTCGACGCCCTGCCCCGCGACGCCTACGACATGGTGATCTTCGACTGCCCGCCCGCCATCGGCTACCAGAGCATGAACGCGGTCTTCGCCGCCGACATGCTCTACGTCCCCTCCGGCCCGGGCTACTGGGAATACGATTCCACCACCTCGTTCATCGGCCAGCTCTCCGAGGCGCTCGCCGATCTCTCGGGGTTCGAGGGGGTTGTCCCCGCGGGGACACTGCAACTGCCCAAGGTGTTCCAGGACGTGCGCTTCCTGCTCACCCGCTACGAGCCCGGCAACGAATTGCACCGCGCGATGCGTTCGGCCTTTGAAAAGGTCTGGGAAGACAGAGTGACCCAGCACCCGATCGAGATGACCCGGGCCGTCGAACAATCCGGGCGGTTCCTGAGCTCGATCTACGAGATCGACTATCGCGAGATGACCCGCGAGACCTGGCGCCGCGCCCGCGCCAGCTTCGACCGGGCCTACGAGGAATTCCGCGATCACGCGCTGACCGCGTGGGACAAGCTGGAGGATGAGGCATGAGCAAGAGACGTGGTTTCGACATCGACTTTCCCAGCACGCAGGACGGGGTCTACACCGGCGGCGGACGCCGGACCTCGGCGCCCGCGCCCGCGTCCAAACCCGAGGCGCGGCGCGGTCCCATGGCCGCGGCGATCTCGGAAAACGCCGACGCGCTGCGCGAGCGCGCCGAGGCCGAGCGCGCGATCCGGGAAGAGAACGACCGGCTCGCACATGAGCACGTCCGGCTGAAGCGCGCCGGGCTGATCACCGACCTGATTGCCATCGACGCGATCCGGACCGAGAAGCTGACCCGCGACCGCGGCACCGGCGCCGACCCGGATATTGCTGAACTGAAGGCCTCGATCCGCGCCATCGGGCTGTCCAACCCGATCCAGGTCGAGCCCGTCGGTGACGGCTACGAACTGGTCCAGGGCTTCCGTCGTCTGCGCGCCTACCGCGAGCTTTTCGCGGAAACCGGCGACGAGGCCTTCGCCCGGATCCCGGCGGGCCTGGTCGCGACCGGCGAGGCGCTCGAGGGGCTGTACCGGCGGATGGTCGACGAGAACCTCGTGCGCCGCGACATCTCGTTTGCCGAAATGGCGGTGCTCGCCATGCGCTACGCCGAGGACCCGGGCACGGCGTCTGCGGATGTGGCCTCGGCGGTGGACGTGCTTTTCGCCTCCGCCGGCCGGCAGAAGCGCAGCTACATCCGCCATTTTGCCGGTCTGGTGGAAACGCTGGGCGACGTGCTGCAACACCCCGAGGCGATCTCGCGCAACTTGGGGCTCGACGTCGCCAAGCGCATGAGCGCGGAGCGCGGCTTCGAGGCGCGGCTGCGCAAGGCGCTTTCCGAACAGGGCGAGCGCTCGGCGGATTACGAGGTGGCGGTTCTGCAGGACGCGCTGAAGACCACGCAATCGGCGCCGGCGCCGCGCAGCCCCAGCGGCAAGAACGCGGCTGCCAAGACCACGCTGCGCTGCACTGTCCCCGCGGGGACAGTCCGTTGCGCCGCGCGCGACGGCAAGGTCGAGCTGCAGATGGAGCGCGATTTCTCGAGCATCGACCGGCACCGGCTCGAGGCCGCGGTGGCGGCCTTCATGGCAGCGCTCGACGACTGAGCGCCTTCTTCCGACACGATGCCAGGGCGGCGCCGCGGACACCCCGCGCGCCGCCTTTTCGTGTCTTTGGGGGTTGGGTGTATTCGGCGATTGCGTGGCGGCGTTGCGCCATGGCGCGCGGGTTCCGGGCCCGTCTCGGGATGTGGATTTTCGGGAGTACGCGAGAGAGCCACGAAGTGTCCCCGCGGGGACAGGCGATGAGGACTGGACGGCGCGGCGTCAGGTGAGGCGAGAGCTGGAGCGAGCGGTGATGCTTCATGAGGGCCCCGGATCAAGGGGCGAGGATCATTGATCGGGGATGCCGGATCACGGGCGGTGCGGTGAGGCGAACGGGCAGGGTGGCGGAGCAGAGCCGACCTGCGGTCGTGGGCTGAGAGGACGGCAACGGTCCCTGAGCCGTCGGGATGGCCGGGCAAGGACGGCTGAGACCCACGGGGACGGGACGGGCGATGGCGGGTCGTGGACGGGGGCAGGGCGGCCTCCGGCACATTGACGGGAGACCCTGCGGGGCAATGCGCGAGGCAGGCCGATGGCCGTGTCCCCATGGGGACAGGGGGAGAGGATCGCCGCAGGTGTCCCCGCGGGGACAGCGAAAGGTACCGCGCGAGCTGCCCTCGCCGGTGGCGAAGACCGGCATCTGGTCAGAGCTCCTTGCCGGGCCGGCTCGGTGGCGGGATCGTCCCCGTGGGGACAGGGGACAGGGGACAGGGGACAGGGGACAGGGGACAGGGGACAGGGGACAGGGGACAGGGGACAGGCTGTCGGGCAGGGGCCGGGACGCCGAACCGGGTTCGGTGGGGTGGCCGAGCGGCGGAAAATCCGTGCAGCGGGGAACTTCCCCGTGACCTTCCTGCGCCTGGACTATATAGAACGAGGACGCGGACCGGGCCTTGCGCCGGGGCACACGGCAAGGTCCTCAAAGCCCAGAGGCCCAGAGGCCCAGAGGCCCAGAGGCCCAGAGGCCCAGAGGCCCAGAGGCCCAGAGGCCCAGAGGCCCAGAGGCCCAGAGGCCCAGAGGCCCAGAGGCCCAGAGGGTCGGAAAGGGCAGGGCACAGGCATTTGCCGAAGTGACGGAACAAAAAGATGATTTTCGTTCCGTCAGGTCCCCGAGGCCCACGCACCGCCATCCCGACATCGAAACCGGCGCACGCCCCCCGGAGGGACCGAAACACCCTGGAATGCACCCCGGATCAGCCGGCGCCGACCGCGAGGAAGCCGCGCAGTTCGTCGATGGTGCGGACCATCCATTCCTCGGACATGAGCTCGATCGGCGCAGTGAAGGAGACCGCGACGTCGGCCTCGTAGGCGCCCTGGGCGGGGATCGGCAGGCCGAGCCCGCCTTCGCCCGGAAGGTAGTAGCCCATGTTCACCGCGAAGCCCCGGAGCCGGGCGTCGGCGACCTGCGCCGCCACGACCTCGCGGTCGACCTTCTGGCAGGCGGGGAAGACCGGGAAGCGGTGCGCGTTGGCGTCGAGCACCCGGCTCACCGCCTCGTCGTCCTGCAGCGACAGCAGCGCCACGCTGCCGGCCTGCACGCCCATCGGGATGCGGGCGCCGACGCCCATGGTGAAATGCCGGCGGCTCGAGCGGCTGATCATCTCGCCGCAGACCGCGTCGAGCCCGGCCTGCAGGATCAGGTAGACGGTGAGGCCGCTGTGCCGGGCGAACTCGGTCATGCCGGGGCGCAGCTTGCGGGCCTGCGGCTCGAGCCGGTCCTGGCGCTTGGTGAGCGCCGGGATCGAGGGCCCGAGCCGGTAGTGGCCGTAGCGCCCGGCGGTCTCGGCAAAGCCCTTGGCCCGCAACGCGCTGAGGCTGCGGTGGGCCACCGACTTGGCACAGCCCAGCCGCTCGGAGATCTGCGCAAGGCTGAAACCTTCGGCGGTGGCATCGCCGAGGATCAGCAGAATCTCGAGCGCGCGTTCGGCGTTGGAAGACGACCGCGCGTCTTTCATGACCAGATGCCCTCCATGAGTTCCGATAACCGGAATTTATCGGCCCATCCAATTATCTTTATAAGAATTTGTTGACGTGGGTGAGTCAATTGCGTTCGATCACCCCTGACGCGGCGTCGCCGCCCGAAGCCCCGGCACAGGGGCAGGGGGGCCTGAGGACGCATGCGGTCCGGCCCGGACAACCGGGACGGAGACGACGACAGGGAACGACATGCTGACTTTCATCCTGAAGCGACTGGGGTTCGCGCTCATCACGCTCATCTGCGTGCTGACGCTGGTCTTCCTGGTCGTGCGGATCCTGCCCGGCGACCCGGCGCTGGTGATCCTCGGGGATCAGGCCAGCCCCGACAGCGTGGCCGCCTTGCGCGACCGGCTGGGGCTCAACGATCCGATCCTCGTGCAATACGCGAGCTTTCTCGGCCGCGCCCTGCAGGGCGACCTCGGCAATTCGATGGTGACCGGGCGGCCGGTCACGTCGGAGATCCTCAACGTGCTGCCATACACGCTGGAGTTGACCTTCGCGGCGCTGGTACTCGGCACCGTGCTGGGGGTGCCGGCGGGGGTCTGGGCGGCGGTGCGGCGCAACCGCATCCCCGACTACCTGATGCGGCTGGTGTCGCTCATCGGGCTGTCGCTGCCCGCCTTCGTGGCGGCGATCATCCTGATGATGGTTTTCGCCATCCACTTCGGCTGGTTCCCGGTGATCTCGGCGGGCAATGCCGAGACCCTGACCGAGCGGCTGCGGCAGATGGCGCTGCCGACGCTGGCGCTGGCGCTCATCATGATGGCCTACATCACCCGGGTCACCCGCTCGGCCATGCTCGAGGTGCTGAGCCAGGACTTCGTGCGCACCGCGAGGGCCAAGGGCGTGTCGCCGTCGCGGGTGGTCTGGACCCATGCGCTTGGCAATTGCCTGATCCCGATCACCACGGTGGTGGGGCTCTACCTCGGCATCCTGATCGGCAACTCGGTGCTGACCGAGATCGTGTTCTCGCGCCCCGGGCTCGGCAAGCTGATCCTGACCGCGCTCACCCAGCGGGACTACACGCTGCTGCAGGGCATGATCGTCGTCTACACGCTGATGGTCGTGGTGGTGAACCTTGCCACCGACCTGACCTATGGCCTTCTCGACCCGAGGATCCAGTACAAATGACCGATATGGCACACCCGCCCGCCGCGCCCGCGAAGCGCCGTGCGCGCCTGGGGCTGCTGCGGCGGCTCAACCTCTCGACCTGGATCGGCCTCGTGATCGTGGTGGCGCTGGTGCTGGCGGCGATCTTCGCGCCGTGGCTGACCGAGTATTCGCCCTCGAAGCAGAACATCCTGCACCAGCTCTCGCCCCCGGGAGACGGCCACCTGCTGGGCACCGACCAGTACGGGCGGGACATCTGGGCGCGGCTGCTCTACGGCGCGCGCTACTCGCTGACCATCGGCATCTTCGCCATCGTGGTGGCGATGATCGTGGGCACCTTCCTCGGCATGATCGCGGGCTTCCTCGGCGGGCGCACCGATATCGTGCTGATGCAGGTGATGGACGTGATCCTTGCCTTCCCGGCGCTGATCCTCGGGCTGGCGCTGGTGGCGCTGATCGGGGCGACGATGGGCAACATCATCATCGCCATCGCGTTCACCGCGACGCCGGCTTTCGCCCGCATCGCCCGCGCCGGGGTCATGACGCAGCGCGACCGGGAATACGCGCAGGCCTGCCGGGCGCTCGGCTTCTCGGGGCCGCGCATCCTGTTCCGCCACATCATGCCGGCGATCCTGCCCGAGGTCATGGTGATGTCCTCGCTGTGGATGGCGACCGCGGTACGGACCGAGGCGTCGCTGGCCTTCATCGGCCTCGGGCTGGCGCCGCCGACCCCCACCTGGGGCGGCATGGTGCGCGAGGGCTACGACAACATCCTCAGCTCGTTCCACCTCGCGCTCGCGCCCAGCATCGCGATCCTGCTGCTGGTGCTGGCCTTCAACCTGATCGGCGACGGCCTGCG
Source organism: Salipiger thiooxidans (assembly GCF_900102075.1). GTDB lineage: Bacteria > Pseudomonadota > Alphaproteobacteria > Rhodobacterales > Rhodobacteraceae > Salipiger > Salipiger thiooxidans. The sequence goes on along the minus strand of NZ_FNAV01000008.1, from coordinate 61,735 downwards.
CGACGTGGTCGACCCGCGGCTGAAGGATGCCTCGTGATGACTGATGCGGCGATTTCCGTCCGGGACCTGCGGGTCTCGTTCAGCGGCAAGGAGGTCGTGCACGGCCTGAGCTTCGACATCCCGCGCGGCGGCACGCTGGCGCTGGTGGGCGAGAGCGGCTCGGGCAAGAGCGTGACCTCGCTTGCGATCATGGGGCTGCTGCCGCAGGGCATCGGGCGCGCGACGGGCGAGATCTTGTTTGGAGGGCGCAACCTGCTGGGGCTCTCCGAGCGCGACATGTGCCGGATCCGCGGCGGCGAGATCAGCATGATCTTCCAGGAGCCGATGACCTCGCTCAACCCGGTGCAGCGGGTCGGGGACCAGCTCGCCGAGGTGATCCGGCTGCACCGCGGGCTGAGCGGCGCCGAGCTCGAGGAGGCGGTGCTGGAGATGATGCGCAAGGTGCGGATCCCGGCGCCCGAAAAGCGCCTGCGGCAGTACCCGCACACCTTCTCGGGCGGGATGCGGCAGCGCATCATGATCGCCATGGCGCTGGCCTGCAGCCCGTCGCTGATCATCGCCGACGAGCCGACCACGGCGCTTGATGTGACGGTGCAGGCGCAGACGCTGCAGCTGCTCAAGGACCTGCAGCAGGAGACCGGCGCGGCGGTGCTCTTCATCACCCACGACATGGGAGTGGTGGCCGAGGTCGCCGACGAGGTGTTGGTGATGCGCCACGGCAAGGTGATTGAGCACGGGGCCGTGCACGACGTCTTCAGCAACCCGCGCGATCCCTACACCGCCGACCTGATCCGCGCTGCGCCGACGCTGGCCGGCGCCCGGCCCGAGGCGCGTCCCGCGCCCGAGCCGCTGCCCGGCGGCGCGCTGCCCGCGGCGGCCGAGGCCTGTGGGGCAGGGGCCACGGTGCTCGAGGTGCGCGACCTGAAGGTGCGCTTCCCGGTGCACGGCGGGCTTCTCGGCCGGGTGCAGGGCAATGTCCACGCGGTCGAGAAAGTGTCGCTCAGCATCGCGCGGGGCGAGACGCTGGGGCTCGTGGGCGAGTCCGGGTCGGGCAAGTCGACCATCGGCAAGGCGATCATCGACCTCGCGCCCCGGCAGGGCGGCGAAATCCGGGTCGCGGGCCAGCGGATCGACTATCGCGACAAGGCCAGCCTCGCGGCGATGCGGCGCAAGGTGCAGATGATCTTCCAGGACCCCTACGGTTCGCTCGACGCGCGCCAGTCGGTGGGGTCGGCGATCCTCGAGCCGATGCTGGTGCATGGCCTCGCGAAGGGCGCCGAGGCGCAGGAGCGCATGGCGTGGCTGATGGAGAAGGTGGGGCTCGACCCCGCCCGTGCCGGCAGCCTGCCGCACGAGTTCTCGGGCGGGCAGCGCCAGCGCATCTGCATCGCCCGGGCGCTGGCCATGGAGCCCGAGCTCATCATCGCCGACGAGGCGGTGTCGGCGCTGGACGTGTCGATCAAGGGGCAGATCATCGACCTGATGATCGGGCTGCAGGAAGAGCTGGGCGTGTCCTACCTGTTCGTCAGCCACGACATGTCGGCGGTCGAGCGGATCTGCGACCGTGTGGCGGTGATGTATTTCGGCGAGATCGTCGAGATCGGTCCCACCCCCGAGGTCATCCGCCAGCCCGGCCACCCCTACACCCGGCGGCTGCTGTCGGCGATCCCGATCACCCACCCGGACCAGCGCGGCTCGCGCAGGCCGATCCTGACCGAGGACAAGCCCTCGAGCCCGATCAAGCCGGTGGGCTTCCAGTCGCCGCCCGCGCAATGGGGTCGGCTGGGGAGCGACCACTTCGTGCGCTGCGAGGCCTGACGGACCCTGGAGCGCAAAGGCAGAGACACAAGAGCATAACAACCAGCCAGTTCCCGGGACAGCCGGGGCGCGCGACCCTTCAACAGAGAGGATTGACCATGATCACGAAACTGATGCGCACCGGCCTTGCCGCCGGGCTTCTGGCGGCGACCGCGCTCACCGCGGTGCCGGCGCTGGCACAGCAGACCACCCTGACGCTGGGCGCCGACGCCGCCGACATCGGTAGCCTCGACCCGCATTTCGCCAGCTCGACCTCGGACCGGACGCTGGCCGCGTGGGTCTTTGGCGGGCTCGTGCGCTTCCAGCCGGGCAGCACCGACCCCGCAGGCATCGAGCCGGACCTTGCCGAGAGCTGGGAGTCGACCGACGACAAGCTCGAGTGGACCTTCCACCTGCGGCAGGGTGTGCAGTGGCAGGGCGGCTATGGCGAGGTGACCGCCGATGACGTCGTGTTCAGCATCGAGAAGGCGATGAACCCCGACACCTCGGCCTTTTCGGGCGACTACGCCGCCGTGGACTCTGTCGAGGCGGTCGATCCCTACACCGTCAAGGTCACGCTCAAGAACCAGATCCCGAGCGTGCTCGGCATCCTCGCCAACTACGCCGGCGGCTTCATCGTCTCGAAGGCGGCCTATGAGGAGCGCGGCGAGAGCTTTGCCCGCAACCCGATCGGCTTCGGCCCGTTCGAGCTGGACAGCGTCGAGCCCGGCGTCAGCGCCACCTTCAAGGGCCATGCCGACTACTTCCGCGGTGCGCCGCAGCTCGAGTCCGTGGTCTACCGCTTCCTGACCTCGTCCTCGGCCCGCGACCTTGCCTTCGTCTCGGGCGAGATCGACGCCTCGAAGGGCCTTGCCGACAAGCAGTGGCTGGCGCGCTCCAGCGCCATCGAGGGCGCGGCGGTCGACATCTTCGACCCGGCCGAGCTGTCGCTGCTCAACATCAACGTGACGCAGGCGCCCTTCGACGACATCAAGGTGCGGCAGGCGGTGGCCCATGCGGTCAACCCCGACATCTTCGTGCAGTACCGCGGCCCCGAGTTCACCCGCCCGGGCAAGTCGGTGATCCCGTCCAACAACCTCGGGTTCAGCGAGGACGTGGGGATGTACGAGTACGACCCCGAGGCCAGCAAGGCGTTGCTGGAAGAGGCGGGCTACGGCGACGGGCTGACCGTGAAGATGCTGGCGAGCCAGCTCAACAGCCTCGAGAGCAACGCGCTGTTGCTGCAGTCGCTGTTCGAAGAGGCCGGCATCACGCTCGAGCTCGAGCCGGTGGAGCACGCGACCTGGCACCAGATGATCCGCCAGGACCTGAGCCCGCTGGTGCAGTACGGCGCCGCGCGCTTCCCGGTGGCGGACGTCTACCTGACGCAGTTCTTCCACTCCGACAGCGCCATCGGTGCGCCCGGGCAGGTGACCAACTTCAGCCATTGCTCGGTCGCCGACGATCAGATCGAGGCGGCGCGGGTCGAGACCGATCCGGTCAAGCAGCTGGCCCTCTGGAAGGAAGCGCAGGAGCTGATCGTCAAGGAGGTCTGCGCCGTGCCGATGGCCGAGGTCGCGCAGGTCTGGGTTCGCAAGGCGGCGCTCGACTGGGGATACGAGCTCAAGGGTGCGATGTCGCTGGGCCCGGTGGTGACCGAGGCCACCCACTTCACCGAGTAAGGATCCGAGGATCCCGAGGGGCGCGCGCCCGGAGCGGCGCGTCCCTCGACCGGCGCCGTGGCCACGAGCCGGGCGCGACCTATCCGGAAAGTCCCGCAAGATGACCGAAACGACACCGTCCGCCGCGGCCCCGATGATCGTGATCGGGGCGGGGATCGTCGGCGTGATGACCGCGCTCGAGCTGCAACGGCGCGGGGCGCCGGTGCTGCTGGTCGACCGCGAGGGCCCGGCGGCGGGCTGCTCCTACGGCAACGGCGGGGCCATCGGCCCCAACACCTGCACCCCCTTCGCCATGCCCGGCATCCTGCGCAAGATCCCCAGGTGGTACCTCGACCCCGATGGCCCGGTGACGGTGAGCCCGTCCTGGGCGCTGCGCTCGGTGCCGTGGATCCTGCGCTGGATCCTCGGCAGCCGCGCGGCGGCGGCCACCGCCTCGGCGCGGGGCATGCGGTTCCTGCACGCGGGCTGTCTCGACGCCTACCGCGCCGCCCTCGGCCCCGAGCTGGCGGCGGGGCTCCTGCGCGAGGATGGCTACCTCTACCTCTATGAAGGCGACCAGCAGGGCAGGGGAGAGCTTGCCGCTGCCGCCATCCGCGAGGCGCTCGGGGTTCCGTCCGAGGAGCTGGACGCGGGGCGGATCCGCGAGATCGAGCCCGACCTCGCGGGCATCTTCCGGCGCGGGCTGAAGCTGCCCGGCAACGGCCACACGGTGAACCCGAAGCGGCTGGTGGACACGCTCTTCGGGATCTTCCAGCGCGGCGGCGGGCGCTTCCTGCGCAGCGAAGTGCTGGGCTTCGAGCTGCGCGACGGCCGCGTCGTTGCCCTGCGCACCGGCGACGGGCAGGTGGCGGCGGGGGGCGTGGCGCTCTGTGCGGGCATCGGCTCGGGGGGGCTTGCGGCCGAGCTCGGCGCACGGCTGCCGCTGGTGGCCGAGCGCGGCTACCACGTGGTCTTCGGTGAAAGCGACGTGCGGCTCAACCACAAGATCATGAACGGCACCCGGGGCTTTGGTGCCACCGGCATGGAGATGGGGCTGCAGGTCACCGGCACGGTCGAGCTCGACAGCCCCGGCACCGCCCCCAACTGGCGCCGCGCCGAGGCGCTGGCACGGGGCGCGCGGCAGATGTTCCGTGAGGGCGCGCTGGGGCCGGTGAGCAGCCGCTGGATGGGCAACCGCCCGTCGCTGCCCGACAGCCTGCCGGTCATCGACCGCGCCCCGCGCGCCGCCAACGCGGTGCTGGCCTTCGGCCACAGCCACTGGGGCCTGAGCGGCGCCCCGCGCACGGCCTCGCTCGCCGCCGACCTGCTGGCGGGGCGCGAGGCGCCGCCCGAGCTGCGGCCGTTCCGCGCCAGCCGCTTCTGAGCCTGACACGACAGACCGGAGAGAGACCCATGAAGATCACCGCCATCGACATCTACCGCGGCCAGTCCGGCAAGCTGCAGCCGATCCTCTTGCGGCTGCGCACCGACGCGGGCCTCGAGGGCTGGGGCGAGGCCGGGGTGGCCTATGGCCGTGGCGCCGCTGCCGCCGCCGGCATGATCCGCGATCTCGCGCCGCTGCTGCTGGGGCGCGAGGCGGGGGCCATCGAGGCCTTCCTCGCCGACTGCCACGATCACACCTTCTGGGGCAAGAACGGCGGCACCATCGTGCATGCCGCCGCCAGCGCGCTGGAGATGGCGATGTGGGACCTGCTCGGCAAGGAGCTGGGCGTGCCGGTGTCGCGGCTGATGGGCGGGCCGGTGCGCGACGAGATGCGCTGCTACGCCAACGGCTGGTACGAGGCCTCGCAGGAGCCCGACGACTTCGCCCGCGCCACCGAGCGCCCGCTGAAGGACGGCTACACCGCGCTGAAATTCTACCCGCTGGGTCAGATGGTGGGGCGCAACATGCGCCACGTCAGCCACCGGCAGATCACCCGCGAGGCGGCGGATCTCGCGGTGGCGCGGGTGCGGGCGGTGCGCAAGGCGGTGGGGCCGGACGTGGACCTGATGCTGGATCTGTCGGGCGGGGTCATCGCCCCCGAGGCGATCCGGCTCTGCGAGCGCTTCGCCGAGTTCGACATCTATTTCGTCGAGGAACCCGTGGACCCCGCCGACACCGCGGGGCTGGCCGAGGTCGCGCGCGCCGTGCCGATGCCGGTCGCCGGGGGCGAGCGTCACTACACGCGCGAGGGCTTCCGGCCGCTCTTCGAGGCGCGCGCGGTGAGCATCGTGCAGCCCGATCCGGGCAACACCGGCGGCCTGCTCGAGACCAAGAAGATCGCCGCCATGGCCGAGGCCTTCGGGATGCTCTGCGCACCGCATGTCTGCGCCACGCCGCTGAGCACCGAGGCGGCGCTGCAGGTGGGGGCGACCCTGCCCAATTTCGCGATCATGGAGCTTTACCCCTATTTCCGCCACCACGACGGCTGGAACGCCTTCGTGGCCGACCCCGCCGAGGCGCGGGTCAGGGATGGCCACCTGCGCCCGAGCGAGGCGCCGGGGCTGGGCGTCGAGATCGACGCGGCGGCGATCGCGCCGTGGTTCCTCGAAACGCTGGAGTGATCGCGCCAGGTTGACGGGGCAGGGGGGGCGTCCGAGGTCGCGGAGACCTTCCGGAACGCCAGCCCTCGGCGGGTGTCCTCGAACAGGCAGACATCGGTGAAGGTGCCGCCGGACTTCACGCCAGTTCGTCAGGCCATTGCGCATGGGTCCTTTGTCCGGGCCGGCCCGTGGCCGCCCGGTTTCGTGCGCGGCGAACGCGGGTCACCGTCCGGTCAAGAGGTCCCGTCCGGCGTCAGCCGTGCAGGGTCAGCGCCTCGGCCCGGCCGTTCCAGCCCTCGAAGCGGGCGAGACGGAAGGGCGCGAGGTCGTGGTCCACGGGGTCGCCCGTGGCGAGGGCCGCGAGGATGCGGCCGGTGACGGGGCCGAGGCAGAAGCCGTGGCCCGAGAAGCCCGCGCCCACCGCCAGGCCCTCGACCGCCTGCGGCGTGTCGAGCACCGGCAGGGCGTCGGGGGTGGTGTCGATGATCCCGGTCCATACGGACTGGATGCGGGCCGAGCTGAAGGCGGGGATCACCGTGCCGAAGCGGTCGATCACGTCGCGCACCGAGGCGAGCGTCGGGCGGATCTCGGGCTTGCCGGTGCTGTCGTCGTAATTGCCGTCCCACGGGCCCACGCCGGTGCTGGCGCGCCACTGGCCTCCGATCTCCTGCCGCCCGGCGCAGTCGGCGTTGGCGACGCCGATGACCGGCGCAAGGATGCGCTCGGGCAGCGGCTCGGAGCGCACCACGGTGACCACGCGCAGCAGGTAGGGCAGCGACAGGCCGAGGGGGGCGAGCAGCTTGTCGGCGAAGACGCCGGCGGCAAGGATGACCCGCTCGCAGGGAATGCTGCGGGTGGTGGTGGTCACGCCGGTGATCCTGCCGTGCTCGACGTCGAGGCCGGTCACCTCCTCGCCCCAGCTGGTCTGCGCTCCGGCGCGGACGGCAGCCTCGATGAAGGCCGCGACCGAGGCGTGCGGGTCGGCATGGCCGTCGCCCGGGCACCAGCTGGCGGCCAGCACCGAGGGCGAGACGGCGGGCGCGATCTCCTGCACGTCCTTGCCCTCGATGAAGCTGAGCTCGAGCCCGGCGGCGGTCTGGTCGGCGACCATGTCGCGGATCACCGCCACCTCGTCGGGCGTGCGGGCGAGCCGCAGGTTGCCCTCGCGGCGGTAGAAGAGGTCGGCGCCGAGATCCTCGTGCAGGGTCTGCCACTCGGTCACCGCGGCCTGCGCCAGCGGCAGCTCGGCCGGGTGGCGGCCCGAGCAGCGCACCCCGGCGAGCGTCCAGCCCGAGGCCATCGCGGCCGGGGCGTAGCGGTCGAGCAGCAGCACGTCGTGGCCGGCGCGGGCAAGGCGGCAGGCGGCGGCGGCACCGGAGATGCCGGCTCCTATGATGACGATCTCGGGCATGGTCAGAAGTCCTCGGGCAGGTTTGTGATCTCCCGCAACTCTGCCACCAGCCTGGCGGGAATGGAAATTCCCTTTGCCGCGCTCCGGTTGCGATTGCCGAAACGCTGCTCGGGGCGGATGCCCACGCCCTTGTGCGACAGCGCGGCGATGGCTCCGACCAGCACCCAAATGCGGTCGAGGCGGCGCTCGCCGGGATGGCGGGAGGGGTCGACGACGCGGATGTTGCCAACCCACGGTCCCATCGAGGCGGGGGCGGTGGTGAGGGCCAGCACCACCATGCCCTGCGCGACGCAGCGCGGGGAACCGGGCTGGCATCGCGCAGGGCCGCAGTTTCACGGCCCGCCCGCCCGGCCTTCAGGCCTCGAGCAGTGCCGCGAGGGCCGGGGCGCCTTGGACCACCGCAACGGCCCCGGCAGCAAGGAGCAGTTCGGCGCGGCCGTCGCGCGGGTCGCCGGGGGTGACGAAGCCGATGGCGGCGACCCCGGCGGCGCGGGCGGCCTCGATGCCGTGCGGGCTGTCGTCGATCATCACCGCCTCCTGCGCCGGCACGCCCATGCGGGCGAGGCAGTGCTCGACGAGATCCGGCGCGGGCTTCGGGCGGGCGACCATCTCGGCGGAGTAGACATGGCCGCCGAACATCGCGTGCAGCGGCAGCAGCCCAAGCGAGTTCTCGAGCCGCGCGATGCGGCTGTTCGAGGCGACGCAGGCGGGACGGTCGAGCCCGGCGACCAGCGCCTCGATCCCCGGCACCGCCTTCAGCTCGGCGCGGAAGGCGGCGAAGAGCCGGTCCTCCCAGCCCGCGAGTGCGGGTTCGGGATCGTGGAGCCCGTAGTCCTCGCGGCAGATCCGCAGCATCTCGCCACGCGAGCCGCCGGTGAAGCGCACATGCGCGTCGTGGGCGGTGATCTCGGCCCCGGCGGCGCGCAGCGCCTCGGCCATCAGGCGCGAGGCGATGAGCTCGCTGTCGATCAGCACGCCGTCGCAGTCGAAGATCACCAGCCCCCTGGGCAGCGGCGCGGCGGTCCCTGCTTCTGGAAGCGTCAGCACGTTCACGCGGGCACCCCCTTGCGCAGGGCCAGCGCCACGTCGGGCGCGTCGGTGGTGAGGTGGCCGACGCCGCGGTCGAGCCAGGCCCGCATCGTTTCGGCGTCGTTCACCGTCCAGGCGCAGAGCCGCTCGCGCGGCCAGAGCCGGCAGACCTCGTCCCAGTTGGCGGCGAGGAAATCGTGGCGCAGCGCCACGATCTCGGCCAGGTCGGACACGGCGGCGACGAAGCCTTCGAGCCCGCCCTGCCGGCCGACCCAGTCCGCATCGGCGGAAACCAGACGGCGCACCTGCGGCGCGTGCAGGCGGCAGTCGCTGAGGATGCCGGGGTCGAAGGAGGTGAGGACGGCGCGCTGCTCGAGCCCGTGGGCGCGCAGCCGGTCGGCCACGGCCTCGGCGATGCCGGGGTAGGGGCTGCGTTGCGCGTCGAGCTTGATCTCGACATGCAGGTCGATGCCATCCGCGGGCGCCAGCACCGCCAGCACTTCGTCGAGCGTCGGGATCGCGTCGGTGCTGTCCTTCAGCCGGGTCGCGGCCCGGGCCTCGGGCGACAGGGCGCGGACCTCGCCGGTGCCGTGGGTGGTGCGCTCGAGCGTGGCGTCGTGGATCACCACGAGTTCGCCCGCGTCGGTCAGGTGAACGTCGAATTCCACCGCGTCGACGCCCAGCGTCACCACCTCGGCAAAGCCGGTGAGCGAGTTCTCGGCCCAGAGGTTGCGGGCGCCGCGATGGCCGGTGATCTTGGTCATGGGATGGGGTCCTTTCAGCGGATCGTGGGGTCGAGCCTGTCGCGCAGCCAGTCGCCGACGAGGCTGATCGAGAGGGTGGTGAGCATGATGACCACCGCTGGTGCAAGCATGACCCAGGGGGCGGTGGTGAGATATTCGCGTCCGAAACCCACCATGTTGCCGAGGCTGCTTTCGGGCGGCTGCACGCCGAGGCCAAGGAACGAGAGGCCGGATTCCATCAGGATGATCTCGGGGAAGGTGAGGGTCATCGACACGATGAGGGTCGAGGCGACGTTGGGCAGGATGTGTCGCAGGTAGACCCGCGACGGCGTGGCGCCGAGCTGCACCACCGCCGCGGCGTAGCCCTGCGCGCCGGCCGAGATGGCGAGGCCGCGGGCGATGCGGGCGTAGCGTTCCCAGCCGTAGAAGCCCATGAGGCAGACCAGCAGCCACATGGACGAGCCGAAGAAGGCCAGCACCGCCAGCGACATGATCAGGAAGGGCAGGGCGGCCTGGAAATCGGCGAGCATCACCACCAGATGCTCGACCCAGCCACGGAACTGCGCGGCGAGAAAGCCCAGGGTGGTGCCGAAGAGCGCCGAGAGGATCGTCGCGCCGAAAGCGATCACCAGCGACACGCGGATCGACTGGATCAGCCGCGAGAGCACGTCGCGGCCAAGCTCGTCGGTGCCCAGCCAGTGTCCGGGGCTGCCGGGCGGTGCGAGGCGTGCCATCAGGTCCATCTGGGTGATGTCATAGGGCCGGATCAGGTCGGCAAAGAGCGCGCAGACCGCCATGAACCCGAGCCAGAGAAAGCCGAAGCCCACGGTGGCGGGGATCGCCGCAAGGCGCGACAGGACAGGACGGCGGGGGCGGGTCTCGTCGAGGGCGAGGGTCATCGGGGCCTCCGGTCAGTGGGCGGGCTGCGTGCGCAGGCGCGGGTCGAGCCAGCCGTAGAGCAGGTCGACGATCAGGTTGGACACCACCATGACGGCGGCGATCATCAGCAGGATGCACTGCACCACGGCAAGGTCGCGGTTGCTCACCGATACGATGAGCAGGCGCCCGATGCCGGGCCAGCTGAAGATGGTCTCGGTGACCACCGCGCCCGCCACCAGCGAGCCCACCATGAAGCCCACGATGGTGACGATGGGCACCGCGGCGTTGGGCAGCGCGTGGCGCGAGATCACGTGGCGCCAGCTCACGCCCTTGGCCGAGGCTGTGCGGATGTAGGGCTGGCCCATGACCTCGATCATCGCCGAGCGCGAGAAACGCGCGAGGATGCCGATGCCGCCGATCGAGATGGTGATGGTGGGCAGGATGCCGTGCCAGACGCTGCCGAAGCCGCCCGAGGGCAGCATCGAGAAGGTGACGGCGAAGATCAGCACCAGCACGAGGCCCAGCACGAAGGACGGGATGGTGAAGCCCGCGACGGCCAGCAGGATCACCCCGCGGTCGATCAGGCTGTCGCGGTGGAGCGCCGCGTAGATCCCCGCGGGGATGCCGATGCAGAGCTGCAGCAGCAGCGCCGGCACGGTCAGTTGCAGGGTGGCGGGCAGGCGCTCCATCACCAGCTCGAAGGCGGGCGAGCGGTCGCGCATCGAGATGCCGAAATCGCCCGAGACGATCTGGCCGAGATACGAGAGGTACTGTTGCGCCAGCGGCCGGTCGAGCCCCCACGCGGCGCGGAAATCGTCGATGACGTTCTGCGGCACGTCGGGTCCGAGCAGCACCTGCGCCGGGTCTCCGGACATGCGCAGCACAACGAAGGCGAAGGTCATCACCGCAAGCACGGTGACCACGGCGCGCAGCAGTCTGATGGACAGAAAGCGGATCATGGTCGCTCCTTCAGGCGGCGGAGGCGGGGGCGGCGCCCGCGACGAGGTGGCAGGCGCTGGCGCGGCCCGGGGCGGTCACCCGCAGGCCGGGGACGGCGCCGCGGCACATGGGCTCGGCCACGGGACAGCGCGAGTGGAAGGCGCAGCCCGAGGGGCGCGCGGCGGGGTTGGGCGGCTCGCCCTGCAGGATGATGCGGCTGTCGAGAGGGCGGCCCGGCACCGGCACCGAGGACACCAGCGCCTGCGTGTAGGGGTGCTGGGGGCGGGCGAAGAGCGCTTCGGCGGGGCCTTCCTCGACGATGCGGCCAAGGTACATGACCGCCACCCGGTCGCAGAGGTTGCGCACCACCTTGAGGTCGTGGCTGATGAAGACCATGGCGAGGCCGGTGGTCTCCTGCAGGTCGCGCAGCAGGTTCACCACCTGCGCCTGGATCGAGACGTCGAGCGCCGAGACCGGCTCGTCGCAGACCAGCAGCGCGGGATCGGTGGCGAGCGCGCGGGCGATCACCACCCGCTGGCGCTGGCCTCCCGAAAGCTCATGCGGGTAGCGTCCGGCCTGATCGGGGCGAAGACCCACGTTGCGCATCAGCGAGGCGACGCGGGAGGCGCGCTCCTCGGGGGTGCCGACGCGGTGGATGTCGAGCGGCTCGCGGATCTGGTCGGCGATGGTGAGCCGCCGGTCGAGCGCCGAGAGCGGATCCTGGAACACCATCTGCATCCTGGCCCGGAGCGCCCGCCACGCGGGGGTGCGGCGCTCGGGCATGGGGGCGCCGCCGAAGCGGACCTCGCCACCCTGCGCGGGATCGACGCCAAGCAGCATCCGCCCCAGCGTCGACTTGCCCGAGCCGCTCTCGCCGACGATGCCCAGCGTTTCACCCGGGGAGACGGCAAGGCTCACGCCATCGACGGCGCGCACCGGGGTGACCTTGCCGAAGAGACCCTCGCGGGTCTCGTAGATGCGCACGAGGTCGCGCGCTTCGAGGATCGGCGTCATTGGGAAACCCTTTCGCGTTGCGGGACGGCGGGGGCTGTCGGCACCGGGTAGGCGCAGGCCAGCAACCGGCCGTCGGTCTGCGGCAGAAGCTCGGGACGCTCGGTCCGGCAGAAGACCTGGGCGCGCGCGCAGCGCGGCGCAAAGGCGCAACCGGCGGGCAGGGCGCGGGGGTCGGGCACGGTGCCGTCGATGGGGATGAGCCGGGTTCGCGGCCCGTCCATGCGCGGGATCGCATCGAAGAGCCCACGGGTGTAGGGATGGCGCGGAGCCTCGAAGAGCTGCGCCACAGGGCCGGCCTCGACGATGCGGCCCGCGTACATCACGCAGACCCGCTCGCAGACCTGCGCCACGGCGCCGAGGTCGTGGCTGATGAAGACGGTGGCCATGCCGGTCTCGCGCCGGAGTGTCGCCAGCAGGTCGAGGATCTGGGCCTGGATCGTGGCGTCGAGCGCCGTGGTGGGCTCGTCGGCGATCAGCAGGTCGGGCTCGCCCGCCAGGGCCATGGCGATCATCAGGCGCTGGCACTGGCCGCCGGAAAACTCGTGGGGGTAGAGGTTGAAGCGGCGGCGCGGGTCGGGGATGCCGACCATGTCCATCAGCCGCAGCGCCTCGGCCTGCGCGGGCTTGCCCGAAAGCCCCCGGTGCAGGCGCAGCGCCTCGCAGATCTGGCGGCCGATCCGGATCACCGGGTTGAGCGCGCTCGACGGGTCCTGAAAGATCATCGCGATGCGCCCGCCGCGCACCTGTTCGAGCTCGGAGCGGGGCGCGTTCGAGAGCGTCCGGTGCTCGAGCACCACCGACCCGCTGACGCGGGCCTTCTCGGGCAACAGCCCCAGCGCCGCGAGCCACGTCACCGACTTGCCGCAGCCGCTTTCGCCCACGAGGCCGAGCGCCTCGCCCGGGGCGACGTCGAGGTCGATCCCGTGCAGCACCGGCACGCCGTCGAAGGCGACGCGCAGGTCGCGGATCTCGACGAGCTTGGTCATGACATCTCCTGTTGTTGGGCTGGTCGCGGTCTGTCCGGCGCCACCGGGCGGGCCGGCAACAACGGGCCGCAACGAAAATTCCCGGCGGATCGCGCGGATCCGCCGGGGTGTGCGTCAGGCGGGGCTTACCCCTGCGAGGCGTTCCAGTTCGAGGCGCGGAAATCCATCGCGAAGGCGGGGGCGGCCTTCCAGTTCAGGTCCGAGCGCATGCCGGTGAAGACGGCGTTCTGGTGCAGCACCTGGTAGGCCGGATCCTCGCGCTCGGCGATCTCGAGCATCCGCGTGATCGCCTGCTTGCGCTTGGCCTGGTCGGTCGAGGTCTCCATCACGACGGACAGCTCGTTGAGCTCGGCGTTGGACCAGTCCTTCTTCTGCTGGACTTCGCCGTTGGGGCCGAACTGCACCACCATCGGGGTGATCGGGTCGTTGATGGTGTTCGAGGCCGACCAGTCGCGCACGCCCTTGATGCCCTCGGGGTCGTGGATCTGGCCCCAGTTCTCCTTCATCTCGATCTGCACGTTGAGACCGACCTGCTTCCACATCTCGACCATGATCTGACCGTTCGAGACCTGGTTGGTGTAGTAGTTGTTGAGCAGGCGATAGGGGATCGGGTCGCCCTTGTAGTTGGCCTGCTTGAGCAGGTCGCGGGCGAGCTCGGGGTTGAACTCGGGCGCGGCCCAACCCTCGACGAACATGTTCGAGGCGCGGAAGCTCTCGAACTGCAGACCGGCGGGGACATTGGTCATGCCGCCCCAGAGCGCCTGCACGATGGCGTCGCGGTCGATCGAATGGGTCATGGCGCGGCGCACCAGCGGATCGGCGAGCATGTCGTTCTGGGTGTTGAACACCGAGATGCGGTGGTTCCAGATGGTCGAGCTCTGGACCTCGAAACCGCTCTGGCCCTGCACGTTGCCGATCTGGTCCGGCGGCAGGTCGCAGGCGAAGTCGTATTCGCCCGAGAGCAGGCCGTTGACCCGGCTCGAGACCTCGGGGACCTCGACGAAGGTGATGCGCTCGAGCGGCGGGCGGCCTTCCCAGTGGTCGTCGAAGGCGACGAGGGTCAGCGAAACGTCGGGGCGGTGTTCCTCGACCATGTAGGCGCCGGTGGTGACGGGCTTGGCGGCCCACTCGGCGTAGGAGGCGGCCTCGTCCCAGGCGCGGCGGCTGGCGATCTGGCTGCCGAAGGAATAAAGGCGGCCTTCCATCGTCACGTCCGGCGTCGCGTTGTGGAAGCGTACGGTGTACTTGTCGACGATCTCGACGCCCTCGAGCGCCGGCCACAGGCGGCGGCCGATGCCGGGCACGTTCGGCGGCAGGTCCTTGGCGGTGGCGGGCTTGTAGTCCTCGGCGAAGATGGTCTTGCCTCCGACCGGCTGGGTATCGGCGAAGACACGCTCGGGCGAGAACGAGAAGGCCACGTCCTCGGCGGTCATCTCGTCGCCGTTGTGGAACCTGACGCCCTCGCGAAGCTTCAGCTCCATGGTCCTGTCATCGAGGCGTTTCCAGTCCGTGGCAAGCGAGGGGACGGGGCCCTGGGTGCCCATCCAGTCGCGGCCGATGAGGCTTTCCCAGAGGTTCGGGAAGAAGACGCGCTCGCCGACATTGGATTGCTCGTTCCACGGATCGAGCGTGTTGTTGTTGGTGATCTTCTGAACGGCGATGGTGATCGAGGGGCGGGCGCCCTGGGCGCGCAGCAGCCCGGGCATCGCGACGCTGCCGGTGCCTGCGGCGATCAGGCCAAGCGCGTGGCGGCGGTTGAGTATGATCATGTCATGTCTCCTGTCGTCCCGGTCCGATACCGGGGTGGTGATCCTGGCTCGACGGATGCAAAAGGGTGGGGCGGCATCCGCGATGAAGGCCATAAAGCGACGCTTCACGACAGCTGAGCGACCGTTTGACGACGCTAATGCGACAATTGCTCAGGTGGCCGACAATTGCTCGTGTCCGTCATGAACGCGTCATGCGGCCTGCCTAGAGCGGGGCGGCGTTGCCTGCCGAGCGGGCAACGGACACATTGACTCTTCAGGACAGCCGACATGACCTCTCTCCCCCTTCTCGGAGCGGCGATGCCGCTCGACACGCTCGACACGCTGCGCGACTGGGTGCTCGCCGACCAGCGCGACCTCGAGCTGCAGGATTTCACCACCGCCGAGGTGCTCAGCGGCGACTGGCAGCCGCTGGTGGCCCGCGCCCGGGCGCTGCTCGACGGCTACGAGGGGCGGCTGGGGATCCACGGGCCGTTCTGGGGGCTGAGCCTTGCGAACCTCGATTTCGAGATCCGCGCCATCGTCACGAAGCGCCTGCTGCAGGGGCTCGAGGTCTGCGAGGCGCTGGGGGCCACGCAGATGGTGATCCACAGCCCCTACACCACGTGGGATTACAACAACCTCGACAATTACGCCGACGCCCGCGACCGGGTGGTGGCGCTGGTGCACGAGACCCTCGCCCCGGCGGTGACCCGCGCCGAGGATCTGGGCGTGACCCTCGTGATCGAGAACATCGAGGACAAGGACACCGATGCGCGCTGCCTGCTCGCCGACAGCTTCTCGAGCGACGCGGTGGCGGTATCGGTCGACACCGGCCACGCACACTATGCCCACGGCACCCATGGCGCTGCGCCGGTCGACTACTACATCCGCCGCGCCGGCGAGCGGCTGCGCCACGTGCACCTGCAGGATGCGGACGGCTACGCCGACCGGCACTGGGGCATCGGGCTCGGCACCATCAACTGGGCCTCGGTCTTCGATGCGGTGGCGCCGCTCGACGGCCGCGCGCGGCTCATCCTCGAGCTGCGCGACAAGGCGCAGATCCTGCCCTCGGCACAGCGTCTGGCGGCCATGGGACTGGCGCGCTGACGCGGCGGCGGGCGGGTCCATGCCCGCCCGTCACAACGCGAGGAAGGCGAGGTAGCTCTTCCACAGCGCCGGGATCTCGAGCGGCGCCATGTGGTCGAGGTAGCGGCGCGGGTTCCAGTAGTTGAGGCTCCAGTGCGAGCGGTCGGGGACGTAGTGCGCCACGTCCACCAGCAGCGACCGGTACGGCCCCTGCTCGCGTGGCGGGGCGAAGGCCCTGTTGCGCTCGGCGTATTGCCCGAAGCCGAGCACGCCGTCGGTCGAGGCGGTGACCTGAAGCACCGGCGTGCCGGTCCGCTCGGCCCAGCGGGCCATCTCGGCGTAGTCGGTGTCGGGGCTCAGCATCAGCACGTGGCCGGGGCGCACCGCGTCCGACTGCAGCAGCCGGCGGACGATGTCGCAGCCGATGCTGTGGCAGATGAAATCGTAGCTGGCGGGCGGCGGCGGCAGGGCCTCGGCCAAGAGCCTCGCCGCCTCGATGGCGTTTTCGGAGGCCAGCCCGTAGGGCCCGCCGCGCCCGTCCTTCCAGGCGTCGAGATAGCCCCCGATGCCGTGCCCGCCCGAGCGCCAGCCGATGCCCGCCAGCGCCACCCGCCCCGAGACCTGCTGGCGCGCGACCTGGTAGATGGTGAGATGGGGGTTGGCAAAGCCGGTCTCGACCGGATCGTAGAGCGTGCCATGCACGAGGATCAGGTGCCGTTCCCCGGTGAGCCTTTTGCGCGCCTCCCCGGCCGTGAGGGGGGCGTCGTTGGTGCCGTCGGGGTTGATGCTGTAGAGCCCGCCGTCGGCGATGTTGAGCGACGCCTCGCGGTAGGCGTCGGGCACTTCCTCGGCGAATTTCCAGTCCTGCCCGTCGGCCACCGCCTCCGGATCCGGCGCGGACCGGTCGGTGCAGGCCATCAGCACCGCCGCCACCAGCGCCAGCGCGGTCGCGGTGCGGCGGGGGGTGCGGGGCTCGGTCATGCGCTGACGGTCCCGGAGAGGGGGACCGGACTCTATGGGGGCCATGCGGGGTGCTCCGGGGGGGCGCCGTCCGGTCGGCTGGAACTGGCATTAAACAGCAATTCGTGGCGTACTTCGAGAGGCGGGCGTCTGGTCCGGGGGCGGTCATCCTCGGAGACCGTCGTCCTGTCGGCTCAGGTGGCATCCTGCCCGGAGTTCCGGCGGGATCGTGCGGCGGGCCGGACTTGGGTCCCGGAAACGGAAAAAGGCGGATCGTGGATCCGCCTCGTCCGTTGGCTGCGCTGTCTGTCTGCCTTGCTGGGTGGCTGCCTGGCGAAAAGCTGGGTTGCTGCCTTGCTAGGTCGATAGATGCGTCGCTGTTGAGGATGAAGTACCTGCAAACCGCGGCGGCGTCAACAAAAAATCCAATGAAACCATATAGTTGACAGCAATTGTCAGGTTTTAAATTTGACTCTTTCAGTCGGAATATGAGTCCCTGGGAAATTTCCCCATGGGCTCAGCCACTTGCCCGCTTGCCGCGCGCAACGGGGCCTGCGGCTGCGGTGCGCGGGCGAGGCCACGACCCGGTGAAGGTGGTCTCGATCCCCTACGCTCATTTCATCGTGCCCATTGGCCTTGCGCCCGGGGACCGCAAGCAAGAGGCGCTGCCGCTGATGCAGACCATCCTCGAGAGCGCGGTGCTCTGCGTGCCGCAGAAGGTCTCGAGCCGCGGTTGCTTCAGCAGCGCCAAGGCGCTCGAGCCGATCACGGGCATCTCGAGGCAGGTGCGCCTCAAGGCGTCGTCGCTCGATGCGCCGGTGACCGCGCTTTCGGGCGGAAACCAGCAGAAGGTCGTGCTGACCCGCCGGCGCACCTGGCCGGGGTCGTCGGGGCGGTCGATCTTGATGACCTCGGCGCCCGGCACCGCGAGCTGATACGCGGCAAAGGTCCCGGCAAGCACGTGGGGGGCGTCGATGACGCGCAGGCCGTCGAAGGCTCTGGGCATGGCGGGACTCCGTGTCGTGGGCGTCATTCTCCGGGCTCGGGGCGCCCGCGCCGGGCCCCGTCGAGCCGGTGGGTCACGCGCGCGATCCAGCCGAGGTTGGGCATGATGACGAAGATCCGGGTGAGGTGCATGGCGGTGACCAGCGCCACGTCCTGCCCGAGCACGCCCGCGGTCAGCGCCATCTCGGTCACACCGCCCGGCGCGATGCCCAGCATCACCGTCGGGAAGGGGGCGCCGAACAGCGCCGAGATTCCCCAGGCGCCCAGCACGCAGGCGCCGAGCAGCAGTGACGAGGACAGCAGTACCGAGCCGATCAGCGCGCCGCGCTGTTCCAGAAGCTCGCGGCGGAAGCTTGAGCCCAGCCACGTGCCGAGCACGATCTGCGCGATGGCGAGCAGCGGGCCCGGGATCTCGTAGCTTGGCAGGCCCACGGACGAGAACAGCGCCGCAAGGAACAGCGGGCCGAGGAAGAACGGGTTGGAGAAGCGCAGCAGCCGGAACAGCACCGGCCCGAGCAGCGCGCCGCCCAGCGTCACCGCGAGCCCCGGCAGACTGCCGTGATGCAGCACAGGCGCGAGCGGCGCGGCCCCGGGGGGTGCGCCGAGCTGCAGCAGGAACGGCACCACCGTCACCACCAGCGCGATGCGCGCGGTCTGGGCCAGCACGACGGGCCCGGGATTGACGCCCATGTGCTCGGCCAGCACCCCGGCCTCGACCGGCGAGGTGGGCGTCACCGACAGCAGCGCCGTCACTGTGCTGGTGCCGTAGACCCGGCGCTGGATCTGCGCCACGAGAATGGCGGCGACGAGGATGAAGAGGCTCACCGTCAGCAGCATCGGCGCGGTCTGCAGCAGCGAATGCAGCGCGTCGGGGGTGAAATGCGCGCCCACGAAGGTCGCGATGGTCACCTGCCCGATGGGCCGGGTGCGGATGGGAACGGCGACGGTGACGAGCCCCGAGGCGCTCAGCGCTCCGGTGATCACCAGCGGCCCGATCATCCACGGCAGCGGCGTGCCGACGCGGCTGAACAGGACCCCCGCGAGCGCGGCGACGACGTAGAGCGTCAGGAGCGGCAGGTGTTTGCGCATGGGATCCTCGTCACCGCGACAGGCGGTCTCTCGGGTTCTGACCATAATGAGCTATAAAAATGATTCAAGACGGGGAATTGGGGGCTCGGAAGGACGGCCTCGCCACGGTAGGTGTCCTGGGGGAGGCAGGTGAAACGCCTGAAGTCCCGCCGCATCTCCGTCGTATTTCCGGCATGGCTTTGATAAAAAGCGGATATTTTCCGAGGTAAGATATATTGCCCTTTGGCGCAATGGATATTTGACATAAAGGTATATTTACAGGTTTTATAGGGCAACGGTTTTCGATCTTGCGATGCGCGCCCTTCGGCTGCGCCGGGATACGGCCGGCAACGGGGGCCGGGAGGACGGCCGCAACGGGAGGGGAATCGCAATGACAAGGATCGATTACACCGATCTGGTCGGAGGGCTTGGTCTGGTGCTCACGGGCGCCGCGGTCAGCTACGTCTCGATCAGCCAGTATCCGCTTGGCACGCTGCAGAGGATGGGGCCGGGGATGTTCCCCGCCATCCTCGGGGTGCTGCTGGCCGGGCTCGGGGTGCTGCTGTCGCTGCAGGCGCTGCGCCGTCCCGGCAGCCGCCCGGACATCCGCATCTTCTCGCCGCTCTTCGTGCTGGGCGGCATCGCCGCCTTTGCGCTGGTCATCGTGCCCTTCGGGTTGGTGCCGGCGATCCTTGCGATCACGGTGATCTCGTCGCTGGCCGAGCTGCGGGTGCAGCCGGTCAGCCTCGCGCTGCTGACGCTGGCGCTGTGCCTGATGGCGCCGCTGGTCTTCGTCGTCGGGCTCGGGCTGCCGATCTCGCTGGTGCGGTGGCCGTTCTGATGGAGTTCCTTGCCAACATCGGTCTCGGCTTCAGCGTCGCGCTCAGCCTCACCAACATCTTCTACTGCTTTCTCGGCGCCTTCCTCGGCACGCTGGTGGGGGTGATCCCCGGGCTCGGCGTGCTGGCGGCGATCTCGATGCTGTTCCCGCTGACCTTCCATCTCGAGCCCACCACCGCGCTCATCATGCTGGCGGGGATCTGGTATGGCACGACCTACGGCGGTTCCACCGCGTCGATCCTCCTGAACCTGCCCGGCACGCCCGCCAACGCGGTGACCTGCCTCGACGGCTACCCGATGGCACGGCAGGGCCGGGGCGGCGTGGCGCTCTTCATGACCACGGTGGCCTCGTTCTTCGGCGCCTCCTTCGGCATCGTGCTGCTGACGCTCTTCACCCCGGTGATCGCCGACTACGCGCTGCGCTTCGGCTCGGCGGAGTATTTCGCGCTGATGCTGATGGGGCTGGTCGCGGCCTCGACGATCTCGGAGGGCTCGGCGGTCAAGGGGCTGTCGATGGTGGTGCTGGGCATCATCATCGGCCTCGTGGGCATGGACAGCCAGAGCGCCACGGTGCGCTTCAGCTTCGGCGTCATGGGCCTGCTCGAGGGCGTGAGCCTGATCGCGCTGGCCATGGGGGTCTTCGGGGTGGCGGAGATCATCATGTCGGTGCGCCGGGTGCGCACCGCCGACATCGACCCCGAGACGCTCAGGCTCAAGGCCATCAAGCCGTCGCGGGACGAGATGCGCCGGTCGTGGTTCCCGATGCTGCGCGGCGCCTCCATCGGGTCGTTCTTCGGCACCCTGCCGGGCACCGGTCCGTCGATCGCCGCCTTCCTGTCCTATGCCATCGAGAAGCGTGTCTCGCGCACGCCCGAGCGCTTCGGTAACGGCGCCATCGAGGGCATCATGGGGCCGGAATCCGCCAACAACGCCGCCGACCAGACCGCCTTCATCCCCACCCTGTCGCTGGGCGTGCCCGGCAGTGCCACCATGGCGCTGATGCTGGGGGTGCTGATGATCCACGGCGTGGCCCCGGGGCCGAACCTGATTTCGTCCCAGCCCGAGCTCTTCTGGGGCCTGATCATGAGCTTCTGGGTCGGCAACCTGATCCTGCTGCTGCTCAACATCCCGCTGATCGGGGTCTGGGTGCGGATGCTGACCATCCCCTACCACATCCTCTATCCGGCGGTGCTCATGTTCATCTGCATCGGCGCCTACACCTCGGGCTTCACGGTGCTGAACGTCTGGATGGTGCTGGTCTTCGGGGCGCTGGGATACGCGATGCGGATCTTCGGCTTCCCCGGTGCGCCGCTGCTGCTGGGCTTCGTGCTGGGCCCGCTCATGGAAGAGCATTTCCGCCGCGCCATGGTGCTGTCGCGGGGGGAATTCCTGACCTTCTTCGAACGCCCCATCAGCGCGGTGATCATGGCGCTGACGGGGATGATCCTGATCTGGAGCGTCTGGAGCGCCGAGATCATCCGCAGACGACGGGCCGCGCGCGCCGCGGGAGACGGCGCCACGACCCACGAGGCCCGCGAGGGCTGACCCAACCCCAACCGAGGAGGAAACAGATGAAGACCCTGCTGACCGCTGCCGCCATGGCGCTGGGACTGGCCCAGCCGCTCTTTGCGGCCGACTACCCCGCCGGGCCCGTCACCGTCGTGGTGCCCTATTCGCCGTCAGGCAATACCGACGTGTTCATGCGCCATCTCGCGCCCTATCTCGAAAAGGCCTGGGGCCAGCCGGTGCTGATAGACAACCGCCCGGGCGGCGGCTCGATGGTGGGCACCGCGCAGGTGGCGCAGGCCAGGCCCGACGGGCAGACGCTGCTGGTCACCACCTCGGCCTATGTCACGGCGCCCGCGATCCAGCCCGACCTGCCCTTCGACCCGCGCGAGGACCTGATCCCGGTCGCCAACGTCGGCCACGTCTCCTACATCCTCGTGACCAACGCGACTTCGGACTTCGACACGCTCGACGAGTTTGTGGCCGCCAGCAAGGAGAGCCCCAAGTTCGCCGCCACCGCGGGCCTCGGGACCACCACGCATTTCGCCATCGAGAAGTTCATCGCCGACAGCGGCGCCGACGTCGACGTGGTGCATTTCAAGGGCGGCGGCCCCGCCGTGGTCTCGATCCTCTCGGGCGAGACCGACATCTACGGCTCGTCGGTCAGCTCGGCGGGCGAGAACCTCACCAGCGGCAAGATCAAGGCGCTGGCCGTGCTCGGCAGCGCGCGCATCGACGCGCAGCCCGACGTGCCCTCGACCGCCGAGCTGGGCTACCCGGATCTCGAGATCAAGCAGTGGGTCGGCATGTTCGTGCCCGCGGGCACCGATCCGGCGATCGTCGAGAAGCTCAACGCCGACGTCAACGCGGCGCTCAGGAACGAGGAGTTCATCGCCAAGGTCACGCCGCTCGACTGGACGCTGAACGCCACCACGCCCGAGGGCTTTGCGGAGCAGGTCGATTCCGAGCTCGACATGTGGAAGGCACTCGCGGAATCGCAGGGTCTCTCGCAATAAGATCAGAGAGCGGAGCGCCCCGCGTCGGGGTGCTCTGCCGTCTTCCGTTCACTGATCAAAGGATTGCTCCGGACATGACCGACCTGCCCATCTGCGCCATTCTCGACGATTACCAGGACGCGGCCTTCGCCTGCGCAGACTGGAGCGGCCTCGACGGCCGCGTGACCCTGCGCCGTTATGCCGAGCACCTCGGAGATGAGGATGCGGTGGCCGCGGCGCTTGCCGATTGCACGGTGATCGTCGCAATGCGCGAGCGCACGCCCTTTCCCGAAAGCCTGCTGAAGCGCCTGCCGAACCTGCGGCTGCTGATCACCACCGGCGCCCGCAACCGCAGCATCGACCTCGAGGCCGCGCGGGCGCTCGGCATCACCGTCTGCGGTACCGGCTCGGCCGGCAACCCGGCGGCAGAGCTGGCCTGGGCCGGGATCCTCGCGTTCATGCGGCGCCTGCCGCAGGAGGTCGCCAATTTCCGCGCCGGGGGACCCTGGCAGAACGGCCTCGGGCGCTCGCTTCAGGGCCGGCGGCTCGGCGTCGTGGGGCTCGGCAAGCTCGGCCGCCGCATGGCGCGCTTCGGGCAGGCCTTCGGGATGGAGGTCGCGGGCTGGACCCGCACCGACCTCGACAACCGCGCCGCCGAGCTCGACGTCCTGCCGCTCGACCTGCCCGAGCTCTTTGCCACCAGCGACGTGATCACGGTGCAGCTGGCACTGGTGCCCGGCAGCCGGGGCATCATCTCGGCCGAGCTGCTGGGGCGGATGAAGCCCGACGCGCTGTTCGTGAACACCGCGCGCGGGCCGCTCGCCGACGAGGCGGCGCTGATCTCGCTGCTCGAGGCGGGGCGCATCGGGGGCGCCGTGCTCGATGTCTTCGATACCGAGCCGCTGCCATTGGACCATCCCTTCCGACGCCTGGACAACGTGCAGGCGACGCCGCACATGGGCTATGTCACCGAAGAGAACTACCGCGTCTACTACCGCGACGCGGTCGAGGATATCGGCGGCTGGCTCGGCGGTGCGCCGCTGCGCGTGATGACATGAGCATCGCCAGCCCCGCCAGCCCGACCGCCACCGCCGCGGCACTGCGCAAGAGTGCAGTGTCGCGCTACCTGCAGCTCGCCGGGCTCTTCCGCCGCCGCATCGAGAGCGGCGACTGGCCGGGCCGGGCCGCGCAGTCGTACCGCCGCATCCGGCGCCGCAACTGGCGCGACGGCGAGGCCTTCATGGTCTCGGATCTCTACATCGACGAGCGCGCCTACGCGGCGCTGCCGCCGGACGCGCTGGCGCAGATGACCGCCATGCGCATCGCCTCGGAACTGCCGGGGCGGCAGGTTGCAGACGCCCAGCAGGAGCTCACCGTCATCGGTGCCGATCTGACGGTCTCGCAGGAGCTGTCGGTGCGGCTCGGCGAGCCGATGGCGCGGGTGGTGCGGGTGGCGGTGGACAGCGACGGGCTGCGGTTCCTCGTGACCGACGGCATCTACCGGGGCGACGCGGCGCGGCTGCGGGTGAAACTGAAGTGACCGGGCGGGCGACGACCCGCCGGTGAGGAGACGGAGATGACCACCACGATGACAGAGACGATCCGCACGGTGCAGAACGGTGCTGCCAGCATCGCCTACCGGGTGCTGGGGCCCTCGGGCGAGGCCGCGCCCACGCTCTGCCTGATCGCCTCGACCGGGCGCGGGCCCGACGATTTCCGGCACCTCGCCGAGGCGCTGGCGACGGGCGGGCTGCGCGTGGTGCTGCCCTGGCCGCGCGGCATGGGCGACAGCACCGGCCCGCTCGAGGACATCGACTTCCACGACCTTGCCGGGGACGCCGCCGCGGCGCTTGCCGCCGAGAAAGGCGCGGGCGGCGCCGTCGTCGTGGGCCACGCCTATGGCTGCTGGATCGCCCGCACCGTGGCCCAGGACCGCCCCGAGCTGATCGACGGGCTGGTGCTTCTGGCGGCGGGCGGCGGCAAGTGGCCGGCGCAGCTGTCGCGCGCCATCGAGGTCGCCATGGACCCCGACGCCCCCGAGGACGAGCGTCTTGCCGCGCTGCGGCTCGGCTTCTTCGCCGAGGGCCACGACCCGCGCCCCTGGCTGCAGGGCTGGAACGGCGCGCTCGTGGGGGCGCAGCGGGCCGCCCGCACCCGCACCGAGCGCGACAGCTGGTGGACCTCGGGCCGGGCGCCGGTGCTCGACGTGGTGGGGCTTCAGGACCCGTTCCGGCCCGCCGGGGCCCGCGATTTCTACCTGCGCGAATTCGCGCCCCGCGTGACGCTTGCCACCGTCGACGGGGCGAGCCACGCGCTTCCCGACGAGAAGCCCGCCGAGGTGGCGGCGCTGATGCTGCCCTGGATCCATGCCCTGCGCGACGGCTCCGGGCCCGAACGAAACCAAGACTGACGAAAGGTCGCCAGCCATGAACACCCATGTGACACAGGACACGCCCGAGGCGTCCCCGGGCACGGTCGGCTTCGCCATGCAGGGCGATATCGCGGTGCTGACCATCGACAACCCGCCGGTCAATGCGGGCTCGCACGCAGTGCGCCGCGGCATCACCGACGGCATCGCTGCCGCCTGCGAGGCGGGGGCCGCGGGCGCCGTGCTGATGGGCGCCGGGCGCTGCTTCGTCGCGGGCTCGGACCTGCGCGAGTTCGGCAAGCCCCTGGCGTGGCCCGAGCTGCCCGACGTCATAGCCGCCATCGAGGACGCGCCCTTCCCGGTGGTCGCGGCGCTGCACGGGGTGGCGCTTGGCGGGGGGCTCGAGCTGTCGCTGGGCTGCGACTACCGCATCGCCGCGCCTGACGCCCGGCTGGGCCTGCCCGAGGTCTCGCTGGGCTTCATCCCGGGCGCCGGGGGCACCCAGCGGATGCCGCGCCTCACCGGCCGTGCAAGCGCCATCGACCTGATCTGCCGCGCCGCCCGCATCCCCGCCACCGAGGCGCTGACGCTCGGGCTGGTGGACGGGCTGGCCGAAGGCGACCTGCTGGCCGCCGCGCTGGCCTTCCTGCGCGAGGGGCCGCGGCCCAAGCGGCTCGCCCGCACCCTGCCGCCGCCGCCCGAGGACGAGGCCGCGATCGACGCCGCCGCCCGCACCGCGCTGAAGCGTGGCAAGGGCCGGCCCAACATCGCCGAGGCGATCCGGCTGGTGCGGGCCTCGGACGGAGACGCCGGGACCATGCTCGCCGACGAGCGCGCGGTGTTCCAGCGCCTGCGGCTGAGCGACGACGCCTTCGCGCTGCGCTACCTCTTCTTCGCCGAGCGCACGGCGGGCTCGGTCGACGGGCTCGACATGACAGCGGCGCTCCGGGTTTCGGCCGCGGGCGTGATCGGCGGTGGCACCATGGGGCAGGGCATCGTCCGCGCGCTGCTCGCGGCGGGTCTGTCGGTGGTGCTGATCGAACGCGACGAGGCGGCGCTGGCAACGGCGCTCTCTGGCATCGACGCCAGCCTCGGGGCGCAGGTCGCCAGGGGCCGGCTGTCGGCCTCCGGCGCCGAACAGCGCCGCGCCGCGCTCTCGGGTGCGGTCGACTACGGCGCGCTTTCGGGCTGCGATCTGGTGATCGAGGCGGTCTTCGAGGAGATGTCGGTCAAGCAGGACGTGCTCGCCCGGCTCGAGGCGGCGCTGCCCGCAGAGGCGATCATCGCCACCAACACCTCCTATCTCGACATCGACGAGATGGTGCAGGGGCTCTCCCATCCCGAGCGCGTGCTGGGCCTTCATTTCTTCAGCCCCGCCGATGTGATGAAGCTGCTCGAGGTGGTGCGCGCGGCGCGCACGTCGGACGCGGTGCTGGCGAGCGGGCTCAAGCTTGCGGGCAGGCTCGGCAAGCAGCCGGTGGTGGCGCGCGTGGGCGAGGGCTTCGTCGGCAACCGGATCTACGCCGCCTATCGGCGCCGGGCCGAGCTTCTGGTGCTCGACGGGGCTGCGCCGGAAGAGGTGGATGCGGCCGCCACGGGCTTCGGCTTTGCCATGGGGCCCTTCGCGGTGTCGGACATGTCCGGGCTCGACATCGCCTGGGCGATGCGCAAGCGGCAGGCGGCGAGCCGCGATCCGCAGGCGCGCTACGTCACCATCCCCGACCGGCTCTGCGAGGCCGGGCGGCTCGGACGCAAGACCGGCAAGGGCTGGTATGCCTACGGCTCCGGCTCCGGCGCCGCCGAGCCCGATCCCGAGGTCGCGGCATTGATCGACGCCGCCCGGGCCGAGGCCGGGGTGAGCCCGCAAAGCTTCGACGCCGGGACCATCCAGCGCCAGCTGCTCGCGGCCATCGTCAACGAGGCGGCCTGCCTGCTCGACGAGGGCATCGCGCAGCGGGCCTCGGACGTGGACGTGGCGCTGGCCAATGGCTACGGCTTCCCGCGCTGGCGCGGCGGGCCGCTCTACTGGGCGGCGACCGAGGGCCGCGCCGAGCTCGAGGCGGACCTGAAGGCGCTGGCCGCGGCGGTAGGCCACGGGTTCCGCGCCGGGCCGGTGGCCGAGGTGCTGGCCGGGCTCGACACCGGACGGGAGGGCTGACCGATGGGGGATGCAAGGATGAAGCTGCACTGGTCGCCGCGCTCGCCCTTCGTGCGCAAGGTGATGATCGTCCTGCACGAGACCGGCCTGCTCGGGCAGGTGGATTGCGTGCGCTCGGTGGTGGCGGTGCACATGACGCCGCACCCGGCGGTGATGGCCGACAATCCGCTCGGCAAGATCCCGACGCTGGTCACCGGGGAGGGGCTGGCGCTTTTCGACAGCCGGGTGATCTGCGAATACCTCGATCTGCGCGCAGGCACCGGTCTGCTGCCGTCCGAGCCGGGGCCGCGCATGGCGCAGCTGCGCTGGCAGGCGCTGGGGGACGGGCTCACCGACATCCTGCTGGTCTGGCGCACCGAACTCACCCGCCCGGCGGGCGCCTGGGAGGCGGTCACCGACGGCTGGCGCAGCAAGGTCCGCGCCTCGCTCGACCTGCTGGAAGCCGAGGCCGCTGCGCTGGCGGAGACGCCCTTCGGCCTTGGCCACGTGGCGGTGCTCTGCGCGCTCGGGCAGCTCGATTTCCGCTGGCCCGACTGCGGCTGGCGGGCGCGGGCGCCGCAGCTCGCCGCGTGGGAGGCCGCGCAGGCCACGCGGCCCTCGGTCGCCGCGACCATGGTGATGGATGACGAGGGCGGCGCCGGCGATGTCACCGCGGGCCAGCTCTGGTTCTGAGGGCTGCGCGGCGGGGAGGGCAGGGGCCCCGACCCGCCGCGATATCATTGGTCTAAAACCTAGCTTTTATGATTGAAGGGTGCCCGCGCCGGCCTTATCCTTGAGGGAGCAATCCAGCGAGGACACATCATGGCCGCGACGAGACCCGACAACGCGACAGTCAAGGCTCTGCAGAAGAGCAACGTGTCGCGCTACATCCAGCTTGCGAGCCTGTTCCGCCAGCGCATCGAGAGCGGCGAGTGGGACGTGGGCAGCAAGATCCCCACCGTGAAGGAGCTGGCCGACCAGTGCGGCGTGGCCACCATGACCATCCGCCAGTCGCTCGATATCCTCGAGAAGGAAGGGCTGATCGAGCGTTTCCGGGCCAAGGGCACCTTCGTGATCGAGCGCCCGAAGCGGGATCTGTGGTGCGAGGTCAAGACCGACTGGACCGGCCTGCTGATCGCGCGGGACAATGCCACCATCGAGATCCTCGGCGACGAGACCGGAGTCCTGCTGCCCCGCCACGAGGGCGAGCTCGGCAACCCCGCGCCGTCCTACCGGCACCTGCGCCGCAAGCACAGCCGCGACGGGCAGGCCTTCCTGCTGGCCGATGTCTACGTCGACGAGCGGATCTGCGAGCACATCCCCGAAGAGAACTACACCAGGGTCACCGCGATGCGGCTGGTGGCGGACATTCCCGGCCAGACCGTGGCCAACGCCAACCAGATCGTGACCATCGGCTCGGCCGATCTCGAGACCGCCTCGCAGCTCAACATCTCGATCGGCGACCCGATCGCGCGGGTGCAGCGGGTGGTGGCGAACCAGAATGGCGACATCATCATGCTCGCCAACGGCATCTACCGCGGCGACATGATGAAGATCGAGGTCAAGCTGCGCTGAACCCTGTTACGGGCGCCCCACCCGCCGCCCGCCGCCCCGGACGGCGGTGAAGGCTCAGCTGCGGAACACCGGCGCGCGCTTCTCGCGGAAGGCGGCCATGGCCTCGGCGGTGTCCTCGGAGGTCGACAGCGCCTTGGTCTGGCCCTGCTCGAACCGGTAGCCCTCGTAGACCGACACGCCCTCGGTCATCTGGAACGACCTCTTCGCCGCGCGCACCGCCGAGGGGCTGGCCCTGGCGATGTCCGCCGCGATCCCCCGCGCGGTGGCGAGCAGCTCTTCGGGGGCGACGCAGGCGCTGGCCACGTTCATGCGCAGCAGGTCCGGGCCATAGACCCGGCGGGCGGTGTAGATCATCATCCGCGCGTCGCTCTCGCCGAAGTGGCGGCGCACATGCGCGACGCCGCCGGCAAGCCCGACCATCACCTCGGTCATCTGCAGGAAGCCCTTTTCCGACAGCACGAGGATGTCACAGCAAAGCGCCGTGACGCAGCCCGCGCCGATGGCGGCGCCGTTGACCGCCGCGATGATCGGCTTCGGGCATTCGAGCAGGCAGTCGAAGCTCGCCCGGACGCGGCGGTTGTGGGCGGTGTAGTGTCCCGGGTCCTGGGTCGGGCGCTCGGAGAGGTCGGCCCCGGCCGAGAACGCCTTGCCGGCGCCGGTCAGCACGATGACACGCACGTCGGTCCGGTCGCCGAGCGCGTCGATCACCTCGGTCAGCTCCTCGCGGAAGCGGTTGTTCTGGGCATTCACCGGGGCGCGGTCGATGGTGACGGTCGCGACGAAATCGGCGACGTCGAGGGTGAGGGTCTCAAAGCTGCTCATCGGCGGGTCTCCTGCCTGTCGTGTCGTCTGTCAGTTCTGGTCGAGCACGGGGCGCAGCATCTCGAAGGACTCGCGCACCACGGTGTAGTCGCGGTATCCCAGCCGCGCGAGCGGCTGCAGTAGCGCGAGGTCGACCTTGCCGTCCCGCAGCACCCGCTGGTCGATGTGGATGCCCATGACCTCGCCGAAGACGATGCGGTTGGTGCAGGTGGCCCCGGTCGCGGGCGCAAGCCCCACGATCTGCGCCACCCGGCATTCGATCGACACCGGCGCTTCGGCCACGCGCACGCCTGGGATGTTGCGGCAGGGCTCGGCGGTCAGGCCCACGGCGGCGAACTCGTCGACATCGGGGGCGTAGGGCGCCGAGCTGAGGTTCATCGCCTCGCGCAGCTCCCACGTGGCGATGTTGACGCAGAAATGGCCCGTCGTCTCGGCGTTGGTGATGCTGTCCTTGGCGCTGTCGCTCGAGAACATCACGT
Source organism: Salipiger thiooxidans (assembly GCF_900102075.1). Classification (GTDB taxonomy): domain Bacteria; phylum Pseudomonadota; class Alphaproteobacteria; order Rhodobacterales; family Rhodobacteraceae; genus Salipiger; species Salipiger thiooxidans. Next base: position 32,143 of record NZ_FNAV01000008.1, on the reverse strand, counting down.
GCGGCGGGTTCGCGGCCACGGTGTTGAAGGCGCTGTAGGGCGCGAGGTTCGGCGTGCCCTCGGCCGAGACGGTCGAGATCCAGCCGATGGGCCGGGGTACAATCAGCGCCATCCACGGGTTGTGGGGCAGGCCGTGGTGTTCGGTGCGGGGGTCGTAGAACATCGTCGTGGCGGATCCTTCGAGGCGGCTGTCAGGCATTGGCCGCCACCGCTCCGGGCATCTCGGCCAGCACGCCGTGCTCGCCGGGGAGCGAGCACGAAACGCCCTCGGGCAGCGGGATACGGTGCACGTTCAGGGTCATCGCCACCAGCGTGTAGTAGCCGATCACGGCGGTCAGCTCGACCGCGCCGACCTCGCCCCAGCGGGCGACGATGGCGGCATAGCTGTCGGGATCGACGTCGCCGGTCTGCACGATCTGACGCGCGAACTCGTAGATCTCGCGGCCCTCGGCGTCGTCGCCGAAGTCCGGCGGCTCGCAGACCCGGATCGCCTCGGCCACCGCCGGGTCAAGCCCGGCGCGGTCGGCGTCGCCCGCGTGGATCGCCCATTCCAGCTGGCTGTTCCAGCGCCGTGCGGTGACGAGGATCGCCAGCTCCGAGAGCCGCGTCGGCAGCGAGGTCTCGAAGCGCAGCACCTGCCCGAGCCGCTGCCAGCGGTCCGCCAGAGTCGGGTTGTGCAGCGCCGCGCGCAGCGGGCCGACCAGCGTGCGCCGCGGCCCCGAGACGATCTGCTCGTAGACCTCGCGCTGCGCCGTGTTCATCGTTTCGGGCGCGGGGAAACTGATCCGCCCCGGCGCCGCTTTGGTGTCGACTCCGTTCTTCATGCCTGCATCTCTCCCAGTCCGAGTGCCTCGAGCACCTCTTGCGTGTGTTGTCCCAGCAACGGCGGCGCCTTGTCGAAGGAGAGCGGCGCGTTGCGGAAGTTGAGCGGGCTGACGACCTGCTTGACCGTGCCCGAAAGCGGGTGCGGGATGTCGCGCAGCATGCGGCGGTGTTGCACCTGCGGCTCCTCGAACACCCGGTCCACCGTGTTGATCGGCCCCGATGGCACGCCCGCGGCGGCGAAGGCCTCACACCATTCGGTGATGGTGCGCGCCGCCAGCGCCTCGATCAGCAGTGCCTCGAGCGCGTCGAGGTTCTCGACCCGCGCGGCGTTGGTGGCGTAGGCGGGATCGTCGGCCAGCGCGGGCAGGCCGATGACCTCGCAGAATTTCCGGAACTGGCCGTCGTTGCCCACCGCAAGCACGATGTAGCCGTCGGCCACCGGGTAGACGTTCTGCGGCTGGATGTTGGGGTGGCGGTTGCCGCGCCGCACCGGCTTCTGGCCCGAGACGAGGTAGTTCATCGCCTGGTTGGCGAGCATCGCCACCGAGACGTCGAGCATGGCGAGGTCGATGTGGTCGCCCTTGCCGGTCTGGTCGCGGTTGGCCAGCGCCGCCAGCGCGCCGATGGCGGTGTACATGCCGGTCATGATGTCGATGATCGGCACGCCCACCTTCTGGGGACCGCCGCCCGGTTCGCCGTCGGGGCCGCCGGTGACGCTCATCAGCCCGCCCATGCCCTGGATCATGAAGTCATAGGCGGCATCGCCCGCCTGCGGCCCGGTGAGCCCGAAGCCGGTCACCGAGCAGTAGATCAGCCGCGGATTGACCTTGGCGAGATCGTCGTAGCCCAGCCCCATGCGGTCGAGCGTGCCGGTCTTGAAGTTCTCGAGCAGGATGTCGCTTTCGGCGGCGAGCGCGCGCACCGCGGCGCGCCCTTCCTCGCTCTTGAGGTCGAGCTCGACCGAGCGCTTGCCGCGGTTCACCGAGAGGTAGTAGCCCGCCTCTTTGGTGGTGTTGCCGTCGCGATCCCTGAGGAACGGCGGACCCCAGCGGCGGGTGTCGTCCCCGGCGCCGAGCCGCTCGACCTTGATCACGTCGGCACCAAGGTCGGCGAGGATCTGGCCGCACCACGGCCCGGCCATGATGCGGCTCAGGTCGAGGACACGGACATGCGAGAGTGGACCGGACATCAGCGGGTCTCCTTGGTCTTGGCGGGCGCGTGGACGTCGAGGAACGTCCGCAGCGCGGTCGTGAAGGCGTCGGGGGTCTGGAAGTTTGGCACGTGGCCGGCGCCGGGGATCTCGGCGAAGCTGGCGCGCGGCAGGCTGCCGAACTGCTTGCGGATGGCCTCGGGCATGGCACCGTCCTTCTCGCCGGCGATGCCGAGGAAGGGCACGGTGAGGCCCGCGAGGGCGGCGCTGTGGTCGTAGCTCTGCAGCGCGTGGGTCGCGGCGGCGAAGCCCTCGACCGGGGTGGCGGCGATCATCTCGACCAGCGCCGTGACGCGCGGGTCCTCCGCTGCGACGCCGGGCATCCAGCGCGCGGCGGTCTCACGGGCGATGCGGTCCATGCCCTCGGCGCGGGCGGTGTCGCGGCGCTCGGTCCAGAAGGCCTCGCGGCCCGGGGCGCTTTTCGACACGCCATCGGCGACGACGAAGCCCGCGAAGAGATCCGGTCGCGCCGCGAAGGCGGCAAGCCCGGTGGGCGCGCCCATCGACAGGCCGACGAAGACGCAGTCGCGGACGCCGCAGGCCAAGAGCAGCGCCAGCAGGTCGGCGCCGTAGCCGTCGAAGTCCATCGCGCCTTCGAACACGCTCGACCGGCCGTGGCCGCGCTGGTCGTAGCGCAACACCCGGTAGTCCCCGGACAGCGCCGCGGCCTGCGCGTCCCAGACCGTGAGGTCGGTCATCACCGAGTTCGAGAACACCACCCAGGGCGCGCCGTCCGGTCCTTCGATGCGGGCGTGGAGGGTGCCGCCGTCGGGCAGGGGGATCGTGTGGTCGGTCATTCGCTGTCCTTCGCGGTGGCCACGGCGGGGCGCATGTCGGATTTCGAGAGGAAGGCAGTGCCCATCACCAGCGCCAGGGCGGCAAGGCCTGCGAGGTCGGTCGTGAGGCCCGGCACCAGCAGGCAGAGCCCGCCCGCGAGCAGCACCAGCGCCTCCCAGCCCCTGGCGCTGCGGCCGACGAAGTAGATGTAGCGCTCGGAGGCCGCCGACAGCATCAGGATCGACAGGATCGCGGTCGAGACCGAGAGCACGATCTCGCCGGGTGCGCCCTCGAGGATCAGGCTCGGCTGCAGCACGAAGAGGAACGGCAGCACGAAGAGGATGGCGCCGAGCCGCATCGCGGTCACCCCGGTGCGCATGGCCGGTGCCTTGGCGATCGACGAGGCCGCGACGGCGGCCATGGCCACGGGCGGCGTGATATAGGAGAGCATCGCCCAGTAGAGGATGAAGAGGTGGCTGGCCATCTGGCTGAATCCGCCCTGCACCAGCGCGGGGGCAAGCACCACCGCAAGGAAGATGTAGCAGGCCGAGACCGTCATCCCCATGCCGAGGATGAAGCTCGTCAGTGCGCCGAAGACCAGCAGCAGGTAGGGGTTGCCGCCGGCGTATTGCAGCAGCTCGCGGCTGAAGGCGTTGCCGACCCCGGTAATCGCCAGCGCGCCGACCACCATGCCGACCCCGGCGAGCACGCCCACCAGCATGCCGATGGTGGCGCCGGTCTCCATCACCATGTCGAGCAGGGGGCGGAGCATGTTGTCCTTGCGGGCCCGGAAGAGCGCGGTGAGGACCAGCAGCACGGTGACGTAGAAGGGCGCCTTGGCCTCGGCATTGGTGGCCAGAAGCATCGCCACCAGCACCGCGAGGCTGATCAGGTAGACCCAGCCCGAGCGCAGCACCTTCCAGACCTTCGGAAGCTGGTCGCGGGGCAGGCCCTTGAGCCCGTTGCGGGCGGCGTAGCAGTCGGTCTGGATCAGCAGCACGAGGTAGAAGAGCAGGGCGGGCACGGTGGCCGCGACCATGATCTCGGCGTAGGGCACGTTCATGAACGAGGCCATGACGAAGGCGACCGAGCCCATCACCGGCGGCATCAGCGCGCCCCCGGTCGAGGCGCAGCTTTCCACTGCGCCGGCATAGGCCGCCGGGTAGCCGCAGCGCTTCATGGTGGGGATGGTCATCGAGCCGGTGGAGATGACGTTCGAGATCACGCTGCCCGACAGCGAGCCGAAGAAGCCCGAGGACAGGATCGCGACCTTGGCCGGGCCGCCGCGGGCGTGGCCCATCAGCGCCGAGGCGAGGTCCATGAAGAAGGTGCCGCCGCCCGAGACGGTGAGCGCCACGCCGAACACGATGAAGCCGATGAGCAGGTCGGCGATCACCCGGATCGGGATGCCGATGATGCTCTCGACACCGAGCGAGTGGCTCAGGACGGTTTCGGGCAGCGTCATCTGCACGCCCCAGAGGAAGCCCGGCAGGTAGCCGGTGTAGAGCGGGAAGGCCGCGAAGATGGCGCAGATGATGAAGAGCGGCAGCCCGGCGCAGCGGCGCACCGCCTCGAGCGAGAGCAGCACCAGCGCGCCGGCCTGCAGCACCACGGGCAGCGGCGCCTGGAATTCCCAGCCGCGGTTGAGGATCTCGTCGGTATGCGCGGCGAAATACATGCAGACACCGAAGGCCGCCGCCGCCAGCACCCAGTCGTACCAGCGTACCCGCTCCGTGTCGGCCTCGCGGGCGGGAGAGGTGATGAACGCGACCGGCATGAAGAGCCCGACGATGATGTAGTAGTAGGACGTGCTGATCGGCCGGAACCCGAAGACCTGAAGGTTGAAGATCTGGTTGAGGATGATCGCGAGGCCGGCGCTGGACAGGACCAGCGTGGCGAACCACGCGGCGCCGGTCAGGCGTACGCCCTCACGGGCCCAGGGCTTGGTGTCGCCCACGCTCTCGATGGTGATTTCAGGCTGCATGCTGGAGGGGCTCCGGTCGTCAGGAAGCTGCGGGGCGGCCGCCGGTCGGGCAGGGGCCTGCGCCCGTGCCGGGGGTCGGAAGATCTGCCGGGGGAGCCGTGCCGCCGTTGCGCGAAGCGCGGGCCGGGCGCGGCTCCCCGCCGTGTCAGTTCAGCGCGTCGCTGCGGTAGCTGTCCCAGAAGGCCGGCCAGTCGTCGTCCGAGACCTTTTCGGCATCGGCCTTCTCGGTGGCCGCGGCCCAGGCCGACTTCACCGCCTCGAGCCGGGCGATGCGGGTCTCGTTCCAGGCGTCGTCCTCGGCGTCCCATACGCCCATCTCGCGCAGGTACCTGATGGCGCCCGGGTGGAACGGCGCGCCGGCCGGTGAACTGCCCGCGTCCTGCATGTTCCAGCGCGCGATCACGCCGTTGGCGTCCTTGAAGAGGTCATAGCTCTCGTCCAGCGCCTTCACGAGGTTGTAGACCTCGTCCTCGCTGGTGTCGGCATAGGTGGTGAGCTGCGGGTAGCGGTAGCCCAGAAGCTCGGCGGGATCGTCCTCGGAGATGCTGACGCCGACGGTCATCGACGTGGGCGAGAAGATCGTGGCCGAGGCGCGCACGCGGTCCCAGCCGGCGCTGTCCGATCCCGGCATGTCGAGCCAGCGCACGCCGCGGCCGCCTTCGGCCTCGCGCAGGGCTGACACCGTGGGGGTGACCGGAACGGCGTCGATCTCGCCCGCGATGAAGCCCTGCACCATGGCGCCGTATCCCGGGTAGATCACCTGCTCGACGTCGTCGACGGTGAGATCGCCGAAGGCCAGCGCGGCCTCGGTGTTCATCAGGGTCGAGGGGCTGGCCTGCACGAAGCCCACCTTGCGGCCCTTGAGGTCCGCGACGCTTTCGATGTCGGTGTCGAGCCCGGTGATCAGGCCGACGGCGGCGGGTCGGCCAAGCAACACGCGCACCTCCTGCGGGCCCCAGTCACGGGCGGCGAATTCGAACATGCCCTCGGAGGCGAAGAAGATCTCGTTGCCCATGAAGCCGAAGGTCGCGCGCTTCTTGGCGAGCGGCAGCATCCGGCCGATGCCGGTGCCCGAGGGCGTCAGGCGCACGGTGGTGCCGTAGTTCTTGTCGAGCGCGTCGGCCATGGCCGAGGCCTCGACGTAGCCGGTCGAGCCGAGGTCGTAGGACGTCCAGACCATGGTGCGCGGCAGCGTCACCTCGTCGGCCAGGACGGCCTGCCCGGCGAAGATGGCGACGGCGGCGACCGTGCCCCTGATGAATGCGGATCCCAACAAAGCCATTCCTCCCTTTTCGCATTACCGACCCGGCGCCCCGCCTCCTGGTCGGTGGCGTCGGAATTTCGATCAGGCTAGTGTGCAAAAGTATAAAAGTCAATCTTATACCTTTTAGACTTTTTGCGTGACGCGGCTCAGCTCGGAAGCTCGAGCACCGCCTTGGCCAGCATGTTGCGCATGATCTCTGTCGAGCCGCCGAAGATCGTCGTCGGCCGCGCCGAGAGCCAGGTTGCGGCGGCGTGCAGCTGCCGGTCGCCCTCGGGCGTGGCGCGCAGGCCCGAGTCCTCGGCCGCGACCTCCATCATCAGCTCCGAGATGCGCTGGTAAAGCTCGCTCTGGAAGATCTTCAGCATCGCCACGTCGGCGCCGATCTCGCGCCCGTCGCGCAGCCGGTCGACATAGGTCTCGAAGAGATCCGTCAGGTCCATGACGTCGCATTGCAGCGTCACGTAGCGGTCGCGGAACACCGGGTCGTCCCAGACCCCGGCGCGGCGGGCGATGTGCCCGAGCCGCGCCAGCGCGCTGGCGGAAAGCCGCGGCGCGCCGATGAACACGCGCTCGTGGCCGAGCAGCGCCTTGGCCACCGACCAGCCGTCGTTGACCCGGCCCACGATGTGGTCGGCGGGCACCCGCACGTCGTCGAAGAAGACCTCGCAGAACTCGGCCTCGAGCTCGAGGTTCTCGATGTTGCGGATGGTCACGCCGGGCGCGTCCATCGGCACCAGCAGGAAGCTGATGCCCGCCTGCTTCTTCACCGTCTTGTCGGTGCGGGCGAGGATGAAGACCCAGTTGGCGTCCATGCCCAGCGTGCACCAGGTCTTCTGGCCGTTGATCACCCAGTCGTCGCCGTCGCGCACCGCCTCGCAGCGCACGGCGGCAAGGTCCGAGCCCGCGCCCGGCTCGCTGTAGCCCTGCGCCCAGACGTCCTCGCCCGAGAGGATGCGCGGCAGGAACTGCGCCTTCTGTTCCTCGCTCCCATGCCTGAGCAGCAGCGGCCCCAGCATGACCGGCCCGATGTCGTTGACCCGCGCGCAGCCGTAGCGCTCGAATTCCTCGATCATGATGAGGTGCTTGCCCGCGGTGAGCCCCATGCCGCCATGCTCGCGCGGCCATGTCGGGCAGATCCAGCCCTTCTGCGACAGGATCAGATACCATGGCTTCACCTCGTGCCAGTGCAGGCGGCTCAGCGAATGGCGGGGGATGTCGGGGTAGCTCGCCTCGACGAAGCTTCGGACCATGGCGCGGAAATCGTCGTCGCTCATGGCGTTGTAGTCGGGCTGTCCGGTCATGCCGCGTGCTCCTCTGCCAGCAGTCCTGTCAGCGTCGCGCGCTGCTCTCTCGGGCTTCCATAGGTGTTGGCCTCGGCCATGGCCTTGCGCACGAAGAGGCCGATGTCGGCCTCGTCGGTGATGCCCATGGCGCCGTGCATCTGCACCGCCTCGCGGGCGACCAGCATCGCCAGCGCCGAGGCGCGGAGCTTGCAGCGGGCGGCGCCATGCGCGCGGGCCCGCGGGTCGGCCCCGGCGTCGAAGCGGCGCGCGGTGGCGAAGATCGCGGCGCGCGACAGCTCGAGCGAGATCTTCATCTCGGTCGCCCGGTGCTGCAGCGACTGGAAGCTGCCGATGGGTCGGCCGAACTGCTCGCGCACCCGCAGGTAGTCGAGCGTGATCTCCAGCGCGCGGCCCGAGAGGCCGAGCAGGTAGGCGGCGTGAGCAAGCCGCGCGTCCTGCAGCACGGCCTCGGCCCGCGGGCAGGGCAGGATCTCTGCGGCGACGCCGTCGAGACGCACGCGTCCGGGGCGGCAGCCGTCGAGCGTCTCGGCGCTTTCGACCGTCACGCCCTGCGCATCGCGGGGCACGATCGCCACGCCCGCGCAGGTGAGCACGGCGAAGAGGTCTGCCCCATCGGCCCCGGGAACGTGGACCTTGGTGCCCTGCAGCGTGCCGTCCCGAGCGCCGCCCTGCCAGCCCTGATCGCCGGTGGCGTCCTGCCAGGCGGTGACGATCACCGCCTCGCCGGTCATCGCCTCTTCGGGCAGGGCCTCCTGCAGCAGCGCCGCGGCCGTGATGGTCGACAGCACCGGCTCGGGCAGCAGCCCGGCGCCCAGCACCTCCATCAGCGCGCAGGTCTCGCGCAGGCCAAGGCCGAGCCCGCCCGCATCCTCCGCGACGCGCATCAGCGGCCAGCCGAGCTCGGCTGCCTGCGCCATCACCGCGCGGTCGAAGCCGCACCCCTGGAAGCGCGCGGCGCGCACCCGGGCGAGGTTGCCATCCGCCGGGACCACCGCGCGGGCGCTCTCGACGATCATGCGGGCGTTCTCGATCCAGTCCTCGTTCATGGTGCCGTCCATCATGCGACCACCCCCGCGCGGCGCAGCGCCGCGATCTGGTCGGGCTCCAGCCCCAGTGCCTTCAGCACCTCGTCGGTATGCTCGGCAAAGCGCGGCGGCGGCGTGGTTGCGGGCGCGCCGCCCGAGAAGCGCACGGGGTTGGCGACGTAGCGCACCCGGCCCGCGGTCTCGTGCTGCAGCTCGCGCAGGAGGCCACGTTCGGCGACCTGCTCCATGCGGAACACGTCCTCGAAGCTGTTCAGCGGCCCGGCGGGAATACCGATGGCCTCGAGCTCGTCATAGCAGGTGTCGGCGGTCTTCTCGGCCAGCTTCGCGGCGATCATCGGGATCAGCGCGCTGGCGTTCTCGACCCGGGCGAGGTTGGTGGCAAAGCGCGGATCCGTGGCGACGCCGTCGAGCCCGAGGTGGTCGCAGAAGCGGGCGAACTGTGCGTTGTTGCCGATGGCGATCATGATCGGGCGGTCGGCGCAGTCGAAGGCCTGCCACGGGCAGGTGATCTGCGAGGCGGTGCCGTTGCGGCGCGGGAGTCGCCCGGAGGAGAGGTAATTCATCGCCATGTGGGAGGCGGCGTGGATCTGCGTGTCGAGAAGCGCGATGTCGATGAACTGCCCCGCGCCATGGCCCGCGCCCGCGTCGCGGTGGTTGAGCGCCGCGAGAATGGCGGAGACCGCGTATTGCCCGGCGGTGATGTCCGAGATCGAGTAGCCCACCAGCGCGGGCCCGGCACCGGGCTCGCCGTCGGCGGTGCCGGTCATCGCGAGCAGCCCGCTCATCGCCTGGAAGATCGGGTCGTAGCCCGGCAGGTGCTTCATCGGCCCGGTCTGGCCGAAGCCGGTGATCGAGCAGTAGACCAGCCGAGGGTTGATCGCGGCGACGCTGTCGTAGTCGAGCCCGAAGCGGGCCAGCGTGCCGGTCTTGAAGTTCTCGATCAGCACGTCCGCCTCGGCCACGAGCCGGCGCGCGACCTCCTGCCCCTCGGGCTTCGACAGGTCCAGCGCCAGCGAGCGCTTGCCCCGGTTCATCGCGAGGAAGGACGAGGTCTCGCCGGTGGGCGCCCCGTCGGGTCCGAGATGCGGCACGCCCATGCGGCGCACGTCGTCGCCGCCCTTCACATGTTCGACCTTGATGACGTCCGCACCGAAATCCGCCAGCATCTGCGCGGCCCATGGCCCGGCAAAGACGCGGCTGAAATCGAGCACCTTGATATGGCCAAGCATGGCTGCCATGGCGCACCTCCTCCTGAATATTTCTTGCGCCAAGCATCCCGATCCGCTCGCGGTTGCGCAAGTTAAAAATGATAATTATGATTTATTAGCTTTGAGGGGAGCGGACCGGCGGCGGCGTACCGCTTGCCGGGGCCGGGCAGCAGAGGAGACCGTCATGCTCATCCTGAACGAACCCATTGATTTTGCGACCCATACCGGCGCCAATCTGGGCGCCACCGAGTGGCTCGAGATCACCCAGGAGCAAATCGACGGCTTTGCCGAGCTTACCGGCGACGATCACTGGATCCATGTAGATGTGACGCGGGCCGCGCGCGAGCGGCCGAACGGCAAGACCATCGCGCACGGGCTGTTCCTGCTGTCGTTGATTCCCCGGATGCAGCGCCAGCTCTTCCGGATCGAGAGCCGCGGGGCAGGGCTCAATTACGGCTACGAGAAGGTGCGCTTCACCGCACCGGTGCCGGTGGGCTCCCGGGTGCGGCTGGCGCAGGCGGTGATCGGGGCGAGCGCCAAGGGCAGTGGCGCCCGGATCGAGTTGCAGTCGACGATCGAACTCGAAGGCTCCGCCAAGCCCGCGCTGGTGGCGCATGGCGTGCTGCTGATCGCGGGCGCTGCCGCCGCGGCCTGAGAGGCTCAGGCGCGGTAGGCGGCCATGAAGACCCGCACCGCCTCGGTCGCCACGTAGGCGATCTCGTCCTCGGTCGGCGCCTCGTCGCGGCGGCCGAACAGCCGCGCCCGCCACGTCCCGGTGGTCGAAAGCTCGACGAACTGCGCGGCGGCGAGTTCGGGGTCGGTGACCGCGAGGTTGCCGGCCTCGGTCTCGCGCTTCAGGAAGTCCTGGAGACAGCTCAGGAAATGCCGCGCGCCCGCGTCGTAGAAGCGGGTGCCGAGCTCGGGCATGCGCTCGACCACGCTGATGACGATGCGCTGCGCCCGGATCACGTCCTCGGAATTGAGCTGGATCGCCAGACCGCTGGCATAGGCAAAGAGCCGTTCCTCGATGGTCCCGGCATCGACCAGCCGCTCGAAGATGCCCTGGAAGAACGCCTTCCGCTTGTCCTCGACCAGCGCGACGAAGAGATCCTCCTTGTTCTCGAAGTAGACATAGAGCGTCCCCTTCGAGACCCCCGCCGCCTTGCAGATGCTGTTCATCGACGCGGCGTCGAAGCCCTGATCGACAAACACGCTCCAGGCGCCGTCCAGGATCTGGCGGCGTTTCTCGGGGTCGGAGCCCGCGGCGTGGCGGCGTCTGTGCGCGCAGAGTTCAGCCGGCTCGGGATGTGTCTTGGTTGTCATGGGAGGACATATAATCGAACCGGGTGGTTCGATGAAGACTTGATTTCGTGTCGGGCCTGCCCTACGTGCAATCGAACCGACCGGTTCGATCCGTTCGTCGCCCCCGGATTCGCCCCCTGCACCGAAAGACCGACATCATGTCCCGCCACGACCGCATCGACGCCCCTTCTTCCGACCAGGCCGCCGCAGAGGCCCCCGCACAGGCTCAGGCCCGCGCGCCCGAAACCGCCGCCGCCCCGGTGCCGAAGAAGGGCGGGCGCCGCAAGCGGATCGTTGGCGGCATCGCGCTGGTTGCGCTTCTGGCGGGCGGCTACGAGGGGTATCACTGGTGGACGGACGGGCGTTTCATGGTCGAGACCGACGATGCCTACGTGCAGGCGGACCTGTCGCTGGTTTCGTCCAAGCTGCAGGGCTACGTGGCCGAGATCCCGGTGCAGGCGAACCAGCACGTGACGCTGGGCGAGGTTCTGGTGCGGATCGAGGACGGCGACTATCGCATCGCGCTGGAGCACGCGCAGGCCAAGCTGCCGACGCTCGACCGCACGCTGGCGCGCATCGACGCGCAGATCACCGCCGCCGAGGCCAGCGTGACGCAGGCCGAGGCCCAGCTTTCCGCCGCCGAGGCGACGCTGCGCACCGCCGGCATCACCCAGGCGCGGGTCAAGGGGCTGGCCGACCGCAAGGTCGCCTCGCAGGCCGATCTCGACGACGCCAACGGTGCGCTCGAGACCGCCGAGGCCAACCGCGCCGCGGCGCAGGCGGCGATCAAGGGCGCGCAGGCCGAGATCGAGGTGCTGCGGGCAGAGCGGGCCGAGACCGAGTCCAGCCGCCGCGATCTCGAGCTCGGCATCGCGCAGGCGCAGCGCGACCTCGACCATACCGTGCTGCGCGCGCCCTTCGACGGCACCGTGGCCAATATCGCCATCGAGGCCGGGGAACTGGTCAACGTCGGTGCCCGGCTTGCCGCCGTGGTCCCCGACCACGGGCTCTATGTCGAGGCCAATTTCAAGGAAACCCAGCTTCCCGGCATCGTCGCGGGCGAGACCGCCCGGGTGAGCATCGACGCCATGGAGGGCCACGAGATCGAGGGCCGCGTGGTCTCGGTCGCGCCGGCCACGGGCTCGGTGTTCTCGCTGCTGCCGGCGGACAACGCCACCGGCAACTTCACCAAGATCGTGCAGCGCGTGCCGGTGCGCATCGAGCTGCCGGACGGCACCCCGGGCCTGCGCGCGGGCCTCTCCGTGGTGGTCGAGATCGACCAGCGCACGGCGCCCGAGGGCACGGACGTCGCGGAGGCGCTGCAATGAGCGCCGCCGCCCCACAGGAACCGGAACTCACGCCGCGCAGGGTCGCGGCGTTTTTCGTCATGGTCTTCGGGATGTTCATGGCGATCCTCGACATCCAGATCGTCTCGGCCTCGCTGCCCGAGATCCAGGCCGGGCTCGGCGCCTCGTCGGACGAGATCTCGTGGGTGCAGACCTCGTACCTGATCGCCGAGGTCATCATGATCCCGCTTTCCGGCCTGCTGGGCCGGATGATGTCGACGCGCTACCTCTTCGCCGCGTCGGCCGCGGGCTTCACCGCCGCGTCCTTCCTCTGCGCCACCTCGGGCTCGATCAACGAGATGATCCTGTGGCGCGCGGTGCAGGGGTTCCTCGGCGGCGGCATGATCCCGGCGGTCTTCGCCGCGGCCTTCACCATCTTCCCGGCCTCGAAACGCGCCATCGTCTCGCCGATGATCGGCCTCGTGGCAACGCTGGCGCCCACCGTGGGCCCGACCGTCGGCGGCTATCTCAGCCACGCCATGAGCTGGCACTGGCTGTTCCTCGTCAACGTGCCGGCGGGCATCCTCGTGACCATCGGCGCCATCACCCTGATCGACTTCGACAAGCCCGAGTGGAAGCTCTTCGACAGCTTCGACTGGATCGGCCTCGGGGCGCTGGCCTGCTTCCTCGGCGCCATGGAATACGTGCTCGAGGAAGGCCCGGGCAACGACTGGTTCCAGGACGAGATCGTCGCCGCGCTCTTCGTGGTCATGGTGGTGGGCGGCATCGTCACCTTCTGGCGCGCCTTCACTCTCAAGAGCCCGGTGGTCGACTTCTCGGCCTTCGCCAACACCAACTTCGCGGTGGGCTCGGTGTTCAGCTTCGTGATGGGGATCGGGCTCTACGGGATGACCTATCTCTACCCGCTCTACCTGTCCTCGATCCGCGGCTACGACAGCCTGATGACCGGCCAGACGGTGTTCGTCTCGGGTCTCGCGATGTTCGTGAGCGCGCCGCTGGCGGGGATCCTGTCGTCGAAGATGGACCTGCGGGTGATGCTGCTGATGGGCTTCGTGGGCTTCGCGGTCTCGAGCTGGATGCTCACCGGCATGACCGCCGACTGGGATTTCAACGAGTTGCTCTGGCCGCAGGTGCTGCGGGGGCTGTCGCTGATGATCTGCATGGTGCCGATCAACAACCTCGCGCTCGGAACGCTGCCGCCCGACAAGATGAAGAGCGCCTCGGGGTTCTACAACCTGATGCGCAACCTCGGTGGCGCCGTGGGTCTGGCGGTGATCAACACGCTGCTGACCGACCGCGGTGCGCTGCACACGGCGCGGCTCAACGAGGCGCTGAACTGGGCCAACCCCGAGGCGCTGCGCCAGATCGACATGCTGGCCGCCAATCTCGAGGCCAATGGCATCGACGGCCAGACCGGGGCGCTGTCGCAGCTCGCGGGGCGGGTGGCGCAGCAGGCGACGGTGATGTCCTTCATCGACGTCTTCACCCTGATCACCGTGCTCTTCGCGGGGCTCGCGGTGCTGGCGCTGGCGATGAAGCCGCCGCGCAGCGGGGCGGGTGCGGCCGCGCACTGACCGGCGGGCGGGGTCGCGAACAAGCCCACGGGTGAAGTCCCGGACAGGATCACGGGCAGAAGAAGGGCCCGGCGGAGCGTTCCGCCGGGCCCTTCGTTGTTGGTTCTGGATCCATCCTCAGATCAGCGTTTCGGGGTGGATCGGGAAGCGCCCCGGCCTGACGCCGGTGGCGTGCCAGACCGCGTTGCCGATGGCGCCCACGGTGCCGGTGACGCCGATCTCGCCCACGCCCTTGATGCCGAGCGCGTTCACGAAGGGGTCATCCTCGTGGACGGTGATCGCCTCGACCATCGGCGCATCGGCGTTGACCGGCACGTGGTAGCCCGCGAGGTCGTTGTTCACGAACCGTCCCGAACGGGTGTCGTGCAGCGCCTCTTCCTGCAGGGCCATGCCGATGCCCCAGATCATGCCGCCCAGAAGCTGGCTGCGGGCCAGTGCGGGGTTGATGATCCGCCCCGCCGCGAAGGCGCCGATCAGGCGGCTCACGCGCACCTGCCCGAGATCGGGATCGACCAGCACCTCGGCGAAAACCGCCCCGTGCGAGAACATCGCGTGGGTGGGCTCGCCCTCGCGCGCGCCGGTGCCTTCGCCGCGGATGAGCTCGAGCCCGGCGCGGGCAAGGATGTCCTCGTAGGCCTCGGAGCGGTCGTCATCGTTGCGCCAGAGCCGCCCCGACCGCGCCGTGACGCCCGCGTTTCCGGCGCCGAAGAGCGGCGAGGCGGGGTCCTGCGTGGCCAGATCGGCGAGCTGGCGCACCGCGTCCGAGCCCGCGTTGAAGAGCGCGGTGCCAGCAGTGGCGGTGTGGCCGGAGCCGCCCGCGACGCCCGCGTCGGGCAGGTCGGAATGGCCCGAGCGGAACTCGACCTTGTCGATGTCGATGCCCAAGCCGTCGGCGGCGATCTGCGCCAGTGCCGTCCACGCGCCCTGGCCCATGTCGGCGGCCGAGGTCTCGACCACAGCCGAGCCGTCGGCGCGCAGCGTGGCATGGGCCGCGGCCTGGAACATCGGGCAGGGGAACTGCGCCGTGCCCATGCCCCAGCCCTTGAGCAGCCTCCCCTCGCGCATCTGCCGGGGCTCCTGCGGGCGCCCGGCCCAGCCAAAGCGCCCGGCGGCCTCGGCGTAGCATTCGCGCAGCGCCTTGGACGAGAAGCTCATGCCCGACGCCGGGTCGGTGTCGGCGTGGTTCAGCAGGCGGAAGTCGAGCGGGTCGAGCCCCGCCGCCCGGGCCGCCTCGTCCATGGCGATCTCGAGCGCGGCCGACCCCGGTGCCTCGCCCGGCGCGCGCATCGGCCCGGGGGTGCCCACGTCGGCGCGCCGGCCGTGGTGCGTGGTGCGCAGCACCGGCGCCGCATAGAGGCTGTGCGACGCGTTCGAGGCGCTCTCGAGGAACTGGTCGAAGCTCGAGGTCAGCGTGATCGTATCGTGGTCGAGCGCGGTGATGCGGCCCATGTCATCCATGTCGATGCGCAGGGTTTGCCGTGTCGGGGCACGATGCCCGGTGGGGCCGTAGACCTGGTCCCGCCGCAGCGCCAGCTTCACCGGCCTCTCGAGATCGCGCGCCGCGAGGATGGTCAGCAGCTGCGCCCCGTAGAGGATCGCCTTGGACCCGAAGCCGCCTCCGATAAAGGGGCTGCGCAGCAGGATCTGTTCGGGCGCGATGCCGAGGAAGGCGGAAAAGGTCTGCTTCGAGAGCCCGATGGCCTGGTTCGGCGTGTCGATCTCGAGCCGGTCGCCGACCCATTGGGCGGTGATCGCGTGGGGCTCCATGGCGTTGTGGTACTGCGCCGAGGTGTCGACCTGCGTGGTGACGTGCCGGGACGAGGTGGCGCGCGCCGTGGCGAGGTCGCCCTTGGTCATGTTGGCGGGCCGTCCGAACGCCGTGGTCTCGGTGTCGAAGGGCTCGGCATCGTCGAGCGTCACCCGGTGGGGCTCGGCTTCGTAGTCCGGCGCCAGCAGCCGCGCGGCCTCGGTCGCGGCCTCGAGCGTTTCGGCCACGACCATCGCGATCGGTTGGCCCGCATAGCGCACGCGGTCGTCCTGCAGCACCTCCATGCGCCAGACGAAGGGGTGGATCTTCTCGTCCGGGCTCACGGCCAGCGCGGGCGTATTGGCGGGCGTGTAGACCTTGACGACGCCCGGATGCGCCTCGGCGGCGGCGCTGTTAAGGCGCGCCACGCGACCGCGTGCGATCCCGGCGGCCAAAGTGACCGCGTGCAGCACGCCCTCGGGGCGCGCGTCGGCGGCATAGGGCGCGGCGCCGGTCACCTTGAGGATGCCGTCGCGGCGGGTCAGCGGCTGGCCCGCGCTCGAGCCGAGCCGCACGTGGCCCTGAGTGTTCAGCATGTCATCCATTGTCTTCTCCTGCAAAGGCGGAGGCGGGCAGGGCGGGCAGCCGGTCCGGCGTCCCTGCCGCGGCGAGGTCCAGCGCGCGGACCGCGATGCGCCGCGCGAGCTCGATCTTGTGGGCATTGTCGCCCGAGGGTGTGGCACCGGTCAGCGCTTCCGCGGCGGCGACGGTGAAGCTGCCGCGCGTGGGCACCATGCCCACGAGCATCGCCTCGGCCTCGTGGCAGCGCCACGGGCGGGCAGCGACGCCACCGAGCGCGAGGCGGGCCGAGACGATGACGCCGTCGCGGATCTCGAGCGCGGCGGCGGCCGAGACCAGCGCGAAGGCAAACGAGGTCCGCTCGCGCAGCTTCAGGTAGCGGGCATTGCGCGCCATGCCGCCCGGGTCGGGCAGGCGGATGTGGGTGACGATCTCGCCCTCGGCCAGCGCCGGGGTGCCGGCGCCCGCGGCGTCGGGCAGCGGGTGGAAGGTTGCCATCGGCACGTCGCGGGAGCCCTCGGGCCCGGTGATCTCGACCACCGCGTCATAGGCGGCGAGCGCCACGCACATGTCTGACGGGTGCACGGCGATGCAGCCCTCGTCCCAGCCCAGCACCGCGTGGTTGCGGGTGCGCCCGCCAAGCGCGCCGCAACCCGAACCCGGCTCCCGCCGGTTGCAGGGCGACAGCGGGTCCTGGAAATAGCTGCAGCGGGTCGCCTGCATGACGTTGCCGCCGGTGGTTGCAGCGTTGCGCAGTTGCGCCGACGCTCCCGAGAGCAGCGCCTCGGCCAGCGCCGGGTAGCGCGCCAGCACCTCGGGGTGCCGGGCGATGTCGGCGTTGCGGACCATGGCCCCGATGCGGAGCCCGCCGTCGGTGTCCTCGATCCGGTCGAGCGGCAGGCGCGAGATGTCGATAAGCCGCTCCGGCGTCGCCGCCCCGATCTTCATCAGGTCGAGCAGGTTGGTGCCACCGGCGAGGAAGCTGCCGCCCGGCGTTCCCGCCGCGGCGATGGCGGCGCCGATACTGTCGGCGCGGGCATAGTCGAAACGGTTCATGCGTCGGTCCTTTCGTCCTCGGTCCGGGTCCCGGAGGCTCGGGTGGCCTCGAGCACGGCGTCGGTGATGCCGGCATAGGCGGCGCAGCGGCAGATGTTGCCGCTCATGCCCTCGCGCACGCGCTCGGGGTCGAGCCCGGCCTCGCCCTCGGCGATCAGGCCCACGGCGGACATGATCTGGCCGGGGGTGCAGTAGCCGCACTGAAAGCCGTCATGGGCGATGAAGGCCTGCTGCACCGGGTGCAGCGTGTCGCCCTCGGCCAGCCCCTCGATGGTGGTGACCTCCGCCCAGTCGTGGGACAGCGCGAGGGCGAGGCACGCGTTCATCCGGCGCCCGTCGATCAGCACGGTGCAGGCCCCGCACTGGCCACGGTCGCAGCCCTTCTTGGTTCCGGTGAGTCCGAGCCGCTCGCGCAGGACGTCCAGCAGCGTGGCGCGGGGATCGTCGAGCGCGATCTCGTGCGGCGCTCCGTTGATCGTGATGTTCAGGGTCGATGTCATCTTTCCCTCTTTGGCTGTAAGCTGACGGGAACTTGGGCCCCGGGGGCCTGTTCCTTAAAATACGGAGGCATCCTCCGTTTTCAAGTAGGTTGAGGTATGGGAAAGGAAATGAGCGCCGAACAGCCGAAAACGCGGAAGCCGCGCGCCGATACGCTGCGCAACCGCGAGCTGCTTCTGAGCGCCGCGGCCGAGGTCTTTCGCGGGGACGGCGGCAGTCTCGAGGCGGTGGCCCGCAAGGCGGGGCTGGGGATCGGGACGCTGTACCGGCACTTCCCGACGCGCGAGGCGCTGTTCCAGGCGGTCTATGCCCGCGAGGTCGAGATACTAGAGCGCCGGGCCGAGGAGGACAGTCTCGAGGAGTGGATGCGCGAGGCGCTGCGCATGATGGCGACCAAGCGCGGCATGGTTGCGGCGCTGGCGCCGGTGTTCGAGCCCGAGTCGTGCTTCATCTCCGAACAGTCGGAGCGGATGCGTGGTGCGGTGGCGGCGCTGCACGCCCGCGCCGTGGCCGAGGGCCGGGTGCGCGCGGACGTCACCAGCGAGGACCTGATGCGGGTGCTTCTGGGCATCAACTACGGCCCCGGCGCCGACCCCGACCGCGCCGGGCTGCTGCTCGACGTGTTCCTCGACGGGCTGCGGCCCAGGAGCTGAGGCAGGCGCCAGCGACCGTTCGACAGCAGCTCGTCGGGCGGCAGCAGCGAGCAGACGAGCTCGCGCATCAGGATCTCGCCGGTGCGCCGGGCGGCGAGGGGCAGGGGCACGTCCCTGTCCCGCAGCCGCCCGAAGCTCCGGGTCGAGCGAGGGCCGAACCGCCTCAGGACAATGGGAAAATCGCGGATCAGGTTGGCGAAGAGACTGCTGACGATCGACACGCCGGGCCCCCCAGCGACGAAGGCGCAGGCCGAGCTGTCGGTGTGGGTCTCGATCTTGATCGGCGGTCGGACGCCGGTCTTGTCGAACATGTGGTCCAGCGCCGCCCGCTGCGGCCGCTGGTGCCCGGTCATGATCAGCGGCACGCCGTGCAGGTCCGCCGGCGTGATGTCCCTGCAGTCGCAGAGCGGGTGCCTGCCGTCTTTGCCATCGACAGCTCGGTGGTGGCCTCGGTGCACGTGGTGGCGCCCGCCTTCCGCGTCCGCGTCCGCGAGCTCGGGCACATCATCCGCCTGACCACCGCCTCGGCCCGGAGACTTTCGCGGGCGCTGGGGTGGCCGGACGTAGGTTGAGCGGGGAGCTTGCGCGCCTGAGCGGTTCCAGACCGAAAGAAGCGGAGAGCGGACCACGCGCAGCGGTCGAAGAACGACCTCGGCGCGGCCCTTGCGGGAGCCGCGCCGGAGCGTCGGTCACATCATGCTCGGCAGCCAGAGCGACAGGCTCGGCACCGCCACAAGCAGCGCCAGCGTCAGCAGCATCGCCAGCCAGAACGGCAGCACACCGCGGAAGATGTCGAGCAGCTCGACATTGCGGGCGACGGATTTCACGATGAAGACGTTGATCCCCACGGGCGGCGAGATCAGCCCCATCTCGAGCGTCAGCACCACCAGCACACCGAACCAGATCGGGTCGATGCCCAGCTGCAGCACCACCGGCATGAAGATCGGCAGGGTGAGCACGAGCATCGCCAGACCCTCGAGGAAACAGCCCAGCACGAGGTAGATCGCGAGGATCACCACCAGCGTCCCGAACGGC
Organism: Salipiger thiooxidans; assembly: GCF_900102075.1. Taxonomy (GTDB): domain Bacteria; phylum Pseudomonadota; class Alphaproteobacteria; order Rhodobacterales; family Rhodobacteraceae; genus Salipiger; species Salipiger thiooxidans. The sequence continues at coordinate 12,774 of NZ_FNAV01000008.1, read as the reverse complement.
CCGAAGTCGAGCGCGACGAGCAGCCGGCTGACCTCGGCGGGCAGGTGGCTGAGCGCCACGAAGGGGTTGATCATGTGCGCCGCGATCAGGATCAGCATGACCGAGGCGGTGGTCACGATGGAGCTGCGCGCGGCGTCCCAGAACACCCGCAGGGTCAGGGTGCGGGTGACCGCGCCGATGAGGATGACCAGCGCCGCGCCGACGCCGGCGGCCTCGGTGGGCGAGAACATGCCGCTGTAGATGCCGCCGATGGTGATCACCACGATGGCCAGGATCGGTACCGCGCCGAGGAAGGCGCGGCCCTTCTCGCGGGCGTTGGTCTTGGGACCACGGGGCCCGAGTTCGGGCTTCAGCGTACAGAGCAGTGCGATGGTCAGCAGGAAGGCCGTGAGCAGCAGGATGCCCGGCAGGATGCCGGCCATGAAGAGCCGCCCGATGCTCTGCTCGGTGAGGATGGCGTAGATCACGAAGCCGGTGGAGGGCGGGATCAGGATGCCCAGCGTGCCGCCCGCCGCGACGACCCCGGTCGAGAGCCGCGGGCTGTAGGCGAAGCGGTCCATCTCGGCCAGTGCCGTGCGGCCCATGGTCAGCGCCGAGGCCACCGACGAGCCCGAGAGCGCCGCGAAGCCGCCGCAGCCGATCACCGTGGCCGAGGCAAGCCCGCCGCGCACCTGCCCGATTGTGGCATAGGCCGCGTCGTAGAGCTTGCGGCTCATGCCGGTGGCGCTGGCGACGTTGCCCATCAGGATGAAGAGCGGCACGACGATAAGCTCGGAATTGGACGCGAGCGCGAAGGTCTCGGAAGACAGCAGGCCTGTCGCGGCCTGCAGCCCGTTGAGGATCCAGATGCCGATGAAGCCCACCGCGAACATCGCGAAGGCCACGGGGATTCGCATCAGGAGGAGGACCAGCAGCAGCGCCAGTCCGACGGAGCCGACGAAGACGCTGCTCATGCGGCCCCCGCAGCCTTGTGGCCGAGCATCAGGCTCACGGCCCGCAGCAGCATCCCCAGCGCGGTGATCAGCGAGAAGATGCAGAGCGCGTACTGGAACCGAGCGGTGGGCAGGCGCAGCAGGTTGGTGGCGAGGTTCAGCAGGACGCTCAGCTGGGCGCTCTGCCAGACGGTCCAGGCGATGAGCACGAAGATCACCGCCCCCAGCAGCGCGGCGACCACGTCGATGACACGGTTGAGCCGAGGCGAGAATGTGTTCTCGAAGATGTCGACGACGATGTGCCCGCCGTCACGGTCGCAGAGCGACATGCCGCCGAAGACGATGATCACCATGGTCATGGTGATGAGGTCCTGCGAGCCGTAGAGCGGGGCGCCGAAGTTGCGCCCCACCACGTCGAACACGATCACGGCCACCACGAAGAGCAGCCCGAGCGTGCCGACGATCGCGGACAGGCCGATCAGCCTGTCCGCCAGCCAGTGCACCCTGCCCAGCATCATTCGCCCCGGATCGCCGCCAGCGCCGCCTCGCCGCCGACCTCGGCCACGTAGGCGTCGGTCACCGAGGCCAGCGCGTCGTTGAAGGCCTGCGCCTCGTCGCCCTCGAGGTCGAGCACGGTGATGCCGTCGGCCTGACGCGCGGCCTCCAGCGCCTCGTCGGCGGTGGCGACCCAGGCCTCTTCGGTCATGCGCGAGATCTCCTCGCCCTTGAGCGTGTCGAGCGCGGCCCTGGCCTCGTCCGAGAGCCCGTCATAGGCGCCCTGCGACATCACGGTGTAGAAGGTCAGGCGACCGAAGTTCGGCCCGGAGGTGATGCTGCCGACCACCTCGTTGAGCTTGAAGTCCGAGAGCACGGAGGCGCCCGAGATGACGCCGTCGATGAGGCCGGTCTGCAGGCCGTTGTAGACCTGCGTCATCGGGATCTGCACCGGGGTTGCGCCGAGCGCTTCCATCGCCTCGGCCGAGATCGAGCCCGCGACCCGCATCTTCAGGCCCTTGAGGTCGGCGGGGCTGTGCACCTCCTTGTCGCGCATCATCAGGATGTTGGGCTCGGAGGCCCAGAGCGCGATCACCTCGGTGCGCGGGTATTCCTGCGCCAGCTCGTCGGGAAAGGCGCGCCAGAGCGCGGCGTAGCCCGGCTGGTCGAGCGGCAGTGCGCCCGGCAGCTCGAGCACGAGGCTCTTTGGGAACTGCGAGGAGGTGTAGCCATGCACGCCCCAGCCCATGTCGGCGGTGCCCTGAAGCACGCGCACGAACTGGTCCGCCGGGCCCGCGCCGAGCTCGCCGCCGTTGTAGCTGCGCAGCGTGGTCTCGCCGCCGGTGCCCTCGTCCAGCGCCTTGGCGAGAGGGTCGACCTGTGCCGCGACGATGGTGTGCATGGGCGAGGCCCAGTTGGCGTATTTCAGCTCGTTGGCGCCCGCGCTCGTGGCAAGGCACAGCGACACGCCCGCCGAAGCGGCGATCAGGTGATGTTTCATTCTGGGTCTCCTCCCTCAGATGAGTCTTCCCTACCACGGGAGACGATAATTAACAAGTTAACTGTATTGGCCCAGCCCCGTGGATCCCGCCTCAGGCGGCGATCTGCACGAGGTCGTCCAGTCCGGCCGGCGTGCCTCCCGACAGCAGGCGGCGGCTCTTCATGTGAATGCCGGCGTTGTTGACGGTCTCCACCGCGACGAGGCCCCGGTCGTCGAGCCGGGCCACGACGCCGTCGCAGATCACCACCTCCGAGGTGCCGGGACCGGCAAACCCCGCGATCTGCAGCTTGCTGTCCGCCTGGTCCGACCAGAACCACGGCAGGGCAGCGTAGTGATCTTCGCCGCCCTTGCTGAGGCGCGCCGCGATGAAGCGGGCGTGGTCGGTGGCGGCCTGCACACTCTCGAGCCGGATGCGCTGGCCGTCCCGCGGGTCGGGGAAGCTGGCGCAGTCCCCCAGCGCCGAGATCTGCGGATCGCTGGTCAGGAGCCGTCCGCAAAGCCGGACGCCGTTCTCGACCTCGAGCCCGGCCTCGGCGGCCAGCTCTGCATTGGGCACGACCCCGGCGGCAAGCAGCGTGAAATCGGCCGCGAGATGGCTGCCGTCCCCGAGCGTCACGCCGCCCGCATCGACGGCCACCGCCGGGGTGCCGAGATGCAGCGCCGTACCCATGCCGCGGTGCAGGTCGGCGAAATGTTCGGACATCCGGGCCGAGACGCAGCGCGCCATCAGCCGGGGCGCCGCCTCGATCACCGCGACCTCGTGACCGAGCCCGCGCGCCACCGCGGCGAACTCGAGCCCGATGAAGCCGCCGCCGATCACGGCGATGCGGCGCGGCGTGCCCAGCCGGGTGCGCAGGGTCTCGGCGTCGGCAAGGGTGCGCAGGTCGCAGGCGTGCTCGAGCCCCTCGATGGGCGGGCGCAGGTTGCGTGTGCCGGTGGCGAGCACGAGGTGGTCGTAGGGCAGGCGCCCCTTGCCGTCGGGGCCGTGGAACGCGATTTCGCCCGCGCCACGGTCGATGCCCTCGACCGTGGTCTGCGGAAGGTAGGCAATGTCCTTGCTCTCGAAGAAGCTCTGCGGCCGCAGCATCAGCGCCTCGGCGCGGCCCTCCTTGAGGTAGGCCTTGGACAGCGGCGGGCGCTGGTAGGGCAGGCCGGGCTCGGCGCCGATCAGGGTGAGCCGCCCGGCATAACCCGCATGCCGCAGGCTGATGGTCGCCTGCAGCCCGCCCTGACCGGCGCCCACCACCACGATGTGCTGCGGGCTCAAAGCTGTTCCTCGGGCAGGTGCACGACCAGACCGTCGAGTTCGGCGGTAAGCTTGATCTGGCAGGACAGGCGCGAGCGTTCGGTGATCTCGGAGGCGGCACCCTCGAGCATGTCGTCCTCGCCCTCGTCGCGGGGGCCGGTGCGCTCGGCCCACGCCTCGTCCACGTAGCAATGGCAGGTGGCGCACATCATCGCGCCGCCGCATTCGCCGACGATGCCGTCGACGTCATTGGCCACCGCCGCCTGCATGACGCTGTCGCCCTCGGTCGCGTCGATCGTCGTTTCCGCCCCGTCATGGGCGACATAGGTCACCTGGACCATGGCATTCCTCCTCATTCGTGATGTCCGTCGCTGCGGTCAGTTGAGCGTGACCGGCAGGTTGATCGGGCCGCGGAAGCCGAAGCCCTTCCAGACCACGTCCCCGGCCGTGTCGAGCTTCATGTCCGGGAACCGGTCGAAGAGCATCGGCAGGATGATCCGCCCGACGGTGCGCCGCGCCACATGTGCGCCCGCGCAATGGTGCGGGCCGTTGCCGAAGGCCTGGTGGGGGTTCTTGTCGCGGAAGACGAAGAAGTCCTCGCCGTTCTCGTAGAGCTCCTCGTCGCGGCAGGCCGAGGCCTGGATCGTCATCACCGTGTCGCCCTTGGGGATCTCGAAGCCGCCAAGCTCGGTGTCGGCGGTGACGAGGCGCGAGCTGACCTGGATCGGGGCGACCCAGCGGATGGCCTCTTCGAAGGCCTTGCCCCAGGCGTCCTGCGCCTTGACCTCGGCCAGCTGGTCGGGGTTGTCGAGCAGCCCGTAGAGCACCGTCGCCAGCGCGTCGCGCGGCTCGTTGATGCCGCCGCCGATGGCGATCTTGATGTTGGAATAGATCTGGCTGAGCGGGATCGGGTTCTCGGCGGTCAGCATCGACGAGAACGCCGAGCCGTCCGGGTTGCCGATCCGCTCGTCGCGCAGCCGGTCGAAAAGCGCGTCCATCTCGTCATTGGCGGCGTCCGATGCGGCGAAGGGCTCGCGCTTCCAGCCGAAGTTGCCGGCGCCATCGATGAGGCACTGCGACCAGCGCCGCATCTGCTCGTCCGTGGCCTCTGGGATGCCGAGGATATGCGCAAGGATGCGCGCGGCCAGCGGGCCGCAGAGTTCGCGGAAGAGATCGACCGTCTCGCCGCGCGGCAGGCGCGAGATGTACTCCTCGGCAAGGCGCTCGTAGAGCGGGCCCCAGTCGGTGTTGATGCGCTTGGGCGCCAGCGCCGGCATGATCGCCTTGCGCTCGGACATGTGCTCGGCGCCGTCCTTGCGCATCAGCGTATGGGCGCGGAAGGCGGGCTTCATCGGCGTGTTCGGATCGTCGCTGCTGAAGGTCTCGGGGTCGTCCTTGACCTGCTTGGTGAGCGCGGCGCGCGTCAGGAAGGTCCGCCCCAGCGCCTTGACCCGCAGCACCGGGGTCTCGCGCCGCATGCGCTGGTAGAGCGGGTAGGGATCCGCCGTCAGTTGCGCAAGCGTAATGGTATCGTCAAGCGGTGCGACCGCCATAGTGTCTCCTCCCCGAAATGTCTCCTCGCCCTCCTGATACCGAGCGCGTGCGCCCTTGAGCAATAAGATGCATTTTGTATATGGTATCAGAAAATTTGATGGGGATCGGCATGGACAGACTCGGCGGCGAGGCGGGGAGCCTCGACTTCGCGGCGCTCAACACGCTGCTGCTGGTGCACCGGCTGGGCTCCTTCACCGCGGCGGCGGAGCATCTGGGCGTGAACCAGTCGGGGGTGAGTTACACGATCTCGAAACTGCGGCGCTGCTTCCATGATCCGCTGTTTGTGCGCGAGGCCGGGCGGCAGGTGCCGACGCGGCGCTGCGAGGCTCTGCTGGCGCAGGCGGGGCAGATGCTCGACATGCTCGACCTGATGGCCCAGCCCGAGGTCTTCGACCCGGCGGGATCGGATCTCAGCGTGACCATCGCCTGCAATTACTACGAGCGGATCCTGCTGATCCCGCGCATCGTCTCGGCGCTGCGCAAGGAGGCGCCGAACCTGTCGATCCGGGTGATCAACGCGCTTGGCGACGGGCACCTGCGGCTCTTGAACCACGATGCCGACCTGCTGGTCGGGCCGCTGGGGCGGACGGATTCCGGCTTTCACTCGCGGCGCATCCATTCCGAAGAATATGCCTGCCTGATGGATCCCTCGCACCCGGACGCGGGCAGGGCGCTGACGGTCGAGGAGTACCTTACGCTCAACCACCTGCTGATCGATTACGGGGTGAGCTGGAAATCGGCCTACCTGCATGAGCTCGAGGCCGCGGGCCACAAGCTGCGCCCGGCGCTGATCGTGCCGAGCCCGGCGGGGCTGCGCGAGCTTCTGGCGGGCTCGAGCCTTGTTGCCACGGTGCCGCGCCGCCTTGGCGAGCGGATCGCGGCGGACCTTGTGATGGGGCCGAGCCCGTTCAAGGGCCGGTTCGAGATCAGCGCGGTCTGGACCGCCCGCACCCACCGCTCGGCCATGCACCGCTGGCTGCGCGAGCTGGTGCTGGAGAGCTGCTCCGAGTGACGGCGCGGTCCCCCGGTGACGCTCAGTACTGCGCGCGAAGCGCCTTCAGCGCGCCCATGAGCGCGCCCGCGTCCGAGCCCACGGCGACGAACTCGCAGCCCATGTCGATGTAGGACTGCGCCAGCGCCTTGTCCGACGTCAGGATGCCCGCCGCCCGGCCCGCCGCGCGGATCCGGGTCAGCGCGTCGATGATCGTCGCCTGCACCTCGGGCGCGCCGGGGTTGCCGCGGTGGCCCATGTCGGCGGCCAGATCGGCAGGGCCCACGAAGATGCCGTCCACGCCCTCGACGGCGAGAATGTCGTCGAGCGCCTCCATGCCCCTGACGGTTTCCACCTGCAGCAGCAGGCAGATCTGCTCGTCGGCGGTCTGCAGGTAGTCGGGGATCGACCCATAGCCGGAGGCCCGCGCCAGCGCCGCGCCGACGCCGCGCGCGCCCTTCGGCGGGTAGAGCACCGAGCGCACGATCTCGGCGGCCTGCTCGCCGCTCTCGACGATGGGCACAAGGAGGGTCTGCGCGCCGATGTCGAGCGCCTGCTTGATGCCGGCGCGGTCGTCGTCCTTGACCCGGACCACCGGGTGCGAGGCCTGCCCCACGGCGCGAAGCTGCGCCAGCAGGTCGCGCAGCCCGTTCGGGCCATGCTCGCCGTCGATCACCAGCCAGTCGAAGCCGGCGTGGGCACAGAGTTCTGCCACCGAGGGATCGCCGAGCGCGACCCACAGGCCGATCTGCGTCTCGCCGGCCCTGAGGCGGCTCTTGAAGCGGTTTTGCGGTGCGGGCATCAGGCGAACTCCGTCGATACTTGGCCGAAGGGGCCGAAATCCGCGTCGATCCGCGTGCCCGGGCGGCACTCGATCGGCGCGATGAACGAGCCCGAGAGGATGACCTGCCCGGCCTCGATGCGCTGGCCATACTGGTGCATGCGCCGTGCCAGCCATACGATGCCCATCACCGGGTCGTCCAGCACCGCGGCGCCGAGCCCGGTCGCGACCACCTCGCCACCGGCGCGCAGGATGGCGCCGGTCCAGCGCAGGTCGAAGGCGCGGGGCGCGTTCCTCTGCGTGCCCAGCACGATGCCCGCGTTGGCGGCATTGTCCGAGACGGTGTCGACGATGACGCGGGCGCGGCCGGTCCCGGGGTCCTTGCGCAGGATGCGGGTGTCGAGGATCTCGAGGCTCGGGGCCACGTGGTCGGTGGCGGCCAGCACCTCGTCGCGGGTCACGTTGCCGCCGATGGCATCTTTCATGACAAAGGCGATCTCGGCCTCGACCCGCGGCTGGATGAAGCGGCCCTCGGGCACGACCTCGCCGCTCCGGAACAGCATGTCGTCGTAGAGCACGCCGCTGTCGGGCGTGTCGATCCCGAGCGCGTCCTGCATGACCTTCGAGGTGAGGCCGATCTTCCAGCCGATGACCCTGCGGCCCGCCGCCAGCTTCTGCCGCATCTGCGCCGACTGGATCGCGTAGGCATCGTCGAGCGTCATGCCCGGGTGCTGAATGGACAGCAGCCCGATCTGCTCGCGCGTCTCCTCGGCGGCCAGCAGCGCCGCGGCGGCGGTCTCGATCTGTTCCGGCGTCAGCATTCGTCGGCCACCGTGTTGCGCAGGATGCCGATGCCGGGGGCCTCGACCTCGATCACGTCGCCGGGCACGAGGTAGCGCGGCGGATCGAAGCGCGCGCCGGCGCCCGAGGGCGTGCCGGTGACGATGATGTCGCCGGGGGCAAGCGTGGTGAAGGTCGAGATGTAGGCGATCTCCTTGCGGATCGGGAACATCATGTTGCGCAGCGCGTCCTTCTGGCGAAGCTCGCCGTTGACCCGGGTCTCGATGCTGGCGTCATCGAGCTGCGCGGCGTCGCGGAACGGCACCAGCCACGGCCCGAGCGCGCCCGAGCGGTCCCAGTTCTTGCCCTGCGTCACGTTGAACTTGGCGTGGCGCACCCAGTCGCGGATGGTGCCCTCGTTGCAGAGCGTCAGGGCCGCGATGTGGTCATAGGCGTCCTCGGCGGCGATGCGGCGGCCGCCTTTGCCGATGACGACGGCGATCTCGCCCTCGTAGTCCAGCGTGTCGTTCTCGGGCGGGCGGATCAGCGGCTGGCCGTGGCCGGTGAAGGACGAGGGGAAGCGCGGGAACAGCGACATGTGCTCGGGCTGGGCGCTGCCGTCCTTGTACTCGGCATTGCGGTCGGGAAAGTTCACCCCGACGCAGATGATCCGGTCCGGGCGCGGGATCGGCGGCAGAAAGGTGACGTCCTGCTCGGCCCATGAGGGCGCCCGCCCGGCGCCCGCCTGCACCATCGCGTCCAGCGCGCCGGCCTCGATCACCTCGCGGAGTGTCGGGAACCGGGCGCCGAACTCGGGCGTGAGATCGACGAGCCCGCCCTCGGTCACGAGCCCGTATCGGTCGCGCCCGCCGGCGCGGAAGGTGGCGATGCGTTCGGTCATGTCCGGCTCCTCAGGGTGCCACGATGGGCGTTGCGTTCAGCTCTGCAGGGCGCGGCGTCACGCCCTCGAAGACCGAGCCGTGCTCGAACCACGACTTGGGCGCAGGCGCCCCCCAGAGCGTCTGGCGCTGCGGGTCCTTGAGATCCCACTTGATCGCCTCGAGGTCGGGATCCACGGTCTGGTAGTCCGAGCAGTAGATCTCGATCCGGTGGCCGTCGGGGTCGAGGATGTAGAGGAAGAAGGCGTTCGAGATCCCGTGCCGCCCCGGCCCGCGCTCGAGGTTGCCGACGTAGCCGGTGGTTGCCATCAGGTCGCAGAGGTCGATGATGTTGAGCGGCGTCGGCACCCAGAAGGCGGTGTGGTGCAGGCGCGGGCCCAGCCCGTTGGTGAAGGCGATGTCGTGCACGCCGCCCTTGCGGTGGGTCCACGCGGCCCAGAGCAGCTTGCTCTCCTCGTCCTCGGTGTACTCGGTCACCCGGAATCCGAGCTCGTTGTAGAAGGCGACGGACTTGTCGACCGAGGGGCTGAAGCAGTTGAAATGGTCGATGCGCAGCGGCTTGACGCCCTTGTAGAGCGCGTATTGCTGGTGGATCGGTGGCAGGCGGTCCATGCGATGGTAGAACTCGATGGGCATGCCGTCATGGTCGTGGGTGGCAAGCGTGCGGCCCTGGAACGGGCGCTCGACCCATTCCGTGGCATGGCCCTTCTCGACGAACCACGCCTGCGCCTTGTCGAGGCACTCTTCCGAGTAGACCTTGAACGACAGGGCGCGCGCGCTGGCGCTCTCGGCCTTCGCGAGCACGATGCAGTGGTGGCCGCGCTCTTCCATGGCGCGCAGGTAGATGCGCTCCTCGCTCTCGTCGGTCACCTGCAGGCCCAGCGTGTCGACGTAGAAGTGCCGCGACTTCGCAAGGTCGGTGACGCCGAAGACGACGTGGCTCAGCCGCACGATGTTGAAGGGCGGGTAGAGGTTCGGGGTGGGGATCGGCATGTCTGGTCTCCTCCAGGCAGACAGGGGCGGCGTCAGCCGCCGAGTTTCGGGATGCGGTGCTCGGTGCGGGGGAAGCTGACGTTCACCGTCTCCATGTAGAAATCGAAGGACCAGTCGCCGCCGTCGCGGCCGATGCCGCTGGCCTTCACGCCGCCGAAGGGGGTCGGCAGGTGGCGGATGTTCTCGGAGTTCACCCACATCATCCCCGCCTCGAGCGCGTCGGTCATGCGCATCGCCCGGCCAAGATCGTTGGTCCAGAGATAGGCCGAGAGGCCGTAGTCGGTGCCGTTGGCGATGGCGAGCGCCTCTTCCTCGGTCTCGAAGGAAATGGCGGTGAGCACCGGGCCGAAGATCTCTTCCTGCGAGATCGCCATGTCCGCCGTGGCATTGGTGAAAAGCGTGGGCGCGACGTAGCAGCCCTCGGTGCCGACCTTCTCGCCGCCGGTGGCGATGGTCGCACCCTCGGCGCGGGCGGTGTCGAAGTAGCTCAGGACCTTCTGCTCGTGCACCGGGTGGATGAGGGGGCCCACCACCGTCTCGGGGTCGAGCGGGTGGCCGATCCTGATCCGCGCCGCGGCCTCGGCGACCTTGGCGGTGACCGCGTCATAGACCGAGGCCTGCACCAGCAGCCGCGAGGAGGAGGTGCAGCGCTCGCCGTTCAGCGAGTAGATCATGAACACCGCCGCATCGACGGCCCGGTCGAGATCGGCGTCGTCGAAGACGATGACCGGGTTCTTGCCGCCGAGCTCGAAATGCACCCGCTTCAGCGTGTCCGCGCCCTGCTTCATGATCATCGAGCCGGTCTTCGACTCGCCGACAAAGGCGATGGCGCGGATGTCGGGATGCTCGGTCAGGCGCTTGCCGGCGGTCTCGCCCAGCCCGTTGACCACGTTCAGCACGCCCTTGGGCAGGCCGGCGCTTTCGGCGATCTCGACCAGCAGCTTGGCGGTCATCGGCGAGAACTCGGCGGGCTTGTGCACCACGGTGCAGCCCGCGGCCAGCGCCGGCGCGATCTTCCAGGTCGAGAGCATGAAGGGCGTGTTCCACGGCGTGATCACCCCCACCGGGCCGATGGGACGGCGCGAGGTGGTGTTCATCTGCGTCGGCGTGCGCTTGACCATGCCGTCCTCGGCCCCCGGCGCCTGGTCGGCGAAGAAGCGGAAGTTGGCGGCGCCGCGGATCGCGGCCTTGGACATGAAGCGCAGCGCCTGCCCGGTGTCCATGCACTCGGTGAAGGCGATCTCCTCGGCGCGGGCCTCGATGGCCTCCGCCACCTTGATGAGGATCTTGCGGCGCTCGGCGCCGGGGATCTTCGACCAGCCGGGGAAGGCGGTCTTGGCGGCGGCGACGGCGGCGTCGATGTCCTCGGCGCCGCTCTTCGCGACCTGCGCCAGGACGCTGCCGTCGACGGGGCTGATCGTCTCCATCACCGCGCCCGAGCGCGCCGGCACGGTCGCGCCGTCGATGTGGTTCAGAACGCCGGTGTCGACCAGCGGCTGCATGTAGCCGCGCGCCTTGGCGATGTTGTCCTGCAGAACGCTCATCGTTCAGTCCTTCTTCTGTCCCGACAGGCGGGCGTGAATGGGGGTGTCCTTCCAGCTCAGCTCCGGGTCGATGATGCGGATCTCGAGCGACAGGGCGAAATGGGGCTCGCAAAGCCGGTGGGCGAGCGCACCCTGCGCGGCGCGAAACACCAGATCGCCGCCCGCCCGCAGTGCCTCGGTGCTGCGTCCGGCGCCGACCGAGAGCGTCAGCGCGGCGAAATCGTTCTTCGCGTCACCGTCGGCGACGATGGCCACGTCGGCGCGGAAGGCCCGGACGCGGATCCCGGCAAGCGGGAAGATCCCGGCCCCGACCATCGCCGCGTGAACGGCGCGGCAAAGGCTCTCGACCTCGGGCACGGTCAGCCCGTGCGAGTATTCGATGCGCATGTGCGGCATGGGTTCGTCTCCTCCTGATAGTGAACATGTTAATTAACTGGACGCTTGTCAAGAAGGATGATTTCATGAATCCAGAAGAGACCACTCGGGACGCCCATGCCGAAAAAACCGATCAGGGACGGGTTCCACCTGTCCAACACGCGCCGGAACCTTCCGATGAATCTGCTGCGCCTGCGCGAGCGGATCATGAACGAATTCCGCCCGATGCTGCATGCCCATGACGTGACCGAGCAGCAGTGGCGGGTGCTCCGGGTGCTGCAGGAGGCAGAAGAACTCGACGCCCGCGATGTGGCCGAGCGGGCCTGCATCCTCGCGCCGTCGCTGTCGCGGATCCTCAAGACCCTGAATGCCCGGGGGCTGATCGAGACGGCGCGCGATTCGAGCGACGGGCGCCGCACGATGATCCGGCTGAGCACCGCCGGCAACGCGTTCATCGAAAGGCTGACGCCCGAAAGCGCCGCGAGCTACGCGCGGCTCGAGAAGATCATCGGGGCAGGGCGCATGGCCGAGCTCATCGACGCGCTGGCCGAGACGCTGGACCTGCTGGACGAGGCCGAGGAGAGCTGAGGCCCAGGCGGCGGGCGCCCGGCGAGGGTGTCAGGTCTCAGGCAAAAGCGACTTTCCAGTCAGGTCGCTGACCCAGATCGCATGTGCAAAGGAAGAGCTGTCGTTCGTGCCCTAAGCAGCGAAGGTCGGCAGCGAGCCCGGATTGACCTATGCTGCGTGAACGACAAACAGCGGCTTTGGTGATCAACTTTCATTGGAAATGCGAAGCTTGTCAGCGTTTTCGATCAGGTATTTACACCTTTTGACGCTTCGTGGTGCCGGGTCGTTAAGCATCTGCAATCGAAGGGCCTGTAAGATGGTCTGACGATCCGGGTTGCCGAGAAGCATCGGCTCTAGTTCTCGAACTATAGATGAATGCTTGGGCCGTGGTGTAAACTTATCGAGTGCATCCAATGCAATCAGACTAAACGGTCGGCCCCGGGTAAGCCACGTGTCAGCCTTTGTCCAATTGAGGTTGGAAAGCGCAGCAAGCTGACCCCAATTGTCGGCTACATTGACATCCGGTGCGTTCCTCTCGATCCAGTCCAAAACCAGGGGAGAGCGGAACCACAATAATGCGCCCATACGGTCTTGCAATTCCTGGCCTTTATATCTTT